>CAYUNM010000040.1:56689-77900 GCA_964446175.1 uncultured Kofleriaceae bacterium
CGACGACCGGTGCCGCCTCGGCGACGGTGGGCGCGGCCTCGACAACCACGGGGGCGGCCTCGACCGGCGTTGCCTTCTTCTTGCGGCTGCGCTTCGGCGCGGCCGTCGCGGCGCTCGTCACCGTCTGCATGCCGTCGCTCGGCGTGCCGGTCGCGAGCTTCTTGCGCGTGCGCTTCTTCTTCGCGGGTGCGGGCGCGGCCTCGATGGCGGGCGCGGATTCGACGACCGCAGGCGCGGCATCGATGGCGGGCGCGGCTTCGACCACCGCAGGCGCGGCATCGACGACCACCGACGCGGCTTCGACCACCGGCGCGGCCTCGACGACCACCGGCGCGGCTTCGACCACCGGCGCGGCTTCGACCACCGGCGCGGCTTCGACCACCGGCGCGGCTTCGATCACCGGCGCCTCCGCCAGCGCGATCGGCGGCGCGACCTCGATGACCTCGACGACCTCGATCGGCTTCTCGACCTTCACCACGCGCGCGGTGATCGGCGCGAGCTCTTGCATCGTCTCGACCAGCGCGCGCGCCATGCTCGGCGCGGCCGGCTGCTCGCGGCACTGCGTGTAGCGATCGAGCGCCTCGGACTCGTCGAGCCCGACACAGCGCGCGAAGCTGCGGATGAAGCCGCGCACGAAAACTTCCGCGGGGAGGCCTTCGAGCTGTCCGCTCTCGAGCTTCTCGAGGATGCGCGGCTGGATCTTCGTGATCCGTGCGACGTCGTCGAGCGAGAGCTTCTTGCGAGCGCGTCCGTCGCGCAGCCAGAGCGCGAGCGCGGAGCGCGCATCCACCACCGTGCCAGATCCGGGAGTCATCACCGACAGTCCACTTCCTTCACGTTGGGTCCTCACGGTGGATTGCTCCCGCAAGGCGTAGCGGGCAGCGACGCGCTGTCGGCGCGGCACTGCGCAGCGATGCAGCTCTTCGGCGACAGCTTGAGACACGCATCGCGCGCGCCCCTCGCTTCGCACATCAACCCTTGCTGCATTCGAGTCTTCATCAGGTAGTAGCTGGCTTCCTGGGACCCGCAGGTCGTGTCCTCTGACACGGCCTGGAATAGTTCTGCGGCTTTATCCCACTCCTGACGCGCGTAGTAAACCCTGGCAAGCCGGTAATTCGCCACGCACATCTTCGGCTGGAACTGGAGCGTCTGGCGGAGCTCCTTGGCGGCGTCGACGAGCTTGTTGTCGTGGAACAGCGCCCAGCCGAGGTTCGCGCGCGTCAGCGCCGGATCGATGAGGCGCTGCGGCAGCCCGAGCGCCTTGTTCAGGTACTCCTCGGCGGCGGCGTAGTCCTCGAGCAGCGTGTGGACGACGCCGCGGTCGGCCCACGCCTCGCCGTAGTCCGGAGTGACCTTGATCGCCTGCTCGAAGTCGGCGTCCGCCTTCATCAGGGCGGCGTCCATGTCCTTGCGGGTCGCCTCGGCGTCGACGCCGGTCAGGCACCCGTCGACCTCCAGCGTGACCTCGGTGTCGCGCGCGCGCACGAGGGAGACGAGGCCGCGCGTCAGGTACGCCTCGTCGTTCTGCGGGTTGAGCCCGATCGCGACGCCGCACTCGTGCTCGGCCGCCTCGAGCTCGTGCTTCTTCAAGAAGTCCTTCGCGATGTCGAGTCGCTTGGCGCTCTTCTCCGGGCTGCGTTCGTCATGGAATGGCCCGCAGGCCACCACGAGCAAAAACAGTAGCGATCCGTGCGCCTTGAGCCCTCGCACGAGCGGGACCCTAACGCAGGCCCACCGCCAGCACAACCCGGAGATCTCGCGCACGCGATATAGATGGGCGGTCATGAGCACAGCGCCGGGTCCGATCGCACCGACCAAGACGACGACGATCGACGCGCCCCGCGGCGCGCTCTACGCCGAAACGTTCGTGCCGCCGTCGCCGAAAGGCGTCGTGCTGATCACGCACGGCTACGCGGAGCACTGCGGGCGGTATCGCGAGGTCGCGCACGTGATCGTGAACGCCGGCTGGGCGGCGCTCTCGTACGATTGCCGAGGCCACGGTCAGTCCCCCGGCGATCGCGGCTACATCGATCGTTTCGACGTCTACCTCGACGACTTCGCCGCCGCGCTCGCCGCTGCGCGCGCACTGGTGCCCGCCGGTAGCAAAGCGATCGCGCTCGGCCACTCGCATGGCGGCCTGATCACGCTGCGCGCACTGTGCGACGACCGCCCGCCCGATGTCGCGCACGCGATCATCTCGTCGCCGTATCTCGCGCTCAAGAAGCCCGTGCCGGGCTGGCGCAAGGTCATGGCGCGCGTCATGAGCCGGATCGCGCCGCACTTCAAGGAGAAGAACGGCATCGTCGCGACGGACCTCACGCACGACGTCGAGAAGCAGCGCGAGCACGACGCCGACAAGCTCAACTTCGACGTCGCGACCGCACGCTGGTTCACCGAGTCGAGCGCGGCGCAACAGTACGTTGCGGCACATGCCGATCGCATCCGCGTTCCGACGACGTGGCTCGTCGGCGCGGCCGACCCGTTGACCGATCCGGCGCAGAGCCGCCACGTCGCGGGGCGCACACCGGGCGCGGACTATCACGACCTCGCCGACATGCGTCACGAGGTGTTCAACGAGACTGACCGCGCTTCCGTGTTCGCACATGTGACGCGCGTGCTCGCAAGCACCTGACGCTCAAGCGATTGCGAATCGAGGATTGGCGTCGTCAGACGCAGGGCCTATACTCAGTCTCACGGTAGGGCGGGTCGTAGGTCCTTGATCCTTCAATGTCGGTCGTTGAGCACCGGAATTGCTCGTTCTGGTGCGGAGCCCCGAGATGAAGCTGTTCGCTTGCATGTGCAATCAACCGAAGCGGTTGTGGACCGCCCTGGCGCCCGTGCGCCCGGTGCTGTCTGCAGGGCCGCCCGTCGCGCGCTGGGGCCTCGGCTACTCGCAAGGCGGCGACGTACTGCTCGTACGCACCCCCAAGTCGAGCGCGAAGCCGGTGGACCTCGCCGCTCCGCTCGCCGAGATCCCGACAGACTGCGCGATCGGCCAGGCCGTCAGCGACGAGCGCTTCGGCGGCACGGATAACACGCCGCCGTTCCGCTTCCGCCGCTGGATGTTCGCGATGACCGGCTCGCCGAACCTCGACGGCGCCACAGGCCGCCTGCTCGAGCACATCCCTGACTTCTTGCGCCGCAACCTCAAGGGCAAGACGCCGGGCGAGCTCGTGTTCCACGTCTTCCTCGCGATGATGCACGACGAGAGCGCGATCGACGATCCGAACGTCAACACGCAGGTCACGCGCCGCGCGCTCGCCGCGACGATGAAGCTCGTGCGCAGCGAGGCCAAGCACGAGCTCGAGCTCGGCAACCTCGCGCTGTCGAACGGCCGCTCGATGGTCGTCGCGCGCGTGGACGACGTGCCGCTGCGCCTGCGCAAGCTGTGGGTGAACGATGATCGCGGCCAGCGCGACGAGACGTTCCGCGGCGTGCTGCTCGTCTCGGGCGGCGATGGCGATGCGCGCGATGGCTTCGAGGACATGCCGGCGCGCCACGCGGTGCTGATCTCGCGTGACCTGAGCTTCTCGCTCTCCGGCCTCGAGCCGTAGCTCCGCCTCGCCCCCGGTGGTTCGCGGGCGTTGGTTCGCGCGCGTGCAAGCCATTTACTGCGCGAGCTGATACGCGGCCGCGCGCGCACTCTTCGTCGCGGCCGGCGCCGGCTTCTTCGCGAAGTCCATCCGCACCTGGCCCTCGGCGTCCTTGAGCCGCGCCTTCGTCGGCGCGTCGATCATCGCGTTCTTGTCGAGGTCGGCCATGTGGCGCTCGATCACCTGCTGCGCCGCATCCGCGCCTTGCGTCTCGTACGTGCGCGCGGCCTCCTCGACGACCCGCGCCGAGTGCGCCGCCTCCGCCTCCTGCAGCGTCCGCCGGTCGACCGTGCGCGCCTGGCGGGTCGCGTCCGTCGTGATCGTCGTCGCGACGACGGCCTGGCTGTCGCGATGCGCGCCGTCGGAGACGCGGCGCCAGCCGAGGTCGAGCGCGGCGACGTCGTTGCCGGTGACCATCACGCGCAGCACGACCTTGCGGACCTCGCCCGCGCGCATGTCGGCGACCGGCACCGTGATGCCGCCGCCCTCGCGCACGAGCGGATAGCCGTACGCGTCGATGACGTGCGTGGTCGCGCTCTCCTTGATCTCGAGGCGGAGGTCGGAGGCGACGGTCTGCGTGAGGCCGCCGAGCTCCTGCGCGAACATGTCGCCGAGCATCGCGGTGTTCTCCGCGTAGTAGTAGTTGCCGTGCCCGACGCGCGCGAGGCGCATCATCGTCATCTCGTCGAAGTCGAGGCCGACGCCGACCGCCGAGAGCGAGACGCCGTGCGCGGCGGTGTTCGCCGCGAGCTGCGCGAGGTCGTCGCGGTTGTAGATGCCCTCGTTCGCCTGGCCGTCGGAGATCAGCACGAGGCGCGAGAGGCCGTTCGCGATCGGCGTTCGCATCAGCTCGCTCGCGCCCTGGTTGATGCCGCACGAGATGCAGGTGCCGCCATGCGCCCAGATGCCGTCGATCGCTTGATGCGCGCGCTGCTTGGCGTCGGGCGTCGCGCGCGTGATGCCGGTGATGAGCTCGTCGGTCGACGAGTACGCGACGATCGTGAACGCATCGCGCTCGTCGAGCAGGTCGACGAGGCGGTCCGCGGCGGCCTTCGCGTTCGTCAGCGGCTCGCCGCTCATGGAGCCCGAACGATCGATCACGACCGCGACGGAGAGCGGCGGACGAGCACGCGCGTCCTCGTCGGGCGCCGTGATCGTCACGACGAGATCCTGCTCGCCCGCGACGACCTCATCCGAGACGAGACGCGCGGAGAGCGCGAGCTCGCTCTGCTGCAGCGTGGGCGCGGGACACGACGCGCGGCGCGGATGGAGCAGCAACGCGGCGATCACGGTGGCGCTGGCAGCGCCGATCGCGACCGAGGTGCGGATGTGATGAGCTGGCAGCATGCGGTGATCCGACGCATCAAAGATGAGTCCGATCTGATCGAATGAACCGCATTAAATCCGAAATTCGAGTCACATTTAGCGAGGATGCGAAATTCAGCCGCACCGCGGCAGGTGAACGCTGCCAACCAGAAGAATCTGTTGGCGATCATCTGCCACTAGAAATCGTCTTGACGAGTTGCGTCATAATGTCTACTAAGACGCCCATGACGAACGCTCAAGAACGCAAAGCGCAGGAACGGCAGGCTCGCCGCCGCCGGATCCAAGAAGCGGCCCGTACTGTGTTCGCAGAACGCGGCTATCAGGGTGCCTCGATCGAGCTCATCGCTCGCGCGGCCCAGCTCTCGGTAGGCGCGATCTACCTCTACTTCCGCTCGAAGGAGGACCTGTACACCTCTCTCGTCGAGGACGCCCTCACGGTGTTCGACGTCGAGATGGGTCAGGTGCGCGAGCACGCCGACGTGTCGAAGCGTCTGCGCGATACGTGGAACATCCTCGTGCGGTGGGCGGAGCGTGACGCGGAAGGCCCGCGCATCCTCCGTCTCCTCGCGCAGCCGGCGATCCGTCCGCAGCTTTCGGACGAGGTCGTCGCTGCGGTGAGCGCGGGCATCGCGCGCATCCAGGATCACATCGGCGCGTGCGTGGCCGATGGCATCCACGCGGGCATCTACCGCCAGGTCAACGCGCGCGAGATCGCCGATCTCGCGTGGAGCGTCCTGCTCGGCAGCCTCGACGCCGCCGAGATGCACACGAACCTCGGCCTCCCGGCCGAGACGCTCAACCTGCGTACGGATCGCGCGCTCGGCCTGATCGAGAGCGCTCTCGCTCCGCAGGTCGGCGCGTCGCTCCGCGCGGTCGCGTAGCTCCTCTCGCTGACAACATCGCGGTCGCCGCAAGCGGCCGGGCACCACACGTCTTCGACTTCGGCGGAGAACGTATGCGTCCCGACCGCGCGATGCCGGTCGCTGTCAAAACCGCCGATCGGTAACGCGCACCACGATCGTTTCATCGGCCTCGCAGAGAGGCCCATGTGAACAGCCGATTACACTGCGCCGGTGCGCAGCTACAGCGCACGCGCGAGGCGCAGGCCCGCGACGAGATCGTACGCGTGGTACGTGCCCGCGTTGACGTACGTCGGCGTGCCGCCCAGTGCCTCGAGCACGGGCACCTTCGGATCCGCCACGTCGACGTCGGAGAGTCGCGCGTAGCCGATCGCTCCCGCGATCTGCCAGCCGCCCGCCGCATAGCCGCCACCGAGCGTGACGAGCACCTTCGGCGCGTCGACGGTGAGCACCGAGACGTACGACGGCGCGATCGCGCTCGTCTCGTACGCGACGCCGCCGCCGATCTGCATCGGCCCGGTGTGCCACTCGACGCCGAGCGACGGCGCGATCGACGTCTGGAACTGCCGGGGGATCGTCATCGCGCGCAGCGGCATCGCGCCGAGCGAGACGTGACTCGGCTCGATCGAGATCTCGTCGTGCAGCGACCACAGCTCGACATCGAGCGCGGCCTCGACGCGCAGCGCCTCGGTGTGCCACTCGACGCCCGCCTTGATCACCGGCGGAAGCCAGAACGCCTCGCGCACGCTTTTGCCGGTGACCATCGCGTTCGCGAGCGCCGGCGGCGGCGTCGCCGTCAGCGTGCCCGAGGCCGACACGCGCACCGGCGCCTGCACGAGCGCGCCCAGCGTGAACGCCGGCGACGGATCGTACTGCACGCCGAGCGAGCCCGACGGCGACAGGTAATCGGTCTCGTCGATCGCCAGCGGCATGTCGTAGCTGCGATCGCACGTCATGCCCGCGGGACACGCCGATGCGACGAGCTCGTGCTCGAGGTACGTGATGTGATCCTGCAGCGTCGCGCCGATGCGCAGCGCGGGCGTCACGCGGTACGCGGCGCCGATCGCGAGGCGCACGAACGTCGTGCCCGTGAGATCCGTCGTCGCGTAGCGCGCGGCATCGGCGCTGTAGCGGCCGCGGGGCGCGTAGGGCGTCGCGAGGCCCGCGCCGATCACGAGCCGATCGCTCACGCCGTAGGCGGCGGCGAGCTGCGGCGCCGGCGAGCCGGGCTGCTGGTTCGTCGCGCCCGCCGAGTACGTCACCGGCTGATACACGTACGCGACATCGAACAGCAGCAGCTGGTGCCCCTCGCCTGCCGCGCGCGCGAGGCCCGCGGGATCGAGCCACAGCGCGTCGGCGTCGTCGGCGCCGGCGACGAACGCCCCCGCGCGCTCGAGGCTGCGAACGCCTTGCACAGGCAGTGTGAGGCCGCCCGCGGCCGCGGGCGTGGCGAGCGCGGCGACCAGCACCAGGGAAAACCGCATGGTCTGTTGTACGCCAAGTTGGCGCGCATCGCGCCAGTGGTGGAGCCATCCGACCGGTCTTTGCTACGGCTCGCGCATGAAGCACATCGCGCTGATCGTCGGAGTGTCGCTAACGGGCTGTACGGCGTGGCTCGACAAGCTGCACGGGGATTCGCCACCACCGAAACCGGCGGTGTCGAAGCTCGCGCACGTCGAGTTCATTCCGGACTCGTTCCAGTTCGTCCATGACTGGACGAAGGATGATCCGGACGTGTTGTGGTTCACCTACAACTCGGTCCACGTCTGGGACAACCATCCCGAGGAGCTCCACGTCGTGCTGGACGGCCCCGGCGTTCACGAGGACATGAAGGCCGACAGCGACGCGGAGTACGACGAGTGGATCGGGTGGGCGAAGACGTGGCCCGATGGCCACTACAAGGTGACGCTCACGCACTTCGGAACGCCGCTCGGGAGCCAGGAGCTCGATGTGAAACGGTCGCCGCGGCTCCGTGGCGGCGGCGATCCTGTCGTGCCGACACACGGACCGGCGCCGATGATCATGGTAGGGCGCGAGTGGCACACGATGTTCGGGATCAACGTGACGAAGCCGATCGTGTCGGTGAACGCCGTGTGGATGAAGGACGGCGCGCCACTCGAGAAGGGCACGGACGTCGTCGAGCGCGCCGACCAGTTGTGGGAGCAGGCCGCGCTCGGCGTGTATCGCAAGGCGGCTGGTAAGGTCTCGCCGTCCGTCGATCTCCACGACGCGACGCTGTTCGTCTTCCTCGACAGCGGCGAGCGATATGTCGGCGCATGGACCTACGAGGACAGCGGAGACCGTGCGATCGCGCTGCCTCCGGCTCACCCCGACGCCGCGCAGCTACGCGCCGCGCAGGAGGCCGCGCGGGAAGCCGGCGCGGAATCCGAGCGGTGGGTTCCGGATCTCCACGCGAGCGCGGATGAGGCGGTCGCGTGTGCGGCCGCGAGCTCGCCAGAGGTGCGCGATGCGGTCACCGGGCTGCACGACGCGCACGTCGAGATCGGGATGCAGGTCCATCGGCAGCTCGAAGCTCAGGATCAGCTCGACGATCCCGATCTGACGCCTCGGCAGCGCACGCGACTAAAGGAGAAGCAGCGGACCGCCGGCTACTACACCGAGGCCGCGGGGACGCTCCAAGAGCGCGAACAGGCTGCGCTGGCGAAGGCGATGCGCAAGCAGAAGAAGGGCTGTCTCGTCGCGCTCGGCGTGCCCGCGGCGCCCGGGCCGACCCCGCTCGGCGACGGGCCCGTGGCATCGAGGCGCAAGAAGTAGCCACCGGGAAATCCCGTACGCACGCGTACGTAGCAGCTGTTTCAGTGGATCTCGTGCGTGAACAACGCCGGGGCTGCTACGGTCAAACCTGCGTGCGCGTCTGTTCCAAGTGCCAGCTGAAGACCGACGAGTCGGGGCGGTTCTGCCCCGAGTGCGGCGGCTCGCTCGTGCTCGAGACACAGCCGCGCGTGCGGCCGCGCGAGTCGCCGTCGCCGTCCTCGCCGGCCGCGTCGCTGCTCGGCACGACGATCGACAACCAGTTCGCGCTCGAGAGCGTGCTCGGCTCCGGTTCGTTCGGCACGGTGTATCGCGGCACGCAGGTCGGGCTCGATCGGCCCGTCGCGGTGAAAGTGCCGACGTACGAGATCGCCGCCGACCCGGTGATGGCGAAGCGGTTCGCACGCGAGGCGCGCAGTGCCGCGCGCGTGCAGCACCCCGGTGTCGTGCAGATCTACGCGGTCGGCGAGCTGCCTGATGGCCGGCCGTACCTCGCGATGCAGCTTGTCGACGGCGAGCCGCTCGACAAGATCCTCGTCGACGGTCCCCTGCCCGCGCGCCGCGCGCTGCGCATCGTGCGCGCGATCGCGAGCGCGCTCAGCGAGACGCACGCGGCCGAGGTCGTCCACCGCGACCTCAAGCCGTCGAACATCATCTGGCGCCGCGACCGCAACGGCGACGACCGGATCACGCTCGTCGATTTCGGCATCGCGGTGTGCCGCCCCGGCAATGCCGACGCGACGCGCCTCACCAGCGGCGGCCTGATCGGCACGCCCCACTACATGTCGCCCGAGCAGGCGCACGGCGAGCTCGTCGACGCGCGCGCGGATCTGTACGCGCTCGGCTGCATCCTGTACGAGCTCGTCACCGGCGAGCCGCCGTTCGACGGCTCCGGCTTCGAGGTCCTGCTCGCGCACCTCGGCCGCCCTGCCCCGCTGCCGAGCGAGAAGAACGCGGATGTCCCCGAGTCGATCGACCGGCTGTGCAAGCTGATGCTCGCGAAGAAGCCCGACGAGCGGCCCGCGAGCGCCGATGCGGTCGTCGCGCTGATCGACGAGGCGCTCGCCGACAAGGCGGCGGCCGCGAAGACCCGGGCGCCCTCGGCGCCGAGATCCACGCTGCGTGGCTCCGCGAAGGTCACGCGCCAGGAGCTGCCGCCCGGCACGGAGCTGCCACGCACGCGTCACCGCCGGCGCTGGGGCGTGGGGATCGCGGCGGCCGTCGTCGCGCTCGCGGCGGCCGGCTTCGGCTTCGTGCACTTCACCGCCGCCGCGCCCGCCGATCCGCTCGACACGCCGCCCGCCGATCCGCGCGATCCGCAGCGCCGCGAGATCACGCTCGACGACGGCGAGCTGCTCGTCCGCGCGGTCGTCCCCGATCCGATCGTCGCCGGGCGCGAGGTCCGCCCGCACCTCGAGATCCGGAACAAGCTCGGCCAGCCGGTGACGGCGAACGAGGTCGTCGTGACCGTCGCCGACGCGCACGGCGCCAAGGGCCTGTCCGCCAAGCCGCACGGCGACCAGGCCGGCCACTACGTCTTCAGCTACACGTTCCCCGAGGCCGGGCACTACGTCGTGCGCGTGTTCCCGCCGTCGGTCGACAGCGCGTTCGAGCTGCCGCTCGATGTCCGTTGAGCCTATTTCTTCTTGGCGTCGTCGTCGCCGTCGCCGTCTTCTTTGCCCTGCGCCTCGTCCTCGGAGAAGTTGACCTTGCCCGAGAAGTGCTCGCCCTCGCCGAGGATCTTGAACCGGGTCGACGCGTAGACCGTGCCCTTGTTCTCGATCGTCATCAGGAGCTCCTTGTTGACGCCGAAGCCCTTCTTGTCGAGCTTGATCTTCGAGACGATCGTCTTCTGACCGCGCTCGTCGTTGAACTGGTCGCTCGTGCCGAGCAGGCGCTGGCCGCCGCCGCCGAGCTCGTAGAACTTGATCGTGTACTCGACATCGTTCAGCGGCCGCTTGAGGAACGCCGCGAAGTAGATCATCCAGCTGTGGTCGGACTTGTCTTCCTGGAAGTTCGACGTCGACTGTTTCTTGATCTGCGCGACGTACGCCGACTGCGACTTCGCGGTCGTCGGGTAGCGCTTCGCCGACGTCATGATCCTGCCGTTGAACACCCGGTTCGGGAGGTCATCGGCAGACGCCGTGGCGACGAAAGAAAAGATGACGAGCAAGGACAGCGCGATCGACCTCATCGCGCCGATGATACACGAGCTACTGTTCGAGCAACGTGCGAATCGCGGCGAGGCCGGTCTTGTCGGGAGCATCCGGACCGTCGATGCGCGCGGCGATCTCGACGGCGCGTCGCGCGAGCGCGCGATAGATTTCGGCGACTTCCGGCTTGCCGCGCAGTGCTTCGAGATGACGTTGAATCGTTGTCGCGTCGCCGCGTCGAACAGGGCCGGTCAGGCCGTCCGTCGTACCCTTGTGCACCACGTTGCGCAACGCGCCTTCCGCGAGCGGCACGAGGGCCTGTGCAGCTTGGGACGGTGACACGCCCGCACCTGCGAGCACCTGTGCGGCAGCATCGATCGCCGCGACGAGATAGTTCGAGGCGAGCGCGGCGGCGCAGTGGTAGCTCGCCATCTGCGTGCCGTCGAGCGCGAGCGGGACGCCGTGCAGCGCCGCGACAAGCCGGCCCGCCATCGCGCGACCGACGTCGTCGCCTTCGATGCCGAACACGGTGCCCTTGAGCGCGCGCATCGCTTCGCGGCCGTCGGCGATCGCCGACAGCGGGTGCAGCGTGCCGACGCCGCCGACCTTGTCGCGCACGTTGCCGAGCAGCTCCTCCGCCGACGCCGCGCCCGCGCAGTGCAGCAGCACGTGGCGCTTGTTGACGAGGCCCGAGCCGACGAGCAGCTGCGCGACCTCGGCGATCACCGCATCGCGCACGGCGAGGATCACGACCTCGGCCTCGAGCAGCACGTCGGGCGGCGCCGACGAGAACGCGGCGACACCGGCCGTCGAGCCGGCCTGCCGCGCGGGCGCGGAACGCCGCGCCCACAGCCCGAGCACCGGCACGCCGGCAAGACGCAAGGCACCGGCGATCGCGGTCGCGACCGGTCCAGCGCCGACAATGAACGTCGTGGGATTACGTCCCGTAGCCATACAACCCGTGGGCGGCGATATAGCCCAGGACGGGCCGCGGCACTAGCGCCGACACGCCCGGGTCGCGCTGACTCAGCATCTCGCGCACGTGGGTGGCCGAGATGTCGGGCATCTCCACCCCGTGGCCCCCCGGAAACCCCGGGCGCGCGACGACGATCGGCGGGGCCGCCTCGGCGACCGCGTCCCAGCGGTGCCACTTGTCGGTCTCGCGCAGGACGTCGCTGCCGATGATGAAGCGCAGCTTCTCGCCGGGGTGCGTCGCGGCGATGTGCTCGAGCAGGTCGATCGTGCGGCTCGAGACGAACTCCGGGCGCTTCGCGAGCTCCTGCTCGGCACGCGACACGCGCAGGCGCGGCCCGAGCGCGGCGGCCGCGAGCTCGCACATCGCGACGCGATGGTCGTAGCCGGCGAGCGGCTTGCCGAACGGATGGGCGTACGTCGGCACGAGCCACAGCTCGTCGACCTCCTGCGTCTCCAGCACGTACAGCGCGACGAGCTGGTGCGCCGCGTGGACCGGGTTGAAGCTGCCGCCGAAGATCGCGACCGTCACCCTACTCGTATAGCAAGTAAGGCTCGCGTTCGTCGCGCCAGGCACCCTCGTCGCGCGGCCAGCGCGCCGTGAGGTCATCGATCGACGCTCCCGCCTCGATCCCCTCGCGCAGCGCCGCCGTGCCCGCGAGCAGGTCGATCGCGGGAATCTGGTCGACGAACTCGTAGGCCTTCGCGCGCCACGCAAATTTCTCGGGCGCCTGATCGTGCGCCGCCTTGAGGAACGCGACGCCGGTGCGATACGGGCGGAACGCCTCGGCGTTCGTGACGTGGATCTGCACCCCGCCGTTCGGCTTCATCGCGTGCTTGTGGAAGGTCGGCGTGTAGACGATCGGTCGCAGGATGCAGCCCGGCAGGTCCATCGCCGTCATGTCGCGCGCGAGGCGCTGGCCGTCGAGCCACGGCGCGCCGGAGAACTCGAACGGCTTCGTCGTGCCGCGCGCCTCGGAGAGCTCGGTGCCCTCGACGAGGCACATGCCGGGATACACGAGCGCGGTGTCGACCGTCGGCATGTTCGGCGACGGCAGCACCCACGGCAGGCCCGTGTGCTCCCAGTACATGTCGCGCTCCCAGCCGCGCAGCGAGATCACGGTCAGCTCGTTGTCGAGCTTCTCGACCGCGTGGCGCCAGCGCGCGATCTCGCCGGGCGTCATGCCGTGGCGGTTCGGGCACGACACGAGCCCGACGAACGACTCGAAGCCGGGCTCGATCGCCGGCCCTTCGACGAGGTGCCCGCCGATCGGGTTCGGGCGGTCGAGCACGATGAAGGGCTTCTTCGCCTTCGCGCACGCGCGCATCGCGAGCACCATCGTCCACACGAACGTGTAGTAGCGGCTGCCGACGTCCTGGACGTCGAACAGCATGACGTCGATCTGGTCGAGCATCGCGGGCGTCGGGGTCAGCGACGCTTCCTCGTGACCGTACAGCGAGAACACCGGCAGGCCCGTGACCGCGTCGCGGTCGTCGCCGACGCCGATCATGTCCTGCGCGTCGCCGCGCACGCCGTGCTCGGGCCCGAACAGCGCGGTGAGGTTCACGCCCTTGCCGCGCAGGATGTCGATGCCGTGCGCGAGCTCGGCGTCGACGGACGTCGGGTTGCAGATGAAGCCGACGCGCTTGCCGGCGATCTGCGTGTTGCCCTCGCGTGCGAGACGCGCGAGCCCGGTCAGGACCGCCATCGATCGACTCTAGGCGAAGATCGGGACGGGCTTGAGCGAGACCTTGTTGTCCTTCGTGATCACGCGGAAGCGCACGGCGCGGCACTGGTACTGCGCCTTGAGCTTGCCCTCGTTGACCTTGAGCTTCGCGATGAAGTTCTCGAACGAGACGTCATCGGGCGAGCCGACGGCCTTGCGCGCCGCGACGTACTCGGTGAACACGCGCTTGTAGTAGTCAGGCTCCGATTCCTGCGCGAGCGCCGCGAGATCCGGATCGGTCTGCGGCTTCTCCTCGCCTTCCTCGAAGTCGACGCGGCCCGGGATGATCGGGTTGCCCTCGTCGTCGAACTCCTCCTCGCCGGGCTCGGGGCGGCCGAGCAGGCGGGCGAGCATGACGTTGAGGCCGTTCGCGAGGCCGTCGAGCTCGGGGCCGACGGGGCGGAACGTGCGGTCGACGTTGCCGTTGATGATGTCGGTGACGCCGAGCTCGATCGAATCGACCTGCGCGATCAGGCGGCGATGCGACAGGTACAGGCCGAGCATCGAGATGGCGAGCGCGCCCGCGCCGAGCAGGATGATGAAGATCTTGATCGTCGCGGCCGTGTTCTGGACATCGGTGACGGGCGACAGGACCATCGCGCCGGCGGTGACGGCCGGGTAGTCCTTCGGCATGCGCCGCGTATTCGTCGTCGAGCGCGGCATGCCGATCGCGGCGGCGTAGTAGTCGATGCCGTCGATCTTGACCTTCACCGGCTGCGACGACGACTGGACGATCTTGCCGCCCTTCAAGATATCGGTGAGCTGCTTGCCCTTGCCCGTGTCTTCCTCGAGCGAGCCGCTCTTCGTGAAGCTCGTCGCGAAGACGCGGTTGCCGTCGTAGTACGCGATCTCCGTGCCGAGCAGCGCCTTGTCGTGCTGCGCGTCCGACGCGGTCTGCGCGTACGCGACGACGATCGCGCCGATGATCACGACACCATCGGGATCGCTCGCCGGAACGGGGGCATCAGGATCGATGACCGGCGCGACGCCGATCTTCATCATTCGATCCTGGTAATCGAACATGTCGCTGATGATGACGCGGTTACCCAGCACGACGTTGAGCGCCGGGATGATCGTGTCGTTCGTGCCCTCTTTCTTCCACTGCTTGGGGACGATGCTGGGCACGTCGTTCATCGCGACGATGTTCCCCTGCGCGTCGACGAGCGCGATGATGTCGGGCTTGCGGTCGCCTTCCTTCTCGTTGGAGGTGAACTTCGTGAAGCCGAGGCGCGCCTGGTTGTTGCGCTCGGTCTGGCTCTCGCTCTTGAGCGCCGTCACGAACGCGCGGTCGGCGGCAAGGCGCTCGGCCTTGTTCGCGACGTCGATCGCTTCGAGCTGCGCGAGCTGACCGACGACCTGGTAGGCGCGTCGGAGCTGGCTCTCGGCATCCTTCCTGACCTTGTCGTCGATGCTCGTCGAGGTGACGAAAAACGCGACCGCCGTGAGCGCGGCGATGACGACTGCAACGACGGCAGCAATGACCGTGCGGGACATTCTCCCTCCAGCTGGCGATTATTCGTGCGGTTACGCAGGGCTGTCAACCAACCGACCCACCAGTCACCGTCCCGCCGCGAACTTCGACGTGACCGCGCAGATCTCGTCGATGTGCTTCGGATCGTCGTCGTAGGCGACCTGCAGCTTGCAGACGGCGTCGGCGATGCCCTGGCGAAGCGCCCCATCGAGGCCGGTCTTGTCGTCGGCGACGTAGAGGACGTGCTTGCCGCCGGCGCCGATCGCGTGCGCCGCCTGGAGGCTCTTGCAGTTGGCGGGGGGCAGGTCGACCGGGTACGCGCTCGGCTCGCAGAGCAGCGGTTGCGGCAGCGCGACGATGACGTCGATCACGGCCCAGTGCGCCTGCAGCTTGTCGCCCTCGGTCTCCAGCTGACCGAGCGCCTTCTTGTAGGCCGCGGCGACCTCGTCCGGGGTCACCCGGCCGGTCGTCTCGACGAGCATGCCATCGATCGTCTTGCCGGCGGCGAGCTCGGCGCCCTTGACGCGCGTCACCGCCTGGTAGCCGGGTTTCTTGCCGAGCAGGAAGAACGCGGCGGCGGCACCGGCGGCGAGCACCAGCATCGCGATCGCGACGATCGGCATGATGTTGCGCGGCCGGGGGCGCGGGCTCGACGCGCGCGGCTCGAGCTGATCGGCAAGGTCGCTCGCGGTGGCGGCGCGCGGCGAGGTCTGGGGCGCCCGCTTCGGCGGCAGCGACAGCTCCTCGCGGCCGACCTTCTGCGTCTCGTGCAGCGCGACGTCGTTCTCCTTGAGCGCCGCCTCGAGCTCCTTGCGCATGTCGCGCGCGCTCTCGAACCGGTTCTCCGCCTTCTTCGCGAGGCTCTTCATCAGCGCCTCCTCGACGGCGTACGGGACCTCGACGCCCAGCGTGCTCGGCATCTTCGGCGCCTCCGAGAGGTGCTTCGTCATGATCTCGAAGTGCGTCTGGCCATCGAACGGCGTGTCGCCCGTGAGCGACTCGTAGAGCGTCGCGCCGAGCGAGTAGATGTCGGTGCGCAGGTCGACGTCCTGCCCGCGCACCTGCTCGGGCGACATGTAGCGCACCGTGCCCATCGTCTGGCCCGTCGCGGTGAGGCGCGTCGACTGCGCCATCTTCGCGATGCCGAAGTCCATGACCGTCGCCATGCCGTCGTGGCTGCGCACGAGGACGTTGCTCGGCTTCATGTCGCGATGCACGACGCCGCGGCCGTGCGCGTACTCGAGCGCCTTGAGCACGTCGATCGCGATGCGGCACGATTGCTTCCAGTCGAGCCGCTTGTTCTCGAGGATGATCCGCTCCCACGTCTTGCCCTGCACGTACTGCATGGCGAGCACGAACGAGCCGTTCTCCTGCCCGAAGTTGTAGAGGTGGACGATGTTCGGGTGATCGAGCGCGGCGAGCGCCTTGGCCTCCTCGAGGAAGCGGGACTTGACCTGGCTGTGCGCGGCGAGCTCCGGCGGGAGGATCTTCAGCGCGACCTCCTGATCCGTCAGCTTGTGCTTCGCCTTGAACACGACGCTCATGCCGCCCTGCCCGAGCACGTCGACGAGCTCGTACTGGCCGAGCACGGTCTGACCGATCATCCGCTGCGCGCCGGTCGCGCCGAGCGCGGCACCGCAGTTGCCGCACTTGACGTCGATGTCGAGGACATCGTGATTGCACTGCGGACACTTCACGCGGCGGCTCCCTTGCGCTCCCAGCCGGGCACGCGGTCGAGCAGCTTGCCGAGCTCGTCGACGAGGATCGCCGGATACTCGACGGGCGTATAGTGCGTGCCGCCCTCGATCACGACCATCCGGGAGCCGCGGATCCTGCGGTGCATGTACTCGGCGGTGGCCGGTGGCGTCATCAGATCGCGATCGCCGGTGACGATCGTCGTCGGCACGGCGACCTTCTCGAGCACCTCCTCGGCATCGTGCTCGTCGAGGCGCGTGAGCAGATCGCTGTAGATCGCCCAGTCGATCGTCTGGAACCCGGCCGCGACCGCGCGGAAGATCTCGGTATCGATCGTCTGCGAGACGAGCCCGACGCGCTTCATCGCCGAGATCAGCGCGTCCTTGCCGGCGACGACCTTCGTCGCGCGCCCGGCGAGCGAGGCCTGCGCCTTCACGAGCCGCAGCAGCATCGGGATGATCTTGCCGACGAGCCGGCTGCCCATCACGGTGCGGAACGCGCGCCCGTACGTGCCGTTGATCGCGTAGATGCCGCGCACGCGCGCTGCCATCTGGCGATACGTCTCGAACGCGACCTGCACGCCCATCGACCAGCCGGCGATGACGAAGTCGTCGACCTGCTCGGCCGCGAGGATCTCGGCGAGGTCGTCGACCTGATGCACCATCGTGTTCGCGCGCGGATCGGCCGGTGCGCCGCTCGTGTACAGGCCGCGGTAGTCCCAGCAGATCGTCTTGTAGCTGCCGAGCGCGTCGTAGAGGTAGCGGAACGCGAGGTACGTCCCGCCGAGCCCGTTCGCGAGCACGACGGCCGGGCCCTCGCCGCGCACCTGATAGCCGATGCGGGTACCGTCGCGCGCCACGAGCTGGCGCTGCTGGATGCCCGGGACCATTCGACAACGATCCTACCGCGAACCGCCGACCGCCTCGCCCTCGCCACCCCGAAAATGCAAACGGCCGGGACGACCCGGCCGCGATCCGTTTGCGCGCGATCTCAGAAGTAGAGGATCGCGGCGAGGCGGGCGCGCGTGTAGTCCTCGCTGTTGCCGCTGTCCGTCGTCGGCGGCGCGATCGAGCGCGCGGTGCCGAGCGTCGTGACCGGCATCGTGTCGTTGGCGACCGTCGAGCGGCTGCCGGCGCGGATGTCCGCGGTCAGGTGGAAGTGAGGCGTGACGGCCCAGCGAAGGCCGACGCCGATCTCGGCGAAGTCCTGCGTCGTCGAGTAGTCGCCGTTGACGCTCGCCTGCTGCACGCCGATGCCACCGAGCACGTACGGCGCGAGCGCGTTGTACGCGCCGATTTCATAGATGAGCGAGCCGCCGAGCCGGCGATCGACGCGCACGTTGCTCGCGCCGTTGACGTCGTAGCTCGTCTTGCCGAGCTCGCCTTCGACGAGCAGGCCACCGTTGCCGAGGCGCAGCCGGCCGAGGATGCCGACGTCGCTCGAGTCATGCTGGCTATTGCCCGCGGAGTCCTGCGTGCTGACGCCGCCGGCGAACAGACCGACGCCGAGCTTGGGCAGCTCGGGGCGCGGCGTGTAGACCGCCGTCATGCTCGGGCCGCCGCCAGCCTCGACCGGGTAGTAACTCGCCGAGTAATACGACGGCACGTACTCCGGGTAGTAATAGTAGTAGTAGGGCCGGTAGTAGTACGGGTAGCCGCCGCCGACGTAGACGTGGCCGCTGACGCCCCAGTACGTCGGGCGATACGCCGGACGCGACCAGTGGAACGACGAGCCGCCGCTGATGTGAACGCCACCGTGCCAGCCGCCGCCACCGAAGTGCGCGCCGCCGCCGAAGTGAACACCGCCGCTGAAGTGGGCGTGGCCTGCCTCCGCGGCGCCGACGGACGAGGCGAAGGCGAGTGCAAAGGCGAGAGCTGGTAGGCGACGGTTCACGGGTGTTCCCTTTCTAGATGCTGGGACGCTCGACGAGCCCCGACGGTTTATTCTGCACCCGACGGGCCAGCTCATCCAACGCCGCATCCCATTAGGAAACGGTTGAGATCCTGAGTGCTTACATCCAACGACGGGATCGCCTGGTGTGACCACGTATTCACGTCTTACGTGACTGTGGCGTCACGACGACAGGATCTACGCAACCGGCTGAGATTCCGAGCATCCTTGACAGTTGCGACCACTGGTTCATACAGTCGCGCCTCGGAGGAGAACGCCATTGAGTGACGCAAAGAAGACCGGGAGCCGCGACATCAGCGAGCTCAAGCAGCGCCTGGGCCTCAAGAAGGGCGCCGCTGCCGCGCCGACCGGGGCCACGCCGCGCGCCGCGAACGGTGCCAGTGGTGGCGTGGTGCCGCCGCCCGGCCTGAATTTGCCGCCTCCTCCCGGCCTCGCTCCGCAGCAGCCGCCGCAGCCCGTGATCCCCAGCGCGCACGACGATCCGTTCGCCGCGATGAACGCGATGGCCGCGGTCGGCACCGTCCAGCGCGCTCCGGAGATCGTGATCGTTCACGACGGCAAGCCCGTCGAGCACGTCGGCGCGCAGTCGCACGGCGCGATGATCGCGAAGATCGGCATCCCGACGGCGCTCGGCGTCGTGATCGGCATCATCGTCGGCTCGGTCGGCTCGAGCGCGAGCGACTACAACAAGGGTCTCAACGGCGCCAAGGCGATCCTCGGCGACAAGAACACGCCGTCGACGGTCTCCGAGCTCAAGAAGGCGCTCTCCGACATCGACACGTTCCTCGACGACGCGAAGACCAAGAAGAACTTCCGCCCCGACAGCGCGACCGACAAGCAGCTGCAGGCGATGGTCTCCAAGCTCGAGGTCAAGCAAGAGCTCGTCTTCCGCGCGAAGGAGAACGCGCTCGATGCCGAGACCTCCGGCCAGATCCTCACCTTCTACTCGGGCGTGATCCAGCTCAAGTCGATGGTCGACCAGCACGTCAAGTCGGCGATCTCCGACGACCAGGCGTTCGCGAACGCCGCGAAGAAGGCCGCCGAGGGCACGCTCTCCGACGCCGACAACGCGCCGCTCTCCGGCCAGTTCCGCTACGCGGTCTACGTCCAGGCTCCGACCGACACCGACAAGGTCGACTTCGGCGCCAAGCTCGTCGAGCTCGGCCCGCCGGTCTGCAACGGCAAGGTCGCGACCTCGGGTAAGTGCGGCGAAGGCGAAGCGCCGTCCAAGTTCACCTACCGCGCCGAGCCGGGCCTCACCTGGTCGCAGGCCGATCTCGCGATGGGCGGCCAGGACTCGGTCCCGACGAACAAGCTCGTCATGTTCCTCCCGGGCGGCGTGCGCGACTCGCTCGTCAAGGGCGCCGATGGCGTCGCCTCCGAGACGCTCTACACCAAGCGTCTCCGCGCGATCTACGAGCTGATCCACGGCAAGACCGGCCCGGACGGCAAGCCGGTCGGCGGCCTGATCGAAGAAGGCAACAAGCTCGAGCAGCGGCTCCAGCAGGTCGCCAACAAGGGCAAGAAGTTCTCGTTCTTCATGTAATCGCTGTGCTCCGGCGCGCCCCGCGCGCCTGAATCTTTTCCGCACCTCGCACGTCGAAAGGCTCGTATGCGCTCCACCTTCCTCGCCGCCATCCTCGCCGTCAGCGCCCCGGGCCTCGTCGCGACCGCCGCTCCGAAGAAAGCCGCGACGTCGAAGAAGGCGCCCGCCGCTTCGAAGAAGAAGGCCGCGCCGCCGCTCTCCGCCGAGCACAAGAAAGCCCTGATGGAGCTCTACGGCGGCTTCAAGTTCGGCATGAGCAAGGACGACGTCCTCGCCGTCCTCCAGAAACAGATCGACGACCGCTACGAGGACAAGATCAAGGCGACGACCGACATCACGACGCAGGACCGCCTCCGCAAGGAGAAGAAGGCCGAGCTCGCCCGCTCCTCCTCCACCTACGTCAACTTCGACGGCCACAAGACCGGCTGGGACGTCTCGATCATCGAGAACGAGTTCGCCCACAACACGGGCGAGAGCATGATGGAGCGCTGGGAGAACGAGGGCGGCAAGAACAACCGCCGCTTCTTCTTCTTCAAGGACGGCAAGCTCTGGAAGATGTTCGTCTCGCTCGACGTCTCCGTCCTCCCCGAAGACAAGAAGAACTTCGCCACCCTCGAGCAGTACATGGAAGCCAAGTACGGCGCGGGTGACATCGACATCGAGTCCGGCCAGATCACCTGGCACGCGGGCGACTTCGACGCGCGCGCGGTCGACCGCCTCAAGGACTACGACGCGATCGGCATCGCGATCGAAGACCCCAAGGTCCGCACGGAGGTCCTCGCGGAGCGCGAGCAGCACGCGCCCCCCAAGAAGGAAACGCCCGCCGTCATCAAGGCGGTCCTCGACACCGACAACAAGGACCACCCGGACATCAAGTCGAACGGCGGCGCCGTCGACGCCGTCATCCAGGCGCAGGGCGGCAAGAAGTAGCTGCCGCCCCGCCACTCGCGCCGCACGCCGCGACTCACGCCGCGCGCCGGCGCTCGCCTCTACTCGCGCCCGCGCGCGCCTCTACTCGCGCCGGCGCGCGCGCCTCTACTCGCGCCCACGCGCGCGCCTCTACGCGCGCCCCGCGCGCGCCTCTACTCGCGCCGGCACGCGCTCTACGCGCGCCCGCGCGCGCCTCTACTCGCGCCCGCGCGCGCCTCTACTCGCGCCCGCGCGCGCCTCTACTCGCGCCCGCGC
>CAYUNM010000041.1:0-76479 GCA_964446175.1 uncultured Kofleriaceae bacterium
GCGTCATCGCCGTGATCGCGCCCACGGCCCATGCGGCGGCGAAGCCGAACGCGACGGGGATCACGATGCCGATGCGGCGGAAGAAGATCGCGTCGAGCACGGCGGCGAACGCCGCCCACAGCGCGGCCGTGAGCAGCGGACCGTACGCGCCGATCTCCGCCTGGTAGCGATGCGCGAGCAGGCCGAACGCGAGCACGGCGAGCAGCGCCGAGATCACGAGCGACGGTGCGAGCAGCGGTGCGGCGGAGACGGCCCACGCGACCGCGCCGTACTCGACGATGCGATGCAGCGCGTGACCGTGCAGCTCCTCGAACGGGCGCGGCTTCGCGTTCGGGAGGTCGTGGGCGAGTGCCTCGGCCCACGCGTCGATGCGGGCCGGGTTGCGCCAGTCGCCCGCGTGGTCCTTCGCCATGCGGGCAGCGACGAAGCCGGTCGCGGCGGAGTCGAGGCGGCCGCCGAACGTCACATGCTCGACGGCACCGGTGCGGGCGAGGAGCGCGCGCAGCTCGCGGGTCGGAGCGGTGTCGTTGCGGTCGGCGGACTCGTCGAGCGGGCCGCTCGAGAACAGCCAGATCGGAATGCGGCGCAGCTGCGAGAGGTGATGCTCGACGAAGTGCCGGACCTCGCGATGCCAGCGGTTTGCGTAGAGCGCGCCGCCGATCACCGCGGCATCGAAGCCCTCGGGAGACGGCGCATCGCGTGCGGGCACGCAGAGGACCTCATGCCCGTGATGCTCGAGCGTGCTCGCGATGTGCTCGGCGATTCCGGCGGTTCCGCCGCGCGTCGAACCCCATGTAACCAGGACCCGCATGACCTGGTGCGTTGCAAGGGCGAGGCCCGGCGGCCCGGCCGAAATCACGCAGGTTCAGCGCGCCGCGGCGGCGGGCGGACCGGGCAGCAGCGGCGACGGCGGCTCGGGCACGATGCGGTGGTAGAGCGCGTCGAGGGCGGCACCGAACCGGGCGATGACGTCGCGGCGCTTGACCTTCAGCGTCGGCGTGAGCAGGCCGTTCTCGACGGTGAACGGCTCGACGCTGACGATGAAGTCGCGTGGCTTCTCGTAGCCGCGGAACTCGCGCGAGTGCGAAGCGATCTCGTCGGCGATCAGCGCGCGCACGTTGGGATCGTTGTCGAGCTGCGCGGCGAGCGTGATCCCGCGCTCGGCGGCCCACGCGCGCAGCTGCGCGACATCGACGACGACGACCGCGACGTTGTACGGCTTGCCCGTGCCGTGCAGCATCACGTTCGCGATGTACGGCGAGAGCTGCAGCTGCTCCTCGAGCGGCGACGGCATGACGTACTTGCCGTTCTCGAGCTTGTACTGCTCCTTGATGCGGCCGGTGATGAACAGAAAGCCGTTCTTGTCGATGCGGCCGACGTCGCCGGTGCGCAGGCCTCCGTCGGCGGTGAGCGTGCGCGCGTTCTCCTCGGGGCGCGCGTGGTAGCCCTTCATGACGACCGGGCCGTGGATGACGATCTCGCCCTCGCCCGGCACGTCGCCGCGCGTCTCGTCGATCTCGATGTGCACACCGTCGAGCGGCAGCCCGACGCTGCCGAACTTGCGGTGACCGGGACGATTGAACGACACGATCGGCGACGTCTCGGTCAGCCCGTACCCTTCGTAGACCTCGATGCCGATCGCGTCGATGAACTCGGCGACGTCGTGCGAGAGCGTCGCGCTGCCGCTGATCGCGTAGCGCATGTGACCGCCGAGCTTGCGGCGGACCGCGCCGAACAGGAAGCCAGCGAGGAACAGCATGATGTGCTGCACGAACCCGAGCCGCTCCCCGCGCTTCTTCGCGAGCGAAGCCTCGAGGCCGCGCTCGAACACGCGCTGGATCACGCGCGGCTTGTGGGCGATCTGCGAGCGCACCGCGGCATGCAGCTTGTTGAAGATGCGCGGCACGGCGACGAGCATCGTCGGCTTCACCTCCTTCAGATCATCGAGGAGGTGCTCGGTGTTCGTGTTGAACGCGGTCGACGCGCCGGCCGCGACGAGCAGGTGGAGCTCGCACGTCTGGCCGTACACGTGCGCCCACGGCAGGAACGAGACCGTCCGGTCATCGGGCGAGAACGGGAACTCCGCGAGCGTGCCGAGCACGTCGAACGTGATGTTGCGATGCGTCAGCATCACGCCCTTCGGCATGCCGGTCGTGCCCGACGTGTAGATCAGGCCCGCGAGGTCGTCCGCGTCGGGATGGATTGCCGGCACCGGGTGCGCGCGCGCCTCGAGCTCGCGCAGGGACAGCGGGTCCTCGATCGTCAGCACGTACTTGAGCGCGGGCAGCCGCGGGGTCATGACCCGGAGCGCCTCCGCGATCTGTGGCGTCCGCACGAACACGACGCTCGCACCGCAGTCGCGCAGGATGAACTCCCAGTCGCTCGGCCGCTGCGCCTCGTACATCGGGACGAACGCGGCGCCCAGGCCATAGGTCGCGTACGCGGCGGCGGCCCAGACGCTGCTGTTGCGCGAGATGATCGCGACCTTGTCGCCGCGGACGACGCCGAGGCCGTCGAGGACGCCGCGGATCGCGTCGACGCGCGCCTGCCAGCCGCGAAAGGACTGCCATTCCCACCGGCCGTCGACGCGTTCGCCGAAGAGCGGACGATCGGCGAAACGCTGGACGCTGTGCTCGGCGAGCTCGACGAGGTTGGTGATGTCGGCCATCACCCACAGCGGTGCATCGATTGTGCCTCAGGCGACGGCGCGCAGCGCCCAGACCTCATCGAGGAACGCGGAGAGCTCGCGATCGAGCCGCGCCGGGTTGATGCGCCACTCGGCGATCGAGTGCGCCGTCACGATCCGTGCGTTTGGCAGCTCGCGCGCGATGCGGTCGGCGTCGCTGAACGGATGGATCGGGTCCGACGGGTGACCGACGACGAGCGTCGGGTGCGTGAGCGCACGGCGATCCTCGATCGGAGGCGCGACGCGGCCGAAGATCAGGCCGTCGAGCACGGCGAGCGACGCGGCCGGATCGCGGCGCACGAAGTCGATCATCAGATCGACGACGTAATTCGTGCGCGGGATCCGACGCGTGATCGCAGAGACTGCGCGCATCATTCGCTGGCTGATCCGCAGCGCGAGCGCGAGCGGGACGAACGCGGCGGCCGCGGCGGGCAGCGCGTTCTCGAGCACGGGCATCTCGAGGACGAGCGCGCGCACGCGAGCGGGTGCGGAGACCGCGACCTCGAGCGCGACGTTCGCGCCGAGCGACGTGCCGCCGATCACCGCCTGCGGCAGGCCGAGGTGGTCGAGCAGCGCGACGACGTCGCGGCCGAACTGCGGCATCGAATATTCCGTCATCTCGTACGGCTGCGCCGACGAGCCGTGACCGAGCATGTCGACGGTGATCACGCGATGGCCGCGCTCGGCGAGCACGGGCGCGAGCTTCTGGTACATGCGGCTGTCCATCAGCAGGCCGTGTGTCAGCACGACGGCCCTCGGCCCGGAGCCGTACTCGCGATAGCAGATGCGGCGGCCGCGGAACGTGAACGACTGCGGATCGGGCAACATCAGCATCATCGTAGCGTGAGCCGCGACGCGATGCGCGGTGCAATCGCTGCGCTCGGCCGAGGCGCGCTTCTTGCTCGACTCCTCGGCATGATCGAGGTTCGCGCCGCGACTGATATCGACGCGCCGCCCGCCGCGGTGTGGCGCGTCCTGACCGACTTGCCGCGGTTTGCGAAGTGGAATCCGTTCATCCGCGAGGCGAGCGGAACGCCGGAGGTCGGCGGCACGATCCACGTGCGCGTGCGGCCGTCGCTGCGAATCCCGCTCGCGTTTCGAGCCAAGGTCACCGTCCGCGACGACCACGAGCTGCGCTGGGAGGGGCATGTCCTGGCGCGCTGGATCGCCGCGGGCGATCACGTCTTCGAGATCACGCCGCTGCCCGGCGGCAGGTCGCGGTTCGTCCAGATCGAGCGGTTCACCGGGATCCTGCCGCGCCTCGCGAAGCGGCTGCTCGCCGTCGAGGCGAAGCGCGGCTTCGACGCGATGAACGCGGCGCTCGCGAAGGAGGCGGCGGCATGACGTCGTGGATGCTCGCGGAGACCGCCGGAGGTGCCGCCCACAACGCGCGCATCGAGGCGGTCGGTGCGTACCTGCCGGAGCATCGCGTGACGACGCGCGAGCTGATGGCGTCGACGAAGCACCACACGAAGATCGATCTCGAGCGGCTCACCGGCATCCGCGAGCACCGCGAGGCGGGCCCCGACGAGACGTCGCTGTCGCTCGCGATCGCGGCCGCGCGCGACTGCATGGCGCGCTCGCGCTACACCGGCGCCGATCTCGACATCGTGATCGACGCGAGCATCACGCGCTACATCGACGGCACGACCCATCGCTTCGAGCCGCCGCTCTCGTACTCGATCAAGCAGGCGATCGGCGCGCCGCAGGCCCGCGCGTTCGACCTCTCGAACGCGTGCGCCGGCATGCTCACCGGCGTGTTCCTGCTCGACGACATGATCCGGCGCGGTGCGATCCGGCGCGGCATGGTCGTCAGCGGCGAGCGCATCACGGGGCTCGGCACGAACGCCGCGAAGAGCATCCGCAGCGTCCTCAGCCCGCAGCTCGCGTCGCTGACGCTCGGCGATGGCGCGGCCGCCGTGATCGTCGATCGCGGCGAGCCCGGCATCCTGCTCGCTGGCTTCACGACGCTCGCCGAGCACAGCCGGCTGTGCCTCGGGCTGCCGCGCTACTCGCATCCCGGCGCGTCGATGTACACGCGCGCGCGCAAGATCCACGAGGTCGCGATGACCGACGGGCCGCCGCTGATCGAGGAGATCCTCGCGCGCGCTGGCGTCCATCTCGGCGATGTCGACTGGCTGATCCCGCACCAGACGTCGGTGCGCGCGCTCAAGGGCGGCGAGCGCGTCATGGCCGAGAGGCTCGGCGAGCATCCGCGCCACCTCGTGATCACCGTCGACGAGCTGGGCAACACCGCTTCGACGACGCTGTTCATCGCGCTGCATCGCCACCTCGAGGCGCACCAGCTCCACCGCGGCGACAAGATCTTGCTCTTGTCGGTCGCGTCGGGGCTCGAGGTCGGCGTCGTGCTGCTCGCGATGGACGAGCTGGAGGAGACCCATGGGCACACGCATTGAGGCAGCTGCGACGGCGACCCGGCGCGGCTGGGTCTTCGGGCGCGGCGCGCTGCACTTGGCCGATGCCGCCGCCGAGGCGTGTCTCGAGCGTGCGCATCACGAGCCCGACGAGATCGACCTGTTGATCCACACCGGCATCTACAAGGACCACAACACCGCCGAGCCGGCGCTCGCCTCGATCATCCAGGAGGATGTCGGCGCGAACCCAGTGCCGCACCTCGGCGCGCACGGCACGTTCTCGTTCGACCTGCTCGACGGTGGCTGCGGCTTCCTCAGCGCCGCGAACGTCGTCGACGGGTTCACGCGCGGAGGCGTCACGCGGCTGTCGATGATCGTCGCCGCCGATGCCGATCCGTCGCCGCGGACCTCGCGGGGGTTTCCGTTCGCACCGGCGGGCGGCGCCGTCACGCTCGTCGAGGGGCGGCTCGGCTTCGAGCGGTTCGTCCAGCGCACGTTCGACGAGGACGCCGGCATGTTCGAGAGCCGGCTTCACTGGGCGCCCGAGGAGGGCTGGCACGGCCGCAACATCGTCGAGATCACGGAGACGCCGGCGTTCGCCGAGCACTGCGTCGAGCACGCGATCGACGTGACGCGCGACGTGATGGCCGACGCGCAGCTGCGGCCCGAGCAGATCGAGCTGGTGATCGCGAGTCAGTATCCGGTGACGTTCGGTGCGCAGGTCGCGCGCGGGCTCGGAATCCCGCTCGACCGCCTCCCCGAGGTGCCGCACGATCTGCAGCGCACGCACACGGCGGGGCCGATCGCGGCACTCGAGGCAGCGATCCGCAGCGGCCGGTTCTCGCGCGCGCACCACGTCCTGTTCATCACGGCCGGCGCGGGGATCTCGATCGGCGTCGCGTGGTACCGCAGCTGGGATTAGACTGCGCGCATGTCGCGCATCCAGGTCGTCCGTTCCGATAACACCGCCACGCTGTGGCTCGATCGCCCCGACAAGCGCAACGCGCTCGATGGCGAGGCCATGCGCGACCTCGGGGCCGCGCTCGACGAGGTAGGTGCGGATCGCAAGGTGCGCGTCGTCGTGATCCGCGGGCGCGGCCCGGTCTTCTCGAGCGGCATCGACCACACGCTGCTCGCCGAGGTGTTCGGAGCGACCGCGCAGGCGCCGTTCCTTCACCTGCACCACCAGCTGCAGGACGTGTTTCACAAGATGGCGCGGCTGCACCAGCCGGTGATCGCGGCGGTGCACGGCGCGTGCATCGGCATGGCGCTCGAGCTCGCGCTCGCGGCCGACATCCGCATCGCGAGCGAGGACTGCGTGCTCGGCCTGCCGGAGATCGCGTTCGGCCTCGTGCCCGACGTCGGCGGCACGACGCGCCTCGTGCGTGCGGTCGGCGAGCCACGCGCGCGCGAGCTCGTGCTCACGGGCCGCGTCGTCAAGGCGCGGACGGCGGAGCGCTACGGGCTCGTCCACGACGTCGCGGGGGATCTCGATGCGGCGGTCGGCAAGCGCGTCGCCCAGCTCGCGCAGCATCCGCAAGCCGCGCTCGGCCTCGCGAAGACGCTGTGCCAGGCCGCCGGCGAGATCGATCAGACGACGAGCTTCCGCCTCGAAGGCATCGCGCAGCAGGCGCTGCTCGCGCAGCCGGATCTGCTGCAGCGGTTCCCGACCGCGCTCGCGTTCATCAAGGCGCAGGTCGCGGCGGCCGAGTAGGCGCGCGATAGGCGGCGGGCGTCAGGCCCGTCCACTTCTTGAACGCGCGCGTGAAGTTCGGCAGCTCGGTGTAGCCGAGGCGCGTGGCGATCTCGCCGATCGAGAGCGACCGGTCGTCGAGCAGCAGCAGCGCGCGCTGGCGGCGCTGGTCGTCGCGCAGCGCGGAGTACGTGGTGCCGTGCTCGGCGAGCCGGCGCTTCAGGGTGCGCGTCGACATCTTCAGCTGCTTCGCGAGCTCGACGATCGTCGGCGAGCCATCGGCGAGGGCCGCGCGCACGCGCGTGACGAAGCCGCCCTCCTCGATCGCGGCGAGCTCGCGCTCGAGCTGATCCTTCGCGAGGCGCTTCGCGGCGACGTCCGCCGTGACGATCGGCAGGTCGAGCTCCTTCGCCGGGAACACGAGGCGATTCACGGGGCGATCGAAGCGCAGGCGCTCGTCGGGGAGCCCGAACGCGGGCCGCGGGAACGTGCACTCGCCGAAGCCGTCGAGCGGCTTGCCGGTGAGCTGCATCCCGAGCTGCCACACGCCGATCAGCAGCGCGAGCACGAGCACCTCGCGCAGCACGGGCGGCAGCGGCGTGCGCTCCTCGATCGCGACCGACGCGAGGTCGCCTTCGACGTGCACCGACAGCGCGAGCGCGCTCGTGCGGGTGCTCGCGAACTGCACCGCGAGCTCGAGAGCCTCGCGCACCGTGTTCGCCGTCATCGCCGCGAAGCCGAGGAAGCCGTGCGACGACACGCGCATCGCCATGCCGAGGTGCACGCCGAGCGCCGGCTCCTTCGTCAGCTCGATCCCGCGCGCGAGGATCGCCTCGCACACGCGCAGCGGCACGCGCGTCGCCGGATCCGCGAGCGCCTCGACCGTCAGCGGCAGACCGTCGAGCAGGCGCGCCGGATCGACCTTCCAGCGAGCGGTCAGCTCGACGAAGTCGCGGATGTAGGCGCCGGGAAGGTCGTACACGTGGCCCCAAATGATAACCGGGCGGCCTGCCCGGACCTACGGCGAAACAGCACGGCGTCGCAGATTGGTGGTCATGACGATCCAGCGTCGCAATGTCGACTTCGGACTCTCCGCGCAGACGATCCCGCGCGACTGGTGTCACGACGATGCATATCAGACGTCGTTTCTGAATGCGCTGTCTCTGCTGTTCCCGGAAGGTGAGAAGTTCTTCGTCGACTCCGTGAAGCAGCTACGCGACCGCGCGCCCGAGCTCGAGCGCGAGATCATCGGCTTCATCGGTCAGGAGGCGATGCACGGCAAGGAGCATCGCGCGCTCAACGATCTGATCGTCGAGCACGGCTACACGTCGGCGCCCGCGGTCGACGCGACGCTGCGTCGCTTCCTGAAGCTCGTGCGCAGGGCGCTGCCGCCGAAGTCCCAGCTCGCGGTGACGTGCGCGCTCGAGCACTTCACGGCGATGCTCGCCGAGAGCCTGCTGACCGACGAGCGCATGCGCCAGGACATCCACCCGGCGGTGCGCGACCTGTGGACCTGGCACGCGCTCGAGGAAGCGGAGCACAAGGCGGTCGCGTTCGACGTCTATCGCGCGGCCGGCGGCGGCTACGTGCGGCGCGCCGCGATCATGCTGCTGACGACGGCGATCTTCTTCGCCGCGCAGGCGATCGCGCACGCGCGCCTGATGATCGATCGCAAGATCCTGTGGAAGCCGTGGACGTGGATCCGCGGCGCCGTGCGCTTCTGGATCTCGCCCGGCTACCTGACGCGGCTCGTGCCCGCGTACCTCGCGTACTTCCGCCCGAGCTTCCACCCGAACGATCGCGACACCGAGGCCGTGCTCGCATCGTGGCGCGAGCAGCTGTTCGGCGAGGCCGGCGCGCTCGTCTCTCGCACGCGCGCTATCGCGTGATCAGGCTCGCGAGCAGCGAGCCGAACAGCAGGCCATCGATCGCGCCGACGGCGAGGCTGCCCGGATCGTAGCGGTCCGCGTGATACAGGTGCAGGATGCACAGCGCGCCGACCGCGAGGATGCAGACGACCCACACGAGCCGCTGCCCGACCGTCGCCGAGATGCGCGCCTGAGGAGTCACGCGGGCGAGCGCGCGCCACGCGGCGAGGCCGAGCAGGACGAGCCCGACGACCGTCGAGCCGTGCTGCAGCACGCGGCAGCGACGCGTCGTGCCGAGCCCGGGCACGTGGATCACCTCGCGCAGCCACTCGACGTGCTGCGGCCCGAACATGTCGGGGTGCGTGATGCTGTCCCACAGATAGTGCGTCAGCGCGCCGACGAGCGCCGCCACGACGCAGCTCCAGGTCAGCCGCCACGGGCGATCCGCGAACACGGCCAGCCGGCCGCCGAACGGCGCCACGTGCACCAGCGGCCACTTGATCACGCGATGAAACAGCCAGGCCGCGACGAGCGTGACCGGCACGCAGAACAGGATCAGGCCGAGCAGCGTGTGGCTGAACCCGCCCGCCTGCTCGAGGCGCAGGAAGTACTCGAAGTCCGGCGCGGTGCTGCCGATCACGAGGCAGGTCCAGTCGAGGCTCGTCCGGCGCAGCGGCAGGACGGCCAGCGGATGGGCCGCGGTCATCGGCATGAGCGGTCATTGTGCGCGACGCGGGCGCGATGCGCTACGTGCTAGCGCGGTGCGGCGGGCGCTCAGGCGCAGCCGATACGAACGCTACTCGCCCTGGCGGCAGCCGCCCGGACAGGTGCGCAGGTGGCGGTACGAGCGCTTCTCCGGGGGATCGCCATCGTGCTGCTGCAACGTGACGTGACGGCCACAGCGTGCGCAGCGGTACAGCGCGACGAAGACCCAATCCGCATCGAGCGGGGCGAGCGTGGACGTAGGCATTCCTCGGAACGTACGCACCGGGTCTGACAGTTGCAGAAACAAGGGCCGTGAAGGAGTCGAAGGTCTCGGTCTACGCGGCACTCGCGGCCAACCTCGCCATCACGATCACGAAGTTCGCGGCGGCCGCCGCTTCCGGGAGCACGAGCCTCTTCTCCGAGGGCATTCACTCCGTCGTCGACTCGAGCGACTCGCTGCTCCTGCTGCTCGGCCTGACGCTGTCGCGGCGCGGCCCGAGCAAGGAGCATCCGTACGGCCAGGGCCTGCAGGTGTACTTCTGGACGCTCGTCGTCGCGATGAGTATCGCCGGCATGGGCGGCGGCATCTCGATCTACGAGGGCGTGATCCACGTCGCCCACCCGCACCACATCGAGGCGATCCACTGGGCGTACGGCGTGCTCGCCGCGTCGTTCTTGTTCGAGGGGACGTCGCTGGTCATCTCGTGGCGCAGCTTCCGCCGCACGCGCCACGGGCTCGGCGTGTGGGAGGGCATCCGGCGCGCGAAGGATCCGACGACGTTCGTCGTCGTGCTCGAGGACGGCGCGGCGCTGATCGGCCTGTTGCTCGCGGCGGCCGGCCTCACCGGCTCGCGCTACCTCGGCCTCGGCTGGACGGACGGGGCGGCCTCGATCGCGATCGGGCTGCTGCTGATCACGATCGCGATCGTCCTCGGCCGCGAGACCTGGTCGCTGCTGCTCGGCGAGGCCGCGAACGAGGACCTCGTCAAGAGCGTGCGCGACATCGCGCGCAACCAGCCGGGCATCATCACCGCGAACGCGCCGATCACGATGCACTTCGGTCCCGACCACGTGCACGTCGACCTCGAGGTCCAGGTCGATCGCTCGCAGACGGTGGGGGAGCTCGTCGATACGACGCGCGCGCTCGAGGAGAAGATCAAGGAGCGCCACCCCGTCGTGTGGCGGGTGTGGCTGCACTTCGTCGAGCCGGAGCCGGCGCGCTAGCTCAGTTGACCTGCATGTCGACGCGGCGGTCGTGCGCCCAGCCGCTCTCGTCGGTGCCGGTCGCATCGAGCGCGCCGCGGGTCTTCGCCTCGACGTGCGACACCCCGAGGTGCTCGAGGTACTCGCTGACCGTGTGCGCGCGGCGGTCGCCCAGGCCCATGTTGTACTCCTCGGTGCCGCGCGGGTCGGCGCGGCCGACGAGCTCGAGCTGCTTGCCCTTGAGCGGGCCGCTGGTCAGGCACGTCGCGACTTGCTGGAGGACGGCGCGGTCCTGCGAGGTCAGCTCGAACCTGTTGTAGTCGAAGTGCGGCTGGTCCTGCGCCACCTGCAGCGAGCACTTCTGGACGAGGTCATCGCCGGCGGAGAGGTTCGTGCTCACGGGCTGAGCGGCCGGCTTGGCCTGGGCCGTCGGGGCGGGAGCGGCCGGCGTCGGCTGGGGCATCGTGGTCGGTTTCTTGTCGTGGTGGCAGGCTGCCACGAGGGCGAGCAGCGCAAGTGCGCAGGATTTCAACATTTTGACCTCCAACGATCTGGGAAGACGTCAGGCAGGTCATAGTGTTCACGCCAACGTGATCGACGACTCCGCGATGGCCGCCCAGCTCGAGCGCGTGATCCGCAAGGTCAAGCGATCGATGTCCTATCGCGGCAGCTACACGACCCACGACATCCTGGGCTCCCTCGTGACGCGCTGGGTGCAGAGCGGCGAGTGGGCGCGCCTCAAGGAGCTGCCGGAGGACCAGCGGCACGTCGGCGAGAGCGTGAGGCGGTTCATCCTCGACCGGCTCGCTCAGCTGCGCCGGCGCGGTACGCGCGAGGAGCTCGACGAGGTCCAGCTCCCCGATGACGCCCAGCTCGCCGAGCTGATCGAGGATGCCGAGCTGCGCGGCTGGATCGCGGCGCGCATCACCGACCTCGAGGCCGGCGTGCTCGACCCACGCGTCAAGATCCCGCTCGCGTCGCCGAAGGAGGTCGGGCGCGCGCTGCGGCTCCAGCTCGACGGCAAGACGCAGCGGCAGATCGCGAGCGAGCTGCAGCTCTCGCTCGGCGCCGTCAACAAGCGCATCGCGGAGGGCACGAGCTACCTCGTCGTGCTGCAGGGCATCGAGCACGGGATCGGTGCATGAGCATCACCGACGTGCTCGCCGAGATCGCGGCGCAGCCGCCCGCGCAGTGGGCCGCGCTCGTCGCGGAGCGGTTCACGGATCCGGGGCTGCGCGCGCAGGCGATGCTGTGGCTCGGCGCGTTCAGCGCACCGCGCGTCGGCGAGCGCTACGTGCTCGGCGCGAAGCTCGATGCGGGCGCCACGGCGGCCGTGTGGCACGCGTTCGACAAGAAGCTCGGCCGCCACGTCGCGATCAAGGTGTTTCACGCGGAGGCCGAGGGCGCACTCGCCGAGGCGCGGGCCGCCTGCGACGTGATCAGCGATCATGTCGTGCGCGTGCTCGACGTGCACGACGGCTACATCGTCATGGAGCTCGTCGGCGAGCACCAGGGCGACGAGCTCGTGCCCGGTGCATCGGCGGCGCGCGCCCGCCCGCGCGACCTCGACGAGGCGGTCACGTGGGTGCGCGACGTCGCGCTCGGCGTGCACGACGCCCACCTGCGCGAGGTGTTCCATCGCGACCTCAAGCCGCACAACGTGCTGATCACGCCGGTGTCGCGGCGCGCGCGCATCGGCGACTTCGGCCTCGCGAACCGCGGCGGCGGCGGCACGCCCGAGTACATCGCGCCCGAGCTGGCGCGGCTCGCGGCCAGCGATCGCCTCGCCGTCGATATCTGGGGCCTCGGCGCGCTCGCCTACGACCTCATCGCGGGCCGCCCGCCGTGGGAGTCGTGGGACGCCGCCGCCAGCGGCGAGCCGCCGCCTCCGCTCGACGCGCCGAAGCGCCTGCGCCGCGTGATCGAGAAGGCGCTCGCGCTCGATCCGGCGCAGCGCTACACGAGCGCCGCCGCGATGGCCGACGACCTCACCGCGTTCCTCGCGCGCCGCCCGACGAGCCTCGACCGCTCCGCGCTGCTGCGCATGGCGCTGTTCACGCGCCGCAACCCGCAGCTGTCGCTGACGGCGGCGGCGGCCGTCGCGCTCGCCGCGATCACGCTCGTCGGCTACACGTCGCTGCGCCAGCTCGACGCGCGCTCGCACTCGCTCGCCGCCGAGGTCGCCGCGCAGGAGCGCGAGAACAACGAGCTCGAGGCACACGTCGCGAAGTCGCGCGCGGCGCTCGCGCAGACCGAGGCCGACCTCGCCGCGCGAGGCGATGCGCTCGCCGCGCTGCAGAACGCACTCGCCGACGAGCAGAAGCAGTACGAGGCGATCATCGCGGCGCGCGACAAGGCGCTGCACGAGGCCGATGCGGCGACGCGCCAGCTCGTCGAGCAGCTCACCGTCGCGCAGAGCGATCGCGCCGCCGCCGAGCTCGGCCGCTCGATGTACGAGGGCTTCTGGAACAGCGCGCGCGCCGAGGCGACCCGCGCGTCGAAGGATCGCGATCAGGCGCAGAAGGAACGCGATGCCGCGCGCACCGAGCGCGATCAGCTCCAGCACGAGCGCGACGCGGCGCGGACCGAACGCGACCAGGCGCTCGCCGATGTCGCGAGGCTGACGCGCGAGGCCGCCGCATCGCGCGCGCGGATCGACGAGCTGACGCGCCTGATCGCCCTGCCCTCGACGGCGCAGCCCGCGGTGGCGAACGGCTCGGGCTCCGCCGCCGCGCCGCACACCGGCAGCGCGAGCTCCTAGCGTATGCGCTTTGCAGACCGAGTGTTCGTCGTCACCGGAGGCAGCCGCGGGATCGGCCGCGGCATCGTCAAGCGACTCGTCGACGACGGCGCGCGCGCCGCGATCATCGATACGGATGTCCACGCGGGTCGCGACGCGGAAGAGGAGTACGGCGATCGCGTGCGGTTCTGGCGCGCCGACATCTCGCGCGAGGCCGATGTCCGCAAGACGCTGACCGCGATCGCGAAGTGGGGGCGCCGGCTCGACGGCGTCGTCAACAACGCGGGCATCGCGAATCCCGAGGTCGGCCCGGTCGACAAGCTGGCGCTCGCGACGTGGCAGCGCTTCCTCGACGTCAACCTCACCGGCGCGTTCCTGATGACGAAGCACGCCGTGCGCCACCTCGCGAAGACGCGCGGCGCGATCGTCAACATCTCGTCGACGCGCGCGCTGCAGTCCGAGCCCGACACGATCGCGTACGCCGCGACGAAGGGCGGCCTCGTCGCGCTCACGCACGCGCTCGCCGTCTCGCTCGGTCCCGAGATCCGCGTCAACTGCATCAGCCCGGGCTGGATCGCGACGTCGGAGTACCTGCCGCGCGACAAGCGCCATCCGCCCGAGCTCTCGAAGGCCGATCACGAGCAGCATCCAGCGGGGCGCGTCGGCAAGCCGGAGGACATCGCCGGCCTGTGCGCGTATCTCCTCTCCGAAGAGGCAGGCTTCGTCACCGGTGCGAACTTCACCGTCGACGGCGGGATGACGCGCAAGATGATCTACGTCTGATCGCGCGCCGCGCATCGGCTGCGCGAAAACGCGTCGGACCGCTGGCATTGCACGTGCTCTCCCACAGCGCATGACGATTCGCGAGATCATGAAGCGCGGCCCCTGGACGATCCAGGACACCGACACGCTCGGCAACGCGCAGCAGATGATGACCCAGCACCGCATCCGGCACCTGCCGGTGCTGAGCGACGGCGAGCTCGTCGGCATGCTCTCGGAACGTGACCTGCTCGCGGCCCGCGCGCATGCCGATCCCGACGATCGCTGGTGGAAGCTGCCGGTCAGCCTCGCGATGAAGCCCGCCGAGACCGTCGATGCCTCCGAAGGCGTCGACCACATCGCCACGCGCATGGCGAGCTCCAAGATCGGCGCGCTCGCGGTTATCGATGGCGGCAAGCTCGCGGGTGTCGTCAGCGTGATCGACATCCTGCTCGCGCACACCGTCGGCCAGCGCATCGCGGCCGGGCCTCGCACCGCCGCCGATGCCATGACGGCACACCCGCCGACGCTCCGTCCCGAGCAGCCGCTGCTCGCGGCGGTTCGCCTGATGTGCACGCAGCACATCCACGAGCTGCCGGTCGTCGACGACACCGGGCACATCATCGGCATGATCACCGAGGCCGACGTGCGCCGGCGCATCGGCGACCCGGAGACGTACCTGACGGCGCGCTCGCCGACGGCGTACGACGTCCAGGACGTCATGGACACCGGTATCACGCCGGTGCTGTCCAGCTCGTCGATCGCCGAGCTCGCGCACTACTTCGCGGACGCGCGCATCGACGCGCTGCCCGTCGTCGACGCGCAGGGCACACTGCTCGGCGTCGTGTCCTATCTCGACACGCTCAATGCGCTAGCTTCGTGAGCCGGCGCGCTGCTTCGTCGCGCAGGCGCGCCTGCTCGAGGATCAGGTGCGTGACGGCCATCGCGATGCCGGCATCGCGCCTCGGCGCCGCGTTCGCGAGCAGGCGGAAGCTGCCGGTCGTCCACGCGAGCAGCTCGAACACGACGCTGCGCGCGTGATCGCCGGCGAGTGACCAGCCGGCGTCGACGATGCGGCCGTCGACGAGGTCGATCCACGCGGTGTGACCGTTCTTGACGACGAGCCGCCCGGTCTTGCGCTCCTGCTCGAGGAGCGTCAGCACGGCCGGGAGTCCGACGTCCTGCAGCGAGCCCTGCAGCACGACGTGCTCGGGATGCGACGCGAGCGCGAGGCGGCGCACGCGCGCGATCACCTCGAGCGTCGTGAACGGCTTCGCGAGGAAGTCCGCCGCGCCGCGATCGAATGCCCGCGCGACATCGCCGGGCTCGCTCGACATCACGATCACCGGCACCGCCGCGACCTCGCAGGCGAGCCGCTCGAGCAGCCCCAGCCCGTCGATCGTCGGCATCGCGCGGTCGACGAGGATCAGGCTCGGCGTCCGCCGCGAGCACGCGCCGAGCACCTCGAGGCCGTTCGTCGCGGTCGCGACCGTGAAGCCGGCCGTGCCGAGCGCCGTCGACAGCCGTTCCGCGACGCGCGGATCCGGATCGCCGACGACGACATGCCCACCCGTGACCGCTCCCCGCGCGCGCTGGATCACGCGCTCGATCGCCCCCGCGAACGCCGGCGACGCATCGCGCACGACCACGCCGACGCCCTCCGGACGCGCGACGCCCTCGCCGCGATGCACGACGCACACGCGCGCGCGCCCGCTGCCCAGCACGAGCTCGACCTCGTCACCGACGGGCAGCTGCGCGGCGAGGAACAGCCCGCCCGGCGAGACGTCGTGCACGACGACCTCGCGTCCCGCCAGCTCGACTCTCAGGTCCACCGCGTATCGTTCACTGCTTCGCCGCACGAAGGACCGTGTTACTCGGTCCCGCGAATTGCGAACAGACCTCATCGTAGGTCGAAACCCCACACGTACCCCAGCTATCCTCGGCCCGTGCTCGGCCAGCTCGCCCTGCTGTTCCTGCGACTGGGCGCGACCGCGTTCGGCGGCCCCGCCGCCCACGTCGCGATGATGGAGGACCAGGTCGTGCGCCAGCGCGGCTGGATCTCGCGCGAGGAGTTCCTCGACCTCGTCGCCGCGTGCAACCTGATCCCGGGGCCGAACTCGACCGAGCTCGCCATCCACATCGGCCACCGCAAGGCCGGCTGGGCGGGTCTGCTCGTCGCGGGCGCGTGCTTCATCTTCCCGGCCGCGCTGATCGTCGGCGCGATCGCGTGGGCGTACGTGCGGTGGGGCGCGCTGCCGGAGGTCGGGTACGTGCTGTACGGCGTGAAGCCGGTGATCATCGCGGTCGTCGCGTGGGCGATCTGGCGGCTCGCGCGCACCGCGATGAAGACGTGGGTGCTCCGCGCGCTGGCGGTCGCGAGCGTGGCGGCGGTCGTCGCGGGCGTGAACGAGCTCGTCGTGCTGCTCGGCGCGGGCGTGCTCGCGATGGCGGGCATCGCGGGCGGGCGGGCGATCGCGGTCGCGCCCATCGTGCCGCTCGCGAAGCTGTTCGGCGTGTTCGCGAAGATCGGCGCGGTGCTGTTCGGCAGCGGCTACGTGCTGCTCGCGTTCCTGCGCAGCGATCTCGTCGACCGGCTGCACTGGTTGACCGAGTCGCAGCTGCTCGATGCGATCGCCGTCGGGCAGATCACGCCGGGCCCGGTGTTCACGACGGCGACGTTCGTCGGCTACGTCCTCGACGGCGGCGCCGGCGCGGTCGTCGCGACGCTCGGCATCTTCGCCCCCGCGTTCGTGTTCGTCGCGCTCTCGGGTCCGCTGGTGCCGCGCATGCGCCGCTCGCGGCTCGCGGGCGCGTTTCTCGACGGCGTGGTCGTCGCGTCGCTCGCGCTGATGGGCGTCGTCGCGGTGCAGCTCGGGCACGCGGCGCTCGTCGATGTGCCGACGATCGTGATCGCGATCGCGAGCCTGGGCGTGCTCGTGCGCTGGCCGAACAGCTCGCTGCTGCTCGCGGCGGGCGGCGCGCTGGTAGGCGTGCTCCTACACGCGGCCTAGTGCACGAATCGTACGGAGACAGCGCGGGCGGCGCTTCGTACGATCGTCGCATGAAGCTTCTCCTAGTCGCGCTGGGAATGATGATCGTCGTGTTCGCGTGCGGGTCCGATGGCAACCCGCCGAAGTGCACCGGCTCGACGTGTAGCTGTCCGTCGGGCGAGACGTGCGCGATCTCCGAGAGCACGTGCGGCCAGAGCTGCACGCTCGACTGCGCCAACTCCAACGACTGCACGGGCGCGTGCGGCGACTCGTGCAGCCTCAAGTGCACGGGCACCTCGGCGTGCACGATGACGGTCGGTGCGAGCGCGAGCGTCGACTGCTCGGGCGGCGCGACGTGTCACATCACGTGCACCGGCTCGTGCTCGATCAACTGCGGCGGCGGCTCGACGTGCGACCTCAAGTGCCCGGGCGACAGCGCGTCGCACACGATCGGCGCGAGCGGCAGCTGCGGATGAATGAGCCCGGCTAACGGAAGGCCCTCTCACGGTCGCGGCAAAGGACGGTGAGCTTTGGGTGGGAAAGAGGCGCGCGGCGAAAGGACGCGTAGCATGGGGACAGATGTGGGGGACATCGTTTCGGCTACTGCTATGCGCCGCTGTCGCGAGCGCGTGTAGCACGGGAGATACTCGCGTCGATCCGGGCGACCTCGAGCTGCGCGATCTGCTCGGCGTCTCGCCGGAGGTAGCGGGCCACTGGGACGCGTCGCAGCGGGAAGCCGCGCGACACGTGCTCGTCGCGGCGCTGCATGCGGGCGGTGCGCCCTCGCGCGTCGCCGCGGGGAGCATCGAGGACCGGCTCACCGAGCTCGACATGCGGCGCGCGCAGGCGGGCGACGACGCGCTCGGCCTGGTCGTGCTCGATGGCGAGCATGCGGTGCCGACCGCGACGGACCTCGCGGACGCCGCGCACGTGCTCGAGGTGCAGCTCGATGCAGGCTGGGACACCCAGCCCGTCGGGCCGGAGCGCGCGCTCGGCGTGCTGCAGACATTCGGCGCCGATGCCGGCCACGCGAGCGGCCCGATCGTGATCGTGCCCGGGCCGCGGCTCGCCGCGATCGCCGGCTACGAACGCGGGCGGCTGGTCGTCAACCCCGTCGTGATCGCGGCGCTCGATCCGAGCGGCTACACGGTCGGTGGCGCGGCACCGATCGCGCGCACGCCGACGCAGCCGAGCGCGCCAGCGAAGCTCGTGCAGGCGGTCGCGACGGCCGCGAACGGCACGATCGGCAACCCCTACAGCTTCTACGGCTCGGTCGCGGAGTGCGCGGCCGTCCAGCGCAGCCGCTGCGAGGCGTGCCTGCCGTCGAGCAACTGCGTCCCCGTCACGAACACGAGCGACGGCAACGCCGAGTGCACCACGCTCGCGACGAACGGCGGACGCGGCTACTACCTGCTCTGCATCAACGCCGCGCTCGCGATCACGAGCGTCGACCGCTGCGCCGCCGACCACGCCGCCAGCTGCCCCCGCGACACCCACGCCGCGGACTCGCTCTCGACGCTCGACGCCAACGCCGATTTCCTCGACACCCCCGAGTGCTCGACCGCCCTCGACTCGTGCCTGACGACGATCTTCGGCAAGCCGAGCGGCTCGTTCCCCGGCCCCGGCGTCGACGCGGGCACGAGCGAGCCGCCGCGCACCACCGACGTCAGCTGCGGCAATTCGTGCAGCAACAACAACTGCGACGCCTCTCCGAACTGCAGCTGCTCGGGTCCGAGCTGCAACAACTCGCTCTCGTGCGACTCGACCTGCGCGAGCTCGAACAACTCGAGCGGCTGCGGCGGTGCGAGCTGCGACTCGTGCTCGTCGAGCTCGTCGTCGTCGGGCGGAGGCGGAGGCGGCGGCACGTGCTCGTCGAGCTCGTCGAGCGGCGGCACCTCGAGCTCCAGCTCGTGCGGCTCGTGCAACAACAGCAGCTCCGGCGGTGACGGCGGCTGCAGCGGCGGCAACTGCAACACCTGCAACAGCAGCCAGAGCTCGATGACCAACAGCAGCTGCGGAGGCAGCGGCAAGTGTGGTGTCGCGGGCGGTGAGCCGAGCGCCGCGTTCGCGCTCGCGCTGTCGGTCGGCTGGGGCCTGCTTCCGATCCCGTTCGCGGCCGCCGCCCGCCGACGCGCGCGCCGACGCCGTAAACAACGCTCGCTCCAGGAGGTGCAGCCGTGAGACCGATCGTCGTCGACTGGCTCGCGCACGTGCTCCCCTACGACCTCGCCGCGGCGCTCGCGCCCGGCTGGTTCACGATGGTCGGCCTCGCCGGCCTCGTCGCCCTGCTCTGGATGATGCGCATCGCGCGCAAGAACCACATCGATCCCGGCGTCGTCGCCACCGCGGTCCTCTGGTGCTACGTCGCCGCGGTCGCGGCCGGCATCCTCATGCCCCTCCTGCTCGACGCGATCCAGGAGCACGCGCTCACCGGCCGCGTCCACCTGCACTGGGCCGGCATGACCTCGTTCTGGGGCTACCTCGCCGGCACCGCGGCCGTCGTGATCGTCTGCCGCGACCACGGCGTTCCGCTCGCGCGCTTCGGCGACCTCTGCGTCGCCCCCCTCGGCATCGCGCTCGCGCTCGCACGCATCGGTTGCTTCCTCGCCGGCTGCGACTACGGCAAGGTCAGCGCGCTCCCCTGGGCCGTGCGCTTCCCGGCGGGCAGCCCCGCCTGGCACGACCAGCTCGCCGCCGGCCTGCTGCCCGCGTCGCGCGCCGCCTCGCTGCCGGTCCAGCCGACCGAGCTGTACGAGGCGCTGCTCGGCCTCGCGATCTGCGCGCTCGGTGTGGTGGGCGCGCGCCGCATGCGCCGCGACGGCAACCTGTTCCTCGCGGCCGTCGCCGTCTACTGCGTCGGCCGCATCGGCATCGAGGTCGAGCGCGCGGACCTCGGACGCGGCATCTACGCCGGTCTGTCGAGCGGGCAGATCTTCTCGCTCGTCGTGCTCGGCGCGCTTGCGGCACGCATGGCCGTGGGACGCGTGAAGCTCGCGCGGCTCGCCGGGGCTGCCGCCCTGGCCGGTGCGCTCGTCGTGATGGGCGCGCCGGCGCATGTGCATGCGCAGCCGGCATCGAAGACGGATCCGAAGAAGCAGAAGCCCGCACAGCCGCACGGGCAATCGAAGTCGCAACCGCAGCAGCAACCGCAGCAGCAACCGCAGCAGCAGCAGCAGCAGCAGCAACCGCAACCGCAACCGCAACCGCAGCCGCAACCGCAGCCGCAACCGCCGCAGCAGCCCTATCCGCAACAGCAGCCATACCCGCAGCAGCCCTACCCGCAGCAGCCCTACCCGCAGCAGCCCTACCCGCAGCAGCCCTATCCGCAGCAGCCCTATCCGCAGCAGCCCTATCCGCAGCAGCCGTACCCCTATCCGCCGCAGCAGCCATCCGCCGCGACCAGCGCCCACGCGGACGGCGAGCAGCACGGCCGATTCGGCAACGCACGCTTCGCGGTCGGCCTGCTCGGCGGTGGCGCCGTCGCCCTCAACCGGCGCTCCGACCAGGTCCCCGCGCTCGCGGGGTACACCGTCTCGGCGGGGCTCGTCTATCCGTCGGTCGGCGTGTGGCTCGACTTCGACAGCTACGGGAACCGCGATGCGTCGCACGGCACGCTGCTCGTCTCGGGGAGCTGGACGAACGAGGTCAGCGACGGCGTCTCGATCGGCGGGCGCGTTGGCTTCGGCGGCACGCTGGTGAACTTCAAAGATCCGGTGTTCCGCGATGCGAGCGGCACCGACTTTCGCGCCGAGGCCGTCATCGAGTACGCGCTCGGTAGCTCCGTCGTGTTGTGGGCGCGGCCGCTGTCGTTCGACATGCTGACGTCGGGCGCGCTCGGCGGACCGATCATGACGTGGCAGGCGCGTGCCGGCATCGCGTTCATGAGCAAGAGGCATGACAAGCCGCGCCCCGCGCCCGCGTCCTCGGCACCCGCGTCGCCCGCGCCCGCGAGCCCGCCACCCGCGAGCCCGCCACCCGCGAGCCCAGCACCGGCGGCATCGGTCGCACCCGCGAGCCCAGCACCGGCGGCACCGGCCGCACCCGCGCCCGCACCGGCGGCGCCGACGAACCAACAAGCGAGGAACCCGTGAGCTGGAAGAACGTCTCGATCGTCCTCGCGCTCGTCTGCTCGTGGCAGGCGTGGCGCGGCTGTCATCACGAGTGTCCCGTCGCGCCGCCGCCCGAGCGCGAGACGTGCGTGAAGCTGATCGCCGAGCATCACTGGGAGACCGACGACCGGCCGGCGCCGGTCGCCGACGAGGAGCCGGCGCCCGCCCAGCCCGCCGTCAGCTTCAACGGCATCGCGTTGCCAGCGTGGACCGCGTACTTCGCGCCGATGCCCGGCGAGGACCTGCGCGCGTATCGTGATCGCATGCTGCCGATCGCGAAGGCGGCACTCGCGCCGCAGAGGGCGCGGGTTGCGCGCAGCCGTGACGACTTCGCGGCGGCGGCGCACCTCGACGCGAGCCAGCGCGCGATGCTCGACCGGGCGCGCCAGGAGGCCGCGGATCGGATCGAGGAGAAGGTGATGGGCGCGTTCATGAACGGCGACCTGAATCCGGCGACGTTCAAGCCGATGACCGGGGTCGCACTCGCGCGCGACGTGCTCGATAGCGTCGACAAGGCGAACCAGGAGTTCACCGCGTCGCTGCGCGAGGATCAGAAGGCCGCGCTCGCGCAGCACCCGTTCGACTTCGCGGACTACCTGCTGTTCGCGACGATGTGGGAGGACGCGCTGCCGAACTAGCGGCGCTGCTGGCCCTTGATCACGCGGCGCGAGGCGGGGTTTGCCTCGAGCACCTGGCGCGCGAGCTTCTGCAGCTCCGGGTGGACCTTGAACTGCGGCATGAGGAAGCGGCCGAGGTAGTTGACGTCCTCGTCGGCGAGGGAGACGAGCTCGGCGCGCGCGGCAGGGCGCTGGTTCATCGCGAACTTCGCGAAGACCTTGACGACGCGCGCTTGCACGAGGATCTGCTCGGCGTCCTTCTTGGGCGGCTCGATCGAATCGACGAGCGCGAGCGCCTCCTTCGGCTTGCCGGTGCGCGCGAACGCCTCGGCGACGATCACCGAGGCCATCGGGCGGATCTCCTTGCGCGACGGGTTGTCGAGGTTGATCGTCTCGGCGACCTTGCGCGCGTCCTGCGTGCGGCCCATGCCGAGGAGGAGCTGGGTCTTGAGGATCGCGACGTCGTCCTGCATCGCGGCCGGGTACTTGGACAGCTCCTGCTTGTCGAGGATCGCGAGCGCGGCCTTGGGATCGTCCTGCGCCATCAGCTGGGCGCGGGCGAAGAGGTTGGTCGGCGCGTCGGCGTCCTTGCCGGCTTCGAGCTTGGCGAGCGCGTCGCGGCGGGCTTCGGGCGACTGGGTCGCGCCCTGCAGCGTGCCGACGAGCTCGCGCTGCTTCTTGACCATGCGGAGCGCGTAGATGAGGAGGCCGATCACGACCGCGGTCAGGACGCCGACGATGATCTCGACGACCAGGCTGCCGGTGTAGATCGCGAACCCCCACAGCGCCGCGAGGACCAGCGCGATGTAGAGGTACGTCTTCTTCGGAATCGCCGGCACGGGGACGGCGGGAGCGTCGGTGGGAGCTGCTTCTGGGGTAGCCACGCGCAGGTGGTTGTAGTGGCAAGTCGAGCCGACGGCTAGGGGGTAACCGCCCGAGGTCATAAGCCCGCGTTCGGCTACGAGTTGTTGCAAGATAGGGGCGTGCGCCGTGAAGTAGCGCTGCTCGTCGCGCTCGCCGCGTGTGGCTCGGCGAAGCCCGCATGCGAGGTGCCGCCCCACGCGCACGGCCCGCCGTTTCTGTGGCGCGTGCAGAAGGCGGGCGGCCCGGTGCTGTGGCTGTACGGGACGATCCACGATGCCGGCCTCGACGCGGTGCCGCCGGCCGCGCTCGCCGCGATCGACGCATCGCCCGTGTTCGCGTCGGAGCTCGGCGACGAGCAGCCGGATGCCGATGCGGTGCGCGAGCTGACGCGGCTGCCGCGCGGACCATCGCTCGATCAGCTGCTCGGCAACGACGACTGGTGGGAGCTGCGCGACGCGCTGCTCGGCGTGATCGAGGAAGACGAGCTCAAGCGGGTGCGGCCCTGGTACGCGATGTCGCTCTTGTCATCGCACGCGACGCCGGCGCGCGGCCCGTCGATGGACGACCAGCTCGCGCAGCGCGCCGAGGATCATCACGAGACGGTCGAGCCGCTCGAGACGTGGCGCGACCAGCTGACGGTGCTCGCGAGCGTCGTCGAGATCGACGACCTGAAGGAGGCGATCCACGCGCGCAAGGCGATGCGGTGCGAGCTCGCGCAGATGCGCGCGACGTACGATGCCGGCGATCTCGACAGCATGGCGCGCCTGTTGATCGTGCCGCGCATCGCGCCGCAGCTCGTCTACGCGCGCAACGATCGCTGGCTGCCCGCGCTCGAGCACATGGCGGGCGAGCGAGGCGGATTCGTCGCGGTCGGGCTCGCGCACATGATCGGTGAGCGCGGCCTCCCCGCGCTGCTCGAGCACGCCGGCTACACCGTCACTCGTGTACCGTAGCGGCCATGCGCTCCCTGCTCTTCTCATCGCTCGCCGCCGCTGGGCTCGTGCTCGCCCTCGCCGCGTGTGGCTCCTCGTCGTCGCCGCAGCCCGCGTCACAGCCGGCCACGCCCGCGACGCCCGCCACGCCCGCGACGCCCACCACGCCCACGACGCCTCCTCCGGCGCAGCAGACGCCGTCGCAATCGACGCCACCCGCCGACACGACCGCGCCCGGCATCGGCCAGAAGTGCGGCTCGGGCGATCTGTGCGCGCCCGGCACCGAGTGCGTGACGTACTACGGCATCGCCGGTCCGCGCGGCCCGCAGTTCAAGAGCTGCGAGATCAAGTGCGGCGCCGACAAGGTGTGCCCGAACGGGACGTCGTGCAAGACGATCGCGGACGGCCCCGGCCAGGTCTGCCGCTAGGCTAGCTCGTCCAGCGCCAGCGCACGCGCGTGTGCGTGCCGAGCTCGAGCTCGGTCTCGCCGATGATCTCGATGACGCGCGCGTCGGGCAGGCCGCGCAGGCGGCTGCCGTTGCGGCTCGACGTGTCGACGAGCAGCAGGCGGTCGTCGATCTGGATCAGCAGCGCGTGCACGCGCGACAGCGACGGATCGTCGGAGAAGCCGGCGCCGTTGCAGCGCGGGTAGCGGCCGAGCAGGATGCCGTCGGCGAGCTCGGCCTGGCCGATGTCGAGGTAGCCGCCCGTGTGCGCGCCGCGCAGCTCGAGCGTGCCGGCCGCGCTGCCGCTGCGCACGAGGCCGACGCCCGTATCGTGCGGGCCGTGCGTGCGGACGAGCGTGCTCGTGCGCGAGCCGGGCTTCGGAAGCTTGGTCAGCGAGCCTTCCGCGCAGCGATCGATCTCGTCGAAGTAGACGCGCTCGGGCAGCATCGCCCACGCGTCCTCGGGCTTGGCGGGCCAGTCCGTCGGATCGCCGACCGGCAGCAGGAAGAACGCGTAGCCGGCGCACTTGAGCAGCGCGGGGCCTTCGGCACGTAGGCCGCGCAGCGGGCGGCCGGTCTCGTCGGAGAAGCCGTCGCGCGTGCGGAGGTCGAGCACGCGGTAGCGGACGGCGGAGTCGCCGCGCTTCCAGCTCGAGACCGGGTCGAGCACGATCGCGAGGTGGCGCAGCGAGAGTGCGTCGCTCGCGTTGATGAACAGATCGCAGCGATCGTGGCGGCCGACGATCGCGGCGACGAACCGATCGACGCGCGCGCGCAGCACGACGAGCCCCTGCGCGCGGCCCGTCTTCTCGTGCACGGCGACGATCGCGACGCCCGGCTCGTCGACCGCGCGGCACTTCGTCACGAACGCGTCGTACGCGCTGTAGAACAGCTCGCGCATCGAGCGTCGCGGCAGTGAGACCTCGACGGCGGAGCGGACGATCGTGCGCGCATTCGGAGCGACGCCGCGCGCCTGACCTGCCCACAGGTCGACGCCGACCGTCTTCGCCGAGACGCTCACCAACCGAACGTAGCAGGTTCAATACGGGTCGTGATGGCGTTTCGACGCCCAGACATCCACCGCTACCCCATAGTGATCCGACGGCCAGACATCGCCCGTCGGCGCCGCCATGACGACCCGCGCCGTGAGCGGTTCCCCACGCAGGTGGCGGTCGGGCCCGCGCACGTATACGTAGTCGATTCTCCTCGACGGTTCGCGCGAGCGCAGGGCGTACGGGTTCGCGCGGTCGTACGTCCACCCTGGCCCCTCGCACCCACACGCGAGCCAGGCGTCGGCGAAGTACACGGAGTCCCCACCGAGCGGCGTGAGGCCGCGCAGGAAGCGCATCTCGTCGGCGTCCGGGTCGGCGTTGAAGTCGCCCGCGAGCACCGGGGGCGGTCCGTCGATCGGCGCGAGCTCCGCGACGTGATCGGCGAGCGCCCGGACTTGCGCGCAGCGCACGTGCCCGAGGTGCGCCTGGAACGTCAGGTGCGTCGCGACGAACGGCATCGGTCCGTGCGCGCACTCGATGCGCGCGAATGCGGCGCTGCGCGTCTCGAGGCCGGGGGGTGTCGGCAGCGGCAGCACGCGCGTGTCGGAGAGCGGGTGTGGCGAGAGGATCGCGTTGCCGAACGTCAGGCCGCCGCCGATCTCCCACGCCGGCGCGTAGAACAGGTTCCAGCCGAGCCCGGCCGCGATCTCGTGCGCCTGCGTGGCGTCGCCGAACGCGAGCACCTCTTGCAGCGAGATCGCGTCGGCGTCGAGCGCGCGCAGCCCTTCGCGGATCAGCGGCAGGCGCTCGGGCCAGGGCCCCTGGCGGTTCCAGATGTTGAGCGTGACGACGCGCCAGAGGTCGCTGCGATCCACGCCCCGACGTTACTCGATCGAGATCGTCGCGAGCGCCTTCGCGACATCCATGATGCCGAGCGCGACGCCCGCGGCCTCCGGATCGCGATCGATCAGCTCGAGCGCGGTCAGCGCGTCGTGGGCGGAGGCGAAGCGGCGATCGCGATCGCGCGCGGCGAGCTTGCGCATGAACGCGTCGAGCAGCTTCGCGTGGTCGGGGACGCTCGGCAGCGGCGGCAGCTCCTCGCGGATCTTCGCGAGCGCGACCTCCATCGGCGAGCCGACGAACGGCGGCGCACCGTTCATGATCTCGTAGACGATCACGCCGAGCGCGTAGAGATCCGCGCGGTGATCGACCGGCTCGTCCTTCGCCTGCTCGGGCGCCATGTAGAGCGGCGTGCCGACGATCATGCCGGTATCCGTGAGGCGCTCGCTGTTCTGGTCGGGCTCGCGCAGCACGGCGATGCCGAAATCGACGATGCGCGCGACGTCGTTCTCGTCGACGAGCACGTTCTCCGGCTTGAGATCGCGATGGACGAGCCCGGCCGCGTGCGCGTGATCGAGGCCCTGGAGCAGCTGCGCGACGAGCTTGATCATGCGCGAGCGCGGCATCGGACGCTCCATGAGGTCGGCGAGCGTCTCGCCGCGCGCGAGCTCCATCACCATGACCTGGCGCTTGTCGGCGAGCTCGCCGACGTCGATCACGCCGACGACGTTCGGATGGTGCAGCCGCCCCGCGACCTGCGCCTCGCGCCGGAACCGCTCGACGAGCGTGCGCTCGTGCACGAGGTGATCGTGCATGACCTTGATCGCGACCTCGCGCGCGAGCTTCGTGTGCTTGCCGCGATACACGACGCCCATCGCGCCGTGCCCGAGCTCCGCCTCGACGAGATACCGATCGAGGATGACCTGCCCGACGAGCTCGTTCGGCGGCGACGTGCGCTTCGGATGGTGATCGCCGACGCCGAGCTTCGTCCGCTTCGAGCTCATCGCCTCCTATGGTACCGCGCAACGGCTGCGTGGATCGCGGCTGCCGCCCGGGGCCCGCAGCTTGCAGCACCTTGCCGCATGAAGGTCGCGCTGCTCTTCGCCCTCGCGGCGTGCTCGAATCTCGACGCGCAGCCCAGCTATGCGGACGCCGTCGCGGCGGCGCAGCACCGCATGCACGAACGCTTCGGCGCGCTCGCCCGCTCCCAGCAGGCCCTGATGCAAGGAGACCTCGATCGGGTGCATGCCGAGGCGACGATGCTGGGGTCGCTCGACGAGCCCGACGTGCTGGCGCAGTGGAAGCCGCACTTCGCCGCGATCCGCGAGCGCGCCGCGATCGTGCGCGAGGCCGCGGATCCGATGGCCGCGGGGCATGCGATCGCCGAGGTCGCGCGGAGATGCGCGAGCTGCCATCAGGCCTCGCACGCGAAGCTCGTCTGGGGCGAAGAGCCCGCACCGGCCGACCGCGCGCGGCTCGCGGCCGTCATGAACAGCCACCAGTACGCGGCGGCCCGCATGTGGGAAGGGCTGATCGGGCCCTCGGATGCGCGCTGGCTCGACGGGGCCCGGCGCCTCTCGACGGCACCGATCGCGATCACCGCCGAGAGCTCGGCTCTGGGAATCGCCGACGATGTGGCGAAGGTCCACATGCTGGCCAGGCGGGCGGCCGACGTGAAGGACCGGGCGCAGCTGTATGGCGACCTGCTGGCGACCTGCGCCCATTGCCATGCCGCGATCCGGGACCGATAGCCGACGCAAGGGATGCGTTGTATGGTCGCCACGCATGGCAGGTCGGTCGGTGCTCGTGGTCGACGACAACCCCGAAAATCGTGCGCTCGCGCAGGCGACGCTCGAGGACGAGGGGATCGATGTCGTGCTCGCGAAGGATGGCGCCGAGGCGATCGCCGTGTGCGAGCGCAAGCTGCCGGACTGCGTGCTGATGGACATCCGCATGCCGGGCATCGACGGCATCGAGGCGACCCGGCGGATCCGCGAGCTGCCGTATGGCCAGGACGTCGCGATCATCTTCGTCACCGCGCAGCGCGACGTCGAGACGTTCGACAAGGCGCTCGCCGCCGGCGGCGACGACTTCCTGACCAAGCCGTTCCGCCCGAACGAGCTGATCGTGCGGCTGCAGACCGCGATGCGCCTGCGCGAGATCGCCGCCGAGCGCAGCGAGCTGTTCGCCCAGATCAAGCAGCAGCGCGACGACCTGCAGCGGCTGCAGCTCCAGAAGGAGCAGCTGACCGCGTTCCTCGTGCACGATCTGAAGAATCCCGTCGGCTCGATCGAGCTGCAGTCGCAGATCGTGCTGCGCGACAAGACCGCGAGCGATCGCGCGAAGCGAGCCGCCGCGAGCATCCAGGACGAGACGCGCGCGCTGCTGCGCATGATCACGAACCTGCTCGACCTGTCGAAGGCCGACGAAGGCCAGCTCGCACCGGCGAAGAAGCCGCTCGATCCGAACGCGCTCGTGCAGGACGTCCTCGGGGAGCTGGCGCCGCGCGCGACGGCCTGCGGGATCGCGCTCAAGGCGAAGATCGAGGCAGAACGCGTCATCGCGGATCCCGATCTGCTGCACCGCGTGATCGCGAACCTCGTCGAGAACGCGATCCGGCACGCGCCGGAGTCCAGCGACGTGCTGATCGCGGTGACGAAGGCGGACCACGCGACAGAATTGCGCGTGATCGACCGCGGCCCCGGCGTTCCGACCGAGCAACGGGGCCGGGTGTTCGAGCGCTTCCAGAGCGGCGAGCGCACGGATCGGTCCAATCGCGGGCTCGGCCTTGCGTTCTGCAAGCAGGCCGTCGAAGCTCACGGCGGTCAGATCTGGATCGAGGACGCGGCGCCCGGCGCGGTCTTCGCCGTCAAGCTGTTCGATGCCGATTGATCTCAACTACCAGCAGCTCCTCGACGCCGCACCCGATGGAATCATCGTCTGCGACGAGACCAGCAAGATCCTGCTCGTCAACAAGCAGGTCGAGCACATGTTCGGCTACACGCGCGAGGAGCTGATCGGCTCGACGATCGAGAAGCTCGTGCCGATCAGCGCGCGCGCGCGCCACGGCAAGCACGTCAGCGCGTACGCATCCGCGCCGCGGCTGCGGCCGATGGGCTCGGGCCTCGAGCTGCACGGCCAGCGCAAGGACGGCACCGAGCTGCCCGTCGAGATCAGCCTGTCGCCGGTGAAGACGGACGCGGGGATGATGATCACGGCCGGCATCCGCGACGTCTCGGATCGCCGCCGGCTCGAGGGCGAGGCGAAGCGCGCGAACGCGTACCTGACGAGTGCCGTCGATGCGGTCGAGAATGCCTTCGCGCTGTTCGACGAGCAGGACCGCGTCGTCATGGTGAACAGCACGGCGCGCCACCTGCTCGGCAGCGCGCTCGAGAAGCCGATCATCGGCATGCGCTTCGACGAGCTGCTCGAGCAGGCGCTCGGCCGGGGCGTGTTCGACTTCTCGAACGAGACGCGCGACACGCTGTTCGCGCGGTGGATGACCTATCACGCGAACCCGGCCGGCACGCTCGACGTGCGCACGGGTACCGGCCGCTACCTGCGCGTGCACGAGCACAAGACCGCCGAGCAGGGCACGGTGACGATGATCGCCGATGTCACCGACGACGTGCAGCGCGAGGACGAGCTGCGGCACGCGCGCGAGACCGCCGAGGCCGCAAGCGCGGCGAAGAGCGAGTTCCTGTCGTCGATGAGCCACGAGCTGCGCACGCCGCTCAACGCGGTGCTCGGGTTCGCGCAGCTGCTCGAGCGCGATCGCAAGCAGCCGCTCAGCGAGCGGCAGCTCGAGCGCCTCGGCCACGTGCTGCGCGGCGGCGAGCACCTGCTGCGGCTGATCGACGACGTGCTCGATCTGTCGCGCATCGAGTCCGGTCGGATCAGCGTGTCGTCGGAGCCGGTCGGCGTCGCGGAGGTGCTGCAGGAGGTCGTGACGACGCTCGAGCCGATGGCCGCGCGCGCGCAGATCGCGATCGCGATCCCGGTCCTGCCGGAGCTGCCGCCGGTGGTCGCGGATCGCACGCGGCTCGCGCAGATCCTGATGAACTTCGGCTCGAACGCGATCAAGTACGGCAAGACCGGCGGCCACGTGTCGCTCGAGGCGCGCACGCACGGCCGCTACGTGCGGATCACGGTGATCGACGACGGCATCGGCATCCCCGAGGACAAGCGCGACAAGGTGTTCGAGCCGTTCCAGCGCGCGGGCCAGGAGGCGGGTCCGATCGAGGGCACCGGCATCGGCCTGACGATCAGCAAGCGGCTCGCCGAGCTGATGAAGGGCACCGTCGGCTTCACGAGCGTCGAGGGTCAGGGCTCGCAGTTCTGGGTCGAGATCCCGGTCCATCGGGAGGTCTCGCAGAGCGCGGCGTCGGCGGCCGCCCAGCTCGCGGCGACGTCGCCGCTCGCGACCGGCGATCAGCGGCACACGGTCGTGTACGTCGAGGACAACCCGTCGAACATCGCGTTCATGCGCGACCTGATCGATGACTTCCCGGCGGTCGAGCTGCTGACCGCGCCGACCGCGGAGATCGGGCTCGAGCTCGTGCGCACGCACCAGCCGGCCTGCGTGATCATGGATATCAACCTGCCCGGTATGAGCGGCTTCGAAGCCGTGCGCCGGCTGCACCAGTGGGAAGAGACGCGCGACATTCCCGTGATCGGGCTGTCGGCGGCCGCGCTCGCGAAGGACATCGCGGAGGCGAAGGAGAGCGGGTTCTACCGCTACCTGACCAAGCCCGTGAAGGTCGACGAGCTGCTGAGCGTGCTCGAAGAGCTCCTGCGCTGAGTGTCCGGCCGGACAGTCACCGGACACACCGGACACGCCGGACACGTGCGATCTCGCCGAGTTGAGCGAGGCACGTCGCTTGCGATGTCCGGCGGACATCGTGATTCGCGATACGTCCGCCCAAGATCGTCCGCTGACGAAACCCGCTGTAAGCCGACCGTGGCGCCGGTGGATCTCAGCTGCCGTGATCGCGCTCGCAGTCCTCGCCGGCGGCTCGATGCTCGTGCGCAGCTGGCTGCGTGCGGATCGCTCGATCGACCGTTCGCGCCTGCGCATCGCACGGGTCGTGCGCGGCCCGCTCGTGCGCGACATCGTCGCGGACGGGCGCGTCGTGGCCGCGAGCTCGCCGACGCTCTACGCGATCGCGGCCGGCACCGTCGACCTGCACGTGCGCGCTGGCGATCAGGTCAAGAAGGGCCAGTCGCTCGTCACGATCGCGAGCCCCGAGCTGCAGAGCAAGCTGCTCCAGGAGCAGGCGACGCTCGCCGGGCTCGAAGCGGGCGTCGGGCGCGCCGGCCTCGACGTCGAGCACGGGCGCGCGAACGCCGACAAGCTGATCGCGCAGGCCGAGATCGATCGCCAGGCCGCCGCGCGCGAGGTCGAGATCAACCAGCAGATGTACGACCGCGGCGTGATCCCCGAGCTCGAGCTGCGGCGCTCGCAGGATCAGCTGAAGAAGGCCGAGATAGCGGTGAGCCACGCGCGCACCGAGGCATCGCTGTCGACGAAGGAGCTCGGCTTCGATCTCGGCACGAAGCAGCAGAGCGTCGGCCGGCAGCGCGAGATCGTGAAGGAGCTCGAGCGCCAGGTCGCGGCGCTGGAGATCACGTCACCGGTCGACGGCCAGGTCGGCCAGCTGCTCGTCGCGCAGCGCGCGAGCGTCGCCGCGAACGCACCGGTCCTGACCGTCGTCGACCTCGGCGCGTTCGAGCTCGAGCTGAAGGTCCCCGATAGCTTCGCGCGCGACCTCGCTCTCGGCATGGGCGCGGAGATCCGCAGCGGCAGCCAGACGTTCCCCGCGCGCGTGCGCAGCGTGTCGCCGGAGGTCGTCGACGGCAACGTCGCGACGCGCCTCGAGTTCGCGAACGAGCGGCCCGCCGGGCTGCGCCAGAACCAGCGCCTGACCGCACGCATCCTGATCGAGGAGCGCGCGGATGTGTTGAAGGTCGAGCGGGGCCCGTTCCTCGAGACGGGCGGCGGAAACTCCGCGTACTTCCTCGAGGACGGCATGGCGGAGAAGCGCCCGATTCGCGTCGGCGCGGTCAGCCTCGATGCCGTCGAGATCACGGCAGGCGCGCAGGTCGGCGACCAGATCGTCGTCACCGGCGCCGACACGTTCGACAACGCCCAGCGCGTGCGCATCGCGAATTAGGAGCCTCATGCTGCAGATGACACGAGTTTCGAAGGTGTTCCGCACCGAGATGGTCGAGACCCACGCGCTGCGCGCGCTCGATCTGATCGTGAACGAGGGCGAGTTCGTCGCCGTCACCGGCCCGTCGGGCTCCGGCAAGACGACGTTCCTCAACATCGCCGGCCTGCTCGAAGAGGCGTCGAGCGGCGAGTACAAGCTCGACGGCGTCGACATCACCAAGCTCGGCGACCGCGATCGCTCGCGCCTGCGCAACGAGAAGATCGGGTTCGTCTTCCAGAGCTTCAACCTGATCCCGGACCTCGACCTGTTCGACAACGTCGACGTGCCGCTGCGCTACCGCGGGTTCTCGCGCAGCGAGCGCAAGAAGCGGATCGAGGATGCGCTCGAGCGCGTCGGGCTCGCGTCGCGGCTGCACCACTATCCGGCGGAGCTGTCGGGCGGCCAGCAGCAGCGCGTCGCGATCGCGCGGGCGATCGCCGGCGGCCCGAAGCTGCTGCTCGCCGACGAGCCGACGGGCAACCTCGACTCGCAGATGGCGCGCGAGATCATGCAGCTCCTCGAGGAGCTCAACGCGCAGGGCACCGTGCTCGTGATCGTCACGCACGATCCGGAGATCGCGGCGCGCGCGCAGCGCAACGTCCACATCGTCGACGGCGTCGCGACCGATCTCGAGCGCGGGCCCTCGCTCGTCAAGAAGGCCCAGGCATGATCGGCTACTACCTCAGCCTCGCGTGGCGCAGCCTGCGCCGGAACGTCGTGCTGACGATCCTGATGATCGTCGCGATCGCGTTCGGCGTCGGCGCGAGCATGACCACGCTGACCGTGCTGCACGTGCTGTCGGCGGATCCGATCCCGGCGAAGAGCGACAAGCTCTACTACGTGCAGCTCGATCCGAAGAAGCTGCGCGGCGTCAACGAGAGCAAGGAACCGAACCGCCAGATGACGCTGCTCGACGGCCAGAATCTGCTCCGGGCGAAGAAGGCGAAGCGCCAGGCGCTGATGACGGGCGGCAACGCCGGCATCGATGCGCAGCGCCCGGATCTGCCGCCGTTCTTCCTCGACGACGTGCGCCAGACCACCGCGGACTTCTTCCCGATGTTCGACGTGCCGTTCCTCGCGGGCACGCCGTGGACCGCCGCCGACGACGAGAATGCCTCGCGCGTGTGCGTGATCAGCAAGGCGCTCGCCGAGAAGGTCTACGGCACGACGAACGTGCTCGGCAAGACGCTGCGGGTCGAGAAGGACGACCTGCGCGTGATCGGCGTCATCGATAACTGGCGCCCGGTCCCGCACTTCTACGACCTCAACACCGACCAGTACGGCAAGGGCGACCAGCTGTTCGTGCCGCTGTCGACGTCGTTGCAGATCAACATCGGCCACAGCGGCTCGACGAACTGCTGGGACGACCACACCGACAACTACGCGGTCGGCGCGCCGTGCGAGTGGCTGCAGTACTGGGTCGAGCTCGACACGAAGGACGAGGCCACCGCGTACAAAGACTACCTCGTCGCGTACTCGCAGGAGCAGAAGCGCGCCGGCAAGTACGAGCGCGATCCGAACGTGCGCCTGCCGGATGTCATGGAGTGGCTGCAGTACAACCACGTCGTCCCCGACGACGCGCGCCTGCAGACGTGGATCGCGCTCGGCTTCCTGCTTGTCTGCCTCGTCAACACGGTCGGCCTGCTGCTGACGAAGTTCCTGCGGCGCTCCGCCGACATCGGCGTGCGGCGCGCGCTCGGCGCGTCGAAGCGATCGATCTTCCTGCAGCTCTTGATCGAGGCCGGCGTCGTCGGGTTCGTCGGCGGCGTGCTCGGCCTGCTGCTCGCGTGGCTCGGCCTGTGGGCGGTTCGCCATCAGCCCGCCACGTACGCCGACCTCGCGCGCCTCGACATGCCGATGCTGCTGTCGACGTTCGCGCTCGCCGTCTTCACCAGCCTGCTCGCCGGCCTGTTGCCCGCATGGCGCGGGTGTCAGGTCACGCCGGCTGCCCAGCTCCGGTCCCACTAGAGAGGCCCCATGCACTTCGTACCCATCCTGTCGACGCTGCGGCGCCACAAGACCGCCGCGATGCTGGTCGTGCTCGAGATCGCGCTGACGTGCGCGATCGTGTGCAACGCCGTGTTCCTGATCCGCACGCGGCTGCAGCGCATGAACGAGGTGACCGGCATCGCCGAGTCCGAGCTCGTCGACTTCCGGATCGCCGGCATCGGCGTGAAGAAGGACGACATGGCGCAGACGGTCGCGGACATGGCGGCGCTGCGCGCGATCCCGGGCGTCAAGCTCGTCTCGTCGACGAACATGATCCCGTTCGGCGGCTCGTCGTGGAACAACGGCGTGTCGCTGAATCCCGACCAGACCGCCGCGACGAACTCCGCCGTCTACCTCGGCACCGACGATCTCGTCGAGACGCTGGGCGTGAAGATCATCGCCGGCCGCGACTTCACGCCCGATGAGTTCCAGGACTTCGACGCCGTGATGAAGGACAAGGTCCACTACGGCTCCGTGATCGTCACGCAGGGCCTCGCGCAGCGCCTGTTCCCCGGGCAGAACGCGCTCGGCAAGCAGGTCTACACGTGGGGAAAACAGCCGCAGACGATCGTCGGCATCGTCGAGCGGCTCGCGCGCCCCAACGACGTCAACGGCATCGACATCGCGGACTGCGCGTTCATCGCGCCGGTGCGGCCGGCGTACACCGTCGGTGCGCACTACCTGATGCGCGTCGAGCCGGCGCGCGCGCACGCGATCCTGAACGAGGCCGAGACCACGCTGATGAAGCTCGACCCGGCGCGGCTCGTGCTCGGCAAGCAGACGTTCGCCGAGGTGCGCGAGGACTACTTCAAGCAGGACCGCGCGATGGCATTCCTGCTCGTCGGCGTGTCGCTCGCGCTGCTCGTGATCACGGGGCTCGGCATCGTCGGGCTCGCGAGCTTCTGGGTGCAGCAGCGCACGCGCCAGATCGGCATCCGCCGGGCGCTCGGCGCGACGCGCGGGAACATCCTCCGCTACTTCCAGATGGAAAACTTCATCCTCGCGACGATCGGCATCGTGCTCGGCATGGGCCTCGCCTACGCGATGAACCTGTGGCTGATGCACAAGTACCAGGTGCCTCGCCTGCCCGGCTCGTTCCTGCCGATCGGCGCGGGCCTGCTCTGGCTGCTCGGCCAGCTCGCCGTGCTCGGTCCGGCGCTGCGCGCCTCGATGATCGCCCCCGCCACCGCGACCCGCAGCGTATGAGCATGGCCACCGTCCTCGTCATCGACGACAACCCCGCGGTCGCGACCGCGCTCGAGGTGTTGCTGTCGCTGCGCGATCACCGCACGCTCAAGGCGGAGTCGCCGGGCGCGGGGCTGGCGATGCTCGCGCGCGAGCCGGTCGATCTCGTGATCCAGGACATGAACTTCCGCGCCGACACGACCTCGGGCGCCGAGGGCGCCGCGCTGTTCCGCGACATCCGCGCGCGCCACGCCGACGTGCCCGTGATCCTGCTGACCGCGTGGACGCAGCTCGAGTCGGCCGTCGAGCTCGTCAAGGCGGGCGCCGCCGACTACATCGCGAAGCCGTGGAACGACGCGAAGCTGCTCGCGACCGTGCAGAACCTCGTCGCGCTCGGGGAAGCGCGTCGCGAGCTGTCGCGCCGGCGAGATGACGAGACCCGTCGCCGCAGCGAGCTCGTCGATCGCTACGACCTGCGCGGCGCGATCTTCGCCGACCCGGGGATGGAGCGCGTCGTGGCGCTCGCGTGTCAGGTCGCGCGCGCCGACGTCCCGGTGCTGATCACGGGCCCGAATGGCGCCGGCAAGGAGAAGATCGCCGAGATCATCCAGGCGAACAGCGCGGTGCGCGGCGGCCCGTTCGTGACGCTGAACTGCGGCGCGCTGCCGTCGGAGCTGATCGAGGCCGAGCTGTTCGGCGCCGAGGTCGGCGCGTACACCGGCGCGACGCGCGCGCGCGAGGGCAAGTTCGAGTCCGCCGACGGCGGGACCCTCTTTCTCGACGAGATCGGCAACCTGTCGCCGACCGGGCAGATGAAGCTGTTGCGCGTGCTCGAGACCGGCCGCTTCGAGCGGCTCGGCAGCAACAAGGAGCGGCAGGTCAGCGTGCGCGTGCTCAGCGCGACCAACGCCGACCTCCACGCGATGATCCGCGCCGGCACGTTCCGCGAGGACCTCTACTACCGGCTCAACACGATCGAGATCCGCGTCCCGCCGCTCGCGCAGCGCGCCGACGACATCCTCCCGCTCGCACACGCGATGCTCGCGCCCGGCAAGCGGCTCGCCGCGGACGCACGCGCGGCGCTGCGCGCGCACAGCTGGCCCGGCAACGTGCGCGAGCTCAAGAACGCGCTCCAGCGCGCCGCGCTGCTCGCGACGGGCCCCGAGATCACGGCCGCCGATCTCGCGCTCGCGGCCCCGCCGCCGCCCGAGGAGGTCGACCGCGACGCGATCGAGGCCGCGCTCGCGCGCGCGGGCGGCGTGGTCGCGCAGGCAGCCGCCGAGCTCGGGCTGTCGCGCCAGGCGCTGTACCGGCGCATGGAGAAGCTGAGCATCCCGCGCGATTGACGAGATGGTGAGGACCGCACGATGACCGCCGCCACACGAGTCACGGTCGCGGCGTGCGCGATGGTCGCCCTCGCGGTCGTCTCGACGCTCGCGCTCGCCTCGCTTGGCTGGGAGGCAGCGGGCGTGCTGGTGGTACTCGTGCCGCTGACCGCGTACCTCGTGCGGCGGCCTCTCGCGCCGATGGCCTCGATGTTCCGCGCGCTCGCCGGCACGGTCTCGAGCTACAAGGACGGCGACTTCGCGTTCTCGCTCGCGTGGCACCGCGACGACGAGCTCGGCGAGCTCGTGGCCGCCCACAACGCGCTCGGCGACACGCTGCGCGACCAGCGCGAGGCGCTCGTCCATCGCGAGCTGCTGCTCGACCGCATGGTGCAGAACACGCCGGTCGCGATGCTGCTCGTCGATCCGACCGGGCACGTCGTGTACGCGAACGTCGCGGCGCGCCAGCTGCTCGGCCAGGGTCGCCGGCTCGAGGGCACGCTGTTGCCCGCGCTGCTCGCCGACGCCCCCGAGGCGCTGCGCGACGCGATCGCACGCGGCGGCGACGGGCTGTTCGCGGTGCCGGAGCGCGACGGGGAGCAGATCTACTACCTCGCGCGCAGCGGGTTCCGGCTCAACGGCCGCGCGCACGAGCTGTTCATCCTGCGCCACCTCACGGCGGAGCTGCACCGCGAGGAGGTCCGCACCTGGAAGAAGGTGATCCGCGTGATCAGCCACGAGCTGAACAACTCGCTCGCGCCGGTCGCGTCGCTGGCGCACTCGGGCCGCGAGCTCGTCGCGCGCGGCAAGCACGAGCAGCTCGCGATCGTCTTCGATACGATCGAGGAGCGCGCGCGCCACCTCGAGCAGTTCATCATCGGCTACGCCGAGTTCGCGAAGCTGCCCGCGCCGCGCATCGAGCCGGTCGCGTGGAGCGAGCTCGTCGGCCGGCTGCGTACGCAGCTCGACTTCGCCGTCGACGGCGCCCTGCCCGACCTGCCCGCGCGCGCCGACCCCGCGCAGCTCGAGCAGGCGCTCGTCAACATGATCCGCAACGCGCACGAGTCGGGATCGCAGCCCGGCGAGGTGCGGCTGCGTGTCGTGCGGTCGGCGAACGCGACGTCGATCGAGGTCAGCGACCGCGGCACCGGCATGAGCGACGCGGTGCTCGCGCAGGCGCTGCTGCCGTTCTACTCGACGAAGCGCGGCGGCACCGGCCTCGGGCTCGCGCTCGTCCGCGAGATCGCGGAGGCACATGGAGGCCGCGTCGCGCTCGCGAACCGCGACGGCGGTGGCCTCGCCGTCACGATGACGCTGCCCGCGTGACGCTCGCGCCACACCGGTGGCACACGCGATGCACCGGTAGGCACCATGCGCTGGATGCTGATCGCGCTCGCCGCGTCCTCCACGGCCCTCGCCGACGAGCCGCCCGCGAAGCGCTTCGAGCACGACATGATCGTGCGATTCCACATGCACGAGAACTTCGACCTCGTGCGCGCCGTCGAGAAGCTGCTCGTCCGCGGCCGGCTCGACGAGGCGAAGAACCTCGCGTCCGCGATCGCGCGCGCACCCGACGAGCCCGGCTACGCGGCGTTTGCGCCGCAGGCGATCGAAGTGCGGGCACGCGCAAGCGTTGTCGCGTCGGCGGCAAGCGTCGACGAGGCGTTGCGCGCGGAGGCCAAGCTCGCCGCCGCGTGCGCGAGCTGCCACGCCGACGCCGGCGTCATCGCCGAGTTCCGTTCGCCGACGCAGGCGCCGCCCGACAAGCCGACGGTCGACGCGCGGATGGCACGGCACCTGTGGGCGACCGATCGCATGTGGGAAGGTCTCGTCGGAGATGCGGATGATTCGTGGCGCGCCGGCCTCGACGTCCTCGCCGCGACACCGCTGCCGTGGAAGACCGTCGACAAGGATCGCGTTCCGCTCGGCAAGCAGCTGCAACGCCTCGCGGACGATGCTCGCAAGGTCTCGCACGACGATCGCGCTCGTGCCTACGGCGAGATCCTCGTGACGTGCGCCGCCTGTCATTCGCGCAAGTGATTCCGAACATCGCCGCTCGCTCGCACCGCGTGCGCGCTCGCGCGTGCTGAAACGATGCGTTGTAAGGGCATGTGGGATGCAGGCCAGAGGGCGCCACCCGAAAGGAGGCCACTATGGCGAACCTCATCAAGAAAGAGAGCAACGTAGGACTCGAGTTCGATCCGTATCGTGCGATGCGGGAGATGCTCCGCTGGGATCCGTTCCGCGAGATGGCGCCGATCCTGTCGTACGAGCGCAACGTCTGGGCGCCGAAGTTCGACGTCACCGAGAACCCCGAGGCGTTCGTGTTCAAGGCGGACATCCCGGGCGTCAAGGAGAAGGACGTCGAGATCACGCTGACCGGTAACCGGCTGCAGATCACCGGCAAGCGCGACGTCGAGGTCGAGGAGAAGAAGGACACGTACTACACGTACGAGCGCGAGTTCGGCACGTTCACGCGCGTGTTCACGCTCCCCGAAGGCATCGACACCGAGCACGCGAAGAGCGACCTCAAGGAAGGTGTGCTCACGCTCGTGATCCCGAAGCTGCCCGCGGCGATCGCGAAGAAGATCCCGATCGCGGTCGGGCCGAAGTCGTGACGATCAGAAAGGCTGCATCACCTGCCACATCACGTTGCCGCCGGTCGCGGGAACGACCGCCCGCACCGGTGTGCCGTCGACGGCGCTCGTCGACACGCGTGATCGTCGGAGATGTGCATCGGGATACCAGCAGTCATCGATCCCGTGCCGGGCGCGGTCATCGCGATGTGGCGCGGGTTCCAGCTCGCCGTTGCCGTGACGTAGATGTCGAACGTATCGGGCGTCGCCGCGTCCGTCGAGTACACGAGCAGCGTGCCATCGGCCGACGCGCCGTACTGGCTGCAGCGCGACACGATCATCCGGCGATTCGCGCCGCCGGTGTCCGCGGTGTACAGGTCGAACGTGCTCGCCGTGTATCCGCGCAGGCGGAAGTACGGGCGATCGGCGTCGTCGAATGCGATCCCGCCATCGGGCACGAGCACGCCCTGCTCGTCCGCCGTGACCATCGCGACGGGCCTCGGCGTCGCGTCGTTCGTGTCGACGACCATCGGGCCAAAGCCGATCGTCGTGAACGATTCCTCGTGAAAGCCGACGTAGCGCGAGTCGGGCGACCACGACAGGATGAAGAAGGCCCCGCCCTGCGTGCGCGGCGGGCTGATCTTCACGGGGCTCGCGGAGCCGTCGGCCGGAACGAGATAGGCGTCGTAGCATCTGACGTGGCGTCCGCGGTGGCGTCGGTGCGCGCGTCCGCACGGAGGCCGTCGGCGCTCGCGTCACCGGGCAGCGCGTGGGACCCGCCGCAGCCCGCCACCAGTGCCAGCCCGTACAACCACCGCACGTGGCGAGCATAGCAGGATGAGAACGACGAGAGTCGGCCTCCCGCAACCGGCCTCACCCGGCGGATTCGGGTAATGTGACCTCGCAGTCATGCCGACGAATGTCGAAGCCGATCTCGAAGTTCAGCGCTTCGGCTACGCCGAGAAGCGGCTCACCTTTCCGCACGCCCAGACGCACGCGATCGAGGGGCGGTCGGGGGGCGTCGTATACGGCGCGAAGGACTGCAACTTCGAGGCACTCGAGGGCCGGCTCGACGTGCTGCGCTGGAGCGCGGAGGCGGCGAGCGTCGGATCGGCGTACCTGAAGGATGATGCGGGTCGGTTCGACGTGGGGATCCAGCGCGCGGAGTTCCCGCACGGGATCATGCTCGTGCGTGCGGAGCAGGGTATCGAGCTCGTGTCGCCGCACGTGACGTTCTCGGAGGTGCGCATCGGCGCGAAGGGGCCGTTCGGGCGGGCAAAGGAGACGACGGCGCCGGCGCAGCCGGTCGCGCGGCCGGCCGGGCTGCGGCAGCAGAAGCTGCGGTTCCTCGACAGCCTCGCCGGGCGGATCTACCTGACGATCAAGGTGCAGCTCGACCTGCCGGTCGTCGGGCATCGCACGCTCGACCAGCAGCTGCGCGTGCCGATCGGCGACGGCAGCCTCGACTATCGCAAGCTCGAGGAGAGCCTCGATTGGCTCGAGGGCGCGTTCCTCGACATCAAGCATGATGGCAACCGGCTGTGGGTGCAGTGGAAGGTGCCGATCGTCGGATCGTCGCACGAGCTGATCAGCTGGACGCTCGACAGCGAGGCGGCGACGCTCGCGACGTTCGGGCGCGTGCCGGTGCGGTCGCTCGCGGACTTCCGGCTCGCGGGCAATGGCGGCGGCTCGTCGAAGTCGAAGAACGGCGGCGTGCTGCAGGCGTTCACGCTCGATGCGATCGATGTCGCGCTGTCGCTGCTCGCGCCGCGGCACGTCGAGATCGGCAGCGGCGTCGTGCTGTTCGGCGGCGACGATCAGCCGGGGATGGTCGACCTGAAGGTCACCGGCGCGATCCGCGATCGCGGGGCGGGTGCGCTGCGCGGCGCGATCGGCAGCATCGATACGACGATCAAGGATCTGCGGCTCGGACCCGTGATGCTGACGGCCGACCGGCTGCACTTCGACGGCCTCGACCAGCTCGAGGTCACGTTCGACGGGTTCACGCCGACCGCGGTCGCGCTCGTCGTCCATCGCGTCACCGCGACGAACCTCGCGCTGACGATCGGCGGCGGCAAGCCTGGCTAGGCGCCGACCATCTGCTCCGGCTTGACCCAGCGGTCGAAGTCGTCGGCCGTGACGCCGAGCGCGATCGCCGCCTCGCGCAGCGTGAGGCCCTCGGCGTGCGCCTTCTTCGCGATCTTCGCGCTCGTGTCGTAGCCGACGTGCGGCGAGAGCGCGGTGACGAGCATCAGGCTGCCGTGGAGCTTCTTCGCGATCTCGTCGCGGTTCGGCTCGAGGCCGCGCGCGCAGTGGTCGTCGAAGCTCTTCGTCGCGTCGGCGAGCAGGCGGATCGACTGGAGCGAGGCGTGCGCGATCACCGGCTTGTAGACGTTGAGCTCGAAGTTGCCGGAGGCGCCCGCGATGCCGACGGTGACGTCATTGCCGAGCACCTGCGCGCACACCATCGTCATCGCCTCGCACTGCGTCGGGTTGACCTTGCCGGGCATGATCGAGCTGCCCGGCTCGTTCTCCGGGATGTGGAGCTCGCCGATGCCGCAGCGCGGACCGCTCGCGAGCCAGCGCACGTCGTTGGCGATCTTCGTCAGCGAGCAGGCGAGCGTCTTGAGCGCGCCGTGCAGCGCGACGAGCGCGTCGTGCGACGCGAGCGCCTGAAACTTGTTCGGCGCCGAGACGAACGGCTTCTGCGTCAGCTGCGCGAGCTCGGCCGCGACCTTGCGCGCGTACTCGGGGTGCGCGTTGAGACCGGTGCCGACCGCGGTGCCGCCGAGCGCGAGCTCGTACAGCTCGGGCAGCGTGTGGCGGATCGCGAGCACGCCGTGGTCGAGCTGGCTGACCCAGCCGCTGATCTCCTGGCCGAGCGTCAGCGGCGTCGCGTCCTGCAGGTGCGTGCGGCCGATCTTGACGATGTCGGCGAACGCATCGGCCTTGCCGGCGAGCGTCTCGCGCAGCGCGAGCACGGCCGGGATCAGGCGCGTCTCGACCTGCTCGACGGCGGCGAGGTGCATCGCGGTCGGGAACGCATCGTTCGTCGACTGCGACATGTTGACGTGATCGTTCGGATGCACCGGCGACTTGCCGCCGCGCTTGCCGCCGAGCAGCTCGTTCGCGCGGCCCGCGATCACCTCGTTGACGTTCATGTTCGTCTGCGTGCCGCTGCCCGTCTGCCACACGACGAGCGGAAACTCGTCGTCGTGCGCACCGGCGATCACCTCGTCGGCGGCCGCGTCGATCGCGCCGCGCAGCTTGTCGTCGAGCAGGCCGTGCTCGTGGTTGACCTTCGCGGCCGCCTTCTTCACGAGCGCGAGCGCGCGGATCAGCTCGGGCGCCATCCGCTCGCCGCCGATCTTGAAGTTCTGGCGCGACCGCTCCGTCTGCGCTCCCCAGTACCGGCTCTCGTCGACCTGGATCGGCCCCATGCTGTCGGACTCGGTGCGCGTGGTCATGAAGCTGACTTACCACCGAAGGCTGCACACGGGTGTCTGCAACGCCCGCGCACACGCGTGATTTCACGTGAGCCGCTGCTGGCCCGCGTGTTGCTGTAGGGGCGCGTGGGGGAAACTCATGCGTAGACTTCTTTTACTCGCGCTCGCCGCCTGCGGCACTCGCACGCCCGTCGACACCTCGCGCACGGCCGCCTTCGCCGACGCCTCCGCGCGCTACGACGTACCCGCGCCGTGGCTCATGGCGATCGGCTTCCAGCAGGGCCGCTTCGAGCCCGCCGATGCGTTCGATACCGACGCTCCCGCCGCGCAGTCCGACAGCGCGCTCGCCGCCGACACGCCCGTCGACGAGACCGACGACACCAGCGACGCGCTCGACGCTACCGACGCGAACGCTCCCGTGCGCGCGTGGGGCCTGATGTACCTCACCGACGATCAGATCGCGCGCGCCGCCGATCTCACCGGCTACTCGCCCGACGAGCTGCGCACGGAGAACGCGGCGAACATCGAGGGCGCGGCCGCGCTGCTTGCCGGCTCCGACCTGCGCGCGCAGACGACGGCGTTCCTCGGCGTCGACGGCGATGCGGCAGACCTCGCGCTCGCCGATCTCGACGGCGTGCTGCGCGATGGCTTCGACGTCACCACCGAGGACGGCGAGCACCTCGCGCTGGCCGGCACGGCGCCGCAGCTCCCCGACCTCGCGGCACACGCCGACGCGCTCGGGGTCGACGCGCTCGATCCGACCGTGCTCGAGCGCGCCGGTCAGTATCCCGCGCGCCAGTGGATCCGCTCGCCGAACTACTCGAGCCGGCAGGGCTCGCCGATCCGCTACATCGTGATCCACGACATGGAGGGCACGATGGCGGGCGCGATCCAGGTGTTCAAGAACCCGGCGAACCAGACGTCGGCGCACTACCTCGTGCGCTCGCGCGACGGCCACATCGTGCAGATGGTCCACGAGAGCGACAACGCGTGGCACGCCGGCCACGGCTGGTTCAACCGCCACTCGATCGGCATCGAGCACGAGGGCTTCGCGAACCGTCGCAAGGGCGGCGGCTACTACAACGCGACGCTCTACAAGGCCTCGGCGAAGCTGTCGTGCGCGATCGCGGTCCGCTATCACATCCCCGTCGATCGCAAGCACATCTTCGGCCACCTGAACGTGCCGTCGAACCTCTCGTCGCACACGCTGTGCTCCGATGCTCGCGGGATCCGCGGCGCCTGCGGCGGCGTCAGCCACCACAGCGACCCCGGGCGCTACTGGGACTGGCACACGTACATGCACGAGGTCGCGACCTGCGTCGCGGCGGCGCGCTAGAAGCTCGCGATCGTCTTCTGCAGCTCGCCCGTGTAGTGCACGGCGACATCGAGCTGGCCGACGTTCGTCGAGAAGTGCAGCGTCGCGTCGAGCTGGTACTCGCGCGCTCCCATCGCGACCGCCTGCACGACCGCGATCGCATCCGTCGTCGAGATGTTGAGGCTCGTCGCGACCGGCGCGACGCCGCGCGCGGGGATCGTCTGCTGCAGCTCGACGTTGCCGGTCGCCGCGCGATTGCCGCCGATCGCGAGCTGCCAGTCGATGCCCGACAGCGGCACGCCGAACGTGTTGGGGTTCGTCACGTCGAGGCGCAGCGAGCCGCTGACGCCGCCGAGCCCCGCCGCGGTCACGCTGGCATCGCGCACCTGCGCGCTCGGCCTCTCGATCGAGTGCATGAACAACGAACACCCACACAGTGCGAGGCAAGCAGCCGCAGCGAGACGCATGGCACCAGCTACAGCAAGCGTCGGGCCGTCGCTAACCGCATGATTTCAGGCGCCGTCCGTGAACAGCGCATCACGGGTGTGGCCCTCGCGAACCGTGTCCACCGTCAGGTGGTCACAGGTCGTCGTCGGCGGGCGGGCGCGACTGGCGGCCGCGTGCGCGCATGTCGTCGGCGCGGGCAGCGGCATCGGCGAAGCCCGGGTCGCGCTTGAGCACGGCCTCGAAGTAGTAGAGAGCCTCGCTGTCGTCGCCGATCTGCTCGTAGGTGACGCCGATCTCGTAGTACAGCGAGAGGCGCTCGCGCTCGCTCGAGTTCGCGTGCAGGCCCTGCTTGAACTGGTGGATCGCCTCGCTCGGGTTGCCCTGCTCGCGATGGCACATGCCGATCATCACGCGGCACTGCACTTCGCGGCCGGGGGCGCGCAGGGTCTTCTCGAACGCCTTGATCGCCTCGTCGTAGAGGCCCATCTCCTTGTACGCGAGACCGAGATCGTAGTGCGTCTCGGCGTCGGACTCGTCCACGGGCTTCTCGAGCATGACGGACGGCTTGCGATGGCTCTTCGAGTTGCCGTTCTCGTCGACCTCGACCATGTCGTCGGCGGAGACCTCTTCGATCTCGTCGAGGTCGAGCGCGTCGGTGTGCATGCCGGGCTCGTCGCCGTGGTCGACCTGCACGGGGATGTGCGCGTCGTTGCCGGCGGGCGGCGTCTCGAGCGGGATGTGCTCGCCGTTCGCGAGCGCCTCGACCTCGTGGATCTTCGCGAGCACGAGGCGATTGTTCGGGAAGCGCTCGAGCAGCGCGTGGAGGCTCTCGAGTGCCTCGGGGTACATGCCCTGGCCCGCGTAGAAGTCGGCCTCGTCGAGATCGTCCTCGACGAGCGACTCGGCGCGCTCGCCGATCGGCGTGTCGACCTCGCCGTGATCGTGTGGGACGAGGTCGGCGTTCATCGCGGTGGCGTCGTACGGCGGCGTCTGCACGGACTCGGTGCCGTACGGATCGTAGGAGCCGGAGACGGCGAGCGGATCGGCTTCCTCGTACGACGAGGTGTTCGGCGCCTCTTCGTAGCCGTAGCTCGCGTTGCCCGCCGTGTGGTCGTTGTCGAACGCGCGCGCATCGGCCGGATCGAACGGCAGGTCTTCGTCCTCACCCGCGACGGGGACGTAGCTCTCGGCGCCCATCTCGGCCGCGACGCCCTGGTCGATATCCTCGGCGAGCGCGTCGTCGTCGAGCTGCGCATCGACGGCGTCGTCGAGCGAGTACTCGTGTTGCGGAGGCCAGCCACCGGAGCCGGCCGGTGCGCGATCGACGAGCACCGCGGAGTCGTCGTCGTCGTACCCGCCGCCGGCGCGCGCGAGCTGCTCGATCTGATCGGGCGGCACCTGGCGCGTCGAGTTCGACGGCGAGGGCTCGAACTCGAGGTCGAAGTTGTCGTCGTTCGGGCGGCGCGGCGGACGCGCCGGCGCCGGGCTGCCGTGGGCGAGATCGCCGACGAGATCGTCGGGATCGAACTCGTCGATCGAATCGCGATGCATGCCACCGCGCGCGACGCCCATCGCGGGCGGCGGAGGCGCGAGCTCGAGCTCGCCGTCCTGATCGACCTCGGCGACACCACCGCCGGCGTACTCGACCTCCGACGAGACCGAGGACATCCGCGCGACGCGCAGGCGGAACCGGCGCGCGAGCTCGAACGCACCGGTGTGCGTGCCGTTCATCGCGAGCAACTCCTGGAGATATTGCTCGGCGCGATCCGGATCGGCAGGCGCGAGCAGCTCGGCGAGCTTGAGCAGCTCGACCTCGGCCTCTTGCTCGCGGCCCTGCGAGACGAAGATCTCCTTCAGGCGCTCGTGCGCCTCGACGTTCTGATCGTCGAGCGTGAACACGCGGCGCAGGTGATCGACGGCCTTCTGGTGCAGGCCGTACTTCACGTAGACATCGGTCTCCGCGAGGATCTTCGAGATCTCCTCGGCGTGGCGCTCGCCGGCCGCGCTCATGCGGCGCGGATCGGGCGGCGGCTCCATGTCGGACTGGAAGTCGGGATCGTCGTACTCGGGCAGCGCGAAGTCGACGCCGGACAGCGACTGCTCGTCGACGAGCGGCATCGAGCCGGTCATGCGCGACGACGGCGGGATCGCGGGCAAGTCGCTCGTGATGTTGAACTTCGCGTTGTTCGTCGCAGCGCGAATCTCCGCCGGGATCGGCGTCGACTGGCGCATGTTGAACGGCGGCGGCATCGCGGTCGCGGGACGCGGCGGCGGCTGCGCGGGCGCGACGGGCGGCACCGGCATCGTGCCGACGAAGCCGAGCGCGTCCGGATCGTTCGGGACGATCTCGAGGATCTTGAGATAGACCTCTTTGGCCTTGTCGCGCTGCTTGTTCTCGACGTGGATGCGCGCGAGCTCCTTGAGCACGCTGACCGTCTTCGCTTTTTGATCGAGCGCCTGGAACGCGAGCGCGAGCAGGCCGAGCGTCTCGACGTCGCGCGGATCGGCCTTGAAGCACGCCTGGAGCTTCTGCAGCGCGCGGCGCGGATCGTTGCGGCGCAGATACAAACCGGCGAGCTCGCGCATCAGCGCGTGATTGTCGGGCTGGTGCCAGAGCAGGCGCTCTGCGACCTTGACGAAGTCGTCCTGCCGGCCCTGGCGGCGCAGCTGCTCGCACGCGACGGAGAACTGCTCGATCGCGTCCTGGACGAGCCCTTCCTTCGAGTACAGCTCGGCGAGCTTGATGCGCGTCGCGATGTTCTCCGGATCGAGATCGACGAGCTTCTTGACCGTCTCGAGCGCGTCCTTCGTGTTGCCTTCGCGATGGAAGTGCGCCGCGACGCTCTCGTAGTGCTGCATCGCCTCGGCCATCTTCCCCATGTCGCGATACATCTCCGCGAGCTTGAGGATGACGTCGACCTGACGCGGATCGAGCTTGAGGATCTGGTTGTAGACCGCTACCGCTTTGAGGAAGAAACCCTGCTCGTGATAGAAGCGCGCGACCTTGAGGTACGTCTCGATCGCGTCCTGCTTCGCGTTCTTCTTCGCGTAGAGGTCGCCGATCTTGAGCCAGATACGGACGTCCTTCGGATCCTCCTGAACGATCCGCAGGTACTCCTTCACCGCCTTGTCGATCTGCCCCTTATCGACAAACTTGCGGGCCGCATCCATGACCTTCTCTTTGTTAAAGGCCACGGCGCGACTACTGCCTCCGACTGGTGAAATGCATCACAAGACGCGCGACCCGAAATGGTGCGCGCATCCTCATAAGCGTACGGCCCGCCCGCCTGGATCGTCAAGGAAAAGGGCTAGCGATTCCGTTTGCTTAACGTGCAGCAGGCAACCACATGTGATCTAGGAATCGCCCCCTGCGCGAACGGTCAGGCAGCCGACGCCCGTTCGGCCAACAGGCGACCGACGAACCCGGTATCGAAATCCCCTCGGATGAAGTCGGGGTTGTTGATGATCCGACGCAAGAACGGGATGTTGGTGCGCGGACCCTCGATGACCATCTCGTCGAGACACCGACGAGCACGCCGGATGGCCGCTGGTCGGTCCACGTCGTGGACGATGACCTTCGCGATCATCGAGTCGTAGTTCGGCGGGACCACGTAGCCTGCATACACGTGCGTATCTACACGCACACCGAGACCACCGGGCATGTGCAGGGCGGTGATCTTGCCGGGCCACGGCGCGAAGTTGTTGGGATCCTCGGCGTTGATGCGCAGCTCGATCGCGTGGCCGCGCGGTGGTCGGGCCTTCGTGTGATCGAACGAGAGCGGTTCACCGGCGGCGATCCGGATCTGCTCGCGCACGAGATCGAGGCCGGTGACGAGCTCGGTCACCGGGTGCTCGACCTGCAGGCGCGTGTTCATCTCCATGAAGTAGAAGCTGCCGTCGGAGTCGAGCAGGTACTCCATCGTGCCGACGTTCGTGTAGCCGATCGCTTCGATCGCCTTCACGGACGCCTCCTGCATCTTCTTGCGCGTCGCCTCGGGCAGCGCCGCCGACGGCGCCTCCTCGATGACCTTCTGGTGACGGCGCTGGATCGAGCACTCGCGCTCGCCGAGGTGCGTGTAGTGCCCGTGCTTGTCGCCGATGACCTGGATCTCGATGTGGCGCGGCTTCTGGCAGTACCGCTCCATGAACATCTCGGGGTTGCCGAACGCGGCCTGCGCCTCGGTGCGCCCCATCGCCCACGCCTCGAGCAGCTTCTCCTTCTCGTAGACGATCTTCATGCCGCGGCCACCGCCGCCCGCACTCGCCTTGAGGATCACGGGGAAGCCGATGCGCTCGGCGGCCTCGAGGAGCTGGATCTCGTCGTGGAGACCGCTCGTGCCCGGGAGCATGGGCACGCCGGCCTTCGCCATCGCGGCGCGCGCGCTGATCTTGTCGCCCATCAGGCGCATCGCATCCGGCGGCGGACCGATCCAGGTCAGCTTGCACTTGCGGCACACCTCGGCGAAGTCGGCGTTCTCGGAGAGAAAGCCGTAGCCGGGGTGGATCGCGTCGGCGCCCGTGACCTCGGCGGCCGAGATGATCATCGGCACGTTGAGGTAGCTGCCGCGCGACGGCGGCGGGCCAATGCACACCGCTTCGTCCGCAAACCGGACGTGCAGCGCGTCGGAGTCGGCGGTCGAGTGCACGGCGACGGTCGCGAGCCCCATCTCCTTGCACGCGCGGATCACGCGGAGCGCGATCTCGCCGCGGTTCGCTACGAGGACCTTCTTGAACATCGTGCGCCTACGCGATCTTGAACAGCGGCTGGCCGTACTCGACCGGAGCGCCGTCCTCGACGAGGATCGCGGTCACCGTACCGGCGACATCGGCCTCGATCTCGTTCATCAGCTTCATCGCCTCGACGATGCAGAGCACCTGGCCCTTGTCGACCTTGTCGCCGACCGACACGTAGACCGGCGAGTCCGGATTCGGCTTGCGATAGAACGTGCCGACGAACGGCGACGTCACGACGTGCGACTTGTCATCGACGGGTGCCGGCGCAGCCGCGGCCGGTGCAGCCGCGGGAGCCGCCGCGACATGAGCCATCGGTGCGGGCGCGTGCATCGGCATCGGCATCGCCGCCGGCATCGCGACCGCCATCGGCATCGCACCGCCACGCCGGATCGTCAGCGTGGTCTCCTTGGTGTCGACGATCAGCTCGCTGAGGTTGTGCGCGGCCACGATCTCCGCGAGGCCCCGCGCCATCGTCACGAGCTCGTGCTCAGCCGCGTTTCCGTTGCCTTTTACCTGCTTCGCCATGTGAGCGCCTGGAAGCTTCCACATGTGCGAGGGCGGCGTCCAGTCCGAGGTAATAGCTATTTGCGCCGAAGCCGGAGATCTGGCCGATGCACACCGCGGCGATCATGCTCACGTGGCGGAACGGCTCGCGCCCGTGGATGTTCGACATGTGAACCTCCACCGTCGGCAACTGTGCAGCTTCGATCGCATCACGTAACCCGATCGACGTGTGCGTATAACTCGCCGCGTTGATCACGATCGCGTCGGCCCAGTTGCGCGCCATCTGGACGAGCGCGATCAGCTCGCCCTCGACATTCGATTGCGCACTGCGTAGCTCGACACCGCGCTCCTCGGCCCGCTTCACGAGCTCGTGCTCGATCTGCGCGAGCGTCGGCGTGCCGTCGATCTCGAGCGCGCGCGCGCCGAGCAGTATGAGGGTCGGGCCGTGCAGGACGGCGGCGCGAGCAGGCCCGGGCTTGCGAGCCGACTTCTGCTCGCCTTCGCGCATCGCGCGACGCCGCGAAGTCTGCCGGGGCATCAGAGCGCCGCGTTCAGCGCAGGAGACGCGAGGCGCGCGAGGTAGCGGGCCTTGCCGAAGTTGCCCTCGGGCGCCATCACCACCGCGACGAAGTACTGCGGCGAGACCATCCGGCACACGAGCATCAGGCGCTGCGCCTTGACCGTGAGCTCCTCGAGGCCGCCGACCTGCAGGCTATCGCCCGCCTTGCGGACCTGCGTGAGGATGAAGGAGAACTCCATCCCGACGGTGTTGACGTCGAGCTTGTCGTTCTGACGGACGTAGCTCTCGACGGGGATGCCGTCGAGACCCATGATGACCGCCGCGATGCCGCCGTCGACGTTGTCGACGACCTTCCTGAGTGTTTCAGCGAACATTTCCCCTCGGGGGATTACGATACACCGCTACTGAGCGGGGCACACCAGGCCGCTGGCGCTTTCGCAGCAGTCGACGACGCCGTCCTGGAACACGTTGCACGGGTTGCCCTTGTTCGTCGCGACGACGGGGCACGCTCCGATGTCATGAACGACGCAGTTCGAGCAGACGCTCACGGGGTACTTGAACGGCGTCCCGTCGACGCGGCTGCCGCCCATCGTGCCGAACGGCTTGATGTTCGCGGTGACCTCGGCGTCGATCGTATCGGTCGCGCCCGCGCCTGCCGCCTGCTTGATCGCGGCGATCGTCGTGACCGGCACGATCTCGAACGCGATGCCGGTCAGTCCGCCCGGCGCCAGCGTGCCGGAGAACTGCGAGAGGAACTTGCCATCGGTGCCCATCAGCGTCGGCGGCGTCGCCTTCGTGAACGTGCCGTCGGCGTGGCCGATCGTCAGCGCGTCGACGGAGAGCTCGATGTTCGCGCCCTGCAGCGTGATCGTGCGCTGCAGGACATCGCTCATCGACTGCGTCGAGATGTTGCTCTGCAGGGCCGGCGTGAGCAGATAGCCGGATGGCGACAGCGTCGAGATCTGGCCGCGCGACAGGAACGGGCCCGTCGCGTTCGGAAGCACCATGCATCCGATCGTGCCGACGGGGATGAACTCGTTCGCGACGATGACGAAGCCCTCGCCGCCGTTATCGGCGACGCACCCCGTGAACGCGAGGGTGACAAGAGCGGTTGCGAGGACGCGCAGCATGGAAGGCCTCCAATAAAAATCGTATCAAGCGCCCGAATCGGGACGCAAAATTCTTCGCAGCTCGGTGATCGCGATCTCGGCCGTCTCACAGCGGCCCACCTCGCGCACGACGACGAAGCGGACCTTGTCACCGATCCTCTTCTTGTCGACCTGGACGCGGGCGAGCACGTCATCTCTCAGATACGGCCCTAGATCGTGCGGCAGGCCCGATCGGCGCAGCGCCTGCGTCACCTCGGGCTCGAGGCTGGGTGTACCGAGCAGGGCACTCGAGACGCGACACGCCGCGACGAGGCCGAGCGCGACCGCCTCGCCATGGTGCAGGCCGCTCGCGGACTCGATCGCGTGGCCGACCGTGTGGCCGAGGTTGAGCAGGGCACGCTGCCCCGTCAGCTCGCGCTCGTCGCGGCCGACGATCGCCGCCTTGTAGGCGATCGAGCGCTGGATGACCTCGGGCAGCTCGGCCGGACGCTCGCCGCCGCCCGCGGACCACGCGGCGCATGCATCGACGAGCGCCCACAGGTCGGGGCCGTCGAGCAGCGCGTACTTCCACAGCTCGCCGAAGCCGGCGCGGCGCTCGCGATCCGGCAGCGTGGCGAGCGTCGCGAGGCCGCACGCGACGAGGCGCGGCTGGTGAAACGCACCGACGAGGTTCTTGCCGGCCGGCAGGTCGACGGCGGTCTTGCCGCCGATCGCGGCATCGGTCATCGCGACGAGCGTCGTCGGCAGCTGGACGACGGGGATGCCGCGGTAGAGCGTCGCGGCGACGAAGCCGGCGAGATCGCCGACGACACCGCCGCCGAGCGCGACGATCGCGCTCCCGCGATCGAGGCCGCGCGCGACGAGCTGCTCGCACAGCGACTCGTAGACGGCGAACGACTTGCTCGCCTCGCCCGGCTCGATCGCGATCGCGTCTGCATCGCCGGCGTACTGCGCGACGTTGCGATCGGTGATCAGCTGCGTGCGCGCGCCCGCGTAGGCGCGGACGAGATCCGTGTCGACGGCGCCCTCGTGCACGACGACGGGATACGTGCGCTCGCCGAGCGCGACGAGCGTCGCATCGCGATACGCGAACGGCAGGCGCTCCCACGCGGCCTCGACGTGCGCCACGGCGGCGACGACCTCCGCGATCGGCTTGCCGGTCGTATCGACCACCGCGTGCGCGCGGCGATAGATCGGCGCTCGCTTCGCGGCGAGCTGCTGCGCGTTCGACAGCAGCGGACGCGCAGGACCGCCGGCCGCGCGCTGCTGTGCATCGGAGACGTCCACGCCGAGCGCGACGACGAGCCCGGCCGCCTTCATCCGCGCGAGGTTGTCGCCGTACGCGGCGCAGCCGCCGCCGGTCGCGACGATCGGGTTGTCGCTGCCGTCGTCGATCACGCGCGCGAGCGCGGCGGCCTCGAGGCGGCGAAAGTCGGCCTCGTCGCGCGCGACGAGCTCGGCGACCGGCGTGCCGCCCTCGGCGATCACGTCGTCGAGGTCGACGAACCGGCGGCCGGTGGCCTGTGCGAGCGCGCGCCCGACCGACGTCTTGCCGGCTGCCATGAACCCGATGAGGAACAGCGGAGCCGGCATCCGCAGGAGCTTACTGCGTGCAGCGCAGCGACGCCTTGTTCGTGACCTTCGGCGTGATGAACACGAGGATCTCGGTGCGGTCGTCGTTCTCGCGGCGGTTCTTGAACAGCCATCCGAGCACCGGCAGGTCGCCGAAGAACGGGATCTTCTTGTAGGCGAGGCCGGTGTTGCGCGTGTAGATACCGCCGAGGACAGTCGTTTCGCCGTCGTTGACGAGCATCTGCGTGCGCGCTTCCTTGCGCAGGATCGTGGGGTCGCCGCGAGCGCCGACGTTGACGAAGTCGGGTTCATTCTTCGTGACAATCAGGTTCATCGCGATCGCGCAGTCACCCTGCGAGACGTGCGGCGTGACGGTGAGCGCGAGATCGGCCTGCACGAACTGCGTGTTCGTACCGGCGGCCGACACGACCGAGATCGGGATCGACACGCCCTGGCTGATCTTCGCCTCGCGGTTGTTGAGCACCGTGATCTTCGGCGCCGAGATGATGCGCACCGAGCCTTCGTCCTCGAGGGCCGACAGGCGCAGGTTGATGTTGAAGTTGCCGCCGACCGAGCCGAGCGAGATGCCGAGCGCGCCACCTTCGCCGGTGCCGGTCGCCGCCGGGATGTTCACGGCGAAGTCCGACGGCAGCGACACGCCGGTGCGGTTCGTCTGCTGATCCTCGTTGCCGCCCAGGATGCCGATCGACGACGGCCACACGAGGCCGGTCGCGTTGCCACCCGCGGCGCCCGCGAGCGCGTGACCGCCCCACTGCACGCCGAACTGGCGGACGAACGTCGACCGCGCTTCGACGATGCGCGCCTCGATCGTGATCTGCGGCGTCTGGGTGTCGAGGCCGACCGCGAGGCTGTGGATCTGCTCGCGGTTGCCCGCGACGTCGTTGACGATCAGCGCGTTCGTGCGGTCGTCGACCTCGATGTGGCCGTGCGGCGACAGCATGCCCTCGAGCTTCGGCTTGAGCTCCTTCGCATCGGCGTAGTTGAGCGTGATGACGTCGGTGCGCGGCACCTCGGCCTTCTGCGCGGCCTCGCGGCGCGCGGCCTCCTCGGCATCCTCGGTGTCGAGCTCCTTGCGCGGCGCGATGCGATAGAGGTTGCCCTCGCGGCGGTACCACAGGCCGTGCGACGCGAGGATCACCTCGAGTGCCTGGTCCCACGGGACGCGCTTGAGCCGCACCGTGACCTTCGCGTCGATCGTGTCGGGCACGACGATGTTGACGTGGCCCGTGTCCGCGATGATGCGGAGCAGGTCGTGGATCGGCGCGTCCTTGAAGTCGAAGTCGACGGTGGCGCCGTGATAGATGTGCTGCTTGCCGCGCGGGGCCTGCGGCACCTGCGCGACCGACGACTGCGTGACGGGCGTCGAGACGGCGCCGAAGCCGCCGATCACCGGCGACGGGACGTTCTGTGTGCGCGGCATGTGCTTCGCGACATCGGTCGCGACGAAGTGCAGGTGCACGCCGCTCGCGTCGTGATCGACGGTCGGCGACGCCGGGCGCGACAGCTCCGCGATGACGAGCACGCGGCCCGCATGCTTCGGATCGTGGAACGTCGACACGCGCTTGACCGGGCTGCCGAACTTGCTGACGTCGAGCGTGCGCTCGAGCTTCTTCGCGAGCCCGGCCTGATCGACGATGACCTCGACGCGCGTCGCGGTCACCGCGCCGAGCTGGACGGCAGTATCCCCCACCGCCGCCAGCTCGACGTTGCCCGTGCCCGCATCACCGGAGAATCCGACGCTCGTGATCTGCGCGGTCTTCGCCGGCGCGGGCTTCGCCTGCGCGAGCTGCGCCGCGACCTTCGCCGCGTTCGCCTTCGCCGCGTCGGCCTTCGCCTGCGCGAGCTGGTCGTCCTTCTGTGCCTTGAGGCGCGCGAGCTCCTGCTCCTCGCGGGCGCGATCGGCGGCGAGCTGCGTCTTGCGCGCGGCCTCGCGGTCGGCGGCATCGCGCGCCTGCGCGGCGGCGGCCTCGAGCTTCGCGGCCTGTGCCTCCTGCGTCGCGACGGCCTTGCGGCGATCCGCGAGCTCGGCCTCGGCGCGCTTGCGCTCGGCGGTCAGCTTCTCGACCTCGGCGCGTGCGGCCGCGATCTGGTGATCGAGTCGCTCCCCGCCGCTGGGCTCACCGGCCTTGCGCGCCTGCGCGGCCGCGACCTCCGCCTGCGCCTTCGCCTCGGCCTTCGTGCGAGCCTCGAGGTCGGCCGCGGCGCGCTCGGCGGCGGCCCGCTTCTTCTCGAGCGTCGCGAGGCTGCCTTCTGCGTCGCGCTTCGCCGCGTTCGCCGCGTCGGCGGCCTTCTCGGCGATCATCCGCTGCTTGTCGGCCGCGCGTGCGGCCTGCTCCGCCGTGGCGCGCTGCTGCTCGGCCGCGATCCGCGCCGCCTCCGCCTGCGACTTCGCCGCCTCCGCTTCACGCTGCTGCTTCGCGGCATCGGCTGCCGCGACCTCGGCCGCCGTGCGCCGGCGCGCCGCATCACTCGCGGCGGCTTCCGCCTCGCTGCGCTTGCGCGCCGCTTCGGTCGCGGCCGCGACGGCCGTCGCACGCTGCTGCTCGACGCCGGCGAGCGCCGACTTCGTGTGCTCGAGGTCCTGCTTCGCGGCGAGCGCCGCGGCCTCGGCCGCCTTGCGCTGCGCCTCGGCCTCCTCCGTCATCTTGCGCGCCTGCGCGAGCCGATCCTCCGCGGCCTTCGCGTCGGCGACGAGCTGGGCCTTGTCGCTGGCGGCCGCGCGATCGCGCGCATCCTTCGCCTGCTTCGCCGCGAGCTCGGCATCCGCGCGCTCCTTCGCGGCCCGAGCCGCCGTATCGCGCGCTGCTTCCTCGCGCGCCTCGGCCGCCGCGTTCGCCGCGCGTGCGCGGTCCGCGATCGCCTGCGCGTCCTTCTGCTGCTTCTCGAGCGTCGCGAGCTGCGCCTTCGCGTCGGCGAGCATCTGCGTCGCCTGCGCCTTCGCCGCTTCCGCCTCGCGCTTGGCCTGCGCCGCCTCGGCCTTCGCCGCGAGCGCATCCGCCTTCGTCTTGATCACGTCGTCCTTCGCGCGCGCCATCTCGGTGCGCGCGGCATCGGCCTCGACGCGCTCGCGATCCGCCTGGGCACGCGCCGCCTGCGCCTCGAGCCGCATCCGATCCGCTTCGCTCTGCGCGGCGGTCGCCTGGGCCTTCGCCGCCTCCGCCTCGCTCTTCGCGGCCGCGACCTGCAGGCGCTGGCGCTCGGCGGCGCTCTTCGCCGCATCGGCCTCGCCGCGCAGCTTCTCCGCGAGCTGCTTCGCCGCCTCCGCATCCGCGCGCTGCTTGTCCGCGAGCTGCTTCGCCGCATCCGCGTCCGCACGCTGCTTGTCGGCGAGCTGCTTCGCCGCCTCGGCGTCCGCGCGCTGCTTGTCGGCGGCCTGCTTCGCGGCGAGCGTCTCCGCGCGCTGCTTGTCCATCGCCTGCTGCGCGGCCAGGGCCTGCGCCCGCTGCGCGTCCGCTTCCTGCTTCGCCGCGAGCGCCGCCTGCTTCGAGGCCTCGGCCTCGCGCTTCGCCGTCAGCGCGGCCTGCTTCGCGGCCTCCGCCTCCGCGCGCTCCTTGTCGGCATTCGCCTTCGCCATCGCGGCCTCGGCCTTCGCCGCCTCCGCTTCCGCGCGCTGGCGCTCCGCCGCGGTCTTCGCCTTGTCGGCGGCCGCGCGCATCGCGTCGAGTGTCTGCTGCGCGCGAGCGGCCTCGGCCTTCGCACGCACCGCATCGTCTTGCGCCTTCGTCATCGCGCCGCGCGCCATCGCCGCTTCGCTCTGCGCCTTCGCGGCGTCGTCCTGCGCCTTCGCCATCGCGCCGCGCATGCTCGCGGCATCGTCCTGCGCCTTCGTCATCGCGCCGCGCGCCATCGCCGCATCGCTCTGCGCCTTCGCCATCGCGTCGCGCGCCATCGCCGCATCGGCCTTCGCGCGATCGACCTCCGCGCGCAGCTTGTCGGCCTGCGCCGACGCGGTCTGGGCCTGCGCCTGCGCTGCCTGCGCCTGGGCCGCGAGCCTCGCCGCATCGGCCTTCGCACGCGCCGCGTCCTGCTTCGCGCGCTCCGCATCGGCCGCACCGGCGTTCGCCGCCGCGCGCTGCGCCATCTCCGCCTTGACCTGCTGCTCGGCCGCGAGCTTGCGCAGCCGGTCCGCTTCCGCGCGCGCCGATTCCGCATCGCGCTTCGCGGCGTCCGCATCGCGCTTGGCCGCATCGAGCTCGGCCGGGCTCGCCACCTTCGGCGCCGGGTCGCGCGGCATCACGCTGACGATGACCTCGTTTCCGTCGGTCTTGACGTCGTAGCGTCCCGGGCGCGCCATCGTCACGATCACGCGCACCGCGCCGTCGTCGAGCTGCTGCGCCGCGATCGTCGAGACCGCCCACGTGCCCGGCGTGAATGTCGCCGCGCTCTCGTGACCCTTGAGCGCCTCGGCGAGCCGCGCTTGCGGCAGGTCGATCACGACGCGCGTCGGTCGCTCGAGCTTGTACACCGTGAACGTCGGTGTCTCTTCGCCGCGGACGTGGATGCGCGTGACGCCTCCATCCTCGTCGAAGGTCACCGCACGCACCTCGTTGCGTCCGTCGGCGTACACCTGTGTGGTGGCCGCGGAGATCACCGCGAGCGCGGCGATCCAGGTTCTCGGGCTCATGATCATGGCGACTCCAAAAAAAATTGTCGCCCGCCCCGAGCACCACCACAAATTTTTCACAGCTCTCGCTGCGAGCTACTTCTTCGCGGGCGCGCGCGGCGCAGGCGCGGCGGCGGGAGCAGGCGGCGGCGCGATCACCGGCGCACCCGGCGGCGCGATCACCGGCGCCGAGGGAGCCTCGTCGACCGGCGGCGGCTGCGACGTCGGCATCGTCGGCTGCAGGCCGTTGGGATAGAGCGGGACGCTCTTCTCGACGGCGGGACGCTGCACCTTGCCATCGGGCTCGGGCGAGATCACGAACGTGACGAACCCGGTGCCGATGTCCTTGACGATCGCCTTCTCTTTGCCGACGCAGTCGTTGCGCTTGATGATGTGGCCGAGGTTGCCGGAGTCCATCATCAGCGCCTTGCGCTGCGTGCCCTGCGCGACGATGCCGACGAGCCGGAGGTCCTCGTAGCCGTAGTTCGTCGCGACGAGCTGGTCGGGGCGCGTGCACGTCTTGTCGAGGTCGGGCTTCGCGGTCGCGGGCTGGCCCAGGCCAGACTGCGGCAGCAGGAACGACTCGAACGGATCGCGCGACTGCTCGGCGACGAAGTCGCGGTCCTTGAACTCGTGGCGGATGCTCTCGCGCTCCGGGCACGGCTCGCAGTGGGTGCCGCCCTTGCCGTCGGCGCCGACGGTCAGGCAGTACAGCCCGACGTCGCACGTCGCCTTGCCGGGCGTGCAGTCGGGGCCGGTCGCGGTCTCGGGCGTCGGGCACGCGACGCGATCCTCGACGTGAACGCGCGGCGTGAGCTTGGGCGCGTTCGGATCCGACGGGGGCGCCGGCTTGTTCGCAGGCGCGTTGCCGGCCGGAGCGTTGTTCGCCTGGGTCGTCGCCGGGGCGTCGTCGTCGCCGCCGCACGCGGCGAGCAGCGCACACGCGAGCAAGGCAAGCTTGCGCATCACAGGCCTCCCTTCATGCGGGCGCTGCCGGCGCCGGCAGGCGTCTTCGCCTCGTCGACACCGGTCGCGTTGCGGTTGCGGGCGTCACCCTTCTCGAGCGAGTTCTCGACGCGCGCCTTCGCGCCCGCGGGCGTATCGGCGGGGGGGAGCGGCTTGGGCGCGACGGGCTTCTGCAGCGTGGCGCCGGGCGTGCCGCCGCCGGCTTCTTCCTGGCGATACGTCGTCATCGTGAAGTGAGCGGTGAGCACGAGCTCGTGGTTCTTGACGGTCGGCTCGCCGATCGTCAGGTTCTCGATCGACACCGGACGCTCCTTCTCCTCGACGTTCTCGCTCGAGGCCGTCTCCTCGCCGGGGTGATGCTTCTTCGGCGCGAGCGACGCGAAGAACTTCTTGATCTGCATGAACGTGCCGGTCATCTCGATCTCGATCGGGACGCGCACGAAGCTCTCGACGCCCTGCTCCTGCAGGCGCCGGCTGCTCGTCACCTGCACGCCCGACTCCGTCACCTTGCGGTTGAGCAGATCGAAGAACGCGGGCAGCTCCGCCTCGGTCGGCAGCGCCTTCTGGTTCTCGTCGATCAGGCGCTTGAGGCGCGTCATCTGGCCCTTGAGCGCCTCGAACTTCGGGATGTCGCCCTCGAGCTTCTTGTTGAGCGAGATCTTCGCCTGGTGCTCTGCCTCGGCGTCCTCGACCTTCTGCTTGAGCGGCTTGAGGCGGAACTGCCAGTACAGCGCGCCGAGCAAGAGGCCCGCGACGACGAACAGCATGATCTTCTGCTGTCGCGGCAGGCGATTGAAGTCGTCCATCGCCGCCATCAGTAGGCCACCTTTCCGGTGATCGTGAACTTGAAGTAGTCGAGGCCCGAGTCCTTGTCAGACACGCGCGTCTCCGACGCGGGCGCGATATCGGTGAAGTACGCCGACGCCGCGAGCCGCTTCGACAGCTGCGTGATGTCGACCTCCGTCTGCGCCCCGCCCTCGATCTTGAACGTGCCGTCCTGCTGGTCGGTGAGCGAGGTCAGCCAGACGTGCGCCGGGTCCCACGCGTAGTCGAACCGCTTGTTCGGATCGCTGTCCGCGCCGGTGCCGGTCTTGCGCGCCATCTCCTCGGTCATTGTCGGCAGGTGGCCAGCCGTCAGGATCTCGCCGAGCTCGTGGAGCACGTTCGCGGGCACGCTGCGCGCGGCGTTGAGGCGGTTGATCGCGTTCGAGCGCTCGACGGCCTCGTCGTACGCCTTCTGGAGCTCGTTGAAGCCGACGAGCTGCTTCTGCTTCGCGGCGATCCCCTGCTGGAGATCCGCGTTCGAGTCCTCGAGCGCGTGGAGCCGCGAGCGCTTCGGCATGTCGACGGCGACGAACACGAGCACGGCGGCGGCCGCCAGCGCGGCGAGGCCGATCCCGAGCTCGCGTCCACCGGCGGCGTCACCGGCGGAGGCGACCAGCGATCGCTTCGCACGCTTCTGGGGCAGTAGGTTGATCTTGATCATCGGCGGCTCACTTGTCTCCCGCCGCGCGCATCGAGAGCCCGACGCCGATCAGCGCCTCGGGCGAATGCGCGGCCAGATACGTGCGGTCGAGCGACGGATCGATCTCGACCTTCTTCCAGGCATCGGCGACCTCGAGCGGCAGCCGCGAGCGGCGCTCGATCGCGCGGTGCAGCGAGGCGACCTTGCTGCTGCCGCCCGCGAGCACGATGCGCGTGACGTTCGCGTCCGCGGTCGTCGCGAGGAAGAAGTCGAGCGAGCGCTGGAACTCGCCCGCCATCACCTCGGAAACCCCTTCCATCACGCGGATCACTTCCTGCGGCACGACGCCATCTTCCGTCTGGCTGCCGCCGACCTTGTAGGCCTCCGCCTCGTCGGCCGCGATGCCCATCTGCTTCTGGATCTCCTCGGTGAACGCGTTGCCACCGATCGTCACGTCGCGCGTGAACAGCGACACGCCGCTGCGCACGATGTTGATGTTGCTGATCGCCGCGCCGATGTTGATCAGCACGATCGTCTCGCGCGCGTCGAGCGCGTAGTTCGCCTCGAAGCCGTTCTGGCTCGCGAACGCCGCGACATCGACGACCTGCGGCGACAGCCCCGCATCGCGCACGACCTGGACGTAATCGCTGACGACTTCCTTCTTCGCGGCGACGAGCAGGATCTCGGTCTGCCCGCTCGGCGTCATCGGGTTCGTCACGTGATAGTCGATCTCGACGTCATCGCGCCCGAACGGGATGTGGTGCTCCGCTTCGTTGCGGATGTTCGCCTGCAGCTCCTCGGGCTTCATCATCGGCACCGCGATCTTCTTGATGATCACGCTGTGCCCCGCGATCGCGATCGCGACGTCCTTCTGCCGCAGCTTCAAGCGGCTCCACAGCTGCCGGATCGCCTCGGTGACGGCGCTCTGATCCATGATCGTGCCGTCGACGATCGTCTGCGGCACAAGCGGCTGCATCCCGAACGCTTGCAGCGCCCAGCTCGTCCCTTTTCGCTTGAGCTGCACGGCCTTCACGGAGGAAGAGCCGATGTCGAGCCCGATGCATTGCTTGGCCATGGAACCCCTTAGCGACTTGAAATTTTGTCATGCCGCGGGGCGATCTCCAAAAAGCGTCTGGGGGTTCTCGCGCTTCGATAAGCGACGACCAGTCAGGAAATGCCGTACTCCTTCATCTTGTAGAGGAGCGCGCGGTGGCTGATCTCGAGCAGCTTCGCCGCGTTCGTCCGGTTTCCCGACGTCACGCCGAGCGCCCGTCGGATCAGCTCCTCCTCGAGCGATCGCGTGGCCTTCTTGATGCTTAGCTCGCCGTCGTCGCCGCCGGCGCGCACGGCCTGCGCCTTGCCGGCGACCTGCTCGACGTCGATCGCCGGCCCGTCCGACAGCACGAGCGCCCGCTCCAGGACGTTCTCGAGCTCCCGGACGTTGCCGGGCCACGCCCGAGCCTCCAGCGCGGCGATCGCGTCGGGCCCGAGCTCGCCGTCCCGCCCGTGCCGCACCGCGTGCCGTGCGACGAAGAACCGCGCCAGCTCCGCGATGTCCTCGACGCGCTCGCGCAGCGCCGGCACCGCGACCGGCACCACGGCGAGCCGGTAGTACAGGTCCTCGCGAAACCGGCCCGCCTCGATCTCGGCGCGCAGATCTCGCAGCGTCGCCGCGATCACCCGCACGTCGATCTTGATCGGCTCCTCGCCGCCGACGCGCCGGATCTCCGACTCCTGCAGCGCGCGCAACAGCTTCGCCTGCAGCGCCAGCGGCAGCTCGCCGACCTCGTCGAGGAACAGCGTGCCGCCGTCGGCCTCCTCGAACAGGCCCGGCTTGTCGCGCACCGCATCGGTGAACGCACCGCGCACATGCCCGAACAGCTCGCTCTCGAGCAGCGGCCCCGGAATCGCCGCGCAGTTCACCGCGACGAACTTCTCGCCCGCGCGCGGGCTCAGCTCGTGAATGGCGCGCGCGACGAGCTCCTTGCCCGTGCCGCTCTCGCCGCTAATCAAGACGGTCGTGCGCGTCGGCGCGACGGTCCGGATCACGTGCTTGAGCTTCGCCATCGCCGGCCCGTCGCCGACGAGGCTCGTCACGACGCCGGCGCGCGGCCTGCGCTCGCCGCGCCGCAGGTGCCGCAGCGCGAGCACGACCGCGACCTCGTCGATGGGCTCGCACAGCACGTCGTCGACGCCCGCATCGAGCAGCCGCGTGACGGCCGCGACGTCGCGCTCCGCCACCACGCCGATCACCGGCAGCTCGCCGACGATCGCTGGCGCGAGCTCCGCCGTCGCGAGCACGCAGTCGCACCGCTCGGCCGCGAGGTGCTTCTTCGCCGCGTCGAGGTCGCTCGCCGCGACGACGCCGAGCCCACGTCGATCGAGCAGCAGGTGCAACGCGCGGCGCGCCTCGTCGTCGGGGCCGAGCAGCAGCACGCGCTGCGCGTTCGTCACGCGGCAAGCCTACCGCAACGACGTTCACGTGATCGGAGTTGGCCGATCGCCAACGGCGTTGCCGGCAAAGATCGCCCAAGCCGGTGATTCGTCTTGCCGCTCTCTGGCAGGCATGTTGCTGTACGGGCACCCGTGCGCACGCTGATCCTCGCCACTGCCCTGCTCGCCGGCTGTAGCCTCGATCGCACCAGCGAGGTGCCCTCGGTCCAGCCGCACGGCTCGGTCACGAGGACGTTTCTCGATGGCGCGTCGCCGAAGGTCGACGTGCTGTTCGTGATCGACAGCTCCGCCGCGATGACGCCCTACGAGGCGCAGGTGCGGCAGACGCTGCAGCTCGTCGCGCAGACCGCCGAGACGCGGCTGCGCGGCCCGCGCGCGAACCTGCACGTCGGCGTGCTGACCGCGGATCTCGCCGGCGCCGGCGCGATGCGGCACACGTCGGTCGTCGACGGCCCGTACATGATCGATCGCTACACGCCGAGCGTCGACATGCGCAACTACGAGGGCGCGTTCGCCGACACGATGCTCGCGCTCACCGACGTCGGCACGGCCGGCTCGAGCAACGTGCAGCCGCTCGAGGCGATCAAGCTCGCGCTCGGCGACACGCAGAACGCCGGCTTCTTGCGCGACGACGCGAAGCTCGCGATCGTGATCCTCGCCGCCGAGGACGACGCGTCGGCGGGCGATCCGGCGGACTATCGCGCGTTCGTGCAGGGCCTCAAGGCCGACGCCGACGACGCGATGATCGCCGTCGCCGCGCCCGACACCGCCACGCGGCTCGCCACGTTCGCGGCCGGCAAGATCGCGCCGCTCACCGGCGCGGGTGTCGTCGACTTCGTGTTCCAGAACGCGTGCGTGCCGGATGCGTCGGGCGAAGGCTATCCGTGGACCTGCTTCGACACCGATCTGCTCGACACCGATGCCGCACAGTACGGCCTGCAGCCGTCGTGCACCGCGTCCGATGATGGCGGCACGTATCCGGCGTGCGGCGCTGACGGCGCCACGCCCTGCTGGCGGATCGATGCGAACACGGGCGAGTGCAGCGAGGGCCTGCGGTTCACGCTCGATCGCGGTGCGATGGACCCGCCGACGCTTACGAACATCGTCACGGTCGAGTGCATCACGCGCTGAGCGGTGGCAATCGCCAACCACGTTGGCGACCGCGCGCACGCAAGCCGGCGAATCGACACGCACGCGAGTTGGCCGCGCGCTTGCTCGGCACACGCGCGTGCGCTCGCTCGTGCTCCTCGCCTTGCTCGCCGGCGCGTGCGTCGAGCGTGACACCGACGGGACGCAAGAGCCGCCGGTCACGAGCCACGTCGCGACGTTCGAGTGGCCGCTCGGGCTCTACCGCGATGTCGACGTGCTGTTCGTCATCGACGACACGCCCGCGATGGCGCCGTTCGTCGCGCGCACGCAGGCGATGCTGCACGACCTCGACATCCAGTGGCCGGTCCCGCCCGACCTCCACCTCGGCGTGACGACCGCGGATCCGAGCGATGGCGGCGCGCTGCGGAGCGCGACGTCCGTCCACGGCGCGTTTCTCGCCGACGAGATGGCGCCCGACTGGTGGTCGCGCACGGCGAACCACGACGGCACGATCGGAGACGACGCCGCCAAGCTCGGTGCCGTCGGTACGGCCGGCGCCAGCAACACGCCGCTCGCGGTGATCGACGCCGCGCTCGCGACGGGTTTGCGGCGGCCAAACGCGCCGCTCGCCGTGATCATCGTCAGCGCGAGCGACGACGCTTCCTCCGATGCGCCCGAGACGTATGCCGCCCGCCTGCGGGATGCGATGACCGATCCGAACGACGTCGTCGTCGGCATCGTCGCGCCGGCGAGCGCGCCGCGCCTCGACGCGTTCGCGGCGGCGTTTCCGCATCGCGCGACGACGGTGGCCCTCGACGCGAGCACGTACGATGGCGTGCTCTCGCTCGTCGGCCAGCTCGAGCGCTCCGATCTCGCCGCGCGGTGCATCGACACGCCGCTCGAACTCGACTGCACCGTCGAGATCGTCCAACGCGACGGCATCGTGCAAGACGTCCCGGCGTGCCCCGGTCCGCACTGCTGGAGCTTCGTCCCCGACCCGTGGAACGCGTGCCCCGGCGGCGGAACGTTCCGAATCGGACCCCACCTGGGCACGTTTCCGGGCACCGTCCGAGGGCAGTGCGTCGTCGGGAAGTAACTGATTTCGCGCGGGATTGCTGCCAACGATCGATCGCGATCGCCAACGTTGTTGGCAGCGCATCGTGGTCGCCGGAAAAGTAAGCAATTGAAACTGCTCGGACTTCATCTTGGCGGGGGACTTGCTCTATGCTGCCCGAGCACTGGAGGTGCGCGCATGCGCCACGCCGTTTGTCTGTCTTCTGTTTTGGGGATCGCTGCTGTCGGCCTGCTTGCGGGCTGCCCGGACCGTTCGGTGAGCAAGCCGGACGTCAGCCAGGGTCGCGTCGAGTACAAGGACATCCCGGTCACGGTGAACCGTGACATCGACATCCTGTTCGTCATCGACGACTCGCCGTCGATGCTCGACAAGCAGAACAACCTGAAGGCGAACTTCCCGAACTTCATCAACGTCCTGAACACGATCGAGGGCGGTCTGCCGAACGTCCACCTCGGCGTGGTCACGTCGGACCTCGGGACGAAGGCCGCCGACGGCACCGCCGCGAACAGCATCCCCGGCTCGGTCGGCGGCTGCTCGAGCAGCGGCGGCAAGAACGGCGCGCTCCAGACGAACGGCGCGACGGCCGTCACCGGCAATTACATCAGCGACATCAAAGACAACACGGGCATGCGCCAGGTGAACTACACCGGTACGCTGGCGGATGCGTTCACGCAGATCGCGAGCGTCGGCGCTGCGGGCTGCGGCTTCGAGCAGCACATCGAGGCGGCGAAGCGCGGTCTCGACAACAACCCGGCGAACGCGGGCTTCCTCCGCCAGTCGGCCTACCTCGCGATCATCTTCCTCGCGGACGAAGACGACTGCTCGATGAACCACTCGACGCTGCTGACGAGCGACACGTCGCAGCTCGGACCGCTGCAGTCGTTCCGCTGCACGCGGTTCGGCATCATCTGTGACCAGGGCGGTCAGGACTCGAACGCGATGAACCAGGTCGGCCCGAAGGGCATGTGCCACTCGGCCGACGACGGCAACTACCTGACGAAGATCCCGGACTACGTCAACTTCTTCAAGGGCCTCAAGTCCGACCCGAACAGCGTCATCGTCGCCGCGATCGCGGGCGTGACCACGCCGTTCGAGGTCGAGCTCCGCGCGCCGAACGGCTCGACGCAGCAAATCCCCGCGCTGACGCACAGCTGCTCGTACACCGATTCGTCGAACTCGACGGAGGTCGCCGACCCGGCCATCCGCATCAAGCAGCTGATGGACAGCTTCCCGAACCGCAGCACGTTCTCGACGATCTGCCAGCAGGACCTCTCCGGTGGTCTGCAGCTGATCGCCGAGCTGCTCAAGGCCGTCATCGGCTCGCCGTGCATCGACGGCACGCTCGCCGACGTCGATCCGAACACGCCGGGCCCGCAGTACGACTGCTCGGTGTCGGACGTCACGAACTACGGCAAGGCGAACCAGATGGAGACCGTGCTCCCCGAGTGCAACAACCTCGGCACGCCGGCGATGTCGTCGAACCTGCCGTGCTGGGCGATCGAGACGGACACCGCGAACTGCTCGTCGGGCTCGCACCTGACGCTCAAGGTCGAGCGCGGCAACACCACGCCGCCGCCCGACACGCACGTCATCTCGTACTGCGTCACGTGCACGGACGCGAACATGGACGGGATGTGCGACCCCGCGATGTGATCGCGTCGCTCGCATGACGAACGAGGCCGGGCCGTCCCGGCCTTTTTCATTTTCGGCGCGCGCGAAGCATCGCGTCATGGCGAATCCGAGCGAAGCGGGGACACGGGGTGATTTCCGACGACGAGTGGTGCTAGGGTCGGCCCGTGCCACGCGCGGGCAAGCCATGGATCACGGCGAACCAGGTCACCCTGGCGCGCCTCGTGCCCATGCCGCTCCTGGCGTGGATGATCTACCGCGGCGCGAAGACGGGCGACTCGCGGTGGTTCTGGTGGGCGCTGATCGCGGGCACCGTGATCGGCTGCACCGACTGGGTCGACGGCATGCTTGCGCGCAAGTATGGCCCGACCACGCTCGGCGGCCTGCTCGATCCGATCGCCGACAAGGTGTTCATCGCGTTCGCGTACACGCCGTTCGCCGATACCGGGCTCGTGCCGTGGTGGGCGTGTGCGCTGATGTTCACGCGCGAGTTCTTCATCACCGCGCTGCGGTCGGCGTACGAGCAGCGCAACCTGACGCTCAAGACGAGCTACATCGCGAAGGCGAAGACGTGGACGCAGATGCAGGGCATCGGCGTGATGCTGCTGTTCCCGCTCGTCCACAACAAGAACATCCTGCTCGCCGCGTTCTGGGTGGGTGCAGCGCTGCCGATCGTCGCGATGATCGGGCTGTGGCTGTTCCGCAAGAAGTTCTGGCGCGGGGCGCTCGTGATGAGCGCGTCGTTCATCGCGCTGATCCTCGTGTTCGTCTACGACGAGATGTACGCGCCGCGCGCGATCATGATCGGCATCGTCGCGATCACGTGGATCAGCGGCATCGACTACATCGTCGTCGGCTGGAAGCAGCTGCGCGGGCGCGGCGACTTCGCGAAGGCGGACGGCGTGCGCATCCTCGGCTCGCTCGCGCTGCCGATCCTGCTGTTCGCGGCGCTCGTGTACACGGAGTGCCCGCGCTGGACGATCTTCACGATCCTCGCGTTCGAGCTCGCGGTCGGCGGCCTCGATAATCTGCTCTCGCATCACAAGGCGGCCACGCTCGCCCTCGCCTGGGGCGGGCGCGTGCTCGGCGTGAGCCTGCTGCTCGGCGGAGCGCTCGCGCTGCCGGCCGAGGCGACGCCGCTGACGGTCGTCGCGACGTGCGTCAGCGTGTTCGGCGTGACGGCGGAGTTCGTGCGCGGCCGCGCGTACTACGTCGACGCGCTCATCGAGTAGCGCTGCCCTGCGAGGCCGCGCCGGCGCCGGCGGCCGAGCCCTGCTGGGCGGCGCATGCGTCGAGCTCGCGGATGCGGGCTTCGATGTCCGCGCGCATGTTCACCTCCGGCCGTAGCGCGAGGAACTTCTTGAACGCGGCCGAGGCATCGGCGCACTGGCCCATCTGGCGGTACGCCTGACCGAGGTCGTAGAGGTACGTGGCGCTCTTCGCGTCGAGGTGCGGAGCCTCGGCGAAGCCGCGCCTGAACGCGATCGCGGCGGCGGCGAAGTCACCGTTGTTGTAGGCGGCCTCGCCCTCGCGAAATGCCACCACGGCCGAGCTCTCCGAACAGTCGCCCAGCAGCCGCAGCTTCGTCTCGACCGACTGTCGATCGTGCTCCGAGATCCCGCGGCCTAGCGCCAGGTACCGGCGATACGCGATGACAGCCTCCTGACAGTTGCCGAGCATCTGGTACGACGCACCCATGTCGAAGACGTACGCGGCGGCGCGTCCGTCGAGATCGGGGTCGAGCTCGAACGCGTGCTTGAAGCCGGCGGCGGCAGCCTCGTAGTGGCCGCGGTAGTACTCGTTCTGCGCGCGCTCGAACGCGTCGCGAACGTTCTCGCGGCGTGCTCGCTGAACGAAGAACACCGTCACGGCCGCGACGACCAGCACGGCCGGCACCGCCGCGATCCACCATCGCCGACGCTGCGCGCGAGGTGGTGCGAGCGCGTCGATCAGGTCGGACATGGACGGCCAGCGATCGTTCGGATCCGGCGCCAGGCCACGGAGCACGGCCTCGCGGATCGCGCGCGGCACGGGCGAGTCGGCCGGCGGCGGCACGATCTCACCGGCACATACGTGGCTCGCGATCGACTCGTAGGTCTCGCCGTCGAACGGCGGCCGGTGAAACAGCGCCTCGTACAGCGCGACGCAGAACGAGAACTGATCGGCGCGCGCATCGACCGCGGCACTGTCGTGCTGCTCGGGCGCCATGTAGCGCGGCGTGCCCATCACCGTGCCGGTGCGCGTGAGCGTCGTGCTCAGCGCGGTGCCATCGAGCGAGGCGGTATCCGTGGTGCGGGTGCCGCTGACCGAGACCAGGCCGAAGTCGGTGACGCGCACGCGGCCGTCCTCGCCGACGAGCACGTTGTCGGGCTTGAAGTCGCGATGCACGAGGCCGGCGGCGTGCGCGGCGGCGAGCCCGCGCCCCGCGCGGCGGTACACGTCGAGGACCTCGCTCCAGGTGTGCGCGCGGCCGAAATCGCGCAGCGTGCCGCCCGCGACGTGCTCCATCGCGACGAACACGCCGCCATCGTGCGTCCCGACCTCGTGCACGACGACCACGTTCTCGTGCGACAGCTTCGCCGCCGCCTGCGCCTCGCGCAGCAGCCGCTGGTTGGCCTCGTCGGTGGCGGCGCCACGCAGCAGCTTGATCGCGACCTTGCGGTCGAGCGTGACGTCGCGCGCGAGCATCACGACGCCGTTGCCGCCGGTGCCGAGCCGCTCGCCGAGCTCGTACTTCGAGATCCGCTGCGGCAGCGCCGGGCTGGAGTCGCGAGAGGCAGGTGCGGTTTCTTCGAGCTCGACCGACATCACTCCGCTCCGTGCGCGGCGCGCGCGAGCCGGCGGTCGGGCACGATCCAGATGATCGCGACGACGACGTAGCAGGCCTCGGAGATCCACGGCGAGACGAACGCCGAGCCGATCCCGGTGAGGTAGATCAGCGGCGAGACCTTGCCCTTCCAGTCGCGCCCGAGCTCGCGCGCAACGTCCGGATGATCGCGTGTGATGATCGTCTGCAGCACGAGCCACGCGATCGCGGACGCGAGCAGCACGATGCCGTAGCAGGCGGCCGGCCACGCCATGTGCGGATGCTCGCCGACCCACCCCGTCATCAGCGGCAGCAGCGACAGCCAGAACAGCAGATGCAGGTTCGCCCACATCACGCGGCCGTCGACCTTCTTCACGAGGTGGAGCAGGTGATGGTGGTTGTTCCAGTAGATGCCGACGTACGTGAAGCTGACGATGTAGCCGACGGCGTTCGGCCCCAGCGCGCGCAGCGCCTCGAGCGATCCCTCGTGCGGGACCTTCAGCTCGAGCACCATGATCGTGATGATGATCGCGAGGACGCCGTCGGAGAACGCTTCGAGGCGCCCTTTGCCCACGCGTTATCCTACGACGCGGTTACGGCCCTCGCGCTTGGCGCGATAGAGGTGGTCGTCGGCGACCTTGATGAACGAGCTGACGTCGATGTCCTCGCCCTCGACGCACGCGACACCGACCGACACGGTGACCGGGAACTTGTCGCCCTCGTACTCGAACGGCTGGTCCGCGACGAGCCGCCGGATCTGCTCGCCGAACGTGCGCGCGCCCGTGATGTCGGTCTCGGGGAGCACGGCCGCGAACTCCTCACCGCCGTAGCGCGCGAGCAGCTCCTCGCGACGTATGCGCCCGAGCAGCCTGCGCGACATCTCGCGCAGCACGTAGTCGCCGGTGAGGTGGCCGTGCTTGTCGTTGATCTGCTTGAAGTGGTCGATGTCGAACATCAAGAGCGAGAGCGGGCGGCGATAGCGCGCGCAGCGGGCGATCTCGCGCTCGAGGAACTCGAGGAAGTAACGCTTGTTGTGGGCGCCGGTGAGGGCGTCCACGATCGTCATCTTGTAGATCTCCTCGTGGTAGCTCGCCTCGATGCCCGAGCCGGTGAGGAACTTGAAGATCGCGGCGCCGATCTTGAGGAAGTCGGCATCGCGCAGCACGCTCTTCGTGACCGGCACGTCGTTGACGTAGCTGCCGTTCGTCGACTGCAGATCCTCGACGGACCAGTTGTCGCCGCTGCGGAACACGCGCGCGTGGCGGCGCGAGACACTGTCGCGGTCGACCTGGATATCGCAATCGGCGCCGCGGCCGAGGACGATCTCGTTACGCGTCAGCGGGAACCGCTTGCCCATATCCGGGCCCGGCGGATAGATGAGCACGAGGCAGGCCTCACCGGTTTCCTTCGCCGGTTTGACGACCTGAACTTTCGTGATGCGGGTCTTCCACTCGCTCATCGCAACCCGGCGTAGTCATTCGATCCAATCGCAGATCGACGTGACCTGTCAATGTGCGCACCGGTGTGATAACGAGGCTTCGTGGCGCTCGGGGATCCGTTCGACTTCGTCGGTGACGGCACGCTCGGCGCCGTGCTCGTGCACGGCTTCACGGGCACGCCGTACGAGATGCAGTATCTCGGCGAGCAGCTCGCGCGCGCCGGCGTCACCGTGCACGGTCTGCGTCTGCCGGGTCACGGGACGCGCGTCGAGGAGCTCGATCGCACGACCTATCGCGACTGGGCCGAGGCCGTCGAGGACGCGTTCGACTCGCTGCGCCTGATGTGCGCGCAGGTCGCCGTCGTCGGCCAGTCGCTCGGCGGGCTGCTCGCGCTCCACCTCGCCGCGCACCGTCCCGACGTCGCGGCGGTCGCCTCGCTGGCCGCGCCACTCTGGCTCGACGGGCTCGCCGGTCGCGTTGCCGACTGGGCCGCACAGGGCGCCCTGCGCTGGCCGGCGATCCCCAAGCTCGCGCGCAGCGACGTCCGCGACCCGGTCGTGCGCCGCGAGAACCCCTGCTACGACGTGATCCCGACGAAGGCGCTCGGCGAGCTCGCGCGGTTCATGAAGCTCGTCGGCGGCGAGCTCGACCAGATCCGCGCGCCGGTGCTCGTGCTCCACGGCCGCCGCGACCACACGGCGCCGGTGCGCTGCGCGGCGCGCATCGCGGAAGCGACGCACGCGGTCCGCACGCGCATCCTGCCGCGCAGCTATCACCTGATCGCGGCGGATGTCGAGCGCGACATCGTCGCCGCCGAGGTCATCGACTTCATCCGCCGCAACCTCAGCGCCAAGGCAGGAGACCTCTCATGCGCCATGTGATCGCGATCGACCAGGGCACCACCGGCACCACCGTGCTCGTCCTCGACGACAAGCTCGCCGTGCGAGGCCGCGGCTACAAGGAGTTCCGCCAGATCTACCCGCAGCCGGGCTGGGTCGAGCACGACCCCGAGGACATCTGGGGCTCGGTGACGGCGGCGCTCGCGCAGGCGATGAACGGCATCGATGCCTCGTCGATCGCGGCGATCGGCATCACGAACCAGCGTGAGACCGCCGTGCTCTGGGACAAGAAGACGGGGCGGGCGCCGCACAACGCGATCGTCTGGCAGGACCGCCGCACCGCCGACCGCTGCGCGGAATTGAAGGCCGCCGGCAAGGAAGCGCGCGTCCGCCAGCTCACCGGCCTCACGCTCGATCCGTACTTCTCGGGCACGAAGGTCCACTGGATGCTCTCGCACGGCGCCAAGGCCGACGCGTTCGGCACCGTCGACTGCTACCTCTTGTGGCGCCTGACGGGCGGCGCGGTGCACGCGACCGACGTCACGAACGCGTCGCGCACGCTGCTGCTCGATCTGCACACGCTGCAGTGGAGCGACGAGCTCTGCGATCTCATCGGCGTGCCGCGCGCGCTGCTCCCGAGCGTGGTGCCGTCGTCGGGCGTGTGCGGCACGACGAAGGGCGTCCCCGGCCTGCCCGACGGCATCCCGATCGCGGGCCTCGCCGGCGATCAGCAGAGCGCGCTGTTCGGCCAGGCGTGCTTCACGCCCGGCGACGCGAAGTGCACCTACGGCACCGGCGCGTTCATCCTGATGAACACGGGCGACCAGCCGGTCGCCTCCAAGGCCGGCCTGCTCACGACCGTCGCCTGGAAGCTGTCGCCCCCGCCGGCCGGGCAAAGCCCGTCCGGCTCCGCTTCCGGCGGCGAGCTGCGCTACGCGCTCGAGGGCTCGGCGTTCATCGCGGGCGCGGCCGTGCAGTGGCTGCGCGACGGCCTGCAGTTCTTCCAGAGCGCGTCGGAGGTCGAGGCGCTCGCGGCGAGCGTGCCGGACTCGGGCGGCGTGATCGTCGTGCCGGCGTTCGCGGGCCTCGGCGCGCCGCACTGGCGCCCCGACGCACGCGGCTCGATCACCGGACTCACGCGCGGCACGACGCGCGCGCACATCGCCCGCGCGACGCTCGAGGGCATCGCGCTGCAGAACGTCGACATCCTGCGCGCGATGGAGCGCGACAGCGGCCGCCAGCTCGGCACGCTCAAGGTCGACGGCGGCGCGGCTGCGAACGATCTCCTCATGCAGTTCCAGAGCGACGTGCTCGGCGTCGAGATCGCGCGCCCGGAGCTCGTCGAGTCGACGGCGCTCGGCGCCGCGTTCCTCGCCGGCCTCGGCGCCGGCGTCTGGAAAGATCAGGACCAGCTGCGGGCGACGTGGCGCGAGCAGAAGCGGTTCAAGCCGACGGCGGACCGCGCCCGCGTGAAGGAACACCTCGCGCGATGGGACGTCGCGGTCTCCAAGGCATGAGGCTCGCGGCTTCGTCGGTCCGAGCATCCTTGCCGGGGTGCTCGCGTGCTCGTCGGCGATGGGCGGCAGCCCGCCGTCCTCAACTGCGATAGCGGACGCGCCGACTGCGGCGCGCGCTCTCGTCGCGTTGCTTCCGGCGCTGCTCAGGGACTGACGACGGCGAGCTGCGTGGCACCGGCCGCGGGGAATGCCACCAGGAAGCTCGTGGGGAGCGCGGCCACCGACGGTGGGAACGTCCCGCGGCCGACCTCGACCGTCTCGGCGATGCTGCCGGTCGCATCGATCCACTCGAGCCGCTCGGAGAGCGCAGCCGCGTTGCCCATCGGGACGGCAACGCCCATCACGAGCCGTGCGCCATCGGCGGCAAATGCGCGGTAGTAGACGCCGCCGTCGGGGACGACCGAGAGCGCGGCGCCGACCGGTGCGCCCTGGGGATCGAAGCGCTGGACCGCGTAGGTCGGCGTCGGCACGTTCAGCGTCACGACGTACCAGCCACCCGTCGAGTCCGCGCGGACCGTCATCGGGAACGAGCCGGTCATCTGCGACGAGCCCGACGGGAAGCCGGTCATCGTGGCCACCGTGCCGTCCGCGGCGATCCGCGCGAGCGTGCCGCCACCGTACCCGACGAAGAACGACGTGCCGTCGCTCGCGACGTCGGTGTTCGTCAGATCGTTGCCGGCGGCGAGCAGTGTTGGCTGCGTCGTGAGCGCGGCGTTGTCGTCGACGATCGCGAACCAGATCTCCCAAGTGGACGAGCCCTGCCCTTGCCACACGACGATCGTGCGGTTCGTCGGCCCGTGCGCCATGTGGACCTGGAGCACCGGCTTCGCGATCACGGCGCCTGCCGTGACGGTTCCGTCGAGCGCGATCCGGCTCAGCGAGATCTGATCGGTCGTGAAGGACGCACCGATCCAGCCGGTCGGCGTGCCGGCCATGTCGTATACGCCGGGCGTCGCGATCTGCACGGTACCCTGTGCGGCGAGCTCGACGATCGTGCCGTTGATCGCGAGCCGCGGCGCGCCCGTCGTCGAGAGCGAGGGCACGACGTTCGTGCTGCTCGCGGTCACGCGGTCGCAGCGCTGCACGCGCGTACCGGTGATGCATGCGGTGCAACCACTGTCGTCGAACGTGCACTGCGTGCTGCATGCCGCGCTCCCGTCGAAGTAGCCGTCCTGCGCGCAGGTCAGCGAGCTCGTCGCGCCGTCGCAGACCTCGACGTGCTGCGGGTAGTGGTAGCAGCGATCAACGCATTCGCCGCAGGGCGGCTGCACCGTGTAGCACTCGTCGAGCTGCGCGTTGCCGCACGTCGTGTTGCACATCGGCAGGCCTTGGGGCGGCGACGGGCACACGCGCGCGTCGAGCGGCAGCGCGGCATCCGTCGTCGTCTTCGCGTGGCCACCACACGCCACGAGCACCAGCGCCGCCAGGTAGCGCACGCGGCGAGTATGTCACGTCACTGCAGCTTGGCGTCCCAGCCGTTGCCCGCGAGGTCCATCGAGTAGCTCTCGACGAGCCCGGCGCCGCGGCAGTACGTCAGGTATGCCGTGTACGTCACGTCCTGCACGGCCTTCCAGCAGTCGCTGTGACCGGCGACCGTGGTGCGCTCCCAGTGATAGCTCGTGTTGAAGTACGGCCAGCTGTGGCCCTCGGTCAGGTTGCCGTCGACGAGCGCCGCCCACGTGCCGTTGTAATAGAAGTCGACCTCGTCGCCGGAGCCGGCCGCGTAGTCGTACGTGCCGGTGATGCCGGTGCACAAGCTCGTCATCTGAAAGGCCGGACGGCCGCCGACCGCGTTCGCCGAGACGATCGACTGCGTGTACGTGCCGGCCGCGCACACCGAGCCCGCGCCGACGGCCGTCACGTTGAACGTCCAGTGCTCGCCGACGGAGAGCGGGTAGAGCTTGTCGCCGCCCTGGCTGCTCGAGCCGGAGCCCGCGCCATCGCCGGCGACCATGCCGTCGGGACCGGCCATCTGGGACGAGCCGCCGCAGGCGGCGAGCGAGAGCGATCCGGCGAGCAGCGCGAGGGCGAGGCGGTTCATGGCAGGACGAGCCGCGAGCGGGTCGCCGGTCGCACGGTTGCGACGTGAGAGAGCGTCTCCGATCAAGTGCACGAGATCATTCGAGAGCGTCGGTAGAGCGTCCCTAGAGCCAGCTCGCCGGGTCCTCGACGCGCTGGCGCACGAGCTCGAGCGCGCCGGCGCAGTAGTGGCCGTCCTCGACGCGCTCGTCGTACGTGTAGCGGAGCGTGACGCGGCCGTCGTGGATCTGGCCGATCGTGACGAACAGCGGGCAGTTGCCGTGCTCGTAGAGGTGGTGGTACGCGGCGTCGATCTTCAGCGAGCCGAGGTTCGCGACGAACGCGCTCGTGTACATCGGATCGGTGTCGACGAGCGAGCGCGGGGCGAGGCCCCAGCGATAGAGCCGGTCGAGCAGCGCGATCGCGAACGCGAGCAGGAACGCGGGCAGCCGCAGCAGGATCCCGAGCTCCTTGTCGACGTGCGAGGGCCGGTCGCTTCGCGCCTCGCCGACCTCGCCCGCGAGCGCGCTCGTCAGCTGCGCGAACGATTCGCCGCGCGGGAACTCGCGCTTGATCGTCGCGAGCGGCGCCTCGTCGTCGAGCTTCTTCTTCGCCGCGAACGACAGGAACACGCCCTTGCGCTGGTAGATCCGGCGCCCCGCGATGAACCGGTTCACTCGCTCGCGGTCGTGCAGCATGGTCGCGAGCGCGTGCAGCACGAGCGGGAACAGCTTCGCGCCGCGCGCCTCGAGCCACGGCAGCGCGCGCGACACATCCAGCGTCTGCTCGAAGTACACGGCCGATTCGTTCCTGCCGCGCATCAAGAACGGCATCATCCGGCGGTACGGCGGAACCTGGGCGCGCACGCCGTCGTGGGGTCCGAACATGCCCGCATCGTACGAACACCCACACGCCGGCGGGAGTGCTTGATACGCACCTTCCCCGAGCTTGCTTCCCCCGGCTGGTCGATTTCACCAAACATTGGTGGAGCGCACCGCCAGCGCACACCATGTGCCCTGCAATTACGGTCATTTAGGCGTGGCACCGCGGTTGCTGTAGCAGCCGCGCACACGGAGGGATGGCAACCATGGCTCTTCTCGCTCGCGCCGCTACCAAGAACGCCGCTGACTGGACCGACCGCGAGCTCCTCCGTCACGTCCTGCGCAGCGAGGCACGCGCGTGGGCCGAGCTGGTGCGCCGCTACCGCCCGCTCATCTATCGCTGCATCACGAAGGTCACGCTGAAGTACGCCCCCGCGCTCGGCTCGGCCGACCTCGACGAGATCTACGCGGACGTCATGATGCAGCTCGTGCGCGACGACATGCACAAGCTCCGCATCTGGAATCCGGCGCGCGGCACCAAGCTCGGCTCGTGGATCGGCATGCTGTCGGTCAACGCGGCGTACGACTTCCTGCGCGGCGTCGGCCGCCGCCCGCTGCTCGACAAGACCGATGGCACGGTCGATCCGCACGAGGAGTGCGATCGCACGCCGCTCGATCAGCTGATCGAGAAGGAGCGCTGGGAGCACCTCAACAGCGTGCTCGCCGAGTTCACCGACAAGGACCGCACGTTCGTCGAGCTCTACTACCAGAAGGGCATGGAGGCCGACGAGATCGCGGCCGAGATGCAGATCTCGCTCAAGACCGTCTACTCGAAGAAGCACAAGATCCGCGCGCACCTCGTCCGCGTGCTCGGCCAGCTCGGCTCGGACTCGCCGATCGGCGACCTCGCCGCGGCCGCCGCCTAGTCCCAATGCCGATCGTTTAGCGGTAACCCCTCGACGAGAATCCGGAATTCAGGAAGC
>CAYUNM010000042.1:0-70638 GCA_964446175.1 uncultured Kofleriaceae bacterium
AGCAGCGGCAGGCGCGGGGCGGCGAGGCGGCCGGCGGTGGCGAGCGGCTCGAGCAGGTCGCGCGCGGCCTTGCCGTGGTTGCCGGCGGGGTCGACGTCGGCGAGCGCGAGCTCGACCTCGGCCGCGAGCGGCGGCCAGCGGGCGCTGGTCGGGGCGCGCTTGAGGGCGTCGGTCGCGAGCTCCTTCGCGAGCAGCAGCGTCTCCGTGCGTGCGGGCTTGGTGGGCTCGAGCTGCGCGCGGACGAGGAGCGCGTTCACGAGCGTCTCTTTCCAGGCGATGTTGATCGGGTCGGCGTCGACCAGCGCGCGCTCGCGGTCGATCGCGTGGGTGACAAGCTCCTTGGCGTGTGCGGGTTCCCGGGCGACGAGGAGGCGGGCGAGCTCGGTCTCGCTCGAGGACAGCTCGTCCTTGAAGGCGCCCTGGGCGGGGGATTCGCTGACGATCTGCTGGCGGAGCGCGAGCGCTTGCTGGTGGAGGTCGGCGGGGTTGGGCGAGAGCGCGGCGAGCTTGGCGTAGGAGAACGCGAGCGAGCGGCGGTACGGGACGGAGCGCGGGTCGTGCTCGGCGAGGGCCTTGCGGAGGTCGAGCGCGCGTCGGTAGTAGTCAGCGGCGGCGTCGGGCTGGCCGGCGGCGAGTAGGCCGTCGCCTTTGCGTGTGTAGCTGCGCGAGAGGTCGACCTTGTAGCGGGCGGATTTCGGGTCGCGGGCGAGGAGGGCGGTCTGGGAGTCGATCGCGTCGTCGAGCTGGGCGATGCCGTCCTTGAACGCGCCGTCGTCGATCAGGGCGAAGCCGAGGTCGGCGAGGAGGTTGCCGCGCTGCCGGGCCCACTCGGTGTTCGTCGGGTCGCGGCGGACGAGCGCGGCGGTGACCGGGAGGGCGGCGCGGTAGGCGGTGATCGCGGCGGCGTTGTCGCCGACCTGGCGCTCGAGCTCGGCGAGCTGATCGTCGACGTCGAGGACGGACTTCTGGAGGCCGACGTCGTCGGGCGTGACCTCGAGGAGCTCCTGGCGGAGGGCGAGCGCGCGCTTGTACTCGGCGAGCGCGGTCTGCGAGTCGCCGCGGTTCTGGTAGACGGAGCCGAGCTTGAGGTGCGAGGTCGAGAGCGCCATCTTCTCGGCGGTCACGCGGCCGTTGGCCTGGGAGGTGGCGCGCTCGCGCTCGGTCTTCGCCTCGCTGTACTGATCGAAGGCTTCGTCGACCTTGCCTTCGTTGCGCAGGAGGTCGCCGAGGTGATCGTGCGCGTCGGCGGCGGAGAGGAGGAGCTCGACGGAGGTCGGTTCGGTCTGGAGGAGGTCGTCGAACTCCTGGCGCGCGGCCTGGAGGCGCTCGGTCTCCTTGTCGAGCTGGCCGCGCTCGTGGAAGACCTCGGCGGTCTCGAAGTCGAGGCGCGCGATCATGCGGCGGAGGCGGTGGGCGGCGGGTGCGGTGCCCGTGTTGACGAGCGCGGTGAGCTTGTCGCGGGCTTCGCGCCAGGTCGCGAGGGCCTGGTCGGGCTTGCCGGAGACGTGCTCCGCCTCGCCGATGAGATCGATCGCCTCGGCCCAGCGGATCTCGTCCTCGCGCGGCATGCCGCCGGGGGCGCGCGCGAGCGTGGCGTAGTAGCGGCGGACCTCGGTGCCGAGGCCCGCGAGCATGTCGAGGCGACCGGCGGCGGCCAGGCGCGTCTTCATGTCGCTGAACATGTAGTCGATGAGGCGCTCGGCGGCTTGCTTGCGCGTGATGGCGACGCGCTCGGCGCGCTGGGCATCGTCGCGGGCACGCACGACGTTGCGGACGGCGATCGTGCCACCGACCGCGAAGCCGACGAGCGCGACCGCCGAGACCGTGACCGCCGCGCGGTGACGCTTGACGAAGCGCGCGACGCGCCCGAACGCCGTGTAGCGGTGCGCGCCCACGAGCTGGCCGGTCAGGAAGCGACGCAGCTCGTCGGCGAGGCCGGCGGCGGTCTCGTAGCGGTCGACGGCGAGCGGGGCCATCGCGCGCTCGACGATCGCGACGAGCTCGGGCGGCGCGCGACGCTCGCGCTGGGCGAGCGGGACGACCTTGCCGAGCGCGGCGGCGGTGATGACGTCGGTCGCGGTGCGCGCGGTGTACGGCGGCACGCCGGCGAGCAGGTGGTAGAGCATGGCGCCGAGCGCGAAGACGTCGGCACGCTGATCGACCGCTTCGCCTCGCGCCTGCTCGGGCGGCATGTAGGCGGGCGTGCCCATCACGCTGCCCGCGATGGTGAGCGTGCCGCCGGAGTCGCTCGGCGCCTTGGGCCGCGGCGTGCGGTTCGCGGACTCGAGCGCGTCGTCGGCGTCGAGGTCCTTCGCGAGGCCCCAGTCGATCACGACGGTCTCGCCGTAGTCTCCGATGAGGACGTTGCCGGGCTTGAGGTCGCGATGGATGACGCGCTGGCTGTGCGCGTAGGCGATCGCGTCGCATGCGGCGGCGAGGCGCGGGAGCAGGACGAGGCGGTCTTCGAGGCGCGCGGCCTCGGCGATCACCTTGTCGAGCGGGCGGCCCGAGACGAGCTTCATCGCGAAGAACGGCTCGCCGGTCGGCCAGCGGCCGGCCTCGTAGACCGGCACGATGCCCGGATGCTGGAGGCGCGCGGTGATCAGCGCCTCGCGCTGGAAGCGTGATTGCTGATCGCTGGCCGGCTCGAGCAGCTCCTTGAGCGCCACCTTGCGGCCCAGGCGGCGGTCCTCGGCGGCGACGATGCGGCCCATGCCGCCGCGCGCGATCTCGCGATCGCGGCCGTAGTGCTCCGCGGCGACCTCCGGGAGCGTCTGGGGCGCGTCGAGGCCGGGAGCGTCGAGCGTCTCGGCATCCGACATGGGCCCCATCGTCGCGGCGAACGCCGCGCTGCTCGAGGACTTCGGTCCTCGATCGCTATCCGGTGGCGCCATCGATCGTCGATAGTAGCCGCCATGGCGACCCGCGTGTTGTTGATCCACGGAAGCGCCGCCGACCACACGACGTGGTCGATCCAGCTTCACTCGCCCGTGCTCGCGGAGCGGTTCGCGCTGACCGCGTACGACCGGCCGATCCTGCCGACCGTCGAGCAGCAGGCGGAGGTCGCGCTGACGTATCTCGAGCAGCCGGCGATCGTCGTGGGCTCGAGCTTCGGTGCCGTGATCGCGCTCGAGGTGATCCGCCGCCGCCCACAGCTCGGTGCCGTGCTGATCGAGCCGCCGATGGGCGCGACCGAGGAAGCACCGGCAGCGCCGGCCGCATTTCTCGCGGAGTTCGACCGGCGCGCCGCGCGCGAGGGCGGGCGGGCCGCCGCGGAGTTCTTCCTGCGCACCGTGCTCGGCGACGAGGCATTCGAGCGGATGCCGAAGACGTATCGCGATCGCGCGACCGCGAAGCACGCCGAGATCCGCGCCGACTCGGCCGCGCTGATCGCGTACAAGCCGCGCTACGGCGAGCTCGCGAGCGTGAAGACGCCCGTGCTGCTGCTCGGCGGCGAGCGGTCCGCCGCGTACTTTCGCCCGACGCTCGAGGCGCTCGTCCGCGCGCTCCCCGAGGCACGGATGGAGATCGTGCCGGCGGCCGGGCACATGCTGCATGCGGAGGCGAGCCGCACGTTCGCGAACCTGCTGTTCACGTTCGCCAACCAGGTCGCCTAACGCGAGGAGATCGCGTAAGGTGCGCCGCCATGTTCGAGATTCCCGAAGGTGAACGTCCGGCCGCGGTCGTTGTCGCGGTGCAGTTGCCCGGCGTGACCGACGAGGATCTCGCATCCTCGATCGCGGAGCTCGAGCGGCTCGCGAAGACGCTGGGGGTGCAGCCGGTCGGCCGCGTGCTGCAGCGCCGCGGCAAGCTCGCGTCGGGCGTCGTGCTCGGCGAGGGCAAGCTCAAGGAGCTCGCCGAGTGGACCGGCGGCAGCGGCGAGGTGCCCGTGTACGTCAAGCCGGGCTCGCGCGCGGCCCGCGACCTCGCGAACGAGGAGCTCGACGAGATCGAGGAAGAGACCGACGAGGGCGACGTCGCCGCCAGCACGGTGAAGCCGCCCGCGAAGGCGAAGGTGGTGCTCGTCGATCACGATCTCACGCCCACGCAGCAGCGCAACCTCGAGAAGGCGACCGGCGTCGACGTGCTCGACCGCACGAGCGTGATCCTCGAGATCTTCCATCGCCACGCGAAGACGCGCGAGGCGCGCCTGCAGGTCGAGATCGCGCGCCTGAAGTACCTCGCGCCGCGGCTGCGCGAGACCGGCGGCGGTGGGGACCGCGTGCGCGGCGGCGTCGGCGGCAAGGGCGCGGGCGAGAGCTCGCTCGAGCTCGATCGCCGGCGCATCCGCGATCGCATCGCCGAGCTCCGCGACGAGCTCGCGCGCATCGAGGGTGGCGCGAAGACGCGGCGCCAGCGCCGTAGCGAGCTGCCGACCGTGGCGCTCGTCGGTTACACGAACGCCGGCAAGTCGAGCCTGATGCGTGCGCTGACCTCCACGGACGTCTACGTCGCCGACAAGCTGTTCGCCACGCTCGATACGACCGTGCGCCGCCTCGTTCCGCCGACCGAGCCGCCGATCCTGATCACGGACACGGTCGGCTTCATCAAGAAGCTGCCGCACGATCTCGTCGCGTCGTTCCGCTCGACGCTCGACGAGGCTGCCGATGCCGACCTGCTGCTCCACCTCGTCGACGCGAGCGACCCGGCCCATGCGGACCAGCTCGCCGTGACGCGCGAGGTGCTCGGCGAGATCGGCGCCGACTCCGTCGAGACGTGGCTGCTGCTCAACAAGGTCGACCGCTGCGACGACGCCCTGCGCGCCGTGCTCGCCGAGCACTACCCGCGCGCGCTGCTGCTCTCCGCGAAGAGCAAGGACGACGTCGCCGCGCTCCGCGACAAGCTGATCGAGCGTTTCGCGGGCAAGCTCGAGGAGGCCGAGCTCGTCGTGCCGTACGCGCAGCAGCGCGTCGTGCACCTCGTCCACGAGCGCGCGACCGTGCTTTCCGAGGACCACGGCGACGAAGGCACCACGCTGCGCGTGCGCGCGCCGCAGAAGACGCTCGAGGAGCTTCGCCAGCTGCTCAGAGCGGATGAACCGTGAACGTCGCGATGCCGTCGTAGCTGACGTCATCGGGCGGCGCGTTGCCGCTGCTCTGGCCGTCGACCTGGCTGCCCTCGTCGATGTACGGCTTGAGGTTCACGCCGCCGTCGAGCTGGAACTTCATGTCGCGCACCGCGCCCGGGTTCGTGACGTGCGCGATCTTCACCTTCGGCAGCGTGCTGCCGCTCTTCGTGCTCGACACGAACACGTCGACCGACGTGACGAAGCTCCAGTCATCGCTATCGCCGCTCGGCTCGTCGGTCTTCGTGATCGACAACGTCAGGGCCTTCAGCGTCACACTGTCGATCGGCCCCGTGTCCTTCGCCTTGATCTGCGCGCTGATGTCGACGTTCAGCGGGATCGGAAACAGCACCTGCAGCGGCCCCGGAATCGGCGAGCCGGAGATCATCTGCTCCTGCACGGGCTGATCGATGTCGAAGTCGGTAACGCCGCAACCGGCGGCGACCACGCAGGCAAGCGCGAGCTTCATGGGGCGTTTTCGTCGGCGCCGAGGTCGCAGAACGGTCCGCTGGGGCGTGGATCGAAGTCGATGTCGTAGCCGCCGGCCTTGGTGCAGTCGCTGGCCGAGTTGTCGATGATCGCGGGCTTGGGCGTGCCGGGCGTCGCGTGGAGGTCGGTCGGGCTCTTGAGCTTCGGATCGCCCGCGATGTACGAGTTCGCCGGCTGGCAGCCGCCGAACGTGTAGCCGAAGTCGAGCGTGTCGTTCTTCGAGATGATGTCATCGCGCGCGATGATCATCTGCGACTCGCACAGCACGCCGCCGACCGGCTGCGGCGCATTCTTGTTCTTCGGCGGCGGGGCCGCGTGGTTGTACGCGACGGTGTTGAAGCGGAAGTCGCCGACCGTCGCGCCGTGGAAGTGCACGGCACCCTTGGTCGACGTGTTGTTGCCGTTGCCGTAGATGAAGTTGTTGCGGATCGCGATCGGGTTGCAGCTGTCGGCGTAGATCGCCTCGAACGTCGATCCGCTCGTGCCGTTCGCCGTGAACGCGCTGCGCTCGATCGTCATCGCGCAGCTCGCGCCCGTGACGCCCTCGTGCGCGTTGCCGCGGACGACCGAGTGGTAGAGCTCGAGCGTCGCGCTGCTGCAGCGGATGCCGGCGTCGTTCGCCGAGCCGGTGACCGTCAGCTCGTACAGCCCGACGACGCCGCCGGTGATCGCGACGACGGGATCGCCGCCGCTGATGATCGCGCGGCCGGTCGCATCGGTCGGGTCCTGGTACTGGTGGCCGGCGCCGGGCTGCGGGCCGATGAGGATCGCGTTCGCACCGATCGTGATCGTGCCCTCGTTGTACGTACCGGCCGCGAGCTCGATCACGTGGTGCGTGGCATCGAGCTTCGTCAGCGCCGTCTTGATCGCGCACGGCGATCCCATCGTGCAGTCGGCGCCCGATGCGGGCGTCGGCGACGCGTACAGCAGGTTATCCGGCGATCCCGAGCCGCTGCCCGATCCGCCGCCGCCGATGCACGTCTGGTCGGGCAGGCACAGGCCGCCGATGCCGCAGTCGTCGTTGACGAGACACTGGTGGCACTGATCGTCGCTCGCGCAGTGGCAGCCCGTCGGATTATCCGGGTTGCCGGGCACGCACTCGACGCAGATGCCGCCGCCGCGGTTCGTGTCGCAGACCTCGTTGTTGCCGCACGCGACCTCCTTGCACGAGGGCGCTGCGTCGATCTGCACGAGGCCCGCGTTGATGCAGTCCTGATCGCTCTGGTGCGTCGTGCACCAGTCGGGGTTCAGCTGCCCTTCGCACCCGGCGGCTGCAAACAACACGGCCACGAGAATGGCGCGCATGCCCGGGAAGGATCACCTGGATCAAGCGCGATCGACAAGACCCTCTCCTAAAACCGAGTGACCCATCCGAAATAGGCGCTATCACGGCTGATAGCGGCGACGGGAGCTGACGAGTGTCCCGTTTGGGACAGCAAGATCGCTCCCACGATCGTCGCGCCGGCGCCGGCGGCCATGATGCCGATCCCGATCGGGACGTACTCGGGATGGATGATCTTGTCGGTGCGCTGCTCACCCAGGTACAGCGCGATGCCGCCGCCGCCGATCAGCGCGATGCCGGAGCCCAGCAGGATCCCGGGCCCGACCTTGCTACGCGCGTGCGTCTCCACGGCGGTCTCGATCGTCAGCTTCTTGAGCTTGTTCGCGTGAATCTCGATGTCCTTGTTCGCGACGATCACGCCCGCATGCGACAGGCTGATCGTGTGCTTGCCGGCCGCCAGCTCCTCGTCGAACGGCGTCGCGCCGACCTGGACGTTGTCGACGAGCACGAGCAACCCGCTCGGCACGGACTCGAGGTGCAGCTTGCCGGTCTCGACGTCGCTCTGCAGCAGGCGCTGGACCATGCCGTCGAGCAGGCCGTGCCAGTCCTCGTCGCTGCACTTCTCGCACACGCGGCGCTCGCTGATCACGTCCTTGCCTTTGACGAACCAGTACGTCGTGAACGTCAGGTCCTTGCCGGCCGCCTCGATGCGCGTGAACACGACGGCGCTCGCCTTCGAGCGCGCCTCGACGACGCCGCGCGCGCACTTGAGGTCATCGATCAGGAAGCAGTTCGCGATCGTGTTGACCGCGTCGCGCGACAGCGCCGAGGCGACGATCGTGTGATCGTGCTTGCGCATCCACGCCTCGAGATGCGACGTGACATCGGACTGCAGCGCGCTGCCGCTCGTCGCAGAGACCACGACGACGCCGACGCCTTCGGACTGGGCGCGCGCGGGCAGTGCAGTCATCGCGAGCACGAGCAGGACCAGCAGGCAGCGCATCGACCCGACCGATCCTATCATTCACTGCGCGAGCTCGTCGGCCCCGGTGTCGAATCCTGTGCCTTGCGGCCGGTGGTCGCCATCGATGTCGATCGCGATCGAGGTCGCGACCGCGTGGCCTTCTGCAGCCGTGCCGGCGGTCAGGTGATAGTCGTGGTTCGCGGCGTCCCGGAACAGCAGCGTGTCGAGCGCGGGCTGCACGATGTCGCCGCTCGTCACGCCGCACAGGCCGAACGTGTTCGAGTTCGCGGCGCCCGTGCTGCCGCCGACGCTGTTGTGCGCGATGATCGAGTTCGTGATCGAGAACGCCGCGTTGTCGCACACGATGCCGCCGGCATGCGCGCTCGCCGTGCTGTTCGCGCCGTTGTCGACGATCGTGTCGAAGTCGATGCGGCTGCCGGCGGCCAGCGAGCCGGTGATCAGGACGCCGCCGACGTTCTGGCTCATCGCCGCGCCGCCGTTCAAGTAGACGAGCGTGTTCGTCATGTCGAGCAGCGAGCCGCTCGTGCGCAGGTAGATGCCGCCGAGCAGGTTGTCGTGGACGGCCGTGCGCGAGAGCACGAGCGAGCCGCCGTTGGGGACGTCGATGCCGATGCCCTCGGTGCCCCCGACGTCGCACCCGGCGAGCGTCAGGCTCGCGCCGGTGCCGAGCTGCACGCCCGTGACCCCGGTGCCGGTCGTGGCCGCGCGCATCGCGAGCAGCTCGGCCGTGACGACGCGTCCCGGCGAGATCGCGAGGATCGTTCCGTTCATCGCCTGGAGCACGACGCCGCGGCCGACGAGCGTGACGTTCGCCGGCACGAGGAAGTTGCCCGTGTACGCGCCGGCGTCGAAGTGCACGACCGGCTTCCCCGCGTTGACGCCCGTGCTGTAGGCGCACTTGTCCGCCTTCGTGCACGTCGTGCCGGTCGCGCCGAGGCCGACGTACGCGACGCGGCTCTCGTCCTCGCAGCTGCCGTCGAGCCGGCACACGCCCGAGGCGCACTGCGCGTCGGCGGTGCACGCGGCGCACGCATCGCTCACGCACACCGGCGTCGTGCCGGTGCACGCGGCGGCCTTGTCGGCCGTGCACGCGACGCACGCGTGCATCTGCGTATCGCAGACCTGTCCCGCGCACTGGCTGTCGTCGGTGCAGCCCGAGCCGCTGCCGCTGTCGAGCAGCGTGCAGTTGTTCATCGGCGCGCCCGCGCAGTAGTACGGGTTCGGCTTCGAGCACGCCGCGAACAGCACGAGCACGAGCGCGGCGCGCATCAGAACCGTCCGCTCCAGCCGACGAGCGCGGCATCGTGCGTGACCGCCGCGACCGGTGCGCCGCCGTGATGATCGCGCCACCACAGGTAGCCGCCCGCGCCGGCCGCCGCCGCGCCGAGCAGCGTGAACACGACGCCGGCGCCCTCCGTATCGCGCAGTGTCTTCGGCTGCGTGCCGTGCGGATCGGGTGATTGGTCGAGCGCGATCAGCAAGAGCCCCGTGACGAGCATCGCGCCGCCCGCGCCGACCACGGCGACCGGCACCACATCCCTCGGCCGCGTCTCGGCGGCGGGCTCGACCGCGGCGGACGGCGGCGGCACGGCGGCAGCAGCGGGCGCGGGCAGGGGCGGCGCGGCCGGCGCATCCGCGACGAGCGAGCCGAGCAGGCTGACCAGCGTCTCGCGCATGCCTTCCTCGGTGCAGTGATGGCACGTCCGGCGCAGCGTGACCGGATCCTTGCCCTTGACGAGCCACGTGCCGGCGAGCGCGAAGTCACGGCCGGTGCGGCTGCCGCTCGTGTCGGTGACGTCGACGCGCGCGAACACGATCGCGGGCGCGGTCGACTGCTCGACGACGCCCTTCATGCACGCGCCGTCCTCGATCACGAAGCAGTCGATCAGCTTGTTCGTCGCATCGGGCAGCAGCGGCGACGCGACGAGCGTGTGCCCGTGGTCGTGCAGCCACATCTCGATGCCCGCGCGCACCTGCGGCTGCAGCACCGCCTCGCCGGTCACGACGACGCCGATCTCGTCCGCCCGCGCCTGCGCGGTCGCCGAGACGAGCAGCAGGGAGACGAGCCAGGCGCGCATCAGTGCGTTCGATCGATCGTCTTCGTCGTGCCCGCCTCGATCGTCACCGGCACGGTCTCGTCCTTGCCTTGCTCGGCGTTGACGAGCCGGACCTGGTGCTTGCCGGCCGCGAGGTCGATCTCGACGGGCGTGTCGTGGATGCGCTTCTTGTCGATGTAGACGGTCATCACCGGGAACGCCACGACGCTGAGGTGGCCCTTCTTCTCGGGCCCAGCGTGCGACGGCACGGCGATCGGTGCATCTTTTTTCGCCGGCTCGGCGGCATCGATCGGCGCCGGGGCATCCGGCGGAGCAGGTGGGGGTGCCGCGTCGATCATCACGGCGGCATCCGCCGGCGGGGGCGGCGGGGCCACCGCGACCTGCGGCTGTGCGCTGCCACCGCTGCCCGCGCCCGCCGTCTTGTCCTTGCTGCCCTTCGCGACCGCGATGATCGCGAAGGTGACGACGGCGGCGACGAGCATCCCGCCGACGCCGAGCGCGATCTTGCCGCCGGTGCTCATCCCGCGCGGCCGGATCGTCGCGGTCGGGGCGCTGCGCATCGCGCCGATGCTCGCCGACGGTACCGGTGTCGCGCCGGCGCCGCTTCCGTACGACGCGCCCGAGCCCATCGCCTGCGTCGGGGCCTGGTACGGCTGCGCGGGCGTGTGGTGGGCGAGCGAGCTGCCGCGCACCGGCGCCTCCTGCGGGAACCGCTCGGCGAGCACGCGCCGGAGCACCTCGCGGCCGTTCTTCGGCGCCGCGTCGCACGCGAGCAGATCGTCGATCGCCGCCTCGGCGGTCGCGTAGCGCGCGGGCAGGTCGCGCTCGAGTAGCTTCATCGTGACGCGCTCGAGATCCTTCGGGACGTCGGCGCGCATCTGGCGCGGGCGCGGGATCTGGCCGAACAGCACGGCCGCGAGCGTCGCGCGCGTGTCCTCGCCGACGAACAGCCGCCGCCCGATCAGCATCTCCCACAGCATCACGCCGACCGCGAACAGGTCGCTGCGCCCATCGAGCGGCTGGCCGTTTGCCTGCTCGGGGCTCATGTACGCGGGCTTGCCCTTGATGAAGACGCTCGCGGTCGCCTCGCTCGCGTTGCGCGCCTTCGCGATGCCGAAGTCGCTGACCTTCACGCCGCCGTCCCAGCTGAGCAGCACGTTGTGCGGCGACACATCGCGGTGGACGATGCCGCGCATGCCAGTCGAGAGCGGCAGGTCGTGCGCGTGCCCGAGGCCGCGCAGCACCTCGGTGATCACGAAGATGATCACGGGAATCGGCAGCGGGCCGGTCGCCGCGAGGCCGTCGAGGTCCTTGCCCTCGACGAGCTCCATGACGAGGAACAGCCGGTTCTCGGCGTCCCGGTCGAAGTCGAGCACGCTGACGATGTTCGGGTGCGCGAGCCGCGAGCTGATCTGCGCCTCGCTGATGAACATCTGCGCGAACGCGGCGTTGTCGGAGTAGCCCGGCAGCACGCGCTTGATCGCGACGCGGCGCTCGAAGCCCTCGGCGCCGAGCATGGAGCCGATAAAGACCTCCGCCATGCCGCCGCCGCCAAGCCGGTGATCCAGCCGGTATTTCCCGGATTGCCCGAGCACTTCTGGGCTCCGATACTAGCGCGGGATCAGCGAGTCGTGGCCGCGCTCGCGCATCTGCTGCCGCCACGCTTCGATCAGCTTGACGAACGCGTCGGCGAGCTCGGGATCGAACTGCGTTCCCGCACAGCGCTCGATCTCGCCGACCGCGACCTCGTGGGCGAGGGCGCGGCGATACGCGCGGTCCGAGGTCATCGCGTCGTACGCGTCGGCGATCGCGCAGATCCGCCCGACGATCGGGATCGCGTGCCCCGCGAGCCCGCGCGGATAGCCGCGGCCGTCGAACCACTCGTGGTGGCACCAGCAGCCGTCGATCAGGCCGTGCAGGCACGGCACCGGCTCGAGGATGCGCTTGCCCTTCTCGGGGTGCTGCCGGAACACCGCGACCTCTTCGGGCGTCAGCTTGCCGGGCTTGTTGAGCATGTCGTAGCGGACGCCGATCTTGCCGACGTCGTGCATCATGCCGGCCTGCACGACGCGCCGGATCTCCGCCTCGGGCAGCGTGAGCCCGCGCGCGAGCACCTCGCTGTACACGGCGACGCGCTCGCTGTGCCCGCGCGTGTACATGTCGCTCTCCTCGAGCGCCTGCGCGAAGCCCGCGACGGTCTGCTGGAACATCTCCTCGAGCGACGCGTTCGCCTTGACCAGCGACTGGTTCGTGTCGACGAGCTCGCTGTACAGGCGTGCGTTCTCGATCGCGCTCGCCGCGCGCGACGCGAGCACCGCGAGCATCTTGCGGTGGCCCTCGTCGAACTTCTTGCCCGGCGTGAACGAGAACACGTTGAGGATGCCGACCATGTCGCCGCGCACTTGAAGAGGCACGGCCGCGAATGACGACAGCTCCGCCGGCGACGCGTGCTCCGTGAAGAAGCGCGATGCCTTGCCGCCGTGCGCGAGGATCGGCACGCCCTGCGTGAACTGCTCCGTCATCAGGCCGAACGCCGGCGAAGGCACGCTCGACGGCTTCGCGTCCGTCGCGACGAGCTTGACGCGCTCCTCGAAGTGACCGGAGCGCGGATCGCGCAGGTGCAAGGTCGCGATGTCCGCCTTCACCTCGTCGATCGCGGCGCGCAGGATGACGTCGAGGATCTTGTCGATGTCGTGCGAGAGCGCGATCGCCTCGCTGACCTTGTAGATCGTCAGCGCCTCGCGCAGCCGGATGTTCTCGGCCTGCAGGCGCTGGCGGTACAGCGCGCGCTCGACGACGTGGATGACCTCTTCGACCTTGAAGGGCTTCAACAAGTAGTCGTAGGCGCCCTTCTTCATCGCCTCGATCGCGGTCTCGACCGTGCCGAAGCCCGTCATCAGCACGGTCAGCACGCCGAGGCGCTCCGCCTCGATCTTCTCGAGCAGCTGCAGCCCGGAGAGCCGCGGCATCTTGAGATCGGTGATCAGCAGGTCGTACGGGTTCAGGCGCAGCTCGGTCAGCGCCTTCTCGCCGTCCTCGACCGTGTTGACGGAGAAGCCTTCGAGCGTGAGGAACTCGGCGAGGATCTCGCGAATGACGCGCTCGTCGTCGACGACGAGGATGCGTGCGGCGTCCTGCGAATTCGCGACCACGCGGAATGCTACTGCTGCTGCGGTTGCGGCTGCTGCGGCTGCTGCGGCTGCTGCGGCTGCTGCGGCTCCGTCGTGCCGTTCGCGGGCATCGGCGCCGGCGTCATGTTCGTCGTCGGCAGCGACTTGATCTCGGCCTGCTGCGCGTGCTCGGCCTGCGTCGGACCCATCGGGTTCGCCATCGGATCCCACAGCGAGCTCTGCTTGCCGGCCTCGGTGTCGGCCTGGTGCTGGATCTTCATCCACGCCTCGCGCGTGCCGAGCACGTGCTGCTTCGCCTTCTCGGCGCGGTCCTTCGCGGCCTGCACGCGCTTGCCGCGCGCGTCGACCTGCTTGGGATAGTCGTCGTACGAGACGCCCTTCGGCGCGATGTTGTTCGCCTTCGCGATCTGCGCCTTCGCGGCCTCGTACTGCGCCTCGCGCCAGTACTGGTTCTCCTGCGTGTAGCGCCAGTAGATCTTGAGATAGTTGTGATAGTCGGCGAGGTACTTCACGCGCTCGTCGGCGGCCTTCGACATGTCCTCCGCCGTGTGCAGATCCTTGACCGCCTGGTTGATGCGGTTCTGATCCGCGCTCGTATCGGCGCTCTTCTTCGCCGACACCGCGCTATCGACCTGCAGCTTGGCCGCCTTCGCGTCGTTGCGCGCCTGGTGGAGCTGGCCGTCGCTCTCCTGGTACTGCGCCTCGGCGGTGGCCGCTTCCATCTTCGCGACCGAGTAGTCGTTGTTGGTCGTCACGACGGCCTGCTTCTGCTCGAGCGGGATCCGCGCGATGTACATGTCGTCGAAGTGCTTCGCGAGAGGCCCCGGAGGTGAATCCGACGCTCCACCGCAAGCCGCCAAGACAGCCGTGACCACAGCACAAATGACTAGCCAAGTGCCCCGCATAGGTGAGCCCGAGCCTACTACGACTGCCGACGGCGAGCTACCATCAAGGCCGGATGACGACGTTGCTTGCCGTCGACGTGGGAAACACCAACACGGTGCTCGGCGTGTTTCGCGAAGGCGAGCTCGTCGCACACTGGCGCATTCAGACAAATGCGCAGCGCACGAGCGACGAGTACGCGGTGCTGCTCAAGACGCTGCTCGAGCTGGATGGCTTTCCGTGGAAGAGCATCACGGCCGGCATCATCTCGTCGGTCGTGCCGCCCGCGGTGTTCGGCCTACAGCGGTTCTTCAAGGAGCACTGCGGCGGGTCGGCGCTCGTCGTCGGGCCGGGCATCAAGACCGGCATGCCGATCCTCTACGAGAACCCGCGCGAAGTTGGCGCGGACCGCATCGTGAACGCAGTTGCTGCGTACGAGGAGCTCAAGAGCGGCTGCATCGTCGTCGATTTCGGCACCGCGACGACGTGGGACGTCGTGACGCCCAAAGGCGAGTACCTCGGCGGCGTGATCGCGCCCGGCATCCAGATCAGCGCCGAGGCGCTGTACGAGCACGCCGCGAAGCTGCCGCGCGTCGAGCTGGCAAGGCCGGGCAAGGTCGTCGCGCGCAATACTGTCGCGTCGATGCAGGCGGGCCTCGTGTATGGCTACGCGGGCATGGTCGATGCGCTCGTCGAGCGGATCCGCGCCGAGGTCGATTACCCCGCGCGCTGCATCGCGACGGGCGGGCTCGCGCCGCTGATCGCCACCGAGACGAGGACGATCGAGGCCACCGACGACCTGTTGACGCTCAAGGGCCTCAAGATCCTGTATCAACGGAACGCCTGATGGATCGCTCTCCGCTCGACACGTCGACGCTGTCGCCTGCCGCGCAGAAGGCGCTCGGGCCTGGACCGGGGCGCATGATGGCCGCGCGCGGCCTCGTGCCGCTGCCGCCGGGCGAGCAGGTCGCGGTGCTCTACCAGCTCGCGCTCGACGTCGAGTTCGGCAGCGCGGCGATCGGCACGGCGAAGGGCCTGCCCGAGAAGGTCGTCGCCGGTGCGCTCGCCGATCCGCGGCTCGATCCGCGCGTCGTCGATTTCGTCGCCGACTACGTGCTCGACAAGCCGGCCGCGTTCGAGGCGATCGTGCAGAGCCCGACGGCCGCCGACGAGACGATCGCGCGGCTCGCCGGCAAGGCGAACGCGAGCCAGGTCGATCGCATCGCGGCGAACGAGCAGCGCCTGCTGCGCTTCCCCGACATCATCGCGGCGATGTACCTCAACAAGCACGCGCGCATGTCGACGGTCGATCGCGCGGTCGAGCTCGCCGTTCGCAACAACGTGCGCGTGCCGAACCTGCCGGCGTGGGACGAGATCGCGCGCGCGCTCGAGAAGGCGCCGCCATCGGACGACGAGCTGTTCGCGCAGGCGATCGAGGACGCCAGCGGTGACGACAGCCACATCACGCAGGGCGATCCCAACGCGGAGGACGACCCGGATCACCCCGCGGCCACGCCGGACGAGAAAAAGACGCAGCGGTACGAGGACATGACGATCCCGATGAAGATCCGCTACGTGATGACCGGCAACGGCAACGCGCGCGCGAAGGGAATCCGCGACTCGGTGAAGATTGTTGCACTCGCGGCGATCAAGTCACCGGCAGTAACCGAGTTCGAGGCGAAGAGCTACGCTGGTAACCAGGCACTCGCCGAGGACGTAATCAGGTATATCGCCGGTCGTCGCGAGTGGACGAAGAACCTCCAGGTCAAGAGAGCCCTGTGCCGCAATCCGAAGACGCCGATCAACGACGTGGCGAAGCTGCTGCCGTTCCTGCTGGAGAAGGACCTGCAGAACCTCGCGCGCAGCAAGGGAGTGCCGAGCGCCGTCGCCGCGCAGGCCAAGAAGCTGATCGCGCAGCGCAAGGGCGGAAAGCCCTGACGCTCCCTGCACGGCTCGGCCTCGCGCTGGTGCGGCCTCGCGCCGCGCTCGCGGCAGCCGGCGATCGAGAGCACGCGGGCCGCTCCGGCACCGATCTGCTCGCCGCGATCGTCGTGCTGATCGTCGCGACGCGCCTGCGTACGCTCGTGCAGGCCGGCTGGGCTGGCGGCGTGCTCGGGCCGCGCTACGCGGTGCAGCTCGTCGTGCAGCTGCTGACCGACACCCTGACGATCCCGCTCGGCATCCTCGTGATCGCGGCCGCCGCGATCTGGGCGACGACCGGGCCGCGCCGCGACCTCGGCCGCGCGTTCGACCTCGCGTGCGTCGCGGTGATGCCGCTCGTCTTCGTCGATCTGATCGCGGGCGTCGTGCTGCACGCGCTCGACCTCGCGATCCCGATGCCGCTCGTGTGGACGCTCACCGCCGTCGCCTACGCGTGGACCGGCGTGCTCGTCGCGCTCGCGATCCTCGAAGCCCGCTGGCCCACGCCGGCTCCCGCGCGCGGCGCCGTCGCCGCTGGCTGGGTCCTCGTCGCCGTCGCGGCGGTCGGCCTCGCGATGCAGGCGATCTGGATCGCGCGCAACGTCGACGAGCTGCGGCCGATGACGGCCGGCGCGGCCGCGCCGACGCTCGCCCTGCAGACGATCGGCCCCAAGGGCGCGCTCGGCCCGAAGATCACGCTCGCTCCCGGGAAGGTCACCGTGATCGACTTCTGGGCGACGTGGTGCAACCCGTGCGTGAAGTCGATGCCGCACCTCGCGGCGTTCGCGAAGCAGCATCCGGACGTCGACGTGCTCGCGGTCTCGATGGACGACGACACGGCCGATGCGCGCGCGTTCTGGGACGAGAACCACTACGCGATGACGCTCTTGCACGACGATCACGACACGAGCGCGCGCTACGGCGTCACGCAGATCCCGCACACTGTCGTGATCGATCGCGCGGGGCACGTGGCCGCGAGCGGCGGCGGTCTCGATCTCGACGCCGAGCTGCGCAAGCTCCAGTAAGTGGATATCGAAGCTCGGGTCTGGTACCCAAGAGAGATGGCGAGCCTCGTGTGCGCCACGTGCCGCAAGCTGATCCCACCGGGCCAGAGCGCGATCCGTTGTACGGTCGCGTCCTGCAACACCGGCAGGATGAAGCTGCGTTTCTGCTCGGTCACGTGCTGGGAAAAGCACGTACCGACGGCGCGTCACCGCAAGGCGAGCTACGTCGTCGAGGGCGATTCTCCGGCGTGACGTGATACGCTTTCGCGCGTGCGGCTAGGGTCCTGCATCGCGCTCGAGCTGTGCGTCGCCGCGGGCGCCGTCGCGGGCGTGTGGGTCGGGGTAGGCAAGGCCGTCGATCTCGCCGGCAACTACACGAGCGAGGCCCAGGCCGCGACGGTGGCGAGCGGCAGTGCGCCGCGGATCTCGCGGCTGCCGCGCGCGGAGCTGCACGTCGCGGTGCCCGCGCAGACCACCGTGTTCGACGCGCCCGATGACGTGCTGCTCGCGCCGATCGGCGGGCCGGTCACGCGGGTCAAGCTCAACCACGGCGGCACGTCGCTGTCGCTGCGCCTCGACTTCGCGAACGGCTCGCGCGCCGCGTTCAAGCCGCAGCAGACGCACTACCAGAGCGATCCACGCAAGGAGATCGCGGCGTACCGCCTCGATCGCTGGCTCGGCATCGGTCACGTGCCGCCCGCGAGGCCCGCCGCGTTCCGCGTCGAGGAGCTACTCGCGGCCGCGGATTCCGATTCGCGCGCGTACACGGAGGGCCGCATCGAGGATGAAGGCGTCGCGCACGACGGCATCCTGCGCGGCGAGCTGTCCTGGTGGATTCCCGAGATCCGTGACGAGACGATCGGACCGTGGCGCGTCGACGAAGACCAGGGCATGGAGCTGTGGACGAGCTGGCTGCACCCGAAGATGGAGATTCCCGAGGAGTCGAAGCCGCTCGTCGAGCAGCTCGTCGCGTGCGTGCTGTTCGACGTGCTGATCGATAACGATGACCGGTGGACCGGCTACAACACGAAGGGCTCGCCCGATCACCGCACGCTGTACTTCATGGACAACACGCTGTCGTTCGGGCTGTTCACGTTCGGCCACAAGTCGAACCTCGATCCGCTGTTCAAGATCGAGGTGTTCCCGCGCGGCCTCGTCGAACGGCTGCGCGAGCTGACGCCGGAGGCGGTCACGGCCGCGATCGACGTCGGTGACGATCCGATGGGCCCGCTGCTGACGCCGGCCGAGATCAGCGCGATGATGGCGCGCCGCGATCACCTGCTCGCGTACATCGACGGCCTGATCGCCGAGTACGGCGAGTCGAACGTCCTCGCACTGCCATGAGCGCCTGTCCCACGTGTGGAAAGCCGGTCGATCCGCTGCGCGCGCCAGCCGTCGGCGTGCGCGACGGCAAGGTCGTCGGGTTCTGCAGCAAGGAATGCGCGGAGGCGCTCGAGAGCAAGCCCACCGCGGCGCCCGAGAAGCTGCAGCCGACGAAGACGATCAAGCGCCCGCGCACCGAGCCGCCGCATCCGCCGCCCGGCGGCAAGACGCCGCCGAAGGGCGTGCCGGTCACGGTGCCGGCGTCGTCGAAGGACCTCGACTCGGGCCCGATCATCGAGATCATCCGCGAGGCGACGCGGCCGTCGAAGAAGCGGGAAGACGACAGCGCGATCCAGATCGCGGACACCGGCTCGATCGACGACTACGTCGCGCCGGAGGGCCGCAGCAAGGCGTGGATCTGGATCGTGCTCGTGCTGCTCGCCGGAGGAGGCGCGGCCGTCGCGTACTTCCTCGGCGCGTTCGGCGGGCATGACGCGAAGAGCGCGCCCGTCGAGAAGCCCCCGGTCGTCGCACCGCCGCCCGCGCCCGATGCACCGCCGCCCGTGACGCCCGCGATGGCCGTCGACCGCGCGAAGGCCGTGCTCGCGAAGAACCTCAAGAGCGACTCGCCCCGCGTCCAGCGCGTCGCGGCGAGCGCGCTCGCCCGCACCGGCGACGCCGACGCGATCGCCCAGCTCGTCGCGCAGCTCGGCAAGGAGACCAGCGACATCGCGAAGCTCGAGATCGCGTACGCGATCGCGCGCGGCGGCGACAAGCGCGGCACGGATGCGCTGGTCGCAGCGCTGCAAGCCCCGCGGCGCGACGTGCGCCTCGAGGCGGCGCGGAGACTCGCGCTGCTCGGCGACAAGCGCGGCACGCCCGTGCTCACCGAGTACCTCGATGTCAGCCAGCTCCGCCTCGGCGCCGCCGAGCAGCTCGCGTATCTCGCGGACCCCGCGGGGCTCAAGGCGCTCGACGCCGTGCGCGCCGACGCGAAGGCCACGCACGACGAGCAGGCCCGCGCGACGATCGCGCTCGGCTACGCCGGCCGCCGCGAGCTCATTCCGGCGCTCGAGCAGCTGCTGGCCGAGAAGGGCAACGACGCGTTCGCGGCCGCCGCGCTCGCCGAGCTCCACGACGCGAAGTCGCGCCCGTTCCTCGAGGCGGAGCTCAAGCGCCCCACGCGCCGCGCCGATGCCGCCCGCGCCCTGCGCCGCCTCGACCCGAGCCTCGACCCCGGTCCGCTGCTGCCCCCGCTGCTCGCGGCGCTCGATTCCGCGAAAGATACCGAGCAGGTGGAGGCCGCCGAGGCCGTGCTTTTGCTCGCAGGTCCAGCTACCTGGGCCGCCCACCCGTAGCGTCCCGAAGACACGGATTGACACGGTCCGGCGCCCGGACCAGACTCCGCGGCCCGATGGCTGCTGCCACCTCTCGCATCTACTTCGTGTCCCTGGGATGTCCGAAGAACCAGGTCGACACCGAGCTGATGCTCGGTCAGGTCCAGGCCGCCGGCCACTCGCTGGTCGATGCGCCGGATGACGCGGACGTGATCGTCGTCAACACGTGCGCGTTCATCGACAAGGCGAAAGAGGAGAGCGTCGACACGATCCTCGAGATGGCGCAGTTCAAGGACGGCGCCGCGAAGAAGCTCGTCGTCACCGGCTGCCTCGCACAGCGCTACGCGGACGAGCTCGCGAAGGACATCCCGGAGATCGATCACATCCTCGGATCGAGCGACTTCCCGTCGATCGCGAAGGTCCTCAAGCCCGGCCAAGGCAAGAAGAAGTCGAAGCTGCCGGTCGTGCAGGTTTCAGAGACGCCGGCCTACATCTACGATCACGACGCGCCGCGCGTGCGCATCGGGCAGGGGCACAGCGCGTACGTCAAGATCGCCGAGGGCTGCGACCGCCCGTGCTCGTTCTGCATCATCCCGAAGCTGCGCGGCCCGCAGCGGTCGCGGCAGATCGCGGACATCGTCGCGGAGGTCGCCGAGCTCGGAAAGCAGGGCGTGCGCGAGGTGAACCTGATCGCGCAGGACCTCACGCGCTACGGCTGGGATGCCGGCTCGTCACCCGAGTCGCGCCCGACGCTCGCCGCGCTCTTGCGCGCGCTCGGCAAGGTCGACGGCATCGACTGGGTGCGCATGCACTACACCTTCCCGAGCGCGTTCGACGACGACCTGATCGACGCGATCGCGAGCGAGCCGAAGGTCGTCAAGTACATCGACGTCCCGCTCCAGCACATCAGCGACGGCATGCTCAAGCGCATGCGCCGCGGTCACTCGAGCCGCGTCACGCGCGACCTCGTCAAGAAGCTGCGCGAGCGCATCGACAACGTCGTGCTGCGGACGACCTATATCGTCGGGCACCCGGGCGAGACCGAGGCCGAGTTCGACGAGCTGTGCGAGTTCGTCGCCGAGTCGAAGTTCGACCGCGCGGGTGCGTTCACGTACTCGATCGAGCCGGGCACGGTCAGCGCGATGCTGCCGAACCGCGTCGATCCCGAGGTCGCCGAGGCGCGCCAGCAGAAGCTGATGGAGATCCAGCGCCAGATCAGCCGCGCTCGCCACGAGGCGATGGTCGGCAAGGAGATCGAGGTGCTCGTCGAGGGCGAGTCGCAGGAGAGCGAGTACCTGCTCGAGGGCCGCTGGTACGGCCAGGCTCCCGGCATCGACGGCGTCACGTACCTCTCCGACGGCCGCGTGCCGACCGGCTCGCTCGTGCGCGCGCGCGTCACGCAGGCGAGCGACTACGATCTCGCCGCGTCTCTCGAAGTGTGAGGCCGGCACGCGTTCCGGCACTTGATGCGGTACCACGCGACCGCATTGAGGCCGAGCACCGCGTTGCCGAACGCGAGCGCGAGGAAGCGGTGCTCGACGAACCGCGCCGCGAGCACGCCCGCGACGAGATAACCGAGCGCGGCCGGCGCGATGCGCGGCTCGCCGAGGATCGCGATCACGCCGACGAGCCCCGCCCATAGCAACGGGAACCCGATCTCGATCCAGCCGATCGGAATGCCGGCGATCCACCCGCACGTCGCCCACATCGCCTGCACGAGGAACGTGTACGGCAGCACGAGCAACAGCCGCCGATCGATCTCGGTCGTGCCGAACCGCGGGTACGCGATCGCCGCGATCGGCGCCGCGATGGCGAGCGCGAGCCACGTCGAGCCGACGAATCGCGCGTACGTCTCGAGCGCGAACACGGGCACGTAACCCATCAGCAGCGGCACGACCGTGAACACGAGCCCGATCGCCGCGACCAGCATGCTGCGCTGGTCCGCGTTGACGCTGAGGTCCCGCGCCTTCTGCAGCTTCGCGAGCTCCGCATCGCGCGCGGCTTGCTTCGCCGCCGCCTCGCGCGCCGTCGCGAGCAGCGCGGGCGCCGGATCGAGCTCGCGCAACAGCGCCACCGCCGCCGCCGGCCGATCGCGCGCCAGCTCGTACTCGGCGACGGCGAGCGTCGCGCCCGCCAGCCCGTCGCGCGCATCGGCGTTCTCCGGCCATGCCGCGAGCGCCTCGTGAAAGCCGAAGCGACACGCGCCGAACAGGCGGTGCACCTCGTCGTCGTTGCCCTCGGCGAGCGCCGCCCGCAGCGCCGCGAGCCGCGCGTGCGCGCCGAGCGCCAGGTTCGCCGACCCGCGATGCTCCAGGTACCGCTGCAGCGCGAGCCGCATCTCGTCCGCGCTCGCGAACCGCTGCGCCGCATCCTTGTGCATCGCGCGCCGGCAGATCGCCGCCAGCTCCACCGGCGCATCCGCCGGCAGCTCCGGCTCGGAGAGCGCGATGCTCGCGAGCGCCGCGATCGGCGTGCTCGCCAGGTGCGGCGGCTTGCCCGACAGCAGCTCGCACAGGATCGCGCCCGCGAGGTACACGTCCGTGCGCTCGGAGAGCGGCAGCGTCACGTCGGCCATCTCGGGCGCCATGTAGCAAGGCGTCCCCACGATCTGCCGCGACTCGCTCGCGAGCGGCAGCCGCCCGCTCGGATCCGCGTGCAGCGACACCGCGATGCCCCAGTCGAGCAAGTACACCTCGCCGAAGTCGCCGATCATGACATTGGCGGGCTTGAGGTCGCGATGCACGATGCCGCGGCTGTGCGCGAACCGCACCGCATCGAGCACGCGCAGCAGGATCCCGATGTTCCACGCGAGCAAATCGCGCGCGCCAAACCGGTCCTCCACCGCGGCCGCATCCGCCACCACCTCCGCCCACGCCACGCCTTCGATCCGCTTGAGCACGATCAGCGGCAGCCCGCGATCATCGACGCCGAGGTGATGCACCGGCACGATGTTCGGGTGCTCGAGCGACCCGGTGATCCACGCCTCGCGCAGCAGGTCGAGCGCCGCATCGGGATCGCGATGATCCGGCCGCACCGTCTTGATCGCGACGGTCCGCCCGAGCGCGACCTGCTCGGCCGCGCGAATCACGCCCATCCCGCCGCGCCCGATCTCGTCGCCCGCGCGCAGCTGCCCCGACGACGTCGGCGACCCGCCCGCCAGGTGATTCAGCATGTCGAGCGCGCGGCGCGCCGTATCGTGCCCGGCGCGCGGCCGCAGCGTCGCCCGCGGCGCCCCCGCGAGCGTGTCGCGCGTCTCGGCGTCGAGCGTCTCCAACAACGCGTCGGCACTACGCGGGTTCGCCACCGTTGTTCATGGTAGCAGCCGCCGGGGCGGGCTGGTCGTCGAGTCGGCTCATGGGCGGCGGGGGGCGGTCCGGAAATCGGTCCGAACGCGGGTTCGAACGCGGGTTCGAACGAAGTTCTGGGGTGATGGGGACGAGCGGGGCGGGGCGTAGCGAACACGTCGAAGCTACGGACCTGCCTGGCCCGTGTCAGATCGTCGATGGCCCCCGTGCGTTGGTATGCAGATATGCGCTGGCCCCCCGTGCTCGCGTCGCTGGTGCTTGCGTCCCTGGCGCTTGCGTCCCTGGCACTCGCGCCCCCGGCGCACGCGGACCACAAGGCGGGTGGGCCGGCCGCGCCGACCGTGCCGACCGCGCCGACCGTGCCGACCACGCACGCGCCCGTGCCGCCAACCGCGCACGCGCCCGCGCCCGCGCCGCCAACCGCGCACGCGCCCGCGCCGCCAACCGCGCACGCGCCCGCGCCGCCAACCGCGCACGCGTCCGCGCCGCCAACACACGAGCCTAGCGCGCGCGAGCCCGCCACGCGCGAGCCCGCCACCAGCCCCTATGCCCCGGCCGCCCTGAAGGCCCAGGTCGCGGCGCTCGCCGACCCCGCCCTCGATGGCCGCGCCTCCGGCAGCACCGGCGACGCTGCCGGGCGCGCCCTGATCCGCGCGCGCCTCGATGCGCTCGGCCTGTCGCCGACCGAGCAGGCCTTCGAGGACGATGCGGGCCACGCGACGGCGAACATCCTCGCGACGCTGCCGGGCACTGACCCGGATGCCGGCATCGTCATCGTCGGCGCCCACCACGATCATCTCGGCGGCAAGCACCTCGGCGCGAACGACAACGCGTCGGGGGTCGCGGCGATGCTCGCGATCGCGGACGCGCTCCACGCGACGCACCCGAAGCGGACGATCGTGTTCGCGGCGTGGGGCGCCGAGGAGCGCGGCGAGGAGGGCTCGGCGTACTTCGTCAAGCATCCGACGGTCGAGCTCGCGCGCGTCGTCGAGTACGTGAACCTCGACATGGTCGGCAGCTACCGCTCGCGCGGGTTCGTCGCGGCGATGGGGACGTTCCGGCGGCTGCCTGCGACCGCGATGCTCGAGCGGGGCCGGCGGGCGTTTCCGAAGCTGTCGGTCGGCGTCGGCGGGCGCGCGGAGCGCAGCGACCACGAGGCGTTCTGCGAGCAGGGCGTGCCCTACGTGTTCTTCTGGACGCCCGACGCGCGCTGCTACCACGAGACGTGCGACACGACCGACAAGCTCGATACCGTGCACATGGCGCAGATCGCGGCGCTCGCCGGTGACCTCGTCGACCGGCTCTCGAACAGTGCGCTCGACCTGCGCGCGTCGCGCGACAAGCTCGGCTGCTTCGGCCGCTAGGCGCTCAGGCCTCGGTCCGGCGGATCTTCCAGAGCCCGACGGCGAGCCAGATGGCGGCGAGCGCGGCGAGCGTGATCGCGGGGGCGGCGCCGGCGGTGTCGTGGACGCCGCGGGCGGAGATGCCGGCGAGCAGGCGTGCCTGGTGCGTGATCGAGAGGATCTGGAGCGAGGCGGGAATCTCGCCGACGGGGACGTCGAACAGCAGCATGTAGATGATCGTCAGCGCCATGCCGTGCTTGGGCGCGAGCGTGCCGATGCCGGCGGCGACGAACGAGACGGCGATCGAGGCGGCGCCGATCGCGAGCGTGGTCGAGAGCGGCGGGAAGCGGTCGTACGCGACGTACATCGCGAGCTGCCAGCCGACGAGGACGAGCGCGGCCGCGATCGGCGCGAGTGCGACGAGCTTGCCGGCGATCACGTGCCAGCGGGGCAGGGGACGCGACCACAGGTACGTGATCGTGCGGTCCTCGATCTCCTCGCCGATCGACGACGCGACGAACAGCGCGGGCACGATCGCCAGCACGAACATCTCGACGACGTAGAGGTTCATCGTGAAGGTGCCGCGCTCGAACGGATCGTGGACAGCCTGGCGCAGCACGATCGCGACGATCACCGGGATCAGCGAGATGCCGAGCGCGACCCACAGCGCCTGGCCGCGCGAGATGCGCTTCCAGGTGACCCGCGCGATCGTGCCGATCATCGGCGACCTCCCGTGAGGTAGTCGAAGACGGCGCCGAGGTTGTTGTCGGGCGAGGACAGCGCGCTGACCGCGATGCCCGCGTCGAGCACGGCCGCGGAGAGCTGGTCGTAGCAGCGGTCGGGATCGCGCGTCTCGATCAGCACCGCGCCGCGCTCGAACACGAGGCGCGCGACGTGATCGGCCTGCGCCAGCGCCGCGCCGATCGCGTGCGGCTGGTCGCACTCGACGCGGATGCGATGCGGGTGCTGATCGATCAGCTTGCGGATCTCGTAGACGTTCCCCTCCGCGAGCACCTGGCCGCGGTAGATGACGACGATCTCGCGGGTCAGTGCCTCGATCTCGTAGAGCACGTGGCTCGATACGACGATCGTCTTGCCGGCGTCGCCGAGCTTCTTGATCCGCTCGACGATGTCGATGCGCGCGACCGGGTCGACGCCGGTCAGCGGCTCGTCGAGCAGCAGGAAGTCCGGATCGTGCGCGATCGCGGTGGCGAGCTTCGTGCGCTGGCGCATGCCCTTGCTGAAGCCCTTGACCCGGCGGTGCAGCGCGTCCTGCATGCCCATCTCGACGAGCGCGCGCTCGGCGGCGGGCTTCGGCTTCGCGACGCCTGCGAGCTCCGCCATCGCGGTGACGAGCTCGAGCGCGGTCAGCGTGTCCCACGTCTTCTCGTGCTCGGGGGCGTAGCCGATGCGTCGCTTGACCTCGACGTCGTCGAACGGGCTCTTGCCGAAGACGCTGAGCTTGCCGCGGCTCGGGCGCAAGAGGCCGGCCATCATCTTGATCAGCGTCGACTTGCCGGCGCCGTTGGGGCCGAGCAGCCCGACGATCCCGCCCTCGAGCTTCCACGAGACGTCACTGATACCGAGCACGTGCCCGTACCACTTGCTGCAGCGCTCGGCGACGACGACGCTCATCCCAGGTCCTCCCTTCGGGAGGCCTGGGATGCAAGCCCACCCAACCCCAACACCCGCTCGCTGCGCTCGCGAAACCTCACGTCGCGCCTCCCACGCCGCTGCGCTGCGCGCGACCGACGCTCGACGCGACGATCGCGACCGCGATCGCGATCTGCGCGGCCAGGGAGATCACGCCCTGCGCGAGCGTGACCTCGGTCTGCGCGGGACCGAACGCGAAGACCGGGACGTCGAACAGCCGGGAGGCGACGCCATCGACGGCGCTCGGTAGATCGAGCGCGAGGATCCAGCCGGTGTGCGTGACCTTGCCGATCAACAGCGCGATCGTGCCGCCGACGAGGTACCAGGCGGCCCACAGCGCGAGTGCCGTGCGGCGGCTATCGGCGAGCGCGGAGAAGCCGAGCGGCACCGCGGCGTAGGCGCAGGTCGCGAGCCCGCCGACGGCGAGCGCCTTCGGGAGGAGCCACAGATGATCGACGAGGTCGGTCGTCGACTCGCAGAGCCCGAGCCGCAGGGCCGCGAGCAGCACCGGCCCGAGGAGCGTGAGGATCGCCATCAGCACGCCGAGCCCGGCGAGCTTGCCGAGCACGTAGTCGCGCGGGCGCGTGCTGCGCGCGAAGTAGAACGTGAACGCGCCGCTCTGGAGGTCGCCCGCGATGATCGTCGCGCCGAGCGTCAGGCTGCAGATGAACGCCGCGCGGCAGAACCACGCGATCGACTTCGGCAGCGCGACATCGCGGATCATCACGACGGCCTCGCCCATGCGGCCCATGCCGTGAAACATCCGGTTCGACATGATGTACATGACCGCGCCCGCGATGAACGCGATCAGCACCGCCATGCCGAGCCACGCCTTGAACCGCCACCATGTCTTCCATGCCATCGCGATCTGATGGCGCATGATCACGCGCCACCGCGTGCCCGCGTCGCGGCGCGCGCCGGTGTAACGCTGGTAGCCGAGATCGTGAATCGCGCCCTGGCTCATGCCGCCTCGATCACGCGCAGGAACGCGGCCTCCAGCGACTCGCGCCGCACCTCGATGCCGCGCACCTGCACGCCGGCACCGCGCGCCGCCGAGAACACGAGCTTGTTCGTCGCCGCCTCCGGCAGATCGACCTCGAGCTGCACCGGCGTCAGCTGCCGGCACGTCGCGCCGGCAGCCGAGAGCGCGGCCGCCAGCTTCTCCGGCTCCGCCTTCACCTCGACGATCAGCTCGCCGAGCCGGCCGCGCGCGCCGCGCAGCTCGTCGATCGAGCCGACGAAGCGCACGCGGCCCTTGTGCATGATCACGGCGTGGTCGCAGACGCGCTCGACATCGGGCAAGAGGTGCGTCGACAGCACGATCGCGCAGCCGCGCCGCACCGGCAGATCGACGATCAGCTCGAGCATCTCCTCGCGCGAGCGCGGGTCCAGGCCGTTCGTCGGCTCGTCGAGGAACAGCAGCTCGGGATCGTGGACGAGCGCCTGCGCGAGCTTCACGCGCTGCTTCATGCCCGTCGAGTAGCCGTCGATCGGCTGGTAGCGCTTCTCCTCGAGGCCCGCGTAGTACAGCGCGGCGTGCGCGCGCTGCATCGCCTCCGTGCGCGGCAGGCCGGAGAGCTCGCCGGCGTACGTGCAGAGCTCGACCGCGCTCATGCCGGAGAGAAAGGCCTCCTGCTCCGGCATGTAGCCGACGCGATCGCGGATGTCAGCGCCGCGCGTGGCGGCCGGGATACCGAGCACCTCCGCCGTGCCCTCGAACGGCACGAGGCCGAGCAGGCACTTGAGCAGCGTCGACTTGCCGGCGCCGTTGGGGCCGAGCAGGCCGATGATCTTGCCGTCGATCTGCGCGTCGACGTTCGACAGCGCGACGATCGGCCCGAACCGCTTCGCGAGCCCGTGCAGCGCGATCAGCGTCAATGGATCACCTCGAGCGTCACCGGTGCGACGCCGGCATCGATCATGTCGAGCTTGCGCGCGGCGGCCTCGCTGAGATCGATGATGCGGCCGTGCCCGTAGGGGCCGCGGTCGTTGATCCGCACGATGACACTTCGGCCGTTGCGCTGGTTCGTCACGCGCACCATCGTGCCGAGCGGCAGCGTGCGATGCGCCGCCGTCAGCGCGTGCTTGTTGAAGCGCTCGCCGCTCGCGGTCGTCTGCGACTCGCCGTACCAGCTCGCCATCCCGCTCATCGTGCTCTGCGTGTGCTTGACGGGGACCGTCGTGCGCGCCTGTCTCGACGGTCCACCGCACGCCGCCACTGCCACCACCAGCACCGCGAGCGCCCACTTCATCGCGTGCAGCCGGCTCCCAGGGTGTGGCCGGCCTTGTCGAGCGCGGCCTTGCGCAGCTCGTGGCCGGTCGGGCCGTCGCCGAGCTTCTTGCGCAGATCCTCACCGTGGCCCTCGCCGACGATGTCGCGCAGGTACGCCTCGTACTGGAACGTGTCGGAGTGCTCGTGCGTGTGGCAGTTCGTGGCGCACAGATCCTGCGCCGGCATCCGCTTCACGGCCGAGGGCTTCTCGTTGCCGCCCTTCGCGACGTGGATGCTCGCCGGGCCGTGGCAGACCTCGCACTGCACGTCGCGCAGCTTGTCGTTGTGCGCGAGGTTCGAGCCGCCCGGCTTGTCCCAGCCGGTGACGTGGCAGTTGATGCACTCCATGTCGAACTGCTGGCCGCGATCGACGAGCGTCTGCCACGCCTGCGCGTGCACGGTCTTCTTCCAGAAGTCGACGGCGTCCTGGTGGCAGTCCTCGCACGCCGCCATCCCGACGTAGCTCGCCTCGCCCTTCTTCGGCGCCGGCACGGGGCGCCCGGCGGCCGCCTTGACGTTCGCCTCGCCGGCAGTGACGTCGTAGTGCTTCACCTTGTCGAGCGTGGGCACGCTGCACGCGAGCTGCTTGTTGATGCGGATCTGATCGAGCGTGAAGAAGCTGCCGCGCGCGGGCACGACGAGCGGGTGCGCCTTGAGGGCATCGCGCTGGGCCGCGAGCTGCGCGCGCTCGCCTTCCTTCTGCTTGATGAACGTCGGGTCGGCGGTCGTGTCGGCCTTGAACTTCGCGAGGTCGGCGTCGAGCGTCGCGAGCTGCTTGTCGAGCGCCGCGAGCTTCGCGCTCGCCGCGGCCTGGCCGACCGCATCGGCGAACGGCGAGCCGCCGCGGACATAGAGATCGAGCCGGCTGATGACCTGGCCGCGGTTCGCCGGGATCACGAGCCAGCCGTCGCCGACCTTCTCGGGCTCGATCGAGATGCGATCCGGCTCGGGCGCGTCGAGGCCAAGCCCGGCGATCGTGAAGTCGATGCCGCCGATCTCCTTGACGAGCTTGACCGCATCGCGCTTCGACGACGCCTGCACGAGCGCGATGACGACCTGCGCCCCTTGCTGCCGCAGCGTCTGCACCTGCGCCTTGCCGGCCGCGACGGGATCGGTGATCGCGAGGCCCTTCACGGCGTCCTCCGCGATCACGCTGAACGTGCCGACCTTCGCGCCGCCGACCTCATTGATGACGTACGGCGCTTCCTTCAGGTCCTTCGTGTTCGCGACGACGCGCGGCATCCGCAGCTCGTCGGGGCCCTTCGCGAGGTCCATCGGCCCGAGGCCGAGCGCGGCGACCTTCAGGTCACTCTTGTAGATGTCGGCGATCAGGTCGGCCTTGAGCTCTTCCTGGACGGCGAGGTGCGGCGGTACCGGGGAGTCCGAGTACAGGGTCGACCCGGCGTCGATGACGAGGACCGGGCCCTGCGAGCGCGCCTGGGTGACGAGCTCGACCGTCCGCGAGATGTCACCCAGCGGGTCGGACGTGCAGCCGCACGGGCCGATCTGCCCGCGCAATTCGGCGAGCGCGAACACGGTGAGCGTCGGTTTGCTCGGCACCGGCGCGGCCCCCGAGCTTCCCTGACCCCCGCTTTTCACGTCGGATTTCGAGCAACAAGCCGCCGCCAGGGCCACCCCGAGCAGGGCTAACTGCCGGATCATGCCCCAGGCATATAGCACGTTGACAGCCCGTAAGTGCCTGGGTAGATTGCCGCGCTCTCAAAGAGGATCTCCATGGCTGTCGCGCTCCGCATGTCCCGCCAGGGCAAGAAGAAGTCCCCGTTCTATCGCATCGTCGCCGCTGACAAGCGCTGCGCTCGCGATGGTCGCTTCATCGAGCTTCTTGGCACGTATCACCCGGTCACCAAAGTTCTCAAGCTCGACGCCGAGCGCTACCAGAAGTGGATCTCTGTCGGCGCGCAGCCGTCGGGGACGCTGGCGGCGGTCATCCGTCGCACCGCTCGCGCTGCCAAGGCCGCGTAAATGGCATCCGATCCGGATCTGGCGGAGCTGATCCGCTACCTCGCGATCAACCTCGTCGACAAGCAGGACGAAGTCCGCGTCGAGCTCGTCGAGGAGCGCCAGGCCAACGTCTACGAGCTCGAGGTCGCCGAGTCCGACCTGGGCAAGGTCATCGGTCGCGGCGGCAAGACCGCTCGCGCCCTGCGCACGCTGGTGCAGGCCGTCGCGCCGCGCTCGCGCAAGCGCACGCTCGTCGAGATCCTCGAATAACAATGCGGCGCGGTGAAGACGCGCGCATCGAGATCGGCGGCATCGCCCGTGCCCATGGCATCAAGGGCGAGGTCGTCGTCGTGACGCACGATCCGGACTCCGAGACGCTCGGCAGCGTCGAGACGATCTGGGTCGGCGGCACCGAGCACCGCATCCGCCAGGCGCGCCCCACGCACCGCGGCTGGCTCGTCGCGCTCGAAGGCATCGCCACGCGCAACGACGCCGAGCGCCTGCAAGGCCAGCCGATCGAGGTCGCGCGCGACGATCTCGACCTCGAGGACGACGACGTGCTGCTCCACGATCTCATCGGCTGCCGCGTCGTGAAGGCCGACGGCACCGCCTGGGGCGAGGTCGCCGCCGTCGAGGCCGGCGAGATGCAGGACCTGCTCGTCATCCACGATGGCGAGGTCGAGCGCCTGCTTCCGCTCGTCGACGTGTTCGTGACCTCGATCGATGTCGACGCGGGTACGATCACGGTGGATCCGCCCGAGGGCCTCCCCGAGTCGAAGCTGCGCCGATGAGGTTCACCGTCGTCACGATCCTGCCCGAGCTGATCGAGCCCGCGCTCACCGCGGGCGTGGTCGGCCGCGCGCGCGAGGCCGGCACGATCCAGGTCACCTCGATCAACCCGCGCGACTTCACGCACGATCGCCATCGCACCGTCGACGACACGCCCTACGGCGGCGGTCCCGGCATGGTGATGAAGCCCGAGCCGCTGCTCGCCGCGATCGGCGCGGCGGGGCAGGGCCACCGGATCCTGCTCTCCCCGGGCGGCCGCCCACTGACGCAGGCGCGCGTCGCCGAGCTCGCCAAGCTCGACCACCTCGTCCTCGTGTGCGGCCGCTACGAGGGCATCGACGAGCGCGCGATCGAGCTCGGCATCGACGAGGAAGTCTCGCTCGGCGACTACGTCCTCTCGGGCGGCGAGCTCGGCGCGCTCGTCCTCATCGACGCGTGCTCGCGCCTCGTGCCCGGCGTGCTCGGCGAGCCGGAGTCCGCCGTCGACGAGTCGTTCTCGCACGGCCTGCTCGAGTACCCGCAGTACACGCGCCCGGCGGACCTCGAAGGCCGCGCCGTCCCGCCGGTGCTCGCCTCCGGCAACCACGCCGCGATCGCCGCGTGGCGTCGCGAGCAGTCGCTGCGCCGCACCGCCGCGCGCCGCCCCGATCTGTTCCGCGCCCACGTCCCGACGAAGGCCGACACCAAGCTCTTCCCGCCGCTCCACGCGCGCACGCACCTCGCGCTCGTCCATCATCCGGTCGTCGATCGAACCGGCACCGTGGTCACGACCGCGCTGACCAACTTCGACATCCACGATCTCGCGCGATCCTCGATGACATTCGGCCTCGCCGGCTACCACATCATCACGCCGATCACCTCGCAGCGCGACAAGGCCACCCACATCGCCGACGCCTGGATCGGCGACGCCCAGGGCGAGCACCGCGCGGCCGCCCTGCGCCTCGTGCGCGTCGCCGACTCGATCGAGACCGCGATCGCCGCGATCACGGAGGAGCACCGAGCCGCGCCAACGGTCGTCGCGACCTCCGCCCGTCCCGAGTCGTTCCCGGCGCTCCCGCGCGTCACTCCCTCCCAGCTGTTCGCAGCCGCGACAATCGACCCCGCCCCCCTCCTCATCCTCCTCGGCACCGGCTGGGGCCTCGCCGACACCCTGATTCCCTCCGCATCCCGCGTGCTTACCCCGATCGACGGCCCCTCATCCTGGAACCATCTCTCCGTCCGCTCAGCCGGCGCCATCCTCCTGGATCGCCTCTTCTCCCGCCCAGCTTGACGGCAGGGGGTGATCTCCCGTAGAACCCTGCGTCCCATCGGCTTTTTGCAGGATTTACGTCATGAGCGCCCAGCGGATTCTCGATTCGATCGACAAGAGCCAACGTCGCCAGGCCGCCCTCCCCGAGTTCCGTCCCGGTGACTCGATCAAGGTCTGGGCGAAGATCCGCGAAGGCGAGAAGACGCGCCTCCAGGCGTTCGAAGGCGTGTGCATCCGCCGCGTCTCGAAGGGCGCGCGCTCGACCTTCACGGTCCGCAAGATCAGCTACGGCGTCGGCGTCGAGCGCATCTTCCCGGACAACTCGCCGAACATCGACAAGATCGAAGTGATCCAGCGCGGCCGCGTCCACCAGGCGCGCCTCTATTACCTGCGCGACCTCTCGGGCAAGGCTGCCCGCATCAAGGAGCGCGAGGGTACGGGCGAAGCCGCCGCCGAGACGACGGCCGAGGCCGCCACCGGCGACGCGACGTCGGCCGAAGGCACGGGCGAGGCCGGCGCTGCCGCCGCCGAAGGCAAGAAGGCCAAGAAGAAGGAAAAGAAGGCGAAGTAAGCCGCGCGCGGCCGCATTACCGGGCCGCGCCGCGTCGCTACTCGCCGCGGTTCTCGCGCATCCGCGCGATCGAACCGCACACTGCCGCCGCTCTCGCGCACCCGCGCGATGGAGCCGCTATTCGCGCTGCGCTCGCGCATACTCGAACGACGTGCGCTTCGAGCCCGTCCCCAGCGATACGAACGCCGACCTGCTCGGCGTCTGCATGCTGGGCGAGCGCTCTGCGGTCGCCGTCGGCCGAGGAGGCACGGTCCTCCGAGGTATCGACGGTCGCTGGCGTCTCGAGGACGCGGGCACCGACGAAGATCTCTACGCCGTTCGGTTCGCGTGCGGGCTCGCCGGCGCACTGCTCGAGCTCCCCGCCACCCCGTCGACGAGTGCTACCGACTCGGCCGCTGCATCTGCGAGTACGAGCGCGCCCGCGGCCCTGTCGACGATCACGACCGCGCACCTGACGAGCGTCGCGGTGCAGGGCTCCGACCTGGTCGTCGTCGGCTTCGACGGCACACTCATCCGCCGCGCGAACGCCACCTGGCGCGTGCTCCGCAGCGGAACGCGCGAGCACCTGTGGTCGTCGTGCGCGAGCTCCGCGGGTGCATTCGCGGTCGGGGCGAACGGTACGATGCTCGCGATCACCGGTACTGCGGCATCGCGCATCGACACGACGACGACAGCGGACCTTCATGGCGTGGCCGCCTGCGGCACGTCCGTGATCGCCGTGGGCCGCGGTGGCACCATCGTGTGCGCATCGAGCTCGTGATCGCACGTCACCACAGCGGCCCCGGGCACTCCTGCGGATCGATCGCGCCATAGCGCTTCCACCCGTCGCGCAACAGCCACGTGCTCGGCGGCGAGACGGGTAACGGCACGTGCGTCGGGTGCGTCGCGAGCTCGACCGTCCAGCCGTTGAAGCTGACGGCGCTCGAGTACTCGTCGAGGTGCGCCGCCAGCATGCGGCCGTTCGCGAAGTCCTCGCGATGACGCCGCCAGTTGTTCAGCACGTACGCGAGCGCGTGGCGCGCGTAGCGCGCGGTCGTGATCTGGCTCGCGTGATAGCGGTACGCGAAGATCTTTCCGCAGCCGCCCTCGTCCGCGTGGAACGCGTGCGCCGCGCGGATCGCGAGGCTCTGCATGCCGCGCGAGAGCGCGCGGCGATCCGCCGCCTCGACGATCAGGTGCGCGTGCGTCTGCTGGATCGAGATGTGGCAGACGCGGAAGTCGCGGTTGCCGAGGTACGCCTCGAGCACGCGGCGAAACACGCCGTACGCCTCGCGACGCCGCCACGACAGCCGGCGCTTCGCGCGCAGCACGACGTGCACGGGGTGACGTGCATCGAGCTCGGGCCTTCTGCGATGCGGACCGCCGCGGCGCTTCCCGGTCTTCTTGCGCCCGGGCCTGCGGCGCGGCCGCCCGTCCTTGCAATAGACGATCTTGCCGTCGGCATCCCGCATCCACTCGTCGCGCACACCACCCGATCGCATTGGGGCACTACAGCATATGCGTCTGACATCGTATGCGGCTGACATCGCGGTTGGGCACCGCTGCGTGCAGACCACGCGAGCACGCGAGCGCGCGCGCCGACAACCCTCGTGCTCGAGCGAGCGTTCTGCAGAACAAACGGCGGCGCTGATGGACTTGTGGAGGGCCGGGATGCGCGCGTGAGCGAGTGCGGCCCTCCACGGGGGGCCACAGCGCCCGAGCCTCGAGCGAGCGCCCCTCGAAGAGATCGTGCGTCCACCCGAGTGCTACCCGAGCGTGTCAGATCGCTGCGGTACAACGGATGCGATGAAGTCGACCGTCGAGACGGGGAACGCGGCCGAGAGCGCGGCGGTCAGCCTGCTCGTGCGCAAGGGGTACACGATCGTCGAGCGGAACTTTCGCTGCAAGGCGGGCGAGCTCGATGTGGTCGCGCGCGACGGTGATGTGCTCGTGTTTGTCGAGGTGCGCAGCCGCGCGGATGCCGAGCACGGGCGGGCCGAGGAGACGGTCGGCGCGAAGAAGCAGCGGCAGGTCGCGCGCATCGCGATGCACTACATCGGGCTGCGCGATCCCGTGTTCCAGAAGTCGCGCTTCGATGTCGTCGCGATCACCGGCGACGAGATGGTGCTCATCCAGGACGCCTGGCGGCTGTAGGCGGCCGGCTCGTCTGGCGGTTGGCAATCTGCGGGCGCGGGCGGGCGTGGCGCGGGCCGAAAATGCGAACGGCCGCGCGCGGCGGCCGTTGGGTTGTCGGAGCGCGGGGCGCTTACGACTTGCAGAGCGGGTACATCGAGTTGCCCGTGCGGCCCGAGAGGTTGCAGCAGGCGTTCGCGGCGTTGGAGGCGTCGCACGCCATCGGCGTCTCGAGGTGACCGGTATCCGGGATCACGATGTAGTCCTTGCAGATGCAGAACTTCCGGCAGCAGAAGGGGCCGACGGTGACGGCGACGCCGCACGTGAAGCCGGTGACGCACGGGGATTCGGGGACGCGATCGCAGTCGCCGTCCGACTCGCACTCGGCGGTGCAGAGGCCGACGTTGCCTTCCGGGTAGGTCGAGCCCTTCGGGAGGTCCTTGCCCTGCGGAACGCGGAGGCAGGTGCGCGAGACGCAGTCGAGGGAGGGCGAGGCGACGACGACCTCGGACGGTGCGGGCATCTCGTTGCCGAGGTCGCAGATACGTCCGACGGGGTTGCTCGTGCATGCGGGGAGCACGGCGAGCACGAGTCCCACCACCACGATGGAAAGGCGACCTAGCATCGGGGCCGATAATAAAGAGGCTGATAGGGAAATCAAGCGAACGGACGAGAACATGGGCTGACGGCGTGCGGGCGATCCCATGGTGCTTGGTGTCCCGAGCGTCCGGTTTCCGTGCACGGTCGTGCGCAATGCGAGGGTGGGAGCGCGTGATGCGGCGCGTGGGCCTCGCAACCGGAAGGCAGATCGATGTGTCTGCGATCGGTCCTTGGCTTGACAGGGATGTGTGGGACGTCGATGATTTCGCCGCCTACATCTTCTGATGCGGGCACCGGAGGAGCTTGATGCGCTTGAAACATCTGTCTTTGGCGGCCCTCGCGGTCGCGACCATCGCGACGACGGCGACGGCTGCACCCAAGGGCGGCGGCAAGGGTGGCGATATGGAGTTCGAGCCGGAGAACGCGGCGTCGACTCCGCCGAGCAAGACGCTCGAGCGCGCGATCAAGCTCTATGACAAGAAGGACTTCTTCTCGGCGAGCATCGAGCTGAAGAAGGTGCTGGACGGCGAGTCCGGCGACGACGCGAAGAACAAGCAGCGCGCCGAGTTCTTCATGGGCAAGACGCTCTACCAGATGGGCTTCTATGCCGGCGCGCTCGCCTACTTCGACAAGATCGTCCAGGCGGGCGACAACCACACGTATCACGGGGCGACGTTGAAGTGGCTCGCGGCGCTGAGCCGCGTGCTGCCGGAGACCAGCGGCATCCTGCAGAAGATCGGTACGTACGATCCGAGCGCGCTCAATGACCCGAGCCTGGCGAGCGTGAAGGACGAGCTGCTGTTCCTGCTCGGCCGTCACTATTATGCGAAGGGCGGCGACGGCGACTTCGACAAGGCGATCAGCCTGTTCGAGCAGGTCGATCGGAACTCGCCGTTCTTCATCAAGGCGAAGTTCTTCGAGGGCGTGACGTACGTCCGCGAGTATCAGGGCAAGCCGGCCGTCGATGCGTTCAAGCAGATCTTGATCATCGGCGAGGAGCGTCCGCCGCAGTACTCGGCGGATGACATCGACAACTATCGCGAGCTCGCGCAGCTGCAGATGGCGCGCGTGTTCTACTCGACGCAGCAGTACGACACGAGCATCAAGTACTTCGAGAAGCTGCCGCAGGACTCGGCCGACTGGGCGGAGTCGCTGTTCGAGGCGAGCTGGGCGTACTACATGAAGACGCTCAACTCGAAGGCGCTCGGCAACATCCTCACGCTGGATGCGCCGTACTTCGAGAACCAGTTCTACCCGGAGGCGGTGCTGCTCCGCGCCGTCATCTATTACAAGTACTGCCTCTACGATCAGGCGGAAGAGGCCGTCCAGGACTACAACGACAAGTACGGTCCGCTGACGAAGAACCTCAACGACATCGTCAAGAAGTACGACGACAACGCCGAGTTCTACGAGTACGTGAAGAAGGTCCGCGCCGGCAAGGCGGGCCTCGATCCGCAGACGCAGCGCCTCGTGATGAGCGTGCTCAACGACAAGACGCTGCTCAAGAACTTCCAGTGGGTCGACGAGCTCAACCACGAGCTCGACATGCTCCAGAAGAGCGACAAGGCGTGGCAGACCACGCAGGTCGCCGCCGAGGTCCTGCAGGAGCTCACGGTGCAGCAGTCGGTCGCCGCGGGCGATGCCGGCAAGGTCGCGCGTGATCGCGTCGACCGCGAGGCTCGCGAGCTCGCGAAGCTGGCGCGCAACGGTACGAAGATCAAGTACGAGATCCTCGAGGCGAAGGCGAACAAGATGTCGGCGGATGCCGTCGGCGCGCGCGTCTCGTCGGATCACAAGGAAGAGCCGATCGTCATCGATGACGAGCACTTCCAGTGGCGCTTCAACGGCGAATACTGGAAGGACGAGCTCGGCTACTACCGGTTCAGAATTCGTTCTCGCTGTCCGAAGCAGTAACGGCTAGTATTGGTCTCACGTTTTCCTGAATAGCCGGCCCATCGCCTCGCCCCCCGACGATGACGGCTTTCCGAAACGCACCTACGAGCTCCAACCCGCCGCGCGCGGGTATGGGGCTCGTGCGCGTTTCGGTCAGCACTCATTGTGATCACCTGTCGACTCGCCCTCGTCTCGCCGCTGTGTTGTAGTCCCGCCGGGGAAAAAGGAACTGCCATGTCCAAAATGAAAGTCGTGATCGTGGCCACGCTGCTCGCATCCGCGAGCGGAGCGTGGGCCGATGGCAAGTACAAGCGAACCCAAGACGTGAAGGTCAACGTCACGCTCTCGGATCGCGTCAAGCCCATCCAGCCGAAGCAGCAAGGGACCTCCGAGTTCAAGCCGGAGCTCAATGCTGACCAGGTGCTCTCGATCGAGGGCCTGGTGACCAACATCCGCAACGAGCAGGAGCAGATCCTCGCCCAGCTCATCGACCAGACGCCTGACACCGAGGTCGAAGAGAAGTCGGACTACTACTTCCGGCTCGGCGAGCTCTACGCCAAGCAGCAGCGCACGTGGCGCCTGAAGTCGGCCGAGCTCGCGATCGCGGTCGACAAGGCGAAGACGCCGCAGCAGAAGCAGCAGCTGCAGGCGCAATCGCAGAAGGCCGCCGACAACGCCAAGATGTACCTGCTGAAGGCGGTGAAGACCTACAAGGGTCTCACCGACAACGACGCCTTCCGCAACTACCCGAAGATGGACATGGCGCTCTTCTACTACGGGTACACGCTGCAGGGCGGCAAGTACATGAAGGAGGCGCGAGCGGTCTACGACAAGCTGCTCAAGAACTACCCGAACTCGAAGTACGTCCCCGAGGCGCACCTCGCGTTCGCCGACTACTACTTCGAGCAGGGCCAGCTCGACGACGCCGAGGCTCGCTACAAGCAGGTCCTCAAGTTCCCCAAGAGCACGGCGTACTGGTACGCGATGTACAAGATGGGCTGGATCCATCTCAACAAGCAGCGCTTCCAGGAGGCGCTCGAGACGTTCTTCCAGGTCGCCAGCGCGACGAAGAACGACAAGAAGCAGGAAGTCCTCAACCGCGCGTCGAAGAAGGACTTCGTCCGCGCGTATGCCGAGGTCGGCAAGGCCGACAAGGCGTTCGATGCGTTCAAGCGCGTCGACTCGAGCTACGCGTTCGACATGGAGCAGATCCTCGCCGACCTCTACCTGGAGCAGGGCAAGAGCGACAAGGCGATCTACACGTACCGCGACCTGATGAAGCGCGCGCCGACGAACAAGAACGTCTGCCTCTGGCAGTACAACGTCGCGCACGCGTCGCTGTCGATGCCGGGCGCGTCGAACGCGGACAAGGTCGCCGAGATCGAGAACCTCGTGAAGCTGTGGGGCGCGCTCAAGGGCAAGAAGGTGCTGCCGCAGGCCGAGGCGCAGGAGTGTCACGACAACGCCGCGGCGATGTCGGGTGAGCTCGCGCGCGCGTACCACTCGGAGTCGGCGAAGACCAAGAACCCGGAGACGCTCGCGTACGCCGACAAGCTCTACAAGGTCTACCTCGAGGTCTTCCCGGACGCGGAGGACTTCGCGCAGACGCAGTACTTCTACGCCGAGCTCCAGTGGAGCCGCGCGGAGAACGAGAAGAACCCGCGCCTGGCGACCGAGCTGTGGGAGAACGCGGCCGTCACGTTCACCGACGTCGTCAAGACCGGCAAGGTCGATCAGAAGCTGATGAAGGAGTCGGCGTACGCCGCCGTGCTCGGCTGGAAGAACGCGCTCAACGTCGACCCGCGTCAGGAAGCGAAGGACGCCGAGGCCGAGGACGCGAAGAACCCCGACAAGAAGCCGGGCCCGCCGCAGCCGATCCCGGTGCGCCAGCAGAAGATGCTCGCGGCCTTCGACATCTACATCAACTACATCAAGGACCCGAAGGACGACGAGCTCGTCGGCATGAAGTTCCTCAAGGCGAACATGTATCGCCGCTACAATCACTTCGACGAGGCGATTCCCATCTTCACGGACATCATCGAGCACCACCCGGAGCACGAGACCGCGGAGTACTCGGCGAACCTGCTGCTCGATACGTACAACCGCACGGGCAAGTTCGACGAGATGCTCGCGCTCGTCGACAAGCTCGACAACATGCCCAAGTTCCTCGAGGGCAAGGACGACCTCAAGGCGACCCTGAACAAGCTCAAGGCGCAGTCGATGCGCAAGAAGGCCGAGTTCAAGGAGAAGGAAGCGAAGGACACGAAGGACTTCGGCAAGTACGTCGAGTGCGGTCAGGCCTACCTCGACATCTACAACCGCAACCCGGAAGGCGCGGATAACGACGAGGTCCTCTACAACGCCGGGGTCTGCTTCGAGGAAGGCAAGTCGATCGGCGTCGCGATCCAGATGTTCAACCTGCTCGAGAAGTACTACCCGAACAGCAAGATCACCGCGCGCGCCATCGCCCGCCTCGGCAAGGCGTACGGCGACATCGCGTTCTACGATCGCGCGTCGGACAAGCTCGAGCAGTACGCGAAGAAGTACGCCGGCGAGAAGGACGCCTACGACGCGATGAGCGACGCGGTGTTCTATCGCAAGGGTATCGGCGACGACGACAAGGCGATCGCCGACACCAAGTACTTCATCGACACGTTCGGCAAGAAGAAGCCGACCGAGGCCGCGAACGCGGCGTTCTCGCTCGTCTCGATCGACGAGAAGCGCGGCGACAACGACGCCGTCATCAAGCACCTCCGCGACTACATCCGCACGTGGGGCGCGAAGGGCGGCCAGGACAAGCTCGTCATCGCGCACGCGAAGATCGGCAACATCCTGTGGCACCAGAGCTGCCCCGTGAAGGAAGTCGATGGCTCGTGCGTGAAGGTCCAGCGCGAGCGCGCCATCGCGGCCAAGAAGCCGACGGTCAAGAAGAAGAAGGGCAAGGAGGTCTACGTCGCGCCGACGCACTGCGCCGGTTCCGAGTCGAAGATCAACCTGACCGTCGTCAAGCGCGACGACCGCAAGGTCCGCGAGGCGCTCACCGAGTACAAGGCGGCCGCGGCGGCCTTCGAGAAGATGAAGGGTGACTCCAGCGATCCGGCGTGGGCGGGTGCTCGCTACTGGTATGCCCAGGGCAAGCTCGCCGAGGCCGATGTCGAGTTCGAGAAGTACCTCGACGTGAAGTTCCCGACCGGCCTCAACTTCGGCGACGGTGCCCCCGAGCACAAGGCGCAGAAGGAGAAGGCGATGAAGCGCTTCAACGACTGGCTGAGCGGCAAGACGAAGGCCGCCGAGGCCACCTCGAAGAAGTACAGCGACGTGCTCTCGATCAAGGACAACGCGAACTCGATCGCGGCGGCCGCCCGCCTCGGTCAGGTCATGCAGGAGTTCAGCGACGAGCTGTTCACGGCCGAGATCCCGGCCGAGGTTCGCAAGAGCCAGATGGTCGAGGACTACGACCTCGCCCAGGACAAGGTGGACGCGTACTGCGACGCGCTGACGACGGCCGCCGAGCCGCTCGCCGAGAAGTCGCTGACCGCGTACGGTGCATGCCTCTCCAAGTCGACCGAGCTCGGGTGGTTCTCCGAGTGGTCGAAGCTGTGCGAGCGCGAGCTCGGTCAGATCAAGCCCGAGGAGTTCCCGACGGCGTCCGAGCTCCGTGGTGACCCGAACCAGGTGTCGCCGCTCATTTCGAGCGAGCCGCCGGCTCGCCTCGAGTAACCCCACAGCAACGAGAAAGGAGAACCAGAAAATGCGTATTCAATTCCTCTCCGCCTCGCTGCTCGCGCTCGTCGCGTGCGGTGGTGGCTCGAAGTCCGGTGGTGGTGCGACGGGTCCCAAGCCGCCGCCTCCGCCGTCGATCGGTACCCACTCGGATATCGCCCAGCCCGGCGGTGCCGGCGCGACCAAGAAGGTCGAGGTCAGCAAGGATGCCCGCGCGGACTACAAGGCCGCGATGGAGGGCTTCATGGCGAACGAGAAGGGCGGCTGGAACGAGTCGGCCTGCCGCGGCTCGGCTGACAAGTTCAGCGCCGTCGCTCGCGAGCACAACCTCGTCGAGGCGCAGTTCATGGTCGGCCTGTCGCTGCAGCGCTGCGGCCTCGACAAGGACGCCGAGGGCGCGTACACGCAGGCGTCGCACATGAAGGGCGACCCGGCGAAGATCGCGATGGCGGTCTCGAGCCTGGGCGAGATCTACTACAAGCGCGGCCAGGTCGACGCGGCGAAGCAGTACTGGGACACGGCCCTCAAGGCGACCGGCAAGCTCGTCGGCGCGCACATCAACGAGGCCACGATGGACCTCGAGCAGATGCGCAAGATCGGCAACAGCAAGGACGCGACCTGGAAGAAGCTCGAGGAGGACGCGAAGTTCCACCTGTCTTCCGCGCTCGGTGTCGATACCGACTCCGTCGACGCGTACACGGACTTCGGTCTGGTGTGGATGGAAGGCTGGCAGCAGAACAAGAACCGCCTCGACCTCGCCAAGACGCTCCTCGATGAAGCGAAGAAGCGCAACGAGAAGTACGCGCCGCTGCAGAACGCGTACGGCCTGTACTGGATGCACAAGGGCTCGCTGAACCAGGCGCTGCAGTCGTTCACGGCGGCCGTCGAGGCGGATCCGAAGTACGTCGAGGCGCGCATCAACGCCGGTCAGCTGACGCTGAACTTCCGCAAGTACGACACCGCCAAGGAGATGTTCTCCAAGGCGATCGAGCTCGCGCCGAAGAACTACGACGCGGTCATCGGCCTCGGCGTGGCGCTGCGCGGTCTCAACGACTTCGACGGTGCGGAGGCGCAGTACAAGAAGGCGCAGCAGATCGATCCGCGCCGCGGCGACGCGTACTTCAACCTCGGCGTGCTCTACAAGGACTTCCGGGCGACCAAGGTCAACGACCCCGACCCGATCAAGGCCCTGCGCGGCAGCCAGGACATGTACCGCAAGGCCCGCGACTACTTCTCGCAGGTCCAGGACAAGGACGCGGACCCGGGCGACAAGACCGAGGCGAAGAACAACATCGGCGACTGCGACAAGGTGATCAAGCAGCTCGACAGCGCGATCACCAGCCTGCAGAACGCCCCGAAGATGCCGGACAGCCCGCCGCCCCAGCAGCCGGCTCCCGCCGGCCAGGGCTCGGCCGCTCCGGCGGCTCCCGCTCCCGGCAAGTAGGTCGGTCAGGTAAGTACTTGAAAGAGCAGGGGGTCGGTGGCGCAACCGATCCCCTGTTCGCGTGTCTGGATAAAGCGGAACTTTTTGGGAAGAATTGCGGAACCGGAAATCGAGTCGTGGTGTCGGAGGTCCGTGCGCCTGGATCTCTCCATCACGACCTCTGCGAAGAGGATCGTCATGAAGAAGCTGATCGCACTGCTTACGCTCGTCATGCTCGTGGGTGTCGCCGCTGCCGATGACAAGAAGGGCGGCGGTGGTGGCGGTGGTAACGCCAAGGTGAAGACCTATGACTTCTCCGGCGACACCATCGAAGGCGACCTGATCAAGCCGGAAGGCTCGACGGTCGACGCGCGCGACTTCGCGAAGCACAGCTCGCTGATCGACATCCGCAAAGACTTCATCCCCGAGATCATCAAGTCGGCCGAGGACCTCTAGAGCTCACCCGAGCTCGACGAGATCACCGGCCGTTGTTCGTTGCGCAGTAGCTCCGTCAGGGAGAACGACAAATGGCCGGTGCAAAGGTTCCGCTTACATTCCGCATCTTCAAAGGCGATCAGCTGGTCCGCGAGGAACGGCTGAGCCTGTCCGTCATCAAGCTTGGCAAGGTGCCGTCGGCGCACCTCAAGCTCGACGACGAGACGGTCAGCCGCATGCACGCGATCATCGAGGTCAACGGCCCCGGTGACGTGAGCATCATCGACCTCGGCTCGACCAAGGGCACCTTCGTCAACGGCCAGAAGGTCAACAAGGCGAAGCTCCAGTCCGGCGACACGATCGTCGTCGGCGAGACGCGCATCGAGCTCGCGATCGGCGCCGCCGGCGAGGTCGAGGACGAGCCGACCCGCGTGTCCGCACCTGCGCAGCAGGACATCATCGCCTCGACGCCGCGCCCCGGCGCTCCGATGGCCGCGCCTCCGATGGCCGCGCCGCCCGCGCCGCCCGCGCGCCCGATGGCGCCGCCGCCCGCCGCGCCCGCGATGGCGATGCCTCCGACGATGGCTCCGCCCGCGGCTCCGATGCCGTCGGCTCCGCCCGCTGTTCGCCCGCCGCCCGGCATGTCCGGTGGTGGCCCGATCGGCGGCCCGGCGATCTTCGGCGCGCAGCCCGCGCCGATGGCCGGCTTCCAGCAGGCGATGGCCGGCGAGGCTGATGACTTCAGCGGCGCGCGCGCCGTCGAGGTCGCGGCGATGCTCGGCGACTCCGTCGTTGGCGTGAAGCACTGCATCGACCCCAAGGGTGGCAAGGTCACCGGCGCCACGTGGGGCCTGTTCGCGCTCGGCGCGGCCTGCCTCGTCGTGTTCGTGTTCTCGTTCTACACGGCCGTCCAGAACGCCGCGTACAACAAGGGCCGCTACGACTACGAGACGCTCGTCCTCAAGAAGCCGGGCTACTCGGTGCGTCCGCGCATGTTGTCGGGTGGCTTCGACTGGGCCGCGTTCGGCGGTCTGCTCTGCTCGATCGGCATGATGACGACGGCGCTCGTCCGCATGCGCAAGGAGAAGGAGAGCCCGTACGCTCGCATCGGAACGGCGCCCGGCGTCGAGTTCCCGGTCGAGGGCGCTCCGTCGCCGGACTTCCCGCTCGTCGCGCCTCACGGCGATGACTTCGCGTTCTCGTTCTCGCCCGGCATGGAAGGCGAGATGGTCGTCAACGGCCAGTCGACGACGCTCGGCGAGCTCGCCTCGCAGGGCCGCACGACGATCTCGCCGATCCCGTCGGGCGCGAAGATCCGCGTCCGCGTCGGCAAGACGACGTTCCTCGTCTCGAGCGTCGCGCGCCCGCGCCGCCACGCCGCTCCGCTCTTGACGTTCGACACGCCGTTCCTCGTGTCGCTCGGTGGCACCACGGCCGCGTTCGGCATCCTGCTGCTCCTCTTGTTCCAGGTTCCCGTCGAGGACTCGGCCGCCAACGCCGATCTCTCGTCGCTGGAAGACACGTCGACCCGCACGAACTCCGCGTCGCAGGACGATCCGCCGCCGCCGCCGCCCGAGGACCAGCCGGATGACGGCAAGGACGAGTCGGGTGGTACCGGCCAGGCGATGGCGCTCGACGAAGGCAAGATGGGCAAGAAGGACTCGGACCGCGCCGAGGGCCAGTACAAGATGCAGAAGACGCAGGAAGACCCGCAGCTCGCTCGCCAGCAGGCGATCGACGCCGCGCGCACGGCCGGCATCCTCGGCAACACGGCCCTCGTGCAGGGTGGCGCGTTCGCGTCGCTCACCGGCACCGGCGACATCTCCTCTGGCTTCGACGACACGAACATCTACGGCGGTCTCCTCGGTAACGAGGCCGGCGAGATGAACGGTGGCTTCGGCTACGGCCGCTCGGGCTTCGGCCCCGGTGGCGGTGGCACGGGCTGGGGCACGATCGGTACCGGCCGCTACGGCACGATCGGTCACGGCTCGGGCACGGGCTCGGGCTACGGCGTCGGCGGTGGTCGCGGTGGTATGCGCGGTCGCACGGCGGCCGTCCCGACGGTGTCGATCGGCCAGCCGAACGCGCAGGGCGACCTCGATAAGGCGATCATCCGCCGCTACATCAAGCGCAACATCCAGAAGATCACGTACTGCTACGAGAAGCAGCTGCTCGCGAAGCCGGGCCTCTCCGGCACCGTCTCGACGCAGTTCTTCATCACGCCGAACGGTAACGTCGCCTCGGCCTCCGGCTCGGGCGTCGACCCCGAGGTCGCGAACTGCGTCGCCGACGTCATCAAGGGCATCGAGTTCCCGAAGCCCAAGGGTGGCGGTGGCGTGCAGGTCAACTACCCGTTCACGTTCCGCCCGGCCGGCCAGTAGGCTCGTCGAGCTCTCGTGAAGCGGCCGCCCTCACCGGCGGCCGTTGTCATTTTCCGGCTTCGCCGGACTAGGTCCCGTGCGGAGCGCCGTGCTTCGCACGGCGTCGTTTTCGGGACCGTCGTCGGGCGACCGGTTCCCGGACCATTCGTGCTCGACCCGCCGCCGATCTGCGGCGCCCAGGACGCGAACGCGGTCAGTGGTTCTCTTTGCGAAGAGCTTGAGGCGGAACGGCACTGCGGCTACCGTCACACCATGAAGCTGCTCGGGGCTCTGCTGACGTCATCCCTCGTGCTCGCGCTCGCCGGTTGTCCGAACCAGGCGAAGAACGAGTCGACGAACGCGCTCAACGCCGGCAACAAGGCGCTCGGTCAGAAGCAGATCGAGACAGCGCTCAACGAGTACCAGAAGGCGGTCGAGCGGTATCGCGAGAACCACCTCGCCTGGTACGGCATGGGCCTCGCGAACATCGAGAAGAAAGACTTCGACAAGGCGGCGGATGCGCTCCAGCACTGCGTCGAGCTCGCGCCGGATCAGCCGATGTACCAGATGTGGTACGGCATCGCGCTGTACGAGAAGGCCGTCGCGAACGCGAAGGACGATCAGGCGAAGAAGGCGAACAAGAAGCCCGAGGAGATCGATCCGGATCTGTCGGGCGTGAGCTTCGAGAAGTCGAGCCAGGCGCTGCAGGAGGCGATCAAGCTCAACGCCGGCCTGTGGCGCGCGCACTACTACCTCGGCAAGATCTACCGCGCGACGGACAAGCCGAAAGAGGCCGCCGAGCAGTTCAGCGAGGCGATCAAGGCGAACCCGCGCGAGTGGGGCCCGTACGTCGCGCTCGGCGAGCTCTACCGCAAGTGGGACTACACCGATCAGGCGATCACGATCGCGAGCCAGGGCACGGCGAACGTCCCCGGCAGCACCGACCAGAGCGACATCTGGTACGTGCTCGGCATGGGCTACGAGGACAAGGCGAACGAGGACAAGGCGATCGAGGCCTTCACGAAGGCGATCGAGACGAAGAAGGACAACCACAAGGCGAAGTTCCAGCGCGGCCAGGCGTACTTCCGCAAAGGCGACATGACCGACGCGAAGCGCGACCTCGAGGAGTTCAGCAAGTCCGGTGGCGCCTCGCTCGAGTTCGCCAAGCAGCAGGCGAGCAAGATGCTGATGGACATCGCCGCGAAGAGCGCGATGCAGAACGCGCCGGCCGAGCCGAAGCAGTCTCCCGAGGACCTCGTCAAGGGGGCAAAGGGCAAGAAGCACTAAGAGCTTCTCGCTCTGCGATGGTGACCGCCGGCCCGTGTGCCGGCGGTTCGCGTTTTCGGCACCGGCGTGCGCACCATTCGGGACAGGGATTCTCGTCGGAGATCGCGCAGCGCAAGGCAGTGCTCTCAGCGCGCGCCTGAAGCAAGTACGCCCTCTCGCGCCCGTCGACGCTACCCACATTGGCGGCGCCAACGGCGGATGCTAGCTAGGCTCCGGTGTCATTCGTGGTCCGGGGAGCCATCGAATTCCTGAGCGCTTTTCGGCGTGTTGGGTGCCCAAACGCACCCGCCTGCCGTGATAAAACAGCGTTGAGGATGAGGGGCGTGGTTTCTTTTGAGATTGCGGGAGGATAGTCCGCAGATGGATACGCGCACGCTGCTTCGGGAACGCCTGCGTCGGTCGAGAGATTGGACGCAAACGATCGATGAGCTCGAGAAGGAGCTCGAAGCGTCGGGGAGCAAGCCCGAGCAGTCGGAACGACTGTTCGAGCTCGCATCGCTCGTCGAGGATCTGATTCCGGAGCGCGACAAGGCGCTCACGCTTTACCAGCGTGCGTGGAAGCTGCATCCCGACAATCTCAAGGCACTGTCGCGCGCGCGCGAGGTGTACGGCGAGATCGGTCGCTTCGAGATGGTCGCCAAGCTCGGCGAGATGGAGCTGCGTTCGCCTCTGGCGGCGCAGAACCTCGCGCAGATCGTCGGCGAAGCGATGCTCGACAGCGGGCAGAAGGACAAGGCACTGCCTGTCCTCCAGCGCGCGCTCGGCGCCGATCCGACGAGCGTTCGCGTGAAGGACGCGCTCGCCGCCGTCACGTACGATCCCGAGGGCTGGAGCGACACCGTCGACATGCTCTCGGACGATGCCGAGAGCCACGACGACGCCACGTGCGTGCGCATGCTCCTCCGTGCCGCGCGCATCGTGAAGATCGAGTCGGCCGATGATCCGCGCCTCGAGATGCTGCTCAAGCGCATCTTCGTGAAGGACATCAACGAGCCGAGCGCGAACTTCATGTACGAGACGCTGCTCGCGAACGAGCAGCGCTGGGACGATCTCGAGAAGCATCAGATGTTCCGCGTCGATCGCGCGAGCGATCACGCGGCGAAGGTCGAGACGCTTCGCACGTTCGCGCTCGAGTGGCTGCAGCGCTTCAAGGACACCGATCGCGGCGCCAAGTTCTTCGACGCGGCGCTGAAGACGACGGCCTCGAACGGCATGTCGACCATGCGCTCGGTCGTCGCCGCGTTCTCGCTCGTCAAGCGCGTGCAGGGCGACAAGGGCGAGTGGAGCTCGCTCCTCGATCTCGCGGATGCCGTGCTCGAGCGCGTCGGCGCGGACGAGCGGCTGTTCGTCGCGCTGCAGTGCGGTCAGATCGCGTTCGACAAGGCGAACGATCTCGAGCGCGCGAAGAAGTACTTCGCGATTGCGGCGCAGATCGAGCCGCAGAACCCGAACGTCCAGGACTTCATCTCCGTCGCCGGCGATCTGCCGATGGCGTCGGGCTCGATGCCCGTGATCCCGGTCCAGAACCACGAGCCGGTCGCGGCGACTCCGGTCCCGCAGGTCGTCGAGGAGAAGATCGAGGCGAAGGTCGAGGAGCCCTCGGGCAAGAAGGGCAAGCGCAGCAAGCGCAACAGCCAGCAGGCGATCGCGGTCGAAGAGCCGAAAGTCGATACGAAGCCGATCGCGGTCGATGCGTCGATGCCGGCGCCCGCGCCCGTGGTCGAGGCACCTTCCGCTCCGGCGCCGGCGCCCGTTGTCGAGTCGCCGCACGTCGAGACCAAGCCGATGCCGGCGGTCGAGGCGAAGGCCGAGGCCCCGAAGGCCGCGCCCGCGACCGAGATCCCCGCGGATCTCGAGAGCGCCATGCAGAAGGCCAGGAGCGCCGAAGGTGGGCCCGACAAGGGCGTCTCGGCGTGGAAGTCCGTGATCGCGAGCAATCCGTCGGCGCAAGCGCCGCGGCGCGAGCTCGCGCGCGTGCTGCGTGGTGCGTCGAGCTGGGCGCAGCTCGTCGACGCGCTCAAGGATGAAGAGGCGAAGGCCGCGCCGACGCCGATCGAGAAGGCGCACGTGTTCGTCGAGCTCGCCGACGCGTACGGCAAGCTCAACAACGACAACCAGGTCATCGCGTCGCTGACGCAGGCGATCCATCACGACCCGTCGATGATGGACGCGTACGACAAGCTCGCGTCGCTCTACGAGAACAAGAAGCGCTGGCCGGATCTCGTCAAGGTCCTCGGCGAGAAGGCCGAGCGCACCGTCGATGGCAACGGCAAGGTCGCCATCTACCTGCAGATCGCGAACCTCTACCTCGAGCGCTTCTCGAACCAGGCCGAGGCGATCAAGGCGTTCGAGAAGGTCCTCGAGCTCGATCCGAACAACCACCAGGCCGTCGATCACCTGCTCGCCGTCTACGAGAAGCGTCGCGACTGGGAGAAGCTGATCAAGCTCAAGGAAGCCGAGATCGAGCGCTCGCCCGAAGTCGAGCGCGGCGCGAAGGTCATCGAGGTCGCGCGCATGGCGGCGACCAAGGTCAAGAAGCCCGACATCTGCACGTACTGGTGGGAGAAGGTTGTCCAGTACGAGCCGACGCACGAGGAGGCGCTGACCGAGCTCTACAAGCTCTACGAGCGCAACAAGGAGTGGGACAAGCTCGCCGAGATCTGCAGCCGCCAGGCGGACGCAGCGAGCGACGCGAAGGTCCGCGCGGACGCGCTGCAGCGCCTCGGTCTCCTCTACACGGAGAAGGTCGAGAACAGCGCGAAGGCGATCGATGCGTGGCGCCGCCTGCTCGAGATCGACGAGAACAACCGGCGCGCGCAGGACGCCCTCAAGAAGCTCTACGTCACCGAAGGCCGGTGGGAGGATCTCGAGGAGTTCTACACGTCGCGCGGCAAGGTCGACGAGTACATCCGCGTGCTCGAGCGCGAGGTCGAGAGCGGCAGCGATACGCATCGCCTGCAGCTCGCGATGAAGATCGCGGTGCTCTACCGCGACACGATGCAGAAGGCCGACCGCGCGATGCGCGCGTTCGAGAAGGTCCTGCAGCTCGACGAGAACAACCTCGCGGCCGCCGAGGCGCTGATCCCGCTCTACGAGCAGGGTCGCGATCCGAAGGCGCTCGTCCGCGTGCTCGAGATCCAGCTCCGCGCGACCGCGCCCGACGAGCAGATCCTGCGTCAGGAGCGCATGAAGCGCCTCGCGCAGTACAACGAGGAGAAGCTGCGCGACAAGGGCGCGGCGTTCGGCTGGTGGCTCAAGGCGCACGCCGAGGACCACGAGAGCGAGGAGATCCACGGCCAGATCGAGCGGCTCGCCGCCGAGACCGGCGGCTGGAACCAGCTCGTCGACGCGTACGCGGCCTCGCTGCCGAAGTTCGCCCACAAGGCGGACGCACTGCCGCTGATGCTCGTGATGGCCCGCGTGATCGAGAAGGAGCAGGGCGATGTCGAGCGCGCGCTCGACATGAACCGCCAGATCCTCGCGATCGACGAGCGCAACGAGCAGGCGGTCGACGCCCTCCAGCGCCTCTACCTCGGCAAGGGCCAGTTCGAGGACCTTCTCAAGATCTACGAGAAGAAGCTCGACCTGACGAACGACGCCGACGAGCGCATCGCGATCCAGTCGAAGATCGGCCAGCTCTACGAGGACGAGGTCAAGGACGACAAGAAGGCGATCGGCGCCTACATGGCGATCCTCGACGCGGCCGGCGACGAGCCGATCGCGCTGTCGAGCCTCGATCGCATCTACCTGCGCAACCAGCAGTGGAAAGAGCTCGGCGACATCCTCGGCCGCCAGATCACGATCATCGGCCCGGAGGACAACAAGGCCCAGCACGTCGAGCTGAAGTACCGGCTCGGCCAGCTCAAGGAACAGCACCTCGATGACGTCCCGGGCGCGATCGACGCGTACCGCGACATCCTCGACATCGACGTCGGCAACCCGCGCGCGCGTGAATCGCTCGAGATCCACCTGCGCGATGGCGACAAGCAGCGCCTGACGGTCGCCGGGATCCTCGAGCCCGTGTACGAGCAGCTCCAGGAGTGGGCGCCGCTCGTCGGGGTTCACGAGATCCAGCTGCAGTCCGAGAAAGACCAGCTGCGTCGCACCTCGCTGCTGCTCCGCATCGGCGAGCTCCAGCGCACGAAGCTGCTCGACGCCGAGAAGGCGTTCGATGCGTACGCTCGCGCGTTCCGCGAGGATCCGTCGACGGAAGCGGCGAAGGATCAGCTCGAGGCGCTCGCCCCGCTGATCGAAGGCGGCTGGGATCGCCTGGTCAAGCTGTTCGAGGGCGCGGTCGACAACAAGAACCTCGATCCGAAACTCGCCCACGAGCTCGCGACGAAGATCGCGCGCAGCTACGAGGACCGCCTCGGCAACAGCGCGAAGGCCGTCGAGTTCTTCAAGAAGGCGCTCGCGATCGAGAACGACGATCTCGGTGCCCTCTCGGCCCTCGAGTCGATCTTCACGCGCGACGAGAAGTACCCCGAGCTGCTCGACATCTATCGCAAGCGCATCGAGATCGCGAACGAGCCCGAGGAGCGCCTCGAGTTCCTGTTCCGCTCGGCGCAGATCCACGAGGAGATGCTCGGCGCGCCCGAGGAGGCGATCAGCACCTACCAGGAGATCCTGGGCCAGTCCCCGGATGACCTGAAGGCGCTGCGCGCGCTCGACCGGCTCTACGTGCAGCGCCAGCAGTGGCGCGAGCTCGGCGACAACATCGGTCGTCAGCTCACGCTCGTCGAGGCGCCGTACGAGCAGGTCGCGCTCCTCGTTCGCCTCGCCCAGCTGCGCGAGACGCACCTGAACGAGACGGCGGCGGCCGTCGAGACTTACCGCCAGGTCCTCGACATCGAGGATCAGAACCGCGACGCGGTGAACGCGCTCGAGCGCCTCATCGGCAACCCCGAGCACGAGCTCACGATCGCGAACATCCTCGAGCCGATCTACAAGGCTCGCGGCGAGTGGACCAAGCAGATCGGCGTGTACGAGATCATGGCGAAGCACGCCTTCGATCCGGCCCGCAAGATCGAGCTGCTCCACATGATCTCGGAGCTGCACGAGGTCGGCGGCGACAACGCCGACGCGGCGTTCCAGTCGTACGCGCGCGCGATGCGTGAGGATCCGCGCAACGAGATGACCCACGGCCAGCTCGATCGCCTCGCCCGAGGCCTCGACAAGTGGCCCGAGGTCGTCGCGCTCTACGATCAGGTCGCGAACGAGGCGCAGGAAGACGATCTCAAGGTCGCCTTGCTGTTCCGCCGCGCCCAGATCCAGGAGGGCGAGCTCGGTGATGCGGCCGGCGCGGTCGAGACCTACGAGCGCGTGCTCAAGGTCTCGCCGGCGACCGTCGAGGCCGCGACCGCGATCCAGACGATCCACGAGCGCACCGCCGACTGGCCGAAGCTCGTCGACATCCTGAAGCGCAAGAGCGAGCTGCTCACGAACCTCGACGAGCGCAAGCAGCTGCTCTACCGCGCTGCCCAGATCGAAGAGGAAGTGCTCGGCAACGCCGACGCCGCGATCGCGACGTTCCGCCAGGTGCTGTCGATCGACGACGTCGACATGCCCGCGATGGACGCCCTCGAGCGCCTCTATGTCCGCCTCGCGCGGTGGGAGCCGCTGAAGGACGTCTACGCGAAGAAGGCGGACCTCGCCGAGGATCCCGACGACAAGAAGCGGATGCTCTACGTGCTCGCGCAGGTCCACGACCGCGAGCTCGGCGATGTCGGCAAGGCGATCGAGGTCTACCAGGGCATCCTGGACCTCGACGCCGACGAGCTTCCCGCGATCCAGTCCCTCGACCGCCTCTACGGCCAGGCCGAGCGCTGGTACGACCTGCTCGGCAACCTCGAGCGCCAGGTCGAGCTGGCCGAGTCGACCGGCGAGACGGTCTCGCTCAAGTACCGCATCGGTAACCTGTGGCAGCTGCGCCTCGGCGACGTCGCGCGTGCCATCGAGAGCTACCGCGAGGCACTCGAGATGGATCCGGCGCACGCCGAGACGCTGCACGCCCTCGACGGGCTCGTGCACGGCAAGGTCGAGCCGGTCATGGCGGCTCGCGTGCTCGAGCCGATCTACGAGACCGGCGGCGAGTACGCCAAGCTCGTCGACGTGCTCGAGGTGATGGTCGCGCACAACGAAGATCCGCTCGCGCGGGTCGACCTGCTGCACCGCATCGCCCAGCTGCACGAGCAGATGATCGGCAACGCGCACGCGGCGTTCGACGCCCACGCGCGCGCCCTCGTCAACGACTCGGGCAACGAGAAGACGCTCGGCCACATCGAGCGCCTCGCCGAGATCACCGGCACGTGGGAGCCGCTCGCGAACCTGTATCAGGCCGAGGCGGCGAAGTCGCTCGACATCCCGCGCCAGGTCGACCTGTACTCGCGTCTCGCGCGCGTGTGGGAGCAGGAGCTCGGCGACATCCCGAAGGCGATCGGGACCTACAAGAAGATCAGCGAGGTCGAGTTCGACAACAAGCCCGCGGTCCTCGCGCTCGATCGTCTGTACACGCAGACGGCGGCGTGGCCCGAGCTCGCCGACACCCTGAAGCGCGAGATCCAGCTCGCCGAGGGCGACCAGGCCGTCGCGGATCTCCAGTTCCGCCTCGGCCAGACGCTCGAGAACCAGCTCGGTGACCGCAAGGGCGCCGTCGAGACGTACCGCGAGATCCTCACGGCGCATCCGACGCACGAAGGTGCGCTGTCGGCCCTCGAGAACATGTTCCACGGCGGCCATCTCCAGAGCGAGATCGGCACCGTGCTCGAGCCGCTCTACGAGGCGGCGAACGAGTTCGGCAAGCTGCACGGCATCTATGAAGTGCAGCTGACCAAGCTCGTCGGCCCGGACCGCCAGGCGATGTACCAGCGCCTCGCGGAGCTCGCCGAGACTCGCCTCTACGATCAGAGCAAGGCGCTGACGTGGTGGTCCGAGGCCCTCGTCGAGGATCCGAAGTGGGAGCGCGCGCTCGAGGAGAGCGAGCGCCTCGCCGGTGAGACCGGCGCGTGGAACGAGATGGTGACCGCGTACACGCGGGCGCTCGAGAAGACGAGCGACAAGGAGACGCGGCGCGCCACGCTCCTTCGCCTCGCGCGCGTCCACGAATTCGAGCTGCACGATCCGGCGCACGCGGTGGAGACGCACCTCAAGGTGCTCGACATCGCGCCGAAGGACGCCGATGCGCTCGCCGCGCTCGACCGGCTGTACCTCAACGCCGGCATGTACGACGACCTCGCCGAGATCCTGCGCCGCCGCATCGAGGTGGTCAGCGATCCCGACGAGCAGCTCGAGCTGTACTTCCGCCGCGGCGCGATCTTCAGCGACGCGCTCGGCGACCTCGACCAGGCGCTCAAGTGCTACCAGGCCGTCCTCGAGCAGGAGAGCCGCAACCGCCGCGCGCTCGAGTCGATCGAGCAGATCCACTTCCGCAAGGAAGACTGGAAGCAGCTGTTCGAGACGTACGAGAAGCTGATCGACTGCGCCGATACCGACAGCGAGATGGCCGACATCTACGCCCGGATGGCGCGGCTGTGCAGCGACGCGCTCAACCAGGAAGACAAGGCGATCGAGCTGCTCGGTCGCGTCCTCGACATCCGCGGCGAGGAGCCCGAGGCCCTCGGCGCACTGGCCGATCTCACGACCCGTCAGGGCAAGTGGGAAGAGCTCGTCGAGATCATCGAGCGGCAGATCGCCGTGGCGCCGGATGCGGAGCAGATTCCGCTCTACAAGCACCTCGGCAAGGTCTGGGAGGAGAAGCTCGGCCGCGAGCGCAACGCGCTCGATGCCTGGCTCGCCGCCGACCGCATCGACGGCAACGACCTCGAGACGCTCCGCAGTCTGGCGCGGCTCTACCGCTCCACGCAGGCGTGGGACGAGCTGTCCCAGACGATCCGCCGCATCATCGACGTCGGTCAGCTGCAAGGCACGATCGACGAGCACGAGACGATCGAGCTGTACGCACAGCTCGGTCAGCTCGAGGGTGATGTGCTCGGCCGCGTCGACGAGGCAGTCGAGGCGTGGCGCCGCGTGATCGCGATCGATCCGTCGGACTTCCGCGCGCTCGCCGCGCTCGAGAACCTGTTCACCCGCGAAGGCCGGTGGGAGGAGGCGATCGACGTGCTCGAGAAGCGCGCGCTCGTCACCGACGACGAGGTCCTCCGCAAGGACACGCTGCTCCAGGCAGCCGCGACGTGGGAAGAGAAGGTCGAAGACCTCACGCGTGCCGCGCAGGTGTACGAGCGCGTCCGCGCCAGCGACCCGTCGAACATGACGGCCAGCGAGCGCCTCGAGGCGATCTACAAGCAGCAGTACAAGTGGACCGAGCTCGTCGAGATCCTCCTCGAGCGCTCGGAGCTCGTCAGCGATGTCGAGCAGCAGATCCAGCTGCTCAACACGGTGGCGAAGATCTACGAGAGCGAGATCGGCGACCAGGAGAGCGCGTTCTACGTCTTGCAGGCCGCGTTCAAGCGCGACTACTCGCACGACCAAACCGCGCACGAGCTCGAGCGCCTCGCCACGGCGACGAACCGCTGGCAGGAGCTGCTCGACGAGTACACCAACCGCGTCAACGAGCTGGAGCGTGAAGACCGCGCGTCGGCCGCGGACCTGTGGGTGAAGATCGGCCGCTGGTACGCGGAGCACCTCAGCCACCTCGAGTACGCGATCCACTCGGTCCAGCAGGCCCTCCGCATCGATCCGGCTCACACCGGAGCGCTCGCGGGCATGGCCGAGCTGCAGAGGAAGCGTGGCAGCTGGAGCGAGCTGATCGAGACGCTGCAGCGCCACGCCGCGGTGGAGCCGAGCAAGGACAAGAAGTCGTCGATCTACCTCGACCTCGCCGAGCTGCTCGAGCGCCAGATGCAGGACATCGGCGGAGCGATCCACGCCTATCAGCAGGCGCTGTCGTTCACGCCGTCGTCGCAGCAGACGCTCACGGCGCTCGACCGGCTGTACCGCCGCACCGAGCAGTGGGAGAACCTGATCGACATCCTGAACCGTCGCGCCGAGCTGTCGACCGACGACCAGGAGATCATCCGGTTCCGCACGGAGATCGGCTCGATCTGGGACCTGCGTCTGTTCGATGCGGGCCAGGCGATCACGGCGTACCAGAAGGTCCTCGACCTCGATCCGTCGAACACGAGCGCGCTGCGTGCCCTCGAGCAGCTGTACGAGAAGACGGAGCAGACCGAGAAGTACCTCGATGTCCTCGAGGCGCAGCTCGATGCTTCGCCCTCGGATGCCGAGCGCGTCTCGCTGTACGAGCGCATGGCCGCCGCGTGGGAAGAGCGCTTCGGCAAGCTCGACCGCGCCGCCGAGGCCCTCGAGAAGATCGTCGCGATCGACAACCGTAACTACAGCGCGTACCGCGAGCTGGCCCGTCTGTATCAGTCGGCCGGCAAGTACGACGCGCTCGTCGAGACGTACCGCAACCACATCACCGCGACGACGGATGTCTCGACCCGCGTCGAGCTCTACGTCGCGATGGGCCAGGTCTACGAGACCCAGCTGAACGAGGTCGACCGCGCGATCGAGGCCTACAACGACGTCCTGTCGTTCGACGGCGACGACGTCCGCGCGCTCGACTCGCTCGGCCGGCTCTACGAGAAGATCAGCGAGTGGGACCGCGCGATCGACATCAACACCCACCTCGTCCAGCTGACGAACGACCAGCGCAAGCAGGTCGAGCTGTACTGGCGGATGGGCAAGATCCAGTACAGCCAGCTGCAGGACGCCGAGGCCGCCGAGGCCAACCTGCTGCGCGGCCTCGCGCTCGATCCCGGCCACGTGCCGACGATGGAAGCGCTGACCAAGCAGTACTCGGATCGCGGTGACTGGCTCAAGGCCGCCCAGATGATGGTGCGCGCCGAGAGCTACACGCCGGTCGCGATCGACAAGGTGCGCCTGCTGTTCGAGGCCGCGAACATCTACAGCTACAAGCTGCGGCAGGACGACCAGGCGAAGCAGCTCTACGCCGCGGTCATCTCGCTCGATCCCGAGCACGTCGAGGCGGGCCGTCCGCTCGCCGACCTGTACTTCAACGACCAGCAGTGGACCGAGCTCTCGCCGGTGATCGACATGCTGTGCCGCAAGGTCGGCCAGCTGCACGCCGATCCGCGCGAGCTGAACGAGCTCTACTACCGGGCGGCGAAGACGGCTGACGAGCTGGGCGACTACCAGAAGGCGCTCGGCTACTACAAGGCCGCGTACGACATCGACTCGACGTACCTGCCGACGCTGGTCGGCCGCGCAGACCTGCTCTTCAAGATGCAGGACTGGGACAACGCCGGGAAGATCTACCAGACCATCCTGGTCCAGCACCGCGACGGTCAGGACGAGGCGGATGTCGTCCGCATCTACAACCGACTCGGTCAGGTCCGCCAGAACCTGGGTGAGCGCAAGAAGGCGCTCAACATGTTCGAGAAGGCACTGGAGATCGATCCCACGCACCGCGACACCCTGCAGGCCGTCATCGACCTGCAGACGGCGCAGGGCGACTGGGAAGCGGTCGTCCACGCCAAGCGCGGCCTGATGAACACGGCCAAGGAGAGGGAGAAGGTCCAGCTCCTCGGCGAGATCGGCCAGGTCTACTACGAGAAGCTGCAGAACCCGCAGAAGGCGACGGCCGCGTACCTCGAAGCCCTCGAGCTCGCGCCCGAAGACCACCAGCTGCTGCAGAAGATCCTCGACCTCTACACCGAGACCAAGCAGTGGAAGAAGGTCGTCGAGACCATCGAGCGCTTCATCGCGCTCGAGAACGACACGATCCGCAAGGGCGCGTACCTGCACGCCGCGGCGACCATCTGCCGCGACGAGCTGAAGTCGCTCGATGAGGCCGTCGAGTACTACAACCGTGCACTCGACAGCTTCTTCAGCGAGCCGGCCAAGCTCAACGAGCAGATGCTGCCGCGCGCGCTCAAGTCGTTCGAGGCGATCGACAAGGTCCTGACGACGAAGCGCGACTGGAAGTCGCAGGAGCGCGCCTACCGCGGCATGCTCAAGCGCCTCCCGCAGCAGCCGATGCCCGTGTTCCAGAAGCTGCAGGTCGGCCTGCTCGATGGCCTCGGCGAGATCTATCGCTCGCGCCTCAAGCAGTACCAGTCAGCGGCCGGCGCGTTCGAGATCGCGCAGAGCATGGATCCGGAGAACGCGATGCGCGCTGACGGCACCGACCGTGCCGAGATCCTCGCCGAGCTCTACCTCGTCGCGGGTCCCGACTACACGGACAAGGCCGTGCAGCAGCACATGATGATGTTGCGCCGCGAGCCCTTCAAGTACGACTCGTACAAGGCGCTGCGCAAGATCTACATGGACAGCCACCAGTACGATAAGACCTGGTGCGTCTGTAACACGCTCGCCTTCCTCAAGAAGGCCGACCCGGACGAGCTGCAGTTCTTCGAGCAGTACAAGCCGCGCGGCCTCGTGAAGGCCAAGAACATGATGACGCCCGATACGTGGGCGAAGCTCGTCCACCCCGACGAGAATCGCTACATCTCGGCGATCATGAGCGCGTGCTGGCAGGGCGTCGCCGTGATGAAGGCGTTCCCGCACAAGGACTTCGGCATCAAGCGGAAGGACAAGCGCCAGCTCCAGGGCGATCCGCTGATGTTCAGCAAGCTGTTCTATTACGTCGCGCAGGTCCTGAACGTCCCGCTGCCCGAGGTCTTCATCGTCGAGGACAACAAGGCGGCAGACATCCAGCTCGCCAACGCGATCGAGAAGAACGAGCTCTGCCCGTCGTTCGTCGTTCGTCCGCACCTGCTCCAGGGCAAGAGCGAGCGTGAAGTGGCGTTCCTCTCGGCGCGCCGCCTCACGTTCATGCGCCCCGAGTACTACCTGAAGATGCTCCTGCCGACGAACACCGAGCTCAAGGTCGTCGTGCTCAGCGCCATCGCGATGCTCCAGCCGCGCTTCCCGATCCCGCCCGACATGGTGGCGACCGTGCAGCAGTACGTCGGCGAGATGCAGAAGCGCATGCCGCCGCACGCGATGGAGCAGCTCGGCCTCGTCGTCCAGAAGTTCATCCAGGCCGCCCCGGAGATCAACCTGGCCAAGTGGGGCCACGCGGTCGACGCCGTCTCGCACCGCGCGGGCTTCGTCGTCTGCGGCGACCTCGAGGTCGCGGCCCGCATGGTCTCGGCCGAGCCGGTCGTCGTCGGCGGTCCGCAGGTCAAGGACAAGATCAAGGAGCTCGTCCTGTACTCGATCAGCGAGGAGTTCTTCGCTGTTCGCGCCCAGATGGGCCTCACGATCGCTGGATGAGCGGGTCGGCTCCGCCGATCCCAGGCGCCCGTCGCCTCGGGATCGCGGGCTAGCACCGCACCGTTGTCACGGGCCGGTTTCCCTTCGCGGAGCCGGCCCGCTGTCATTTTCGGCGGCCGGCTGAACTGAAAACCCCTCGCAGAAGTGAGGCAGGTTATGAGGCGCGCCATGACGCTCGAGACCGGCGACCTCGTCCTTCACCTGCAGCACGGCCTCGCGCGCGTCGTCGCGCTGAAGAGCTCGCCGCTGCCGGCCGCGATCGTCCGCATCGAGGCGACGCAGGCCGAGCACTGGGTGCCGCTGTCCGCGGCGGGCGAGCACGTCGCGAAGATGCCGCGTCCCGACGCCGCGCGGGCGTGGCTCGCGAGCGTGGTGGCGCCGGCGGGCTTCCGCCCACCAGGCGGGGACGAGGCCGCGGAGGCGCGCGCGCGGACGCTCGAGTACCGCGACGTCGACCGCCAGCTCGAGGCGCTGCGCGACGCCTATCGCTCGGGGGATCGCGGGGCGTCCGCGGAGCGCGCGCGGGAGGACCTCGAAGCCCGCCTGCTGCCCGTCATCGCGGCTGTTCTCGGTCGCTCCGCCGCGGAGCTATCGGCGGAGCTGCGCGAGGGCGTGCCGGCGCTCGAGGTCGCGCCCATGCCCACAGCGGTCCCCGACCTCGACGGCCTCGAGACCCTCGGCCGCGCCGAGCTCACGGGCGAGACGCTCGTCGGCGAGGCACCCGCTCGCGTCCGCACGCGGCCGGGCCCGTGGATCGGCTACGTCTGGCGCGACGGCTACTCGACGTGCCTGCTCGCGGTGCACGAGGAGCACGTCGCGAGCTGGCGGGAGCTGCGTCGCGAGCTCGCCGTGATCGGTACGACGTACGCGAACGGCGGCAGCGCGCTGATCTACCAGGCGTCGATGCTCGACCACGACGCGGACGCGGACCTGCTGTACTCGCGCGACGGCGTCCTCGACGGCCGCGGCTTCGCGTTCTCGCTCGGCGGCGACGGCGACTACCAGGTGCGCGGCGTCGAGCGCGACGGCGCCTTGGTCTGCGTCGCGGGAAGCTCGCAGCTCGACGCCTTCCGCGAGGCGCAGCTGCGCGGCATGTCGCCGCTCGAGGCCGCGCTCGCGGCCTGTGCGCACTGGCGAGCGGCGTTCGTTGGAGACCTCGACATCGAGCTCGACGTCGAGCGCGACCGCGACGAGGCCGACATGCTTCGCCGCGCGCTCGAGGTGCTCCGCGCAACCGACGATCCGAGCGCGGTCATCGAGTGCGAGCGCGTGCGGGCGCTCATCGACGCCGCGGAGCCGGAGCAGGTCAGCCCGTGGCTCGCGCAGGCGCGCGCTGTCCTTCCGTGAGCCGTTCAGGCGTTGGTCGGGCCGGACCACTCGCCGGGCAGCGGCGTCACGACGGAGCGCAGGCCGGTCACCCGGTAGACCTTGAGCTCCTCGGCCTTGCCCTTCACCTTCACCGGCGGCAGGGCCGTCGCCTCGACGCGGCCCGCGACCTGGCGGTAGGTCGATTCGGAGACGATGATCTCGCCGCTCGCCGCGACGTTGACGAGGCGGCTCGCGACGTTCATCGCGTCGCCGATCGCGGTGTACTGGAGCGCGCGCGTCGAGCCGATCGACCCGGTAATCACGTTGCCCGTGTTGATGCCGATGCCGATGCGGATCGGCGCCTGGTTCTCGCTCGCGCGCGTGCGGTTGAACTCCTCGAGGCCCTGCAGCATCGCGAGCGCGCACGCGACCGCCTTGAACGGCGCATCCTCGATCGCGATCGGCGCGCCGAACAGGCCGATGATCTCGTCGCCGACGAACTTGTCGAGCGTGCCGCTGTACTTGAAGAGGATGTCGACCATCACCTCGAAGTACTCGTTGAGCGTGTTGACGATCTCCTGCGCCGGTCGCCCATCGGACATCGTCGTGAAGCCGCGGATATCCGAGAACAGCATCGTGCACTCGGTCAGCCGGCCGCCCTTCTCGATCGTCAGCTCGCCCTTGACGACCTGCTCGACGACGCTCGGCGGGATCAGGCGGCTGATCTGCGCGCGCGTCTGAGCCTCGCGCTCGATGCGGCTCGCGAGGCGCGCGTTCTGGATCGAGATCGCGGCCTGCTGTGCCATGCCGGTGCAGATCTGGAGGTCCTTCTCGGTGAACGCGTTGCTCGTGAACAGCGAGTCGAGGTGCATGATGCCGAGCAGCTCGTTCGCGTAGAGCAGCGGCAGCGTCATCGTCGAGCGAATGCCCTGCATGATGATCGAGTGCGCGCCCGAGAAGCGCGCGTCCATCGTCGCGTCGCTCGACAGCACCGCCGCCTTGTTGTTCTTCACCTCGGCCATCACCGTGTTCGACAGCACGATGTTCGGGTCGCTCTTGCCCGAGCGCGTCTTGACGAACGCGGGCTTGAGGTCGCCCTTCTCGTCGGCGAGCAGGATCACGCCGCGGTCGGCGCCGACCAGCTCGAACGCCTTGTCGAGGATCTTCGGCAACAGCTTGTCCAGGTCGAGCTCGGACCCGACCGCGCGCGCCAGCTCGTGCCCGATCCGCAGGCGCTCGTAGTCGCGCCGCAGGATCTTGTCGTCCGCGATCTGCCGCTCCGGCATGAAGTCGCCGGTGTTCGCCTGGATCCGCCCGCGGATGTGGCTCTCGGTCAGGCCGGGCGCGATCGTCACGCGCTGGAGCGCGTCATCCGCCTTCGGCTTGTCGACGAACACGATGCGAGTCGAGCCCATCGTGAACTCGTCCCCGTCGCTCAGGTAGTGGTCGCTGATGCGCTCGCCGCGCAGGAACGTGCCATTCAGCGACCGCAGGTCGCGCAGCAGGTAGCGCCCGTCCGCGCTCCGCTGGATCTGCGCGTGCTCCTTGCTGATGATGCGGTCGAGGATCTGGATCGTGTTGTCCGGATGCCGGCCGATCGTGTTGAAGGCGGCAAGCTCGAACTCCTGCCGCTCTTCCCCAGAAATGACGATCAGCTTGGCCATCGGTGACGCTCGAAAGACCGCTCGTTTCGATGCTACGTGGCCACCTGGCCCGAGTAAAGCCGCCCGGGTGTCAACTCCGCGCTCTACCTCGGGAAAGTGGTGCTCATCGCGCTCATCCCCTTGTGTCCGTCTGGCCGTTATGGCAGAACCTGCTCCCCGACGCGATCGTGGCGGAATTGGTAGACGCGCTGGTCTCAGGTGCCAGTGGGTAACACCGTGGGGGTTCGAGTCCCCCCGATCGCACCAAGGCTTTCGGCCTCTTGAGAAAGAGCCGGAAGCCTTTTCTGCTTTGCGGGAACAACTCGCGATCGATTTGTTCCCGCGGGCGTCTCCAGGTCACGCACTGGATGGAGGGAACCAGTGGGTGACGGCTCTCCGAGCTTCGCCACCACGCGCCGCGACGAAACGCGATGCACGGTGCCGGGCCGGATTTAGTGCGCCGCGGTCACGGCCGGTGACGTGTGGCCGAGAGCGCTCGCAACGGCGTGCGAGCTGACGCCCGCCTCCGTGGCCAGCGTCGCGTGAAGCCCGCGGAGGCTGTGCATGCACACCTCCGGGATCTCGGCTTCGTCGCAGTAGACCTCCAGCCAGTGGCGGAGCCACTGACGCCCGCGCTTGTTGCCGCGAGGCGTCTTGTCCCGGGTGATCAACTGCTCGGTGGGCGCGCGATCCTTCGCCAGCGCGATCAGATACGGCCGCAGCACCGCGGGTACTTCGAGCGTACGGCGTGACCGCTTCGTCTTGCCGACCTCGATCCAGAGCAAGCGCCCTTCGTCATCGAGATCACGCACGGTGCGATCGGTCACCTCCGACACGCGCATGCCCATCAACAACGCCGTGAGCACGCCGACCGCTGCATCATCGCCAGCATTCGCCTTCGAGATGCAGAGGTCGACGAGCTTGCGGGCCTCATCGATGCGCAGCTGCTGCTTACCGCGGTTGCGCTGGCCGACCGGCTCGATCCCATCGAGCGGATTCGAGCGCAGCCAGGCCTGCTTCACGCACCACGCGCCGAACGACTTCGCTGCGACGAGCGCATTGCGGTGTGTGTCGACCGCCACCTCGCTGCGCAGCGTTGCGTAGAGCGCGTCGCACTTCTTCGCGGTCAGATCCTCGACGAATCCGCCCGTGTGGAAGTAGCGAACCCGCTCTCCCGTCTCGCTCTTTGCATCGAACTGGAAGAACCGACGCAGGTGCGCCTCGGCGCGATCGATCGACGTCCCGCGCACCCCGCGGTCGCGAAGGTGCGCCTTGTATGCCCGAACCGCGTCGCTCACGGTGCGGCCTTGGATCTCCTTGAGCAACTCCTCCTTGCGCGCGAGTGCTTCGCGCTCGGTGGCAAAGGTGAGCTTCTCTCGCTTGCCGTTCCGGTCGAGGACCAACCGGAACTTGTTGAAGTGCGGATACGGACCATGAACACGTTCTCCTGACTGTCGCATCGGGATTGTTTCCTTCTCCCGCAGCGACGATTTCCCGTCGGTGAGCATGACACGCGCGTCGTTCGGCTGCATGGCGCGGAGACCGCTACGCGCTCGCCTTGCCGAGAGATGCCAGCGCGTTCCGAATGTACGCAACGGCCTCGTCGACGGTCATCCCGCCGAGCTGGTTCATGAATGTCTGGCGATCCTCCGGGGAGAGTTGCGCCGCGGTCTCCTGAGCGAGCGCGCGCTCGGGCGGTGTCAGCTGCGCTTGAATCGCCATGAAGTGCGCCGGATCGAACGGTCTCGCCGACGGTGCTGGGTCTGATTGCTCGAATTGCGAGCCGGAACGTGATGTCGCGCCGCAATTCTAGGCGCATCCGCGGTGCGCCACGCGCTACGTGGATGCAGACGCTCCTGCTTTTTCGACGGTGTTACACAGCTCAGCGATCCGTCGTGATGAACCGGCGGCGCTGCCATCCGAGCGCTGCGAGGCGGGCGTCGATCGCGGCCGTGGGCGTGAGGTACCAGAGCAACAGATCGGCACCATGCTCGAGAGGTACCGCGACGACATCGATGGGACCGTTGAGCGTGACGCGCGTTGCGAAGCTATCGGTGATCCAGCTAACGAGGTAGTCCTCGGTCAGCGTCGGCAGCGAGCCGGGTGGCACCAGCTGCGTGGCCGCGACGACGAACGACACGTGCTGCCGGGTCAAGTACGCGAGAGGCGCGTAACGCTGGTGGCCAGGGCGCCGCATGTCGGCGGGCGCCGGGTCGCCGTGACGTGCGACCCATGCGTCGTTGAGGCCGAGCTGATCGATCGTCGAGAGGTCGGCGAAGTAGGGGATCGCCCCCGCGCTCTGGGACGCGAGCGTGGCGCCGGTGCCGCGGAGTTTGGCGAGAGGGGCCCCGAGGCGGCCCCACGCATGGTCCGCGATCTTGCCGTAGAAGCTCGCCATGTCCTGAATCGCATCGCAATTGGCGTCTGAGGAGAACGTGGCCGCATGTCGCCACGACACAGCCGCCAGCAACGCGACACACCCGGCGGCACGTAGCGCAGCTCGCGGCAACGACGCGGTCACCAGCGTCGCAACGATCACCGCGTGGTCCGGCGCATAGACTGCCGAACCGTAGAGGTCGACGAGCGATTGTGGTCCCGCGGCCGCGCGGACGCGCGCGAGGACATTCTGGATCGTCGTCGGCTTCGTAGGCGAAAACTACTTCGCGAGTCTATCGAAGGCAAACGGCGTCCATCCGAACGGCGCTAGCGTTTGAAGCGCCACCAGTCGCTGGACAAGAAGTCGGCGAGCCGCTTGATCGGGTCTTGCGGCGATTGGCTGGGTTGCTGCGGCTCGTGCTCGAGAAAGTCGAGGAACCGTTCGAGTGCCACGCTCAGTCGTTCGCGCTCGCTGCGAAAGCTCGACCGTGATGCCCACATGCCGCCGAGGCCCGCGATGCCTCCTGCTCCAATCGCGAGTACCTCGAGCGGCATAGGGAGCAGCCACGCGGCCCCACCAATCGCCGCCGCACCGGCGAGCACCGATGCCGCCGCCGCACCAACTCGCGTCGTCCGTGCGCTGGTCGCATCGACGCGCAACGCGACGAGCACGCGGTGGGGGCCGCCGCGCACGTCCGTGACTCGTACTTCGATCTCGACGTCACGGGGCAGTCGGTAGGCGCCCGGTCGAAACGCACGTCGCATGCGCGTCCACCAGTCTTTGGACGCTTCCCAGATCTGAGCGTGGCCGAGATTGCGCTTGAGCTGGAAGCCCTGCTCTTGCAGGAAGCTGTCGACCGCGGCGCGCAGGGTTGCGACGTCACCAGGCACGAAGCGACGCGCCTCGATGAATCTGGCGCCGAACACCTGGTCGACGAGCGTGCGCTCGCCCACGGGAACCAGCACGCCCGCGCGCGACTCGGCGAGCGCCTGCTGCAACGCAGCTTGGGACATCCCCAGCTCCTCGGCGACGCGCTCGAGATCTTCTGGAGTCAGCGCCTCCAGTGCGCTGTCGCCACGCTGTTCGAGCTCGGCCGTACGAGCCAAGATCAGCTCGACCTGCTTGGGCGTGAGCTGTTCTGGCATGCGGCGTTGATTCTACGTGTGCCTCGCGCGCCGACGCCGTCCGTGAGCGCCTTTTCTCGCCGCAGCCGAGCTGTCCGAGATCGAACGTCGCGTTCGTGACCGTGCCGCCGCCGCTGTACGTACCGGTCGACGCGAACGTGTTGTATCGCAACCCGACTTTTCAGGTGCTGCCGAGCATGCACTTCGGCTCGTTCGGCCGCGCGTTGCACTCAGCCTGCGGCAACGGATAGCGCACGTTGCGGACGTGCGTCGGCATGTCGAGCGGGAGGTCGCGCATGAACCGCCGCAGATCGATCCAGCGATGGCCGCCTTCGAACAAGAGCGAGTACCGCCGCTCGTAGAGCAGCTCGTCGATGAACGTCGCCATGTCGGGCGTTCCAGTCAGCGGCGCGAGCCCGCCGGATCTGACGCGCACGATGTTCAGCTCCGCGACCGCGCCCGCGACGTCGCTCGTGAAGAACAGCGCCTCGGCCTTGAGCAGGATGAGCTCCTCGTTCCGGATGATCGGTACCGGCGAGCCCGGATCCGGGTAGAGCGTGAACTTGAGGTTCGAGCTCAGGCTCTGGGCGGCACCGGCCGTCGTCACCATCATGACCTTCGCCGTGTAGCGAAGGTCGAGCGTGCTGCCATTCATCTCGACGTCGGTCATCAGCGATGGATGCGCGTAGATGTTCTTGTTCGTGAGGCCGTTCGTGAGGTCGCCCGACTTCGTCGAGAAGGAATAGAACACGCCCGCGTTCAGGTCGCCCATCGCGGTGTCGTCGAGGAACGACTCGCCGAGCGCGGTCAACACGGTCGGGTAGTCCTTCATGTACGCCGCGACGCGCGCGCGGAGGGCGCGGTTGAACGTGCGGAACGTCGTCGGCGTGTCGAAGCCGGCGAACCCGCTCGACAGCGCGAACGGGAACGCCTTGTCCGCCGCGTCGAGATCCGTGGTCGCCTCGTCCAGCAACGACGCGATCTTCGCGTAGGCCGCATCCTTGTCGACGATCGCGCCCAGCTCGTTGACGGGCTTGTCGGTGTCGATCACCGCGCCGTTCGTGTCGTGGGTGACGATGACCTTCAGGAGATCGAGCGCGATGATCGTCTTCGCGAAGCCCTTGATCGCGGAACGATCGCCGTCCGAGAGCTCGGGCACGCGGTCGACCGCGTCGAGGACGAGGTTGCCGGCACGGATGTTCGCGTAGGGGAACGCCCAGAACGCGCCGCCGAACGGGCTACCTGCGCTGAGCGGGCTCTGCAGCAGCTCGGTGATCCAGCGCGGGTCCGCCTGGTCGAAGTTGTACGCTTCGCGGCCCAGGACGCCGAGCTGATCGACGTAACCGACCTCGGTCGCGATGTCGGCGCGGGTGCCGATCAGGAGGCCGGTGCACGCGGACTCGACGAGCGGCGCGGTCGGATGATTCTGCAGATCGTCGAGGCTGGGGTTGTTGAGATCGGGGACATCGAGATCGCACGCGGCGATCGCGAGACAGAGTGCGATGATCTTCATCATGGTGGGCCTCACAGTCCCGCCGTGACCGAGAACCAGAACTGGCGGCTCGGTGGATAGGGCGCGACGTCGTAGTTGCGGCCGATGGGTTGGTTGCCGAAGTTCGAGACCTCGGGATCGAGGCCGCTGTAGCCGGTGAACGTGAACAGATTGCGGCCGGCCGCGCTCAGCGACAGCGTGCGCAGCGGTCCGCCGATCTGCGCGACGATGCTCTTCGGCAGGTTGTAGGTGACCGAGAGCTCGCGGACCTTCACGAACGAGCCGTCCTCGATGTACGGGCGGAAGTCCTTGTTCGCGAACGCGGCGAGGCGGGCCTTGGCCGCTTCCTTGTCAGGCGAGTTGTTGCCGAAGTCGTAGAGCAGGCGCGTGAGGTTCACGATGTCTGAGCCGTGCTGCCAGTCGATCAGCGCGCCGAGCGTGAAGTCACCGACGTTCACCGTGTTCGTCCAGCCGACCCGGAAGTCCGGCTCGCCGTCACCGACGACCGCGACCGTGCCCTGCTTGTCGATCTGAGCGACGATCTGGGTCGCGCTCTTGCCTTGCTCGATCCGGAACGCGCCGAGACCGACGCCGAAGCCGACCGTCGTGATGTCGAACGTCGGCACGGTGAGCTCGGTCACGAGTGATCGGTTGAGCGTCAGCGTTCCGCGTGACGTCCACGTGATCTTCTTTGTCGCGACCGGCTGAACTTGCAGCGCGACCTCGACGCCGCGGTTGCGGAGCGATCCACCGTTGAAGAACTGCGTCGTGAAGCCCGTCGACGTCGGCAGCGCGCGCTGGAGCAGGAGGTTCGAGATGTCGCGCTGGTAGAGCGTGAATTCGCCGGCGATCCGCTGATCCTTCGTCGCGAGGTCGGTGCCGAGCTCGAACTCGCGCTGGCGCTCGGGCTCGATCTTCGGGTCGCCTGCGATGCCGCCGACGACGACGCCCGCGTTGCCGTCGATGTTCGTCGTCGCGTTGAGCGGCGTGAACTTCTGGCCGTAGTTGGGGCGGTTGCCCGCCTCGCCGTAGGCTGCGCGAATGCGGAACGTGTCGAACTGCGCCTTGTCCTTGTCGTCGTTGACCGGGACGAGCGAGTAAACGGCCGCGAGCTTCGGATAGAAGAAGTACTTGCTCGTATCGCCGTTCAGGCTCGACCGTTCGCCGAGGAGGCCGCCGAGGAACGACAGGCGCTCGTCGAGGACGGAGACTTCTTCCTGCGCATAGATGCCGGAGTCCTTGGTCTGCAGCCGAGTCTGCGCGACCTGGATCGACGTGCCGGAGTCGACGTTCGGCTGCGCCGCGGTGAGGTTCTGCGCGACGATGCTCGTCGAGTTGAGGTTGACGGTCTCGTACGTGACGCCGCCGGAGACCGCGTTGCGCCAGTTCCCGGACCTCGGCTTGTAGGTCCACAGGCCGCCGGCGCCGATGTTGAAGTTCAGGTTCGAGGTCGCGCCGTCGATCGAGGTGCCGACGAGCCCGGTGTTGCTCTGCTCGAAGTTGAGCGCGTTCGGTGCGAGCAGATCATTGCGCTGCGTGAAGCTATCGACGCCGAAGTTGCCGAGGAGCTTCACCGCGTGCTCCTTGTCGCCGCTCTCCCACGCGTCGTACGAGCCGTTGACGCCGGAGATCAGACGCCACACTTCCTCGCGGTTCTGGAGCAGATGGACGGTCTGGATCGGGTTCGCGCCGCTGCCGATCGCCGGGTTGACCGGGTAGATCCCGTTCTTCGGCCTGAGGTCGACGAAGTTCGGCGTACCCGACAACACGACGTAGTTCGACGTGCCGGTGTTGTCGTTGTTGGTCAGGCCGCGATCGGAGATCGAGTGGATGACGTTCGCGGTGAAGCCGAGGTGAAACCGCTCTCCGAGCTTGTAACCGACCGCGATGCGGCCGCTCTGCTTCTGGTAGAACGTGCCGATCACGACGCCGGGCTCGTCGCGAAGCAAGATCGAGCCGTAATAGTTGCCCTTGTCGTTGCCTCCGGAGACGCTGCCTAGCGTCTCGCGCAGGAACGGCGTGTGCTCGATCTCGGCCTCGTGGTCGTACGTCTTGCCGTTGGCCGCCATGTAGGCCTGGACGAGCGGCGACGTCGCGCACTCGGGTGCGGTCGGATCCGCGCAGAACGCAGCCTTGACCTCGTCGACGTTGTCGAACTTGCGCGACCCGAGCTTGTTCGTGACCTGCGAGAACCCGATCCGCTGCGTGACTTCGGCGCGGTTCTCGCCGTCGCGGCCGCGCTTCGTCGTGATGATCACGACGCCGTTCGCGGCCTTGGAGCCGTACAGCGCGGCGGCCGAGGCGCCCTTCAGGACCTCGACGGTCTCGATGTCGTTCGGGTTGATGTCGGAGATCCGGTTCGTCGGGTTGTCCTGGAACGCGGTGCTGCCACCGGCGGCGGCCGCGGTGATCGCGTTCGCGCCGGTCGGAACGGACACGTTCGAGACGATCACGCCGTCGATCACGTACAGCGGCGAGGACTGGCCGTTGATCGTCGAGATGCCGCGCAACCGGAGCTGTGCGCCACCGCCGGGCGCGCCGGAGTTGAACTGGAGGTTCGCGCCGGCGAGCTTGCCGGTCATCGCGGTATCGAGCGTGTCGGCGCTGACCCGGTTGAGGTTCGCGCTATCGATCGTCGACGCGCCATTCGCGAGGTTCTGCTTCACGATCACGGGCGCGCGGCCTTCGATCACGATCTGTTCGCCCTGCGCGAGTCCCAGCGGGATCGTGACCTTCTGCTGCGCGGGATCGACCTGGATCAGCCGAGTCTCGCGCTCCGCCATCGTGACCTCGAGCTGGACCACCGTCAGCGGCAGCGCGTCGAGCACGAACGAGCCATCCGCTTCGGTGAAGGCGATCTGGCCGGTGCCCTTGACCTCGACCTGCGCGCCGGCGATGCCTTCCTTCGAGACCGGGTCGATGACGCGGCCTTCGACCTTGCGAGAGGTCGGTGCGGGTGGCGGCGTCGCAGGCGCCGCACCGAGCGACACCGCGATCACGGCGCGATCCGCGGGGGCGGGCGCGGTCGTCGCCGGCTGGTTCGGCGCTTCGACGTCGAGGATCGCATCTCCGGTCGCGACGTTCGGCAGGACGAACGTACCGTCGGCCGCGGTCAGCGTCTCGATCGACGTGCCCTGGACGTGCACGCGCGCGTTCGCGATCGGCGCGCGATCCGGGCCCGTGACGACACCCGTGATCACGCGCGTCGCCGTCGGTGGAGGTGCGGGTCTGACGAGCGTCAGCTGCATCTGCAGCGCGGTCGTGGCCGCGAGGATCGGCACTTGCTTCGCGGTGAAGCCATCGGCGGTGATCTCGATGATCGCGTCGGTGACGGGCGCAGCGAGCTTGAAGGCGCCGTCCGCGCCGGTCGTCGCTGTCGGACCGTTCGCGATCGACACCGTCGCATTCGCGATCGGCTTTGCATCGACGTCGACGACGACGCCAGTGACCTCGCGTGTCTTCGCCTTCTGCGCGAACGCAGATGACGACCACATCACGAGCGTGAATAGACACAGTGCCAGCCCCACCCAGAACTGGACGGACCTTGCAACACGCATAAGGAGCCTCCCGCTCTCTATGTAGGGGCCAACTTGCCCCACGCGGAAAGTCCCTCCACGCCGATCGAGAAACAGGTGCTGTCAGTGCGCGACTGAATAACTCTCCAAGTGACTCAGTATCGAACGCCGTACCTGCCGTACCGCATTGATACGCCTCGCACGTGAGTACGCCTCGGATCCGATCAGCTTCGTATGGAGATTCGTGACGCGGTGGGTTTGCGCGGATCGACGTCCGCCGTGAACGAGTCAATCGGCGCCACCGCTCGCGCGAGATGCGGCCCATGCCGGGTTGGATCAGACCGGGCGCGAGCGTGGGACGCTGCGAACACCAGCCCGGCCAATACTCGTTTGGTGGAGACCGAGAACCAAAGCTGAGATCACATCTAGAGCACGCGGCCACCATTCCGATCGGCGAGCGCACGCGCGT
>CAYUNM010000043.1:0-1219 GCA_964446175.1 uncultured Kofleriaceae bacterium
ACAGAATCGTTCATCGCCGTGTTCTCTGGTGGTCGTATGCCATGTGCCATGCTGGCCGCTTTTTCCTTGACGAGACATATGTCCGAAAATTATAACGCCATAATCATGTCGGCGCCGACTACCCATGAACAGCTCGCGCTCGACCTTCGCGCGCGCACGTGGGGTGGTCGTCGCGAGGGCGCCGGTCGCAAGAAGACGGGGCGCTGTCACGATGCGCCGCATCGCACGCGACCGCTGGTTCGCCGGTACGACGTGCAGCACGTCGTCCTGCGCACGCGCAAGGATGTCCCGCGCCTGCGCCGTGGGAAGACGTATCAGGCGATCGCGCGCGCGCTGCGGCGCACGCTCGGCGAGAGCGCGTTTCGCGTCTGCCACACGTCGATCCAGCGCAACCATCTGCACTTTCTCATCGAGGCGAACGACAAGGGCGCCCTCAGCCACGGCATGCGCTCGCTCGCGATCACGGCCGCGCGCGCGATCAACCGCGTGCTCGGGCGCACGGGGAAGGTGTTCGCGTATCGCTATCACGCGACCGCGATCTCGAGCCCGCGGCAGATGCGGAACGCGCTGTCGTACGTGCTGAACAACTGGCGGCGGCATGACGAGGACGAGAGCTGCGAGGCGGCGCACCGGGCGTCGCTCGATCCGTACTCGACGGCGATCGGGTTTCGCGGCTGGCGCGAGGGCACGTTCGCGGTGCCGGTGGGGTACGAGCCGCTGCCGAGCGCGGCGCCGGAGACATGGTTGTTGCGGGTCGGGTGGGAGCGGCACGGTCGCATCAGCGCGTTCGAGGTGCCCGGGCGTCTGTAGCTTCGCGACGAGGCGCAGCTGAGGGGAGCGCTGGGGACACGCTGCGCGGTGGAGCGTGGCGGACGCGGGATCGCGGAAGCGGCGGTCTGGTAACGTCGGGCGGTGTTCGGCCGCTACATGCAGCTCGTGCTGCTAGCACCGGTGGTGATGCTCGTCGCCGGTCGGCGCATCGGCCGACGCGCGCGGTCGACGTTCGTGTTGACGGCGCTGCCGACCTGGCTCGCCGCAGGCGGCGCGTATGCGTGGCTGTGCCCGGATCCGTCGGATCTGTGGGGAGCGTTCTACTTCTACGTGCTGTGGCTGCCGGTCGTCGTCGTGCCGCTCGTCGGCATTCTGTCGGCGCGGATCGCGCGCCAGCGCGAGCAGGTCGGTGCGACCGTGATGTCCGCGGTGCTCGGGCACGTCATCG
>CAYUNM010000043.1:1319-66917 GCA_964446175.1 uncultured Kofleriaceae bacterium
CAGCGCGAGCAGGTCGGTGCGACCGTGATGTCCGCGGTGCTCGGGCACGTCATCGTCGCGACGCTCGGCATCCGCGCGTAGCGCGCTGCTTGCGGCACGACGGCGGGCGCCGTAAGGTGCGCCGGCCATGGTCACCGTCGCTGCTCTGCAGACCGCGCTCACCGACGATGTTGCGACCAATGTCGCACGCGTCACGGATCTCGTCCGCGAGGCGCACGGCAAGGGCGCGCAGATCATCTTGCCGAGCGAGCTGTTCGAAGGGCACTACTTCTGTCAGACGCAGCGCGAGGAGGACTTCGCGCGCGCGCATCCCGCCGAGGATCATCCGACGATCCGCCACTTCCAGCAGGTCGCGGCGGAGCTCGGGGTCGTGATTCCGGTGTCGTTCTTCGAGCAGGCGGGGCCCGAGCACTACAACTCGGTCGCCGTGATCGATGCCGACGGCACGAACCTCGGCGTGTATCGCAAGTCGCACATTCCGGACGGGCCCGGGTATCAGGAGAAGTTCTTCTTCAAGCCGGGGAACACCGGGTTTCGCGCGTTCAAGACGAAGCTCGGGACGATCGGGGTCGCGATCTGCTGGGACCAGTGGTTCCCGGAGGCCGCGCGCGCGATGACGCTCGCCGGCGCAGACGTGCTGTTCTATCCGACCGCGATCGGCAGCGAGCCGGAGGAGCCGGAGTTCGACAGCCGGGATTCGTGGCAGCGCGTGATGATCGGGCACGCGGTCGCGAACGCGGTCGGGGTCGTCGCGGCAAACCGGGTGGGGACCGAGGGCGGGATGACCTTTTACGGCAGCTCGTTCGTCGCGGATGCGCGCGGCGACAAGCTCGCCGAGCTCGGGCGCAGCGAGCAGGGCATCGCGGTCGCGCAGCTGGATCTCGAGCAGCTCCGTCGGGTGCGCGCGAGCATGGGGTTCTTCCGCGACCGCCGGCCCGACCTGTACGGAAACCTGGGCCGCTAAAACTCGCAACCGGAGCGGCACAGCCGGTGTCGCACGGGTGTGATCCGCAGCCACGTGCTCGCCGCGCTCGCGACCGGCATCGAGGCGGGCAACGACGATGCGGCGCGCGCGGCGGTCGGGCGCGCCGATTGGATCCTGCGCGGGGCGGCGCGCCGTCTGCTGGAGCGCGCACTGATAGATGCGGCGCTGCAGTCGCGCGAGCTGGTGACGGCGGCGGATCCGGAGGCGATGCGGCACATCCAGCGCGTGGCGGCGCTCGACGTCGCGGGCGCGCGAGCCATCGATGCGTGTGCTGGCGCCGTCGATGCGAGCACGGGCGTGGTCGATGCGACGGATCGCGTCGCGGTCGCGCGCGCGTACAGGCGGCTCGGCACGCGGCCGGGCCCGATCGTGCCGGTCGCGACCGTTGGGGCGTGCGTCGCGCTCGTGATGCTGTGTGCGCTGCTCGCGTTCGCGATGTGGCGGCTGCGGCATCCGGCGCGGCATCACGCGAGCGGGGCGCCGTATGTCGGCGCGTTCGCGAGCGGAGGGACGCCGCTGTACGACCTCGACCTCGAGCAGGTGCTGGCGATCGAGATGCCGCGCATCGCGTGGCTCGGCGGCGCGGCGCCGGCGTGGCTGCGCGACGCGATGGGGAAGCGGCCGGCGCTCGTCGCGCCGTGGCACCGGTTTCTGGAGGCGGTCGCGGATCGGAGCAAGAAGAAGGGCGGGAAGATGCGCGCGGCGGCGCACGCGCTGAGCAACGCGCTCGCCGGCGAGAATCTGGGGTACGAGGTGGCGGCTTACGACGTCGATAACCGGGCCGTCGTGTTCGTGTACCGCGTCGACAAGGTCGTGTTCGTGCGCTGCGATGGGGAGCCGCGTCGCGTGCTCGATCTGCGGCGCATCGATCACGTGCAGCTCGAGCGGTTCGTGCTCGGGCTGGAGTCGAGCGATGTCGGCGATCCGGTCGTGATGCTCGACCGGGTGGAGGAGTTCGTGCAGACGCACGTGCGGCCGGTCGCGGCGGGGGCGCCGTACGAGCTCGGCGACGACGGGTTCCGGCGGTCCGTCGCGGGGGCGCGGCTCGCGAGCGCCGCCGGGTCCGCGATTCGCGGCGAGCTCGCCGTGCCGGCGAAGGAGACGGTCGTCGATCTGTTCGCGGCGAGCGTGCGGCGACACGAGGCGCGGCACTCGATCGATGTCGCGCAGGATCTCGAGCTGCCGACGCCGCCCGCGCTCGAGCGCCTGACCGGCGAGGGGCCGTTCGCGGTGCGGGCGCGCGCGGAGCTGGCGGCGTACCTGACGCAGATCGCGTACGACCCGGCGCTGCCGCAGCTCGCGCTGTGGAACTTCGCGAACCAGGCGTTCGACAGCGACTACAGCTACGGGGCGGAGGGCGTGGCGGCGGTGGTGGCTCTCGAGGGGCTGGCGCGCCATGTCGGTGGCGGTGTGCGGCCGCCGGCGGTGCCGCGCGGGCGGCTCGATCGCGGCGTGCTCGCGGAGACCGCGCTGCCGCTCGCGTCGGCGAGTGACGACCAGCTGCGGACCGCAGCGCGCGAGCTGTTCGCCGAGCTGTTCGGCGAGCGGCCGGTGGCGATCTACGACTCGCGGCGCTAGCCTCGAGGCATGAAGTTTTTCGTGCGCGCGATCGTCACCGGGTTCGCGCTGAGCCTTGGCTCGGCACTGTTCAAGAAGGTCGCCCCGCAGCTCGGGCTCGACGACAAGAAGGACAAGGACAAGGACAAAGACAGCGAGCAGGTGAACGCGCAAGACGGCGCGAGCGATCCCGGCCTGCAGCACAAGTTCTCGTGAGATAGAACACTCCCGCTGCTTTTCGGCAGCAACACGCCGCGATTCGCGCAACACTTGGGCGAGGTGGAGTCCTCAACCCTCGCCCCGGGCCTTCTGCTGGCGATGCCTCAGCTCGCCGACCCGAACTTCTCCCGGGCGGTGGTGCTGATGATCGAGCACGGGGACAACGGGTCGTTCGGGCTGGTGATCAACCACCCGAGCCCGATCAAGGCGACCGAGCTGCTCGACAGCCTCGAGATGAGCTGGCGCGGCGACGACTCGGCGGTCGTGTGGGCGGGCGGACCGGTGAGCCCGAGCACTGGATGGGTGCTCCACGAGCCGGTCGGCAGCGCTCTGCCGGGGCAGGGGACGATCGAGATCACGTCGACGATCTCGCTGTCGACCTCCCCGGATCGGCTGCGCGCGATCGCGAGCGCGCCACCGCGCAACGTGCGCCTGCTGCTCGGCTACTCCGGCTGGGGGCCCGGCCAGCTCGCGCAGGAGATGGCTCGCGGCGCGTGGCTGCATACGGCGGCCGATCCGAGGCTGGTTTTCGAGACGCCACCGCAAGATATGTGGGAAGCGGCGATGAAATCGCTCGGCATCGATCCGCGCGATTTGTTCATCGGGCGCGGCGTGAATTAAGCCCGCGGCGCACAGCGTGCGCATACGCACGGGAATTGCGCGGTACGCGACTTGCGTAGAAGTCGGGTATGGACGCCGCTTCGCCACCACCGCCGCATCGCGCGCCGTGGGGCTGGATCTTGCTCGCGATCGTCGTCGGCCTGTTCTGGTTCTGGCAGCGCGGCGCAGACGCGCCGAAGAGCGATGTCACGTACTCGCAGGTCGTCGCGTGGATCAACGAGGGCAAGGTCAAGGAGGTCACGCTCGACGACCACAGCATCGCCGGCGTGCTGAAGGCGCCCGAGAACAAGGTGACGTCGTTTCACTCGCTCGTGCCCCAGAGCGATCAGCGCCTCGTGCCGCTGCTCGAGGACAAGGGCGTCACGATCCGCGTCGAGAAGGCCGATGCATCGCCGCTGTGGCAGATCGCGATCGCGATCCTGCCGTGGGTGCTGATCGGCGGGTTCTGGTGGTGGATGTCGCGGCGTGCGCAGCGAATGATGGTCGCGGGCGGTGGCGGGCCCATGGGCGGCTTCTTGAAGCGCGGCCAGAAGTTCGAGAAGGAGAAGACGAGCGTGACGTTCGAGGACGTCGCGGGGCTCGCGGCGGCGAAGCGCGACCTGTCGGAGATCATCGAGTTCCTCAAGGAGCCGCAGCGGTTCGCGAAGCTCGGCGCGAAGATCCCGCGCGGCGTGCTGCTCGTCGGTCCGCCGGGCACCGGCAAGACGCTGCTCGCCCGCGCCGTCGCCGGCGAGGCCAATGTCCCGTTCTACTCGATCAGCGCGTCGGAGTTCGTCGAGATGTTCGTCGGCGTCGGCGCGGCGCGCGTGCGCGAGCTGTTCGAGGAGGCGAAGAAGAACGCGCCCTCGATCGTGTTCATCGACGAGATCGATGCGGTGGGCCGCGCGCGCGGCACCGGCCTCGGCGGCGGTCACGACGAGCGCGAGCAGACCTTGAACCAGCTGCTCTCCGAGATGGACGGCTTCGCGCGCAACGACCTCGTCGTCGTGATGGCGGCGACGAACCGGCCCGACGTGCTCGACGCCGCGCTGCTGCGGCCGGGCCGCTTCGATCGGCGCGTCGTCGTCGATCTGCCGGAGGCGGGGGCGCGGCGCGCGATCCTCGGCGTGCACACGAAGGACAAGCCGCTCGATACCGACGTCGATCTCGATCAGGTCGCGCAGTCGACGGTCGGGTTCTCCGGCGCCGATCTCGCGAACCTCGCGAACGAGGCCGCGCTCGCCGCGTCGCGCCGCAAGGGCACGCGCATCACGCGCGACGACTTCGCGACCGCGTACGACAAGATCGTCCTCGGCGATCCTCGCGAGGGCAAGCTGCGCGAGGTCGAGAAGCAGCGCGTCGCGGTCCACGAGTCGGGACACGCGCTGCTCGCGTGGTCGCAGCCCGAGGCGGAGCCGCTGCGCCGCGTGTCGATCCTGCCGCGCGGCATGGCGCTCGGAGCCACGCAGCAGGTCGCGCCGGAAGACCGCCACCTCCACACGCGCGCCGAGCTGACCGCACGTCTGTACGTGCTGCTCGGCGGCTACGCGGCGGAGCGCGCAGTGCTCGGCGACATCTCGACCGGTGCCGAGCACGACCTCAAGGAAGCGATGCGCCTCGCGACGAACATGGTCGCGCACTTCGGCATGAGCGACGCGCTGGGGCCCGTGCACTTCGACGTCAACGAGTCGCACCCGTTCCTCGGCGCGCGCATCGCGGAGGGCGGCACGAGCGACGCGACGATCCACTCGATCGAGACCGAGGCCCGCAAGCTGCTCGCGAGGGCGCTCGAGGGCGCATCGGCGGCGCTCGAGGTCCACCGCGCGCGGCTCGACAGTCTCGTCAAGGCACTCCTCGAGCGCGAGACGCTCGAGCAAGAGGCGCTCGCGGAGGTCCTCGGACCGCGCACCCGCGATCCGAACGCCGTACCGGTCGCCGCGCCGGTGCCTCCGACCGCCCGCGCGTAGATCTCGCACGCCCTATGCAACGCGAGCTGCGACATGCGTCGCCTCGCGCTGTTACTCGTCACCGCGTGTGGCAATCCGGCAGGGCCGGCCGCTCCGCGCACACTCGACTTCGCGCCAGCTGGTGTGCCGCAATACACGAGCCACGACGTGTTTGTCGGCGGCGGCGGCGACATCGTCGTCACCGCGAGCCGCATCTCCCAGGACGGCGGCGCGACGTGGCAGCCGCTCGATCCGCGGCTCGGCTCGCCGACGCGCGTCGCTGTCGCCGGCGCGACGCTGATCACGTTCGCGCCCGCGCTCGGCCTCGCGCGCTGGCAGCTGGGCGCCGCGCCGGTGGCGGTCACGGGCGCGCCGACGTACACGTCCGATCGCACGTGGCGCGTCGATCCGGCCGGGCACCTGTTCGTGTTCGACCCCGTGAACAACCACATCGCGCGCGAAGGCTGGAGCGAGGCCGCGCTGCCGCCGCCGACCGCAACGGAGACCGAGCCGTACATCCAGGACCTCGAGAGCAACGGGCAGACGGTGATGACGGTGTCGGCGTGGGGCGTCCATCGCTCGCACGATGGCGGCGCGACGTGGGAGCTCGTCACGCGCGACGTGCCCGGCGCCGGCCGCGACCTGCTCGTCCTCTCCGACGGCCGCTTCCTGCTGTTCGGCGGCATGACGTCGTACCTGTTCGACGCGACGGGCACGCCCGCCGGCACGAAGCCCGGCGTCGTCGCCGATGCGGGCGATGCGAGCGCGTGCAGCGACGGCGCGATCGTCGTGCACGACCAGCGGAGCACGGATCTCGGCGCGACGTGGCGGCCGCTGATCGCCTCCGGCGATCTGACGATGATCGTCGAGCGCATCGCGTGCGCCGGCGATCGCTACTGGATGCTCGCGCGCAGCGACGCGTGGGGCTATCGCTTCGTCACGTTCCGCGCGGGCGCCGCGCAGCTCGCCGCCGGCAACTGGGACGCCGCGCCGGTCACGTGGGCGCCCGGCGGCCCGCCGATCACGCGCACCGACGACGGCACGTTCCTCGTCGCGGGGCTCGCGTGGCGCGATGGCGATCCGTCGTGGTCGCTGCGCGTGCTGCCGCCGCGCGCGTGGGCCGCGGGCTCGATGGTGTTCGGCGCCGCCGGCGACGCGTTCTACGCGAGCCTCGACGCGGGCACCACCTGGCACGCCGCGAAGGGCACCGGCCCGGCGCCCGCGCAGGCCGACGCGTTCGCGCGCGGTGCCGACGGCGCGATCCTCGTCTCGACGTTCACCGGCGCCTCCGACGCGAGCGGCGACCACTGGCACGCCGAGGTCTGGCGCTCCGCCGACGCCGGCGCCTCGTGGACCTCCGCCTACGCCGGCGACGCCGCGCGCCCTGCCGGGGGCAAGCTCACCGGCGAGGTCCACCGCTTCGTCGGCCTCACGCCCGACGGCACGTGGGTCGCGACCGATGCCGTCTCGCACGACGCGGGCGCCACCTGGCAGCCGACGAAGGTCGACAACGATCACAGCCTCGCGTTCCTCACGCCGGCCGGCCGGCTCGTCGCCAGGCTCCCCGACTCCGCCCACGACGTCTGGCGCGTCTACGAAGACGCCGGAGCGGGTTCACTTGTCGCGACGTACAACCTGACGATCGCGGGCGCGCCGATCGCCGCCTCGTCGTTGCAGTCAGTTGCGTTTGATGAGGACGGTTACGCTTACGTCGCCGGCGGCGCGCCGTACGTCCAGCTCTGGAAATCCACCGAGTCCATCGACGCGCCGTAGTAGTCTCGCGGCGTGCGCCGCCTGTTGTTGCTGCTTGCCGCGTGCTCGTCATCGCCGCACCAGACCACGCCGCTGTCATCCGACGGCACCCACCTGCGCGACGACCACGGTCGCATCGCGCTGCTGCGCGGGATCAACGCGCGCGTCAACGGCATCTTCGACGTCACGTTCTCCGACGGGCGCACGCCTCTCGAGCCGATCCCCGACCTCACCGACGCCGACTGCCAGCGCATGCACGAGCTCGGCCTCGACTTCCTGCGCCTGCCGATCAACTGGTCCGCACTCGAGCCGACGCAGGGCACGTTCGACGACGGCTACCTCGATCGCGTCGAGGCCGCCGTCACGTGCGCCGGCAACGCCGGCCTCTACGTCCTGATCGACATGCACGAGGATGCCTACTCGAAGGAGATCGGCGAGGACGGCGCCCCGCTGTGGGCGATCCAGCCCGCGCCGACGATGCTGCTGCAAGGCCCGCTGACCGACCTCGGCGCGCGCCGCACCTCGCAGCAGGTCAACGACGCGTTCAACACGTTCTTCGCCGCCGGCGATCCCTCCGGGCTCCAGGCCGCGTTCCTCGACGCGCTCGACCACGTCGCCACGCGCTTCGCATCGACGGGCGCGGTGATCGGCTTCGAGCTCTTCAACGAGCCGCCGGTCGGCGACACGCTCGTCGAGCCATTCTCGATCGCGGCTGCCACGCGCGTGCGCGCCGCCGCCCCCGACAAGCTCGTCTTCTTCGAGCCGAGCGCCACGCGCAACCTCGTCGACTTCGCGCCGAAGTCCAAGCGCGCGTTCCCCGTCGAGAACAGCGTCTACGCGCCGCACGTCTACACCTACGTGTTCGCGCCCGACCAGACGCCGCTGCAGAACCTCAACCCGGATGACCTCGACGCCTCGGTCGCCGGCACGCGTGCCGAGGCCACCGCCTGGCACACCCCGCTCGTCATCGGCGAGTACGGCATCGGCCCGACGGCGCCGAACGCCGACCTGTGGATGGGTGTCGAGGCGCAGCTCCACGACAAGTACCTCGCGAGCGACGCGTTCTGGGTCTGGAAGGAAGAATCGCAGGGCGCGTGGGGCGTCTACGACTTCGCGAACGGCACATGGACCGAGCGGCCGCAGGTCGTCGCGTGGCTCTCGCGGCCGCACGCCGCGCGCATCGCCGGCACGGTCGTCGCGAACGACTACGACTACACGGCGCGTGCGCTGCACCTCGAGACGCACGGCGGCGGCACGCACTCGATCTACATCCCGGCGGGCTACGCGGCCTCGTGCAACGGCACGGCGCTGACGGCCGGGACGGGCTGGGTCGATCTCGCGTGCAACGGCAAGCTCGACATCACGTCCATGTGATCACGATGCGTTCGCCGCTCCCGTTCCTGGTGCTCGCCGCGTGCGCCGCGCAGCGGCCGGTGCCCGTGCCCGTTCGCCCGGCGCCTCCGCCTGCGGCGCGGCCCGCCCCCGAGAAGCTGTTCCCGGCGGAGGTCGTGCGGTGGGAGAACGGCCGCGAGACGGTGCTCGCGCACGCGCGCACGCTCGATCCGGCGACGTGGCCCGCGCAGGATGCCGGGATCTGGTTCGTGCGGCCCGTCGCGACGGATCTGCCTGCCGACGAGCTGCACGCCTTCGTCTCGCGGGCCGTCGCGCTGCACGCGCGTGGGATCTCGGTCGCAGGCGAGAGCGCCGCGGACGATGCGACCGTCGAGCCCGTGCTCGCCGCGCGCGACGAGCTGACGTTCTTCGATGCCTCGGACACGCACGTCACGGACCGCACCGCGCTCGCGCTCGCGGCGTTTCCGCGGCTCGAGCACCTGTGGCTGTCATCGACGCGCATCACGGATGCCGCGCTCGTCGCGATCTCGAAGATGCCGGCGCTCGAGAGCCTGCGCATCGACGGCACGGCGGTGACCGACGCAGGCCTCGCCGAGCTCGCGACGCTGCAGACGCTCGTCGTGCTCAGCGCCGGCACGACGAGCGTCTCGGATGCGGCGGTCAAGCAGGTCGTCGCGGCCGTGCCGCTGATCTACCTCGCGCTGCCGCACACGAGCGTCACCGCCGCTGGCCTCGAGCCGCTCGCCTCGCGGTGCGCGCTGATCGGGCTCGATCTCGGCGACACCCGCATCGACAACGCGGGCATCCAGCACCTGCTGAAGGCGTGCCGCAGTCTCTCGGAGCTCGACCTCGCGCGCACGCCGGTCACCGACACCGCGGGGCTGCTGCGCGGGTTGCCGCTCCACCGGCTCGACCTGATGGCGACCGGCGTGAAGACCGTCGTGCTCGACGACCTCGCGGACGCCGCCGACCTGATGTGGCTCGATCTCTCCGACACGAAGGTCGTCGCCGGCAAGGCCGCGCAGCTGAGCAAGCTCCGCACGCTCGAGCACCTCGGGCTGGGGCACCTCGGCGTCGAGCACGAGGCGATCGACTGGATCGCGCTGAACCCGTCGCTGCGCGAGCTGAACCTCGCAGCCGCGAGGATCGGCGACGACGACTCACGCCGGCTCGGGAGCTTCGCGTTCACCCGCCTTCTGCTCGCGAGCACGCAGGTCGGCGACGCGACGGTCGCCGCGCTTCACCTCGATGACGTGCGCGTGCTCGATCTCACCAACACGCGCGTCACGCGCGCGAGCCTCCCGCGGATCGCGCAGCTCACCGGCCTCGAGCAGCTCTATCTCTCGCGCACCCGCATCGACGGCTCGTTCGACAGCCTCGCCGCGCTGCACCAGCTGCGCGTCCTCCACCTCGAGGATCTGCCCGTGCCCGACGCCGCGCTCGCGCTGCTCGACGGACTGCCTCGCCTCGAGGAGCTCAGCCTCAGCGGCACGGACATCACCGCGAAGTCGCTGATCCCTCGGCTGCCCGCGCTCCCGCAGCTCCGCTCGCTCGGCCTCGACCGGGTCGCGATCACCGACGCCGACATCCCCGCGCTCGTCGCGGCTGCACCCGCGCTCGACACGCTGACCGTCGCGCAGGACGAGCTGACGGATCCGGGGCTCGTCGCGCTTGCGGAGCTGCCCCAGCTCGCGCAGCTCTCGATCGCGTTCGACGATGCGACGGACGTCGCGTGCGCGAAGCTCGCGGCGGCGCCTCACCTCGTCGCCATCAACCTGTCGCACACGCAGGTCACGGCCCGCTGCCTCGACGCCTGGACGCGCGTGACGCGGCTGCGCGAGCTCTACGCCGAGGACATCTCGGTCAAGCGCCTCGATTCCCACCTGTTCTCGGCGATCGCCCGGTTGCCGGCGCTCCAGACGCTCGATCTCGACGGCGGTCTGCTGCGGGCGGCGTGGCGCCGGACCCTGGCCGCCCACGGCGTCACCGTGATCGATCGCTGATCTCCGACGAGCAATCCGCGGCGTCTGGTGAGCCGTGGTGACGTGCCGCAGGGCGGTGTGCGACTCTGGGGCCGCCATGGATGTCCGAGCTGCCCTGTGCCTCGTCCTGCTGGCCGCGTGCGGCAGCGATCCGCCGCCCGTCGAGATCACGGACGGGCATGTCACCGCGCGCATCGAGTCGGTGCCGGCGCGGATCACGCTGCTCGTCGACGGCCAGGTCGCGTGGCAGACCGCGAAGGGCGCGTTCGCCGGGATCTCGGCGCTGGACGTCACGACCGAGATGCAGTTCGGCTCGTTCAAGTTCACCGAGGCGCCGACCGACAAGTGGCGCGTCGTCGGCGAGCTGCGCGGCGTGAAGGCCAGCGGCACGTCGGCGACGTTCGACCTCGTCGCCGGCGACAGCAAGGTCGGCACCGGCAGCGTGATGCTCGGCGACCATGTCGCGATCCAGCTCGCGACCGACAAGGGCGAGCAGATCGAGATCGGGACGGCCCTCGCCGACGGCGAGCACACGGTGGGCATGGGCGGCATGTCGTTCTCCGTCGATCATCGCGGCGAGACCGTGCCGCTGTGGGTGCAGGAGGACGGCATCGGCAAGGACGACTTCGCCGACAACGACTACGGCGGCGTGTGGTTCCTCAGCGGGCGCCGGCACTCGACGCACACGCCGATGCCGATGCTGCTGTCGTCGCGCGGGTACGCGATGGTGATGGACACCGACGCGCGCGCGACGTTCGAGCTCGGTGCGGTGAAGAGCGATATCGCGGAGCTGAGCGTGTGGCAGCCGTCGCTGTCGCTGCAGGTGTTCCTCGGCGCGAGCGCGCGCGATGCGCTCGGGCAGATGGTCGCGTGGGTCGGCAAGCCGGATGCGCCGCCGCGGACGATCTACGCGCCGTGGATCGACGCGATCTTCGGCTCGGCGAGCGTGCGACAGGTCGCGCAGGCGCTGCGCGCGAACGGCGTGTCGTCGTCGGTGATCTGGACCGAGGACTGGCGCGGCGGCGCCGACGGCGCGACCGGCTACGCGCTGTACGAGAACTGGCGCGTCGATCGCACGCTGTATCCGGACTTCGAGCAGCTCGCGAGCGATCTGCACGGCGAGGGCTTCTCGTTCCTCGTCTACGAGAACACGTTCATCGACTCGACGGCCGACATCTCCGCCGAGGCGAACGCCGCCGGCTACCCGATCCACGACGGCAACGGCAGCAACTACGTCTTCACGGGCGTGAAGTTCAACCCGGCGACGATGCTCGATCTGTCGAGCGACGCGGCGGTCGCGTGGGCGAAGGGCGTGATGGGCGACGCGCTCAGGCTCGGCGCGGACGGCTGGATGGCGGACTTCGCCGAGTGGCTGCCGACCGACGCCGTGCTCGCGAGCGGCGAGGACGCGTACCTCGCACACAACGCGTATCCGCGCGAGTGGGCGAAGTTCAACCACGAGCTCCTCGGCGCGCGCCAGGGCCTCTACTTCATGCGCTCGGCGTGGCTGCACAGCCAGCCGTACACGCAGGTGATGTGGCTCGGCGATCAGCAGACGGACTGGTCGGAGGGCGACGGCTTTCGGTCCGTGGTGCCGATCGCCATCGGCCTCGGGCTCACCGGCTTCCCGTACACCGGCAGCGACATCGGCGGCTACATGAGCCAGGGCACCACGCCCACGACCGAGGAGCTGTTCTACCGCTGGACCACCCTCGGCGCGCTCTCGCCGGTCATGCGCACGCACCACGGCCGCAGCGCGCGCCAGAACTTCCAGTGGCAGCACGACGCGCAGTCGATCGCGCACTTCGCGCGCTGGACGCGCTTTCACCTGCAGCTCGCGGCCTACCTCGAAGGCATGCAGGCGAGCTTCGAGCGCGACGGCCTGCCGCTCTTTCGCATGATCGCGCTCGACTTCCCATCCGACGACTTCGCGTGGACCACCGTCGACGAGTACCTGCTCGGCGACCGCATCCTCGTCGCGCCGATCCTCACGCAGGGCGCGACCGACCGCATGGTGCAGCTGCCGGCCGGCAACTGGCTGCCGCTGCTCGGCGGCGCGGCCGCCAGCGGCACCGTCGACGCGCCCGCCGCGATGACCGAGATCCCGGCGTTCGTGCCGGAAGGCTCGCTGCTCGTGCTCTATCCCGACGGCATCGACACGATGCTCGCCGCGCCCGCGCTCCCCACCGCGAAGACGCTCGACGCGGCCGGCGGCGACCGCGAGGTCTGGCTCTATTCCGGCACCGCCGCCGAGGCGACGCGCGCGCAGTGGAACGACACCGCCGGCACCACGGCCGCGGCGCAGTGGACGTGGCAAGGCCGCCCGCTCGGCGCCGCGCTGCCCGCGACGGCGATGTTCAACGGCGCCGCGGTGACGGTGACCGCGCACGCCGGCTACGCGACGATCGACATCGTCGGCGACGGCACGCTCGCGCTCGACGGCGGCGGCACGCTCACGATCGCGCGCGGCCTGCCGAGCGCGCGGGTCACGGTGCGGGTGTACTGAGGGGGCGCGGCGATTCCGTACGAACAGGCGTTCGAACGCCCATTCGTACCGAAATCCGGCCTGCCCCCACTCGATCTCCGCCCCCGCCCGGATCTCCGGGCACCGTGCGCGGTACTACGGGGCCGGATACGGGCCGTGCCACGCGAGCACCTCGGCCGCGAGCCGCGACGCATCGGCCATCGCCTCGACGGCCGGCGCGCCACGACCGAGCGCGAACGCGACGCCGGCCGCGAACGTGTCGCCTGCGCCATAGGTGTCGCCCGTGATCTCCGCGGGCGCCGCGCTGTAGCGGTGCGTCGTGCCGCTCTCGACGAACGTCCCGCCCTTGCTGCCATCGGTGCGCACGACGATCCGCGGCTCCGGTGACAGCTCGCCGGCCGCGTAGCGCTCGGCCGGGTCGTTCGCCGACGAGACGAGCGCGTCGAGCGCGATCTTCGCGAGCTGCAGGTGCGGCAGGATCCGCGCGGTCGCGACAGCGACGCGGGCGCGGCGCGCCTGGGCGATCGCGCCGGCATCGCCGCCCGTCACGTAGACGGCGTCGCAGGATGCGAGCTCGTCCCAGGGCAGCGCGTCGTCCGCGTGCGCGACGAGCCGCTCGCCGATGACGGTGATCGTGCGCTCGCGGTGGGCATCGATCATCGTGATCGCGCGGCGCTGCGGTGCGGAGCGCCACGCCGCGTGCACGGTGACGCCTCGCGCGCGCAGCTCGGCCTCGGCGTGGTGGCCGAGCTCGTCGTCGCCCAGCGCGCAGTAGAAGTGGCAGCCGCCCGACCACCGCGCGAGCGCGACCGCGGCGACCGCGCCGCCGCCGGCCGCGACCGTCAGGCGCGACGTCGCGTGGACGATCTCGCCGGGCGCCGGCACGCGCTCGACGTCGATGAACTCGACGACCTCGACGTGCCCGACGACAGCGAACGGCATGCGCGAAGCCTACCCGAAACGCGACGCCCGGGCCGCCGCGCGGACGCGCGCGCGACGAGCCCGAAACGCAAAACGCCGGCCCGCGAGGACCGGCGTTCGACTCGGAACACGAACGTTTAGTCGTAGTACTCGGCGCCGAGGTGCGTGATCAGGTCATCGCCCTTGGTGTAGCGCAGCGTGTTCTTCAGCTTCATCAGCTGGATGAACAGGTCGTGCTCGGCGTAGAGGCCGTCCGGCGTCATCGGCGACTTCCAGTAGAAGCTCAGCCACTCCTGGATGCCCGACATGCCCGCGCGATGCGCGAAGTCCATGAACAGCGCGAGGTCGAGGACGATCGGCGCGGCGAGGATCGAGTCACGGCAGAGGAAGTTCACCTTGATCTGCATCGGGTAGTTGAGCCACCCGCGGATGTCGATGTTGTCCCAGCCTTCCTTCGCGTCGCCGCGGGGCGGGTAGTAGTTGATGCGGACGACGTGGCTGATGTTGCCGTAGAGGTCCGGGTACTTCTCCGGCTGGAGGATCGAGTCGATCACGCCGAGCTTGGAGACTTCCTTGCTCTTGAACGACTCGGGGTCGTCGAGCACCTCGCCGTCGCGGTTGCCGAGGATGTTGGTCGAGTACCAGCCCTCGAGGCCGAGCATGCGGGCCTTGAAGCCCGGGGCGAGGATCGTCTTCATCAGGGTCTGGCCCGTCTTGAAGTCCTTGCCCGTGATCGGCATCGACTGCTTGCGCGCGAGCTCGAGGAGAGCCGGCGTGTCGAGCGAGAGGTTCGGCGCGCCGTTGGCGTACGGGACGCCCATCTTGAGGCACGCGTACGCGTAGATCTGCGACGGCGCGATGTCGTCGTGCGACGCCTTGAGGCCCGCCTCGAACTTGTCGAGCGACGAGTGGACTTCCGTCGGCTTGCGGTAGACCTCGGTCGAGCCGCACCAGACGGCGACGAGGCGATCGCAGCCGTTCTTCTCCTTGAAGTTACGGATGTCCGCCATCAGCTGCTCGGCGAGATCCATCTTCGAGGTGCCCTTCTTGACGTTGGGCCCGTTGAGCTTCTTGACGTACGCCTGCTCGAACACGGCGGTCATCGGCTTGACGGCCGAGAGCTCCGCCTTGATCGGCTCGAGGTCCTTGCTCTCGAGCACGCCGGCCTTCACGGCCGCCTCGTACGCGTTCTCCGGGAAGATGTCCCAGCCGCCGAACACGATGTCGTCGAGCTTGGCGAGAGAGACGTACTCCTTGATCGCGGGCGAGTTGCCGTCCGTGCGCTTGCCGAGGCGGATGTGACCGAGCTGCGTCAGCGAGCCGATCGGCTTGCCGAGGCCTTTGCGGATCGACATCACGCCTGCGATGAACGTGGTGGCAACCGCGCCCATACCGGGGAGCAGGATGCCGAGCTTGCCGCTAGCCGGCTTGACGTCGACGCCTTTCTTCAGTGCCATTGCGCGTACTCCGAGCTTGAGAAAGCTGGAACATGCTCCGCGCAAGACTTCCTTTCAAGAGGAAGTCAGCGGCAATCCCGTGCCCGAGGAGGTGTTAGAAATCCGACAGGTACAGGATTCAGGTAAACACCGGCCGGATCGCGGCAGGGTCGTTCGTCATGATGCCGTCGGCGCCGAGGTCGAGCAGACGGCGCGCCTCCGCCGCATCGTCGATCACCCAGAAATCGACGCGCAGGCCGATTGCGTGGCACTTGGCGATGAATGCGGCGCGGTCGAAGTGCAGCGGTCCCTGCTTCGTCGGCACCTGCGCGGCGTTGCCGGTGAACGGCAGCTGGCGCCACAGCAGCGCGGGAAGTGTGACGAGAGTCGCGACCTCGCCCTGCGACAAACCGGTCTCTCCCGAGTAGCCGCGCCGCCGCACGCTGACCGCGGTCGACGTGTCGAACGACGCGATCGTCACGCGATCCTCCGCGCGGTGTTTGCGCACGAGCTCGAGCATCGGCCCGATCGCGCGCGGCTCCTTGAGATCGACGTTGAGGTGCACGCGCGGAAACGCGAGCAACACCTCCTCGAACGTCGGGATCGTGATGCCCTTGCCCGCGAACGGACGATGGCCATCGGGCAAGACGAAGCCCCAGCCCGCGTCGAGATGTCGCACGTCCTCGAGCGCGAGGTTGGCGAAGGCGAGCGGCGCGCCGCACATCCGCAGTGCGTTGTCGTCGTGCGAGACGATCAGCACGCCGTCGCGGGTGAGGTGAACGTCGGTCTCGAGCGCGTCGACGCCGACCTCGATCGCGCGCTCGAACGCCGGCATCGTGTTCTCCGGCCGCTCGGCCGAAGCGCCGCGATGCGCGTACAAGCGACGCGCGTGCACGGCTACGACTCCGGTTCGAGATCCAGCGCCTCGGCGGGCACCGGCGGCGGGCGCGGATCCGACACCTGCACGACCTCCACCGAGTACTTGATGTCCTTCTCGGCGAGCGGGTGGAGCAGGCGGACCTCGATGTCATCGCCCTTGATGTCGATGATCTCGAGGATCACGTTCATGTGCGCCTTGTCGGCGCTCGCGGCGACGAGCTTCTCGCCCTTGTTGAGCTTGGCGTCCTTGGGGAACTCGCTCCGCTTCATCGTCTTGACCGGCGACATCGCGGCGAACGCCTCCTTGGGCTTGAGCACGCCGTCGCGCTTTGCCCCGGCCTCGAGGCCTTCGAGGACTTTTTCCAGGCCGGGCAGCATGGTGCCCGCTCCCTGGACGTACTCGACGGTGCTCTTCTCGAGCTGCTGGCCTCCCGCGACGGAGAGGTCGACCTTGAGCTTGACCCTGCGGCCCTTCTCGATCTTCACGACCTTGACGTTAACGGAACCGTGAACAAGAGTGGTCGATCCGCGGCGCGAAATGGCTCGTTGCGATTACTTGCCCGCTGGCACGGAAGCAGCAAGATGTGTGTTCGTTCGATGTACCGCCTGATCATCTGCCTCGCATTGCTTGCGGCCTGCCGCGCTCATACGTCGCCGCAGCTGCGCGTCCTCGGCGTCCACGACGCTCCCGCTCGCGAGGTCGTGTTCGTCCAGGTCACGAACCCGGCCGCCTCGCCGATGCGCCTGACCAAGCTCGAGTACACGTTCGCGGCCGCCGGCACCACGCTGTCGACCGGCGAGGTCCCGCTCGAGCGCGATGTCCCGGCCGGCGCGGCCGTCGTCGTCGAGGTCCCGCTCGATACGGACGGCAAGCGCCCGATGACGCTCAAGGGAACGCTCGTCGCAGAGCTCGACCAGATGGTGCGCGAGTTCCAGATCTCGGCGCAGATCCAACCACATTGAGCCTTGACCCTCCTCCGGGAGCGAGGCCCACTGGTAGGCATGCGACACCGATGGATTCTCCTCGCGCTCGCGGTCCTCGCCGCCTCGCCGGCGGCCCTCGCCGATCACAAGTGGGGGCATCAGGTCCGGTTCTCGGGCATCCACCCGATCCCGAAGTCCGAGGGCGGCGGCATTTGCTACATCGAAGGCCCGCACGTCCACATCTACACGGCGAACAAGCTCGAGTACCGCACGCACGGGGATGACCACGTGTTCGTCGGCGACCCGGTCGCCTACGGCTACGACGGCCCGAAGTACGCCTACAAGGGTCCGCACCCGATCCACGTCGAGGCGGTCGTCGGCGGCGATCCGGACGTCGAGTACTGCTACATCGAAGGGCCGCACTATCACTACTTCGAGCCGCCCGACGGCGACGACTTCAAGATGGCGGGCAACGCGTACTTCTACGTCGGCACGCCGCCGCCGGTGATGATCGAGGCGCGCCCGCAGTACGTCGGCATCAACGCGTACTACCGGCCGATGGTCTACACGCGCCCGGTCGTCGAGGTCGAGGCACCGGTCGGCTGGATCGGCGTCAACGCCGCGTTCGTCACGCCGGCCGTCGTCGAGGCGCCCGTCGTCGTCGATCATCGCGACGAGGTCATCGCGCCGGGCGTCGGTATCGAGGCCGGCGTGCACGTCGCGGTGCCGATGCCGTCGATCTCGGTCGGCGTCGGCGTCAACGTCGGCGGTCCGGTCGTCGTGCATGATCGCCCGGTGATCATCGAGCACGGCCACCACGACAACGGCCGCCACGAGGGCTGGCACAAGGGGCGCCACAGATGAGGCGCGCTCTCCTGCTGCTCGCGCTGGTCGCGTGTCACAAGAAGTCCGCGCCGACGTCGCGCGACGGCGTGATCGATGCGTGGAAGAAGGGCGGCCTCGAGCCGTCCGCGTTCACCGCCGCGAAGACCGACATCGGCAAGGATTGCGCGAGCGGCACGGTCAACAAGCTCGAGGTGCTCGTCTGCACGTACGGCAGCGACAAGGAAGCGAAGGCCGCCGAGGACGCCGGCCTCAAGTGGGTCGGTGACACGACCGGCGCGTCGCGCGCCCAGGGCGACGTACTGATCGTCGTCGCGGATCGCAAGAAGGCGGATCCGAACGGGAAGGTCATCAACCAGATCGTGACGCTGCCGGCCAAGTGAGGTGGCCGGCGCTCCTCGGCATCGTCCTCGCGAGCACGCTCGCGCACGCGGACGCGGATACCGCCGAGTCGCTGTTCGCCGAGGGTCGCGTGTTGCTGCAGCGGCACGAGCCGGCGGCGGCGTGCGCGAAGTTCGAGGCCGCGCTCGCGATGGATCCGCAGGCGCCCGGCGTGCTGCTCAACCTCGGGCTGTGCAACGAGGACCAGCACAAGCTCGCGTCCGCGCTGACGTGGTTCCGCAAGGCGCAGACGCTCGCCGCCGAGAAGGCGATGCCCGAGGTCGACGAGGCCGCGACGAAGAAGATGCGCGCGCTCGCGGCGCAGGTGCCGACGGTGCGGATCGACGTGCCGGCGGACGTCGCCGTGACGGTCGATGGTGTGCCGATCGATGCCGCGGCGCGCGTGCACCTCGAGCTCGATGCTGGCGCGCACACGGTCGAGCTGCACGGCAAGGGCATGTACGAGAAGCCTCAGCAGGTCGAGGTCGCCGACGACGCGCGCGAACGCCCGCTCGCGCTGCAGCTCGAGCCGCCGCCGCCGCCGTCGCATCGCAAGCGCAACGGCAAGATCCTGATGATCGCGGGCGGCGCGGTGCTGCTCGCCGACGCGGCGTTCTGCCTGTACGGCAAGCACGAGTTCGACAGCACGCACGACCTCGCGACGCGCCAGCACTGGAAGAGCGCGCTGCACGTCGGCGGCTCGGCGGCGTTCGTCGTCGGCGCGGTCGCGGTCGGGACCGGCAGCTACCTGTACGTCACGGCGGGCGAGTCGCAGGCGGGCGTCGCCGTCGCGGGGCGGTTCTGATGCGCGCGCTCGTCCTGTTGCTCGCGCTCGCCGGCTGCGACCGCGTGTTCGGGCTCGGGGATCCGTACGAGGATGCGCCGGGCACGGGCGGCTCCGGCGATGCACGCCCCAGCGACGGCGCCGAGAGGCCCGTGGATGTGCTGCCCGATGTCGACGGGCGGCTGCCGACGCCGCTCTTGCACTACCGCTTCGACGGCACGTACGCGGAGGCCGGCGGCGGCGCGATGGCGACGTGCACGACGACCGGCGGCGCGCCGTGCGGCTTCGAGCCGGGCAAGTACGGCATGGCGCTGCACCTCGACGGCAGCTCGATCGGCGAGATCACGCTGCCCACGCTCCCGCCGTCGTTCACGCTGATCGCGTGGGTGAACATCGCGGCAGCGGGGCCGGTGTTCGACCTGTCCCAGGGGCTCGTCGCATCGAGTGCCGAGGTGTGGTCGGTCGACTTCGGCAACATGATCGTGTTCTCGACGACGTCGAACGTCGGCGCGGTCATCTCGTCGACGCAGCGGCCGCTCGAGAGCTGGACGAACGTCGCGGTCACCTACGGCGCCGGTGACGTGCAGGTGCTCTACGCGGACCTGATCCAGGGAACCGCGCCGGCGAGCGTCGGCACGCTGGCGTACGGGGCGAACAATGTCGTGTGCCTCGGCTGCCGGCTGTCCCAGATGCCCACCCAGTACTTCGCGGGCGCGATCGACGATGTCTACGTGTTCGACCGCGTGCTCACGCAGACCGAGATCTCGGCGTTCGCGAGCTCGCCGCACTAACGCGCTATGCCGGTGCGCTGCGCGTTGCCGCCCCAGGTCGGCCAGCCGGTGATCGATGCGTCGCCGGTGTTGATCGCGACGAGCTTGCCGTCCTCGGTGCCGACGTAGATCCAGCCGCTGTCGACGACCGGCTGGCTGCGCACGGGCGAGCCGACCTGGAAGATCGCCGTCGTCGTGCCGGTCTTCGGATCCAGCTTGAGGACCTTACCCTCGAGCGTGCCGAGCAGGACGCTCGCGCCGGCCGCGAGCGGCGCCGTGCCGAGGAAGCCGCCCTGCTTGGACGTGTCGCCGGCGAGCTTGATCTTCCACAGCGTGTTGCCGGTGTCGCGATCGGTCGCGACGACCTCGTCGCCCATCGTGTTGATGTTCCGGTTCGCGAGGCGCAGCACGCGCGAGCCCTGGAAGCCCTGCATCGACGACACGCTGCCGACGCCGACCTGGCTCATCGCGAGGTCGGGCGCCGCGCTCGCGGGGGCGCCGCCGCCGAAGCCATTCGCGGCGTCGTTGTCCTTCGACTCCGTCGCGTGCGCGCTCTTCGCCTGGACCTTGCCGTCGATGTAGCCCGCCTTCTTCGACGCGGCCTTGTAGACGGTCTTCGGCTCGTTGTGGTCGGCGCGGATGATCATCTCCTCGGCGTCGCCGTCCTTCTCGGCCTCGCCGCGGCGCGTGTAGTACATCTGCTCGACGCCGTTCTCGAACTGCACGACCGGCGCGCTCGTCGCCTTCGCCTACATCGCGTAGCGCACCTTGCCGGTCTTCTGCTCGAGCTTGATCACGGTGCCGGCGAACGTCGAGACATAGAGGAACTCGCCGACGGCGACGGGCGCGCTCATCACGTCGCCGTCGAGCCACAGCTGCCACTTGATCGCGCCGGTCTCGAGGTCGAACGCGGCGAGCGCGTGGTTCGCGCCCGGTGGTGGCGTGCCGTTCTCGGCGGCCTGCGCGGGATACGCGGCGAACACGAGGCCGTCGGCGATCGTCGGCGACGAGGTCAGCGGGTCGCCGAGCCAGAACGACCACAGCTGCTTGCCCGTCTTCGCCTCGATCGCGAAGATCGTGCACGACTCGGTGTTGAGCACGCACACGCCTTGCTCGCACGCCGTGCTCGACGGCCCGTCGTCGTGGAGATCGATGCCCCACAGCGGCTTGCCCGTCTGCGACTCGTACGCGTACAGCTCCTTGCCGCGGAAGCCGCCCGAGACGATCACCTCGTGCTCGTAGACCGTCGGCGTCGTGATCGTCGCGTGGCTCGCGAACACGACCTGGAAGCCCTGCGGCGTCTTGTCGGACTTCGGGATCGTGATCGGCGCGACGCTGCCCGGCCGGAACTTCGTCGGCGGCCGCCCGTACTTGTCGCTGTTGAGCTCCTTGATCTGCGTCGTCACGATCTCGCCTTGCGGTGGCGTGTCGTCATCGACGGCGACGTGGGTCGTCGCGGGTGGAACAGCGTGGGCCGATCTCGCGGGCTCGGTGGGATGGCGAGCACCGCAGGCGGCCAGGACGGTGATGGCAGCGATGGTTGGCCTCATCCGGCACTTGAACGCGCGACAGTCGCCGAAGATCTGGTGCAACCCCGCGGCAGCACGTGTGTCGGGTGGACGGAAGCTCGTGCTTTCGCTAGGGTGCGCGCCATGAACTGGCAGTCGCTCGCAGAGCTCTCGCTGTCTGGCTCGGTGATCTCGCGCGAGGCGGCCCGCGCCGTGCTCCACGCTCCCGCGGACGACACGCTGTCCCTGCTCGACGCCGCGTTCCGCGTGCGCCGCGCCTACTGGGGCCGCCGCGTCTCGCTGCACGTCCTCGACAACGCGAAGCTGGGCGCCTGCCCGGAGGACTGCGGTTTCTGCTCGCAGTCGAGCAAGCACGCCTCGCCGTCGGGCGAAGCGCCGATGAAGTCGGTCGACGACCTGGTCGACGGCGCAAGGCGTGCGCACGCCGCGCGCGCGAAGCGCTACTGCATGGTCACCGCGACGCGCGGCCCCTCGCAGAAGGACCTCGACACGATCTGCGCCGCCGCCGAGCGCATCAAGGCCGAGATGGAGATCGAGCTGTGCGCGTCGCTCGGCATCCTGACGGAGGCGAAGGCGCAGCGGCTCGCGAAGTCGGGCGTCGATCGCTTCAACCACAACCTCGAGACGAGCGAGCGCCACTACGAGAAGATCGTCTCGACGCACACGTGGAAGGATCGCGTGGAGACCGTGCGCGTCGCGAAGGCGGCCGGCATGGACACCTGCTGCGGCGGCATCGTCGGCCTCGGCGAGAGCGAGGACGACCTGCTCGACCTCGCGTTCTCGCTGCGCGAGCTCGACGTCGATAGCGTCCCCGTGAACTTCCTCGACGCGCGCCCGGGCACGCCGCTCGCCGGCTACCCGCTCGTCGAGCCCGCCTACGCGCTGCGCGCGCTGTGCATGTTCCGCTTCATCCACCCGCGCACCGACCTGCGCGTCGCGGGCGGCCGCGAGATCACGCTGCGCGCGCTGCAGGCGATGGCGCTCTACCCGGCGAACTCGATCTTCACGCAGGGCTACCTGACGACCGGCGGCGCCACGCCGCACGCCGACCACCAGATGATCAAGGACGCCGGCTTCGAGCTCGAGCTCGCCTCGGGCGAGGCCGTCCCCGCGGATCCGGACGCGGTCGCGCACCTGCGCCGCCCATCGCTGCCGCAAGTCCGCAGCTGATCGCAGGAAATCGCGGCGCGCGCAATTCGCCGCTGGACAATGCCGACTGTTGTGATTATACAATGGTTGTATGAACACAACTGTCAGGCCGGGCGTCGTGCTCGCGATCTGCTGCACCAGCCTGCTGATGGTGTCGATGGACGCGACGATCGTGAACGTCGCGCTGCCCGCGATCCGGACCGACTTCGGCGCCGCGACCTCTGGGCTGCAGTGGGTGATCGACGCCTACACGCTCGTCGTCGCGAGCCTGCTGATGCTGTCGGGCTCGATCGCGGACCGCGTCGGGCGGCGGCGGACGTTCCAGACGGGCCTCGTGCTGTTCACGCTCGCGTCGGTCCTGTGCAGTCTCGCACCGGGTCTGCACGCGCTCGTCGCGTTCCGCATGCTGCAGGCGGTCGGCGCGAGCATGCTGAACCCGGTCGCGATGTCGATCATCACGAACACGTTCATCGATCCGAAGGCGAGGGCGCGCGCGATCGGCGTGTGGGGCGCCGTCGTCGGCATCTCGATGGCGCTCGGCCCGCTCGTCGGCGGCGGGCTCACCCAGACCGTCGGCTGGCGCGCGATCTTCTGGATCAACCTGCCGCTCGGCGTCGCCGCGATCGTGCTCGCGCAGAAGTTCGTCCCCGAGTCGCGGGCGCCGCGCGCGCGCCGCCCGGATCCGATCGCGCAGCTGCTCGTGCTCCTCGCGCTCGCGTCGGTGACCTACGCCGTCATCGAGGGGCCGGCGCACGGCTTCGGCTCGCCGCGGATCGCGGGGCTGTTCGCCCTCGCCGGCGCGTCGATCGTCGCGCTGATCGCACACGAACGCCGCCGCGCCGAGCCGCTGATCGACCTCCGGTTCTTCCACAGCGCGCCGTTCGCGAGCGCGACGCTGATCGCCGTCTGCATGTTCGGCACGTTCTCGGGGTTCCTGTTCCTCAACGCGCTGTACCTGCAGGAGGTGCGCGGGCTGTCGGCGTTCGCGACGGGCCTCTACACCCTGCCGCTCGCGGTGATGACGATGATCTGCTCGCCGATCTCCGGCCGCATGATCGGCGTGCGCGGTACCCGGCTGCCGCTCGTGATCTCCGGTACCGCGATCGCGATCTCCACGATGATGCTCGCGCAGCTCGAGCCCACGTCCTCGCTCGCGTGGCTGGTCGCGTCGTACGTCGTGTTCGGCGTAGGCTTCGGCATGGTCAACGCCCCGATCACCAACTCCGCCGTATCGGGGATGCCGCGCGCGCAGGCGGGCGTCGCGGCGGCGATCGCGTCGACGAGCCGGCAGGTCGGCGCATCGCTCGGCGTCGCGGTCGCCGGTGCGATCGCGGGCGGTCGCGGCGCGCGCTTCACCGAGGCGACGCATCCGTTCTGGTGGCTCGCGGTCGGCGCCGGCATGACCGTCGTCGCGCTCGGCCTCGCGGCGACGAGCAGGTGGGGCGAGCACACGCGCCGCTCCACCGTCGCGCTCATCGAGGCGGGAGACGCCGCGTGAGCCGCCACGACGACGCCTGGAAGGCGCTGCTCGGCGCGGTCTGGGAGCGCATCGACGAGTGGCGCAAGCGCATCGTCGTCGAGACGGGCCTGCCGTTCGGGCGCACGCGCGCGCTGCGCCGCCTCGCCGATGGCCCGCTGTCGCTGAGCGACCTCGCGGCGGCGATGGATGTCGACCGGCCCGCCGCGACCGTCGCGGTCGACGACCTCGAGGCGCGCGGCCTCGTGCAGCGCACGCCGCACCCGACGAACGGCCGGATGAAGCTCGTCGCCCTCACGGCCGCCGGCAAGCGGATGGTCGCGCGCATGATCGCGCTGTACGACGATCCGCCGCCGGGGTTCGCCGAGCTGTCCGCGGCCGATGTGGCCGCCGTGATGCGCGTCGCCGCGGCGATCACGCGCCCGCCGTCGCGCGCCTGAGCGGTTCGTCACTGCCGCACGTCCGCGCTTGGTGGCATCCTCGCGGCATGCGCTGGCTTCCCATCGTCGCTCTCGCCGCGTGCTCGAGCTCGTCCTCGATGGGCTCGTCGAAGATCACCGGCACCGTGAGCGGCACGACGCCAGGCGGCGGCGACGTCGTGTCCGCGGTCGTGCACGTGCTGACCACGACGCATGCCTCGGTCGTGATCGCCGATCGCGCCGGCTACTGCGATGACCTCACCGCCGGCATCCAGCGCAAGGGCGATCGGCTGCTCGTGATCACGATGCGCGACAACGGCGCCGCGCCGACGATGGCGGAGTCCTTTCATGTCGGCCCGACCGACGCGACGGCGATGGGCTTCGTCTCGTGGGTGCAGCTCGACGACAACTGCAACCGCACGACCATCGCCGGCGCCGGCGGCGGCGGCATCATGCTCGACGCGGTCGACGGCGACGTGTTTCGCGGCTCGTTCGACGTGATGTTCGGCAGCCTTGGCCACCTGTCGGGCACGTTCTCGCCGAGCGCGTGCCCGGGACTGTCGGCCGCGGAGGCCGGCGATCCGCCGCTGATGTGCAAGTAACCTATTGACTTTTATGCGAATTTGGTGATAATTGGATCTGCGGGCTCGGAAAGGAGCACGCATGATTCAGGAGATCGAGATCGATGGGCGCGCCGCATGGCTGGTGCGTCCCGAGCAGGCGGCGCGCGGCGCCGTCGTCGTGTGTCACGGTGGCGGCGGGCTCGCCCCGCACGAGCGCGAGGTGCTCGAGCGGCTCGCGGCGCTCGGCCACGTCGCGGTTGCGCCCGATCTGTTCGGCGAGCGTCCCGCGGATCGGGCGGGCTGGATGGCGATGATCCAGGCGCTCGTCGGCGAGCCGACGGAGCTGCGGCGGCGGGTGCTGGCCGCCGTCGACCACGTGCGCGAGGCGCGGGTCGCGGTGATCGGCCATTGCTTCGGGGGCACGGCGGCACTCGAAGCAGCGCGGTCGGGCGCGGACCTCGCGTGTGCCGTCGCGTTCCATGGCGGGCTCGCGGCGCCCGTGCGGGCGGAGCGCATCGCCGCGCGCGTGCTCGCCTGCTGTGGTGCCGCGGATCCGTTCTGCCCGCGCGAGCAGCGATCCGCGTTCGAGGATGAGATGACCGCGGCCGGTGCATCGTGGCAGCTCCACGTCTACGGCGGCGCGATGCACGGCTTCACCGTGCGCGGCATCGAGCGTCCGGGATGCGCCTACGACGAACGCGCAGACCGTGCATCGTGGGCGGCGATGACCGCGCTGCTCGACGAGACGATCCGGGCCTGACATGTCATCGTAGTCGGGATGGGTGATGGACTGACCGTCATCGAGAAGGAGCTCGAAGGCGAGCGCGCGTCATCGCTCGGCGATGCGGGCAAGCGTCTCGAGGCAGCGCTCGCCGCGCTCGGCGAGTCGACGGACGAGGAGCTCGTGTACGACGCGGCGATGGCGGCGTGGAGCTACATGATCGTGCGCGAGAGCCTGCGGATGTTCGATCACAAGCAGGCGTTCAAGATCTACGGCGTGCCGGATCGCGTGATCGCGAAGGTCGGCGTGATCCGGCCCACGCGCTAGCCGCGCGGCTATTGGAACGTGACCGGCTCCAGGTCGGCCCAGTTCGGCCCGGCCTCGACGCCGACGACGAGCGGGACCTCGAGCGGCGCGTACGCATCGCGCATCGCGCGCGCGGCGATGCGGGCGGCGTCGGCGAGCTCGGCGAGCGGCACCTCGAACAGCACCTCGTCGACGACCTGCACGACCGGCTGGGCGCGCAGGCCGGCGGCGCGCAGGGCGCGGTCGGCGTCGAGGAGGGCGCGGCGCGAGACGTCGGCGACGGAGCCCTCGTGCGTCGCGCGGCGGGCGAGGCGCTCGGCGTAGCTGCGGTCGTGTGGATCGAGCGACTCGAGGCCGCCGATCGGCCAGCGGCGCCCCGCGATCGTCTCGATGTAGCCGCGCTCGCGCGCGAGCCGCAGCTGCTCGTCCTGGAACGCGCGCACCTGCGCGTAGTGGCGATCGAAGCGCGCGAGGTACTCCTTCGCCTCGGCGGCGGAGACGCCGAGCTGCAGCGCGAGCGCGCTGGCGCCCTGGCCGGCGAACGTCGCGAAGTTGATCACCTTGCCGAGCTGGCGCTCCTCGAGCGTGATCGCGGCGGGCTCCTTCTCGAGGACGGCGGCCGCGGTGAGCCGGTGCATGTCGGCGCGCTGGCGCAGCGGCTCGACGAGCGCGGGGTCGCGCGTCAGGTTCGCGAGCACGTAGAGGCCGAGCTGGCTGAAGTCGACAGACATCAGGACCGAGTCCGGCGGCGCGACGAACGCGCGGCGGATCATCGCCATCTCCGGCGTGCGCCCCGGCACGCGGCCGAGGTCGGGCGCGGTGTTGATCAGCTCGCCCGAGAAGCTGCGCGCGAGGAAGAAGTGCGAGTGCACGCGGCCGTCGCCGTGGATGTACTTCGGCAGCGCGGTGATCCACGAGTCGCGCATGCGGCGCAGGAGGCGCCAGCGCATGACGAGCGGCACGATCGGGTGCGCGTGCTCGATCTTCTCGAGCGCCTCCGTCGACGTCGACCAGCCGGTCTTCGTGTGCGACGCGACCGGCAGCTTCAGCTCCTCGAACAGCACCGTGCCGAGCTGCTTCGTCGAGTTGATGTTGAACGCGTGGCCGGCGAGCGCCTCGATCTTGGCGGTCAGCTCGGCATCGATCTCGGCGAACGCCGCCTCCGCGCGCGCGAGCCCGGCCGGCTCGACGATGAGCCCGCACAGCTCCATGCGTACGAGCGTCTCGGACAGCGCGAGGTACTCGGTCATGTTCTCGGCGCGCACGCCGGGCGCGAGCGCGACCCACAGCGCACGCGACGTCTCCGCGCACAGGCCGGCGTACGTGCCGGCGCGCTCCGCCGGCAGCGAGCTCCACGACTTTCGCTTCACGCCGACGCCGCGCACGCTGTCCTCGTCGGGCAGCGCGCGGCCGAGCACGTGCTTCGCGACGAGCGCGAGGTCGTGCGGCGCCCAGTTGCTCGGTTGCGTCAGGTGCGACGCGCACGCCGAGTCGCCGGCGATCCCGTGCACTTCGATCCCCACGCGGCGCAGCGCGACGAGCGTGCCGACGAGATCGTGCCCGAGCTTCGGCGCATCGCTCGCGATCCAGCCCGCGAGCTCTCGCCACGCGGGCGCGGTGCGCGGCACGTACCAGGCGCCGGTGTCGGCGGCGAGCGCGATGCCCGCGACCTGCCCGTCGTCCTCGATCAGCGCGTGCAGCGCGACGGTCCCCGTCAGCGCGGGCAGCGCGGCGTCGGCGACGTCGCAGCGGAACTGACCGCTGTCGGCGACGAGCAGCTCCGCGAAGCCGAGCCGGTCGAACGTCTGGTTCAGCGCCGCCACGCTCGGCTCGGCGAACGCGAGCTGTTCGAGCGGCACCGGCAGCGGCCGCCGCGGATCGAGATGTGCGCGCGCCCGCTCGCGCGCGAGTGCATCCCCCTGCGCGGCGCGCAGCGCGTTGCCGAGCCGGCCCTTGATCTCGCCCGCGTGCGCGACCGCCTCCTCGATCGTGCCGTAGGCCTCGATCAGTGTCGTCGCGCCCTTCGCGCCGATGCCGGCGATCCCCGGGAGCTGGTCCTCGTCGCCGACGAGCGCGAGCCAGTCCGCCACGCGCTCCGGCCCGACGCCGAACCGCTTCATCACGATCTCGGGCGTGTACCGCGCGTCCTTGTTCGCGTCGTACCACCACACGCGCTCGCCGACGAGCTGCGCGAGCCGCTTGTCCACTCCGACGACGATCGCGTCATCTCCACTCGCGAGCGCCGCCGCGACGTACGAGGCGACCACGTCGAGCTCGCCCTTCGCGACGACCACGTGCATCCCGAGCGCGCGCAACAGCTCCGGGAGCGGCGCGACCTGCGCCTGCAAGATCGCCGGCTGCAGCGCCACGCCCTCCTCGATCACGGCCACCGCGCGCGCCGGCTGCTTGAACGTCAGCACGCGCTGGATCGCGCGCGCGACCGCGAAAAGCCCGTTCACCGGCTCGCCGGCGCGCGACACGCGATCCGTCGGCACGAGCAGATAGCCGCGCGCCAGCGTGTTCGTCGCCGCGACCACGAGCGTGCGCTCTGCCATCGCGGCTATGCTAACCCCATGCGGATCGATCGCGTCTACACGCGCGGCGGTGATCAAGGCGAGACCTCGCTGATCGGCGGCGAGCGCGTCTCCAAGGCGAGTGCTCGCCTCGACTGTTACGGCACGGTCGACGAGCTCAACGCCGTGATCGGCCTGTGCGCCGAGGCCCTCGCACAGTCCCAGGCGCGCGAGCACCTGTTGCCGATCCTGCGGCGCGTCCAGAACGAGCTGTTCAACGCGGGCTGCGAGCTCGCGACCCCGGACGCCGAGCAGCGCGCCAAGCTGCCTCGCATCGAGCAGCGCCACATCGACGGCCTCGAGCGCGACATCGACGCGGTCAACGACGACCTGACCCCGCTCAAGTCGTTCGTGCTCCCCGGCGGCGGCCTCGCCTCCGCGCACTTCCACCTCGCGCGCACGGTCGCGCGCCGCTGCGAGCGCCTCGTCGTCGCGCTCGCGCAGCACGAGGACACGGGCCTCACGGTCCAGTACCTCAACCGCCTCTCCGACGCGCTGTTCGTGTGGGGCCGCTGGTGCGCGCTCAAGGACAACCAGCCCGAACCGCTCTGGGACTCGCGCCACACGTGACCTGGCAACGCGCGCAGCCGCTCAGTGAGCGAGGTGGTGCGCCGCGCAGCCGTACGCGAACGTCATCACCTGCGGATCGATGTGGCCCCCGGCGGCGAGCTGGAGATCGTGATGGATGCCGAGCGTCGTCAGCTTGTCGGCGAACTTCTGCAGTGCGGGGTACAGCGCGAACTCGTCGTGCTTGCCGACGGCGAGGCAGAGGCGACCGTCGAACGCCGCCTTGATCTGCGCCGCGCGCACCGGGTCGTCGAGCCACGACGAGGGGCTGCCGTGCTCGCGCCACTTCGCGACGACGGCGGGGACGAGCGCACCGCTCGCGAGATCGACCGGCAGCGCCCAGCCGCGCGGCGAGTCGTCGGGCGACCAGTCGTTGCCGTAGCTCGCGAAGAAGCCCGCGCCGCCGGTCGCGGCCTCGACGCGCAGCATCGCGAGCGTCCACGGCGGCACGGGTGGGCCGAACAGCCACTCGATGAGGTCGGGACCGTCCGGCGCGGAGGCGGTGACCACGCCGATCAGCTCGGGATGCCGCAGCCCCCACATCAGCGAGCCAGCGCCGCCCGTCGACAGGCCTGCCGTTGCACGGCCATCGCGCGTCGCGATCGTGCGGAAGCGCTGGTCGATCGTCGGGATCACGCGCCTGGCAAGGTACGTATCCCACGCGCCCGTGCGCGGCGAGTCGACGAGGTAGCTCGAGCCGCTCTTCGTCGACGTGTCGACGAGCACGAGGATCGCCTCGGGCGCCGCGGCGGCGAAGATCTCGTCGTGCTTCAGCTCGCTGATCACGTGCGCGTCGTCGGCGCCCCAGCCGGGCAGCTCGTAGACGACGGGGTAGCGGCGATCACCGGCGGCGTAGCTCGCCGGCAGCACGACGCACAGGCGCCGATGCGTGTCGTTGCCCATCGCGCCGGCGACCTCCGGCGCGTCGATCGTGACGAGCTCGTGGTTCGGGCCCGCGCACGGCTCGGGCGCTGATTCGTGGTGCGCGACCTGCTCGAGCACGACGTCGAGCGCACCTGGCTTGCTGTCACCGGAGAGATCGCCCGCAGGAGAGCGAACCGCACCGAGCAGCGAGCCGATGCCGTCGTGCTGCGTGTCGAGGTACGCCGAGTAGATGATATCGGGGCCGGCATGCGGGGCCGGATAGTCGGCCGGTCCCGACGACAGGTCGACCGGTCCAACGACCTCGAGCCGATCGAGTACGCGCGCAAGCGGCGTCAGGTCGGGCGACCCGCTCGTCGCGATCGCGAGCTCGTCCTTCGTCATCCAGTACGTGAAGAGTGTGCCCTTGCGCGGCAGCGCCGGATCGACCGAGCCGGCGACCGAAACGTGTCCTTGCTTCGCAGGTGCCGCGTGCTGGCTCGCGCCACACGCACACACCCCCATCACCCACGCGGCTCGCATCCGCGCACGTTAGCGCAGGCGGCGCAGCTCGTCGCGGCCGATCCAGTAGCTGATGAGGACGGCCGGGAGCGTCGCCAGATCGGTGAGATCCGGGTAGAACTCGGCGTGGTGGCCGAGCAGGGCGGCGAGGCCTTCGCGCACTGGCGTGCAGAGCTTGACCGCGGCGAACCCGGCAGCAGTCGCGAGGCAGCACAGGACGAGGCGGCGGTGGGTGAGGCGGCCGTCGCGGCGCAACACGTGCAGCGCGAGCCCGATCACCGCCGAGAGGACGACGGGCGCGAACACCAGGCCGGCGACATCCGAGAGTTTTCCGGTGACGGCGCCGTGGAAGCGCGGCTTGAGCACCCAGTCGTTGACGACGAGCACGATGACCGCGAGCAGCGCGACGGGATGTAGCGCCTCGCCGATCGGTAAGTCCTCGCCGCGCAGCGCTCGCCGCAGCCGCTCCACTCGTATACTCTGCCGGTCGTGTCCGAGTCCGGCAAGCAGTCCGAAAGCACGAAGCAGCTCGCCGCTGCCGAGCAGCAGGCCAAGGAGCGCTTCGAGAAGGCGATGAACGAGCTGCGCGAAGGCGCGTATCGCTTCAGCTCGCGCGCACGTGGCCAGAGCGAATTGATCATCGAGGAGCTGATCGATCCCGAGGGCGAGACGGTGCACTCGCTCGCCGAGGACGGCGATCCGGCGGCACTCGCGCTCGCGCAGTCGCTCGAGCTGATCACGTTCGACACGTGGCTGTTCGGCCAGATCGGCGACAAGGACGCACTCGACCTCAAGTCCGAGGACCACTGGGAAGTGTGGTTCACGTACGGCGCCTGGATCGGCGAGACGATGCGCCGGCGCCACGGCGGCCACTGGCTGCTGATGGGGGACGATCCGCACACGTGGCGGATCGGGTTCTCGAAGATCTTCCTCGAGATCGCGCCGTTCGTGTTCGCCGAGCAGCTGCTGCGCATGGGCTCGGGCGCGACGCGCAAGATGGTCACCGAGATCGAGCGCATCCGGCAGCTGCACGAGCCCGACCCGCAGATCATCGCGCGCGTGCCGTTCGCCGAGGGTAAGGCGGAGATCGCCGGGCCCGCGATCGGCATGCTCGACGAGATCGCGCGCTACCTGATCGACAGCGACCACATCACGCTCGTCGAGATCGAGGGTCACTCCTCCGAAGGCGAGCCCGAGGAGCTCGCGCAGAAGCGCGCCGATGCCGCGAAGGCCTTCCTCGTCGAGCGGCGCGTCGACGAGAAGCGGCTCGATGCGACCGGCTACGGCACGTCGCACCCGCGCGAGAACGCCGAGGCAAGCCGGCGCGTCGAGTTCGACGTGCTCGAGCACAAGGAGCGTCGCCTCCTCGATCGGTTCCTCGCGCAGCACTACATCCGCCTCCACACGGTGCCGCTCGGGCAGTGGATGTCGATGGACTTCGCGGGCCTCGCGAAGCTGTGGAACGAGGAGCCTGTCGAGAAGCTGGTCGCCGAGCTGCGCGAGAAGGGCCCACGCCTCGGTCCGCAGAACATGCAGATCGTCGAGCAGGTGATCGCCGCGCTCTCGCGCGCCAAGCAGGATCAGCCGGTCGCGAAGCAGACGAACGACCGCGGCCTGTTCGAGGCGATCGCGCAGATCATCGGCCTGCGCCGCGCGACGCAGCCGCTCGCGATCGACATCCTCGAGCGCGTCGTCATGCCCGCGCTCCACGTCGGCATCCCCGAGAAGTTCCCGCCGCTCGACGAGGACGACCTGGCGAACCTGAGGAAGGGCATCGAGCTGTTCGCGTTCTTCACCGAGGTCAACCCGCACAAGTTCCAGGCGGACGACGAAGGCTTCCTCGGCACGATCCCGCATGACCAGCTCACCACGCCGTACGCGGACCGCAACGTCCTCGAGATCGGCAAGGGCGACTGGGTCGTCGTCAACCCGGCGCACTTCATCCCGATGCTCACCGAGTTCGATCCGCAGAAGCTGATCGACAAGTACGACGAGTTCGTGAAGTACCTCGGCACGATCCCGGACGCACCGCGCCGCCGCGACGACGGCCGCATGCTCGCCGAGACCGTCGTGCGCGCGCTCGCCGACTTCAAGGCGTGCGTCGCGGTCGCCGCGCAGAACAAGGACGCGCTGCTGTTCCGCCTGCTGCCCCCGCCGGGCTGAGCCGAGCCTAGCGCTCGCGCGAGAGCAGGTAGCAGACGCCGCCGAAGCATGTCATCGCGCGGTTGCCGCTGATGTAGATGACGAGCGGCACCGCCTTCGGGTTGCCGGGGCAGGTGAGCCGGTACTCGGTGACCGGATCGCCGAAGCCGAAGCGGATCGCGGTGTCGCGCGCCTCGCCGGAGAGCTCGAGCTCGACGAGCAGGTCCGCGAACACGCGCTCGGTCCTCTGCCGCGCGGACTCGTCGCAGCTGCCCGCGGACATCGCGTTGTAGGAGGTCGCCGTGATCACGATCCTGCGGCCGTGGTTCTCGTTCGCCTCGGCGTCGGTGAGCGTCGCGTTGTCGGCGAGCACGTGGTTCGCGACTTCCCAGTCGTGCGCGAGCTCGGCGACCTCGGGATTCGGACGTGCCGGCTTCTTCGCGGGCGTGTCGGAGGGCAGCCAGCTGCACGCGGTGAAGGCGAGGAGGAACAGCGCGGGCTTCATCGTGCCTCGAACGTCCAGAACGTGAATCCGCCACTCGCCTCGTGCTGGACCGGGGCCGCGAGGCCGATGTGGCCGTCCGCGAGCGCGACCGGCATCAGGTACTCGCCGCACGTGTCCTGCGCGACGACGCCGTGGTCGTTCTTGCGCGCGCAGTCGAGGCGCTGCGGCGGTGCTTCGAGCACCTGCGCGCCGTCGAACGTGGCGATGTGCCAGCGCAGGTTGTCGAGCGCGGGGCTCGCGGCGGTGAACCAGGTCAGCGCGAGCCCGGTCGGGGTCGCGAGCGCGTACGGGAAGAACGCGTTGTTCGTCAGGACGAGGTTCTGCGACCACGTCGCGCCGCGATCGCGCGAGCGCGCGATGTGAACGCCGTCGCGCGCGGTCCACACCGAGTAGAGGTTGCCGGCGGCGTCGAACGCGAGCGGCTCGACCCAGCGCAGCGACTCGAACGTCTCGTTCTCCTCGAGCGGCTTCCACGTGCGCTCGCCGGGCGCCGGCACGGTCGTCCACGACTCGCCGTTGTCGGCGCTGATCCGGATCTCGTCGACGCCGGGCGTGAGCTTCGCGCCTCCGCCCCAGCTCGGTGTGATGCGCGCGGCGAGCAGCCCGTGCGGGCCGGCGACGAGGTGACTCGAGCCGCCGTGGTTGAGGATCAGCTTCGCTTCCTGCCAGGTGGCGCCGCGATCGCGCGAGACGGCGTGATGGACGCCGGCCGCGTTGCTCCAGATCGCGTGCGCGGAGCCATCGCTCGCGACGACGACCCACGGGCGATCGTCGAACGGCTGCGTCGAGAGCGTGGTCCAGGTCCAGGTGGCGCCCGCATCCTGGCTCGCCGCGATCGCGACGGATTTGCCCTGGCCGGCCTCGCGATCGAACAGCAGGTTCGCGAAGTACAGCGTGCCGTCGGGCGCGACGGCGAGATCGACGTCGGAGTTGCCAGCGGCCGCGTCGCCGAGCGCGACCGGCGTCCACGACGCGCCGGCGTCATCGCTCTGCCAGAGGTGCGGGTGTGGGTCGGGGCCGTAGCCTGCGACGAACAGGCGCCCGGTCGGGTGCTGGACGATCGAGGTCTCGCGCGCGACGGCATCGAGGTGATCGATGTGCGAGAGCGAGACCAGCTCGCGCGCCGAGGTCGGATGCGCGGCCGAGCCGCAGGCGGCGAGCAGCAGGAGGCTAAGCGAGCGATGCATCGGGTCCTCGCAGGGGGAGCGTGATGATGAAGCGGGCGCCGCCGGTGGGCGCGCGGCCGGGCGCGAGGGCGAGCTCGCCGCCGTGCTCGATCGCGATCTTGCGCGCGATCGCGAGGCCGAGGCCGGTGCCGGTGGACTTCGTCGTGACATAGGGCTCGAAGATCTTGTCGCGCGCGTCGTCGGGGACGCCCTTGCCGCTGTCGTCGACGGTGACGGTGACGGCCTCCGCATCCGCGCGCCACGTGACGACGACGCGCGCCTCGGACTTCGCCTCGAGGCCGGCGTGGATGCCGTTCTCGACGAGGTTCGCGAGCACGCGCTTGAGCAGCAGCTTGTCGGCGCGCACGGTCACCGGCTCCTTCGGCGGATCGAGGTCGAGCTTCGTGGCGAACGTCGGGTCGAGCTTGAGCTCCTCGATCACCTCGGCTAGCGCGATCGGGTGCTTCTCGACCTTCGGCAGCTGGCCGAGCGTGCGGAACGTATCGACGAGCCGGCGCAGGCCTTCGATCTCCTCCTCGACGATCTCCTTCGTGTCGTCGAGCAGGCGCTTGAACTTCGGATCGTCGCCCTTGTACGAGGAGACGGTCTGCTGCACCGCGAGCAGGATCGGCGTCAGCGGGTTCTTGATCTCGTGCGCGAGCCGGCGCGCGACGTCCTGCCAGGCGCCGATGCGCTGGAGGTACTCCACCTGCGAGCGCGTGTGGGCGAGGTCGTCGAGCATCGTGTTGAACGCGTCGCCGAGCTCGGCCATCTCGTCTCCGCCGCGGAGCTCGACGCGCGCATCGACGTGGCCGTCGGAGACGCTGCGCGCGGTCTTCACGAGCGCCTCGATGCGACGCGTGACGAGCGTCGACGCGACGATGCCGAACGCGACCGCGGCGAGCGCGGCGAGCGCCATCATCACGAAGAACGCGGTGCGATAGCCCTCGGGAAGCGCGTTGCGGACCTGCGTGATCACCTGGCGCGCGGCGTCGACGTCGGTCTTCGTGCGCTGGTAGTCGTCCTGGATCGTCGAGCTGACCTCGAACGTGAGGCGCAGCGTGGCGCCGAGCGTCCCGAGCGGCTGGTCGAGCACCTTGTCGCGCCACTGTGGGCCGGTCGGCGGTCGCGTCGCCTCCGCGACGACGCTGCCGTCGGGACGCAGCACCGCGATGCCGCGCAGCGTGTCGCCGAGCAGCGGCTCGAGCTTCATCTTCGGATCGAGTGCGAGCAGGTCGGGCTCGTGCGCGAGGCGGTCGGCGACCTCGGCCTGGTAGTTCTTCGTCGTCACGAACAGGTCGCGGTAGACGTCGAGCGCCTTGTCCATGACGGCGACATGCGTGTCGGCCTCGCCGGCCGCGAAGTTCGCGGCGACCTTTCCGATCTGGTCGATCAGGAAGTACGAGACGACGAGCGGCATCATCACGATGACGACGAGGCCCACCGTCAGCTTGATCTGCAGGGATGCGCTGCGCTTCGGCGTCATGGCTTCGGGCTCGGCCGGTAGAACGGCTGTGACTGCACGCGCAGCACGCGATCCGCGGGCGCGATCTTCGGGTTGACGAACGCGGACACGAAGCTGCCGAAGAACACGCCGCCGCGATCGATGCCGCCACTCGACTGCGACAGCCAGCGCCGCACCTCCGTCAGCGTCTCCTTCGAGACTGGATTGAGGTCCGCGCGCAGCGCGAGGTAGTAGATGTCGTCGTACGGGATGTCGGCGAGCTTGGCGACCGGGAAGTCGTCGATGTTCGTCAGCAGCTTGAGCACCTCCGCCGGCGACTTCACCTTCTGCGCCGGGCACGTCTTGCACAGCTTCACGGTGTAGATCTCGTCCCACACGTCCCACACGGCGCTGCGCACGAGCGTCGTGATCGCGATCGGCTCGTGCGAGTCGCGCGGATAGACCCAGATCTGGATCGCGACCGTCGAGGCAAAGCCGGTCGTCAGGCCCTGGAACGCGGCGAAGTCGAACAGCTTGCCGATCGACGTCGTGACGTACAGATCCTCGCCTCGCTCGACGAACTTCATCTTCTGGATGATCGGCGCGTCCTCGTCGTCGGCACGCGCGACGGCCGACACGAGTAACAGCGCGACGAGGAGCGCCCTCGCACCGGGTCCTCGCTTCGCTCGGCCCGCCCCGCAAGCCCGCCCTTCCACCAACCCACCGCTCGCATCGCTCGCTTTCCTCATCGCAGGCGTCCCAGCGCGTTGCCGATCGTCAGCTCGAAGATGCCGAGCTCGGTGTCGATGCGGATGCCGGCATCGGCGACGATGTCGATCGGCAGCGCATTCCAGAGCGCGCGGTCGCGCTGGCGGAGATCCTGCGCCTCCGCGAGCCCCCACAGCCCGGCGCCGACGAACCAGTCGCCTCCGTAGACGCGCTTCGTGTCGTGACCGCGGAACAGCTGGCCGGCGTACTCGAGCGTCGCGGTGCCGCCGAGGTCACCGTAGGTCGGCTTGTCGGGGCGCGTGCCGAGGATGTCGAGCGGCGCGGCATTCGAGAGCACGAGGCCCATCGCGCGCGGCGTCAGCAGCTGATCGACATCGGAGACGTGGATGCGATCGAAGCGATCCGCATCGCCGATCACGACGCCGCCCGCGATCCGCACGCCGATCGTGTGGCGCTCGTCGCGCAGCGGCCACCAGTGCTCGTAGCGCGCGAACACGGTGAGGAAGTCGTAGCTGCCTCCGAGCGCGCCGGAGCCGATCTCGGCCGTCGCCGTGATGCGGCCGCCGGAGTGCGGAAGGATCGGATCGGGGCGGGTGTCGCGATCGAAGCCGAGCTGCGCGGTCGCGATGCGGCTCTCCTCGGGCCGCAGGTGCAGATCGACGCCGACGATCTCGCCGCCGGGCAGCGTCTGCGTCGGCGCGACGGGCAGATCCGTATCGACCTGCTCGAGCCGATAGCCGGCCGAGAGGCGCGCGAGCGTCGTGATGTCGTACGTGATGCCCCACCGCCCGCCGAACCGCCGGTACGGAAACGCGTTGAACTCGGCGGGCGACGTGCCCTCGGTGCCGAGCACGCGATACGCCTCGCTGCCGTGCACGAGCGTCAGCGCGCCGTCGACGCCCCACCGCGTCCCGCGCAGCGCACCGTCCGAGAGCCGCAGCTCGCCGGCCCACTGATCGCGCGAGCCGCGTACCTCGCCGTGCGACGCGTAGATCAGCCCGCCTCCGATCGCGATGCCGAGGCCGAGCAGGTTGCGCTCGCCGACGTCGGCGCCGACCCAGTACGGCGTCAGCTCGTTCGTGCCGAACCACAGCCGGTTGAGCACGAACGTGCCGCGCTCGACGACGTGGATCTCGATCACGACATGCCCGCGCTCGCTGCCCTTGTGCATCGCGAGCGTGGCGTCGCGGAAGTAGCCGAGCGCGAGCACCTTGAAGCGCGCCTCGCGCAGGCGGGCGTCGCTCGCGTGCAGGATGTCGCCGGGCTGGATCGGCAGCGCGCGCCGGATGATCTCGGTCTGCGTCGCCGTGTTGCCCGTGATCTCGATCGACTCGATCAGGATGACCGGGCCGAACTCCTTGTCCTCGTGCAGCGGCTCGGTCGCGCGTGCGGGCTCGGCCTCGGCCGGCGCGGCCGCGGCTGCAGCTGCATCGGCATCGGCATCGGAGCCGGCATCCTCGGGCACGGGTTGCGCGTGCGCAGTCGCCGCCCAGAGCGCGACGATAGCCGCCACGAGTGCCCGCATCTCCCCTGAACGTAGCGCACCGATCGTGCCCTCTGCTACCTTGAGGCCGTGCGGCTCGCTACGCTTTTGCTGGTGCTCGCGGCCTGCAACGACCTGCGGGGCTTCGAGGGTGGGTGGCACGGCGCCCGCGTCGGCGACGAGCCCGTCCTGCGGGTTGGCCCGGGTAGCGACTGCGCGCTGGAGATCGATCACATCGATCGGCATGGTCTGACCGGCGCGCTGACGATCGCGGGGCTCGTCGACCACGGCGCGTTCACGAGCGTGCCGGGCGCCGAGGCCGACGTGCTCTCCGGGATGAGCTTCGGCGGCTCGCCGCTGCGCGTCTACCTCGGCTTCCTCGCGATCCCCGACGGCGGCGGCGACGCGTTCGCGATCGTCGCGCTCTACGACGACCGCCGCACGGAGGTCCGCGTGCTGCGCGGAGGCACGGTGCCGCTCTACGGCATCTACGCGCTCGCGCCGGACCAGGGCCGGTGAACTGCCCGCACTGCAGGGCGCCGCTGACGGCAGACGCGCGCTTCTGCGGCGCGTGCGGCAAGGCCACCTCGCCGACGGAGAGTGACCCGAGCATCCCGCTCGCGGAGGTCGCCGAGCTCGCGGGCAAGGAGATCGCGGGCCGCTACCGCATCCTGACGAAGCTCGGCGAGGGCGGCATGGGCGCGGTCTACCGCGGCGAGCAGATCTCGCTGCGCCGCACGGTCGCCGTGAAGCTGCTGCGCCCCGAGCTGTCCGCGAACCCGATGCTGCTGCGCCGCTTCTCCGCCGAGGCCGAGGCCGTCGCGAAGCTCTCGCACCCGAACACGGTGAACGTCTACGACTTCGGCCAGGACACCGACGGCTCGCTGTTCATCGCGATGGAGTACATCGACGGCCGCTCGCTGCGCTCCGTCGTCGCGAAGGAAGGCCCGCTGTCGCCGGCGCGCGCGCTCGCGATCGCCGTGCAGGTCGCCGCCTCGCTCTCCGACGCGCACGCGCACAACATCGTCCACCGCGATCTCAAGCCCGACAACGTCATGCTGCAGGACCGCGGGCGCCAGCGCGATGTCGTGCGCGTGCTCGACTTCGGCATCGCCAAGCTGCGCGACGACTCGCGCGCGACCCAGCAGGCGATGACGCAAGCGGGCGACATGCTCGGCACGCCGCAGTACATGGCGCCCGAGCAGATCCGCGGCGACGCCGTCGACGGCCGCTGCGACATCTACGCGCTCGGCTGCATGATCTACGAGATGGTGACCGCGCGCCTGCCCTTCGACGCGCCGACGATCATGGCGATGCTGTCCAAGCACCTGATGGAGGCGCCGGTCCCGCCGTCGCAGCGCCGCCCCGAGCTCGCGCTGCCGCCCGCGATCGATCAGCTCGTGCTCGCCGCGATGGCGAAGGATCCCGCGCAGCGCCCCGCGAGCATGGAGCTCTACGGCGAGCAGCTCGCCGCCGTCCTCGCGACGCTCCCCGCCCCGACGGCGCCGCAGGTCTCCGTGCAGCAGCCGGTCGCGGGTACGCCGACGCCGCCCGCGCACGCGACGCCCCCGGTGCACGCGACGCAGCTCGTGCAGCCGGTCGTCACGCCGCCCGCGTACTCGGTCGCGGCTGCGGCGCCGCGTGCACCCACGAGGAGCCGCGCACCGCTGTACGCTGGCCTCACCGTGCTGCTCGCCGCCGGCGGTGGCACCGCGGCGTACTTCGCGATGCACGACAGGTCGCCGGCGGGGCAGGGCAGCGCCGCGCCCGCTGTCACGCCCGCGCCGGGTGTCGCGCCCGCAGCCGGTGCAGAGCCCGGGGGCACGGCGGCATCCGCTTCCGACCCGGGAGCCACGCCCGCGGCTCCGGCGGGTGCGGCGGATCCGTGGAACGTCGGCGCCTCCTCGGATCCGTGGGCGGCGGAGACGAGCGCGGCCGACGCGGATGTCGGCACGGCGGAGACGCCGGTGCCGCCGGGCTTCCGTCTGAACGTGCCGGAAACGTGGTCCGCGCGACGCGACGGCACGAGCGTCGGCTACACGGATTCGACACGCGGCGTGTTCGTCGGTGTCGCGCCGCTCTACGCGGGTACGAACGATCCGAAGGAGCTCGCCAAGAAGTGGGAGGAGCAGACCGGCGCGAAGCTGCGCGGCATGTCGAAGGTCGCGAGCGGCGGTGCGATGCGCGACGGCGCGGCGTTCACGGCGCGCGTGAACGGCGTCGAGGTCGGGCAGGTGTTCGTGCTGTACCTGACGCCGGCGTACCGCGTCGCCGTGATCTACCAGGCGCCGATCGCGCTGTTCGGGAACCAGCAGTTCCTCGACGAGCTCACGCAGTTCTTCGCGAGCGACGTCGTCGTGCCTTAGTACTTCAGCTTCGCGGCCCACGCGAGGAACGCGCGCTCGTCGATCGTGCTCGTCAGGATCTGCTGCTGCTTCGCGAGGTCGCCGCTCGCATCGCGCAGCGCCGTGTAGAGCTGCGGCAGCTTGCCTTCGTGGTCGGCGAACAGCAGCACGTAGCGGCTCAGCGCGTAGTAGACCGGCGCGCGGTCGCTGCGCTCGACCTCGTCGGCGGTCGTCGCGGCGAGCTCGGCGAGCGTCGGCAGGTCGCCGGCGGCGAGCGCGCGCTGCAGGTCGCGCAACCGGTAGTTGACGAGGAACTCGAAGCCGCGCTTCGTCGGGCGGGCGCTGCCGTAGAGCGAGGCCGCGCCTTCGTTGAGCCACGCCGGGATGTCGGGCCAGTCGTCGCCGAGGAGTGGATGCACGAGCTCGTGACGCAGGTTGCCGATGCTCTGGCCGACGTTCGCGATCGCGATGCGGAGGTCGGGGCGATAGAAGCCCCAGCCCGACGGCACGTCGCCGAACGCGCTCGCCTCGCGCACGTAGCCCGCCTCGGTGCCCATCAGGCACAGCGTGAGCGGCTGCTTCGCGCCGCCGCCGAAGCGCCGCGCGACATCGTGCACGACGCCGTCGACGAGCTCGAGCGCCTGCTTCGTCTGCGCCTTCGACAAAGCGCCGCGGACGACGATCTCGCCCTCGTGCGCGATCACCGGCTCGTCGTCGCAGGGCGCCGCGGACGCGGTCGACGACACCAGCGACGCGGTCGACACCACCAGCAACGCGAGCACGGCCCACCGCACGACCCGAGCATGACACGGTGCTACGCTCGCGCCATGACACCCGAAGCCAAGGCTGCCATTCGCCTGACCGCGTACGCGCGCGGCGGTGGTTGAGCCGCCAAGCTCCGGCTCGGTGAGCTGGCCCACGTCCTGGATCACCTCGGCAAGGGGTCGGGAGGGGTGCGTCCGGATATCGTCGTCGATCACGCCTATTCGGACGATGCGGCGGTGGTCAAGGTTGCAGGCGGGCGCGACCTGGTGCTCACCGCGGACGTGATCGCGCCGCTCGTCGACGATCCGGCCGCGTTCGGCGCGATCGCGGCGACGAACTCGATGTCGGACGTGTGGGCGATGGGCGGCGAGGCGCGCTTCGCGCTCAACCTCGTGTTCTTCCCCGACGACGTGCTGCCGCTCGAGATCCTCGACGAGATCCTCGCCGGTGGTGCACGCGCCTGCGCGGCGGCGGGCGTCGCCGTCGTCGGCGGCCACACCGTGCGCGACCCGGAGCCGAAGTTCGGGCTGTCGGTCACGGGCGATGTCGGCCCGGGCGAGCTGTGGAGCAATCGCACGGCCCACGCCGGGCAGGCACTCGTGCTGACGAAGGCGATCGGCACCGGCGTCGTCGGGCAGGCGATCAAGAAGGGCGTCGCTTCGGCGGAGCAGACGCAGGCCGCGATCGCCTCGATGACCACGCTGAACCAGCAGGCCGCGCGCATCGGCCACCGCCACCAGGTCACCGCCGCGACCGACGTCACTGGTTTCGGCCTGCTCGGGCACCTGCGCAACATCGTGCGCGGGTCGCAGGTCGGCGCGCGGATCGAGCTCGCCGCCGTGCCGCTGTTGCCGGGCGCGCTCGAGCACATGCGCGCGAAGCTGTGCCCGGGCGGCAGCAAGGCGAACCGCGCGAACGTCGCGCCCGACACGCGGTGGGCGGACGGCACGCCGCTCGCCGTCGAGGGCGGCGACAGCGACCGCGAGCTGCTCGCCTCGCTCGCGTGCGACGCGCAGACCAGCGGCGGCCTGCTCCTGTGCACGCACGCGCCCGACGCGCTCGTCGCCGAGCTGTGCGACGCCGGCCTGCCCGCCGCGATCGTCGGCGAGCTCGGCGGCCCGCCGCAGATCACGCTCCGCTAGTACCGCCGGGCTTTCGCGGCGCCGCGCGCGCTGCGGCTAGCGCTGCTTCCGGCCCGGAACTTCGCGCGGATCGATCAGGCCGTGCTCGCGCCACGCGGTCTTCATCAGCGCCGTGCGCGGGCGATGGACCGGCAGCGGATCGCTGCCCTCGGGCAGCTTGACCGGCTCCGACCAGCCGTCGAACGACGCGGCGCTCGAGTACGGATCGATCGCGTTGCCGCGGCCGCCCTCGTCGTGCTTGCGCCAGTTGTTGACGAGGTCGAGCCATGCGGCGCGCGCCTGCACCGGCGTCGAGACGACCTCCTCGCGGTAGCGGTCGATGAACACCTGGCCGCGGCGCCGCTTCGCGAGCCTGGCGCGCGTCGAGTACGCGGCGTTGAGGTGCTTCGCGAGCGAGATCTGGAACGCCTGCAGCCCGCGCGAGAGCCCGTCGGCGTCGTCGGCCTCCGCGAGCAGGTGGAGGTGCGTGCGTTGCACGCTCGCGCCGATGATGCGAATGCCGGGGCGGTCGTACACGGACGTCAGCGCGCGACGCACCGCCTGGTAGCACTCCGCGTTGCGCAGCCCCGCGAGCTCCTCGACGACGCGCATCGTGATGTGCGCGGCCTCGCCCTTCTTCAGCTCGGGGCGCGCGAGGTGGCGCTCGCTCGCGATCAGACGACCGGGCGTGATGGGCCGGCCCGCGCCGGGACGCCTGCCGCCGCGCGTCCAGTGCTTGCGGATCTCCTCGGCCATCTCAGCCGAGGAACGGCTCGTGGCAGACGGCCTCGATGTTGTGGCCGTCGAGGTCGTGCACGAATGCCCCGTAGTAGTGCTCGTGATAGTGCGGGCGGACGCCGGGCGCGCCGTTGTCCTTGCCGCCGGCCGCGATCGCGGCCTCGTAGAACGCGCGGACCTGCGCGCGACCCGCCGCGCGGAACGCGACGTGGATCGAGTCCTTCGGCGCGCCCTTGCCGATCCAGAAGTCGGGCTTGCCGGCGATGCCGAAGCCCGCCGCCTGCTCGAACGTCATGATGAGCGCGTAGCCGAGCGGGGCGAGCGCCTTCGTGTAGAACGCAACGCTCTTTTCGAAATCCGACACTGCAATGCCGATGTGATCGATCATGACGGGGAGGGATATACCGCGTTACTCTCGCGCCGTGCGCACTGGACTTGCCCTTGTGGCGTTGGTGATCGCTCCGGCCACGGCGCACGCCGGGCGGACGTTCTACGGGTGGCTGTACGGGACGGAGGTCATGCCGGAGCGCGGCGCCGAGATCCAGACGTGGATCTCGGAGGAGAACGACGTCGGGCCGGAGAACCACGCGCGCGAGACCGACTGGTGGATCGGCCCCGCGATCGGCATCACGGATCAGCTCGAGCTCGTGCTGCCCGTGCAGATCGCCTGGACGCGCGAGGGCACCGGCTCGATGACGTCGGCGCACACCGCGCTCGACAACTACGGCGTCGAGCTGCGCTACCGCATGGTCACCCAGGATCCCGTCGATGCGCCGCCGTTCGCCCCGCTCGTGCGCGTCGCGATCAAGCGCGACGTCACCCATCCCGATGCGTTGCAGCCGGAGGCCGACATCGTCGGCAGCTATCAGGACGGCATCTTCCACGGGCTCGTCGATCTCGGCGCGGTCGTCAACGTGTCGAGCAACACCACGCACGTCGAGTTTCATCCGGGTGCCGGCGTCAGCATCGAGGTCGTCGAGTCGCTGCGCCTCGGCGCGGAGGTGATCGCGTCGCTGACGCCCGACGACAACTACGCGAACTGGGTCGCCGCCGGCCCGAACATGGCGTGGAGTCACGGCCGTTCGTGGATCTCGGCCTCGTTCGGCGTCGGCATCAAGGACATCAAGGACACGGGACGCCTGCAGTGGGGCATCGCGTTCTAGTCCTGCTCGCCGCGCTGAGCGGCGTGGCCCACGCGGACGGGCGCGTCGTCGGCAAGGTGACGATCACCGAGTCCGACGGCAAGCCGGTCAGCGCCGATGCGATCGTCTACGTCGTCGGGCCGACCGAGGCCGCGGACCCGGCGTACAAGCCGAAGATCGAGCAGAAGGCGCGCAAGTTCGTGCCGGATCTCGTCGCGGTGACGGCGGGCGGCAGCGTCGCGTTCCCGAACAGCGATCCGTTCCTGCACAACGTGTTCTCGACCTCCCCCGAGCGCCAGTTCGATCTCGGCTCGTTCCGCAAGGGCGAGAGCAAGTCGAAGGACTTCAAGCAACCGGGCGTCGTCGACGTCTACTGCAACATCCACCCCGAGATGGCGGCGACGATCCTCGTGCTGCCGAACCGGCTGTTCACGCACGTCAAGCCCGACGGCACGTTCGAGATCGATCACGTGCCGAGCGGCACGTGGACCGTGTTCGCGTACACGCGGCGCGCGCTCAAGCCCGTGGCGGCGCAGGTCACCGTCGGCACCGGCGGCGATGCGGCGGTCTCGCTGACGGTCGTGCGCGGCAGCGAGCCCGAGCACCTCAACAAGTACGGCGAGAAGTATCACGACGCCGGCAACACGTATCACTAGCCGCGCAGGTAGCGGATCACCGACGCATCGAGCTGCGAGCTGACGAGCCGGATCACGCTCTCGATCTGATCGACCGGCAGCTCGAGACGCGCGGCGAGGCGCGTGTGCGTGGCCGCGACGAGCGCGGCGCGCGCGCGGTTGAGCCAGCGAGCGGCGGTCGCACGATGCACGCCGTACACGGCGCCGACGGCGTCGATCGACATGTCGTCGACAATCTGCTGGCGCAGCAGCGTGCGGTCCTCGGCGCTGAGATCGTCGATCGCCTCGCGCAGCGCGACCGCGAACTCGGCGCGGTACTCCGCCTTCATCGCCGCGAGCGCCGGATCGATGCCGCTCGTCAGCAGGCGATCGAGGGAGCGGTCGATCGGCAGCTCGCGCGCGCGCTTCTTCTTGTGCCGGATCAGCTCGCGCGTCGCGGTGATGCGCACCCAGCCGCGCAGCGGGCCCTTGCCGCGATAGCTCTCGATGCCGGCGGGCTTGCCATCCTTCGCGACGAGCAGCTGCACGCGCAGCAGCTGCTTGACCTCCTCGACGAGGTCCTTCGTCGCGTTCGTCGAGACGCCCGCGGCATCGACCTCGGTGAGCACCGCATCGAACGCCGCGTGCGCGGTCGGCTCCTGCGCGGCGCACATCGCGGCGAGCGCGAGGTCAGCGGCCGGCGCGGCGGCGATCGCGGTCGCGAGATCGCTCCCGACGAGGCGCGGCCCGATGAACGCGGCGAGCTTGGCCTCGTCGAACGCGACTTTCGGCCACGCCTCGCGCGCGGTCGCGACGAGCCCCTCCCACGCCGCGGCGATCGCGGGCCGCGAACCGGCGGAGAGGCCGCTGGCGGCGCTCAGCACTTCGACGCGGTCCACGCACGTATCGTGTCACAATGGCTGCGCGGGATGGAGTGCCTCGACGCGAACACGGTCCAGGACCTCATGGCGGGCGCGCTCGAGAGCGGGGCTCGCCAGGCCGTCCTCGCGCACCTCGACACCTGCGACGACTGCCGCGAGCTGCTCAGCGTGATGGGTCGCGACACCGAGCGCCGCGACCGTGGCACCGAGACTCTCGCGACAGGCCCGGTCGCGGATCGCGACGACGCGCTCGCCGAGACGCTGGCGCCGAACGCCGAGCACGTTCCGCCGCCGCGGATCGCGCGTGCGCCCTCGGCCGGCGGCAACCTCGGCCGCTTCCAGCTGCAGGAGAAGCTCGGCGCGGGCGCGATGGGCGTCGTGTGGCGCGCGCACGATCCGAAGCTCGGCCGCGATGTCGCGCTCAAGCTGCTGCGCCACGCCGACGAGTCGCTGACCGAACGGCTCGTGCGCGAGGCGCGCTCGATGGCGCAGGTGAACCACCCGAACGTCGTCACCGTGTTCGAGGTCGGCGAGGCGAGCGGGCAGGCGTTCATCGCGATGGAGCTCGTCGTGGGCGTGAGCCTGCGCAAGTGGCAGACGAGCGCGAAGCGCACGGTCCCGGAGATCGTCGAGCACTACCTCGCGGCCGCCGCCGGCCTCGCGGCCGCGCACGCGCGCGGCATCATCCACCGCGACTTCAAGCCCGACAACGTGCTCGTAGGTGCCGATGGCCGCGTGCGCGTCACCGATTTCGGCCTCGCCGCCGCAAAGCCCGGCGAGACGGGCAAGCTCTCGGCGCAGGCGATCGCCGACGTGAACCTGACGACCTCGGGCTCCGTGCTCGGCACGCCCGCGTACATGGCGCCCGAGCAGTTCGTCGGCGGCAACGTCGATCCGCGCACGGATCAGTTCAACTTCTGCGTCGCGCTGTACGAGGCGCTCTACGGCGAGCGTCCGTTCGAGGGGCGCACGTTCGAGGAGCTCGGCGAGAGCGTCAGCGAGGGCAAGGTCAAGCCGCCGCCCGCCGGCTCGCACGTCTCCGGCACGCTGCGCGCGCTCGTGCTCGAGGGCCTGTCGGTCGCGCCCGGCGATCGGTTCCCCAACATGGACGCTTTGATCGTCGAGCTCGCGCGCGATCGCGCGAAGCCGTGGCGCCGCACCGCCGTCGTGTCGGCCGTGCTCGCCGGCGTGCTCGCGATCGGGCTCGTCGCCGACTTCGAGGTCCGCGAGCGCCTCGCCGGGCAGATCCGCCAGTCGTTCGAGCTCACCGGCAACCAGCTCGCGAACGCGACGGAGCGCCTGCGCAAGGACTTCGAGCTCGTCTCGCGCGCCGCCGACCACGAGCCGGCGCTGCGCGAGGTCACGTCTCACCATGATCAGGCTGATTTCGGGCTCGGCACGCCCGACGCCGATCACGCGGATCTCGAGCGCCTCCACAACTCGCTCGCGCAGGTCGAGTGGATCAAGCTCGGCGGCGACGTCGCCGTCGGCGACTACAAGGGCCGCCTGCTCTACACGAGCGCCGCGCCGCAGACGTGGAACACCGACCTCCGCGTGCTCCCCGACGTCAAGCGCGCGCTCGCCGAGGGCGGCGGCAACTCGATCACGCTGATGCCGTACGGGAGCCAGGCACTCGTCGCGACCGGGATGCTCGGCGGGCGGCGCGACGGGCTCGTCATCATCTCGCAGCGCACGGTGTCGCTCGGCGAGGCGGCCGGGAGCGAGGCGCGCGCGCTGTTCTTCGACATCAAGGACGGCAAGCAGTTCCTCGACGAGCTCGAGCTCGACAAGGACGCCCAGCTCGCGCTCGTCGCGCCCGACGGCACCGCGATCGGCGGCATGTCGCCCGCGCTCGTCGACGCGGCGCCGGCAGACGAAGGCGTCACGAACGTGCGCGTCGGCGGCGACGAGTACGAGGTCCAGATGCGCATGCTCCCGGGCCTCGCGGGCACGTCGATCGGCCGCGTCGTGATGGCGCGCCGGATCAAGGGCGTGCTGTCGCTGTTTCCGGGAGCGCGGTTCGTGTTCGCCGCCGCGATGCTCGGCGCGCTCGTGCTCGCCGCGTTCTCGGCGTGGCGCGCGCGGCAGGTCGGTGGGGCACGCAGGGCCTGAGACCTGCGGTAACGTCGCCGCATGATCGATCGACGCGAGCTGTTCACCGGCGGCGCGGCCGCCGCTCTCCTGCTGACCAGTGATGCGATCGCGGCGCCCGCGGCGAAGCCGGCGCCCACGGCTCCGCACAAGCCGGGCTCGCACGAGCCGGTGCCGCTGCCGTTCGACCCGGCGAAGCTGCACGGGCTGTCGGCGGCGATGCTGACCTCGCACCACGACAACAACTACGTCGGCGCGGTGAAGAACCTCAACAAGGTCGAGGCCGAGCTCGAGACGACGACGAAGGACACGCCGGGCTTCGTCGTGTTCGGGCTGCGCGAGCGCCAGCTGACGTACGCGAACTCGAAGGTCCTGCACGAGCTGTACTTCGGCAACCTCGGCGGCGACGGCAAGCTCGCCGGCGGGCTCGAGAAGCGGCTCGCGTCGCACTTCGGCTCGTCGGCGCGCTGGGAGGAGCAGTTCCGCGCGGCCGCGATGGCGCTCGGCGGCGGCAGCGGCTGGGTCATGCTCGACGCGAACTTCTCGACGGGCGCGCTCGACATCATCGCGACCAGCGAGCACGCGAAGGCGCTCGCGTTCGGGCAGCCGCTGCTCGTGCTCGACATGTACGAGCACTCCTACGCGATCGACTTCGGTTCGGCGCACGCGAAATATATCGACGCATTCTTCGCGAACGTGCGCTGGGACGAGGTCGAGCGCCGCCTCGCGAAGGCGGATCGTGTCATCGCGTCCCTTCGAGTGTGAACGATCGATTCCGATCGCGCCCGAAGCGACCGAAATCACGCGCGGCATATCGCTTGCGTGATCTCCGTGCGTGAGACCGGGAACGATCGTCGCCGATCGCTACGAGATCGTCTCGCTGCTGGGCCGCGGCGGAATGGGCGCGGTCTATCGCGTACGCCACCTCACGCTCGGCAAGCAGCTCGCGCTGAAGATCTTGCGCGCCGGCGCGTCGGACTTCGAGGCACGCTTCGAGCGCGAGGCGCGCGCGCTGGCGCGGCTCGATCACCCGAACTGCGTTCGCGTCCTCGACTACGGGCGCACGAACAGCCACCACTTCATCGCGATGGACCTGTGCGCCGGCGAGACGCTCGGCGGCGTGCTCAAGACCTCCGCGCTGTCGGTCGTGCGCGCGCTGCACGTCGCGCGCGGGCTGCTCGCGGCGCTCTCGCACGCGCACGCGCACGGGATCCTGCACCGCGACGTCAAGCCGGAGAACGTCGTGCTGGTCGGCGCGCGCCCGGTGCTGATCGATTTCGGGCTCGCCGTGCTCGAGGATGAAGCGGCGCTGACGGGCGCCGGCATGTGCCTCGGGTCGCCGTCGTACATCGCGCCGGAGCGGCTGCTCGGCCGCGGCAGCGACGCGCGCACCGACGTCTACGCGGTCGGCGTCATCCTCTACGAGATGCTCGCCGGCGTGCGCCCGTTCGCGGGCGAGTCGCCGGAGCAGACGATGCAGCTCGCGTTGACCCGGCCGCCGCGCCCGCTGCGCGCGATGCGACGCGACATCCCGCGCGAGCTCGATGCCGTCGTCACGCGCGCGCTCGCCAAGGAGCCGGCCCGCCGCTTCGCGACCGCGGACGAGATGGCGCTCGCGCTCGCCGACGTGCCGATCCTCGAGGACCTCGCGGCGCTCGCGCTCGAGCGGGTCGAGGAAGCCTCGACCTCGGCGGTCGTCCGCTTCGAGGAGCCGGCCTGGTGGCAGCGCGCGTGGAGCTGGCTGCGCTACGGCGGGTGGCGGTGGGCGCGACACGAATGTCGTGGCCTGCCGGAGCCCGTGTCATCGCGCACGGGCTAAGCGCGCGGGATCGCGCCGTTCGACGTGGCTCGCGGCGTGGTTATGGGGGCCGGCATGAGGATCTCCGCGCTCGCGGCCCTGGCCGCCGCCACCCTCCTGGCCGTCGACACTCCCGTCGCGCGCGCCTGTGGCTGTCTGTCGTCGCCGATGCCGCCGCCGGAGCCGCCGGTCGGCGAGATCAGCTACACGGTCAACCAGCAGTCGGAGCAGATCATCTTCGAGGCGGAGCCGGGCTGGGTGACCGCGCACGTGATGATCCGGTACGCGGGCGACCCGTCGCAGTTCGCGTGGCTCGTGCCGGTGCCCGAGGTGCCGGAGCTCGCGATCGATCCGCCGACCGCGTTCGGCCTCGTCGACGCGTACACCGCGCCGAACATCAACCTCTCCACCGAGGACATCTGCCCGCAGTCGCAGTGGGCGTGCGAGTACCACGCGGCGCCGTACTGCGGCGGCGGCGAGGCCGACTACGGCGGCGGCGCGATCGCGGATGCCGGCGTCTCGAGCGGGGATGCAACGCCGAGCGGCGGCGGCTCGGGCGTCAGCGTGATCTCGACGCAAACGATCGGCGACTACCAGGCGGTGATCTTCCGCGCGACCGAGGCGAACCTCGCGACGCAGTGGCTCCGCGACAACGGCTTCATCGTCAACAACACGACCTCGATCTACATGGAGAGCTACGTGCAGGCGGGCATGGTGTTCGTCGCCGCGAAGCTCGTTCCGGGCGCGGGCGTGCAGTCGATCAAGCCGCTGCGCATGAAGTACCGCGCCGCGAACCCGACGGTGCCGCTGATCCTCACCGCCGTCGCCGCGCAGCCGAACCTCACCGTCACGTCCTTCATCTACAGCGACACGCCGTACCGCCCGCTCGGCCACCCGGTCGTCACGATCGATCCGAAGCGCCTCGCGACGGACACGCTCGGCCGCACGAACTATCCGCAGGTCCTCTCGCGCATGATCGACGAGGCCGGCGGCGACGCGTTCGTCTACGAGTACCGCGGCAATGCGCAGCTCGCGTTCGCGCAGAACTACTGCTGCACCGCCGGCTACGACGCGTGCGGCATCGGCTTCGACGGCCAGTGCCAGTGCCCGGGCACCGAGATCGACTCGCAGGACTGCTCGGCGATCGACGGCCTCAATGACGGCGCCGCGCTCGTCACGCAGCTCGGCCAGAAGTACCAGTGGCTGACGCGCACCACGACGCGCATCTCTCCCGAGGAGATGACGTTCGATCCCGCATTCGAGCCCGATCCGGCCGGCTCGTACATGGGCAACCTCACGCTCTCGCACCAGCAGGCGAGCCTGCAGCGCTGCGGCGCCGCCGTGCTCGACCAGCCCAAGCTCGCCGCGATCAACGCGGCCCAGGCGTGCGCGGCGACGTACTGCGGACCACACGGCCAGTGCGTCGTCTCCTCGACGGGCCCCGCATGCGCGTGCGGCGACGGCTGGGTCGCGATGCAGTTCACGGATCTCGACTCGCAGCAGTCGGTGACGTGCGTCCCCGCAACCCCGCCCGTCGATCTGCGCGCCGGCGGCGCCGCGATCCCCGACGCCTGCGCGACCGCGAGCTGTGGCAACGGCACGTGCAAGGACCGCAACGGCATCGCGACGTGCGTGTGCGACCCGAACACCGCGGCCTCCGCGCGCATCGCCGGCACCACGCCCTACTGCTCGGCGATCCAGTCGCCGACGGGCGGCCCGGGCGCGCAGGACTACTCCGGCCCGCTGCGCGCGCTCGCGGTGTGCGCGCCGCGCTACCCGGCGTGCGGCGACGGCGGCTGGCTCGCGAAGGTGCCCGTGCAGTACCCCGGCGTCGACTGCGGCGGCGCGACGCCGCCCGAGCCGCTGACCCGCGAGCCGGAGAAGCCGACGTGCGGCTGGTTCTCGGGCTGCGGCTGCCAGGGCACGCCCGACGGCACGCCGCTCGCGGCGCTGGGCGGCGCGTGGCTCGTCGGATTCGTGCTGCTGCGGAGGCGCCGCGCATGAGGGCGCTCGTCGGCACGTGGAACCCGCGGGGCGCGGTCGTGCTCGCGCTGGTCGCGCTCGGTGCGTGTGGCTCGCAGAAGCACGAGCCGCCACCACCGTCGTCGCCAGCCCCGTCCCCGGCACCCCCATCCTCGGCGCCCACCTCCGCAGTTCCACGCGCTGCGGCTCGCGAGGCGCGCCTGCCGCGCGCGCCCGGTGCGATGAGCCCCTCGCTCGTCGCGGTCGCGGGCAAGGCCTCCGGCGACCAGCTCGCCGACGTCGACAGCTGCAGCACCTGCCACCCCGACGTCGCCGCGCAGTGGAACGCGAGCGCGCACTCGTTCGCGTCGTTCGGCAACCCGATCTATCGCTACGTCGTCGAGCGCGTGCGTAGCGAGCTCGGCGCGCCGGCCTCGCGGCACTGCGGCGGCTGCCACGACATGCCGCTGATGGTCGACGGCCTGATGACGAACGACCAGCCGATCCCGTCGGCGGATCTGCGCGCGCACTCCGGCGTGACATGCCGGCTGTGTCACGGGATCCAGTCGACGACGAACGACGGCAACGGCTCGTACGTGCTCTCCGCGGCGCCGATCGATGCGCCCGACCTGCACGATCCGGCGTCGATCGCGCGCCACGAGCAGCAGGTCGCGCCGAAGCTCGGCAGCGAGCTGTGCGTCGGCTGTCATCGCGGCTTCCTGTCGCCCGACATGGGCATGCCGGCGCACCTGTCGGGCATCGACGAGCCGGGCATGTGGCGCTCGTCGCCGTACACCGGCAACGGCATGGCGCGCGTGGACAAGGTCGAGCAGAAGACGTGCATCGACTGTCACATGGCGCGCGAGGACGCCTCGCCCGACGAGTACGGCGCGAAGGCCGGCCGCGTCGCGTCGCACCGGTTCGTCGGCGGGCACACGTGGATGGCGTCGATGCGCGGCGACGCGGAGCAGCTGCGGCGCACGCAGGCGAACCTCGAGGGCGCGGCGTCGATCGATGTCGAGCCGTGGGCCCCGAACGCCGTCGATGTCGTCGTGCGCAACCTGCTCGTCGGTCACCGCTTCCCCGGCGGCGTGCTCGACATGCAGGACACGTGGATCGAGGTCGAGCTGCAGGACGCGCACGGCCGCCGGCTCGCCTCGAGCGGCCTCTCGCACGAGCAGAACCCCGATGACGCGGAGGCCCACGTGCTCCGCACGCTCGTCGTCGACGACCAGGGCCGTGTCCTCGACGAGCACGAGATGGCGCAGATGCGCGCGCAGGTCGCGACGCAGACGCTCGCGCCGCGCGAGGCCCAGGCGATCCGCTACGAATTCACGCCGCCGAAGGGCGCCGCACTGCCGCTCCGCGTGACGGCGCGGCTGCGCCACCGCTCGCGCCCGCTGAAGTCGCAGCTCGCGGCGTGCGCGGCGGCCCACACGCTCGCCGGTTCGCAGTTCCTCTCCGGCGCGCGCGGCGCTCGCGACGTCACGCTCGATCCGTGCAAGCCGCAGCCGATCACGCTGATCGCCCAGACGACGCGCATCCTCGACGGCACGCCCTCGACCTGGCAGCAGCAGTACGAGCACGGCATGGCGCTCGCCAGCGTGATCGTCACGCGCCAGGACGAGGCGCGCCGCACGCTCGAGGCCGCGCTCGCCGCCGCGCCCGACGACCGCGCCCGCGCGATGACCGAGGTCCAGCTCGGCTGGGTCGACTCGAAGCAGGGCAGGCCCGAGTCGGCGCTCGCTCGCGTCGAGCGCGCCCGCACGCTGCTCGGCGGCTCGCCTCCCGTGCTCGACGCGCTGCTCGCCGATGCGTACCTCCGGCTGAACCGCTACGCGGACGCGCGCGAGCCCGCGCGCCGCTGCACGCAGAGCGCACCGCAGAACACGGCCGCGTGGGCCGTCTACGCGCGCATCCTCGTCGCGCTCGGCGATCACGAGGCCGCGCTCGCCGCCGCGACCCAGGGCCTGCAGCTCGCGCCGCGCGACCCGGATCTGCTGCGCTCGCAGGCGACGTCGCTCGCCGCGCTGCACGACCCGCGTGCGAACGAAGCGGAGGCCGCGTACACGCGCTTCCGCGCGCCCGACACGTGGGCGACGCTGCGGATCGCGTGCGCCAAGCAGGACGCGCGCTGCGCCCGCGAGCGCAACCCGGTCCCGACGCTCGCTCTACGCTAGGAGTCGGTGAAGCCGCTGATCGCGGTGAGCTCGCCGCGGTCGAAGAACAGGCGCTCGCAGCCGTCGCACCAGTCGAACTCGACGTCGCCCGCGCCGCGCAGCGCGGCCATGTCCTTGTCGCACTCGTAGCAGTGCGCGGTGCCCTCGCGATGCTGGTGCGTCGCGACCTCGCCGCCTTCGATCACGTCCGAGAGGCCGAGCGCCTCGATCATCTCCGACTCACCCTTGTCGAGCACGACGCCGGCGCAGCTCGGGCAGCGATCGACCATCACCGCGTGCTGGATGTTCACCTCGACCATCTCCGTCGCGCAGCCAGGGCATCTCATGCCTTGACGATACCCGCGATCTCGGCGTCGCTGAAGCCGTACTCGGCGAGGACGTCGCGCGAGTGCTGGCCGAGGCGAGGCGGAGCGGTCGGGTTCGCGGGCATGCCGACGGGCGTGCGGACCTGGAGGACGCGGCCGACGTTGTCGCCACCGTCGATCTCGAAGAACACGCCGCGCTCGGAGTGCAGCGGGTGCAGCGGCAGCTCGGCGAGCTCGGTGACGACCTCGACGCAGCAGTCGTGCTTCGCGAGGAGGTCTTGCCACTCGGCGGCGGTCTTGCTCGCGAAGATGTCGGCGAGCTCGTCGCGCAGCTTGGCCTGATCGCCGACGAGCTCCGCGACGTTCGGCGGGCGGCCGATCGCCTGGTTCAGCGCGATCCAGAACTTCGGCTCGAGCGCGCCGACCGAGAGGAAGCGAGCGTCGGCCGTGCGGTAGACGCCGTAGCAGGCGAGGCCGCCGTTGAGCGTCTCGGTGCCGCGCGTGGGGCGGGCGCCGCAGTCGAGGTTGCCGAGCTCGGCGGCGAGCAGCGCGAGAGCGCCCTCGGTCATCGAGATGTCGAGGTGCGCGCCTTCGCCCGTGCGGTCGCGGCCGACGAGCGCGCCGAGGATCGCGGTCGCACCCCAGAGCGCGCCGCCGGCGAGGTCGGCGATCTGGATGCCGGGCATCTGGGGCGCGCCGCCGGCGGGGCCGGTCATCGCGAGCACGCCCGCGAGCGCGATGTAGTTGAGGTCGTGGCCGGCGCGCTCGACGTACGGACCGGTCTGGCCGTAGCCGCTGATCGAGCACAGCACGATCTTCGGGTTGGCCGCGCGCAGCTGCGCGTAGCCGACGCCGAGCTTGTCCATCACGCCGGGCCGGAACGACTCGACGACGACGTCGGCCTTCGCCGCCATCTTCAAGAACGCGTCGCGGCCGGCGGGCGCCTTGAGATCGAGTGCGAGCGACCGCTTGCCTCGGTTGACGGCGAGGTAGCGGCCGCTGATGCCGCCCTTGGCGGGCGGGAACGCGCGCAGGTAATCACCGACGCGCGGATCCTCGACCTTCACGACGTCGGCGCCCATATCGGCGAGCACCATCGTCAGAAACGGCCCCGGGAGGAGCCGCGACAGGTCGAGGACCTTGATACCGGTGAGCGGGGCGCTCACGGCACGCTCACTTGGGGCGAGCGATCTCGAACAGCTGCTGGAGCTTCATCGCCAGCATCGGGTCGCCGGAGACGCGCAGCTTGCCCTGGAAGTAGAGCTGCATGCCGGCGTTCGGGTCGGAGAGCATGGTCTTGAAGTCGTCAGACGCGACCTCGACCGTGCACTGCGCCTTGCCCGAGTCGCCACGGGTGCAGGTCGGGGGCTTGGCGGTCGTGTCGACCGTCCACTCGCCGCCGCCGTCGCCGGTGATCTTGAAGCAGTAGATCGCGTTGAGCTCGCCGGCCTTATCCGGGTACTGCTTCAAGCCCTCGGGGACGAGGTTGTCGAACAGATCCTGCGCATCCTTGGGCATCGTGGCCATACGTATCCTCCGAGGCAGGTGATATCCCGGAGAACCGCGCCAGATCAATGCGCCGGGGGGAGATCCGCCGTCGTGAACGCGCACGAGGCCGGGTCACCTTCCGTCGGCAGGAAGTTCGCATTGTCGGTGTAGTAGGTCTCGCGGAACAGCTGGCTCCAGCACTGCGAGCCGATGGCCTGCGTCGAGCCGAGGTCACCACCCGCGATGCGGAAGTCGCCGCGGCCCTCGCCGTCGGCCAGCCAGCGCGAGCGCATCGTGACGTCCTCGTTCAGGGCCGTGCCGCCGACGTTCGCGGTGACGTCGAACGTCATGTTGCCGCCGCCCGAAGCATCCTCGTCGTACGCGTAGTCCGCGGAGACCGGTGCACCGGTTGCGTCCGTCGACATGATGTGGAGGTCGAGGTGGCGGGCGGCCAGGTCGTAGTGAACGTCGACCATGCCGTGCGCGTCGCCGGTATCGACCGGGTTCACGCGCTTGCTCGCGTCGAAGTCGATGAGGAACTCGCCGTTGCCCTGGAGCTCGCCGGGCGTCGGGTCGGCGTGGCCGCTGATGACGGCCTCGTACGCGGCGGTCGGATCCGACTTGCTCTTGCCCTGCAGCGAGTAGTCGAACGTGCCGTCGGCGTTCGCCGTGACGTCGAGCTTGTACGTCGCGGGGTCGAGCGCGTTGCCGCTCCACGGGCCCCACGTGTAGACGTTGCCGTTGATCGACGTCACCGGGTACTGGACGATCGAGTGGATCAGGATGAGGACCCACGCGCTGCCGCCGTTGAACGTCTTCGTCACGTCGCGCGTGACGACGTAGTACGAAGCGAGGTCGCCGACGGCGCGCGTCTGCGCGCTCGGGAGCTTGATGCTGACCTGGTCAGCGGTCGGGATCGCCTTGTCGATGCCCTTGGGACCGGCGTCCTGCTGGACGCACGCACCGAGGGAGATGGCGACCGTGGCGGCAAGGAGGCTCTTCATCGTGTTCATCATGGTGATGACCGCTAGAGCAGCCCGCGTGCCGAGCCGTTTCGTGGCGTGCCGCGGACTTACGGTGTGGTGTTTTCCGACGGCGGCTTGGCGGCGCCCGGCGCCGTAGGAGGCGCCGACAGCTCGGGAAGGATCGTTAACGTATCGCCGTCGTGGAACACGACGACCGCATCGCTCGCGACCGCGAGGCCTACCGGGTCGGGGCGCGCCTGGTGCGGTAGCGGGTAGACCCACATCAGCAGCATGTTCGCGGCGTAGCCCGCGATGAAGTCGCGCTCGAGCGAACGATCGAGGCGCACGGCGAGCGCGGTGTTGCCGACGGCGTCGATCGCGTGGCCGATGAGGCCGATGCCCGGCACCGGGAACGCGACCTGGCCGTGCATCGATCCGGTCGCGTCGATGTCGAAGAGGTTGATCTCCGGCTGCCCGGCGTAGGCGCCCGCGTTCGCGGCGCGGATCATCGGGCCTTGCTCGGGCAGCAGCACGGCGCCGATCAGCTGCGAGTACGCGCGCGACGTCTGCCACGTGGCGGCGCCGCTGCCGTGCAGGATGCCGCCTTCGTCCTGCGTGATCGCGTACGTCTTCTTCTTGTAGGTGACGACGATCGGCGGCTCCTCCGCCGGCGCCGGCTTCGCGACGCCCGTCAATAGATCGACATCGACCGCCGCATCGCCGCGCCGCCAGCGGATCGCGTGGTCGCCGAGCGCGGAGGTGTGCTGTTCTCCCGGCTCGCTCGCGAACGCCTCGACGCCCTTGCCGTGCACGGCGAGGTAGCCCTGGTCGGCGCCGGTCGCCGTGACGACGCGCACGCAGCCGAGCAGCGTGTCGGGCACCGGCTGCGCGTTGAGGCACTCGCCGAGCAGCACGACACTGCCACCGACGACGACCGGCGGTGCGATGTGCTCGCCGGCCGGCTTGCTCCACGCGATGCGGCCGTCGTGATAGTCGACCGCGACGAAGCCGAACTGCGACGACCCGACGACCGCGACGTCGCCGAGCACGACCGGCCCGCCGAGATCGAAGCGCGGCACGCCCGGCCGCACCGGCAGCGCGACCTCGCGGACCGGCTGCACCTTCGTGAACGACGCGAGCTCCGGCCAGGGCGCAGCGGCATCCGGCGCCGCATCGCGCGGCTTCGCCGCATCGTCGTGCTTCGCCGGCGGCGCCGCGTGCTTGCTCCGGCACGCAACGAGCGCGAGCAACAAGAGGCGCTTCACGGGCGCGGCCGCATTCCCGACGCCTGCCACAGCTCCGCCGGATCGAACACGACGCCGCGGCACACGACGACGCGCGCGTCGCGGAATGCGAGAACAAACCAGCGGCTCTTCACGGCCGCGAATGTAGCCGATGCCAGCCGCCGGCTGGCGGTCGCGCGCGCCGATGCCGCCGGCTGACCGTCGCTAGTGCTCGCCGCCTTCGGACGACTTCTTGCGCTTGGCCTGCGCCTCGCGGAACCGATCCGCCCAGCCCTCGACGTTGACCTGCTTCACGCGCGTCAGGGCGAGCGCGCCGCGCGGGACATCCTTCGTCACGGTCGTGCCCGAGCCGACGTACGCGCCGCGGCCGATCGTGACCGGCGCGACGAGCTGGCTATCCGAGCCGATGAACGCGCCCTCTTCGATCGTCGTCTTGTGCTTGCTGACGCCGTCGTAGTTGCACGTGATCGTGCCGGCGCCGATGTTCGACTTCGCTCCGATCGCCGCGTCGCCGAGGTACGCGAGGTGGTTCGCCTTCGCGCCCTGCATGACGTGCGTCTTCTTCGTCTCGACGAAGTTGCCGATGTGCGCGTCGTCGTCGATGCGCGAGGCCGGGCGCAGGTGGCTGAACGGGCCGATCTGCACGCGCTCGCCGACCTGCGACTCGTTGAGCACCGAGTACGGCTTGAGCTGCGTGTGCGCCGCGACCGTCACGTCCGTGAGCACGCAGCCCGTATCGATGCGCACGTGATCGCCGATCTGCGTCTTGCCGCGCAGGCACACGCCGGGCGCGATCCACACGTCCTTGCCGAGCGGGCCGACGTCGGCGTCGATGTACACGGCCTTCGGATCGACCATCGTCACGCCGGCGCGCATCCAGTGCTCGTTGATCCGGCGGCGCGCGGCCGCATCGACCGCGCTGAGATCGACGCGATCGTTGATGCCGGAGACCTCTTCCCACGGCGCGTCGATCGACGTGGCGCCGCCGCGCTTGTACGCGTGCGCGACGAGATCGGTCAGGTAGAGCTCGCCCTTCTTGTTGTCGGCGCGCAGCGTCGCGAGGTCCTTGCGCAGGTGGCCGAGACGCACCGCGTAGAAGCTCGCGTTCGTGTCGCGGATCTTCTTCTGCTCGGGCGTCGCGTCGACGTCCTCGACGATCTTCTCGAGCAGGCCCTCGCGGTCGCGCACGAGACGGCCGTACGGCATGTCGCGATCGGGCACGGTCGACAGCAGCGCGAGGCCCGCCTTGTTCTCCGCACACGCGCTGACGAGCTGCGCGATGCGCTCGCTCTGGAGCAGCGGCGCGTCGCCGGCGAGGATCGCGACGATCCGGTCATCGCTCTCCTTCTCGACGGCCGGCAGCGCGCACTGCACGGCGTGGCCCGTGCCGCGCTGCTCGGGCTGGATCGCGATGTCGACGGCGCCGGGGCCGAACGCCGCGTCGAGCGACGCCTTCACGGTCTCGTTCTGGTGGCCGAGGATCGCGACGATGCGACCGGCTCCGGCCTGCTTCGCCGCCAGCACGATCCAGTGGAGGACGGGGCGGCCTGCGATCTTGTGGAGGACCTTCGCGGTATCGCTCTTCATCCGCGTGCCCAGTCCGGCCGCCATGATGAACACGATAGGTGCTTGACTCATGTGGCGAGAACCGTACCCGAAAAAATCGGGGCCGGAGAGGCGCCGGTCCGGCACAATAGAAGGATGCGCTCGGTTGTCGTCGGTGCACTGCTCGCCGCGTGCGGCGCGCAGCTCGGCGGCGGCGGTGGCGGGAGTGACAACCCCGCGGATGCACTCGTCGACTCGCGCGCGATCGACGCCGCGATCGACGCGCGGCCGTGCGCGGGCGGAGACGCACACCTCGTCGGGCCCCATGGTGAGTGCTTGGTGATGTTCACGACGCCGCGCACGTACGCCGACGCGAAGACCGCGTGCGCCGCGATGAACGCGCACCTCGCGTACCTCACCGACGCGCAGCTCGACGCCGCGGCCGAGACGTTCGTCGGCAGCGCGAACACGTTCATCGGCCTCACCGACCGCGCGACCGAGGGCACGTTCGTCTGGGACGACGGCACACCGCTCGGCTACTCGAACTGGCACACGGGCGAGCCGAACAACGGTGGCAGCGGCGCGACGTACCAGGAAGACTGCGCGATCATCGCGGGGGCACGCGTCGGCGCGCAGTGGGACGATCGGCCGTGCGACGCGACAGAGGTCACGACAAGCGGCATGTTCGCGTATCTCTGCCAGTACTAGGACGCGTAGAAGTTGCTTGCTTCCGCGCGCAAAGCCGAAGTACGAACGCCGCCTATGCGCTCCCTAGCCGCTCGTTCAACTGCTGTGCTGTGCGCGACCGCGCTCCTGGCCTGCTCGTCAGAGACGGTCATCCGCTCGAACCCGCCCGGTGCGAAGGTCTTCATCGACGGCTCGTACGTCGGCACGACCCCGTACACGATGAGCGACACGAAGATCGTCGGCAGCACGACGAGCGTTCGCCTCGAGTACCCGGGCTACGCGCCGTTCCAGGCGGCGATCCATCGCAGCGAGGAGTTCGACGTCGTGGCGTGCATCGGCGGCGTGTTCCTGCTCGTCCCGTTCCTCTGGATCATGGGCTACAAGCCGGACCACACGTTCGAGCTGCAGCCGGGCGGTGGCGGCTATCCGGGCTACCCGCAGCAGGGCTATCCGCAGGGTGGCTATCCGCCTCCGCAGGGCGGCTATCCGCCTCCGCAGGGTGGCTATCCGCCGCCGCAGGGTGGCTACCCGCCGCCGCAGGGCGGCTACCCGCCGCCGCAGGGTGGCTATCCGCCGCCCGCGCAGCCGCAGGGTGGCTACCCGCCGCCACAGCCGCAGCACTAGCGCGCGGGAACGCATGAAGCCCGGGCTGATCACGAATCCCGGGCAGGGCGTGAGAGCTCTCCTGTTCGTCGCGTGCGCCGCGTGCCTTCCGCCGCTCGCGCGCGACGCCGACAACGCGATCGATCTGCGTTACCGCATGCGGCCGGCGCACTCGACCGTCGTCGACATCTATCGCGCCGCCGGCGACGACGCGCCGAGCCGCTGCAAGATGGTGCCGACCGACTCGCAGGCGTTCGCGATCCGCGCCGAGCGATGCGGCGGCGTGCGCGCCTGGTACTGGGGCGTCGCGCGCCTGCTGCTCGAGCAGGCAAACTCGAGCCGCTTCGCGACAGCGATCCGCTTCGACGACCGCACGCGCTGGATGGATCTGCCGGGGCCATGCGAGTAGTCGTCGCACTCGTCGCGCTCATGGGCATCGCGCACGCGGATCCGTGCACGGATCCGGCGGTCACGTCGCGGCTCGCCGCGCTCGTCCACGCGCGCCGGTTCGCCGACGCGCACCACGCGGCGACCGACCTGCGCGTGCAGTGCGGAGATGCGCCTCAGCTCGTCTCGTGGCGCGTGCTCGACGACATCGCGCTGCTGCGCCTCGAGGACCGCGCGGTCGCGATCGCCGACCTGCAGGCGCTGCACACGCCGGCGGGCGATGTCGTGCTCGCGTGGGCGTACGTCACGAACCGCGACGACCAGGCGGCGGCGGCCGTGATCCCGCGCTTGCCGGCGCCGCGCCAGGCCGCGCTGCACGCGCTCGCGGTGCTCGGCGATGAGGATGACTTCGAGGCGGCGGCGCGCGGCCTCGATCCGCGCGTGCTCGAGCTCGGGCGGCGGTATCACGCCGCTCGCGTGAAGAGCCCGGCGCTCGCCGGCGTGCTGAGCGCGGTGCTGCCCGGCTCGGGGCAGCTGTACAGCGGGTCCTTGCAGGCGGCGGCCGTGACGTTCGTGCTCAACAGCCTGTTCATCGGCGCCACCGTCGAGCTCGCGCGCGACAAGGACTACGTCACGGCGGCGGCGGCGGGCACGGCGGCGAGCGTGTTCTACATCGGCGGCATCATCAATGCCGCGGACCTCGCGCGGCGGCGCAACCGGAACGCGCAGCAGCCGGCCGAGGACGAGCTCGAAGAGTTGCTCGTGCCCGAAGTCGGCGGCACTCTCTCGCCGTGAGAGCGCTTGTCGTCCTGCTGCTGCTCGCCCGTACCGCGGCGGCGCACCAGACGAGCGTGAAGTACGTCGATGTGACGCTGGACGAGGCGCGCGCGACGATCGCCGTGAAGGTCGCGCCGGGCGATGTCACCGAGCCGCTCGGGCTCGCGGCGGACAGCAAGCCGAGCGTCGCGGAGGCGACCACGCCCGCGGTCGCCGCGTTCGTCGCGCACTGGATCGCGGCGCAGAGCTACGGGCAGGCGTGCACCGCGGGCGCGCCCGCCGCGAAGCCGGACGAGGAGGGGAAGTGGGTCGTCGTCACGTGGAGCGTGACGTGCCCGCGCATCGCGACGGACCTCGACTTCCACGCGTTCTTCGCCGTCGATCAGCGGCACGTCGCGATCGTGCATGTCGAGCCGAGCGGGCACGACGCGATCGCGCGCGCGGACTCGCCGATGCTGTCGCTCCAGGGCGCGCCTTCGCTGCTCGCGTGGGTGCGCGAGGGCATGAACCACATCTACACGGGGCGCGATCACATCAGCTTCGTGCTCGCGCTGCTGCTCGTCGTGATGCTCGTGCGCGATCCGGCGTGGCACGTGCGCAAGCCGCTCGCGACGCTGCGCGCGACCGCGACCGTGATCACCGCGTTCACGATCGCGCACAGCGTGTCGCTGATCTCGGCGTCGCTCGGGTGGGTGCACCTGCCGTCGCGGTTTGTCGAGAGCGCGATCGCGGCGTCGATCGCGTACACGGCCATCGAGAACATCATCCGGCCCGACGTGCCGTGGCGGTTCTACCTGACGTTTGCGTTCGGTCTGGTACACGGGCTCGGGTTCGCGAGCACGCTCAGCGTGCTGCTGCCGCCGAGCGGCGTGATCGTGCCGCTGCTCTGCTTCAACCTCGGCGTCGAGCTAGGCCAGCTCACGATCGTCTTCCTCGCGCTTCCGGTGTTCTACGTAGTCGCCCGAGCCCTCGGCGCCGCTGCGTACCGTCGCACGGTCATGCCCGCGATCTCCGTCGGGATCTTCGTGCTCGGCGCGGTGTGGCTGATCGAGCGCGTCTTCGCTGTGACCATCATCGGCATGTAGGCCTACATCCGGCTTGCGGGCGTGAGCCCCTTCACGAGGTTCACGAAAGCGCCGATACTGAGATCACATTGGCTGTCCCTGATCCCAGCGCACCGGCGGATGAGGCCGGAACTCGGCCGATCATCATCTGTGTCGACGATGACCGGACGAACCTGAACGCCCTCGATCGCGTGCTGCGCGCGCGATGCACCGTGCTGCTCGCACAGAGTGGTGAAGAGGCGCTCGCGCTCCTCGAGGCGAATCAGGAAGTCGCGGCGATCCTCGCCGACCTGCGCATGCCCGGGTTGCCCGGCGCCGAGCTGCTCGCGCGCGTGTCGCAGATGCGGCCCTCGTGTCGCCGCGCCGTGGTCACCGGCTTCCCCGAGTCCGACGAGCTGATCGCCGCGATCAATGCTGGTCATCTGCATTACGTGATCACGAAGCCGTGGAAGCTGACCGACCTGCTGCAGGTCGTCGATCAGCTGGTCCACACCTACAAGCTCGAGCGCGACAACGGCCGCCTGCTCGAGGAGCTCCGCGCCGTCAACACGCAGCTGCGCGAGCACGAGCGAATCCTCGAGGCGCAGCTCTCCGAGCGCGGCCGCGAGATCAGCGCCGCGACCGAGCAGCTCGCGCAGATGGGCAACCAGCTCGACGCGCTCACGCTGCGCGATCCGCTGACCGGCCTCTACACGCACCGCGCGTTCCAGGAGCGGCTGCGCGAGGAGGTCGCGCGCGCGATGCGCTACAGCCAGCCGATGTCGCTGCTGATCGCGGACATCGATCAGTTCGCGAGCGTCAACTACGACCTCGGCTACCAGGCCGGCGACGAGATCCTTCGCCGCATGGCGGTGATCCTGCTCGAGGACGAGTCACCGGATCGCGTGCGCTCGTCGGACATCGTCGCGCGCTACTCCGGCGAGGAGTTCGTGCTGCTCCTGCCCGAGACGGCGAAGCCCGGCGCGCTGACGAAGGCCGCGCGGCTGCGCGATGCGGTCGCGGCGTCGAGCTTCTCGAACAACCGCAAGCTGTCGCTGTCGATCGGCGTCGCGTGCTTGCCGGAGGATGCCGCGGATCCCGAGGGCCTGCTGACGGCGGCCGAAGCGGCGCTGCGCGGGGCCAAGCGCGGTGGCCCCGGGCGCATCCACTTCTTCTCGTCGGGCGATGCGGGCCCGGGTGCGCAGCGCAGCCGGCCGTTCGGGCGCGTGCGCGAGGCCGAGGTCGATCGGTTCCGCCCGTACCAGGAGCGCATGAACGAGGTGACCGCGATCCTCAATCGCGATCGCTCGCTGTCGTGCTTGCTCGTCGATCTCAGCCGCCTGCACCGCGTCGAGCTCGATCTCGGCGTCGCGCACCACAGCGAGATCTACGACCATGCCGCCGCCGTGCTCGATCGGCTGCGCGGCGCCGTGCTCGATCCCGCCGACATCATCTGCCGCAGCGGCGACGGCGACGGCTACCTCGTGATCCTCGCGCCGCGCGGCGCGCACCGCATCGATCTCGAATCGCTGGCCTCCAGCGTCGAGCGCGCCGTCGAGGAGGCTCTCGCGCCGATGGTCAGCGAGGTGCTCCGCGAGCAGCCGCGCATCACGGTCGGCCACGCGCGCGTGCTCGGCAACTCGCTCGTGCGCCCGGAGCGCCTCACCGCGCGCCTCGTCAGCGATGCCGGCGCGAACGCGCGCAACCTCCGCGAGCGCAAGGCGCACCGCGATCGCACGACGCTGCAGGACGTGATCCTCGGCGAGGGCCTGACCAGCGTGTACCAGCCGATCGTCGACCTCGGCACCGGCGACATCTTCGCGTACGAGGCGCTGACGCGCGGCCCGCGCGGCACCGGCTTCGAGTCGCCCGCGACGCTGTTCGCGATCGCCGACGAGGTCGACCTCACCGTCGAGCTCGACCGCGCGTGCTTCCGCGGCGCGCTGCGCAACGCCATGACGCTCGAGCCGGTGCATCGCCTGTTCGTCAACCTCTTGCCGATGTCGTTCTACGACTCGGCGTTCATCGAGGTCGAGGTCGGCAACTTGCTCTCGGCCGCGGGCCTCACGCCCGCGAACATCGTCTTCGAGATCACCGAGCGGCTCGCGATCGAGAACTTCGCGTCGTTCAAGCGCGCGCTCGCCGCGTACACGGCGATGGGCTTCGGCGTCGCGATCGACGACGTCGGCACGCGGCACTCGAACCTCGAGACGGTGATGTCGCTGCGCCCGCACTTCATCAAGATCAGCGATGTCCTCGTCCGCGGCATCGCTCGCTCGACGGTGAAGCGCGAGATGCTGCGCTCGCTGCGCCACATCGCGGAGACGATCGACGCCGTGATGATCGCCGAGGGCATCGAGCACGTCGAGGACGTCCTCGCGCTGCGCGATCTCGGCCTGCGCTACGGCCAGGGCTACTACATGGCGCGCCCGGCCCCGCCGTTCCCGACGCTGCCCGACTACGTGCGCGCCGAGCTGCGCGCGATGACGCCCGCGACGCAGCCGACGGGGCCCGCGCGCGTCGCGCACGACGAGGATGACGACGACGACAACCTCGCGGTCCCGGTCGCGACGCCGAAGCTCGTCCCGCGCAACGTGTTCGGCCGCGCCGAGGACGAGATCACGAGTGACTTCTCGATGCCCGGCATGCGGCGAGACGCGTCGGAATTCGCGTCGGGAGCCGGTCTCGATCGGCCGCGTCCGCGCGCCAGCGAGCCGCCGACAGAGCCGCCGCCGGTCTCCGCCGCGCCAGCGCAGCCGTCGCCGTGGCAGCCGCTCAGCGATGACGAAGCAACGGGCGAGGCATTGCTGTCCAGCCTCAAACGCGCAGAAAACTCGTCCGAAGGCGAGCCAGGACCGGGGCGACCAGGTTTAAACTGACGCGGTCCTCATGGACCGCAACGCGTTTCACAAGCTCCTGGCTTTTGGCATCGAGCGCGGCGTCT
>CAYUNM010000044.1:0-49674 GCA_964446175.1 uncultured Kofleriaceae bacterium
GGCAGGATGGCCTTCGCCCGAGGGCATCAGGCCTACGACCTACAGGCTCCTAGAGCCCAGCGGCGGGGAGCGATCAGTAGTCGGGATCCAGGCGGACCTGCCGGATCTCCTGGTCGAGCAGCCTGCGGAACAGGCCCGGCGCGAACCACGTGTACGCGCAGAACGCGAGCCAGACGAGTCGCAGCGTGCTCTCGAGGCGCTCGTAGCCGAGGGCGCCGGCGAGGATGATCAGCAGGTTCGCGACGAGGAAGCTGCCGATCAGGATCGCGAGCTGACCGGCCTGCGAGCGCAGCAACGTGTACGAATTCGCGCGCCACCACAGCCCGAGCAGCGGGCTCTTGCGCGCCTTGATCGCGGTCCACAGCACGATCGCATCGTGGTCGCCGGCGTCGTGCTGGAGCGCGAAGCGCGCGTGCTCCTCGGCGCCGGCGATGTCGCCCTTGCTCAGCGCGATGTGACCGCCGACGACGTGGCCGTCCTGGTGCTCCGGGCTCGCGGTCAGCGCGGCCTCGATGCGGCGCTGCGCCTCGCTGGCGTTGCCCGTCAGGTGCTCGAGGCGCGCGTACTCGACGAGCGTGTCGGCGTCGTCGGCCTTGAGCGCCAATGCCTGGTCGAGCAGCTCGCGGGCGGCGTCGGGCTCGCCTTGCAGGCGGCGGATCGACGCGCCGAGCACGAACGGGTAGGGCTCCGTCGTGTCGCTCTCGAGCGCGACGAGGCAGTGCGACCACGCGTCGTCGAGGCGGCGCTCGGCGCGGCGAACGACGGCGGCGGCGTAGTGGCAGAACGCATCGTTGCCGTCGAGCGCGAGCGCGATGCCCACCTCGATCGTCGCGCCATGCAGCCGGCGCGCGCCGAGCAGCGACAGCGCGAGCACCGCGTGCGCACGCGCGTGATCGGGATCCATCGCGAGCGCTTGCTTGGCGAGCTGGATCGCGCGCGCGTGGTTACCCGTGCGCCGGTTGGCGTCTGCGAGATCGAGGAGGATGCGGAACTGGCGCTCCTCCATCACACGCCTCCGAGTAGGATGATGATCCAGAACGGATCGTCGGTCATGTCGATCAGCAGGCGGCGCACGTAGTAGCCGGCGACCAGCACGTACGTCGCCTTGCGCACGACGCCGCCGTAGTAGCGATAGACCGAGAACGTGCGGTTCTGGATGACGGTCAGGTAGTACGCGAGCGAGAGCTTCCAGGTCGCGACGCCGAGCACGGCGAGCCGGATCGCGGTCTTCGACTCGAGGTAGCCGTCGCTCAGCAAGAACGAGATCAGCGCGGCGAGGATGATCGTGCCGGCGGCGCCGAGCGCCGAGATCGTGACCTCGCGCTTGCGCGTCGGGCTGCCGATCGCGATCGCGTTGAACGCGAACCAGGGCCAGGTCAGCCACGCGCCGCACAGCATCGCGCCGAGCAGCGGCCCGTTCGGCGACACGGCGTAGTTGTTGAAGCTCGAGCGCCGCGGCTCGTCGGGGACGACGTAGTCACTCATTTCTTGCCGTGCTTTGCGAGGAACTCGAGGACCTCGTCGTACTGGCCGCCCTCGTTCGCGTAGCGCGCGTAGTTGCGCGCGGTCGTCAGCCACTCGAGCGTCGTCGGCTTGATCTCGGCGAGCGCCGCCGTGAGGTGCGCGTGCGTGATCGGCTCCTCGGCGCCACGCGCGAGCGCCGCCTGGATCGCGTGGTCAGCCGCGGTATCGACGAGGTTCTCGAGATCGGCGCCGGAGAAGCCGCTCGTGCGCTGCGCGAGCGCGTCGTACTCGACATCGTCGGAGACCGGTCGGCCCGCGAGCAGGATCTTCAGGATCGACGCGCGCGCCGCGCGATCCGGCGGCGGCACGAACAGCACGCGATCGAAGCGGCCCGGCCGCCGGAATGCCGGATCGATCGCCCACGGCACGTTGCTCGCCGCGAGGATCAGCACGCCGGCGTTGTTCTTGACGAACCCGTCCATCTCGCTGAGGAACTGGCTGACGAGCTTGGCGGAGTGCTGCTCGCGCGTGTACTGGCGCTTGCCGGCGAGCGCCTCGATCTCGTCGAAGAACAGCACGGCCGGCGTCGAGGCGCGCGCCTTCTCGAACAGCGCGTGCAGCTTGCGCTCGCTCTCGCCGATGTACATGTCGAGGACGTCCTCGATCGCGACGTTGAGGAAGGTCGCCTTGCACTGGCCGGCCGTCGCGCGCGCGAGCAGCGTCTTGCCGCAGCCGGGCGGCCCGTACATCAGGATGCCGCCGCCGGCCTTCTTCTTGTACTTCGCGAACAGCGACGGCTTCTGGAACGGCAGGATGATCCGCTTCTCGATCTGCTGCTTGATGTCGTCGAGGCCGCCGACATCCGCGAACGTCACGACCTGCTGCGGCGGATGGAGCAGCCGATCGACGTCGCTGTCGTCGGTGTCGTCGGCCGAGACGACGCGCAGGCGCGGCACATCGGGGCCGCCGTCGTGCTCGGTCGTCTTGACGGCCAGCTCGGCTCGGAAGTCGCGATCCTCGAGTGTCGGGTTCGCCTTGACGGCCGCTTCGTACGCGGCGAGCGCGCCGGTGCGATCGCCGAGCGCGTGCAGCGCCTTCGCACGCGCGAGCTGCACGTCGGCCTCGCTGCCGTCGGCGAACACGAGCGCACGCCCCGCATCGCCGTGCGCGACGAGCACCGTCGCGACGAACGCGCGGTCCGCCGCCGCCAGGCTGCGCGCATCCAGACCATCGGTGTACTCCGCCGCGCGCACGTTCTTCGCCGCGTGCAGCGCGCGAATCACGGCGAGCCGCAGCGACGTGTTATCCGGCGTCTTCGCCAGCGCATCGAGCAACGATCGAACGATCGCGTCGTCCATCCCGCCTCCAACCTACCTCAATTGAGGATGACTTCGTCCGTGTCCTTGGCGGCTTCTGGCTTGGGCGCCATCCGCTGCTGCTGCTTCTCCATCATGAACTGCATGACGTACGGGAAGCCGACCTGGATGCCGTTGAGCTTCGGCGCGAGTGTCGCCTGCAGGCCGAACATGATCACGCTCGCCCGCTCGACGTAGAACCAGCCCTCCGGATACGCGATCGACTTCATCAGCTCGCGTAGCTCCTCGCGCTTCATGTCCGGATCGGCGAGCTGCTGCGCGACCTTCGGATCGATCTTGCCGAAGTCGGTGATGTTGATGTTGAGCAGCTTCTCGAAGTACTTGCGCGTCGTGCGCTCGAGCAACGCGCGGTCGCCGCTCGGTGCGATGAAGCCCATCTGGTCGATGCCCTTCACGACGAGGTCGTCCTTGCGCTGCATCAGGCCCGACAGGATGTCGAACATGCCGTCGGCGAGGTTCTTGCGCAGCTCGGTCGCGCTGCCGAGATCGAGCACGACGATGCGCGGCTGCCCTTCCGGTCCGCGCTGCACGAAGAAGTTCCCCGGATGCGGATCGGCGTGGAAGAACCGATCGATGAACACCTGCTTGTAGAAGACCTTGATCAGCTTCGTCGCGACCGCATACGGATCGAGATCGAGCTTCGCGAGCGCGCTCTTCTTCGTGATCTTGACGCCGTCCATGAACGACATCGTCAGCACGGTCCTGCTGCTCCACTCGGGATAGACCGACGGGAACAGCACGTCGGGATCCGTCTCGAAGTTCTTCGCCATGCGCGCGATCATCCGCGCCTCGTTCTCGAGGTCGGTCTCGCGCGCGAGCATGTCGGCGAGCTGCTCGTGCACGCGCTCGATCTGCTGCACCGGGACGAAGTTCTTGTAGACGCGGATCGCCCAGCCGAGCACGCGCAGGTCGACCTTGATGATCGTCGCGACGTTCGGATACAGGATCTTCACGGCGAGCTTCTCGCCGGCCGCGTTCGTTGCCTGGTGCACCTGGCCGAGGCTCGCCGCCGCGATCGGCTCCTTCTCGAACGTGGCGAACGCTGCCGTCGGCTCCTTGCCGAACGACTGCGAGAACGTCTTCGCGATCTTCGTGTAGCTCGCGGGCGGCACGTCGTCCTGGAGGCCTTCGAGCTCCTCGGTGTACTCGCGCGGCAGGAACGTCCCCATCACGCTGAGGATCTGGCCGAGCTTGATGTACACGCCGCGCAGCCGCACGAACCCCTTGAACATCCGGCGCGCGTTGCGGCGATGGATCGTCTTCCACCGCTCGCGTGTCGCGTAGCGCTTCGGCCACAGCCGCGCCCAGGACACCTGCCACATGTAACTGAGGAAGATGATCGCGAACACGCGCGTGGCGCGGATCAATCGGATCGCTGCCGACACGTTCTCCCCGATGGTAGCATGCGCACGTGTCGGACCTCTTCGAACGCGCTGCGAAGTTCTTCCACGAGCTGCAGACCGACATCTGTCGTTCGCTCGCCGAGCTCGACGGAACCAAGGAGTTCGGCGCGGACGCGTGGCAGCGCCCCGGCGGCGGCGGCGGTGTCGCGCGCGTCCTCGAGGGCGGCGCCGTCTTCGAGAAGGCGGGAGTCAACTGGAGCAACGTCGAGGGGGACCTGCCGGCCGACCTCGCGTCCCACATGCCGGGCGCCGGGACTTCCTTCCGCGCGGCCGGCGTGTCGCTCGTGCTCCATCCGCGCTCGCCGATGGTCCCGACCACGCACGCGAACTTTCGCTGCATCGCGAAGGGCGACACGATCTGGTTCGGAGGCGGTGCCGACCTCACCCCGTACTACTTCCACCGCGAGGACGCGGTTCACTTCCATCAGACCCTGGCCACCGCGTGCGATCGCCACAAGCCCGTCGGCGATTACGACCGCTTCAAGGCCTGGTGCGACGAGTACTTCTTCCTCCCGCACCGCGGCGAGACCCGCGGCATCGGCGGCGTCTTCTACGACTACCTCGGCGCGAAGGGCGAGCATCCGCCCGAGCAGGTGTTCGCGTTCGTCCAGGACCTCGGCCGCGCGTTCGTCCCGGCCTACCGCCCGATCGTCGAGCGCCGCAACGCCGAGCCGTACGGCGAGACCGAGCGCACCTGGCAGCTCCGCCGCCGCGGCCGCTACGTCGAGTTCAACCTGCTCTACGACCGCGGAACGATCTTCGGCCTCAAGACGAACGGCCGGATCGAGTCGATCCTGATGTCCCTGCCACCGCTCACCCGCTGGGACTACGACATCTCGCCCCAGCCCGGCTCCCCCGAGGCCGAGCTGCTGGCGCACCTGCGCCCGACGAGCTGGCTCGACCGCTAGGCCCGAGCCGATCCCGGGATCGATTCGCTGTCAGACCGGCAGTGTAGGTTCCTTTGCGTCCACGGGAGTCCAGGTGTAGTGGGTCGTCCTTGACGGAGCCCTACTCGTAGCGTAAGGAAATATCATGGCCAAGAAGCAGACTCGGCGCAGCATCAGTGTGAGCCGCACGACCTACGAGCGGCTGAAGGCGTTCTGCGAGACGAACAACATCTCGATGAGCCAGTTCGTCGAGACGCGCGTCGGGGATTTCCTCGGGGGCGATGGCACGACCTCGATCATCCCGACGCCGCGCCCGAGCGCGCCGGCCCCGGGTCCCGCGCCGGCCAAGCCGGCGAGCCCGATCGCGCCCCCGAAGTCGGAGACGAGCGCCCCGCGCCCGGCGCCGCAGCAGGTGCCGATGACGTCGGCCGCGGCCCGCTTCGCCGTCGAGCCGCCGCCGCCGGTGATCAAGCCGAAGCCGGATCAGAACGCGCCGAAGCCGGCCGAGAAGCGTCCGGATCAGATCTTCACGTTCTAGCTTGGTCCAGCGGGCTGGCGTGATCCGGTTGTCGTTGGCGCGCCAGCGGCCCCGTTCATCCGTCCGGCTTTCGGCATCGCGCGATACACGTGCGCGTGATGAAGTTGCTCGAGTCTGGAATGTGCCTGCTGGCGCTCGCGCTCGCAGCGTGCGGTCCGGGGGGCGGTGGCGGAGGAGGTAGCGGCCGCGCACGAGCAGGCAGCGGTGGCGAGTCGGCCGCACCGAGGATCGTCTCGATTCACACGAACCTCGCGACGGTCACGCCGTCCGAGTCGCTCGTGATCCGCGCGCTCGTCACGGACCCCGATGGGCTCGACGACGTGATCGGCGGCAACCTCGTGACGCCGGATGACACCGCGGCGTACGGCGCGTTCGCGACGGATGCGCGCGACGGCGCGTACCGCATCACGCTGTCGTGGCGCACGCTGAACATGATCGCGCCGATCTCGACGGATGCCGGCGGCAGCGTGTCGCGGACGCTGCGGGCGGAGTTCTTCGACGTCGAGGGCAACCAGTCGTGGCGCGATGTCGTCGTGGCGCTTGGCTGTGGCGACCGCAAGGCGTCGACCGACGGGTCGTGTCAGGACGTGACCACGGCGTCGGCCTGCGAAGCATGCGGTGATGCGTCTCAGCGATTCCTCGTCGCACGGGATCGGATGTAACGTGATGTCTCGCGCGACCAATGCGTTGGGTACATTGTTTTCAAGGCTCGGGTGCGGCTGCCTCGACTAGGCTGGTCGCATGAGGCGCACGACGTCTGCGGCGGCGTTCGCGGCAGATCCTCTCGATGCGTACTGGGCGGGCACGACCCAGATGGTGTGGTGTCGGGACGCGAGCACGTGCGGCAGCGTGGGCTGGGGCGAGCCGACGGAGGCTGACGTCGTCGAGCTGCTCGTCGCGCTCGAGCTCGTCGACCACCCGGCGATCGCGCCGCAGTTCGACGTCTTCATGGACCATCGCGCGATCGTCCACGTTCCGTGGAATGCACTCGCGCGGCTCGTCGACGCGGTGAAGGTCCGCATGCCCGTGTGGGGATCGCGCATCCGGCGGCAGGCCGTCGTGCACGCGCAGAACGCGACCGGAGCGGCGCTCGCCGGTGTCGGGCCGATGCTCGGCGTGCCGTATCCGCTGCACTTCGCGGTCGAGGCCGATGCGGCGCTCGCGTGGCTCGGCTGGACTCCCGGATCGGTCGGGGCGATGGCGGTCGCGGAGATCGCGGACCACGCGGCGGCGGCGCAAGCCGTGCCTTCCGTCGTGCGCCGCATGCGCGACTGGCTCGAGACCGCGCTGGTCGACGGGCCGACGATCGATGCGGCGGCCGGCGCGCTCGGGACCGCACCGCGGTCGTTGCAGCGCGAGCTCGCCGAGGCGGGCACGTCGTTCTCGGACGAGCTGGTCGCCGCGCGCGTGCGGGTCGCCGGTGAGCTGCTGCGCCGCACGGACGACAAGGTCGAGGCGATCGCGCGCGCCGTCGGGTACGCGACCGCGTCGCGGCTCGCCGAGGCGTTCCGGCGGCTGCTCGGCGAGACGCCGGCCGAGTATCGCGCGCGGCGCCGCTAGGCCATCGCGGCGGCGATCAGCTCGAGCGAGCGGCGGCGGTCGTCGAGGGACGGCAGCAGCGTGGAGAGCATCAGCTCGTCCGCGCCGAGCTCTCGCGCGACCGTGGTCAGCCGCTCGGCGACGCGCGCGGGGGCGCCGATGACGGCGCCGGCGAAGAACTCGTCGGCGATCGCCTGCTCGTCGGGCGTGAGCGTCGTCGCGAGCGCTTCCTCGACGGTCGGGATCGGGCCGCGGCGGCCGGTGCGGTTGCGCACGATCGCGAGGCGCAGCGGGGCCGCGAGGCGCTCGGCTTCTTCATCCGTCGGCGCGCACACGCAGGTGAGCGCGAGCATCGCGTGCGGCGCGGGATGAGCGCGCGACGGCGTGTAGCTGTTGCGGTAGTGGCGGAGCGCGTCGGCGGCGTGCGTGAACGAGAAGTGGCCGGCGAACGCGTAGGGCACGCCGATATCGGCGGCGATCGTCGCGCCGGCGAGCGTCGAGCCGAGCATCCACAGCTCGCCGGCCGGGACGTCGCTCGGCATCGGCGCGATCTTGGCGAACGGGTGCGAGGCGGGGAAGCGCGCGTGCTCGAACGCGAGCAGCTCGGCGAGCTGGCTGTTGACCTCGCTGTCGGTGCGGCGCAGCGCGGCGGAGGCGACCGGATCGGTGCCGGGCGCGCGGCCGAGCCCGAGGTCGATGCGGCCGGGCGCGAGCGCCTCGAGCGTGCGGAACGTCTCGACGACGTGCAGCGGTGCGTGGTTGGGCACCATGATGCCGCCCGCCCCGAGCCGGATCCGCGTCGTGACCGCGGCGGCGTTCGCGATCAGCACTTCGGGGGCGGAGGTCGCGATGTTCGCCATGTTGTGGTGCTCGGCGAACCAGTAGCGCGTGTAGCCGAGGCGATCGGCATGCTGCGCGAGCGTGATCGAGTCGCGGATCGCCTGGGAGGGCGTGGTGTCGCGGCCGACCGGAGAGAGGTCGAGCACGGAGAGCGGGAGCTTCACGCGGCAACCGTAGCGCGTCGTTCGAGGCGGGCGAGCCAGAGCGCGACGGGGAAGAAGAGGACGACGAGCGCGGCGGTCGCGAGGTACGGGAGCGTCGAGGAGCCGGCGAACAGTGCGGTGCCGATCAGCGGGCCGAGCATGCCGCCCGCATCGCCCGCGAGCTGCATGAAGCCGACGCCCATGCCGCGCCGGTCGAGCGGAACGAGCTCGCCGAGCAGGACGAGCAGCGAGGGGCCGAGCCCGGCAGTCCCGAGGCCGACGAGCGCGAGGCCGATCACGAGCACGCCCAGCGCGGACGCGAACGCGATCGTGACGAGGCCGGCGACGAGGAACAGCATCGCCGCGGCGCCGACCTGCGCGTGCGCGTGGCGGCGATCGCCCCAGCGGCCGGCGAACGGCGTGACGACAGCGTCGAGGATCGTCATCCAGCCCATCAGCAGGCCGGAGGTGCCCTGGACGTCGCGGCCGAACAGGACGACGTGATGCGCGCTGACGAGCAGCGTGAGCGTCGAGAGCAGCATGCCGCCGGCGGTGAAGCCGATGCAGAAGTTCAGGCTGCCGATCGCGACCATGCGGCGATCGCGGATCGCGGCGAGCGTGTCGCGCAGCGAGCGGCGCGGGACGCGGGCGCCGAGGTCGGGCACGGTGAAGGTCGCGCCGACGAGCGCGGCGACGACCGCTCCTCCCGCGACCGCGAACGTCGCCGTCTCGCCGATCAGGTCCGCGAGGATGCCGCCGACGGCGAGGCCGATCGGGGTGCCGACGACGATCGCCGCGCGCACGACACCGGCGGTGCTGCCGCCGTGCGACGGCTCCGCCGCGTGGAGCGCGAGCGCCTGCGCGCCAATGAACACGCTCGCCGACCCGACCCCGTGCAGCAGCCGCCCGAGCAGGAAGCACAGGCCGGTGTGGCCGGTCTTCATGCCGAGCAGGTACAGCGCGATCACGCCGATCTGGATCGCGAGACCCGCGAGCAGCGTGCGGCGCGCACCTACCCGATCGGCGAGCATGCCGAGCCACGGGCTCGTCACGACGCGCATCGCGCGGTTCGCGGCGAGGATCACGCCGATGAATGGCAGGGAGAGCCCGACGCGCAGCCCGACGATCGGAAAGATCGGGAAGACGATGCCGCCCGCGATCCCGGCGAGCAGCGTGCCCGGCGCGAGGGCGAGCGCCAGGTTGCGGGGCCGTACCACGGCCGCAGTGTAGCGATCGCGACGCCGAAAAATAGGACGGCCCCGGTTACCCGAGGCCGTTTGCTCTACGTGCCGAGGAGCGCGTTGCGCTCGTCGGGTCCGAGGAGGGCTAGGAACAGACCCCCTGCGAGCTAGTACAGTGACGTTTCATGTTCTCTTGTCCTCCCCTGGCAATAGCCAGAAACCCGATGGCGCGGCCCGCCAGCAGAATTGCAGCGGCTCCCGGCATCGGGCCTTCATGATGGGCACTTCGGCCCGTCTCGAGGCCCACAGCTCGCGGTTCCCAAAAACTGAGCATCGCGTGTGTTCTCGGCGGCCAGAACCGGCCGCATCTTTACTGTAGGGCATGTCGCGATCGCGCGCCACCTTCGGGAGTGATCTTCGTGCTATTCACCGCGCGTCATGACGACGCGCCCGAGCAAGCAGCTGGACACGTTCCCGAATCCGAAGACGGCGCGCGACTATCACATCCAGTTCGAGTGCCCTGAATTCACGTGCTTGTGCCCGATGACCGGGCAGCCCGATTTCGCCACGATCTACATCGACTACGTGCCGGATCAGCTGTGCGTCGAGCTGAAGAGCCTCAAGCTGTATCTGTGGAGCTATCGCGACGAGGGTGCATTTCACGAGGCCGTGACGAACAAGATCTGCGATGATCTCGTCGCCGCGATCGCCCCGCGATCGATCACGGTGACCGGCAAGTTCTGGGTGCGCGGCGGCATCACGACGTCCGTCGTGGTCACGCACACCAAGTAACGCGTTCAGCGCGTGAACAACAGCTGGTGATCGCCGAGCGTGCGCTCCGCGAACGCCGCCTCCGAGAACGCGAGGTACATGAGCCACGTGCGGATGAACGGCGTGTCGAAGCCGAGGCTCCGCACCTCGGGCAGCCGCGCGAGGAAGCGATCGCGCCAGGCCGCGAGCGTCGGCGCGTAGGACGGGCCGATGTCGTGCGCGTCGACCAGCGCGAGCTGCGGCGACGCCGCGCGGATCGCGGCGAGCGACGGAATGAGCGTTCCGGGGAAGATATACGTCTGCATCCAGTCGACGCGGCGGCGATACGCGTCGAAGCGGTCGTCCGGCATCGTGATCGACTGGATCGCGAGGCGGCCGCCGGGCGCGAGCACGCGCGCGCACGTCGCGAAGTAGTCGGGCAGGAACTCGTAGCCGACGGCCTCGAGCATCTCGATCGAGACGATCTTGTCGTACGTGCCGGACAGATCGCGGTAGTCGCGATACTCGACGCGCACCCGGTCGGACAGGCCGGCCTCCGCGACGCGCCGGTTCGCGAGCTCGTGTTGCTCGCGCGACACCGTGATCGCGGTGACGCGACAGCCGCGCGTGCGCGCGGAATGAATAGCCATTCCGCCCCAGCCGCAGCCGATCTCGAGCAGGTGGTCGCGCGGCGAGAGCTGCAGCTGGTCGCACAGTCGCTCGAGCTTCGCGCGCTGCGCGTCCGCCAGCGACGGCATCGGCCCGCTCGCCGGAAAGATCGCGGCGGAGTAGGCGAGCGTGTCCTCGTCGAGGAACAGCCGGTAGAACGCGTTGCCGAGGTCGTAGTGCGCGTGGACATTGCGTTCGCTGCCGGCGCGCGTATTGGCAGCGTGACGATGACGGACGAGCGCGGGCAGCTGGGCGATGCGCGTCAGGCGCGACTCGAGGCCGCGCGCGCCGGTCGCGCGCAGGAAGAGCCGGATCACGCCGACGAGATCGTCGCTGCTCCACTCGCCGGCGACGTACGACTCGCCCGCGCCCATCTCGCCGCGCAGCAGCAGGCGCAGGAACAGGCGATCGTCTTGAACGCGCACACGCGCGCGGGGCGGACCATCGCCGAGCGTCACGTGCGTGCCGCCGGGAAGCTCGAACGCGAGCGCGTCGTGCTGCTGCCAGATCGCGCGCAGGCGGGCGAGCACCGCGCGGCGCAGCAGCGAAGCCGCGGGCGAGACGACTCGCGGCAGCGGCGCGATCAGCGGATGAGCGACGGGCACCTCGGATCCCCGGGACGACGGTACTACGATCACGGCCGGCTTCGATGATCGGCACCGGGCCGGCGATACGGCACGCCCGCAAGTCGCAGCTTCAGGGCCTGCCAGTGGATGAGCCCGATGACCTGCGCGGACATCATCGGGTAGCGCAGCGCGGCAAGCGCGAGCGTGCGATCGCTGAGCGGCGCTCGCGTGCCCTCGAGCCGCGCCGCGAACACGCGTCGCTCGTGCTGCCAGACGTGCATGCCGATCGTCAGCGCCGGCGGATCGAGCTCGCGGTCGAACCAGAAGTCGTAGGTCGCCTCGCCGTGCAGGAACGGCGACACGAACAGCTCGCGCACGTGACGAAAGCCGATCCGTCCTCGCCGATCGGGCAGGCGATCGCGCGGGCCGAGCAGGTAGCGCAGCCGCCCGCCGTAGGTGTTGTTGACCTCGGCGACGACGGTCGCGAGCGCGCCACCCCCGTCGTAGCCGAGGAAGAAGCTCACCGGATTGAACACGTAGCCGAGCGTGCGCAGGTTCGTGACGAGCCGGACGTGATGCGGGCGCGGCAGGCGGGCGCCGTCGTGCAGCGCATCGAGCGATTCGCGGAGAACGCGATCGCCGCGTGAAGGGGGCGCGTCGACCGGCTCGCGGGCAGCGACGTGGCGCGCCGACGGCGAGAGCGTCGCGGTGTAGTCGGTGTCGTGGAGCGCGAACACGTTGCGACCGCCGTGCGAGAACAGGCGGAGCTCGCGGTCGAGGTCGTCGAGCTCGTCGAGGTCGAGGCTGGCGACGAACACGGGATAGCGAAAGGCGCGGCGCGTATGCTCGTCGGAGCGCGCGTGCATCAGGCGCCCTCGATAGAGCGCCGAGTGAAACGCGCGCGGTGAGCTCATGCGACCGACCCGATGCTCGAGTCGCCGCGGCTCGAGCCGGCGTGGCTCGTGGCGACGGCCATCGCCAGGACGCGTGCGGCCGCGAGCTCGCCCGAGCGCATGCCGTCCTCGTGAAAGCCGAAGCCGGTGTGTGCGCCGGCGAACTGCACCGGGCCCGGCAGCTGCGCGACCTCGTGCTGGGCGGCGAGCGCGAGCCGGTCGAATTGCGGGTGCGCGAACGTCACCTCGTGGAGGATGCCGCGCGGCTCGCGGCGCGGGTTGAGCGTGACGAGGTACGGCGCGTCGGGCAGGCCCTGCAGCCGCGTCATCGAGTACGTGACGTTGACGCGCCCGCTATCCGGATCCGCGACGTAGTTCCAGCTCGCGTGCGCGGCGCGTGCGCGCGGCAGGAAGCTGCGGTCCGTGTGGAGCACGGTGCGGTTCGTCGAGTAGCGGAACGATCCGAGCACGCGTCGCTCCTGCGGCGACGGCTGCGCGAGCAGCGCGAGCGCGGTATCGGCGTGCGTGCAGACGATCGCGCGGTCGAAGCGCTCGCCGTCGACGAGGACATCGGCATCACGCGCGCCGTCGCCGCGCTCGATGCGCTTCACCGGCGTGCGCAGCCGCAGCTCGACGCGCAGGCGCGCGAGCAATGCATCGACGTAGCGCCGGCTGCCGCCCGCGATCGTGCGCCACGCGAGCGGGCGCGCCGGCGACAGCATGCCGTGCTGCGCGAGGAACTGGATGAACGTGACGGCGGGGAACTCGCCGCAGCGATCCGGCGCGAGCGACCACAGCGCGGCGGCGAGCGGCACGATGAACCGGTCGCGCACCTCGCGCGATATGCGGCGCGCCGCCAGGTAGTCATCGAGCGACTCGCCGCGGAGCGTCCCGGCATCGCCGCGCATCCGGCGCAGCAGCGCGAGCACCTCGGCGAGCAGCTTGTAGTGCCGCGGATCGAACGCGCGCCAGCGCTGCGCGAACACGGCGGAGAGCGACTCGCTGCCCCACTCGAGGCCGTCGTGCGACACGCTGAACGACATCGTCGTCGGCCGCGTCTCGACGCCGAGCTCGTCGAGCATCGCGCAGAACCGCGGATAGTTGTCGCGGTTGTGGACGATGAAGCCCAGATCGACGGCGACCCCGCCCGCATCGACCGTGTAGACGTGCCCGCCGGGACGACCGGCCGCCTCGAAGATCGTCACGTCGTGGCCGGCAAGCGCGCGCGCTGCGGCGAGCCCGGTGATGCCCGACCCGATGATGGCCACCCGCATGTGTGTGCATACTACGACGCCATGTCCCGGTCGGATCGTTACGCGCCGCGCGCTGCGGCGAGGGTCGATCGCACCGCGAAGGCCACGGCGGTCGACCTCGGCGGGCACCCCGGCCTGTGGATCCAGCCGCGCGGCGCGGTCGCGCTGTACGTGCTCGCGCACGGCGCGGGGGCGGGCATGCGCCACCCGTTCATGGAGGAGCTCGCGCAGGCGCTCGCGGCGCACCAGGTCGCGACCGCGCGGTGGGAGCTGCCATACATGGCGGCCGGGAAGCGGCGCGTCGATACGCCGGAGGTGGCGGAGCGCGCGGTGCGCGAGGCCGTGGCGGCTGCCGCGAAGCGGACGAAGCTGCCCGTGTTCGCGGGCGGCAAGTCGTTCGGCGGGCGGATGACGAGCCGCGCCCACGCCGCCGAGCCGCTGCCCGTGCACGGCCTGATCTTCGTCGGGTTTCCGCTGCACCCGGCGAAGCGGCCGGCGGTCGAGCGGGCGGCGCACCTGTCGAGGGCGATGGGGCCGATGCTGTTTCTGCAGGGCACGCGCGACGATCTCGCGGACCTCACGCTGCTGCGGCCGATCGTGAAGCGTGTGGGCGGCGATCTGCACGTGATCGAGGGCGCGGATCACGGCTTCACGCGCTCCGGAACTGTCGCGGAGCTGGCGTCGACGGCACGATCCTGGATCGACGAGCACGTTCGAGTAAGATGACGCGCGATGTGGACGAGCTACTCGGCGCGACACGCGGCCCAGCTGATCGGGCTGCCGGAGTCGGCCGTGCGCACGTGCATTCGCGACGGGCTCGTCGGGACGCCCGGCACGGTGCCGGCGCAGCTGTCGTTTCGCGATCTGTCGGCGCTGCGCACCGTGAAGGCGCTGCTCGATGCGGGGCTGCCGCTCGTGCGCGTACGCAAGGAGCTGCAGCGGATCCAGGCGCGGCTGCCCGAGGGTGCGTCGCTTGCCGAGCTGACCGTCGAGGCGCGCAACGGGCAGGTGCACGTGCGCGGCGAGCGGCCGGCGAATGCGTCGGAGGGTCAGCTCGCGCTGCCGTTCGAGCTGTCGATCGATCCGGGGCCGTCGGGCGAGCTGCGCGAGCTGCCGCGCCCGCCGGATGCGCCGGTGCCCGCGTTCGCGCCGCCAGCCACGGCCGATCAGTGGCTCAGCCGCGCGCAGGTGCTCGAGGAGCGCGACACGGTCGCCGCGATCGATGCGTACCGGCGCTCGCTGCGGCTGCGGCCTGACTGCACGGAGGCGTGGATCAACCTCGGTCGGTTGTTCGCGGAGAGCAACGATGCGGACGCGGCGCGCGAGTGCTTCCAGAGCGCGCTCGAGCTCGATCCGGCGGAGGCGACCGCCTACTACAACCTCGGCGTCCTCGCGCAGGACGGCGGCAAGGAGTCCGAGGCGATCGATCTGTATCGCCGCGCGCTCGAGCTCGATCCGCAGCTCGCGGAGGCGCACTACAACCTCGCCACGCTGTTCGATCAGAGCGGCGACTCGCGCGCCGCGATCCGTCACATCAACGAGTACCGGAAGCTAACTCGCTGAGCCGGCGCTGCAGGAAGCGGCGCTCTGGCTCGGACCCGGCGCGGGCGAGGGCCTCGCGATACGCGCGAGCGGCCTCCGTCGTGCGGCCGAGCCGGCGCAGCAGATCGGCGCGCGCGGCGTGCCACAGGTGGACGTGCGCGAGCGCCTCGCCGAGCTCGTCGAGCCGCGCGAGCCCGGCGGCCGGGCCTTGCGACATCGCGATCGCGACGGCGCTGTTCATCGCGACGATCGGCGTCGGCTTGCGCCGGTACAGCTCCTCGAACAGCGCCGCGATCTGCGGCCAGTCGGTCTCCGCGGGCGTTGCCGCCGACGCGTGGAGCGCCGCGATCGCCGCCTCGATCGGATACGGGCCGCGCCCGCCGCGCAGCGCGACCGGCACGAGCTCCAGCGCCTCGTCGATCTGCGCGCGGCTCCAGCGCGAGCGGTCCTGCTCCTCGAGCAGCACGACGTCTCCATTCGCATCCGTGCGCGCGTCGCGCCGCGCGTCGTGGAGCAGCATCAGCGCGAGCAGGCCGCGAAGCTCGGGTAGCTCGACGAGCTCGACGAGCAGCCGGCCGAGCCGGATCGCCTCGCCGCACAGGTCGCGGCGCACCCACGAGTCGCCGGCGGTCGCCGCGTAGCCCTCGTTGAAGATCAGGTAGACGACCTCCATCACCGCGTCGAGGCGCTCGGGGAGCTCGCTCGGCTCGGGCACCTCGTACGGGATGCGGGCGTCGCGGATCTTCGTCTTCGCGCGCACGAGCCGCTGCGCCATCGTCACCGGCGACGTCAGGAAAGCGCGCGCGATCTCCTCGGTCGTCAGCCCGCCGAGCGTGCGCAGCGTCAGCGCGACCTGCGCCTCGCGTGCGAGCGCCGGGTGACAGCACGTGAAGATCAGGCGGAGCCGATCGTCCTGCACCGGTTGCACCTCGGGAGCCTCTCGCTCGGGCTCCGCCTCGACGATCGAGCGCAGCTTCACGCGGCGGCGGATCGCGTCGATCGCCTTGAACCGCGCGACCTGCACGAGCCACGCGCGTGGCTCCTCGGGGAGGCCCTCGTCGGGCCAGCGCTGCAAGGCGGCCGCGAACGCGTCCTGCACGGCCTCTTCGGCGAGCTCGAAGTCGCCGTTGCACGCGCGGATCGTCGTCGCGAGCACGCGCGCGCGCTCGCCGCGGAACACGTTCGCGATCGCGTTCGCGATCACGTCTCGTCAACCTCGCCGATCACGTCGCCTTGTACTCGAGGATCGGCCGCACCTCGATCGCGCCCCACGCGGCGGCCGGGATGCGCGCCGCGATCGCCTCCGCCTCGGCGCGTGTCGCGACATCGACGAGGTAGAAGCCGCCGAGCTGCTCGCGCGCCTCCGCGAACGGCCCGTCGGTTACGTGCTCGCGGCGCACGGTCTTCGCCTCGCTCGAGTGGTGCAGGCGCGCGCCGCCGCCCCACTGGCCCTTCGCCTTGAGATCGTCGGCGAGCGCGACGTACTTCTGCATCGCCTCGGGCGGTGGCTGCTTGTTCTCGTCGAGGTGGATCAGCAGCACGTACTTCATGGATTGAACACCATGATCGGGCGCACCTCGATCGATCCGAAACGCGCGCTCGGGATGCGGGCGGCGATCTTCGTCGCCTCGTCGAGGTTCGCCGCCTCGATCAGGTAGTAGCCGCCGAGCTGCTCGCGCGTCTCCGCGAACGGGCCGTCCGTGACCTGCGTCTTGCCGTCGCGCACGCGCACGGTGGTGGCGGTCGCCGTGGGCTGGAGCGCGTCGCCGGCCTTGAAGTGGCCGCTCGCCTTCACGCTCCTCGTGAACTCCATGTACTCGCCGAACATCTTGTTCCGCGAGTCCTCGCTCATCTCGGTCCACACCTTCTCCGGCTCGTAGATCATCAGCAGGTATTGCATCGGTTCGATCCTTTCACTCAAAGGTCGAACGAGCGCGCACCAGATCGACAACGAATTTCAGCCGAAGCCAAGTAGGCGTCCGCCCTGATAAACCAGGCAGCTGACGACCCACGCGAGCACGGTCATGTAGCCGAACAAGAGCGCCGGCCACCGCCAGCTCTGCGACTCCCGGCGCACCACGGCCAGCGTGCTCATGCACTGCATCGCGAGCGCGAAGAAGATCATCAGCGACAGGCCGGTCAGCGCCGTGTAGTGCCGCTCGAGGTGCGAGCGCAGCGGTTGCGATTGCTCGTCGGCGTCGCCGCCGACCGCGTACACGATGCCCAGGGTCGAGATGAACACCTCGCGCGCCGCGAACGCGCCGATGAGGCCGACGCCGATCTTCCAGTCGAAGCCGAGCGGTCGCAGCGCGGGCTCGATCGCGTGACCGAGCCGCCCGCCGTAGCTCGCCTCGAGGTGCGCCGCTTGCTCGGCGGCCGCGATCTCTTGCTTCGCCTGGTCCGACGGCGCCTTCTCGATCAGCGCGGCGTAGTCCGGCGAGCCCTTCGGCAGCTCGCGCGGGAAGTACAGGAGTGCCCATAGCGCGATCGAGCAGGCGAGGATCACCGTGCCCGCCTCGCGGAGGAACATCGACGACTTGTTCCACATCATGCGGAGCACGTCGGGGACGCGCGGCCAGCGATACGGCGGAAGCTCGATGATGAACGGCAGGCGCTTCGCCTTGAGCGGCTTGACCGTCTTCGACATCACCCACGCCGCCGCGAGCGACGTCGAGACGCTGAACGCGTACATGCCGACCATCAGACTCGCCTGCGTGAAGCGCGAGCCGCGGATCAGCGCGCCGATGATCAGCGTGTAGACGGGCAGGCGCGCCGAGCACGTCATCAGCGGCACGACCATCATCGTCAGGATGCGGTCGCGCTTGCGCTCCATCGTGCGCGTCGCGGTGATCGCGGGCACGGCGCACGCGAACCCGAACAGCATCGGCACGAACGCGCGGCCGTGCAGGTTCATCGTGCGCATGATGCGGTCCATCAGGTACGCGACGCGCGCGAGGTACCCGCAGTCCTCGAGGAACCCGAGGAACAAGAACAGCATCAGGATCTGCGGCAGGAACACCATCACCGCGCCGACGCCCGCGATCACGCCGTCGACGATAAAGTCGGTGAAGATGCCCGCGCCGAGCACGCCGCGCAGCTCTGCGCCGACCCACTTGAAGACGTAATCGACGGCATCGATCAGCGGCTGCGCCCCCGTGAACAGCGCCATGAACAGCAGCGCCATCACGCCGAGGAACGCCGCGAAGCCGGCGACGCGGTGCAAGAGCACGCGATCGATCTTCTGGGTCAGCGAGCGATCGGGGCGCTTGTGCAGCAGCTTGTCGACCTCGCGATCGAGCCAGTGCCAGCGAGCGAGCACCGACTCGTCGTCGGTCTCCTTGCCGGCGTGACGCGCGAGCACGACGGCGCGCAGCTCCTCGGGCACGCCGACGAGCTCGTCGGCTTCCTCACCGGAGTCGATGCAGGTCAGCGCCCACAGCGCGATCGCGTCGTCGGAGCCCGGCAGATCGACGCCGAGCCGCTGCTGCGACCGCCACGATGCCGGCAGCGCGGCCTTCACCGCATCGAGCGACGCGCGCAGGGCGGGCGAGGGCGTCCACACCCAGTCGCTTCGCCGCTCCGCGCGCAGCGCGCGATCGACCGCCGCGCGCAATTCATCGAGCCCACGTCCGGTGCGCGCCGTGACCGGCACGACCTCGCGGCCGATCGCGCGCGACAAGGCCTTCGCATCCGGCGCGGCCGCACCGGCCTCGTCGACCATCGTCAGCGCGACGACCGAGCGCGCGCCGAGCTCGCGACACTGCAGCAGCAGATAGCCCGAGCGTGCGAGCTGCGTGGCATCGACGACGACGATCACCGCGTCGGGCGCCTTCTCGCCTTGCAGCCCCGTCAGGGCGTCGAGCGTGATCTGCTCCTCGGCGCTGCGCGCATTCAAGCTGTAGGTGCCGGGCAGGTCGTGCAGGTCGGCGACGCCGGTCGGCAGCTTCAGCGCGCCCGTGCGCCGCTCGACGGTGATGCCGGGATAGTTCGAGACTTTCGCCGTCGAGCCGGTCAGCGCGTTGAACAGCGTCGTCTTGCCGACATTCGGGTTGCCGGCGAGCGCGATCTGCGGCCGGCCCGAGACGGTGACGACCGGTGCGGGGTCACAGCAATCCTCGCTCATACGTCGACCGCGATCTGCGCGGCTTCGTTGCGCCGCAGGGACCACTGCCCGCCACGGATCTCGATCTGCAGCGGGTCGCCAAGCGGCGCGACCGTGACGACCTTGACCTCGGTGCCGGGGACGAGCCCCATCTCGAGCAGGCGCCGGCGGAACGCGCGAGGGCCGTCGACGCGCGTGACGCGCGCCGTCCGACCTAGGGGGATCTCGGCGAGCGACGACGACACGTCCGAAATGTACCATTTCTGAAAATCGTTTTCAAACTCACTTTCACCGATGCGCGGCGTATGTGCCCGAGATCCCACACGCGCGCGCAAATGTCGCACCGGCCGCTCCAGCTGCTACATTCGATATGAGGGCCTCGCGATGGATTCAGCACAGACCCTTCTGCTCAACCAGGGATTCGAGCCGATCAAGGTGATCTCGTGGCAGCGGGCGATCTCCTTGTTGTTCCTCGGCAAGGTCGAGGTGCTCGAGGAGTACGACAAGAACGTCCACTCGGTGAGCCTGATCATCAAGGTCCCGGCGGTCGTCCGGCTGCTGCGCGCGTTCCGTCGCCACGCGCGTCCGGTGAAGTTCTCCCGCGTCAACATCTACGCGCGCGACAACTACAAGTGCCAGTACTGCGGCAAGAAGGCGTCGATCAGCGATCTGACGTACGACCACGTCGTGCCGCGCTCGCAGGGCGGCCTGACCGAGTGGACGAACATCGTCACGTGCTGCTACCTGTGCAACCGCAAGAAGGGCGGGCGCACGCCGCAGGAAGCCGGCATGCGGCTGCTCGCGCACCCGACGCAGCCGAACTGGGTGCCCGCGGTCGCGATCCGGATCTCGCTGCGCTCGGTCCCCGAGGCGTGGCGTGACTATCTGTACTGGACCGGCGAGCTCGATACGGGCCCGGATCCCGGCTCCTGAGATCCGTGCGGCTCTGCTTCGTCTGCCTCGGCAATATCTGCCGGTCGCCGACCGCGCACGGCGTGATGGACAAGCTCGTCCGCGACGCCGGTCTCGCCGAGCGCATCACGATCGACAGCGCCGGCACCGGCAGCTGGCACGTCGGCGAGTTGCCCGACGAGCGCTCGCGCGAACACGCTGCGCTGCGCGGCTATGACCTCACGCATCGGGCGCGCCAGTTCGTCGTCTCCGACTTCGCGCGCTTCGATCTCGTGCTCGCGATGGATCGCTCGAACCTCGGCCACCTGCAGCGGCTCGCGACGAGCTTCCGCGGCGATCCTCCGCCGATCCGCCTGCTGCGCAGCTTCGATCGCGACGCGCCCGAATTCGCCGAGGTCCCCGATCCATACGCGGGCGGCGGCGACGACTTCGAGCGCGTGCTCGATATCTGCGAGCGTGCGTGCAAAGGCCTGCTCGCGCATGTCCTCGATCGTCCATAAAGAGCCGGTCCACGGCGGCGACATCAACGACGCGTTCAAGGCGACGCTCGACGACGGGCGCATCGTGTTCGTCAAGCAACACGCGCACGCACCGCGCGGCATGTTCGCCGCCGAGGCGGCCGGCCTCGAGTGGCTGCGCGAGGGCCCGCTGCGCGTGCCGCGCGTCCTCGAGATCGCTGACGACCACCTGATGCTCGAGTGGCTCGAGCTCTCCGGCCGTCCCGAGCCGCGCGCGCTCGGCCGCGGGCTCGCCGCACTTCACGCGCTCGGGGCGCCGAGCTTCGGCCTCGATCGCCCCAGCTTCCTCGCGACGCTGCCGCAGGACAACACGCCCGAGCCCGACTGGCCGACGTTCTACGTCGAGCGCCGCCTGCGCCCGCTCTGCACGCGCGCAAAGCTCGGCATCGATCGCGAGCTCGACGCGCTGCGTGCACGCACGGAGGTCTTCGGGCCGCCGGAGCCGCCCGCGCGCCTGCACGGCGATCTGTGGTGGGGCAACGTCGCCGCGATCGGCTTCGAGCCGGTGCTGATCGATCCGGCGGTCTACGGCGGCCACCGCGAAGTCGACCTCGCGATGCTCGCGCTGTTCGGCGGTCTGCCCGACGCGCTGATCGCGGCCTACGACGAGGTCCATCCACTCGCGGCCGGCTGGCGCGACCGCATCCCTCTGTATCAGCTGTATCCACTCGCCGCGCACGCGTGCCTGTTCGGAGGCGGATACGGTACGCAGGTCGTGCGCGCGCTCGCGCGGTACGTCTAGGCCTCGATCAGCACCCGCTGGATCGTCGGGTACTCGTCGGCGAGGAAGTCGCCGAGGCCCGCGCCCCACTGCGTGGACGAGGACACGACGGCACACGCCACACGGTCCCCGATCTCGATCAGCGTATCGATGACATCGAGCGGCGTCTCGCACGCGAACGCGTCGAAGCCATTGATGTGCGCGATCTCGAGGAGCATCCCGCAGACGGGTTCGTCGGCGACGATCAGCATGATGTCGCGACGTTCGCGCAGCTTCGTCGGAAGCGTCGCGAGCCAGTCGTCGAGGCTGCTGTCCGGGCGGGGTTCCGGCGCGAACGCCGGCGTCCAGGATTCGGCGAGCTGTTCGTGGGTCCTCATCGCGAGGAACACTGAGCACGAGTCGCGCCAACGAGATTCGGGTACGCATCGGGTACCTACCGTCCGGGAGCGCGCACTCGCTGCGCATGCGTCTCCGGTGGCTGCAAGCCGAGCGTGCTCGGCGAGCCGACGGAAATTTCTACGACGCGCGGTGCCCGCGCTCTTCCCAAACACCGGCGGTGCGTTGCACGTAGTGACGCTTCACCGCCGACCACGCGATGCGGTGCGCGATCGCCTCGCGCTTCGGACCGTAGCGTTCGTACGCGTCGTTGAAGGCGGCGCGATAGATGTCCTGCGCGTGGCGCGGCAGTACCTGGCGCACGCGAGTCGGCAGCTGCGAGTTTGACGCGTAGGGCATGTCCGGATCTCTTGCACGGCGCGCGCCCGGAAAACCTGCGCATGCGTTGCCGCGTGCGAGGGTGTCTTCGCGGTGTTTGCGCACGCCGGACGCCTGTAGCGGCGCCTACACCGGCACGTACCGTGCTCTACGCAAGCGTATGCGCGTCCAGGATCTGATGAGTCATCCCGCCGTCTGCTGTCACGTCAACGACACGCTGTTCGCCGCGGCCCGCCTGATGTGGGACCACGACTGCGGCTCGGTCATCGTCGTCAACGATGACGGTCTCGTCACCGGTTTGATCACCGATCGAGACATCTGCATGTCGGCGTTCATTCAAGGCCGCGCGATCGACGAGATCCTCGTCAACAGCGCGATGGCGCATCACGTGGTCACTGCCCAGCCGGGCCAGCCCGTCGACCACGCGGCGCAGCTGATGGCGCATCATCAGGTGCGGCGACTCCCGGTGATCGACGAGCGCGGCTTCCCGCTCGGCATGCTCGCGCTCAACGACATCGCGACCGAGGCCGTGCAGCCCGACACGCGGATGAAGAACGGCCCTGCACACGTCGCGCACACGCTCGCGGCGGTCTGTCAGCCGCGACATCCGAAGCGGCGGGCCGCATGACACCATTCCGCCACATCGTCGTGATCGGCGCGTCGTCCGACGGTGTGGCCGCGCTCAAGCGCATCCTCCATGACCTGCCGTCCGACTTCGCGGGCGCCGTGTTCATCGTGCTGCACGTTGGAAAGGAGTCCCAGCTCCCGGCAATCCTCGCGCGAACCGGGCATCTTCCGGTGATGTGGCCGTTCGACGGCGAGGCGATCTATCCCGGGCGCGTCTACGTCGCGCCGCCACAGCATCAGATGCGAATCGAGGAAGGACGAGTCCGCCTCTCTCACGATCACGAGGACCATCACAAGCCGTCGATCGATGCACTGTTCCGCTCTGCCGCGCAGGCGTACGGGGCTGCTACGATCGGCGTCGTGCTGACCGGTTACCTCGACGATGGCGCCGACGGCCTGCGAGCAATCAAGGACGCCGGTGGCGTCGCGGTCGTACAGGCGGATGCTCCGGTGGGCGACATGCCGAGAGCGGCGGCCGCGCGCACGCCGATCGACTACGCGTGCACGCTCCCCGAGATCGGCCCGATGCTGCGCAAGCTCGTGAGGTCGTGACCGGCCTCTCCAGCGAACAAGCGGCCGCCGAGCTCCGGCGCACCGGACCGAACGAGCTGCCGTCGCGCGATCGGCACACGACACTGCAGCTCGTCGTGAACGTGCTGCGCGAGCCGATGCTCGTGCTGCTGCTGATCGCGGGTGGCCTGTACCTCGCGTTCGGCGACCTCGCGGAGGCGATCGCGCTCGCGGTGTCGGTCGTCGCGATCATCTCGATCACGCTCGCGCAGGAGCGGCGCACCGAGCGGGCCCTCGAGGCCCTGCGCGAGCTCGCGAACCCACACGCGCGCGTGATGCGCGACGGCGAGTGGCGCGAGATCGATGCCCGCGAGCTCGTCCCCGGCGATGTCATTCACATCGGCGAAGGCGATCGCGTGCCGGCCGACGGCGTGGTGCGTGACGGCACGCCGCTCTCGGTGGACGAGTCGCTGCTGACCGGAGAGTCGGTCGCGGTGATGCGCGCCGCGGGCGATCCGGTGCACGCGAGCACGCTCGTCACGGACGGCAACGCGACGGCCGAGGTCACCGGCACCGGCGCGCGCACGGAGGTCGGCCGGATCGGCGCGGCGCTCGACGAGATCGATCTCGCGCGGCCGCCGCTCTACGCGGAGGTGATGCGCGTCGTGCGCGTGACGGCGATCGTCGCGTTCGCGATGTGCATCGCGCTGTTCGGCGTCCACCTCGCGTCGCATCACGGGCTCCTCGTCGCCGGGCTCGCCGCGATCGCGCTCGCGATGTCGCTGTTGCCCGAGGAGCTGCCGCTCGTCTTGACCGTGTTCCTGACGCTCGGGGCGCGGCGGATGACGAAGCATCGCGTGCTCGCACGGCGCGCCGCTGCGATCGAGACGCTCGGCGCGGTGACCGTGCTGTGTGTCGACAAGACGGGCACGCTCACCGAGAACCAGATGGCGATCCGGCGGATCGTCACCGACGAGGTCTACGACGTCCCGGCGAGCCCCTCCGAGCTGCCGGAGAGCTGTCACGATGTCGTCGAGCTCGGGCTGCTCGCGTGCCCGCGCAACACCGTCGATGCGATGGATCGCGCGTTCGCCCGGCTCGCGGCCGCGACGCTCGCGACGACCGAGCACGTGCATCCCGAGTGGACGTGGGTGCAAGAGTATCCGCTGTCGAGGAGCTTGCTCGCGGTGACGCACGTGTGGCGCGCGGATGCGCAGCGCGTCGTGATCGCGACGAAGGGCGCGCCCGAGGCGATCATCGATCTGTGTCATCTCGAGCCGGCCGCGGCGGCGCTGTGGCGGTCGCGCGTCGAGGCGATGGCCGTGGAAGGGCTGCGCGTGCTCGGCGTCGCGCGCGCGGTCGAGGCGATGAACCCGCTGCCCGAGAACGTCCACGACATGCCGTTCGAGATGGTCGGCCTCGTCGGCCTGCTCGATCCGCTGCGCGGAGATACGGCCGCGACGATCGAGACCTGTCACTCCGCGGGCGTGCGCGTCCTCATGATTACCGGCGATCACGCCGCGACGGCACGTGCGATCGGGCGCGCGGCGGGGCTTCGCGATCGCGAGCCGCTCGCGGGCGCCGAGGTCGACACGCTCGACGACGCAGCGCTCGCGGCCCGTCTCGCCGAGACCGACGTCGTCGCGCGCGCGGCGCCCGCGCACAAGCTCCGCATCATCCGCGTGCTGCGCGCGGCCGGTGAGGTCGTCGCGATGACGGGCGACGGCGTCAACGATGCGCCGGCGCTCAAGGCCGCCGACATCGGCATCGCGATGGGGCAGGGGACCGACGTCGCGCGCGAGTCGGCCGGGCTCGTGCTGCTCGAGCCGTCGCTCGCCGCGATCGCGGCCGCGATCCGCACCGGCCGCCGGATCTACGACAACCTGCGCAAGGTCGCCGGCTACCTGCTGGCCGTGCACCTGCCGATCGCGGGCCTCGCGCTCATCCCGCCGCTGCTCGACTGGCCGCTCTTGCTCGGACCGATCCACATCGTGCTGCTCGAGCTCGTGATCGATCCGACGTGCTCGATCGTGTTCGAGATGGAGCCGGCCGCCGCCGACGTGATGCAGCGGCCGCCGCGCGGCCGGTCCGAGCGCCTGTTCGCGGCGCGCCAGGTCGCGATCTCGGCGGTGCGGGGGCTCGTCGCGCTTGCCGGGCCAGGCACGGTCGCCGCGATCGCCCAGCTGCGCGGCGCTCCGCCCGAGACCGTGCGTGCGCTCGGGTTCGCCGCGCTGATCGCAGCCGACGTCGCGCTCGTCGTCGCGGCCGGCGCGCGCAACCGCGCCGTCGCGTGGATCACCGCCGCGATCCTCGCGGTCATGGCCGTGATCTTCGCCGTGCCCGCGGTGCGAGCGCTGTTCGGTTTCGGCGCGTTGACGCTTCCGCAGCTCGGCCTCGCCGCCCTCGCCGCGGTACCCGTCCTCGCCACGGCGAACTGGATTCGCCGCCCGAAGATCATCAAACGACCGTGAGGCACGATGGCGTGACGCACCGCGGCGCGATACACACGAGGGATGGACGCTGCCGCCGCTGCCCGCGCTCTGGCCGACAAGGCCGTCGAAGCTGCCCGCACGCTGACGAAGAACGGCGAGACCGCCGACGAGCACCAGGTCGTCGTCGAGCGTGTCGCGTACGCCGCCACGGAGGCGCGCGTGATCGCCGAGCTCGCCGAGGTCCCGTCGACGGTCGCCGACGCCGCGAAGGTCGCGATCGCCGAGCTCGCCGCGAGCATCCGCCACCGGCTCGAGCCGATCGCGGGCGTGCTGTCGCTCGGCGACCTGCCGTTCATCGCCGACGAGCAGCGCGCGCCCGCCGCCGTCGAGGCCATCGGCTCCGCCGCGATCGCGAGCGAGGGCCGGCTCAAGTGGCCGCTCGACGAGGTCCTCGAGGAGATCCGGTCGAACGTCCGCGCGTTCGCCGAGCGCGAGATCGCGCCGCACGCCGAGCACATCCATCGCCACGACGACCTGATCCCCGAGCGCTTCATCACCGAGATGGGCAAGGCGGGCTACTTCGGCCTGTCGATCCCCGAGAGCTACGGCGGTCACGAGCTCGGCAACCTCGCCATGATCCTGACGACCGAGGAGCTGTCGCGCGCGTCGCTCGCCGCCGCCGGGTCGCTGATCACGCGCCCCGAGATCCTCGCGAAGGCGCTGATCGCCGGCGGCACCGAGGAGCAGAAGGCGCACTGGCTGCCAAAGCTCGCGTCGGGCGAGATCATGGCCGCGATCAGCGTGACCGAGCCGAACACCGGCAGCGACGTCGCCAGTGTCTCGTGCAAGGCGGAGAAGGTCGCCGGCGGCTACTCGATCACCGGCGCGAAGGCGTGGTGCACGTTCGCCGGCCGCGCCGACGTGATCGCGCTGCTCGCCCGCACGAGCGACGCCGGCGCGAAGGGCCTGACGCTGTTCATCGTCGACAAGCCGCGCTTCGACGGCCACGAGTTCAGCGCGACGCAGCCGCAGGGCGGCACGCTCGTCGGCAAGGCGGATCGCACGCCGGGCTATCGCGGCATGCACTCGTTCACGCTCGCGTTCGAGAACTGGTTCGTGCCCGACGCCCAGGTCGTCGGCGGCGACGCCGCGCTCGGCCGCGGGTTCGCGCTCCAGATGGCCGGGTTCGCGGCCGGCCGCCTGCAGACCGGTGGTCGGGCCTGTGGCGTGACGTCGGCCGCCCTGGAGGCGACCGCCCGGTACGTCGCCGAGCGGAAGCAGTTCGGCCGGCCGATCGGTGACTACGGCCTGACGCGTTACCACCTCGGGCGCATGGCCTCCCGCCTCGTCGCCGCCCGCGCGATCACCTACGCGGCGGCCCGGGCGATGGACGGCGACGAGCGGCTCGCCGCTCCCATCGCCGCGATGGCGAAGCTGTTTTCGTGCGACGTCGCGGTCGAGGTCACGCAGCTCGGCCAGCTCCTGCACGGCGGCTGGGGCTACGCCGAGGAGTATCCGATCAGCCGATATGTCGCCGACGCGCAGGTCCTGCCGATCTTCGAAGGCGTGAAGCCGATCCTGGCGCTCAAGGTGGTCGGGAGATCTCTGCTCGGTCGCTGACGGGTAAGCCCCCCGAATTACCCCACAACTTCTTCCCTTGTTGCAGGCGGCCTCTCTACAATGGCCGTCATGCGCAGACTCTTTGCGTGGCTGGGGGCAGCCTCGCTCGTCGTCCTGTGGTCCGTGAGCACGCACGCGGCACCGGGCAACGCTCTCAAGCCGTACGTCGTGTTGATCCTCGACACGTCAGGATCGATGACCGGCTCGACAGGATCCGGACCGCCGAGCTGCGGCGGCACGGATACGAAGCTCAACCACGCACGCTGCGCGATCAACAACATCGTCAACAGCTACGGCGACATCGTCTTCGCGTTTGCGAAGTTCCACATGAACGGCAGCGGCTCGGCGACGAACTGCCCGGCGAACTGCTCGCTCTCGCAGGACGCGTGCACGCAGAACTCCGATCGCTTCCAGCTGATGACCGGCCTCGCCGACGGCAACAACGCCGAGTCCGCGCTGTGGGCCGACTTCACGTGCAACACGTGCTCGCAGGCCGCCCCGGTCTCCGGCACGACGAACCCGGAAGTGTGGAACGCCTCCGGCAACACGCCGCTCGAGGGCGTGCTGCGCGGTGACAAGTGCTACTGGCAGGGTCTCAACGCGAACGGCACCGGTTGCTCGGCGACGGGCGGCACGTCGCTGTGGAGCTCGACCTCGCCCGGCTTCGCGCCGATCGCGAACGATCCGACGAAGGACGTCTTCCTCGGTCCGCCGAACTGCGATCCGTCGGCGACGTGCACGACGAACTGCTGCACGTCGCAGTGCCGCCCGTACATCACGATCCTCCTCACCGACGGTGACGAGACGTGCGGCGGCACCGACGGCCAGGGCACGTGCTCGACGTCGGGCGCCTTCTGCTTCCTCGACAGCGACTGCCCGAGCGGTCAGACGTGCCAGAACGCGGGCACGGTCGATCAGGCCGCGGCGAGCCTCTTGACGACCGTCGTCGGCGGCAAGAAGTACCGCATCCAGACGAACCCGATCGCGTTCGGCAACTTCACGCCGCCGTACGGTCCGATCGAGAACATCGCGCACGCCGGCGGCAACCCCGACGTGCTCGGCGCGAACGAGGGCTTCTACGCCGCCGACGAGGCGGGCCTCGAGCTCGCGATCTCGACGATCATCGAGAAGTCGATCCGCACCGAGGTCTGCAACAACCTCGACGACGACTGCGACACGAAGATCGACGAGGACTTCCCGAACAAGGGCCAGGCCTGTGACAACGGCCAGCTCGGCGCGTGCAGGCAAGTCGGCACGTACGTGTGCACGGCCGACGGCACCGGCACGGTGTGCAGCGCGGGTCCGGTCACGCCGGGCACCGAGGTGTGCAACGGCATCGACGACGACTGCGACGGCCTCGTCGACGAAGGGCTGACGGGCTGCTCGTGCAACGCGACCGCCGAGATCTGCAACGGCAGGGACGACGACTGCAACGGAATCGTCGATGACGGCGTGCCGGACCAGCAGTGCGCGACCACGAACGCGTTCGGCTCGTGCCCCGGCACGCGGACGTGCTTGAAGGCGGCGGGCTGCGATCCGACGGGCGCCGATCCGACCAAGCCGTGCTGGAGCGCCTGCAGTGCCGCGCCGCCAGCCGCCGAGACCTGCGACGGCAAGGACAACAACTGCGACGGCGTGTGCGATGGCTTCAACCAGGCCTGCTCGAACATCCTGACGCCCGACCCGAACGGCGCGGCGAGCAACAACCTCGGCGACGCCTCGCACAACCCGATCCCGCAGAACGTCTGCCACCCGGGCCAGAAGAACTGCCCGTCGTCCTGCAACTCGAACAACACGTTCGGCGCGTGCCAGGGCGAGGTCCAGGGCTGCAACCCGCTGCAGAACCCGGGCATCCACTGCGATGTCTGCAACGGCCTCGACGACGACTGCGACAACCAGGTCGACGAGGACTTCCAGTCGACGCAGTGCTCGACGAACTGCGGCATCGGCATGACGAAGTGTACGAACGGTCAGATCACCTGCGACGCGCAGGCGGCCGGCAGCGACACGACCTGCAACAACATCGACGACGACTGCGACGGCTCGATCGACGAGGACTGGGTCTGCGATCCGTCGCCGACGTGCGTCGGTCCGAACTGCTGCAAGTGCGGTAGCGGCACCAGCTGCGAGCAGACGAAGTGCGTCGGCGGCGTGCTCAAGTGCGTCGCGAGCCAGACGATCGGTGTCGAGCAGTGCAACTGCCTCGACGATGACTGCGACGGCACCGTCGACGAGGACACGACGTGCGGCAACGGCGGCCAGTGCGTGCAGTGCCAGTGCGCGTTCGCGTGCAGCCCGGGCGAGTTCCCGTGCCCGCTCGGCGACAAGTGCGTCAACAACTTCTGCGTCACCGACCCCTGCTACAACCACGCGTGCCCGGCCCAGGGCGGCATCGCGCAGGTGTGCGAGCCGAACCCGAACGATCCGACGCAGCCCGAGTGCGTCGCCGCGTGCTCGGTGACGACGTGCCCGTCGCCGCTGATCTGCGTCGACGCGACCGGTGACTGCAAGCCGAACGACTGCACGACGTTCCCGAACATGTGCACGGCGAGCCAGACGTGCGTCGTCGACCCGAACACGGGCACCGCGTCGTGCGTGTCGAACCCGTGCTCCGGCGTGACGTGCCCGAGCGGTCAGTACTGCGAGGGCGGCAACTGCGTGATGAGCTGCGCCGACGTCACGTGCCCGAACGGCCAGCGCTGCCGGCTCGGCGTGTGCGAGACCGACCCGTGCGGCCATCCGTGTCCGTTCGGTCAGGTCTGCGACGACGCATCGCAGATGTGTCACCCCGATCCATGCCAGTTCCGCCAGTGCCCGCAGGGCGACTGGTGCAACCCGAACGACGGCCAGTGCGAGGCGGATCCGTGCATCGGCACGGCGTGCCCGTCGCCGGATCAGATCTGCAAGGGTGGCACTTGCTACAACCCGGATCAGTTCCTGCCGGATGCGGGCGCCTCGGCCCACGTGACCGTCGGCGGTGGTGGCTGTAACACCACCGGTGGCGATGCGACGTGGCTCTTCGGCCTGGCGTTGCTGCTCGGACGTGTGCGCCGCCGCCGTCAGGGAGGTGCGCAGTGAAGTTCTCGATGCGACTGCTCCTCGCAGCCGTGCTCTTCGTGACGGGCTGCAAGGTCAACGATTACTGCCTCGAGTGTCTGACCGGCGATGGTGGTCACGGCGACGGTGGCGGCGGTGGCGATGGTGGCGGTGACGGCGGCGCGGGCATGGACGGCAGCGGCAGCAACAGCTGCGTGCCGTCGAACGGCGGCGTCGAGATCTGCGACGGCAAGGACAACGACTGCAACGGCCTGATCGACGACGGCACGTTGCCCGAGGTCGGCGACGCGTGCGCCAACCAGATGGGCGAGTGCGCGGGCGGCGTGAAGGTCTGCACGACGAAGTTCCACTGCTCGGCGACGACGACGACGTTGTGCCACGGCACGAGCGACATGCTGTCGTGCCCGAGCGGCGAGACGTGCGTCGCCGAGGGCATCGATACCGACTACCTCGCGTGCTCGAAGTACCCGACGCCCGAGCAGTGCGACAACAAGGACAACGACTGCAACGGCCTGACCGACGAGGGCGATCCGGGCGGAGGCAGCACGTGCCCCGCGGGCGCGACGAACGCCGGCGAGTGCCGCCGCGGCACGAACCACTGCATCAGCGGCTCGCTGCAGTGCCAGGGCTACGTCGGTCCGACGGCCGAGATCTGCGACACGAAGGACAACGACTGCAACGGCGTCATCGACGACGGTCTGACGAACATGGGCCAGTGCGGCACCAACGGCACCGCGCCGTGCTCGTTCGGCACGTACCAGTGCCAGGGCGGCGCGAAGCAGTGCGTCGGCGCGATCGATCCGACGTTCGAGGCGTGCGACGGCATCGATAACGACTGCAACGGCGTCGTCGACGACGGGTACAACAAGCTGACGGACCCGAACACGTGCGGCCCGTCGTGCACGCAGTGCCAGGCGCCGGCGAACGCGAACCCGACCTGCGTGAACGGCGCGTGCTCGTTCGCGTGCAAGCCGGGTTACCAGAACAAGGACGGCGTGGCGTCGAACGGCTGCGAGTTCGGCCCCTGCTTCGCGTCGGGCCCCGAGGTCTGTGACGGCATCGACAACGACTGCAACGGCGCGATCGACGACAACCTGACGACGCCGAGCATCTGCCTGACGAAGGGCGCGTGCATGGGCACCACCGCGACGTGCACCGGCGCCGGCGGCTGGGTCTGCAACTACAACAGTGATGTCGAGGTCGACGCGCAGGGCAACGTCGTTCCGCAGGAGACGCGCTGCGACACGAAGGACAACGACTGCGACGGCGCGACCGACGAAGGCCAGCCGAACCTCGGCCAGGTCTGTCACGACAACCAGCTCGGCGTGTGCCAGACGAGTGGTCACTTCATCTGCGACCCGGGCAACATCTCGGGCCCGGCGATCTGCGACAACGCGAACCCGGGCCAGACGGCGTCGCCCGAGTCCTGTGACAACAAGGACAACGACTGCGATGGCACGGTCGACGAGGACATGGCGCAGGCGACCGCGGCGTCGCCGGCCGTCGTCGGCGAGGACTGGACGGATATCAGCGGCGGCCGCCAGATGTCGACGTACGAGATGAGCAAGCCCGACGCGAGCTCGACGGATCCCGGCTCGGCCACCGCGCACGCGTGCAGCCGGTCCGGCGTGCAGCCGTGGGTCAACGTCACGTATCCGCAGGCCGCGGCGGCCTGCGCCTCGATCGGCGCGACGCTGTGCAGCGAGGAGGAGTGGCACCGCACGTGTAGCAACATCTTGACGCGCGGGTCGTCGACGTCGCCGATCGCGATCTCGGCGAGCGGCACGTACATCGAGGCGGAGGACTTCACGGTCATCGCCTCGGCGACGAGCGGTGGCACGCTGCGCTCGTGGTCGGAGGACAACACGCCGGGCTTCTTCGGCGCCTCCGATATGATCGTGCTGCCGAACACCGGCGGGAACGTCTCCACAGCGTCGAACGCGCCGTCGCAGTCGCCGCGCATGGACTACCTGGTGACCTTCCCGGCCGCCGCGACCTATCACATCTGGCTGCGCGTCTACTCGAATACCGGCAACGACGACGAGGCGTGGCTCGACACGACGACGACGGTCGGCGCGACGCCGACGAACCACGTGAGGACGGCCGCGAACCGGGCCTGGGAGTGGGACGACTACGGGACGTTCTCGGTGCCGGCCGGCGCGCTGACGCGCTACATCGAGCTGTACATGCAGAAGGACGGCACGCGGGTCGACGCGCTGTACGTCGTGCAGGGCACGGGCTCGCCGAGCAACTCCAGCGATGGCAACGGCGCCGGCGGCACGTGGTCGTACGACGCGCAGAACACGACGTACGCCGCGACGAAGTGCAACGGTCACGACTACGACTCGACGCAGGACGCGACGCTGCCGACGGGCTCGCTCGCGCACTGCACGCCGGTCGCGTTCGGTGACCTGGGTCCGTACGACCTGTCGGGCAACGTCAAGGAGTGGACGCTCGCGCACCAGACGGGTCAGAACCCGATCCGCGGCGGCGCGTCGAACAACACGGGCGTCGGCATCTCGTGCGCGCTGAACTTCACGCTCGCGGATGACACGTTCTTCTTCTCGAACGTCGGATTCCGTTGCTGCCGGCAGAAGCCGCAGTAGCTCGCTGCCCGCGCTGTCTGCTGCAGCAGCGCGTCTGTCTGTGCTCCGAGATCCCGACGGTCGCGACGCGGACGCGCGTCGTGATCGTGCGGCATCACCTCGAGCAGCACCGGTCGTCGAACTCCGGGCGGCTGGCGCACCTCGCGCTCCCGAACAGCGTGATCGTCGATCACGGCGGCATCGGCGGGCCGGCGAAGCTCCCCGCGCTCGCCGGTGCGTGGCTGCTGTTTCCCGAGGGTGAGCCGTGCACGCGCGCGCCCGAGCCGCCGCCGCGCGAGCTGATCGTCCTCGACGCGACGTGGTCGCAGGCGCGCCGCATGTACCGCAAGATCGATGCGCTCCGCGGGCTGCCGATCTTGCGGCTGCCCGAAGGCTGGCGTGCAAGCGCGCGCTTGCGTGAAGCACCGAGCGCGGATCGCGTGTCGACGATCGAGGCGATCTCCGGCGCTCTACGCTTGCTCGAAGGCGACGACAAGGCCGCGCCGCTCGAAACGTTGTTTGGCGTCGCGGTGGACCGGGCGCGAGCCGCTGGTCGCGCGATCCGGTGAGCTGCGGTGATATTCTCGGCCCGTGGCTGCGCCCTCTCGCGCCGGGATCCCGATCTCGGTCAAGCTGATCCTGACGACCTCGGTGGTCGTCGCGATCGCCGTCGGCGCCGCCACGTGGTTCGGCCAGCGCTCGATGGACGACCTCACCGCGATGCAGATCAAGGAGCGGCGCGCGGCGGGTGAGAGGTCGATCAAGCGCGAGTCCGAGCTGATCGTCCAGGCCGTCGCGAATGCGGTCGCGCAGCCGCTCGCGAGCTCGATGTATCCGGATATCAAGCCCGTGCTCGACGCCGCGATCGCCGACGACCACGCGAGCGGCGCCAACCGGCTGCAGTGGCTCGTCGTGACCGATGCGACGGGCCAGGTCGTCCAGCAGACGCAGGCGGCCCCGACGCCGCAGCGCCTCGCCGAGCTCGAGAAGCAGCTCGCGGGGCAGGCGCAGATCAAGGACGGCAGCAGCGTCGTCTACGGCGCGCCGATCAAGTTCGGCGATCATCCGGTCGGTGCGCTGCGGCTCGCCGTCTCGACGGCCGGTCTCGAGGCGGAGCTCGCGAAGTCGCTCGCCGAGGCCCGCGATCGCGCGCATAGCTCGCGCGACCGGCTGCTGCTCGTCGCGCTCGGCGTGCTCGGCCTCGGCATCCTGCTCGCGGCGTTCCAGGGCTTCAGCATGGCGCGCCCGATCCGGATGCTGACCGTGCAGGCGAACAAGATCGCCGGCGGCGACCTGCAGAGCCGCGTGCCGGAGGACCGGCGCGACGAGCTCGGCGTGCTCGCGCGGACGTTCAACTACATGAGCGACGCGATGGTGAAGCTGCTCGCGTCGCAGGCGGAGAAGGCGTCGCTCGAGAAGGAGATGGAGCTCGCGCGCGATGTCCAGCAGGCGATGCTGCCGCCGCCCGTGCTCGATCAGCACGGCGCGTTCAAGGTCGTCGGCGCGTGCATGCCGGCGTCGCAGTGCGGCGGCGACTGGTGGATGTATCGCAAGCTCTCCAACGGCCGCATGCTGCTCGTCGTCGGCGATGCGACCGGCCACGGCATCCACTCGGCGATGATCGCGGCGACGGCGCGCGGGGCGGTCGAGGCGCTGGCGGCCGTCGACGAGCGCCTGCTGACGCCCGAGCAGGTGCTACGCGCGATCGATCAGGCGATCCGCATGGTCGGCGAGCACAACGTGCTGATGACCGCGTTCGCGAGCGTGTTCGACTCGCAGACCGGCACGCTGCACTACGCGAACGCCGGCCAGAACTTCCCGTACGTGATCAAGCGCAACGATCAGCGCGTGCTCTCGGACGCGAGCATCATCGCCGCGAGCGGCAACCCGCTCGGCGATCGCAACATCGCCGTCGAGATCCGGCGCGGCTCGCTGCAGCTCACGCCGGGCGACGTGTTCGTGTGCTTCACCGACGGCGTCGTCGAGCGCGCGAACCCCGCCGGCAAGCTGTTCGGCGATCGCCGCCTGCGCACCGTGCTCGCCGGCCAGCCGGTGCCCGATGCGAGCTCGCTCGTCGCCGTCCGCGACAACGTGCTCGCGGCGGTCGAGCGTCACGCCGATGGCGCGATGGCCCAGGACGACATCACGTTCGTGCTCTGCCAGTTCGACCCGCAGCCAGCCGCGAGGCGCGCCGTCGGATGAGGAGAGTCGCCGTCATCGCACTGGCGGTGGTGGCGCAAACCGCGCACGCGGATCCGCCGGCCGCGGCGGTCGACGTCCAGGATCTGCCGCCGCTGCCCGCGCCGACGGAAGACGAGCAGAGCCAGGCGTCCGTGCTCGCCGCGGCGAACGTCGAGGAGGATGTCGTCGTCGGTGCCGCGAAGCGCGAGCAGAGCCTCGGCAACGTCGCGTCGGCCGTCACGGTCGTCTCCGGCGATCGCCTGCGCCGGTTCGGCTACCGCACGGTCGGCGAGGCGATCGGCTCGGTCGCGGGTGTGTATCTCGTCGACAACCGGCTGTCGTATTCGGTCGGCATCCGCGGCCTGCAGATCCCCGGCGACTACAACACGCGCATCCTCGTGCTGATCGACGGCGCGAGCATCAACGAGGGCTGGGGCGCGTTCGCCGGCCTCGGCCTCGACAACTTCGTCACGCTCGACGACATCTCGCGCATCGAGGTGATCCGCGGCCCGGTGTCGAGCGTGTACGGCGCGAACGCGTTCTTCGGGATCGTCAACATCGTCACGCGCGGCGCCGCCGAGACGCCTCGCGTGTGGGGCCGCACGAGCGTCAACAGCGTCTACGGCTCGATCACGAGCGCCGGCTTCGCGAGCGGCACGCTGCACCAGCAGATCCGCGGCTCGCTGCAGATCATGGATCGCTTCGGCGACACGACGAGCGTGCCCGAGGTCGGGACGAACCTCGGCGGCGATCAGTCGCGGTCGTACGCGGGCTCGATCGTCGCGACCTACGGCGGCACGTTCGCGCAGATCCGCGGCTACCACTTCTTCCGCGACTCGCCGTTCGCGCCGTACAACGGCGACCCGGCGGCGGCGCGCCCGTACACGGCCGTCGACGAGCAGCTGCTGATCGAGGGCGGTCACACGCGCCAGCTCGGCAAGCTGACGGTCTCGGGGCGCCTCTACACGAACCTGTACCAGTACACGGATCACATCGTGCAGCTCGGCGCGCCGGTGTTTCACGACCTCGGCCAGGCCAAGACCTATGGCGCGGAGCTGCGCGGCCGCTACGAGCTGTTGCCCGACGGCAAGCTCGGCATCACCGGCGGCACCGAGGCGACGTACTACCAGACGTACTCGAAGTCGTACACCGAGGGCGACGCGATGTGCGCCGACGGCCACGCGGCGTGCGTGCCGAAGGACTTCAACATCGAGGGCGTGTACAGCGAGCTGGATGGCCAGCCGACGCCGTGGCTCGGCTTCACGGGCGGCGTGCGCTTCGACAACAACTCGGTGATCGATCGCCGGCTGTCGCCACGCGCGGCGTTGTTCTTCTCCAAGCCGGAGAAGTACGGCCTGAAGCTGCTGTACGCGGAGGGCTTCCGCAACCCGAGCGCGTACGAGGCGTTCTTCTACGACAACACGAGCTTCTCGAAGCCGACCAGCCTGCACGCCGAGACGATCCGCTCGTTCGAGACCGTGCTGTGGGCCAAGCCGGTGCCGGGCCTGTCGACGCGGTTCTCCGCGTTCTACTGGGATGCGCGCAGAGTCGTCGAGCAGCTGCCGGATCCGAACAACGCGGCGCTGCTGCAGTTCCAGAACGTCGGTCGCTACGTCACGCAGGGCGTCGAGGTCGAGGGCAGCTATCGCACGGCACGCGGCTGGTACGGGTTCGCCGGCGCGACGCTCGCCGATGTCGGCTGCGCGGAGTGCGGCGCGTTCCAGACCGATCCGATGTCGACGGCGCTCGAGTTCGGGCACGTGCCGAACGCGCCCGCGATCACGGCCTCCGGTGGCATCTCGACGCCCGCGATCGGCGGCCGCGTGCACGTCTCGACGGAGCTCGTGTACATCGGCGAGCGCCCGACGCGTCCCGATGCCGATACCGGCGCCGATTCGCCGACGAGCCCGGGCTGGCTCGACTGGAACTGGGCGCTCTACGTCCCGAACTTCCACAAGGTCGACATCACGGCCGGCGTGCGCAACCTGATCGGCAAGCGCGATCTGGTGCCGGCGCCCGGGGACTACGATCGCTTCGACGCGACGACGATGTCGACGACGACGGTGGCGCGCGTGCCCGGCGAGGGCAGAGAGGTCTATGTCAAGGTCGGCTACAGCTACTAGCGCACTCGTGCTGCTGCTGCTGCTGGCCGGCGCGGCGCACGCGCAACGGGCCAACCAGGGCGAGGACGAGAGTGCGGCCTTCGTCGAGGAGGGGCGCACGGCGCTGCGCCGCGGGCAGCTCGACGACGCCGGCAAGGCGCTCGATCAGGCGATCGCGCTCAACCCGCGGCGCGTCGAGGCGTACGTGCTGCGCGCCGCCGTGTACGACGCGCGCAAGCAGTACAGCGAGGGCATCACGCTGCTGCGCAAGGCGCAGACGCTCGCGCCGGCCGACAACAACGTCCTCGACGCGCTCGGCTCCGCGCTCGTGCTCGCCGGCCAGCGCGACGAGGGCATCCCGCTGCTGCAGCAGGTCGTCGCGAAGGAACCCGGGCGCTACGACGCGCAGCTGCTGCTCGGCCACTACTTCCACGATGCGGGGAAGTGGCCCGACTCGATCGCCGCGTTCGAGGCGTACTTCGCGAAGCGCCCGGCCGCGCTCGAGAAGGAAGACCCGCGCCACGAGATCGAGCTCGCCGATGCGTACCTGCGCTACCGCCAGCCGCGGAAGGCGCTCTCGCTGTTCGAGCGGGCCTCGCAGCAGCGCCGCGGTGATCTGCGCGCGCGCATCGGCGCGGCATGGGCGACCGCCGCGATCGACTGCCGCCGTGCGCGCACGATGCTGCACGACCTCGAGCCGCTCGCCGAGCAGCATCCCGAGATCTGGCTCGTCGACGGGGAGTGCGCGCTCGCGCTCGGCGACCCGGGCGGCGCGCTCGCGCTCGGCAAGAAGTACCTCGACCGCCAGCCCAAGGCATCGGCGGCGGGGCACGCGCTCGTCGGCGATGCGCAGGCGGCGCGCGGCAACCTCGCCGATGCACGCAAGGAGCTCGAGACCGCGCGCGACCTCGAACCGGCGCGCCGGCGCTGGACGGTGCGGCTCGCGATCGTGCTGCGGCGTGCGGGCAAGCCGGCAGATGCCGTCGCCGCGCTCGACAAGCTCGGCGCACCCGAGACGCCGTCCGCGGATCCCGACTGGTGGACCGAGGTCGGCGAGTCGCTGCTCGCCGGTGGCGACGCGGCGGCGGCCGTCGCGCGACTCGCGCCGATCGTGCCCGAGCTGCCGGGCGACGCGGCCGTGCGCACCGTGCTCGGCGCCGCGCAGCTGCAGGCCGGGCAGGGCGAGGCCGCCGTCAAGACGCTCGACGAGGCGGAGGGCATCGCGTCGTCGGCGCGCAGCCGGAAGCTGCTCGCGGCCGCGCTCGCGACGGTCGCCGCCGGCAAGCTCTCCGCGAACGACGCCGCCACCGCGGAGCCGATGCTCGCGCGCGCCGAGCCGCTCGATCCGGGCAACCCGGCGATCCTGCGCGACCTCGGCATCGCGCGCCTCGCGCTGAACAAGCCCGCCGACGCCGCCGCCGTCCTCGATCGCGCGATCAAGACCGACACCGCCCCGACGGCGTTCATGCTCGCGGCCCGCGCCCACGCGCTCGCCGGTGATGTCATGGCCGCGCGCCCGCTCTACGACCGCGCGCTGACGAGCGCGAAGGACGAGGCGCTCGAGATCTCGCTCGACTGGGCCGCCTCCGAGCTGCTACCCGGCGGCGATCCGGCGGTCGCGGTCGCCGCGCTCGAGAAGACGGCGCCGCAAGCGAAGTCGGGCCCGCTCGCGGCGCGCCACAAGACCGCGCTCGCCGAGGCGCGCCACGCGGCGGGCCTGGCGATGCTGCGCGCCGGCAACCCGGCCAAGGCACTCGAGCTGCTGCGCGCGGCCGAGCAAGGCGAGAACACGCTCGCGACGCGCTGCGATCTCGCGGTCGCTGCCGTGGCCGCGAACGACACCGCCGCCGCCGTCGCCGCGCTCAAGGCGATCGCGGGCCAGGCGTGTCCGTTCCCGCCGCCCGCCGACACGCAGGCCGCGCCGATCCTGCTCGCGTTCACCGACGGCCTCAACCCTCGGCGCGCCCCGAAGGCGCTCGAGAAGCTGACGTCGCTGACCGCGAAGGCGACCGGCCCTGCCGCCGCGCTGCTCGGCACGTCGATCCGCGTCGTCGCGCTCGAGGCGGCCGCGGATGCGTATCGCAACGGCGAGCTCGGCGCGGCTCGCAAGTACCTCGCGACGGCCCACTCGGCGAACGCGAAGGTCGGCGCCGACGAGGTCGCGCACGACCTCGCCGTGCTCGATCTCGCCGACGGCAAGCTCGACGCGGCGATCGCTCAGCTCGAGCGGCTGAGCGGAAAGGTCCCCGAGGCGCTCGTCAACCTCGGCATCGCCTACGAGCGCAAGGGCGACCACGCGAAGGCGCTCGATGCCTGGCGCCGCGCAAGGAAGGCCGGCGCGCGCTTCGCGCCGCTGCCCGAGTGGATCGAGGCGAAGGAACGCATCTACGGAGCGGAACCATGATGTGGCGTCCAGCGGGCCGCACGAGCGCGGGGTTGCTCGGGTTCGTGTTCGTGTTCTTCCTGCTCGCGGGCCGTTCGGTCGCGCACGCCGACACGGTGACCGTCGGGCTCTACGCGCCGAGTGCGCCATTTCCGAGCACGGCGGCGCGCGTGGAGCTGGCGACGAAGCTCGGCGCGGCGATCAGCAAGGCCCTCGGGGGCCCGGCGGCCGGCAAGGTGTTCGCGCGCTCCGGCGACTTCCAGAGCGCGGTGAAGAAGGGGGACGTGCAGGTCGCCCTCGTCGACGCGATGTACCTCGCGAACGCCGGCGGCGGCTACACCGTGCTCGCGTCGGCGGTGCGCGGCGGCGACACCCAGCATCGCTGGCAGCTCGTCGCGCGCGGCGCGGAGAAGCTCGCGGACCTCAAGGGCAAGCGGGTGCTCGTGCCGGCGAGCGGCGGGCGCGAGACCGACTTCGTGCTCGACGTGCTGCTCGGCGGCGAGGTCGCGCGCGACTACTTCGGCAGGATCGAGACGGCGCCCGATACGGCGAGCACGCTGGCCGCGCTCGGCCTCGGCAAGGCGGATGCGGCGGTGGTACCGGCGGGTGTCGAGCTGCCGGGGAGCGTCGTGACGGTGCTGGCGCTGCCGCCGGTCAGCGGGCCGGTGCTCGTCGCATACGGGCTGACGCCGGCGCAGCGGACCGCGATCGCGGGCGCGATCGGCTCGTTCGACGGTGATGCGACGGTTACGGGGTTCCGGCCGGCGGGCGCCGACGTCGTCGCGGCCGTGACGCGCCGGTTCACGGTGCCTGTCAAGCGCGGGCCGCTGGCCGTGCCGGCGGTGCGGCTGCTCGTGGGCGATCTCGTCGATGGGCGGACGTTCGCGATCGAGCGGACACCGGTGACGTCGTTCGCGGTCGCGCCTGCGATCCGGTAGGGGATCGAGTAGTCTCCGCGGGTGAGCTTCGAGACGACCTATCCGGACCACGTCGCGCACCTGCAGAAGGCGACCGAAGCCGTGCTGGCTGCGCAGGGCTACGAAGCGCTCGTGATCTGCAGCGGCGCGCCGCAGAGCAAGAACCGGTTCGACGATCAGTCGTGGCCGCTGTGCCCGACTCCGACGTTCACGCACTGGTGCCCGCTCGCCGAGGGCGATGCGTTCATCATCGTGCGCACCGGCCGCCGGCCCACACTCGTCCGCACCGTCAGCGACGATTTCTGGGAGACCACGCCGCCGCCCGAGAGCGAGCATTTCTGGCCGCAGTTCGATGTCGTCGAGGTCGAGCCGGGCCATGCCGGCGACGTGCTGCCGGGCGGCAAGGTCGCCGTCGTGACGCGCGATCCGGGGCACGCGCCGCCGGGCGACGTGAATGCGCCCGCGCTCGTCGCCGCGCTCGACGCGATCCGCACGAAGAAGACGCCGTACGAGATCGAGTGCCTCGCCGAGGCGACGCGGCGTGCGGTGCGCGGCCACCGGCGCACCGAGGAGATGTTCCGCGGCGGTCCCGTCAGCGAGCTCGGCCTTCACCTCGCGTATCTCGATGCGAGCGAGCAGGACGATCCCACCGCGCCGTACAAGGGCATCGTCGCGCTCGGCGCGCATGCGGCGGTGCTGCACTACGTCGCGTACGAGCGGACGCGCGTCGGCGCCGATACGTCGCTGCTCGTCGACGCGGGCGCGAAGTGCAACGGCTACGGCAGCGACATCACGCGCACCTACGCGCGCGGCAACGGCGCCGCGAAGTTCTCCGCGCTGCTCGCGAAGATGGAGCAGCTGCAGCAGGCGGTCGTCGCGAAGGTCGTGCCGGGCATGCAGTACGAGGACCTGCACGACGAGTCGCACCGGCTGCTCGCCGACGTGCTGCGCGAGACCGGCATCGCGAAGGGCAGCGCGAGCGAGCTCGTCGATCGCGGGATCACGCGCGTGTTCCTGCCGCACGGCCTCGGGCACTCGCTCGGTGTCACCGTGCACGACGTCGGCATGAAGCTGCGGCCGCCGCGCCCGGAGAACAAGTTCCTGCGCAACACGAGCGCGATCGAGGTCGGCCAGGTCTTCACGATCGAGCCCGGCTGCTACTTCATCGACGGCCTGCTCAAGACGCTGCGCGGTGACGACCGCGAGCGCCTCGTCGACTGGAAGCTCGTCGACGAGCTGAGGCCGTTCGGCGGGATCCGGATCGAGGACAACGTGTGCGTGCTGGCGGGCGGCAACCGCAACCTCACACGCGAGGCCTATGCGGCCTAGCTGGCTCTTCCTGCTCGCGGCACTCGTTGCGTGCCAGAAGTCCGATCCGAAGCGGGACGCCGGGCACAAGCGCGGTCAGGTCGCTGCGCCCTACGATCTGAAGAACCCGCCGCCGGATGCGACGAAGACCGCGTCGGGCCTCGTGTTCAAGAAAGAGATCGTCAACGACGCCGGCCCGATGCCGCACAAGAACGACACCGTCGTCATCAACTACACCGGCTGGCAGCCGTCGACGGGCGACTCGTTCTTCACGACGAAGACGCGCGGCCAGCCGATGCCGCTCAACCTCGCGACCGCGCCACCCGGCTTCACCGAGGCGCTGCAGCTGATGCACCAGGGCGAGAAGGCGATGCTGTGGGTGCCGCCGCAGATCGGCTACAAGAGCCCGCCGCAAGGCACACCGGAGACGCTCGTCTACGAGGTCGAGCTGATGGACATCGTGCCGGCGCCCGCGATCCCCGCGGATGTCGGCGCGCCGCCCGACGACGCCGAGAAGACGAAGTCCGGCATCGCCTACGAGATCGTGCGCGCGGGCACCGGCAAGGAGAAGCCGCGGCCGTTCGATGTCGTCACGTTCAACTACACCGGCTGGGATTCCGACGGCCGGATGTTCGACACGACCGAGATGAAGAAGCACCCGGCGAAAGTCGCGCCGTTTCGCCAGTCGCCGCCGTTCGAGGAGATCCTGACGAGCATGGTCGGCGGCGAGCGCCGGCGCTTCTGGATCGACGCCGCGAAGCTGCAGGCCGGCAAGCCCGTCCCCGGCATGCCGACGGGCCAGCTCTGCTACGAGGTCGAGCTGCTGCAGATCGAGAAGGGCGCGGAGCCGCCGCCGGTGCCGCCCGATGTCGCGAAGCCGCCCGCCGATGCGCTGAAGACGCCGCGCGGCGTGTTCTACAAGGTGCTCAAGCACGGCAAGGGCGGCCCGAAGCCGACCGCGCGCGACACCGTCAAGGTCAACTACACGGGCTGGACGACGGACGGCAAGATGTTCGACTCGTCGGTGATCCGCAACGAGCCGGCCGAGTTCAGCCTGCAGGGCGGCATGCTCGGCTGGACCGAGGGCATCACGCAGATGTCGGTCGGCGACAAGTTCCGGTTCTGGATCCCCGAGGAGCTCGCGTACAAGGGCGCGCCGGGGCGCCCGCAAGGCATGCTCGTGTTCGACTTCGAGCTGCTCGAGGTCAAGCCGACCGTGTCCAACGATCATCCGCCGCCGAAGAAGCCATGATCCCGGCGGAGGCATGGGGTTGGCGGCCCGAGGACGTCACGCCGCTCGCGGGCGGCCTGATCAACACGACGTATGTCGTCGGCACGCCGCCGGTCGCGGTGCTGCAGCGCCTGCATCCCGTGTTCGGCGCCGAGGTCAACCTCGACATCGAGGCCGTCACGGCGCACCTCGCCGCGCGCGGCATGGAGACGCCGCGGCTCGTGCGCACGCGCGACGGCAAGGCCTGGGTCGAGCACGAGGGCGCGGTGTGGCGCGCGCTGACCTGGGTCGACGGCGAGAGCGTGCATCGCGTGCCCGATCCGGCGTGGGCGGAGGCCGGCGGCGCCCTCGTCGGGCGGTTTCACCGCGCCGTCGCGGATCTCCAGCACACGTATCGCTTCACGCGCGCCGGCGTGCACGACACGCGGCTGCACCTCGACAAGCTGCGCGCGCACGTCGAGCATGATGCGGATCCAGAGGCGGTCGAGCTCGGGCGCGAGATCCTCGGCGAGCCGCTGCCCGAGCTGCGCGTGGAAGATCAGCCGCGCCGCCACGTGCACGGCGATCTCAAGATCTCGAACCTGCTGTTCCGGCGCGGTCATGGACTTCCGGTGCGTGGCGTCGCGCTCGTCGATCTCGACACGCTGGCGCTCGGCACGATGGCGTTCGAGCTCGGCGATGCGATGCGCTCGTGGTGCAACCCGCACGGCGAGGACGCCGGGACGGTGAAGTTCGAGCTGCCGATCTTCGCGGCGGCGGTGCGCGGCTTTCGCGCGGAGGCCGACGCGCTCGTCACGCGCGGCGAGCGGATCGCGATCGTCGATGGGCTGCAGACCGTGTGCGTCGAGCTCGCGGCGCGGTTCGCGGTCGACGTGTTCGAGGACCGCTACTTCGGCTGGGATCCGGCGCGCTTCCCGACGCGGCGCGCGCACAACCTGATCCGCGCGCGGGGTCAGCTCGCGCTCGCACGGCAGGTCGCGGCGGCGCGGGCCGAGGCGCTCGCGGTCGTCCTGGCGTAGCCGTCCCGCGGCGAGCTCCCGTCCGTATCAGAAGATGTAGGGCCTCGCACGGGCATTTCGACCCTGGACGGCGCCCGGGGTTAAAGCTCTAATTGCGCGAATGGGTGTGCGCTTGCGCCGGCTGGCGGTGGCCGGCTGTCTGTTCGGTCTGGCCGCGCCAGCGCTGGCGCTCGTGCCCAAGCAAGGCGCGCGCATCACGTCGACGTCGGTGACGGCCGTCGGGGCGACGAAGCCGCTGCGCGACGTGCGGCGCGTCGACTGGATGAACAAGCCGTCGGCGGCGTGGTCGCGGCTCGCGGCGCGCGGTACCTGGCAGGCCGCGTGGGACACGGCGACGGGCGTGCCGGTGCGCATCTGGGGCTCGGGGCTCGCGGCCGCCGGCTCGGTCGCGCACGCCGACATCGCGGAGCGGGTCGCCCGCCAGACGCTCGCCGATAACCTCGAGCTGCTCGCGCCGGGCGCCGCGCTCTCCGACTTCGTCCTCGTCTCGAACACGTACGACGGCAACATCCGCTCCGTCGGGTTCGTGCAGACGAGCGGCGGCATGCGCGTGCTCGGCGGTCAGGTCAGCTTCGAGTTCAAGAACGATCGCCTGTTCGTGATCGGCAGCGAGGCGCTGCCGAACGTGATGATCGACAACGCCGCCGCGCCTCGGCTCGCGCGCTCGCGCATCGCGGATCAGGGCGCCGCGCTGAAGGCGGCGGTCGGCCTCGACTCGGCGACGTTGTCGGCGCCCGGCGACGAGGTGATCCTGCCGCTGATCGCGGATGCAGGCATCCTCGGGTACCGGCTGGTGCGCCCGATGACCGTCGACGCGGGCGCGGACGGCAAGTACGAGGGCTACGTCGACGTGCACACCGGCGAGGTCGTCGCGGTCCGCTCGCTGAACCTGTATGCGGCCGGCACCGTGCTGTTTCACGGCGTCGATCGCTATCCGGGGCGCGGCTACGTCAACTATCCGGCGCCGCGCGCGCACGTGACGCTCGGTGCCGTCGCGGAGACGACGAACGAGACCGGCGGCGTCACGTGGTCGCCCGACGGCACGATCGCGCTCGGTGTCGCGCCCGATGGCGACCTCGTCACCGTCGTCAACAAGGCGGTGATGGGTGCGATGGCGATGGCGTCGCTCGCGCTCGAGCCGAGCGGCTCGGCGGTGTGGGATGCGAGCGGAGTCAAGGAAGACGACTCGCAGGTCAACACGTACATCAACGTCAACATCGCGAAGGAGTGGGTGCGCGCGAACGTCGACCCGCAGATGATGACGCTCGACGACCAGATCACGGCGAACGTCAACATCGCGCAGGACTGCAACGCGTTCTTCGACGGCACGAACCTCAACTTCTTTCACGCGACCGCGATGTGCGAGAACACCGGCGAGATCCAGGACGTCGTGTTCCACGAGTACGGCCATCGCGTCCACACGGCCGAGATCATCGAGGGTGTCGGCTCGTTCGACGGCGCGATGAGCGAGGGCGCCGCGGACTTCCTCGCCGCGAGCATCACCGGCGACTCCGGCATGGGGCGCGGGTTCTTCTACAACGACAAGCCGCTGCGCCAGCTCGACCCGTCCGACAAGGAGTGGATGTGGCCGAACGACATCAGCGAGATCCACCACACGGGCATGATCTTCGGCGGCACGTGGTGGGACCTGCGCACGGCGCTCATCGCGCAGTACGGCACGACCGACGGCCTCGCGCTGACCGAGAAGCTGTACGTCGGCGCGCTGCGCCGCTCCGTCGATATCCCGTCGAGCCTCGTCGAGGCGCTCGCGACCGACGACGATGATGGCGACCTCTCCAACGGCACGCCGCACGAGTGCCTGATCCGCGACGCGTTCGGCCGCCACGGCCTGCGCACGGTCGCGGGCCAGGTCGAGGCGCCGGGCCTGCTCGCGACGAACGCGCTCGCGATCGGCGTGATCATCGACGTCACCGGGCTCTCGAACCGATGCGGCGGCGATGTCGTCACCGGCGCGACCTTCGACTGGATGCCCGCGTCCGGAACCGCTCCCGGCGTCGGGCACGCCGTGGCGCAACCCGCGGGCGAGAACCGGTTCTTCGCCGAGCTGCCGCTCGCTCCGCAGAACACGATCCTCTACCGCGCGACCGTGAGCTTCGCCGACGGCTCGACGTTCACGCTCGCCGACAACCGTGCCGACCCGTACTACCAGCTCTACCAGGGCCGCACCGTGCCGCTGTACTGCACGGACTTCGAGACGAATCCGTTCACCGCGGGCTGGAAGAGCGGCACGGGCGACGGCTCGCCATCGCCGTTCCAGTGGGGCACGCCGACGACCGGCGCGACCGATCCGCACGAGCCGTACTCCGGCACGAAGATCCTCGCGCAGGTACTCAACGGCGACTACCCGCCGAAGAGCGAGGCATGGGTGGAGACGCCGGAGATCGATATCGGCCGCTACACCGATGTGCGGCTGCAGTACCGGCGCTGGCTCGGCGTCGAGGACAGTCACTTCGACCAGGCGCAGATCCTCGCGAACGGCACCCGCGCGTGGGTCAACTACACGGAGAACAACGGCGACAACAGCGCCACGCAGCACATCGACAAGGAGTGGCGCTTCCACGATGTCGCGCTGTCGCCGTACTTCACGGGCCACAAGCTCAAGGTCCGCTGGGACCTCAAGAGCGATCCGGGGCTGCAGTTCGGCGGCTGGCAGCTCGACGACGTCTGCATCGTCGCGAACCCGAACAGCATCTGCGGCGACGGCGTGATGACGGCGACCGAGCAGTGCGACAACGGCTCGGCGAACGGCGATCTGCCGAACCGGTGCCGCACCGACTGCCGCGTCCCCGTGTGCGGCGACAGCATCGTCGATTCCGGCGAGGAGTGCGACGACGGCTCCGCGGGCAGTCCCGAGTGCACGAAGATGTGCCAGCAGATCACGCCGCCGGGCGGCGGCTGCTGCTCGACCGGAGGCGGGCAGGGCTCGATCGTGCTGGCGCTGTTCGTCGGCGGTGCGCTCGTCGGTCGGCGCCGTCGTCAGTCCGGTCGGTAGAGGATCAGCGTCGACGCGATCCACTGCTTGCCGCCGGTCCACGTCGTGTCGGCGGCGAACGCACGCTGTGCCGATTCGAGCGCAGCCGGCGGGACCTCGACGACGCAACCCGCGACGAAGCACGTCGTCGACGAGCCGGGCGCGAGCTTCGTCGCGAGCGCCGCTGCATCGCCGGCCCACGGCTCGCTCGCGGTCCCCGACGAGCGCACCGCGCGGAGCTGAGGCGATTCGTCCTGCGCATCCTGCACCGGCGGGGCGTCCTGCACGAGGACAGGAGGTTGCACTGCGACGCGTACGTCCTGGGACACCGCGGCGTCGCTGATGTGCGGCGGCGGCACCACCGGCGACGATCGGGGCGAATCGCGCGAGAGCACGAGCAGCCCGACGAGCGCGCCCGCCACGACGAGCGCTCCGATCGCGATCGCGATGCGCATGATCAGGCATTAGCACGATCTCCTCGGGCGTTTTGCGTGGCGCGAATGGCTACATGACGAAACGTTCACACCGTCGCGGTGCGAGCGCATCGAATCCTGTCGGAGAGCGTCACTTCACGCGCGTACGATCTCGTCGGTACCGTCGCGTCTGCCATGCGCCGTATTGCATTGCTGGGGCTTCTCGCCGCGTGCTCGTCCCCGCACGCTTCGTCCTCGTCGTCGAATCCCGACGGCGGCACCACCACGCCCTCCGACGCTGCAAACGTCGGATCGAATGGCTCGGGCACCAGCACGGTGTCGGACCTGCGGTTCGGCGTCGTCGGCGATACGCGTCCGCCGAACATCGACGACATCTCCGGCTATCCGACGGCGATCATCACGAAGATCTGGCAGGACGTCGAGGCGGAGTCGCCGGCGGTACCGTTCGTCGTCTCGACGGGAGACTACATGTTCGCGAGCACGACCGGCTCGCAGCAGCAGACGCAGCTGCAGCTCTACATGACGGCGCGCGCCAACTATCACGGCCTGCAGTACCCGGCGATGGGCAACCACGAGTGCACCGGCGCGACGGCCTCGAACTGCGGTGCGGGCGCGGCCGACGGCATCACGAAGAACATGGCCGCCTTCATGACGACGATGCTGCAGCCGATCGGCATCACGCAGCCGTACTACACGGAGACGGTCACCGCCGCCGACAACAGCTGGAGCGCGAAGTTCGTCGTCATCGCGTGCAACGCGTGGAGCCCGGCGCAAGCGTCATGGCTCGAGACCGCGCTGACGCCCGCGACGACGTACACGTTCGTCGTGCGTCACGAGGGCGACTCCTCGCTGTCGCAGACACCGTGCTCCGCGAGCTCCGCGATCATCGCGCGCCACCCGGTGACGCTGAAGATCGTCGGCCACACGCACACGTACTCGCACTACACGTCGAGCCACGAGATCATCGTCGGCAACGGCGGCGCGCCGCTGACGAGCGGCAAGAACTACGGCTACGTGCTCGTCACGCGGCAGGCGAATGGTAACTTGCTCGTGCAGGCGAAGGACTACCAGACCGGTGCACTCCTCGACACGTTCACGATCACGGCGACCGGTGCGGGCGCCTGAGCTGATCGCGCTCGTCGCGCTCGCCGCGTGCAACAAGCACGAGGAGGCGCCGAAGCGGCTCGAGGCCGATGTCGTGCCGCGCGCCCAGGGCGCCGTGAAGATCGATGGAGACTGGGAAGAGCCGGACTGGTCGCAGCACGCCTGGCGCGCGCAGTTCAACGGCAGCGACGGTCAGCTCGCGCGTCCTTCGTCGGAGGTGAGGCTCTTGCACGACGATCACGATCTGCTCGTCGCGCTCTACGCGGCCGACGAGAACATCGAGTCGCGCGATGCCTTCGACTTCACGGCCGGCCCGGTGAGCCTGCGCGTGACGGCGCCGGGCGTGGTCACGCCCGCGATCGACGGCGTGCGCGCGAAGTCCGGCTTCGACGAAGGCACGCTCGACGATGCGCACGACGACGACGAGGAGTGGGTCGTCGAGATCGCGATCCCGCTCGCGCTCGTCGGCAAGCAGCCGCTCGCCGTCAAGGCGTCGCGCTGCGACGTGCCGAAGGACAACATCCAGCGCTGCGGCCAGTGGGCGGGCAGCGTGCGGCTCGAGTAGCTACTCGGTCTTGCCGAACTCGCGCGCGGCGATCGCGAGCGCGACGAGCCCGGTGCCGGCGATGATCGCGAGCTCGAACACGATCGGCATGTCGATGCCGGGGAAGCCGCGAATGCCGAGGTCCGCGAGCACCGCCTTGCGCATCGGGTCGACCGCGTACGTCAGCGGGTCCGCGTGCGTCGCGACCTTCAACCACGTCGGCAGGCTGCCCATCGGGAACAGCGCGCTCGACAAGAAGAACATCGGCATGATGATGATCTGGACGAGCGCCATGAACGCCTGGAACGACTTGATGCGCACGGCGACGAGCACGCCGATCGACGTCACGGCGAACGACAGGATGATCAACAGGCCGATCAGCTCGACGATCAGCAGCGGCGAGTAGGGGATTCCGACGAGCGGGCCGATCGCGAGCACGATCAGGCCCTGCGACATGCCCGCGGTGGCGCCGCCGAGCGCCTTGCCGACGACGATCGCGCCGCGCCGCACCGGCGCGACGAGCATCTCGCGCATGAACCCGAACTCGCGGTCCCAGACGATGGAGCCCGCCGAGAAGAAGCACGTGAACAGCGTCGCCATCGCCATCACGCCCGGAT
>CAYUNM010000044.1:49774-66367 GCA_964446175.1 uncultured Kofleriaceae bacterium
GAGCCCGCCGAGAAGAAGCACGTGAACAGCGTCGCCATCGCCATCACGCCCGGATACAGGAAGATGCGCAGGTCGAGGCCGCCGGTCGGCCGCATGCCCGCGCCCATGCCGGTGCCGAACACGAACAGGTAGAGCATCGGCTGCAGCGCGCTCGCGAACATGCGCGGCTTGTCGCGCCAGAACCGGATCAGGTCGCGGTGCCAGACGATGCGCACCGCGCGCAGGTCGTCGATGATCACGAGCGCCTCGCGCGCATCATGACCGGCTGCGGCCGCTCGGCCTCGCGGTCGCGGATCGTCGTGCCGGTGAACGTCAGGAACACGTCGTCGAGCGACGGCCGCGCCACGCTGACGGCGCGGATCGGCACGCCGAGCTCGGCGAACAGCCGCGGCACGAACGCCGCGCCATCGGCGACGCCGAACGTCACGCTGCCCTCGTGCACGCTCGCCTCGATCCCCATGCGGTCGTGCAGCGCCGCGATCGCGGCCGCGTCATCGGCCGTCTTGATCTGCACGCGGTCGGTCCCTACCTTCGCTTTCAGCGCCTCCGGCGTATCGAGCGCGACGATCGTGCCGTTGTCGATGATCGCGATGCGGTCGCAGTACTCCGCCTCGTCCATGTAGTGCGTCGTCAGGAAGATCGTGATCTTCTCGCGCTGGCGCAGCTCGCGGATGTAGCTCCACATCGAGATGCGCGTCTGCGGGTCGAGGCCGACCGTCGGCTCGTCGAGGAAGAGCACGCGCGGCGAGTGCATCAACCCGCGCGCGATCTCGAGGCGCCGCTTCATGCCTCCCGAGAACGTCTGCACGAGGCTCTTGCGCCGCTCCCACAGGCCGACCATCTCCATCACCTGGCGCAGCCGCGGCTCGACGTTCGCGCGCGGCATCCCGTACAGCACCGCGTGAAACCGCAGGTTCTGCTCCGCGGTCAGGTAGTCGTCGAGCGTCGTGTCCTGGAACACGAGGCCGATCTGGCGCCGCACCTCGTCGCGCTCGCGCACGCAGTCGAACCCCGCGACCCGCGCCTCGCCCGAGGTGGGCATGGCGAGCGTGCACAGGATCTTGATCGTCGTCGACTTGCCGGCGCCGTTCGGGCCGAGGAACCCGAAGATCTCGCCGGTCGCGACCTCGAGGTCGATGCCGCGCACGGCCTCGATCTGCCCGTAGCGCTTCGTGAGGCCACGTACCGAGACTGCGGTCACGCGGCGACAATACAGCTACCAGCCGCGTCGTGCTTGCTGGTGGCGCTCGCCGCGCGCCAGCCGCTTCGCCATCCGCCGCAGCGCCTTCGCCGCGTGCCGCCGCTCGCGCGGCTCGAGGACGCCGTCGTGATTGCGGTCGAACCGCTCCAGCAGCATCTGGCGGAACGCGACGCGCGGCGGCACCCGCTCGACGCCGACGCCGACCACCGCACCCGGCGGCGGCCCTCCATAGGGCGCCGGGTACGGATCCGCGGCGGCCGTGCCGCCGAGCGCTGCGACGAGGACGAGGGTGACGAGCTTCATGGCCATCTGACCCGCGCGCCCGCGCAACGTTAAGCGGGCATAGAGGTGGGAGATGGTGCGTTGCTAGAGTCCCATGGTGGTGACGCTCGCGCTCGTCCTCGTGTCCGCGCTCCTGCACGCGACGTGGAACGCGCTGGTGCGGACCGAGCCCGACAAGGACCGCGCGCTCGTCGGGGCAGTGGCGGTGGCGGCGGCGCTCGCGGCGGTGGTCGCAGGCGTGCGCTGGGCGCTCGGCAACATGCCGTTCGCGAGCGGCGCGGCGCTCGGCTGGGCGCTCGCGGCCGGCGTGCTCGAGTGGGTGTACTTCGTCACGCTCGCGAAGGCGCTCGAGCGGGGCGCGCTCGGGACGGTGTACACGGTGTCGCGCGGCGGCGCGATCGTCGTCGCGTTTCCGCTGTCGTTCGCTCTCTTGCACGAGCGTGTCGATGCGTTCGGCGTTGCGGGCGCCGCGATCGTCCTCGCGGGTATCGCGCTGTCGGGCTCGCCGCGGACCGCGAACCGTGCGGCCGTCGCGTGGGCGGTCGTGTGCGCGGTGGCGATCGCGGGATTTCACCTCGCGTACAAGGCATCGCTCGATGCGGGCGGTAGCTCGTCGGCGGTGTTCGCGGTCGCGCTCGCGCTCGCGACGGGGCTCAACGCCCTGCGGATCCGCGGCGTCGCGCGCGTGGTGCGGGCGCGGTGGCCGCGCATCATGACGATAGGCGTCATTTCCGGGACCTCGTTCCTGGTGCTGATCGAGGCGCTGGCACGCGGAGGGGCGGGCTTCGTCCTGACGACGCGCAATACGAGCGTGCTGTTCGCGGTCATCCTGGCAGCACTGATCGGCGAGCGTCCGAGCAGGGCTCAGGTGTCAGGAGCGGTGCTAGTCGCGGGCGGTGCGATCCTGATGGCTTGGTGATATGAAGGGCCGCCATGGCCGGCACCATGTCCTTTTCGCCGCCCGCGGGTTTCCGCGACAGCGTGCATCGGGCGCTGGCCGCCGGCGAGGTCGTGGCCTCGACCTACCAGGTCCGCGACGAGATCGCGCGCACCGACGATGGCTGCGTGTTCGAGGCGCGCGACATGCTGCTCGATCGCGTCGTCGCGCTGAAGCTCGCGTGGCGCGATGCCGGCATGCCGTCGCTGATCGGCGAGGCCCGGCGGTGCGCGGCCGTGCGCGATCCGTGCGCGGTGCAGGTCCACGGCATGGGCACGCACAACGGGTTGCAGTTCGTCGTCGGCGAGCGCGTCGTCGGGCGGCTGCTCAAGGACGAGCTCGCGAAGCAGCTCGCGCCCGATGTCTATCTCGATCGCCTGCGCACGCTCGTCGCGGCGGTCGAGCGCGCGCACGAGGGCGGCATCGCCGTCGGAGACATTTCGGGCGAGACCGTGCTCTCCTGTCCGGAGCACGGACGTCTCGTGCTCGGGCGCCTCTCGCTCTCGCAGGTGCCCGCGTTCGGCCCGACCGGCCAGAGCCTCGCGCCCGAGGTCGTCACGGGCCGCGTCGACGCCGGCGATCCGGAGGCGGCGGAGGCCATCGACCTGTACGGGCTCGGCTGCGTGGCGATCGAGCTCGCGACCGGCCAGCCGCCGTTCGCGGATCCCGATCCGCACCGCGAGCTCGAGGGCCACGCGCAGCTCCCGCCGCCGCGCCTCGCCGACCTGCGTACGGATCTGCCGGGAGAGCTGTCAGATCTCGTCGAGTGGCTGCTCGCGAAGGAGCCGGCCGGGCGCCCGCGCAGCGTCACCGACGTGCTCGCCCAGCTCGACGCGATCATCGCCCGCATCGGCAGCGCCGTGCGCCCGCTGCGCGTGCTCGTCGTCGACGATGACACGGCCCGCGCGCGCTGGCTGTGGTCGCTCGGCCGCCGCGCGCACGCCGCCGCGCTTGTCGAGACGGCGGGCGAGGGCAGCGACGCCGCGCACAAGCTCAACCGCGATCAGCCCGACCTCGTGTTCGTCGATGCGCAGCTGCGCGGCGTGATGAACGCGCTCGAGCTGTGCATGTACGCGCGCGGCCACGACTCGCTCGCGACGACCGAGCTCGTGCTGATCGGCGACGTCTCGGAGAAGGATCGCGCGCTGCTCTCCGCGTCGCGCGTCACGTTCATCGCTGACGACAAGCAGCTCGCGACGGCGTTCGTCGATCGCGTGCGCGCCGGCGTCGTCGAGCGCAGGCGAGCCGGCCGGGTCGGCAGCAAGGTCTCCGGATGAAGTACGCAGCAGCCCTCCTCGCCCTCGCCGCGTGCGGCAGCGACGCTCCCACCGTCTACTTCGACAAGAAGCACGACACGGCCGATACGTTCTGGAACGCGCCGTGGCCCTCCGACGCGCGCCTCGACGCGAACGGCGCGCCCGACATGACGGGCTTCCCGAACCCGCGCAACGTGCCGATCCTCGCGAGCCTGCTCTCGGTGGTGCCGGAGCGCCACGGCTGGCCGATGATGTCGATCGCGTACTTCCGCTTCACGGCGCCGCCGATGGCGGTCGACGGCCACGCCTACCTCGTCGACATCGAGCAGAAGTCGACGGTGCCGGTGGTCGTGCAGGCGCTGCCGAAGGACCGCTACGCGACCTCGAACCTCGTCGCGATCGCGCCCGTCCCCGGCTTCGTGCTGCGCGGCAACGCGAAGTACGCGTACGTGATCGACAAGGAGTTCGCGCCCGGCTTCGACTCGCCCGCGGGCTGGAAGATGTCGGACGCGCTCGCCGCCGCGCTGCCGGTGAAGAAGTCCGACGTGCTCGTCTCGACGGAGTTCACGACCGGCGACGAGGTCGCGCGCGTCAAGATGCGCTCCGACGCGATCCGCGCGCAGTACCACCCGACGATCGACAACCTCGCGCTCGTCGGCGCCGACACCTACGACGGCTTCTGCCGGCTCTCCGGCACGATCACGATGCCGCAGTTCCAGACCGGCACGGAGCCGTTCGACACCGGCGGCCTGTTCGTCCTCGACGCCAATGACGTCCCGCAGAAGCAGGGCGACATGACGATCCCGCTGACGATCACGCTCCCCAAGCGCGCGATGCCCGCGACCGGCTGGCCGCTCTATCAGTTCTTCCACGGCTCGGGCGGCCTCTCGACGGGCGTCGTCGACCTCGGCCCGTCGCCCGACTCCTCCGACATGCCGACGCCGGGCAAGGGCCCGGGCTACGTCGTCGCGCTGCACGGCATCGCGGCCGCCTCGTGCGCGATGCCGGTCAACCCGGAGCGGCTCGTCAACGCGACCGACTACGCGTACCTCAACATCAACAACCTCTCCGCGTTTCCCCACACGTTCCAGCAGGGCGCGTTCGAGCAGCGGATGTTCCTCGACGCGCTGCTCGCGCTCCACATCCCCGCGAGCGCGCTCGCCGGCTGCACCGGCATCTCGACGCCCGGCACCGACCACTTCTTCGACGCGACGAAGCTCGTCGCGGGTGGCCAGTCGATGGGCGGCATGTACACGAACATGGTCGGCGCGATCGAGCCGCGCTTCCCGGCGCTCGTGCCGACCGGTGCGGGCGGCTACTGGAACCTGATGATCCTCGACACGAAGACGATCCCCGGCGCGCGCGAGCTGCTCGCGACGGCGCTCGGCGTCGACGACACGACGCTCCAGTTCATGCACCCGGCGATGGACCTGATGGCGCTTGCCTGGGAAGACGCCGAGCCGCTCGTCTACATGGCGCGCCTCGCGGACCGCCACATCTACGAGCCGGTCGGCAAGGACGACTCGTACTTCCAGACGAGCGTCTACAACGCGGCCGCGCTCGCCTACGGCAACCAGGAAGCCGGCACGCAGGTGTGGCCGGAGATGCAGCAGTCGCTGTCGCTCGCGCACCTCGACGGGCTGCTGAGCTATCCGGTGAAGGGTAACGAGGCCGGCAAGACGCGCGTGGTCGTGCAGTACATGGGCGACGGCATCGTCGATCCGCACTACATCTATCGCCAGCTCGACGCCGTGAAGCACCAGTACGGCTGCTTCCTCGAGAGCTACCTCCGCGACGGCACGCCGACGGTGCCCGCCCCGGGCGCCCTCACCGATCCGTGCCCGTGATACGCGGCGAGGCCGGCGACCAGCGCGTCGAACACGGCCCGGCAGCGCGGTGAGCCGCGCAGGTTCTCGTGCATGACGACGAACGTCTCCAGCGAGAGCGAGAACGCGCGCGGCAGGAGGCGCACGAGCCGCGGCTCCGCGTCGCCGAGGCCGACCTGGCAGAGCCCGATGCCGACGCCGGCGCGGATCGCGGCGAGCTGCGCGAGGTTGCTGTCGGTGCGCAGCGCGAACGTCAGCTTCGCGAGCATCGGCAGGCGGGGTGCCATCGCGCGGATGTAGGCGGTCTCGCGATCGAAGCCGATGAGGCGGTGGTCGGCGAGGTCGGCGGCGGCCTTCGGCGTGCCGTGCTTCGCGAGGTAGTCGCGATGCGCGTACAGGCCGATCGGGAGGCCGCCGATGCGGCGCACGACGAGCGCGGCCTGGGAGGGCTCGGCCATGCGCACCGCGACGTCGGCCTCGCGCTGCAGCAGATCCTCGACGCGGTCGGAGGCGGAGAGCTCGACCTGCAGCTGCGGGTGCGTGTCGAGCAGGCCGGCGAGGATCGGCGGCAGGACCTCGACCGCGATCACCTCGCTCGCGCTGACGCGGACGGTGCCCGCGATGACGTCGCGCTTCGCGGAGGCGGCGCGCAGCAGCGACGCCGAGGTGGCGGCGAGCGAGGCGGCGTAGGGCCGCAGCTCGAGCGCGAGGTCCGTGGGCAAGAGGCCGCGCTGCGAGCGCGTGAACAGCTCCGCGCCCAGCGCCGCCTCGAGCTCGTCGACGTGGCGCCCGACGGTCGGCTGGGTCAGGCCGAGCTCGCGGGCCGCGCCCGAGAGCGAGCCGTGCTCGAGCACGCTGAGGAAGGTGCGGTAGAGGTCCCAGCTCGGTGCCATACATCCATGAATATCAGATGTACGGTTTATGGGAATTTCGTTTATCGAGAGCAGGGCCCATCGTAGGGGCATGACGAACGCAATCGAGAGCACCCGGAAGGCATCTGCTGGAACGGTTCTGGTCCTTGGCGCGACGGGCGGCATCGGAGGCGAGGTCGCCCGCACGCTTCATGCTCGTGGCTGGACGATCCGCGCGCTGTCGCGCAACGCGGCGGCGGCCGCCCGGAAGGAGCCGCGCTTCGCGTGGCTGCAGGGCGATGCGTTGGTCGCGGCCGACGTGCTCGCCGCCGCCCAGGGCGCGAGCGTGATCATCCACGCGGTGAACCCGCCAGGCTATCGCGACTGGGAGAAGCTCGTCCTGCCGATGCTCGACAGCACGATCGCGGCCGCGCGCGCGGTCGGTGCGCGCATCGTGCTGCCCGGCACCGTCTACAACTTCGGCCCCGACGCCGGCGTGACGCTGACCGAGCAGAGCCCGCAGCACCCCGAGACGAAGAAGGGCGCGATCCGCGTCGAGATGGAGCGGCGGCTCGAGGCGGCCGGCGTGCCCGTGATCATCGTGCGCGCGGGCGACTACTTCGGCCCGGGCGCCGCGAGCAACTGGTTCGCGGGCGGCCTGATCACGCCCGGCAAGCCGGTGACCGCGATCAAGAACCCGGCGCGCGGAGGAGTCGGGCATCAGTGGGCGTACCTGCCCGATGTCGCGGAGACGATGGCGCGGCTGCTCGAGCGCGCGGACCAGCTGCCGCGGTTCGCCGTCTATCACATGGCGGGCTTCTACGACGCGGACGGCACGCAGATGGTCGGTGCGATCCAGCGCGCGGTCGCGACGCGGCCCCCGATCAAGCGCTTCCCGTGGTGGATCGTGCCGCTGCTCGCGCCGTTCATGCGGTTCATGCGCGAGCTGCTCGAGATGCGCTACCTGTGGAAGAAGCCGCTGCGCATGACGAACGATCGCCTCGTGGCGACGCTCGGCGCCGAGCCGCACACGCCGATCGACGAGGCAGTGCGCACGACGCTCGTCGGCCTCGGTTGCCTCGCGAGCGACTCGCGTGCCGCCGCCGCCTAATCGCGGGCGGCCCAGAACTGCGCCATCACCGGCCACAGCCGGTCGGCGGCCTTCTTCGAGACGACCGCGCCGACGTGGCCGCCGCGCTGCACGACGAGCTGCTTGTCGGTCGCGGCGATGCGATCGACGAGCGGCGAGGCGGCGGGCAGCGGCACGATGTGATCGTCCTCGAACGCGAGCGCGAGCGTCGGGCACTTGATCTGCGCGAGCTCGGCCGGCCGCCCGCACAGCGCGAACCCGCCGTGCATCAGCGCGTTGCCGCGGTAGAGCTGCTCGATGTACTGCACGTAGCAGGCGCCGGGGAACGAGACGTTGTCGGTGCCCCACCGCTCCGTCGAGAGGAAGCTCTCGAGGAACTCGTCGTCCCACGCGCGGTCGAGCAGCGCGACCATCTTCTGCGCGGTGAGCGTCGGCTTTAGCAGGTGAAACGATGCCTGCATCAGCGGCCACGGGATGTTGCCGAATGCCTCGAAGATCGCGCGGACGTCGAACGTGGGCGTGCGCGTCCACGTCGCCATGATGCCGGCCTCCGCGAAGTCGACCGGCGCCGCGAGCGCGAGGAAGCTCGTGACGTACTCCGGGAACGCGGCGACGTAGGTGGTGGCGAGCGTGCCGCCGAGGCAGTAGCCGAGCACGTGCACGCCGCCGCGGCGGCCGAAGCGCGTCGCGATGCGCACCGCGCGCCCGACGTAGCGGCCGGCGATGTCGTCCCACGTCAGGTAGCGGTCCTCGGGGCCCGGCGTGCCCCAGTCGATGCAGAACACGTCGTGGCCCTGCGCGACCAGCCACTCGATCAGCGAGCGGCCGGTGCCGAGGTCGAGCACGTACCAGCGGTTGATCAGCGACGGCACGAGCAGGACCGGCGTCTTGTACGCAGGGCGCGGCGGCGAGAACCGCAGCAGCCGCCACTTGTTCTCGCTCCACACGACGGTGTGCGGCGTCGCGCCGACGACGGGCTTGCCCTTCGGCGCGCGCTTGATCAGCGCGACGATCGAGTCGAGCGGCGACTTCGTCGGCGGCTTCATGCGTAGAGCCCTTCGAAGCGGTCGCGCAGCCGGTCGTACACGGCCTTGCGGCGGAGCTTGAGCGACGAGGTCAGCGTGCCGTCATCGACGCCGAGCGGCTTCTCGGCGATGAAGTGGCGCTTGATCGTCTCGTGGCGCGCGAGGCCCTGGTTGATCTCGTCGATCCGCTGCGCGACGAGGCGCTCGCGTTCGCCGTGCGGGACATCGTGACGGACCCACACCGCCGCGACGAGGTACGGGCGTGCGTCGCCGTAGACGACGAGGCGCTCGATCACCGGATCGTCGACGAACTTCGCCTCGATGTTCGCGGGCGGGATGTTCTTGCCGCCCGAATTGACGAGGATGTCCTTCTTGCGATCGACGATCTGCAGGAAGCCGTCGTCGGTCCACCGGCCGACGTCGCCGGTGCGGAACCAGCCGTCCTCGGTGAACGCGGCGGCCGTGGCGCCGGGATCCTTGTAGTAGCCGGCGAACACGTTCTCGCCCTTCGCGAGGATCTCGCCGTCGGCGTCGAGCTTCAGCTCGACCGAGGGCAGGACCTTGCCGACCGTGTCGAAGCGGAACGCATCGGGGCGGTTCAAGGTCAGCGTCGGCGACGTCTCGGTCAGGCCGTAGCCCTCGATGATCAGCACGCCGTGCTGGTGCAGCAGCTGCTTGATCTCGACCTTGAGGCCCGCGCCGCCCGAGAGGCAGAAGCGCAGGCGGCCGCCGGTGACGCGCTCGAGCGCTTGCTTCGGATCGCCGCCGGCCTGGATCGCGCGCGCGATCTTCTCCCAGTACGCCGGCACGCTCATGAAGATCTGCGGCGCGACGGCCGGCAAGAGGTCGAGGACGTCGGCGGGCGTCGCCATGTACGTCTCCCACCCGAGCAGGTTGCCCAGGCACAGCTCGCCGAAGCCGAAGATGTGGCTCATCGGCAGCCACAACAGATCCCGGTCGCCCTCCTCGAGCAGCGGCGCGTTGCAGACGAGCCAGTCACGGCCGTTGACGCCGACGTTGCGGTAGGTCAAAGCTACGCCCTTGGGATTGCCGCTCGTGCCGCTCGTGTAGAGCATCTGCGCCGGCTGATCGAGATCCAGTGCACCGAGGCGGGCGTCGACGATAGTAGACGCGTCGGCGTCGCGGGCGGCCGGCTCCTTCCAGAAGCCGGACTCGAGGTCGATGACCTGCGGTGCGCGCGTGAGGCCGCCGCGCGCCTTCTCGAGCCGCGCGATCTGCTCCTTGCCGGAGACGAACACGAACCGGATCTCGGCGTGCTCGAGGATGTAGGCGACCTGATCGGCCGTCGACGCCGGATAGATCGGCACGAACACCGCGCCCGCGGTCTGCGCGCCGAGTGCCGCTGCTCCCCATGCCACCGAGTTCGGCGCATAGATCGCGACGCGATCGCCCGCCTCGAGCTCGTGCTCGACGAGCCAGCGTGCGACGCCGCGGATCTGCTGCGCGAACTGTCCCCAGGTCACCGGATGCCAGCCGTCGCCGCTGCGCACCTGGAAGCGCGCGCGATGACGATGCGTCGCGAGCCGATCGAACACGGCGCGCGGTGCAGGCTTGATCTCGAGCAGCGGCGTGACGTCCATGGCTAGGCCCTCTTCGCCAGCAACTGCTCCTCGAGGTCATACAGCCGGCTCTCGAGCATGTTGAGCTTGTGCAGCGCGCGCTCCTGATCGCGACGCGTGGGCAGGCCCATCGTCGACCACCAGTCCGCGACGACGCGGTCGGTCGCCGCCTTCGTCTTCATCGCGGCGCTGAGCATGGCGCCGGCCGGGCCGAGCACGGCCGGGTTCGTCAGCACCTTCTCCATGTATTGCGCGGTCGCTTGCTCCCACGCGGCGAAGCCTTGTTTCCACATGTCCCAGATCATGGTGTCACTCCTAATGCATAACGCCTGAGGTAGGCGGCTTGCGTGAAATCGGGATTGGTCTCGTCTTGCTTGCTCTCGGCGCGGGCAACCTCGCCGAAACACTCGAACAGGAACAGCGTCGTACGCTTCGTGATCGCGGTCGCGCCCGTCTTGCGCACGGCCTTCTCGCGCACGCGCAGGGTCGGCGAGAACTGCACGTACGGCACGTCGAGGCGGCCCGCGTCGGGCACGTCGACGTCGAGCTCGTCGCTGCCGTTGAACGGCAGGCCGTCGATCGTCGCCGCGTAGCTCACGCTCGCCGTGTACGACTCGCCGACCGCGAGCGGGAAGCGGAGTACGGGCAGCGGCGTCGGATACACGATCAGCGTCTTGTTCGCGCCGTCGGCCTGCGACGCGGTGCCGTCGAGCCACAGCGCCTGGGCGTCCTGGTGGTAGACGCCGTCGAGGCCGCCGCCCGCATCGACGACGAACGCGCCGCTCGGGAAGCTCGCCGCGTACCACTGCGCGCCGAGCGCGACGGGCCCGAGCGCGACGACCTGATCGCTCGCGTTCTCCTGCGCCATGTCGTAGCCGACGCCGCTCGCGTTCGTGCTCGTGTAGTACGTCAGGCGCGCGCCGATCGCGATCGGCAGCTCGTCGACGGTGATCACGCCGTCGCGGTTCGGCACGCACGACGGCAGCGTCGGGACGGGCGCCGGTTGCGGCGTCTCGTTCGTGCCGCACGCAGCCAGTATGAGCAGCAGCCTCTTCAAAATGCGAACGCAAGCCGGGCGCGCAGCACCTGCGCAGGCTTGGCCTCCAGCATCGTGTTGTTGAAGCCGGCGCCCGGGAACAGGACGCCGTAGTCGAGCGTGGCCGCGAAGCCGTCGCGGCTCGCGTAGCGCAGCTCGGGATCGAGCTCGACGCCCAGCGCGCGCTGGCCGCTCGGCGTCGACGCGGCCTCGACTGCCCACGACGCGATCAGCGCCGCGCCCGCCTCGAGGTGACCGACGCCCGCGCTCATCAGGCGCGTGCGCACGTGCGGGCGCACGTAGATCGTATCCGTGACGGTGCCGATGATCTCGCGGAACAGGATCTGATCGATGTGGTAGTCGGGGTGAAACCGGAAGTTGTCGACGGTGTGATCGCGCGGCAGGTTCGCCTGCGGGCCGTCGAGCTGGCCGGGCACGGTCGTCGTCTGGCCGGGCTGCGGAAACGCGCCGAAGCCGGGCGCCGAGTCGCCGCTCGCGTAGCCGCCGTCGAAGCCGAGGCGCGCCGGCCCCACCTGCACGTCGCTCTCGACGGCGAGGCCGAGCTGGTTCGACGTGACGGGCACTGTGATCGCGGCGCCCGGCACGAGCGAGGGATTCGCGATCGACGCGGTCGCGTACGCGAGCTCCGCCTCGACGCGGAAGCTCTCGCCCGTCGCGCGCAGCCACGCGCCGGTCGTCGTCGCCGAGAAGCCGCGCGACACGAGGTCGTTCGACGTGTACCCGGCGGGGGCCGCGATCGGCAGGTACGACGCGGGCACGTCGCGGTCCTGCGTGCGGTGCGAGATGTAGCCGGCGTACTCGATCGTCGTCATGCCGGCGGCGGCGCGGCGCGCGAGCGCGGCCGGCGAGTGCACGCGCAGGATCGCGAGGGTAGGGCCGGCCGCCTTGTCGCTCGGCTCGAGCGCGATCGGCCGCGCGCCATCCTTGCTGCGCGTGAACGGCCCGCTCGATGCGATGTCGTACGCGATCGCGAGCAGGTGCCCCGCGATCGGCGACACGAACGCCGCGCGATCCGCCGCATCACCGTGATCGCAGTCCTCGCAGTCGCCGCCGTTCGCGGCGATGCCGAGGCCGAAGTGCGCGCCCATCCGGCCGACCGCGAGCGTGCCGGCGGGCGTCAGCGCCTCGCCCCACGCGCGCTTGACGACGACCGTGGTCGGCCGCTGGCCGCCGCTCGTCGCCGGCGAGCCGCCCGCGAGATCCGGCGTGCCGCCGAGCGCGACGTTGTCGAGCCAGTCGATGCGCGCCTTCACCGCGACGCCGACGCCCTTCGCGTACAGCGCGAGATCCGTGCGCGCGCGCAGGTCGCCCGACTCGAGCGTCTGCCCGCCGCCGAGCGGCACCGGAAACAGCGGCTTGCCCGTCGGATCGAGGCCGCGATCGAGGTCGAGGTTGTAGAGCGTCGCGTCTCGCGCGCGCAGCGAGCCGTGCACGATCATCTCCGTGTGCTCGCGCGGCGCCGCATACGCACGCGGCGTCAGCTCCGCCCCGAGCGCCGCGAGATCCGCGCCGACGGGCAGGCCGGTCGCCTCGTTCGCGGGCGGCGGGCCGAAGCCGGGCTTCACGTCATCGACGGTGGTGGTGGCAGTGGCCGAGGCTCCGCCGCTCGCTCCGCCGCCGCGTTGTTCTGTTCCAGAACCAGCTTGACCGTCTCCACCAGTGCCAGCGTCACTGCTGCCACGATCGCCTCCGCCATCAACGTTTCCAGTTCCTTTGTACTCATGGTCTCCGTCCTTTCCTAGGAATTCGGTGAGGTCGCGCGTCGAACGACTGCGCGCCTCGACCATCGGGATGTGTCCGCAGTGCTCGTAAACCTTGATGTCGGCGTTCGCGAGCTCGTTCGCGAGCCGGTAGCCGAACGCGACGGGCGTGACCTCGTCGTTCGCGCCCCACAGCAGCAGCACGGGCTTGGCGAAGTGCGCGAGCTGCGCGTGCAGCGCCTCGAAGTGATGGCCGCGCGCGACCGCGAGCGCCGCCGCGGTGGTGCCCGGCTTGTCGAGATCGCGCTCGACACGCTCGACGCGCGCCTGCGTGATCCACCTCGCGTCGTAGTACGCGAGCGGCGCGCGATCTTCGATGCGCTCCTTGTAGAACAGCCCGAACAGCAGCTCGCCGAGCCCGCTCTTCTGCGCCCAGCGAAAGAAGCTCGGCACCTGCTCGTCGTAGACGTACGCGTCGTACAGCGCGACGCGCCGCGTCCGGTCGGGATGCGCGACCGCCATCGCCAGCGCGACGCTCGTGCCCCACGAATGCCCGACGATCGCGACATCGCCAACGCCGAGCCTGTCGAGCACGCCCCACACCAGCGCGGCCTGCGCGGCCGGCGAGTAGTCGCCCTCGGGCCGGCTCGTCCAGCCAAAGCCCTTCAGGTCGATCGCGATCACGCGATGCGCCCCGGCGAGCGCCGGCATCACGCCCGCCCAGCTCTCGAGCGACGCGCCATAGCCGTGGATCAGCACGACCGCCGGCCCGGCGCCCATCTCCTTGTAGTGCACGTGCACGCCGTCGACATCGACGAACGTCGCGCCCGCCGGCGCCCCCGGCAGCGGCGCGGGATGGAAGCTCGGGCACGCCGCCAGCGCGAGCAGCACGAGCAGCCACTTCACTGCGCCAGCCTCCGCACTTCCGCGTCGTCGGAGAACTCGGTGCTCGTGTTGTTGTCCTGCGCGGCGACCGTCGCGATGGTGCCGAAGCACTCCGCGGACCACGCGAACGTGCGCTTCGTCAGCAGCGTCGCCAGGCCGCTCGTGCGCGTCATGTTCGTCGCGACGCGCAGCACGGGGAACATGCCGTACGGCGTCGTCATCGTGCCGACCTGGTCGACGCTCGAGTCGTACTTCTCGGTGTAGCTGCCGCCGACTCCGCCGTTGAGATAGCCGGTGACCGTGCTCGTGCTCGTCCACGTGTCGCCCGCCTGGAACGGGATCGCGAGGATCTTCGCGGGCGGGTCGTACATCAGCTCCGTCTTCGTCGGGCCGCCGCTCGGCGACACGACCCCGAGCAGCACGAGCTGCGTGCCATCGAGCTCGAACACGCCCTGCAACGTCGACCCGCTCGCGAGCAGCGCCGTGTAGCTCGCGCCGGGATAGTCCGCGGCCCACCACGCGCCCTGCGGCGAGCCGAGCGTCACCGGCGTGTCCGCATCGTTCGCGAGCTGACCCGACAGGTCCCACGTGCGCGAGCCGTCCGTGTTGCTGTGGCCAGCCGTGTTCCACGTCGCGCTCGTCGCGATGCGGAACGTCGCCATCACGCCGGGCGCCATCGGCAGCTCGCCGCGCTCGATCTTGCCGTCGTGGTTCGGCACGCACGCGCCGCTCGGCGCATCGATCGCCGCATCCACGCCGCTGCCCGCCGCATCCGGCATCCCGGCCGGCCCGCACGTGCCATCCGCCTTGCAGAAGTGGCTCGGGCACTGGTCGTCCGTCGTGCAGGTCGTCCCGCTGCCGCCTCCACATGCGCTCATGCTGCACAGCAGCACAAACCAGGGCGCGAAGCGGCTCGACATGGCCCGCACGCTACGACTCGCACCCTCGGAGTGTCAAGCTCATTTTGCATCGCAGCAATCTGGCGCCTTGCGCTGCACCATGCGGCCCCGGTAAGGTGCCCCCGTGGCGACGGTCCTGATCAAGAAGTACGGCAACCGCCGGCTCTACGACACCGGTGATTCCCGATACGTCACCCTCGACGAGCTCGCCGCCAAGATCCGCACCGGCACGGACCTGCGCGTCGTCGATGCCAACACGGGCGAGGACCTGACCCAGGCGACGCTGACCCAGATCGTCCTCGAGACGGGCCACGCCTCCCGCTTCCTGCCGGTCCAGCTGCTCACGCAGATGATCCGGCTCTCCGATGACGCGCTCGCCGAGTTCTTCTCGCGCTACGTCACCGGCGCCCTCGACGTCTACCTGCAGGCCAAGCGCGGCGTGCAGTCGCTCGCCACGTACAACCCGCTCGCGCAGATCCCGATGGCCGCGACGGACGCGCTCGCCCGCCTCTGGATGGGTTCGCCGTTCGCCGGCTACCAGGCCCCGTACCCGCAAGGGCAGCCGTACCCGCCCGGCTATGCTGCGCCGCCGCAGGGATATCCGCCGGGCGCGATGCCGGGCAACCCGACCCCCGCGGGCGGTTCGCCGGTCGCACCGCCGTCCCCGTTCGCCGTCGGCGACGACACCGACGCGGATATCCGCACGCCCGATGCCGCGGGCACGGACTCCCGCCGCCGCTCGCCGACCGACCCGTCGCGCCGCGCATCGACGGAGCCGGATGCGCGCGAGGACGATGTGGCCGCGATGCGGCGCGAGCTCGACGAGCTGAAGCAGGCGCTCAAGGAGAGCCTGCCGAAGCGCAAGAAGCGAAAGCCGTAGACGCACGCGCGCGATCGCGAAGCGCGTGGGCCTCTCGCAGTACCCCCGGTCCCGGAACACGTCATGACAATGTAATGACGTGTTCTGCGGTGGGGAGGTCGGGCCCTCTTCGTGCCACGAACGGTCCTGGCTGCGGCGCCGCCGCGGGGCTGCCTCACCAGGAGGCGCCGGCCGTGGCCTCGACGTTCAGCGCGAGGTCGCCGGCCGTGTCCGCCGATGCGCGCGGACCGATCGCGAGCGCGACCGGGCCGACGTCGACGAACGCGCCGACCTGCACGGTCGTGCCCGCCTCGACGCCTTGCTCGAGCGTCTTGGAGTACGAGTGGTGCGAGAGCAGGTGGCTCCAGTTCTCGGAGGTGCGCGTGACCACCGCGCCGCCGGCGATCGAGGCCGTCCAGCCGGTGGCGAGCCAGCGCGAGTGGCGCGACGTCGAGCGATGCACGAGCTCGGGCTCGATGATGAACGGCAGATCGCGCATGACCGGATGACTGTCCATCTCGATCTGGTGCCACGGCGCCGCGATGATCTCGCCGACGTACAGGCCGAGGCCCGTGTGCGCATCGCTCCAGCGGATGACCTCGGTGTCGATCGAGATCGCGACGGCGCCGTGGGTGGTGCCGAGCATGGCCGCGCGCGCGGCCCCAGGCCCGCCGCCGAGGTGGACCTCCCAGCGCGGCAGCGGCTCGGGCGCGTGCTCGAGCATCAGCGGCGACGGCGGGACGGGGCTCAGGCCAGGTGGGCCGCCGTCGTCGGCGCGGGCAGGTGTCGCGAGAAGGGCAAGCGAGAGCGCCGCGAGGGCGAGCGAGGCCCGCGACAGCCCGGCGAAGGCGCGCGTGGCCCGCGACAGCGCGGCGAAGGCGCGCGTGGCCCGCGACAGCGCGGACAGCGCGGAGACCGAGAGCGGCGGGGGCGAGTGGGCCATCGAGCGGCCCTTCGTGCAACCGACACGCCACGCGCAACCTGCTGGTCTTGCTGCAGCGCGCAGCAGTAGGGGCGGCGAGGTTCACACGGAGGGTGACCCGGCGTTCACGCGCGATCGAGGTTGCCGTGCGGCGATGCCATCGAGGTCGCCGTGCGGCGATGCCATCGAGGTCGCCGTGCGGCGATGCCATCGAGGTCGCCGT
>CAYUNM010000045.1:0-3561 GCA_964446175.1 uncultured Kofleriaceae bacterium
CGTGGTCGACGTGACCGATCGTGCCGATGTTGACGTGGGGCTTGTTGCGGATGAACTTTTCCTTCGACATTCGACTCTGATCCTTTTTTCCTGCGAGCCCTCTGCGAGAATTGAACTCGCGACCCCTTCCTTACCAAGGAAGTGCACTGCCACTGTGCTAAGAGGGCGATTTTGGTTTCGGGTGCTTGGAGCGGGCGACGAGACTCGAACTCGCGACAACCAGCTTGGAAGGCTGGAGCTCTACCAACTGAGCTACACCCGCGTTCTAACGTTTCTCCGTGAGTTCTGCTGGTGGATGGACGTGGATTCGAACCACGGTAGGCATAAGCCGGCAGATTTACAGTCTGCTCCCTTTGGCCGCTCGGGCATCCATCCGTGACGTTGTCTGAAGCTAGGTTTCCTTCTTGAGCTGGCGGTGGGACTCGAACCCGCGACCGCCTGATTACAAATCAGGTGCTCTACCAGTTGAGCTACGCCAGCTTAGGCGGCGGGCCGCGAGAGGACGAACGTATAAACGGCGCGTTGCACGTCGTCAAGCGCCTCGCGGCAAACGAGCATCATTATATATGGTGCCAGAAGCGTGGCGAGGCGATCGCCACGCCCGCGATGGCGCGAATCGCTTGCGTGTCGACCTCGCCGACGCGCGCCGTGACGTCGAGCTCGCCCTCGATGGCGACCCATGGCGCGAGCCGAAACCACGCGCCGCCGCCCGCCGTCAGGTCGTAGTTCGAGCCGAGGTGCGACGCGCCGACGAGCGCGACATCGCCGCGCACGAACAGCCACGGCGCCGCGCACGCCGGCCGCACGCGCACGCCTGCATGGATGCCGAGCTCGACGCGCTCGAGATCCTCGGAGAGCCCGGCGTCGATCGCGACGCGACCGGTGACCGCGTACGCGAGGCGCAGCGACAGTGCCTCCTCGTCGTCGTACCAGCCGGCGAGGCGTGCGTGGCCGATGCCGTCGGAGAACGCGAGCGTGAGCGCGAGCGGCGCCGCGAAGATCACAGCGCGATCCAGCGATAGTCGACGTGGTGCGCGGAGAAGTGAAACACCGCGTAGCCACCGTTGCCGTTCGTGCTGCGCGCGGCGGTGTAGTGCAGCGGCAGGCGCGCTGGATCGACGTCCTGCGCATCGAGCGACAGATCGCGGCTGTTGCCCTCGGCGTCGTACACGCTCGTGATGTGCGTGTGGCCGGCGAGCACGGCGAGCGCGTCGTCGCGCGTGACGAGCGTCTTGAGGCGGTCGCGCGAGTCGGGCCCGACCGTCGCGAACAGCGCGTTGTAGATCGGGTGGTGCAAGAAGAAGACGGTCGGCTGCGACGGCGCATCGAGCGTCTGCGCGAGCCACGTCAGCTGGCTGTCGTCGGGGCCGCTCGATTCGCTGATCGTGTCGAGGTGGCTGCCGTCGTCGAGATCCTGGCCGGACGACAGGCCGATGAAGCGGAGCGCGCCGTACGACCACGTCATGTCGAGCTCGGGGCCGACCATCATCAGGTGGCCGTCGATGCCGCGGTTGTCGTAGTCGTGGTTGCCGGTGACGACGTAGATCGGGACGGGCAGCTCGCTGAGCGCGGTGACGAACTCCTCGCGCTGCACGAGCAGGCCGTCGTTCGCGCCGTCGCCGGTGTAGACGATGAAGTCCGGCGGGTTCGCCGCGATCGCCTCGAGGACGTGCCGGAACGTGACATCCGCGTTGCCGTCGCCGAGGTGCGCGTCGCTGAGGTGGACGACGGTCGCGGGGTCGTTGCGATGATCGACCACCGCGAGCGCGTGCGGGGCGCAGTCGCGCGCGGCGCCGACATCGACGCAGACCTCGTGCAGGCCGATGGCGGCCGCGACCGTGCTCGTCGCGTGACACACGCCATCGGCATCGCAGTCGCCGACGAGGTGATCGACGACGACGCCGTCGACGAGCAGGTCCGCGGCCGGGCCAGCACCGGGCGCGATCCAGCCGACGTCGAGCGGCTCGCCCGCGATCGCGATCGCCGGCTGGCCGAGGCGCGGATGCGCGAGCAGCACGCCGCCGGCGCTCATGAGGTTGCGCGCGACGTACGTCGGCGCCTGGTGGATGCCGAGATCCGCGAGCGGCGGCGGCGGGTAGTCGGGCGGATCGTTGCCGCACGCGGCGGCGACGAGCGCGACGACGACAAACCTCACCACACCAGTGTAGACCCTGAGCGCGCCGTCTTGGCACGTGGCAAGAGCTGGCGGAGCTGCCACGCCTGTAGGTGGACGTGGCGTTGTGCCTCCAGCCGCGCACGCGTGATGCCGATCGTGAACCGCGCGGTGAGCACGAGCAGCGCGACCATGCCGAGCAGCATGATGACGAAGTCCGCGTCGGTACGGCTGTCGACGATGTTGCCCCAGCTCGTCAGCCCCGCCCGCGCCCACGAGAACGTGTGCGGCATCACGCCGGCCGCCTCGAGCGCGACGGGAAGCGCGACCGCGAGGATGCCGAACGCGTAGACGAGCGCGGGCCGCCGCGCGAGATCGGGGCGCGAGCCGAGCGCGACGAGCAGCGCGCCGACGAGCAGCGGCGTCAGCAGCACCGCGCCGACCCACTGCGCGAACACGACGACGAGGGCGAGGTTCGCGGCCATGAACGCCCACGTCGGCACGCGGCCGGTCCGGTAGTTGAGGAATTGCAGCGCCGCGATCGCGTTCGCGACGACGAACACCAGCGCGAGCATCCCCCACTTCGCGACGTGCAGCATCGGGGTCAGCGGCGCGAGCAGCCAGATCGCGAGGTACGCGAACGCCGACTGCTTGCTGCGCGCGCGGAGCACCTGCGCCTCGACGCCGACGAGATCCGCCTCGACCTCCGGCGGCGTCGTCTCGGGCACCTCGGTGATCATCGCCGCGAGCAGCTCGCCGGCCTCGACGGCATCCGGATCGAGCGCCAGCGCGCGGCCCGCCGCACGGATCGCCTCGCGCCGCCTGCCCTCCCCTCGCGCCCGCAGCGCGAACGCGACTTGCTCCGCGGCGAGCGCGCGGCGCCGCTCGAGGTCGCGGTCGCCGTCGAGGTAGCGCTGGACGCGCGCGCCGAGCTCGTGCGCGGTCGGCCGAGCGGCCGCATCGTCGGCGAGCGCGGCGATGCACGCCTCGTCGAGCTCGGGCGCGATCGGCCGCTGCGGCGTGCGCTCGCTCGGCCGCTCGACGGCCCCGCGATACAGCGGCTGCCCCGTCAGGATCTCGAACAGGATCGCGCCGAGCGCGTAGACATCCGTCGGCGGCCCGACGCGCGCCCCCTCGTACTGCTCGGGCGACATGTAGCCGGGCGTGCCGAGCACGTCGCCGGCCTGGGTCATGTCGGCGGGGCCGGCGACCGGCGCGGGCGTCGAGGTCGGCTCGCTGTCGGCGACGACGCGCGCGACGCCCCAGTCGAGGACGTACACCTCGCCGTAGTCGCCGAGCATGATGTTCGACGGCTTGAGATCGCGATGCACGACGCCGCGCGCGTGCGCGAACTCGATCGCGTGACACACGTCGACGAACGCGCGCAGCAGCCGCTGCTGCTTCTCGTCGCCGAGCACCTCCGCGAGCGTCCGCCCCGCGAGCCGCTT
>CAYUNM010000045.1:3661-7290 GCA_964446175.1 uncultured Kofleriaceae bacterium
CTTAGTGCGAGGGCGTCACGTAGTGGCCGGCCTGATCGTCGGCGAGCATCTGCATGATCTGCACGGCGCGCTGCTCGCTGCCCTTGCTCCACGTCGTGTCGACCCCGTACGCCTTCGCCAGCTCGATGTTCATCCGGTGACCCTCGAGCGCCTTCTCGAGGTGCTCGCGCACGCGGTCGTGCACGTCGACGAGGTAGCGCGGCCGGGTCAGCGTATCGATCCGCGCCGGATAGGGCGCCGTGACCGTGGCCTGCCACAGCTCGACGAAGATCTGCGACATCTGATACCCGGCCGCCGTCGCCCAGTACGCCTGCTTGAAGCTCAGCGCCTCTTTCCAGGCGTCGTAGGCCTGGACCGCCAGCACGCGCTTGGCCTCGAGGTCGGCGACCTCCTGGTCGTCGGGCAGTCGGACCGGTGCGGTCAGGAACTTCTGGTGCGCCAGCTCGCCCCGATAATACTGCGCCATCGCGATGTAGTACGGGTCGTCGATGTGGTTGGCGCCTCGCCACTGCGCGACCGCCTCCGCGAGCGCCCTGTCCGCCTCGTCGTACCGCTTGAGCTCGAGTAGCGCGTAGCCCTTGCGCGCGTACGCCTCGACCCGGTCCGCGAACGTCAAGTTGTCACGCGCGAGGACCTCGTCGAGCGTCGTGTTCGCGTCCGCGAACTGGTTGTGGTCGGCCTGGAGCGCGGCGATGTAGAGGTGACCGTCGATCGACTCGCGCGACTTCGGGTACGTCTTCACCAGCTCGCGCAAGGTCGCGATCGTCTGCGGCAGGTCGCTCTGGCCGTCGTAGATCGCGGCGATGTTGAACAGCGACACCGGGGCAAACTGCGACTCCGGGAAGTCGCTCACGATCCGCCGGTAGATCCCGATCGCCTGCTGGCTCGCCCCCGACTTCGCCGCCTCGTTCGCCTGCTTGAACAGATCCGCCGTCGCGACGTGCTCCATCTCGATCTGGCCAGGCGCGGTCTCCTTGGCGCTGATGCGGATGATGTCGAGGTCGACGACCCGGGGATCTTTCTGCTCGGGATGCTCCGCCGGCTGTCCGGGCTTGCTCGCCTCGAGATCGTGCGCGGGTGCCACGGCCGGCGTGCGAACCGGCAGCGTCGGCGCCGGCTTCGGGGCGCCACCGCACGCCGCGAAGAGCATCACCACGAGGAGGGATCGCATACCCAGTTATGACGTATCAGACGGGCGTTTGGTGTGCTCGACTAGTCGTTGGTTTCCCTTGACTGTTTCGCTGTCACACCGCTTTGCTAGAGCTGGTATCGCATGAAGGTCGCGTTCACTTACAACCTGCGGCTCACCGACGTTCGGGAAACCGAGAAGGAAGCCGAGTACGACAGCGCGGAAACGGTGAACGCGATCGCGCAAGCGATCGAAGCCGCAGGCCACGAGGTCGAAAAGATCGAAGTCTCCGGGCCCGCCTCGAATCTCCTCGAGCGCCTCGAAGCGATCGATCCGGACATCATCTTCAACACGGCGGAGGGCGATCGCGGCCGCATGCGCGAAGCGTTCTACCCTGCCCTGTTCGAGGAGCTCGGCATCCCGTTCACGGGCTCGGACGCGTACACGAACGCGCTCACGCTCGACAAGTGGGTCACCAAGCTCATGGTCCAGCGCGCCGGCGTCGATACGCCGCGCGGCGTCCTCGTCACCGTCCGCAACTACGAGCACGTCACCGAGCGCGGCGCCGGCCTCGCGTTCCCGGTGATCGTGAAACCCAACCACGAGGGCTCCTCCAAGGGCATCTACAACGGCGCGCTCGGCAGCTCCGTCATCAAGGAGCCGCGCGACCTGCCCGCGGCCCTGCGCGCCGCCCTGCGCGCGTACCCGGAAGGCGTCCTGGTCGAGGAGTACATCGAAGGCCTCGACGTCGCGGTCGGCTTCATCGACGGCGTCGGCCACGACGACGGCCTCCTCACGCCGGTCGAGCTCCAGTACGAGGAGCGCGACTCCGAGCGCAACGGCATCAAGATCTACGACTACCGCCTCAAGAACGTCGACCCGACCAAGGTCCAGTACCGCTGCCCCGCCAACCTCCCGCGCGACGTCGCCGCGCGCCTGCGCCAGATCTCCCACGAGGTCCTGCGCACCCTGGGCCTGCGCGACCTCGCCCGCCTCGACTTCCGCGTCACCCCCGAAGGCCGCATCTACCTGCTCGAGGTGAATGCATTGCCGGCGCTGGCGACCTCGTCCTCGCTGTTCGCCGCCACCGCCCAGGTCGGCCTGACCTACAACGCCACCATCGGCGCCGTCCTCAACGCCGCGATGCTGCGCTCCGGCCTCGCCTCGGCCGCCCAGCTCAACATCCCGCGCGTCCGCAAGACCCAGCCGATCCGCGTCGGCTTCACGTACAACGTCAAGCGCTCGGCCGACGGCGACGACGAAGCCGAGTGGGACCCGCCCGAAACGATCATCGCGATCGCGAACGCCCTCGCCCGCCAGGGCCACATCGTCGTCCACCTCGAGGCGACGCCCGACCTGCCCCGCGTCCTCGCCGAAGCCGATGTCGACCTGATCTTCAACATCGCCGAAGGCGTCGAAGGCCGCAACCGCGAGGCCCAGGTCCCGGCCCTCTGCGAGCTGCTCGGCATCCCCTACACCGGCTCGGATAGCGCCACGCTCGCGATCGCGCTCGACAAAGCCCTCGGCAAGAAGGTCCTGCTCCAGCACGACATCCTCACGCCCAAGTTCCAAGTCATGGAGACCGGCCGCGAGCGCCTCTCTCCGGACATGAAGTTCCCCCTCATCGTCAAGCCCAACGCCGAGGGCTCCTCCAAGGGCATCGGCTCGACCTCCGTCGTCGACGACGAAGAAGAGCTCCGCGACAAGGTCAAGGAGCTGCTCGAGCGCTACCGCCAGCCCGCCCTGGTCGAGGAATACATCTCCGGCCGCGAGTTCACGGTCGGCCTCCTCGGCGACAAGCGCCCGCGCGTCCTGCCCCCGATGGAGATCAAGTTCAAGAAGGCCGACAACAAGCGCCCGGTCTACGACTACGCGGTCAAGCAAGAGTGGGAGGAGTACGTCTATTACGAATGCCCCGCGAAGCTGACCGAGGCCGAGCAGAAGGCGATGGAGAAGATCGCGCGCGCCACCTTCTGGGCCCTGGACTGCCGCGACGTCGCGCGCGTCGACATGCGCATGGACGCCGAGGGCCGCATCTACGTCCTCGAGGTCAACCCGCTCCCCGGCCTCACCCCCGGCTACTCCGACCTGGTCCTCATCGCCAAAGCCTGCGGCATGGAATACGACCAGCTGATCGCCGAAATCATGACCGGCGGCCTCCGCCGCATGCGCGAGAAGCGCCGCGAGGAGCGCGAGCTGGAGCGCGAGCGCGAAGCGCAGTCCAAGAGCCCCGCGGTCGACAAGGACAAGCAGAAGCGAGTTGCCAAGCTCCAGGCCGCCGGCGCAGCCGCCCTGCCGCCGGCCGAGCGCAACACCAACGGCGAGCGCAGCGCGAACGGCGAGCGCAGCGCGAACGGCGAGCGCAGCGCCAACGGCAATGGCGAGCGCAGCGCGAACGGAAACGGCGAGCGCAATGGCAGTGGCGAGCGCAGCGCGAATGGCAATGGCGAGCGCAGCGCGAACGCAAACGGCGAGCGCAGCGCGAACGCAAACGGCGAGC
>CAYUNM010000045.1:7390-24027 GCA_964446175.1 uncultured Kofleriaceae bacterium
ACGGCGAGCGCAGCGCGAACGCAAACGGCGAGCGCAGCGCGAACGCAAACGGCGAGCGCAGCGCGAACGCAAACGGCGAACGCGAGCGCGACGCCAGCGACGTCCCCGTGCGCGTGAAGCGCGAGCGCAGCGAGCCGGTCGCGACGGCGGCCGAGCGCGAGCGCGAGAAGCTACGTGCGGAAGACGCACGCGAGCGCGGCGAGTCCCGTGAGACGGAGCGTGAAGGCCGGGCGACACGTGGTGAGCGCGCGAAGTCCGAGCCGGAGCCGAACGGCGCGATGAACTAGAGCGCACGACGATCGGGCGAGCGATCTCCAACCGATCGGCATTGGCGCTAGCCGCGCGATGCACGACGAACTAGGCGCGCGATACTGCGCGACGGGCGCCTGGGATCTCGAACACGCTGACCGGGCCGCCTCCGCGGCGCCAACCCTCGCGCAGCAGCCAGGTCTGCGGATACGCCGTGAGCATCGGCTCGTACGTGTCACGCGTGGTCCACGCGAACGGTGAATCGGCGCGCTCGGCCCAGCCGCCGAAGGCCCACGCCGACGAGAACGGGTCGATCAGCCAGCCGCGAGCCGGCGCGCGCTGATCCTCGCGGTGCTTGCGCCAGTTGTTGAGCACGTAGCAGAGCGCGTTCCGTGCCTGGCGCGGTGTGGAGATGATCTCCTGATGGTACCGGTCGGGGAACACGGTGCCCCTGCGGCGCCCGTCGATCCACTGGCGCTGCTTCGCGTTCCACCATCGCAGGGCGGTGTGGCGCCCTCGCTTCGCGGACCACCAGTGCTCGTCCTTGGTGCGGCCCTTCGAGAGCGCGGCGTTGATGTGGCGGGCCGCGCTGATCTGGAACGCCTGCATGCCGCGCGCGAGCGCCATGCGGTGCTCTGCCTCGACGAGCAAGTGCACGTGGTTGTGCTGAATGCTCAGGTGCGTGACGCGACAGTCGGTGCGCTCGGCGATCGCGATGGTTGCCCAGCGCACGGCGCGATAGACATCGCGCGTACGCATGTTGGCGAGCTCGTCGGTCACGCGCAGCGTGACGTGCACCGGCTGGGTGGGCTTCAGCTCCGGTCGCACCTTGTGCGGCTCGCTCGAGCGCGGCCCCTTCGGCGGCCGCCCTAGCTTGACCCCGCGCCGACGCCTGCGCGTGCTCGGATCACCGCGGCGCTGGCCGTTCTTGTCGCCGAAGTAGAGCGCCTGCTGCACGTGCCGCTTGCGAGCCACAGCCAAACCATACCAGATATATTCTATTTCGCCGATAATTTATTGTATGACCTTGTAACGTCATCTCTACACGCGATGTAAGCATCCGATGTGTGGCCCGATCATTTCTGTGGCGAGAGGTCGCGGTTGCCGGTAGTCACGCGGCAGCTAACTGGAACGCGCTGCGCCTTCTCGTGGAAGCTCGCGCACGCGCGTCCGACGTACACGGCGTTGCGGTGCGACTGCCCTCCTCTTCTTCTCCGGTTTGTTTTTTTAGACTCTTCAACGGAGCGACCGCTCGAGGGGGTAGGCGCTGTGACGCTTGTGGGTGGGCGCGCGCACCTCCTCGCGGTCGCCAGCCGGCGCGCCGTGGCGCGGCCATCCACAAAGTCATCAGCGCCGCCACGCGCTCTGCCGAACGCTCGCTCGAGCGCCCCGGGGGGGGCGGTGGGTCCGCACGCCGGTCACCGCACTGCAGCCCGTCATCGCGCCACGGGGCAGCCGGCTCGACACCGCACCGCGCCGCCGCCACGATAGTTCGCAGCCCACGTCCCATCGGGCGCCGCGCGCACCAGCGCCCTGCCCTCCTTGAGGCGCGCGGGCGCTACGCGGGCAGGTAGACGCGGAACACCGTGCCCCCGCCTTCGGCGTCCTCGACATCGATCCAGCCGTCGTGTTCCTTGACGATGCCGGAGCAGACGGCGAGGCCGAGGCCGGTGCCGCCGCGGCCTTCCTTCGTCGTGTAGAAGGGGTCGAAGATCTTGTCGCGGATGTCCTCGGGGATGCCGACGCCCGTGTCTTTCACCGAGAACACGACGAAGCTCTGGGCGGCGTCGAGGCCGGGGCGGTTGCGGCGGACGGCGCGGGTCTCGACGGCGAGCGAGCCGCCGTCGGGCATGGCCTGGGCGGCGTTGAGGAGCAGGTTGATCATGACCTGCTGGAGGCGGTCGCTGTCGCCTGCGATGCGGGGGAGGCCTTCCGCGCGGTCGAGGCGCGTCTTGACCTTGGCGGAGGAGAACTGGCCGGAGAGGAGCTCCATCGTGGTCAGGGCGAGCTCGTTGAGGTTGACCTCGGCCTTGCCGTGGCCGCCGACCTTGCGGCGCGTGAAGTCGAGCAGGCGCTGGATGATGCGCGTGATGCGGGCGGTCTGCTCGGCGATGATCTCGGCGTTCTTTTCGACCGTGTCTTTTTCGGTCGCTTTCTTCTGGATCGAGCGGGCGCGGCCGGCGATCACGTTGAGGGGCGTGCCGACCTCGTGGGCGATTTCGGCGGCGAGCTGACCGATCGTCGCGAGCTTTTCGGTCTGGCCGAGGCGCTGCTCGAGTGCGAGCTTGGCTTCGTTCTGGCGCTGGGTCTCGCCGCGGGACTCGCGGAGCGAGAACGTCATCTCGTTGAAGCGGGTCGCGATCTGGCCGATCTCGTCATCGCGTTCGGAGAGGATGACGTGCGAGAGGTCGCCCTTGGCGACGTCGTCGATGCCGCGGAGGAGCTTGGTGATCGGGCGCGAGACGAGGCGCGAGGCGAGCCAGCCCACGACGACCGTGGTGACCAGGGCGATCAGGCCGACCAGGATCGCGGCGCGCACCATGTCGCCGGTGGTGGTCTCGAGGGCGTCGGCGGGCTTGGTGATCTCGAGCATCGCCATCGTCTGCGGGGACTCGCCGTTCTGGCCGGCGGCGCGCAGCGCGAGGGCGTAGGCGTAGGTGTCGCCGCTGACCTCGGAGTAGCGCATGCCGGGGGCGTCGAGCATGAGGCGGAGCCAGGTGCGCTCGCGGCCGTTGAGATCCGGTGGGGAGGGCTCGTCGTTGCGTGCGCGCGGGATGACGACGACGCGCCAGCCGTTGGTCGAGCGGCTGAGGCTGTCGAGCAGCGACTCGCTCGGCGCGCGGTACGCGCTGACCTGCGGTTCGAGGGTCGCGCGGAGGGTGCCCGCGACCGCGCGCGCCTCCTGCTCGAGCGCCGCGACGCGCTCCGCCGAGCGCGACCGCATGTCGAACGCCGCGTAGGCCGCGCACGCGAGCGCGACGACCACCGCCGTCGCGGCCGTGATGCGAGTCGCGACCTTCACGTGGCCAGCATACCTTGGCAGCGGGGGCCCGCCCGCACGGCCGCAGCCATGACGGTCACGGCGCGCGGCTTGACAGCCCGCCGCCGCCCGCCCAACCTCCGCGCGTGCGCACCCTCAGCATCTTCCTAACCCTGGCGATCGCGGCCGGGACCGCCGCGGCCGAGCCCACCCACACGGTGTGTTACGCGGGCACCCAGACCGCCCACGCGGGCGCGATGACGATCGTGAACCACGCTGTCGTCGAGCGCACGTACGACCCGGCGAAGAACGAGATCCGGCAGCGCCTGTGGTCGGACAAAAACCCGACGAAGGAGGTCGACATGACCGGCAAGGTCGACCCCAAGGCCGGGACGCTCGAGTTCGAGGACGCCGACCTGGGCGCCAAGGGCACGGGCAAGCTCGAAGGCGAGCCGTGGCACTGGACCGCGTACGTGATGACGCTGACGAAGGGCGACGTGGTCGTCACCTCGACGTCGAAGGTCTCGGACACGGCGCTGCACCAGGAGGCGAAGATGACGAACAAGGGCAAGCAGGTCGCGGATGTGACCGGCGAGCTGACGGCGTTCGACTGCAAGAAGCTCGACGCCAAGAAGGCGGAGCTGACGAAGCCCGCGAAGTGATGCGGCTCGTCTTCGTCTATGGCCCGCCCGCCGCCGGCAAGCTGACGGTCGCGCGCGAGCTCGCGGCGCTCACTGGGTGCGCGCTGTTCCACAACCACCTCGTCGTCGATGCGGTCGGGGCGGTGTTTCCGTTCGGCAGCGCCGCGTTCTGCCGGCTGCGCGAGCAGTGGTGGCTCGGCGCGTTCGACGAGGCGGCCCGCGCGCAGCGGTCGCTGATCTTCACGTTCGCGCCGGAGCCGACGGTCGCGGCCGACTTTCCGGCGCGCGCGCGTGCGCTGGTCGAGGCGGCCGGCGGCCGGGTGATGTTCGTGCGGCTCGACGTGTCGATCGCGGTGCAGGAGCAGCGGCTCGTCGGCGAGGAGCGCGCCGCCCACGGCAAGCTGCGCTCGCTCGAGATGCTGCGCTCGCTCGCGCCCTCGCTCGAGGAGGCGCTCGCCGCGATGCCGGAGCCCGCGCTGGCGATCGCGACGGACGAGCTCGCGCCCGCCGAGGCCGCGCGCCGGATCGCGGACGCCCTCGCCTAGCCTAGTCGACGATCTCGCCGCGCGGGTAGTAGCCGCCGTAGCCTTCGCCGCCGTAGGCCGCGCCCGCGAGCTTGGTGACGACCGCTTCCGTCGTCGGATCGAGGTCGGTGCCGCGCTGGCGGAGCTGCGAGGCGGCGGCCGACTTGAGGTTCTCGGCCGCGTTCGGGTCGTTGACGATCTGGGTCAGCGTCTGGTCGACCTCGGGGCCGCCGTTGTAGGCGTTCGCGATCGCGGCCTGCGCAACGGTCGGGTCGGAGTCGCGCATCAGGCTCGCGAGCTGCTGCGACGCGCGCGCGTCGTCCATCGAGGCGAGGCCGGAGATCGCGGCGACACGGTCCTCGGGCTTGCCGTTGCGGGTCGCGTCGAGGATCGCCTGCTGCGCGCGGTCGCTGCCGATCTGGCCGAGCGACGAGAGCGCCATCGCGCGCACCGACGGATCCTGGTCGTGCGTCAGGCGCAGGAGCGTGTCGGTCGAGTGGTCGTCGGGGTTCTGCACCAGCGCCGAGATCGCCGAGCTGCGCACCGCGGGATCCTTGGAGTCGATCGCGCGCTCGAGCAAGCGCTTCGCCTCCGCCGTGCCGTTCTGCGCGAGCGCCCACACCGCCTGCGACGCGCCGGCGGAGTCCTTGCCGTTCAGCAGCTCCTCGGCGAGACGCAGGCCCTCGGGCGCGCCCGACTGCACGAGCTGCGACATCACCTGCATCTTGACCTGCGGGTTCGACTGCGCCGCCGACATCAGCGCGGACTTCACCTGATCCGTCATCCCGATCTGGCCGAGCGCGCCCGCCGCCGCCGCCGCCAGCGTCGCGTCCTTGCCCGTCAGCGCCGTCACCAGCGCCGTGCGCGCGTCCTCGGTGCCGATGCGGCCGAGCACGCCGGCGGCGTACTGGGCCTCCTCGCGACGTCCGGAGAACAGCGAGTCGGAGAGCAACTGGCCGACGGCCGGGTCGCTCGGGTGCGCCTGCGCGAGCAGCTCGAGCGCCTGCACGCGCGACTGGCCGTGGGTGCCGTTCGCGATCGTCAGGAGCGCCTCGAATGCCTTGGGCGTGCCGGCGTCGCCGAGCATGCGCATCGCCTCGTAGCGCTCGTTGCGCGAGCCCTTCGACGCGAAGTCGACCGCGAGCGCCAGCGCGTCGGGGTTGCCGGCCTTGATCAGCCGCGGCAGCGCGGCGCGGCGATCAGCCGACGAGCCCTGGCGCACGACCGAGAGCAGCGCCTGGTCGACATCCTCGCCCGACATCTGCTGCAGCTGGTTGAGCGCGCCCGTGATCTGCGCGCGGTCCGACAGCGCGGCCTCGATCAGCAGCTCGCGCGCCTCCGGGCCGCCGATGTTCGCGAGCGCCATGGCGGCGCTGCTCGCGGACTGGCGATCGCCGGTCTTGAGGATATCGCCAAGCATCGCGATCGCCTTGTCGCCGCCGACCTCACCGAGCGCGCTGACCGCGATCCAGCGCGTGTTCGAGTTGCCGTGGAGCGCCGCCTCGCGCAGCACCGGCAGCGCCGCCTCACCCGCATGGGAGAGCGCGTTGATCGCGGCGTTGCCGAGCTGCGGATCGCCGGTGCGCACGATCTGCGTCAGCTTGGCGAGCAGCGCGTCGTCGACCTCGTCGATCGCGTTGATCGCGGCCGCCGCGACGCGCGAGTCCGGCGCATCGACGAGCTGGCGCAGCGCCGCATCGGCCGCCGGCGTGTGCGCCGCACCGAGCGCGTACACGGCCGTCGTCGCGATCTGGTAGTCGCCGCTGACCGCCGCCTGCTTCAGCGCCTCGACGCCGCGGTCGGTGCCGAGCGTGCCCAGCGCCCCCATCGCGACGGCCTGCGCGGGATCGCCGCTCTTCGTCGCGAGCTCGAGCAGCAGCTTCTCGGCGCGCGCGGACTGCGTCGAGCCGAGCGCACTGATCGCCGCGTTGCGGACCGCGGGCCGCTCGTCCTTCGCGTGCTCGACCAACACGTCCACGGCGTGCTCCGTGCCGATGTTGCCGAACGCGCCGAGCAGCGCCTCGGGCACGCCCTTGCGCGGGTCGCTCAGCAGGCCCGACAGCGTGTCGATCGCGTCGTCGTCGCCGACGGCGCCGAGCTTCTCGGCGAGCAGCTGGACATCCTTGACCGAGCGCGCCGACAGGATCCGGTCGACGAGGTCCTTCTGCGACACGCCGATCGACTCGGGCGCGACGTGGATCGGCTTGCGCCACGCCGCCGGGAACTGCGCACGCGACGGTGCCTCCGCGGCCTGCGCCGGCGTGTTCCGCTCACCGTGATGTGCGCGTACGGTCGCGATGCCGGCGAGCGCGGCAAACAGGCCACAAGCGAGCTTCCAGCGGGTCAGGGTCGTCACGGTGGCTCCTCGAAGGTCCGGGTGTCTGTGTCAAACGAACGCGGTCCGGTATCGATCCATTTCGCGCCCTCCCCGCCCTCGCGCTCGACGCCCGCTCTCTCGGGGAATAGGCCCGTCCCGTCGCGCGTACGGGCGTACCCGGGGGAGCCGTCAGGTGTCTCGCGGTCGCACGAAATCGCCGCCTCGCGACGAGGCGCGTTTGCGCTCACCGAGCGGCCGCGCACGCAAGCGAAATAGATCGCCAGGTGCGCGACCGCGCTCGTTGACGGTCCACGCGACCTTCGTAGACTGGAGCCATCATGTTGACCGCGGACCAGACCAACGAGTTACGGGCTCGCCTCCAGGCCGAGATCAACCGGCTCGCCGACCACGCGCACAATGCCGTCGAGTTCACGATGGATCGCGACCGCGATCGCATCGGCCGCGACTCGATGGACGAGGCGACCGAGGAGGAGACCTTCTCCACCCAGCTCCGCCTGCACGATCGCGAGGCCGGCCTGCTCGCGAAGATCCGCGAGGCGATGCAGCGGCTCGAGGCCGGGGCGATCGACGAATGCGAGGAGTGCAGCGAGCCGATCGGCTTCAAGCGCCTCCTGGCGCGCCCGGTCACGACCCTCTGCTTCGAGTGCAAGTCCGCTCGCGAACAGGTCGAAGCGGACGAACGGCCTGAATAGGCTCCAGGCGTAGATCGCCCGCTTTGCTAGCGCCGCGTAACCTCTGGTACTATCTTGCCGTCGGGGATGCGCGACCGGTACCAGATCACCGAACGACTCGACCACGGTGGTATGGCCGAGGTCTTCCGGGGCGTCGCGGAGTCGATGGAGGGATTCAAGAAGGCGGTTGCGATCAAGCGCATCCTGCCCTCCCTCACGAAGAACCCGAAGTTCATCTCGATGTTCCTCGACGAGGCGCGGCTCTCGCTGTTCCTCCAGCACGCGAACATCGTCCAGGTCTTCGACATCTCGAAGACCCCCGACAACGCGTACTTCCTCGTCATGGAGTACGTCGATGGGTGCAACCTCAAGGCACTCATCGAGCGGTCCAAGCAGAAGGGCCGGCGCATCGAGGTCGCGCACACCATCTACATGATGATGGAGTGCTGCAAGGCCCTGAACTACGCGCACAACGTCGAGAACCCCGAGACGGGCGAGCCGCTCAACATCGTCCACCGCGATATCTCGCCGCCGAACATCCTGCTGTCGAAGAACGGCGAGGTGAAGCTCGTGGACTTCGGGCTCGCGAAGGCGAACAGCCAGATCGAGTCGACCGACCCCGGCGTGGTGAAGGGCAAGTTCAGCTACCTGTCGCCCGAGGCGGCGAGTGGCCTCGAGGTCGACCACCGCGCCGACATCTTCGCCGTCGGCATCATCCTCTGGGAGATGTTCACCGGCCGCCGCCTCTTCTACGGCGAGACCGACTACCAGACCGTCGAGCTCGTGCGCCAGGCGCGCGTGCCGTCGATCGCGGCGCTCAACCCGGAGATCGAGCCGGACCTCGAGGCGGTCGTCCGCAAGGCTCTCGCGCGCGAGCCCGACGAGCGCTATCAGAGCGCGGCCGACCTCGCCGATGCGCTCGCGCAGTACCTGTTCTCGCGGCGGATGAAGGTCACGTCGCGCGACATCCAGACGCTCGTCCGCGACACGCAGATGGAGATGATGCGCAAGCGATCGGCGGAGCCGAAGGAATCGCTGATCGACGCGCTCATCAATGACGAGATCGGCAAGATGACCTCCCTCGTCGAGGGAGACGAGCAGCCGCAGAACGGCGCGAACGGCGCCGAGGGCTCGATGTCGCTCGACCCGAGCGCGTTCGTCGACACGTCGGCATGGGCCGATCAGCTGCAGAGCCAGCAGCAGCCGGCGCGCCAGCCGCGCCAGCGCCCCACGCGCCCGCCCGTGAACAAGCCGCATCGCGGCAACCCGCCTACGCCGCCGCCCGGCGAGGTCGCGTCTCTCGAGCAGATGCTCGAAGGCGGCGACCGCACGGGTCTGCACGGCAAGGCCGACAAGAAGCCGAACTGGACGCTGATCATCATCGTGATGATCGTGCTGATGGGCGGCGCGGCCGCCGCCGTCATCCTCCTGATGACCTGAGCCGAGCTAGCGGAGCTTCTCGAGCTCCTTGAGCTCGTCACCCGCCGGCGCGATTTCCTCGAGGCGCCCGATCGCGTCGGCGAGCGTCTTCTTGTCGTGCAGCTGCGCCGCGAGCTTGCCGACGACGAGCCAGCCCGACGCCGAGTCCGGGTCGTACTTCACCGCGTTCTGCGCGATCGCGAATGCCTGCTTCTTGTCCTTCGCGAGGTCGGCCGCGAACAGGTAGGCATCGGCGATCGACGGGTCCTCGTTCATCACGAGCTCGAAGTCCATCTGCGCCTCGGCCGCGTTGCCGCTCTGCGACGCGATGTACGCCAGGCCGTAGTCAACCTGCGCCATGCGGCGCGGCACCGCCTTCTCGGCCTTCATGGCTTCCTTCGCGGCCTTGTACGCGGCCTGCGCCTCCGGCAGCTTGCCGGCGGCGATCAGCAGCTTGCCCTCGACGATCTTCGCCTCGGGACGGTTCTTCAGGCGGTCGGGGAGGATCTTGCGGATCTTCTCGGCGAGCGCGCCCTTCTCGTCGGCGCCCGAGGCATCGGCGGCGAGCAGGAACGTCTCGACGTCGTCGCCGCTTCCGTCGAGCGCCTTCGCCAGCGCCGCGATGGCATCGGGGAACTGGCCCTTGCGCAGCGCGATGCGGCCGCGCTCGCGGAAGAGCTTCCAGCCGGGGACGCCCGCGACCTTCTCGGCATCGTCGAGCAGTGCCTTCGCGCCCGCGTGATCGCCGACGAGCGTGCGCGCGCGTGCCGCCTCGAGCAGCAGGTCGGGACGCGGCTTGTCGCCGGCTTCCTTGACGAGCGCGTCGAGCGCCTCGCGGCCGCCCTGCGGGTCGCGATCGTCGATCAGCAGCAGCGCGGACTCGAAGCGCGCGTCGAACGAGCCGGAGTTGCTCGCGTCGCCGTAGGCCGCGCGGGCGCCGCGGAGATCGCCGGTATCACGGTCGAGGCGCGCGAGCTCGAGCTGGGCGCGCGCGATATCCGGCGAGGCGGGGCCGGCGACGACCTTCTCGAGGAGCGTCTTCGCCTTGTCGAGCTCGCCGGTGCGACGCAGCACGGCCGCGTAGACGGTCGTGAGCGCGGGCGAGCTGCCCTTATCGGAGTAGCGGCTCTCGACGCGCTTCTTCGCCTCGTCGAGGTTGTTCTCGGCGATGTCGAGCCACGCGCGGCCGACCAGCGCGCGCTCGAGGTTCGGCAGCTTCTTGAGCGCGGCCTCGTAGTCGGCGCGGGCGCCATCGACGTCGCCGGCCGCGAGCTTGGCATCCGCGCGCACGGCCTGACCGATCGGCAGCGACGCGACGTCGGACTTGCCGAGCAGCTCGAGCGCATCGGCCGGCTTGCCCTGCGCGAGCAGGATCTCGGCGAGCGCGATGTGGATGCGGCGCGACGACGGCCACGACGCCAGCGCCGTCTGCGCGATGTCATTCGCGGCCTTGAGATCGCCGATCAGGTAGAGCGTGTCGACGGCGTCCTCGGCGAACCGCTGGTCATCGACGCCGAGCTGCGCCGCCGCCCCGACATCGCCCTTCGCCGCCGCGACGTCACCGCGCGCGTAGTCGACCTGGGCGAGCGCCAGATACGCCTGCGCGAGCTGCGCCGGCGAGACCTGCTTGGCGCCGATCAGTTTCTGCAGCTGCGTGTGGACATCGGTGCCGAGCGAGCTGCCCGGCGCGATGCGGCCCGCCGCCGCGAGGATCATCGCGCGCTCGATCACGGCGGCCGGATGATCCGGCGCGCCCGCGAACACGCGGTCGAGCGTGCCGATCGCGTCCTCCCACGCCGACGACGCCGCGTACGCGCGCGCCAGCGCGACGCCGTAGAACGGCCGCAGGTCCTTCTCGAACGCGGCCTTGAGCTGCGGCTGGGCGGCCTTCGCGTCGCCGGCGAGCAGCTGGGCCTCGCCCGTGACGTAGAGCGCCGCCGGATCGTCGCGCTTCGTGCCGGTCGCGACATCGGCCATGTGCTTGGCGGCCGCGACGTCGCTCTGCGCGAGCGCGAGGTACGCCTGCGCGATCACCATGTCGTAGCCGCCCTGCCCGTGCAGCGCGTCGATCGCGGCCTTCGCTTCCGGCAGGCCGTCCGTGAGCTCGTACGCCATCACGGCACGCGCGCGCGCGAGGGCGGCGCGGTTGTCGAGGCTGCCGGAGACGCCGGCGATGTCCTCGAGCTTCTTGCGCGCGGCGACCCAGCCCGCGTACGTGTCGGTCTTCGCGAGGCCGGTCGCGTTGTCGCGCGCCTCGGCGATCTGCTTGCCGAGCCGCATCTTGCGGATCTGGAACCCCGCGAACACGCCGCCGCCGATCACGACGACGCCGATCACGATCCACATCACCAGCTGCAGCTTCGACCGGTTCTTGCGCATGCCGGTCTTCATCGCCTTCTGCGGATCCGACGACGCGGTCACCTGCGGCTGCGGCGGCGTGTCGGTGTTCATCAGCGCGACGAGCGCGGGATCGAGCGCATCGGGCCGCGCGGTCGGCTCGTTCGCGGCCCGCACCGAGGCGGCGTTCCACTGCGGCGCCGGTTGCTCGTTCCCGAACAGCGCATCGACGGCGGCCGCCGATGCCTGCTGCTGCGGCGACATCGGAGGGCCCGCCGGTGCGATCGCCATCGTCGGGCGCATCGCCGCGGGCGTCGGTTGCGGCTGCGGCTGCGGCATCGCCGGCATCGGGTAGTGCGGCTGCGGCTGCGCGTAGGCCGGCACGGGCGGCACGGGGAACGCCTGCGCCGTCGGCAGGTGCGCGGCAGGCGACGGCAGGTGCGCGGGCGCCGGCAGCGGTGCCGAGGGCGGCTGCGCGCTCGGCGGCTTGGCGCGCGCCGGCGGAGGCGCGGCCATCGTCGGCAGCGCGGCGCTGACCGGCACGCGCGGCGCAGGCGGCAGCGGCGACGGCGGCATCACCGACTGCGCGGCGAGCTGCGACGGCAGCGACCGCGACGGCGGCTCGTCCTCCATGTCGATCGGCCCCGACGGGCGCGCGACGGCATTGCGGACCTTCGTGCCCGGCCCCGGCTTGGCCTTGCTCCGCGGGAGGTTGGTCTCCTGCATCTCGACATCGCCGATGTCGAGATCCATCGTCGGCGTGCTGAGCTTCTTCGGCTTCTTCGGGGAACCGCCGGGCATCTTGCCGGGCACGGTGCGCTCGGGCTTCGCGCCCGCGACCGGAGGCGCCGCGACGTCGTCGAAGTCGTCGTCGTCATCCATCTCGACGCCGTCGAGCTCCGGATCGACCTCGACCGTCCCCGACTTGTCGCCGACCGCGAGCTCCTCCGCCGACGGCAGCTCGCGCTCGAACTCGTCCGAGGGCGGCGGCACCACCGCGTGCCGCTTCGACGACTTGCGCAGCGACCCCGGCGCCTGCAGCGAGGTCGGCTTCGTGTAGCTCTCGGGCCCGCTGTCCTCGTCGCCGCCCGAGCCGCTCGGGTGGTTCGGGTAGTTCTTCGTGTCGCCCGCGCCGATGAACGCGGCCGCCGGGTGCGCCGCGCTCTTGTGCATGCTGACGTGCTCGGCCTCGCCGAGCAGCTGCATGATGCGCGGCTCGCCGGGCGCCTCTTGCCGCGCCGCGTGCAGGGTCTCGACGGCGGCCGCCGTGTCGCCCTTGCGCAGCAGCGCCTCGGCCTTGAGGATCTGCGCCGGGATCGAGCCGTGGTCGAGCTCGAGCGCGACGCGCATCTCGGCGAGCACCTCGTCGAAGCGCTTGAGCGCGAGCAGCGCCTGCCCGAGGACGACACGGCCTTCGACGGTCGTGGGGCGTCCAAGCAGGCCCAGGCGACAGACCTTGACGGCCTCCTGAAACTGCCCGGCCGCTACGAGAGCCTGGCCGCGGCTGACGAAGTCGCTCTGCGACACGAACAGCGCGATCTTACACCAGGATCGCGATCAATCCTTGGTGGGCGTCGTCGGTGTTTCCCCGACCGCCAGGGGCTCGGGCAGCCCGGGCATCTCCGGGCCCTTCACGCGGGTCTCGTCGACCAGCAGCCACCCCTTGCCGTGCTTCTCCCACGTCTGGAGGGCCTGGGTCTCGTGGAGGGTCCCCTCGGACTCCTTGTACCAGGACAGCTTGACCGTCACGCGCGCTTCTTTTTCGCCTCGCGGCTCGACCTTGACGACGTCGTAGTCCGTGATCTTCAGGTCGTGGGCGCGGTCGTCCGCCTCGTCGACGAACTTGCTGCGGTCGCGCGGCGGGATGTGGATCGCGGCGTTATCGAAGCGCTCCCAGCGCACGCCGTCGTTGAAGGACCGGACCGCGTCGGTCAGCGGCTCGGGCTGCTGGGCGGCGCCACAGGCGCAGACGAGGCACAGGAGGATCGCTCTCATGGTTCACCTTCCCCGGCGCCGCGCTTCTGGCGCACCGCCTTGATGGCCTGGAGATCGCGCGCGCCGAGCTCGCGGCTCGCGACGAGGACGACGAGGAACACGCCGGCGACGATGACCGCCTCGACCAGCGTCATCAGCTTGCCGTGCAGCGGCAGGAACCGGCCGACCGCGAACGCGACGCCGGTCGCGACGAGGATGCGCACGAGGCTGACGAGCGGCAGCGTCGCGCCGAAGTGCTTCTGCAGCTGGAGCGCGGCGATCACGGCGCCGATCAGCATCGAGCCGCCGGTGACGGCCGCCGCGACACCGAGCACGTGCGGCGAGCCGGCGGACATCGAGATCGCGATGGCGTTGCCGATGACCGCGATCGCGAGCGTGATCGCGGCCGAGATCACGGCGGGCCGCGACTTGCCGGCGCCGTTGAGGATCGTGCCCGCGATCGCGAGCATGCTGAACGCGACGTTGCCGAACGCGAGGAAGACGAGCGCCGTGCTGCCGCGCGCCGCATAGGCGGGCGAGTACAGCAGGCCGAGCACGTCGGTCGGGTTCGCGGCCATGACGACCGCGATCGCCATCGCGAACATCACGCTGTAGCGCGCGGTGACCTGGACGTAGCGCTTCGTCGTCTCGTGGTCGTCGGTGAACGTCGAGCGCGACACGAGCGGGAACACGACGAACGTCGCCGCGATGATCGCCTGGTACGCGACGCGGCCGAGGTTCTGCGCGGCGGCGTAGAAGCCGACCTGCGCGTCGGTGAGCAGGCTCGCGGCCTGGGCATCGGTGCCGGCGACCGGCATGTGCTTGCGCAGCTCGGGGATCAGCGTCACGTAGTGGTCGCCGACGATGCGCTTGAGCAGGATCGTGTCGACGAACATCAGCCCGTTGAACAGCAGCAGGTAGACGGCGACCTTGCCGAAGTAGACGAGCATCGGCCGCACCGGCAGCTTCTCGGTCGTCCTCGGCAGGCCGACCCACGCCATCGCCGCGCACAGGATGAGGCCGACCGCGCCGACCCAGCCACCGACGACGCCGGTCACGCCCATGCCCGCGATCGCCATGCCGAGCAGGCCGGCGGCGCGCAGCGTCGCGAACGTGATGTCGAGCCCGGCTTGCTTGTGGAACAGCCGCAGGCCGTTGGCCGTCCCGATGAACACCGCGTAGAACGAGTAGCCGCCGATGATGAAGCCGGCGAGCATCAGCGGCTTCGTCTTCGACGGATCACCGAGCGCCCACGCGATCGCCGGCGAGCCCGCGATGAACGCGACCGCGACCGGCAGCCCGAGCCGCAGGTGCATGCGCAGGCCGGCCGCCTGGACCGCCCTCGCCTGCCCCGGGTTCTGCGCCGCGAAGCGAGAGACCGCCTGGATCGTGCCGGTGACCGCGACGTTGTTGAACCAGCTCGCGATGCTGTTGACGAGCGAGAACGCGCCCCACGCCGCTTCCGACAGGATCACCGGCAGCCGGAACTGGATGACCATTCCGACGAGCAGGAAGTAGAACTTCGCGAACGCGATGTAGAGGACACCGCGGCCCGCGCCAGTGGCGCTGGGCGTAACGGGAGGCGGGCTCGACATCTACCCTGCGGGTAACACGCCGGGATCCCTGGCGACAACTTCTCGACTTAGCGAAGTGCTTGTCGAAGCGTCAGTCCTTCGGCATGCGGCGGACGCCCACCGCGACGAGGAGCCAGGCGACGACCAGGAAGCCGCCGCCGACGATCACGTTGGTGACGCTCTCGGCGAATCCCTGGAGCAGCATGGGCAGCATGTCCTTGGGCTCCACGCCGGCGGCGTAGTGACAGGTCTTCGCGATACCGGCCGTCGTACCGACGATCGTCGCGAACACGATCACGAGCGTGAGCGCGCGGATCAGCGACAACCGCTGGGGGTCCGCATTGCGCGCGAACTTGATCGCGGGGACCAGGATCGCGATCCCGAACGCGATCAAGAAGAACATCGAGACGCCACCGGCGCGGATGAAGTCGACCATCGGAGAGGTACAACGCGGCCGGCGGCCCGGCGTGACGGAGAAGAATTGTTGTCACGCCCGCTCCCCTGGCGCGTTGTGTGTTCGTGGACCCGGAACGCGCCTGGATCGACGGCCTGCGCCGGGGGGAGGCGGCCGCGTTCGACGAGGTGTTTGCCGCGTACCGCCGGCGGCTGTACGCCTATCTCGTGCGGATGACGCGCGAGCGCGAGGTCGCCGAGGATCTACTGCAGGAGACGTTTCTGCGGCTCGCCCGCGCCGCGACCTCGCTGCGCGAGGACACGCGGCTCGGCGCGTGGCTGTTCACGGTCGCGCACCGGCTCGTCGTCAGCTGGGCGCGCGCGCAGGAGGTCCGGCGCCAGCTCGCGGGCGACTTCCCGCGCGACGTGCGCGCCGACGGTCGGTCGCCGCTCGAGGCGGTCGCCGACTCGCAGACCCAGCTCGCGCTCGAGCGCGCGCTCGCCGCCCTGCCCGCTCCGGCGCGCGAGGTGGCGGTGCTCGTCGGCATCGAGGGCATGCAGCCCACCGAGGTCGCCGAGATCCTCGGTCTGCGGCCCGAGGCCGTGCGGCAACGCCTCGCTCGTGCTCGCGCGCAGCTCGCGGACGCGCTCGGCGACCACGCTCCCGCTTCCTGGAGGACGTCATGACGAACGAGCTACCCGAGCTGCGCGAGCTGCGCGACCTCCCGCCGATCGATCTCGATCGCGAGGCCGCCGATCGCATTGCCGCGCGCGCGCGGGGCGAGATCGGCCGCGGCGAATCGCCGCTGCGGTTCGTCGAGCCGGTGCTCGTCGCGGCGATGTCGTCGAGCTTCCTGGTGTGGGCGGCGCTGAAGATCGCGGAGGTCTTCCGGTAGACTGCGCGCGTGCGCGTCGTCCTGATCCTCGCTCTGCTCGCGAGGCTCGCGCACGCCGAGTGCGCGCACGACAAGAAGCTGCCTGTCGCGCACGGATCGATCGACGTCGACGGCGACCTCTCGGACCCGGTGTGGCAGACCGCGTGCTTCGCGGACGACTTCGCCGAGCAGTCGCCGCGGTTCGGCGCGAAGCCGGCGCACCCGGTCAAGGTCGCGATCGCGATCGACGCGACGACACTCTACGTCGGCGCGCGCATGTGGTCCGCCCCCGGCGAGGTCGACGACGCGCTCACCCAGCGCGACGACACGCAGCAGGCCGAGCGGTTCATCATGTCGCTCGATCCGTCGCACACGCGCCGCCTCGCGTACTCGTTCGCGGTGACCGCGCGCGGCGTGCGCGCCGACTGGATCCACACCGACGACAACGAGTACCAGCGCGACTACTCGTGGAACCCGGTGTGGATCGCGCAGTCGAAGATCCTGCCCGACGGCTGGTCGACGGAGATGGCGATCCCGCTCTCGCAGCTGCGCCTGCCGACGACGCCGCAGACGAGCTGGGGCATCGACTTCAACTGGTACGTCCCGCACAGCAACGAGGACGTGTTCTGGGTCCCGGTGCCGCTCGATCGCACCGCGTGGGC
>CAYUNM010000045.1:24127-33432 GCA_964446175.1 uncultured Kofleriaceae bacterium
ACAGCAACGAGGACGTGTTCTGGGTCCCGGTGCCGCTCGATCGCACCGCGTGGGCCAGCTACTTCGGCGAGCTCACCGACCTGCCGCCCGTGCATCCGGGCCTCGGCCTCGAGCTGTTGCCGTACGGCGCGAGCGCGTTCTCGGTCGACGAGTCACCGGCCGGCCGGCTGGCGCATCGCTGGCGCGGCGAATTCAACGCCGGCCTCGACTTCAAGCTGCGGCCGCTGCCCGCGCTCGTCGTGAACGGCACGATCAACCCGGATTTCGGTCAGGTCGACGCCGATCCGGCCTTCGTCAACCTCACCGCGTACGAGGTGCGGCTCACCGAGAAGCGGCCGTTCTTCGTCGAGAACAACACGCTGTTCGCCGACGCGCCGCAGACCTACTTCTACAGCCGGCGCGTCGGGGCGCTGCCGCGCGCGCTGCCGGCGGCCGACGCGCTCGATCTGCCGAGCCAGGTCCGCATCCTCGGCGCGCTCGCGGCCGGTGGCTACGTGGCACCGCAGACGCAGGTCGCGCTGCTCGGCGCCGTCACCGACGAGACGATGGCGACGGGGCTCGTCGCGGGCCGCAAGGTGCCGCTCGTCGTGTCACCGCTGAGCGCGTGGGGCGCCGGGCGCGTCGAGCAGCAGATCGGGGCGAGCGTGCTCGGCGCGACGGCGACCGTCGTCGGCCGCGACCTGACGCCCGAGACCAAGCCGCTGCTCGCGAGCAACGCGGAGGCCGGCGGCGGCGACGCTCGGCTGCGCACCGACGACGGCACGTACGAGCTCGACGCCTATGCGGGCGCGAGCCACGTGCACGGCAGCGCGGCCGCGATCACCGCGATCGAGGAGACCAGCGCGCACTACTTCCAGCGGCCGGATACGAACCACGTGCACCTCGACACGACCGCGCACGACCTCTCCGGCTGGGCCGGCGGCATCAACGCGCAGAAGCGCGCCGGCCTGTGGCGCGGCGTCGCGCAGGTCGAGGCGATCTCGCCGGGGTTCGAGCTCAACGACATCGGCGCGCTGCAGAACGCGGACTCGATCGCGGCGGCCGGCGAGCTGCGCCGCTCGCAGACGACGCCGAGCGAGCACGTGCTCAACTGGGACGTCTTCGCGGGCGGCGGCCAGGGCTGGGACTTCGGCGGGCTCCGCAAGCCGGCCGACCTGCACGCCGGTGCCGACGTCACGTTTCAAAACTTCTCGCATGTCGGCGTGTTCTCGCGCGTCGCGCCGCCCGGCCTGTCGAACGATCTGACGCGCGGTGGGCCGCGCATGGGCCTTGGCTGGGCGGAGGCGCTCGAGCTGTACGGCGGCTCGCCGTCGGGCCGCGCGCGCCAGGTCTCGGCGGATCTCGAATTCGACGCGAGCGAGACCGGCCAGCAAGGCGTCATCGCGTCGGCGAGCCTGACGATGCGCGCGACGCCCGCGCTTCGCCTCGATCTATCCCCGTCGTTCTCGCGCGTCGAGACGCACCGCCAGTACGTCACGACGCTCGGCGATCAGTACATCTTCGGCCACCTGCATCGCACCGACGCTGCCGTCGAGGTGCGCGCGACGTGGTCGCTGTCGCCTGACCTCGTGTTCACGCTCTACGCGCAGCCGTTCCTGTCGACCGGCAACTACGAGGCGCTCGGCTACCTGCCCTCGCCGGGCTCGTACGACCTCACGTGGTTCGATTCGCCGCCGGTTCCCAAGCCCGACTACCGCGTCGTGTCGCTGCGCTCGACGGCCGTCGTGCGCTGGGAGTTCCGCCCGGGCAGCGTGCTCTACGTCGTGTGGCAGCAGGCGCGCGCCGACGAGCACCTCGGCCAGAACGGCGTCCACACGTTCGCCGTGAAGCTCAGCTACTGGTTCGGCTAGCTCGGCTTGCGCGGCCGCGTGACGAGCAGGTGCGCCTGCTTGTCCTTGTCGACGTAGCCGAAGCGGAACGGCAGCGAGCGCCGGCGCTGGCCCTTCCACAGCTCGATCATGTCCGCATCGTGCGGGTTCGCCTGCGCGCCCTCGAGGAACGCGCCGTTGTAGTCGCCGTACGTCTCCTGGATCATGCCGGCCGGCTTGGCGTACTTCGGCGGGATGCCGGTCGAGTCCGACAGCATCCACTTGAGGTGATCGAGGATGTACTCGCGCATCCGCGAGAAGTCGCCGCGCCAGAGCAAGTAGCTCGCGCCCTTCACGAGCACGGTGACGGCGCCCTTCTTCTCGAGGTGCAGCAGCAGCTGCGGGTGCTTCTTCAGGTAGTCGTTGCCGAGGTTCCAGCCGATGTGGCGGTGCACGCGGATCTGCGTGTCGCCGATGCGGCGGTACTGGATCTCGACGTTCGCGAACGCCGGCGAGAACGTCGGCGGCTTCCAGTCGCCCTTGAGGCTCTTGCCCGCCTGCTTGTCGAGGTCGTCGATCTCGGCCTGCTCGAGGTAGTGGAGGGCGCCGGCGTCGTCGATCGTGAAGTAGCGCATCGACACCGGCTCGTAGCCGCCCGCGACGAGCGCGAGCATGAACGACGCGACCTGCCCCGGCACGTCGTTGCGCTGCTGGTCGCTGAGGTTCTCGCTCGTGTTCGAGCCGACGGAGATCAGGCCGCCGATCTCCGCGCGCAGCGCGCCGAGCGACATCTCGACCTGCGCGGGCTTCAGCGACTTGAGGCGGCGCGGATCGCCGGCCTGCTCGAGCGAGATGGTCGTGATCTCGGTCGCGTTCGGGAACGCGACGAGCGCCGAGAGCAGGTCGCCGCCGCCGAACGGATAGACGACCGTCGTCGGCGCGTCGCCGGGCACGAGCTTGTCGAAGAACGTGCGGCCCTTGGTGAAGTACAGAGCGCGGAACTTCGTCAGGCGCTCGTTGATCGCCTTGCAGTGGTGGTCGACGATCTTCGTCAGCTCGGGCTGCACCGGGCCGCCACCGCACGCCGCGACCGTGTAGATCAGCTTCGCGTCGTCGATGAACTCCGCCGGCTCGGCGTGGGCAGTGCCGGCCAGGGCGGCGACCACTAGGAGGCTTCTCATGCTCTTCGTTGAACGCGCGAGACGGCCGTCTCATTCATGCACGATCGCGCCCTCGTACATCTTGTCGAGCATCGCCGCGTACTTCTTCTCGACGACCTTGCGCTTGACCTTGAGCGACGGCGTCAGCTCGCCTTCATCCACCGACAGGTCCTTCGGCAGCACCGAGAACTGCTTGACCGTCTCGTACTTGGCCAGCGACTTGTTGACCTCGTCGAAGTACGGCGCGAGCAGCTGCTTGACCTCGGGGAGCGCGACGACGTCGTGGTACGCCTTGCTGATGCCCTTGTCGCGCGCCCACTTCATGATCGACTCCTCGTCGACCGTGACGAGCGCGGTCACGAAGTTGCGCTTGTCGCCGTGGACGATCACCTGGCTGATGTAGGGACAGGTCGCCTTGAGCTTGCCCTCGATCGCCTGGGGCGCGATGTACTTGCCGCCGCTCGTCTTGATCAGATCCTTCTTGCGATCCGTGATGCGCAGGAAGCCGCGCGGATCGACCTCGCCGATGTCGCCGGTGCGCAGCCAGCCGTCCGTCGTGAGCGCCTCGGCCGTCGCATCCGGCAGGTTGTGATAGCCCTGCATGACGCCCGGCGAACGGATGAGGATCTCGCCGTCCTCGGGCGCGAGCTTGACCTCGGTGCCGGGCATCGGCATGCCGACGGTGCCGAACGCGTACTTGCTCGGCCGGTTGACGAACGACGCGGCGCTCGACTCGGTCAGGCCGTAGCCCTCGAGGATCAGGATGCCGCACGCGTGGAAGAACTCGGCGATCTCGCGCGACAGCGGTGCCGATCCGGAAATGAAGTAGCGCACGCGCCCGCCGAACCGCGCCTTGATCTTCTCGAACACGAGCCGGTCGGCGACCTTCACCTTGAGCGCGAGCAGGCCGTGCGGCTCGCGGCCCTGCTGGCGGACCTTGCTCGCCTCCTTGCCGGTCTGCACGGCCCAGTGGAAGATCTTCTGCTTGATCGGGCTGCCCTGGTTCGCCTGCTCGATGATGCGGTTGTAGACCTTCTCGAAGATGCGCGGCACGGCGGCCATGATCGTCGGGCGCACGACCGCGAGGTTGTCGACGAGCTTGGGGATGCGGCCGTCGACGGCGGTCACCGAGCCCGACGCGATGTGGCCGGCCATGAGCACCTTGCCGAAGCTGTGGCTCATCGGCAGCCACAGGTACTGCACGTCGTCGGGGCCCCACAGGCGCACGGCCTCGATCGCGTCCGCGCAGTACGCCCAGCACTCGTGCAGCAGGCGCACGCCCTTCGGCTTGCCGGTCGTGCCCGACGTGTAGATGAGCGTGGCGAGGTGCTTGCCCTCGATGCCGGCGACGATGTCCTCGACCGCGCGCGGATCCTTCGCGAGCAGCTCGGCACCCTTTGCCTCGAGCTGCGCGAGCGTCATCACCCAATCGTCGCTCTCCGCGCCGTCGATCAGGATCACCTTCTGCAGCTTCGGCATCTCCGCCTTGTGCGCGCGCAGCTTCTTGAGCTGGCCGGCGTCCTCCGCGAACACGTAGCGCGTCTCGCTGTCGGCGAGGATGAACGCGCACTCCTCGGCCGTGCTCGATGGATACACCGTCGTCGTCGCGCCGCCCGCGCTGAGGATGCCGAGGTCGCACAACAGCCACTCGACGCGCGTGTTCGACAGGATGCCGACGCGCTCCTCGCGATGCAGGCCGAGCGACAACAGGCCCGCCGCGATCGCCTTGACGCGCTCGCCGGTCTGGCGCCACGTCATCGATCGCCACTGCTCGCCCTGCGGGTAGCGATAGGCCTCTCGATCCGGCGTGTCGCGCACGCGGGTCGCGAGCAGCTGGGCGATGGAGGTCGTCTTGCGCGTGAGGCGCTCCGGCGCGGTCGACTCGGGCATGTCGCGGGGATGCTACCCTAACGCCCGTGTCGACGGCGACCGAATGGCTCGATCAGCTCGCAGCCGCTTGGCGGGCGGAGCGCAACGCGCAACGCGCGCGCATCGCGATGGAGCGCAGCGGCCGCACGCTCGTCGAACGAGTCGCGCTCGGAATCGCGCTCGGGAACCTGCGCATCGTCGACGAACAGAGTGCGCCCGGCGACCGCGTGCGAGTCCGCGTCTCCGTCCCCGAGCAGGTCGACCTCGACAACCTGAGGCTCGCTCCGGGCGACCCGATCCGCCTGTGGGCCGAGCAGCCCGACGAGCCGGGCGCCGTGCGAGGCGTGTTCGAACGGCGCGACGAGCAGAGCGTCTGGCTGATGCTCGACCGCCCGGTCGACGAGCTCGACCGGGACTACGCCCTCGATCCGGAGGCGCCGGAGGTCACCTTCGACCGCGGCGATCAGGCGCTCGCCCGCGCAAAGGCCGCGCTCGCGACGAGCGACTTTGCCCGCATTCGCGACGTCGCCGCGCTCGTGAAGGAGCCGCACCCGTTCGCGCCCGTGACGTGGGAGCCGCTCGACACGGCACTCGACGGCAAGCAGCGCGAGGCGGTCGACGGTGCACTGCGCTCGGGCGACATCGCGCTGATCTGGGGGCCGCCCGGCACCGGCAAGACGCGCACGCTCGTCGAGGTGATCCGCCAGCGCGTCGCGCGCGGCGAGCGCGTGCTGTGCGCGGCGCCGTCGAACACCGCCGTCGACAACCTCGGCATCCGCCTCGCCGATGCGGGCGTCAAGGCGATCCGGCTCGGGCATCCGGCGCGCGTGTCGCCCGCGCTCGGTTCGATCACCGTCGACGGCCAGATCGCGAAGGACGGCGCGATGGACCTCGCGCGCGAGTGGCGCGACCGCGCACGCGTGCTGCGCAAGACCGCGATGGGCAAGCGCGGCCCCGAGGCCCGGGCGCTATGGCAGGAGGCGCGCGCGCTCGATCGCGATGCGGCCCGCGAGATCGCGAACGCCGAGCGGCTCATCATCGATCGCGCCGACGTCATCCTCGCGACGTGCGTCGGCTGCGACCACCCGATCCTCGGCGAGACCGTGTTCGACTGCGCCGTCGTCGATGAGGCGACGCAGGCCTCCGATCCGCTGCTCCTGATCCCGCTCTCGCGCGCGAAGGTCAGCGTGCTCGCCGGCGATCCACATCAGCTCGGCCCCGTCGTGACCGGCGGCCCGCAGCTCGAGGCGGCGCTCGGCGTCACCGTGTTCGAGCGGCTGATCGAGGCCGGTGCGCCGAGCGTGATGCTCGAGCAGCAGCACCGGATGCACGAGAAGATCATGCAGTTCCCGTCGCGGTCGATGTACGACGGCAAGCTCGTCGCGGCTCCCGAGGTCGCGCATCACGTGCTCGCCGATCTCGGCGTGAAGGCCGATCCGGCGCGCGGCAGGCCGGTGTGGCTCGTCGATACGGCGGGCAAGGACTGGCTCGAGGAGCGCACCGACTTCGATCCCGGCGGCTCGCTCAACAACCTCCCCGCCTACAGCTTCGATCCGTCGACGTTCAACTCCGGCAATGCCGAGCGCGTCGCGGCCGAGGCGCGCCGCCTGCTCTCGCGCGGCCTCGCGCCGGCGGATCTCGCGATCATCGCGGCCTACTCGGCGCAGGCGCGGCGGCTCCGCGATCTGCTGCGCGAGGAGCGCGCGGCGGGCGTCGAGGTCGGCACCGTCGATGGCTTTCAGGGCCGCGAGAAGGAGGCGGTGATCGTCGATCTCGTGCGCAGCAACGATTCGGGCGAGCTCGGCTTCCTCGTCAACACGCGGCGCATGAACGTCGCGCTGACGCGCGCGAAGCGGTTCCTGCTCGTCGTCGCGGATTCCGCCACGCTCGGCAATCACCCGTATTACGCGCAGTTCGTCCAGTTCGTCGATTCGATCGACGCCCACGGCAGCGCCTGGAGCGACGACGCCGAGCCCTTGCGGTGACCGGCAGGATCTGCGATCACCCCCTCTGCCGTCATGAAGTGCCTCAACGCCTTGCTTATGACCTCGCTCGTGCTCGGCGCGTGCGAGAAATCCGACAACGTCACGCAGCTTCGCGAGCAAGCGGTCGCGATCGGCAAGACCTACACGCCGCGCGCCGAGGAGCTCGACAAGCGCCGCCAGGAGATCTTCCAGCGCGGCAAGAACGTCCCCGGCAACCTGCCCGACGTGCCCGAGGTCGTTCGCCTGATCGGCGAGGCCGGCGACAAGATCACCGAGATGAAGGGCATCACGTCGGCGATCGACAAGCAGGCCGAGGACGCCGCCAAGAACAAGAAGGTCGACGAGCTGCAGAAGCTGATCGACGAGAGCCAGGAGAAGCTCGAGGCCGACGAGACGATCGCGAACGAGGATCTGACGCGCGTCGAGGGCTGGCTGTGGCAGTACGAGCAGGGCCATGCGACGCCCGCCGCCGCGCCGAAGGAGCCGGTCCCGACGCCGAACGAGACGGGCGAGCCGCCGCCGGCCGCCGCGGGCTCGGGAGCTGGGTCGGCCGCCGCACCGAAGGCGGAGGAGAAGGCCGCCAAGGGCGCCGCGAAGACGGACGACAAGACCGAAAAGGCTGCGCAGAAGGCCGCCGCCGAGAAGGCCGACAAGAAGGCCGCGCCCGCCGACAAGGCCGACAAGAAGGCCGCGCCCGCCGACAAGGCCGAGAAGAAGACGCCCGCCGCGCCGAAGGCCGGCTCGGGCGCCGGCTCCGCCGCGAAGTAGCGGGCAGCGCACCTCGAGGTGCGCCTGTCTCACCTCGCGGCGAGGGTGCGCACCAACTCGCATTCACCGATCGCCCGCGAGTTCTTCGGCTTGCCGCGTCACGAGCGCGCTATGCTTGGCGCATGCGGATCCCGACGCGGCCCAAGGTCATCATCCGTTCTTGCCGCGAGTACGACCCGGAGAAGATCCGCGGGATCATTCGCGACGGCCTGAACGAGCTCGGCCTCAAGCCGTTCGGGCGCACGCTCGTCAAGCCGAACCTCGTCGCGGCGGGCCCGCTGTTCCCGTACGCGTTCACGCGGCCGGAGTTCGGCGAGGGCGTGCTGCGCGCGCTGCAAGATGTCGGCGGCGACGGCATGTCCGAGCTCGCGGCCGGCGAGCGCTGCGGCATCACGGTCCCCTCGCGCGTCGCGTTCCGCGACTCCGGCTGGGACGACATGCTCGGCAAGGTCGGCGTGAAGAAGTACCACTTCGAGGAGCAGCAGCAGGTCGAGATCCCGCTGACCCACGAAGGCCGCCTGCGCGACTACCTGTTCACACCCGAGCCGATCGCGCGCGCCGACTTCTTCGTGAACTGCCCCAAGTTCAAGGCGCACCCGTGGACCACGGTGACGTTCTCGATGAAGAACTACATCGGCATCCAGGACGACCGGCACCGCCTGATCGATCACGATCACAAGCTCAACGAGAAGATCGCGGACCTCCAGCACATCATCCAGCCGCAGTTCATCGCGATCGACGCGATCACCGCCGGCGAGGGCCGCATGCTGACGCCCACCCCGTTCGACATGGGGCTCATCATCATGGGCAACAGCCAGGTCGCGTTCGACGCCGTGTGCTGCAACATCATCGGCCTCGATCCGGACACCGTCGATCACATCCGCCTCGCCAAGGCGTACGGCTTCGGCACGACGTCGCTGAAGGACATCGACATCACCGGCGACGTGACGCTCGAGCAGGCCAAGCAGCGCGCGAAGGGCTTCAAGGTCGGCCTGATCCGCGTCGAGAAGTACTTCGAGGGCACGCACATCTCGGCGTACGCCGGCCCGCCGCCGGAGCCCGAGCACGGCGACTACTGCTGGGGCGGCTGCCCGGGCGCGATCGAGGAAGCGATCGAGATCCTGCGCGTGTTCGACAAGCAGACCGACGAGAAGATGCCGCACCTGCACGTCGTGTTCGGCGCGTACGACGGCGACATCCCGGCCAAGCCCGGCGAGAAGGTCGTGTTCATCGGCGACTGCGCCGAGTGGAAGGGCGTGCTGCACGGCAAGGACGTCACCGTCGAGAACATCTACAAGCCGCGCGACACGATGGATCCGCACGCCGCGTCGATGGAAGACATCTTCGTCAAGCTCGCGAAGGCCGGCGCCAAGGTGCGCGGCGACGTGATCCGGCTCGAGGGCTGCCCGGTCAGCGTCAGCGAGCAGGTGCTCGCGCTCGTGACGATCGGCCACCTCAAGAACCCGTTCTTCGATCCGAAGATGGCCGGCACGTTCACGCGCGGCTACCTCGGCTGGAAGTCGCGCACGCTGCTCAACATGCTCCAGCGCAAGCGCTACCAGCAGAACGGCACGTTCGCCGAGCGCGGTCAGGCGGCGCCCGAGGGCGTCTCGTGATCGGTCCGGGGTCGATGCCGCGCTTCCTGCGGCCGCTCGGTCGAAAGCGCCTGTTTGCCTACAGACGGCGTCGCGTGAAGCGGCGCCCGTCGCATGCAG
>CAYUNM010000045.1:33532-66265 GCA_964446175.1 uncultured Kofleriaceae bacterium
AAGCGCCTGTTTGCCTACAGACGGCGTCGCGTGAAGCGGCGCCCGTCGCATGCAGCGCCGCGCACGATGCGCGAAGATCAGGACGTGCTCTTCGATCTCGGAAAGTCGGAGCTCCCTACCGCCACGCTCGTCCACAAGCGCGAGTCACCGAGCACGCTGTTCGGCGCCTTCTCCGCGTGGCTCGTCGCGCGCTGGCAGTGGTTCACGCCGCGGGCCGTGCCCGTCATCGTCGCCGCGATCGGCATGATCCTCGTCCTGTTGTCGGCCGACTACCTCGCGCACTCGCACTACGAACCGCTGCCGAGCTGGCACCCGTAACGTGCACGTCCACCACCTCAACTGCGCGACGATGTGCCCGGTCGCGGGCTTCCTGCTCGGCGGCTCCGCGTGGCGCGGCCGCATGGTCGCGCACTGCCTGCTCGTCGAGACGCCGAAGGACGGGCTCGTGCTCGTCGATACCGGCTTCGGCACACGCGACATCGAAGGCAAGACCGGCCTGCCCGGCTGGTTCAAGCACGTCGTCGGGCCAGCGCTCGATCACCAGGAGACCGCGGTCGAGCAGGTGCGCGCGCTCGGCTTCGATCCGAAAGACGTCCGCCACATCGTCGTCACGCACCTCGATCTCGACCACGCGGGCGGCCTCTGCGACTTCCCCGACGCGAAGGTGCACCTGCACGCGCGCGAGCACGCGGCGGCGGTCGCGCGGCGCACATTCAACGAGCGCGGCCGCTACGTCCCGGCGCACTGGTCGCACGGCCCGCGCTGGGAGGTCTACACCGAGGACGGCGACACCTGGCGCGGTCTGCCCGCGATCGCGCGCCTGCGCGGCATCGACGCCGACATCGGCCTGTTGCCCATGCACGGGCACACGCGCGGCCACTCGGCGATCATCGTCAACGCGGGCCCGCGCTGGCTCGTCCACGCCGGCGATGCGTACTTCCATCGCAACTCCGTCGAGGGCACGGCCTCGCTGCCGTTCGGGTTCGCCGCGTTCGAGCGCGCGACGCAGATCGACTCGGCCGCGCGCCGGGCGAGTGTCGCGGCGCTGCGCCAGCTGCGCGAGAGCTACACCGACCTCGATCTGTTCTGCGCGCACGACGCGCGCGAGTACGAGGCGCTCGCCGGCAACGCCGCTGGCGAGCCCGTCGCTCAGCGCGCGACGCGATAGTGGACGTGCGCGGCGCTGCCGAGGCGCTCCGCGATGGCCAGCTCGAGCGGCACCCGCACGCCCGACGGCAGCCACGGCTTGCCGCCGCCGAGGATGACCGGGTAGACGAACGCGTGCAGCTCGTCGACGAGCCCCGCGCCGATCATCGCGGCCGCGATCTCGGGCCCGCCGACCGTCAGGTCACGCGCGCTCTCTCGCTTGAGCCGGCGAACCTGCTCGGGATCGAACGCGCGCTCGATGCGCGTGCGTGGCGTCGCGGCGCTCGCGAGCTTCGTCGAGAACACGACCTTGTCCGCCGCGCGCCACAGGTTCGCGAAGTCACGCTCGCGCTCGAGGTTGCCGGGGATGAACGCGGTCGAGCCGGGATCGACGTGCGCGCTGTCCCACACGGCCATCGTCTCGTACATGCGGCGGCCGTAGAGGTACGTGCCGACGGGGCGGATCAGCTCCGTGATGGCCGCGAACACCTCGAGTGACGGAACGGTGAAGTCGAACCGGCCGTCGCGGTCCTCCGTGTAGCCGTCGAGCGACGTGTTCGCGATGTAGATCAGGCGCGCCACTACTTGCCCACGAGCGTGACGAACGTGAACGTGTTCGCGGCGAGGGGCGCCGAGCCGGCGCCGATCGTCGAGCCGGCCATCGTGATATTCGTCGTGCCGCCGCCGACGTCGACGTTCGGGAACAGCACGTTGACGCCCGTATCACCCGCGCCCCAGCTCGTGCCGTCGAACTTCATCGCGGCCGCGTGCGTGCCGGTGATCGAGACCGCGCGCTGCGTGCCCTCGACGTGCACGAGCACCTGCGCCTTCGCCGGATCCGGGCTGAACTGCGCGGAGTCCGCATCGGTGTACATGCGCGCGCTGTACATCGCGCCGGCGTTGATCACGTTCGCGTCGGCGATGATGATGCCCGGGTGCGAGTAGCTGCTCTTCGGCTGGCTGCACTCGGACTGCGCGGTCGGCGGCGTGATGTCGACCTGGGTGCGCAGCGCGGGCACGAGCGTCAGCATGAAGCGGCCGTTCGGGTTCGACGTGTCGGTGCGCGTCGCGTCCCCGTGCACCGTGAACTGCGCGCCGAGGATGCCGCAGAACAGCGCGTTGCCCGACTCCATGTCGACAAACTCGCCAGTGAACTGCAGCGGCCCGCCATCCGTGAGCGGGTGACTGCCATCACTGCAAGCGGCAAGCGCGACGAGCACGAGGCATCTACGCATGCCGCGAACGCTAGCACTACTTGCCGAGCATCGCAGCCTGCTGCGTCACATCGGGGAGCGTCAGGTCGGCGATCGCGTCCTGGAACTGCACGCGCGTCAGCATGATCTTCTCCTCGGTGTCGACGGACTCGATCGTCGCCTTCTGCACGCGCTCGCTGATCTCCTTCATCTTGTCCTTGAGGTGCGTCATGAGGTCGCCGCCGGTCTTCACGGCCGTGAGCGACATGATCTGGCCGTGCAGCTCGTCCATGCGCTCGCGGTAGTCGTCGAGGCGGCGATGGATGCTGTCCTTCTCCTGCGTCAGGTCGGCGAGCTTCTTGTGGATGCCGAGCAGCTTCTTGAGCGAGTCCTTGAGCTCGGGCGTGCCGACCGCGCTGTCGACGTAGATCTTCATCATGTCGAGCGTGACCTCGGCGTTGAGATCGAGCGTGCGCTCGATCGGCGTCGCCTCCGCGATATCGACGACCTTGCTCTCGCCCGGCTTGAGATCGACCTCGAACAGGTGCGCGTCCCCGACGCGCTCGTACGCGGGCGGCGCATCGATCAGCTTCCAGCCCTTCTTCACCGTGTGGCGCAGGTAGACCTTCGCGATCGTCGGCAGGCGGTTCGTGATCGTCATCTTCTCGTGGCGCACGTGCTGGACCTCCGCCGTCATCACACCGCGCTGCAGCGTCACGAGCTTGCTCAGCCGGTCGTCCTCGGACTCGTTCCTCTCGACGACGATCTGGCGATCGAGCGCGTACGGCACCACCGCCGACGACTTCGGCGCCACCGGCTCCGTCAGGCCTTCGCCGATGAACCGCTCGTTGCCGTACACGGTCACCGGGCCGGTCTCGAGCGTCGAGTCCGTCGGGTTGCGGAACCGCACCGCGCGGAACGCGAAGTGCTCGTTGCCGCGCTCGCTCTCCGAGTCGTAGAGGTACACGACCTCGCCGTCGGTCTCCGCGCGCACCATCGACACCATCGCGCTCGCGCCCTTCTCCACCGTCATCGGCATCGGGTTCGCGAAGTGGCTCTCGCCGACGGGCTCCGCGTCGATGTCCATCGCCTTCTGCGCCTTCGCCTGCGCGGGATCCGCCGCCGGCGCCGCCTGCGCGACGAGCCGCACGCGCTCCGCGTTGCCCGGCGCGACCTTCGTCTCGACCTTGATGCGCGCCGGCGCGACGCCCTGATCGATCAGCTGATTGCGCACGATGTTCGCGCGGTCCGACGCGCGCTGGTACGCGCCGTCGCGCGACGAGTCCGCGTAGCCCTCGATCACGATCGTCTTGTCGGAGTTGACGATCTGCGCCGAGAGCGCGCGCATCTTGTTGTCGCCGTTCGCGACGCGCTGGTCGTTCATCGGCGGCGGCGTCGGCCGCGTCGCGATGCGCGGAGCCGCCTTCGCGGGATGGCTCGCCGTGCTGCGATGCCGGCGCCCGCCGCCGCTCGAGCCGGTCGTCTCGACGGAGAGCGACTCGCCGCCGTAGTCCGCTTGCGGAGCGGGCATCGGCGCGGCCTGCGCCTCGGGCATTGGCGCCTCCTCCTCCTTGTCGGCCTCGGCGACGCGCTTCGTCTTCGCGTCGTCGGGGTGGCCCTCGGGTCGCCGGATCTCGCCGTCGTCGAGCTCGGTCAGCACGGCCGGGCCCGCGCTCGTCGCCGGGTTCCCGCCGTACGGTGACACGCCGGTCGGCGGCGCGACCGCGAACCGCTCCTCCGCCGCGAGCGTCTCGCGCTGCACGGTGCGCACGCTCCACAGGTCGTACTTGAACGACAGCGCCGACGAGCTACCGACGCCGACCAGCACGCCCTTCCAGTCCTCGCCGCTCGTGTTGTCGACGATCGCCCAGCCCTCGATCATCACCTTGCCCTTGTCGCCGACGACGACGCGGTAGCTTGGCTTCCACGCCGGCGACTCCGTCACGTACGTCAGCACGACCTCCGCCTTGTCCTTGCTCGGCAGCTGCAGCTTCATCACGAGGTACGGGCCATCGTTGCTCTGCTCGCGCGGAATCGACACTGGCAGCGGCTTGCCCGTGATCGCATCGACCACCGTCAGCGACTTCAGGAAGTCATCGACGCGGTCGCGCGGCACGCTGACCGTCAACGTCCCGCCCGACACCGTCGCGCGGCGCTCGTAGAACGCGACACCATTGCGATACACGACGACGCGCCCGAGAGCGACGTTGTCGACCTTGACGAACGATGCATGCTTCGGCCCGCATCCCACGAGGGCGGCCGCGAGCAAAAATCCGGCGAGTCTCTTCCGCATGCCGGGAATAAACGCGCCCGACCCCGCGCGGATCTATTTTTCGCTCTCCCTGTCGCTTCGCTCCAGGTCCGTCAGATTTCTTGGCTGCCCGGCCTTCCGGTCCTCGAGCTCCTCGAGCGTCTTGGGCCAGTCCTCCTTGAGCAGCCGCGAGAGCGACCGGTCCGCGAGGAGCCGCCCCTCCGTCTGACATGTGGGGCAGTAGTTCGCCTCGTTATCGGCGTACACGATGCGCTGGACCTTCGTGCCGCACGCCGGGCACGGCTGCCCGTATTTGCCATGCACGGCCATCTCCGGCCGGAACGCCGTGACCTTCTCCGGCCACCCATCCCCGACCTCGTCGCGCAACAGCTTCGTCCAGTGCGTCAGCTGCTGCTTCGCCGCCTTGTGCAGCCGCGCGACCTCCTCGTCCTCGAGCGCGCTCGTCATGCGGAACGGCGACAGCTTCGCGGCCCACAGGATCTCGTCGGAGTACGCGTTCCCGATCCCGTCGAACAAGGTGGGATCCGTCAGCGCGCGCTTCACCGTGTGCCGCTCGCTGCGCAGCCGCTCCGCGAACTGCCGCCCGGTCGCGCCGATCACGTCGAGCCCGCCGCGGTCGAACTCCGCGAGCCCCGCCCGCCCCTGCACGAGATGCAGCGACGCGCGCTTCTTGCCGCTCGCCTCCGTGAAGATCAGCGTGCCGTTGGCAACGTCGAACCCGGCGAGCGCGAGCTTGCCCGGCAGCTTCGCCTTCGGCGGCGCCCACCGCAGCCGCCCCGCGATCATCAGGTGAATGACGATGAAGCGCTCGCCTTCCATCGCGAGGATGATCCGCTTGCCGAGCCGCTCGACGCCCTCGACGCGCGCGCCGACCAGGTCCTTCGGCGACGGCGTCACCGTGCGCAGCACGAACGGGCTCGCGAGCCGGATGCCCTCGAGCACCTGCTCCACGACGAGCGCGCGCAGCCGCTCGACATAGACGGTGACGTCAGGCAGCTCGGGCACGGCGCTGAGCTTAGCTCGGTGTCACGCGTGACGACACGACCGCGACGCGCGGGCGCACTTTCGCGCAGCTAGCGTTGGTGCGAGACTTGCTGTCGCCATCGCCATGCGTGTCGCGTTCTGGGCTGTCCTCGTGCTCGGCGCATGCGCCGATGTTCCCGGCGATCCGACTACGCTGGTCGTCGACGGTAAGCCGGTCGCCGGATACGCGTGGAGCGGCCCCGGCGGGCTCGCGGCGGACAACGTGAACCTCGAGTATGCAGGCTGGCAGATCTGGTTCACGAACACGGCGTCGTGCCCGACCACCGGCGTGCAGGTCAAAGCGCGGCTCGAGATCCTGACGCCCGACATGGTGCCGTTTCCGTCGACAGCACTCCCGACGCTGCCTGCGAGCACCGTCCCGCTCGAGATGCTGAACCTCCACCCGACGGCGGCGGTCGCGGATCTGAACGTGTACATGGCTCCGGCGAGCACGGACCGCGTGTCGCTCAGCGGCACGTTGACGCTGACGACGTTCAGCGCCGACCAGGTCGATGGCACGTTCAGCGCGCAGACGCAGGAGCTTCTCGGCGGGCCGCTGGTCGATGCGCACGGCACGTTCTCGGCGCCGCGTTGCAGCAGCATCCACAACTAGCGGACGAGCTTGTCGACGAGGTGCGCGAGCGTCGCGGGCGGGTCCTCGGTCATGCCGGCGTGCACGGGCGACGGCTGGAGCAGCGTCGAGCGCGGCGTCGTCAGCCAGTGGAAGCGGTCGGGGCGCGGCAGGCGGCCGATCGGGCCGGCGGCGGCCGCGCCGTCGCAGATCGCCGCGATGCCGGCGAGGTGGCGGCGAATCGCGGCGAGGTCGGCCGTCGGATCGAGCGCGAGCACGCGGGCCTCGTCGAGCGCGCACGCGCAGCCGAGGTAATCGAGCGTGCGGGCGAAGACGATCACGCCCGCGTTGACGAACTCCTCGCGCTCGATGCGCGGCACGACGCGGATCACGGCGTAGTCGAACGGGCTAGCCATGGAGTGCCTCCACGAGCGCGTCGCGGCGCGCGGCGAGGCGGGCGAGGTACTGCGGGCGGCGCGCGTCGTCGACCCAGCCGCTGGGGACCTCGGCGAGCGCGGCCTCGAGCGCGGCGTCGGGGAGCGCGGTGGCCAGCTCGCGCGCGGCGGCGTCGAGGTCGCCGACGAACGGCCAGAGTGCGTGGTCGTGGAGGCGCGGCAGCGGGGCGCGCGGGTTGCCGATGCCGCCGTCCCACGCGTGATGCCAGTAGAGGGCAGCGCCGTGATCGATCAGCCAGAGCTTGCCGCCGCACCACACGAGGTTCGGGTTGCGCACCGTGCGGTCGACGTTCGAGACAAGCACGTCGAACGCGACGATCTTCGCCGCGAGCGCTGGATCGACCGTCTCGCGAGCGGCCGGATCGAAGCCGATCGCGGCGGAAAGGAAGTGGAGGCCGAGGTTGTCGCCTTCGCTCGCGACGAGCAGGTCGTGGATCTCGGGATCGCCGTCGGTGAGCCCGAAGCCCTTGGGGATCACGAGGCGTACGAGCTCGGGCACCGGCAGGCCGGCCGTGCGCGCGAGCGTGCCCGCGATGACCTCCGCGACGAGCGCACCGAGTCCCTGCCCGGCCGCGCGGAACTTGGTGACCCAGAGCGCACCGGCGTCGTCCTCGATGAGGCCGGGGAGCGAGCCGCCCTCGCGCAGCGGCAGCACGTAGCGCGCGGCGGTGACCGCTCGCATCACTTCTTCTTGCCGCCGCTCGCCTTCTTCTTCGCGGGCGCCTCGACGGCCTTCGGCTCGGCGGCGACCGCGCCCTTGCGCGCGTCCTCGCCCTTGGTCATGCCGAGCGAGGCCTTGAGCGCTTCCATCAGGTCGATGACCTTGCCGGTCGGCGCCTCGGGCGTGACCGTGATCTCCTGGCCCTCGACCTTCTTGTCGATCAGCTCGCGCATGCGCGCCTGGACCTCGTCGACGTACTTCTGCGGCTCGAACGTCTCGTGCGCGATCTGCTGGATGATCTGCTTCGCGAGGTTGACCTCGGCGGGCTTGGACTCCGGCAGCTCGGGCAGTGGCACCTCGGCCCACGGCTTCACTTCTTGCGCGTAGCGCAGCTGGTGCAGGATCAGGCCCTCGTGGAACGGGCGCAGGCAGACGATGTACTGCTTGCCGCGCGCCGAGTACGAGGCGACGCCGACGAGCCCGGTCTCGAGCATCGCGTCGTGGATCAGCTTGTAGGCGCGCTCGCCGCCCTTGTCGGGGCCGATGTAGTAGCTCTTCTCGACGAACAGCGGGTCGACGGCCTCGGCGGGCACGAACTCCTCGAGCGCGATCGTCTGCGTCGCGACCGCGTCGAGCGCCTTCAGCTCCTCGTTCGACAGGATGACGTACTGGCCCTTGGCGTGCTCGTAGCCCTTGACCGTGTGGTCGCGGTCGACAATCTGCTCGCACTTGGTACAGACGTACTGCTGACGGAGGCGCCCGCCGTCCGCGTCGTGCAGCATGTTAAAGTGAATGTCTCCGGACGACTCGTTCGTCGTGTAGAGCTTGGTCGGAATCGAGACCAGGCCGAACGAGATCGTGGCCGAGGCAATGGAACGAGCGGGCATAGATAAAATTGTACCGGGCCGTGGCCGACGATCCTAAAACCGCCCTCGACAGCTACCGTGCCAAACGGACCGGCGGCGCCACACCTGAACCGATGGCCAGCAGCCCGGGCGCGGCCGCAGCGTCGGGGCGAGCACGGATGTTCGTCGTGCACCAGCATGACGCGACGCGCATGCACTGGGACCTGCGGCTCGAGATCGACGGCGTGCTGTGCTCGTGGGCGGTGCCGAAGCCGCCATCGCTCGACCCGGACGACAAGCGCCTCGCCGTGAAGGTCGAGAACCACCCGCTCGAGTACGTGCACTTCGAGGCCGTGATTCCAGACGGCAACTACGGCGCCGGCCCGATGATCTGCTGGGACCGCGGCTGCTTCCGGCCGCTGATCGATCCGGCGCAGGGGCTCGTCGACGGCGAGATCAAGTTCGAGCTGTACGGCTACAAGCTGCGCGGCGCGTTCACGCTCGTCCACACCGGCAAGGGCAAGCGCGGGCGCGGCTCGGGACGCGGCAGCAACGACTGGCTGCTGATCAAGAAGCGCGACGAGCACGCGACGAGCGAGCCGCTGGATCGCACCAGTGTCCTCACCGGGCTCTCGATCGACGAGCGCGCGACGTGGCCGCGCCACAAGGCCGTGCTCGACGCGCTCGCGCACGTGCCGAAGAAGCCGGTCGTCGGCGTCGAGCCGATGCTCTGCCAGACGGCGGATGTGGCGTTCTCGTCGGACGAGTGGGTGTACGAGCTCAAGTACGACGGCTTCCGGCTCGTCTCTTATGGCGGAGCGGGCCGCGCGCAGCTGCGCTATCGCTCCGGCCTCGACTCGACGGACCGGTTTCCCGAGATCGCGAGCGCGATCCGAGCGCTGCCGGTCGAGGTCGTGCTCGACGGCGAGGTCGTCGTGCTCGACGCCGAGGGCAAACCCGACTTCCACAAGCTCGCCGCCCGCGCGCAGATCACGAAGGCGAGCGAGATCCAGCGCGCGGCGCTCACCGCGCCCGTCACGTACGTCGTGTTCGACCTGCTCTCGGTCGGCGGTCACGACCTGCGCGCGCTGCCGCTGCTCGAGCGCAAGGCGGTGCTCGCCGCGATCGTGCCGAAGCTCGGACCGCTGAAGTACAGCGAGCACATCGCGGCACAAGGCGAGGCGCTGCTCGCGGCCGTCGTCGCGCGCGGGCTGGAGGGCGTCGTCGCGAAGAAGGCGAATTCGCCGTACCGCTCGACGCGCAGCAAGGACTGGCTGAAGCTCAAGCGCGATCCGGAGGCCGACTTCGCGATCTGCGGCTACACGCCGCCGAAGGGCGGCCGCGTCGGCATCGGCGCGCTCCACCTGTGCGTGCGCGACGGCGATACGTGGCGCTACGCCGGCAAGGTCGGCTCCGGCTTCGACGACAAGGAGCTCGCCGCGCTCGCGAAGGAGCTCGCCGAGAAGCCGGCGTGGAAGCCGACGTTCGCACGCCCCGAAGCGTCGAGCGACGCGCGCTGGATCGAGCCGGAGACCGCGTGCCAGGTGCGCTATCGCGAGTGGCCCGTCGACTCGCACCTCCGCCACCCGGTGTTCGTGCGGATGCGTCGCGACAAGCCGGTGCTCGAGTGCACGATGCCGATGCGCAACACGGGGGAGCCCGCGCCAGCGCCGATCGAGACGGATGTCTCGACGCGCGAGCTCCGCCTCTCGAACCTCAAGAAGGTGCTGTGGCCCGCGGACGGCATCACGAAGGGCGAGCTGATCGACTACTACCGCGCGGTCGCACCGTACATGCTGCCGTACCTCAAGGACCGGCCCGTCGTGCTGTCGCGCTACCCCGACGGCATCGCGGGCGAGAGCTTCTACCAGAAGAGCGCGCCGGACTGGATGCCGCCGTGGCTGCGCACGACGACGCTGTGGTCCGAGCACAGCCAGCGCGAGATCCACTACGTGCTGCTCGACGATGCCGACGGGCTCGCGTTCGTCGCGAACCTCGCGTCGATCCCGATCCACGCGTGGGCGTCGCGCATCCACGATCTCGAGCGGCCCGACTGGACGATCATCGACTTCGACGCGAAGCAGGGCCCGAAGGAGTACATCGTGCCGCTCGCGCTCGCGACGCACCGGCTCTGCGAGCAGGTCGGGCTGCCGCACGTCGTGAAGACGAGCGGCCAGGTCGGGTTGCACATCCTGATTCCGCTCGGCGGGCAGTTCACGTTCGAGCAGGCGCGAACGCTCGCGTATCTCGTCAGCCTGCTCGTCGAGCGCGAGCATCCCGAGATGGCGACGACGGCGCGCAACCCGGCGGCGCGCGGCGGCCGCGTCTACCTCGACTGGGGCCAGAACGCGCACGGCCAGCTGCTCGTCGCGCCGTACAGCGTGCGTCCCGTCGAAGGAGCGCCGGTCTCGATGCCGATCGTCTGGGACGAGGTCACACCGGACCTCGATCCGAAGCGCTTCAACTTGCGCACGGCGCTCGCGCGGATCGCGGCCGGGCCCGATCCGTGCGCGTCGGTGCTCGAGACGCGTCCCGATCTGATCGCGGCGCTCGCGAAGCTCGACGAGATCATCAAAGCAGGCTGAGCAGCAGCACGACGAGCACGGTCAGCGTGCAGCTCGCCGCGATCACGAGCATGCGCGGGAACGGCACCGCGAGAAACTCCGACGGCGTCGGCACGTGCTCGTCGAGCGGCGCGAGCACGCTCGCGATCTCGTCCTCGTTCAGCGGCGCGAGCTCGAACGGCGGTGCGGCGGCCGGCATCGGCTCGGTCGGCAGGCGCGACGGATCGATCAGCGCGCACGCGAGCGCGGGCTCGAGCCGCTTGAGCGCCGGGTTCGTACCGACCGCGCGGACGTAGAGGCCGGTCGGCGGATCGAACGTGTCCGGATCCGGCGCGGGTGCAGCCTCGTGCTTGCTGCTCAGCAGGTCGCTGAGCGTGACGACCGGCATGCGCGCGGTGATCCGCTGGTCCTCGGGCGGCGCCTCGGTCTCGAGGAGCTCCATCAGCGTGTCGCGGCGAATACGTGTGGTGATTTCCGGCTGCATGACGAGCTCACAGCATCGAGACGAGCCGCGCGAGCAGCAGGGTCGCGACGGCCGACAGCGCGATGACGGCACCGCGCGACAGCGCGAACGGCCAGCGGTCGAGCGGCCACGCCGTCGCCGCATGCGAGCCGCTCGGCCGGAACCTCACGACGACCGGCGGCATCTCGGCCGGCGGCGGCGTCAGCGGGCGCATCTCACGCAACTCGTGACGCGTGCCACGCACCCGCGCGCGCTTCGTGCCGGCGAGCGTCGGCAGCGCGACGCTGTCGTCGATCGTCAACAGGTTCGTCAGCGTGACGGCCGGCATCTTCGCGGTCGTGCGCTGCTTGGCCGGTGCCTTCTCGAGCTCCAGCAGCTCCGTGAGGTCCTCACGGCGGATCTGGGCGGTGGTTTCGAGGTCGCGCATGGCGGCTCCCGGGGATTGCAGCGGTCGTGCCGGCCCCAGACCCGCGTAGGAATTCACCCGACGCGTGCGACCTGCGCGCCACGGCGACACCGCGTTCGCCCGCCGCTCCCTACCCGCTCGGCGAGCCTCGCCTACATCGGCTCCGCCGGCCACACTTGGGGATGGCGATCGTGCTCGAACGCGGTGACGTGTTCTTCGCGTATCGCCCACGCGTCGGCGAGCAGTACGCCGGCGAGCTCGCCGACGTGCAGCGGTTCTGGATGATCCTCTCGCCGCGCGAGCGCGCGCTGCACCGCCGGATCGTCATCGGCAAGAAGCGGCTGCCGCGGCGCCGCGAGCGCCACTGGGCGTACGTCGATCAGGTCGCGCGCGACCCGCTGCGGCTGGTCGACGATCTGCACGAGACGCACTACTGGACGAAGACGAAGGGCATGCGTAAGCAGGCCACCGCGCGCGCCGTCGGCGAAGGTGTCTACGCGCTCGTCCGCGATCCGGACGATAACTGCACGCGCTTCGTGTATCGGCTCGAGCTGCCCGACGAGCCCGGCGCCGTCCAGCACGACCTCGGCATCCGCGACGAGGGCATCTTCATCGCGACCGCGTTCGCGACGAGCGGCAAGACGAAGTTCACGCAGGTGACGCCGGAGCTGCTCGATCGCCGCGGCGAGGAGGTGATCTTCATCGGCGCGAGCGACGACCTCGGCGTCGATCTGCCGGTCGATCGCAGCGTCGCCGACAGCGCCGATATCTTCCGCACGCTCGCGATGGAGGACAGCGAGCACCCGCTGCGCCCGCTGTTCGACGGCCTGTGGGCGTAGTCAGCGGTAGCCGCGATGCGTGCGCGGCGCGCCGTGCAGCTCGCTGCGGAAGTCGGGCGCGCGCTCGTACGTGCCGATCAGCTCGCCGTGCGCGAGCACGTGGCCGTTCATCGCCGCGAACAGCTCGAGCTTGGTGATGCCGGGCGAGCGCAGCTCGATGTCGAGCGCGAACACGTGGAAGAAGTAGCGGTGTCGGCCGATCGGCGGGTTCGGGCCGCTGTATGCGCGCTCGCCCGCATCGTTCGTGCCCGCGACGGCGCCGCCGGGCAGATCGCCGTCGAGCGACGTCACGGCGGCGGGAATGCCGGTGACGACCCAGTGGACGTACGTGCGCTCCGGCGCATCCGGGTTCGGCGCGTCGGGATCCTCGACGAGCACGGCGACGGACTTCGTGCCGGGCGGCGGCGGCGACCACGCCAGCGGCGGCGCGACATCGCTGCCTTCCGCGGTGAACTGGACGGGAATCGCCGAACCGTGACCGAACGCAGGCGACGTGACTTGCAGGGGCATGATCGAGGCTAGCGCTGCCCCTGGCCGCGTCATCTGTGCGCGGCCGCGCTACTTCTTCTTCTGGTACGTGCCCACCAGCTCGCCCTGCGCGAGGACGTGGCCCTGGATCTGGGCGAGCAGTGCATCCTTCGTGATGCCCGCGCTCCCGACGGGCGCATCGAGCGCGTAGACCTTGAAGTGATAGTGGTGACGCCCGCTCGGTGGGCACGGGCCACCCCACGCGGCCTTGTCGAAGTCGTTCGTGCCGTAGGTGACGCCCTCGCCGAGCGATGCGGCGGTCGTCAGCGCGACCAGGTGCACCCAGGTCTTCGCCGGCGCGTCCGGATCGTCGACGATCACCGCATAGGCTTTTGTCTGGGCGGGCGCCCCCGCCCACTGCAGCGGCGGCTGCTGGTCGGGCCCTTCGCAGGTGTTCTCGGTCGGGATCTCGCCGCCGTCCTGGAAGGCGGCCGAGGTGACCGTCAGCCGGGGGACCGCGGGATCGGAGGCCGGTGTGGCCTCGTGGTGGCCGCAAGCGACCACTGCGAACAGGAGCGCGAGCGCCTTCATGCGCAGGAATCTACCTGATAGCGTGCCCGCGTGAAGATCGCCTGCATCGGCGGCGGCCCTGCCGGCCTGTACCTCGGCATCCTCGTCAAGCGGCGCGCTCCCGAGCACGACGTCGTGATCTACGAGCGCAACCGGCCGAGCGACACGTTCGGCTTCGGCGTCGTGTTCAGCGACGCGACGCTCGGGCACCTCGCGGCGGCCGATCCGGAGACGCACGCACAGATCACGTCGCGGTTCGCGCGCTGGGACGACATCGAGATCCACGTCGGCGGCGAGGTCCTGCGCTCGACCGGCCACGGCTTCTGCGGGCTCGAGCGCAAGACGCTGCTGCAGCTGCTCCAGGCGCGCGCGGCCGAGCTCGGCGTCGAGGTGCACTACGAGCACGAGGTGAAGTCGCTCTCCGAGGTGAAGGCGGACGTGATCGTCGCGTGCGACGGCGTCGCGAGCTGGGTGCGCGAGTCGCTCGCCGACCAGCTGCAGCCGCGTGTCGACGTGCGGCCGAACAAGTTCGTGTGGCTCGGCACGACCGTGCCGTACGGCGCGTTCACGTTCATCTTCAAGGACACGCCGTTCGGGCTGTTCCGCGTGCACGCGTACCGGTATCAGGCCAGCGGGTCGACGTTCATCGTCGAGTGCCGCGAAGACACCTGGCGCGCGGCCGGGCTCGCGAACGCGACCGAGGACGAGACCGTCGCGACGCTCGAGCGGATCTTCGCCGACGAGCTCGGCGGTCACCGGCTGATCAAGAACCGCTCGATCTGGCGCAACTTCCCGACCGTGCGCTGCGGCAAGTGGCACGCGGGCAACGTCGTGCTCGTCGGGGACGCGGCGCACACCGCGCACTTCTCGATCGGCTCGGGCACGAAGCTCGCGATGGAAGACTCGATCGCGCTGCGCGACGCGCTGCTCGACCACGCCGACGTGCCGACCGCGCTCGCCGCGTACGAGGCGCGCCGCCGCCCCGAGGTCGAGTCGCTGCAGGCCGCCGCGCAGGCGAGCCTCGAGTGGTTCGAAGGCACCGAGCGCTACATGCAGATGGCACCCGTGCAGATGACGTACTCGCTGATGACGCGCTCGCTGCGCGTCTCGCACGCGTCGGTCGCCAAGCGCGATCCGCACCTCGCCCACGGTGTCGAGCAGCTGCTCGCCGCGTCGGTGGGCCTCCGCGATCCAGTGCTGCCGACGGCGCTGCCGTGGTCGCTGGCAGGCAAGCGAGTGCGCTCGCGGATCGCGGTCGCGCCGCTCGTCGCGGACCCCGAGCGCGTGATCGCCGGCGACGACGAGCTCGTCGCGCTCGGCGCGGCGGCGGCGGACGGTGCCGGCCTCGTGGTCACGCCGCTGATCGGCGTCGCGGCCGGTGGCACGCGGCTCAACACCGACGAGCAGGCGGTCGCGTGGACGAAGATCGTCGAGTTCGTGCACGGCAAGGGCGCGGCCATCGTCGCGCGTGTCGCGACGAACGGCGCCGTCATGGGCGCGATCGAGCAAGCGGTGCAGCGCGCGAGCTACGCCGGCTTCGACATGCTCGTCCTCGATCCCTGCGGCGACGCGGCCGCGATCGAGCACCTGCCCGCGATGGTGCAGACCGCGCGCGCGCGCTTTCGCGGCATGGTCGCGGCTGCCGTCCACGATCGGCCGACGGCCCGCACGGCCGTCGTCGGCCATGCGGCGCAGCTCCTCCGCGCCGGCGCGCAGCTGCTGTGGGTCACGAGCGCGGGCGACCTCGCGATGGCCGGTGCGCGCCTGCCGGCCGCGCCGCTCGCCGATCGCCTGCGCAACGACCTCGGCGTCGCGACCGCCGTCGACGGCGCCGATGCGCTCCTGCCCGATCTCGATGCTGCGATCGCGGCGGGCCGCGCCGACCTCGTGATCACGCGAAAGATATGAAGACCAGGCGGTACCAGCTCCGGAAAGATGCCGTCGCGATCATCCAGCGCGGCCATCCGTGGATCTTTCGCGAGCAACTGTCGAGCGCGGCCGGCGTGTTCGGCGAGGGCGACTGGCTGCGGCTCGTCGACGGCACGAACACCGTCGTCGGCCACGGCATCTACGAGGCGGAGGGCGCGATCGCCATCCGCATGCTGCGCACCGGCCCCGACAAGCCCGACGCGCACTACCTCCGCGGCCAGCTCGCGCACGCGCTGCGCCGCCGCACGCCACTCGCCGCGCGCACCGACGGCATTCGCCTGCTGCACGGCGAGAGCGACGGCATCCCGGCGGTCGTCGTCGACCGCTTCGGCGAGACGCTCGTCGTCGCGAGCTACTCGCCCGGCGCCGATGCCCTCGCCCGCTACGTCGCCGGCGTGCTCGGCTCCGGTGCCGCGACGCTCGCGCGCGCCGATACCGAGCCGACGGCCGGCACGCCCGCGCCCGTCTCCGACTCGCCGACCGTGCCGATCGCGACCGCGACCAGCACCGCCGACCGTGCCGCACGCATCGCCGCGATCGTCGGGCCGGCGCGTCACGTCGTGCTACGGCCCGCGCGCCGCCGCCACGGTCCGCCGATGCCTGTGCGCGTGCTGCGCGGCGCACCGCCGGAGCTCGCGACGATCACCGAGGACGGCCTCGTCTACGCGATCGATCTCGCCGGCGGTCAGAAGACCGGCACGTACCTCGACCTGCGCGGGCTGCGCGCCGCCGTCGCGAAGCTGCCGCTCGCTGGCAAGACCGTGCTCAACACGTTCGCGTACACCGGCATGCTCGGCCGCGCCGCGGAGGCCGCGGGTGCCGCCTCGATCACGCACGTCGATCAGTCGGAGAAGGCGCTCGCGTTCGCGCGCGCGCACCACGTCACCGACGCCGCGAAGCACCAGTTCATCACCGCCGATGTCTTCCAGTGGCTGCCGAATCACGACGGCCGCTACGATGTCGTCGTCGTCGATCCGCCGGCGATGACGTCGCGCAAGGCGCAGGTGCCGGGCGTGCTCGCCGCGTACCGCAAGCTCTACCGCGCCGCCGCCCGCCTCGTGAACCCGGGCGGGCTCGTGATCGCCGCGTGCTGCACGTCGCGCGTCGAGCGCGACGTCTTCCACAAGACGGTGCGCGCCGCGCTCGGCGAGTCGTTCACGCGCGAGCTCGAGCTGCCGACCGAGGTCGATCACCCGGTCGGCTTCCCGCAGGCGGACTACCTGAAGATCGCGCTCTGGCGCGCGGCCGCTCAGTAGTCGAAGAACGTCACGCGGCCGGTCTCGAGGTCGTACTCGCTACCGACGATCCGCACCCGGCCCTTGCCGACGAGCTCCTCGAGGATCGCGCTGCCGTGGCGCAGGTGATCGACGCTGTTGCGCACGTTCGCGCGCACGCACTCTCGATGCGTCTCGGGGCCGCTGCCCTTGCGCGCGATCGCCTCGATGTGCGGCACGATGCGATCGGTGATCGAGCGCAGGTTCCGGCTCTCCGGGCCCTGCCCGCTCTGGATCGCGCCAAGGCTCGCCGTGATCGCACCGCACTGCGTGTGGCCCATGACCACCACGAGGCGCGTGCCGAACTGCGACGCCGCGAACTCGACCGACCCGACGCCGCTCGGCGCGACGATGTTGCCGGCGATGCGAATGACGAACAGATCACCGAAGCCCTGGTCGAACAGGATCTCGACCGGCGTGCGCGAGTCGGAGCAGCCGACGACGATCGCGAACGGCTTCTGCGGAGCCGCCATCTTCTGCGCGTCGAAGCCGCCGCGCGGCTGGGCAGTGCCGTCGAGGAAGCGCTGGTTGCCGGCGATCAGGCGCTGGAGCCCGGCATCGGGGTCGAGAGCATACGGATCCCACGTGTTAGGCATGCGCGTCTCGTAGCACGGGCTGCACGCGCTGCGCACGAGCGGGGAGCCAGGCAACTCGAGTAGCCGGGAGTGTCGTCCCCGGCGCGACGACGCGCACTTGGATGCGATTCAGCGCGGTGCGCTGCTTGCACACGGCCGCGCCGTGCGACGCCTCCTTCCACTGCTCCTGCTTGCCGCCTGCGCCGACGACGCCGCGCAGTCCGCCGCTGACCTGCCGCTGGGCGACGTCGAGGGCGACACCAAGGCCGACGGCACGGGCTGGGGCTCCGCCCTCGACTGCAAGGCGATCCCGGATCTGCCCGCGCTCGTCGCGCCGAAGATCACGATCTCGATCAACGGCCTCACGCTGCATCTCACGGACGCCGCGACCGGCTACGACAAGGTGTTTCCGATCGGCCCGGGCCGCGTCGATCAGGACGAGACCGACCCCGAGTACGGCGAGTCGCTCACCTACCGCCCGATCATCGATCGCGGCACCGGCGACTTCGCGATCACGCCGGGCAGCTCGGTCCGCTGCAAGACGTGGTGGACCGACCCCGACACCGGCGCGAAGTCGCCCGTCTTCGCCGGCTTACCGTTCATGAGCTGGTCCGGCAACTACGCCATCCACGGCCCGATCGACAACTTCCGCGCGCCGAACGGCGGCACGCTCCGCCGCGGCTACGTCTCGCACGGCTGCGTCCGCATGGAGGCCGCCGACATCCTCGAGATCTACGCGCGCATCCACACCGTCGCGAAGACGCCGGTCCACGTCCAGCGCGAGCCCGAGCACCTCGCCGACGGCTCGGTCGTCGACGTGCCCACCAAGTGGATCGGCTCGCGCTGCTCCGCCGACGCCGACTGCACGTTCGCCGGCGGCTACTGCGCGACGAACCCGGTCTCGGGCGCCGGCTTCTGCAGCGCGCCCTGCACGTCGACGTGCGCCGACAAGGCCGGCTATCCGATGACCGCGTGTGTCGCCGACCCGGCCAACGCGGCCACCGGCATGTGCGTCCCGCGCGCGCTCGATGTGGACTTCGGCTGCCGCCCGTACGGCGACATGGCGCCGCAGACCGTCACCCGCTTCCACTCGACGCTCTCCGCGAACGTCTGCCTCCCGAAGTCGCCGGGCTGGATCGGCGATCACTGCAGCTCGAACGCCGACTGCACGCTCGGCACGACCTGCGCCGGCGCCACGCCGACGACGCGCGGCGTCTGCACCGAGGCCTGCACCGCGCTGTGCCCCGACGAGCCCGGCTTCGCCGAGACCACGTGCGTCAGCGCGCCCTCGCTCGCGAGCGGCGGCACGTGCCTGCGCAAGTGCACGCCGTCGACGAACGCCTCGGAGTGCGCGGCCGACCAGGCCTGCACCACGCTCCCCCGCCTGACGACCGGCACCCGCTCCGTCTGCCTGCCCAAATAACGCAACCTTCCGGTTGCGTATCGAGCTTCCGCATGCAACCTTTTGGTTGCCTATGGACCACATCGAAAAACGCACGATCCTCGAGGCGCCGATCGGCCGCGTCTGGAGCGCGATCAGCGATTCGCAGCAATTCGGCGCCTGGTTCGGCTGCGAGCTCGACGGGCCGTTCGTCGCCGGCCAGCGCATCACGGGCCGCATCCGCCCGACCCAGGCCGACCCCGCGGTCGCCACGCTGCAGGAGCCGTACAGCGGCCATGCGTTCGAGTGGCTGATCGAGGCGCTCGAGCCGCCGCACCGCTTCGCGTTCCGCTGGCACCCGTTCGCGATCGAGCCGGGCGTCGACTACTCCGCCGAGCCGACGACGCTGGTCGAATTCACGCTCGCCGAGACGCGCGGCGGCACGCGCCTCGTGATCCGCGAGTCGGGCTTCGACCGCATCCCGCTCGAGCGCCGCGCGAAGGCGTTCGCCGCGAACGACGGCGGCTGGACCGCCCAGCTCGACCTGATCGCGAAGCACCTGCGATGAGGCTCGCGACCGCCGCCCCCGTGTTCGCCGCGCTCGGCGATCCGACGCGCCTCTCGATCGTCGCGCGCCTGTGCACGTACGGCCCGCAATCGATCACGCAGCTCACCGACGCGACCGACGTCACCCGCCAGGCCGTCACCAAGCACCTCGTCGCGCTCGAGGAGGCCGGCCTCGTGCGCGGCGAGCGCGCCGGCCGCGAGCGGATCTGGGAGCTGCAAGGCAAGCGCCTCGCCGACGCTCGCTGCTATCTCGAGCAGATCAGCTCGCAGTGGGACGCCGCGATCGAGCGCCTGCGCGCGTTCGTCGAGACCGACGACTGACCGATATCGATCCGCGGCTCGCCTGTTCTTGTCGCATGAGCGCACGTCTCCTGGCCGCCCTCGCCCTGCTCGCCGCCTGCGCCTCGGCGCCGCGTCCCCGCGACGGAGCGCTGATCTCCGTCGACCTCGCCGGCGAACCGATGGCAAGCGCGCTGCGCACGGTCGCGACCGCCGCGCACGTCAACATCGATGCCGCCGACCCGGCCCTCGCCGGCACCGTCACGCTCCGCATGCGCGCCCCCTGGAAGATCGTGCTCGCCCGCATCGCGCACGACCACGATCTGCGCGTCGTCTACCAGGACCGCATCGTCCGCGTGTGCGCGCCGACGACGCCCTGCGACGCCCCGCCGGCAGCGGGCGCGCCGATCACGGCCGCGTTCGACGACACGCCGATTCGCGACGCCGCTGCCGCGTTCGCGCGCGTCGCGAAGGTCGACGTGGTTGTCGATCCGGACGTCCAGGTCGATGTCACGATGCACGTCCGGAATGCGCCATGGGACCTCGCGCTCGATCACCTCGCGCGCAAGTACGGGCTCGTCATGTCGCGCACGGGGAGTACGGTCCGGATCTCGCACGCGCCGGCGCGGTAGCTCGCGCGCTCGGACCGCGCGGAGCCCCCCACGCCGCGGGCCTCGAGCTCAGCCCGACTTGCGCGACAGGTCGCGGTACGCCTTGAGGTGGCGGACCGCGCGGCGCAGCTGCAGCTCGTCATTCGCGGCGCGGCCCGCGGCCTCGAGCTGGCGCGCGAGGTTGTAGTGCGCGTCCGCCAGGTGCGCGTCGAGCGCGAGCGCGCGCTCGTACGCCGCGACGGCCTCCGCCGCGCGGCCGAGGTCCTCGAGCACGACGCCGAGGTTGAAGTGATAGAGCGCCACGTCCGGGCTGGCCGCCAGCGCGCCGCGGTAGTGGGCCTCGGCGCCGGCGAGCTCGCCCGCATCGTGGAGCAGGCGGCCGAGGTTGTTGTGCGCGTCCGCGAGGTCGGGGCGGCCGGCGAGCGCGCGCTCGTAGGCGCCGCGGGCGGCATGCGGGTCGGTGGCCTCGAGGGCCAGGCCGCGCTCGTACCAGGCGAGCGCGCTGGTGGCGCGGCGCATGCCGCGGCGGGGTCCGAGCTGGAGAGAGACGAGATCGCCCACGTGCTGAGGCTACGAGGTGGGTCTGACAGCCACCCGGTTGGCTCGGTGATAGGATGCGGCCAGTGGGCGACGCGCACGGTACGACGCTGAGTATCCATGCGGACGGAAAGGGCCCTCGGACCGGGCCGCGTCCGGAGCCGGTGCTCGTGCTCGCGCTCGAGTGCACGCGCCCGCGCGCGGGGTCGGTTCGATATCGACTTAATGACCTGACGGTCGTGCACCTGGGGCGCGGGCCGGAGCGGCGCGCGGAAAAAGCCGGGACCGAGCTGACGATCCGCGTGCCCGACAAGTGGATGAGCAGCAAGCACGCGCGCATCGAGCCGAGCTTCGGGCGCTGGGTGCTGGTCGATACGGAGAGCAAGAACGGCACGATCGTCGATGGCCACTCGACGAAGCGCGCGGTGCTGACGGACGGCTCGCTGATCGAGCTCGGCCACACGCTCTTCTATTTCTTCGAGCGCATGCCGATCGAGGACAGCGCGCCGGCGATGCTCGAGCGCGCTCCCGATGGCGGGCTGCCCGGCCTCGTCACGCTGCTGCCCGCGTGGCAGGCCGAGCTCGACCGCATCCGGCAGATCGCGGGCAGCGAGATTCCGATGCTCGTCGAGGGCGAGAGCGGGACGGGCAAGGAAGTGATCGCGCGCGCGATCCATCAGCTCAGCGGGCGCGGCGGCGCGTTCGTGCCGGTGAACTGCGGCGCGCTCCCGGAGAACCTCGTCGAGAGCGAGCTGTTCGGCTACAAGAAGGGCGCGTTCTCGGGAGCGCAGGCCGATCATCCGGGCCTCGTGAAGGCGGCCGATGGCGGCACGCTGTTCCTCGACGAGATCGGCGACCTGCCGGCGAGCTCGCAGGCGGCACTCTTGCGCGTGCTGCAGGAGAAGGAAGTGATGCCGGTCGGCGGCACGAAGGCGGTGCCGATCGATCTGCGCGTCGTCGCGGCGACGCACCGCGATCTCGACGACATGGTCGCCGAGCAGCTGTTCCGCCACGATCTGTTCGCGCGCCTCGCCGGGTTTCGCATCCAGGTGCCGCCGCTCGCGGATCGCCGGTGCGACCTCGGCGTCCTGATCGGCAGCATGCACGCGCGGCTGTTTCCGCCCGAGCACCCCGGCTTCGACATCGACGCCGCGCGCCTCCTCCTCCGCTATCCGTGGCCGCTCAACGTCCGCGAGCTCGAGCAGGCGCTCGCGACCGCGCAGGTGCTGGCCGGCAGCGAGCCGGTTCGCGCCGAGCACCTGCCGGATACCGTCCGCTCGGGCCGGCCGCCGGGCGCGCCGCGTCCGATCGTGCTCTCCGAGAGCGATCAGAAGGTCCGCGATCAGGTCGTCGCGGCGCTGCGCGAGCACCAGGGCAACGTCTCGGCCGTCGCGCGCGCGCTCGACAAGGACCGCAAGCAGATCCAGCGCTGGATCAAGCGCTTCGGGCTGGACCCGGGCAGCTATCGCTAGAGGCCGGTCACGCGCGACGACAGCGCGTAGAGCCGCTCTTCCGCCCACGCGATCCGCTTGCTCGGCGGCAGGCCCGCGATCCGGCGCTCCGCGGCCGAGCGTGCCGGAATCGCGACGAGCTGGCGCGGCAGCTGCCGGTACAGCGGCGAGAACGCACGCACGGCGACGCTCACGCCCGCCGCCGACCACCTCGAGCGGCGCAGGCCGAACTCGGCGGCGAGCCGCGGCGGCAGCAGGTCGACCGTCATCGCCTCCGCGATCCGGCCGAGCGCGGGCTGCGCGGGCGAGGCACGGCCGATCAGGAACGCCGCCATCTCGCGCGCCACCGGCGCGACGGCGAGCGTCGGCAGCGTGCGCTCCATGTACGCGACGTGCTCCGCCCAGCTCTGCGGCAGCAGTGCGACCGGGATCGCGAACAGCCGCGCGAAGCGGTTCATCTCGATCGTGTAGGCGTCCTTGATCGCGACCGGCAGCGCGCCGTCGAGGCGCTCGCGTACGGCGATCGTCGTGTCGGTCAAGGTCGCGTGGACCCAGCGCAGCGCATCCGCGTCGTTCGCGTGATACGGCGTGCCGGCCTTCCACGCGCCGACGTCGATCGGGATCGTACCGCGGATGCGCGTGTGGATCTGGTGAACGCGTCGCGCGGCGAACAGCGCGGCGTCGAGCTCGCCGAACACCATCGCGAACACGTTGCGGAACGTGCGCTGGAAGCGCCCGACGATGTCACTGCGCGTCGCCGAGTGTTGATCGACCGCGTACGCGACCATCGGGTGCGCGAGCTGGAGCAGCGCGGCGCGACCGCCCCCGAGGAACACGGCGAGATCGCCGCCGACGCGCCACGCGACCGACGACGGACCGAGAATTCCTTCGGCACCATTTCGTACACCTGCCGCGAGCTCGGCGAGCGCTGCCTCGAGATCGCTGCGCGTCACGACACCCATGCGTATGAGAGTGTCTCACCTCACGGGCCGTGCGTGCGTGCCACGGCGCGCCCACGCGCTACGAGGTTGAGGCGGAACCCGACGTGCGACGCGTACTTAGGAGCGGCACACCCGCTGCACATCCGCCGTTCCGGTATGCAGACGATGGTGTCCACCGCGGGCGTGCACGCGCAGCTAGGCGCTCTCGCGGCAGCGGCCGGAGACGCCGATGAACTCCCGCCGGGCGCGAAGGCCGGACCATGGATCGTCGAGCGTGAGCTGGGTCGCGGTGGCATGGGCTGCGTCTACGGCGTGATCCACGAGGAGATCGGCAAGCGAGCCGCGCTCAAGATCATGCACCGCCGCCTCGTCACCACCGCGAGCGCGGAGCGCATGCTGGTCGAGGCACGCGTCGTCAATCAGGTAGGGCACCCGAACATCGTCGACATCTTCGAGACCGGCACCCTGCCCGACGGCCGCCCGTACATCGTCATGGAGCGCCTCGAGGGCGTGCCGCTCGCGGTGCGCGCCGATGAAGGCAAGATCCTCCCGAACCAGGTCATCGCGATCCTGCTGCAGGTCTGCGATGCGCTGATCGCGGCGCACGCGGCGGGCGTCGTCCACCGCGACCTCAAGCTCGACAACATCTTCCTGATCGACAACCCCGACGACCCGGGCAACCCGCGCGTCAAGCTGCTCGACTGGGGCATCGCGAAGGTCATCACGGCCGACGTTCGCCACACGATCGAAGGGCAGCTCGTCGGCACGCCGCAGTACCTGTCGCCCGAGCAGGCGCGCGGCGCCGCCGTCTCCGCGCAGACCGATGTCTACTCGCTCGGCGTCATGGCGTACGAGCTGTTCCTCGAGCAGCTCCCGTTCGAGGCCGAGACGAGCGCCGAGATCATGGCGATGCACCTGCGTGCGACGCCGCCGCCGCCGAGCGAGCTGTGGCCGGATATCCCGCCGAGCCTCGAGCACCTGATCCTCGCGATGCTCGCGAAGGATGCCGACGCGCGGCCGACGATGCTGACCGTCGCGCACACGCTCGAGATCCTGCGCGACGAGATGGCCCGCCGCCGCAGCGAGCCGATGGGCGCGGTGGCCGCTCCCGTCGAGTCGCGCCGGTCGTCGCGGAAGATCAGCGTCCACGCGCTGGCGCCGACGGCCCAGGCGCCGCTCGAGCGCCACCGGCCGTGGCAGTTCGTGATCGGTGCGCTTGCCGTCGCCGCGAGCGTCACGATGTTCCTGATCACGCGCGGCGCCGAGAGCGACGCCGCAACGACCCCGTCCCACGCGACCGCCGCCGCGCTCGTCGATACGGCGCCCCCCGCGCATGTCGAGGCGCCGCGGATCGTCCCGCCGGAGCCGGTCGCGGCCGCGATCGATCCCAGGATCGAGATGGACTCCCCGCCGGTGCCGGTCACGCCGGTCGTGACGCCCGTCGTCTCCCACGCGTCCAACCGCCGCGCCGTGATGCACCACGCGTCGCGCAAGGCCCCGGTCACGCCGCGCCGGGTCAGCCTGCCGCTGGATCCCGACGGCACCATCGATCCGTACTAGTGACGAAGGCCGCCCTCATCGCCGCGGTGCTCGTCGCCGCTGCCGCCCCCGCGTTCGCCGACGACACCGTGTCGCCGCCGGAGCGCATCCCGCAGCGCGCGCGCGAGCTCGCCGACAAGGGACGCGCGTACCACGACGCCGGCGAGTACATGAAGGCGGTCGCCGCGTTCAAGGAAGCGTACGTGCTCGCGCCGAGCCCGGGCCTGTTGTTCAACATCGCGCAGGCCTACCGGCTCGCCGGCGACTGCGACGACGCCGCGTGGATGTATCACCGCTACCTCGACACCAACCCGAGCGAGCAGGCGCGCGTGCTCGCGGAGCAGCACCTGTCGAGCGTCGAGAAGTGCGGCCACGGCGGCCTGGTGCTGTCGTCGGCCCCGACGGTCGCCGTCGTGCCGAAGCTCGAGGCGAAGCCGCTCGCCGTCGACGAGCCTAGGCAGCCCAACGGCATGAAGCGCACCGCGCTGTGGGTCGGCGTCGGAGGCGGCATCGTGCTCGCGGGCGCCGCGTACTTCGCGCTCGACTCGATGAGCGCATCCGACAAGGTCAGCGAGCTCTACAAGAACGGCGCGAAGGGCTCGGTCGTCGCCGCCGAGGACGCGCGCGGCCAGCGCAGCGCGACGCTCGCGACGGTGCTCGGCATCGGCGGCGGCCTCGCGCTCGTCTCCGGCGGCATCCTGTACGCGGTCGGGCAGCGTCACGAGTCACTGCAACACGTCGCGGTCGCGCCGCACGCGCACGGAGCACAGGTCAGTCTGTCATGGCACTTCTAGCGCGCGCCGTCGCCGCGGCGGCCCTGCTCGCCGGCTGCTACTCGCCCGATCTGCGCGACTGCACCGTGTCGTGCGCGTCGAGCGCGGACTGCGCGGGAACGCAGGTCTGCAACGCGTCGCACCTGTGTGCCGAGAAGGACGTCGCGTGCTCGACGATGACGTCGACGCCCCAGGACGCCGCGATCGACACGCCGGTCATCGACGCCATCGACACCATCGACGCGCCGCGGCCGCCGATCGATGCCGCCGCCCCGCCGATCGACGCACCGGCGCCCGTGATCGTGCACCTCCATGTCGACGGCCACGGCCAGCTCGCGGAAGGCACGACCACGTGCCAGAGCGATTGCGACGTCAGCGAGACGCGCGGCGCCGTCGTGACCGTGCTCGCGCAAGGGCTCGGCGACCAGCAGTTCCGGAGCTGGACGCAGGGCCCGTGCGTCGGCTCGCAGCTGCCGACATGCACGTTCACGGCGACCGCGAACGTCACCGTCGGCGCCCGCTTCCACAAGGGGGACCGATGAAGCACGTGCTCCTCTGCCTCGCCATCGCCGGCTGCTACTCGCCCGCGGAGCGCGACTGCACCGTGACGTGCAGCGCCGCGAAGGACTGCATCGGCGGGCAGGTGTGCGGCAAGGACCACTACTGCGCCGCGCCCGACGTCGCGGGCCGCTGCTCGACCGCCGATGCGGCGGTCACGCCCGACGCGCATCACGACGACACCAGCGCCGACGCGCCGAAGACGGTGTACGTCGGCCTCACGGTGAACATCGGCGGCGCGGGGCGCGTCAGCGTCGAGGGAATCGCGACGTGCAGCATGCCGATGTGCATGTTCCAGGTCCCCGCCGGCGAGCCGATCACGCTCACCGCGGTGCAGGCGCAGCCCGACAAGATGTTCCAGATGTGGCAGAACGCTTGCGCGAGCGCGGGAACGCAGCCCACGTGTGCGCTGACGCCCACGGAACCCACCAAGGTCGGCGCGAAGTTCGAGTGATTCCGGCATCGGCGAACATCCGATGTGCCGGTACGCCACCTGCAAGAGAGCCGAGCATCATGCAGGACGCGCTTCCCGTCGGCAGCAAGGTCAGCTCCTGGCGCGTGGATGGCGAGCTCGGCCGCGGCGGGATGGCGAGCGTGCACGCCGTCACGCACGGCAAGTTCGGCAAGCGAGCCGCGATCAAGATCGCGCATCGCAATGTCCTCAACGACTCCTACAACGCGCGCACGTTCCTGCGCGAGGCGCGGATCGTCCATCGCATCCAGCACCCGGCCGTGATCGACGTGTTCGCGACGGGCAGCGTCGGCGGCCGGCCGTACCTCGTGATGGAGAAGCTCGAGGGCATGTCGCTCGGCTATCGCGTCGACAACGGTCTGGTGTCGCGCGCGGAGGCGTTCGAGATCCTCGTCGAGCTGTGCGACGTGCTGCGCGCCGCACACGCCGCGGGCGTGGTTCATCGCGATCTCAAGCTCGACAACGTCTACATCTGCGCCGACACGTTCGCGGGCGGGCGTCGGGTCAAGCTGCTCGACTGGGGCGTCGCGTACGTCCAGGGCGAGGAGGATCCGTTCCGCGGCCACATCGCCGGCACGCTGACGTACGTCGCGCCCGAGCAGATCCGCGGCGACGCGCTCACGCCGGCCACCGACATCTACTCGCTCGCCGTGCTCGCCTACCACCTGCTCTGCCGACGCCCGCCGTTCGCGGCGCGCACCGATGTCGAGCTGATCAAGCTCCACCTCCGCGCCGAGCCGCCGCACCCGCGCGAGGCGTGGCCGACGATCCCCGCCGACCTCGACGACCTCCTCGTCGCGATGCTCGCGAAGGATCCGGCCGCGCGCCCCACGATCGACGAGGTCGAGCGCGTGCTGCGCGCGCGGCTCGCGCAGGTCGCACCGGTCACCGCGCCCGAAACGCGGCGCCGGCTCGCGCGCGGCTCGCAACCCGCGATCTCGATGGCGGCGCTCGCCGAGGCCGTCGCCCAGCAGGACTCCGCGCTCGATCAGGTCGTCGCGGCGCGCCTGCCCGTCGACGTGCTCGGCCGGCCGGCGCTCCTGCCCTCGCCGCCGTTCTCGCCCGTGTGGGCCGCGCTCGCGATCGCGCTCGTCGCGCTGATCGGCCTGATCAGCGCGCTGCCCTGAGCGCCTGCAGCGCCGCCTCGAGCTGCGGATCGCGGCCCGCCGCGTAGTCCTGCGCGCTCGGGTTCGGCGCCGCGACATCCGGGACGAGCCGGTTGCCCTCGAGCGGCTGCTTCGTCTTCGCGCTGCCGACGCGCGACAGCGGATACGACAGCGTGACGTCCCCCGACAGCTTCTCCGTGGTCGGGAACGACAACCCACCCGCCGTCGGCCGCCCGACGATCGTCGCGCCCGCATCGTCCTTCAGCGCGAACGCGATCATCTCGGCACCCGAGGCCGTCTCCTCGTCGACGATCACGACGACCGGCCGCTTCGTCTTCCACGCGGCGACCTTCGTGCGCGCGACCGGCTGATCGACGCCGCCCGCGACCGCGACCATCAGCGGATCGTCCTCGACGAACTGCGACGCGACATCGAACGGATACCCGCCCGGGTTGCCGCGCAGGTCGACGACGAGCTTCTTCACCTTGTGCTTGTCCATCTCGGCGAGCGCCGCCGCGACGAGCTTGCCCGCATCGCGCGCGTCCGCATCCGCATGCGTGCACGCCCACACGCGGATCACGCCGACGCCGCCGGGCAGCACCCGGTGATCGACGATCGGCGACGTCACCGGCTGCAGCAGCAGCTCGAACGTCTGGTTCTTGCCCGCGCGCTCGACGACGAGCTCCACCTTCGTCCCCGCCGGCACGCCGATCCACGGCAGCAGATCGACCCAGCCGTGCACGATCGGGCTGCCGTCGACGCTGACGAGGATGTCGCCGCGCGCGATGCCGATCGTCGCGGCCGCGCTGCCCGGCAACACGTCGCTGACGGCCCACCGGCCGTCGTCGAGCTTGTGACACAGGATGCCCGGCTCGACGACCGCGACCCCCGCGACCATCGCGAACAGCGCCTGCACGTTCGGCTTGCTCAGCGCGAACGTCTGCGTGTCGCCGATCGCGACGGTCATCGCGCGCGTCGCGCGCAGCACGGCGTCCGCCGGCAGCTCGCCGCGCAGCGCCAGCGTCCCGACGGCACCCTTGAGCACGTCGACATCCTTGACGACATCGTTCGTCCACGCGATCGGCTTCGCCTTCCAGCCCTTCGGCGCGAGCGCATCGATCGCCGCGTCGCGCAGCGCGACGGGATCTCCCGGCACCGCGCTCTCCTGCGTCAGCAGCTCGTACGCGCGCGAGATCGCCTCCGCCGCCTTCTTCGCCTGCGGGCCGGGCTCCTGCGTCACCGCGACCATCGGCGGCGGCACGGGCTTCGCGGGCGGCGGCGACCCGCCACACGCCGCAACGACGATCAGAGCAAGCGCACCGCGAGCCACCGCTCGCGTTCGTATCACTTCTTGATCCCGATGACCAAGCCATCGGGGGTCGGCGCGCACACCGAATCGCATACCGCCGCGATCTGCTCGTGGAACGACCGCATCGCGCGCCCGCGATCGCTGTCCTCCATCAGCTCGCCGAACAGAAACGCGTTGTCGCCGAGGATCAGCCCGCCCTTCCGCACGTGCTGCACGGCCCACCGGCCGTAGTGGTCGTAGTTGATCTTGTCGGCATCGATGAACACGGCGTCGAACGGGCCGTGCTTCTCGAGCGTCGGCAAGACGTCGCGGCCGGCGCCGACCTGCACGGTCACGCGGTCCGCGAGCCCCGCCGCCGCGATGTTCTTGCGCGCGACGTCCGCGTGCTTCTGCTCGTACTCGACCGACCATAGATGCCCGTCGGCCGGCAGCGCGCGCGCCATCTGGATCGCCGAGTAGCCGACGAGCGTGCCGACCTCGACGACCTTCTTCGCCCCCGCCAGCTTCATCAGCAGGTACAAGAGCCGCCCCTCGCTCGGCCCGACCTGGATCGCGGGAATCCCCTCGGGCACCGCGAACGCCTGCGCGAGCGCCGCGTCGTGTGGCGCGTGGACCTCGTGCGTGAACTTCAGGATCTCGGGCGTGGCGTAGCGGGCACCGGCGCGGGAGTCGTTGTCGGCCATGCGCGCATCCTACTCGTCCTCGCCGCCCTCGGCGCTGCGATACGGCCCGTACTTCGCCATCTCCGCCAGCTCCGCCTGCATCTGCGCCGCTTCACGCGCGCAGAAGTCCTCGATCGCCGCCGCCAGCCCCGGATGCCGGATCCAGTGCGCGGAGTACGTCGGGCTCGGCTCGAAGCCGCGCAGCAGCTTGTGCTCGCCCTGCGCCCCCGCCTCGAACAGCGGCAGCTTCCGCTCGATCGCGCGCTCGATGCCCGCGTAGTACGCCGTCTCGAAGTGCAGCAGGTCGACGTGCGTATCCGCGCCCCAGTAGCGGCCGTACAGCGCCGCATCGGTCTCGAGAAACAGCGCCCCCGCGATCCGCCTCCCGCCCGCCACCACCTCGACCATCCGCATCGCCTCGGGCAGGTGCTTCGCGAGCGCGTGAAAGAACCCCGGTCGCAGGTAATCCCGCCCGCCATGGCTATCCGTCGTGATCCGGTAGAACCGATCGAGATCGTCGAGCTGCTCTTCGCTCGGACGCTCGACCCACGCCAGCCGCTCGATCGCGCCCTTCGCCTTCGCCCGTTCTTTTCGCAGCTGCTTGCGCTTGCGGCTCTTCAGCGCGCCCAGAAAGTCGTCGAACGTGCCGTAGCCCCGGTTGTGCCAGTGAAACTGGAACGTCGCGCGCGCGAAGTACCCCGCCGCCGCGAGCTGCTCCTGCTCCTCGGCCGTGCAGAACAACCAGTGAATCGACGAGCACTCCGTCTCGTCGGCGACCGCGCGCACGGCCCCGATCAGCGCCTTGCGGATCTCCGCTCCCGCGCCCGCTGCCAGCAAGATGCGCCGCCCGGTCGCGGGCGTCGCAGGCGCCGCGATCACGAGCTTCGGGTAATACCGGATCCCGGCCCGCTGCGCCGCGCTCGCCCAGCCCCAGTCGAAGATGTACTCGCCGTAGCTGTGCGTCTTCACGAACGCCGCCACCGCCCCCTCGACGCGCCCGCCCCGCTCGGCAACGAGATACGCGGGCGCCCACCCGCTGCGCTTGCCAACCGAGCCGCTCTCCTCGAGCGCCTTCAGAAAACCCCACCGCAAGAACGGGCTCGGCCCATGCTCCAGCCCGTCCCACGCGCCCCGCTCGACCTCGTCGATCGAGCCTAGGACCCTCACCGAGACGCCTTTCATGCTAATAGGCCACCCATGGCGCTCGACCCGGCCCTCAAGCAGAAGATCGACCAGCTCGTCTCCTCCGACTCCGTCGTCCTGTTCATGAAGGGGACGCGGTCGTTCCCGCAATGCGGGTTCTCGGCGTCCGTCGTGAACATCCTCAACACCTTGATCCCCAAGTACACGACCGTCAACGTCCTCAGCGACCCGGATATCCGGGGAGGCATGAAGGACTACTCGGACTGGCCGACGTTCCCCCAGCTCTTCATCAAGGGCGAGTTCGTCGGCGGCGCCGACATCGTGCGCCAGATGTTCGAGGGCGGTGAGCTCGAGAAGAAGCTGGGAGATCTCGTCGCGCCGGCGAAGGTCCCGGCCGTCACCGTGACCGCGCGCGCCGCCGCCGAGCTCAAGGCAGCGCTCACCGACGGCACCCCGGGCGACGTCATCCACCTGACGATCACGCCCGCCTGGGAGCACCAGCTCGACATCGGCGCAAAGGAACCGACCCACATCACGATCGAGCAGAACGGCATCACCGTCCAGCTCGACCGCGCCTCCGCCGCGCGCGCCGCCGGCGTCCAGATCGACTTCATCGAGGACGCGACCGGCGCCGGCTTCAAGATCGACAACCCGAACCGCCCCCCGGCCGTTCGCGAGATCGGCCCCAAGGAGCTCAAGGCCCTCCTCGACAGCGGCAAGGTCACCCACCTCTACGACGTCCGCCAGCCGCGCGAGCGCGAGATCGCCTCCCTCCCCAACACGCAGCTCCTCGACGACAGCGCGATGGCCGCGATCGACAAGCTCCCCCGCGAGACCCCGCTCGCCTTCCACTGCCACCACGGCGGCCGCAGCCGCGCCGCCGCCGAGCACTTCCTGAAGGCCGGCTTCAAGACCGTCTACAACCTCAAGGGCGGCATCGACGCCTGGGCGCAGGAAATCGACCCCTCGCTCAAGCGCTACTAGCCGGGAAGCGCATGCTGATCGCGGTCGAGGGCACGACCGATCAGGTCGTGCTCGAGACGATCGCCCGCCGCCAAGGCCGCGACCTCGCCGGCCTGGACATCGTGCCGATCGGCGGGGCTCGCGCGATCACCCGCTTCGTTGCCGAGCGCAGCCCCACCACGCCGATCCGCGGCCTCTGCGACGCCAACGAAGCGCCGCTCTCGCAATCGCTACCTGCCGCTGCTGGCCGCCCACGCCGTCGACATCGGTCGCGTGCCGGAGCCGCTCGCCGCGGTACTCGCATAGCGGCTCCTGGCTCCCCGCTCGACGCGAGCGCGAGCACGCAGCCGCAAGCCGCAACCGCAACCGCTCGCGAGAAGCAGCGATCACGTGCTCGCCACACGCGGCACGACGACACACCGGCGCGCGTGCCGCCTTCGGCGGCCCCTCCGCGTCGGACTCGCTCGGGCGCGCGCCCTGGGCTCGTCGCTTGCGCATCGCGCTCGTGCCAGCTCGCGCGGTGGTCTCGCACGTGATCAGCCCGCGCCCCCTCGTGCGCTCGCTGTCACGGCGCGTGCGCGCTCCTCGCCGGCGGGCGACCGCGCCCGAGCTCGCCCGCCGCTCCGGGAGGCCCCAAGGGCTCCCCAACAGAGCAGAACCCCCCCGTGCCTCGCCACCCGGCTCGCGCACGCCCACCCAACCACAACCACCTGCCGGCGCGCGGTCGCGAAAGGCAAACCACCATGTTCATCGCCCACGACGTCTCCCTCGAGCTCATCCGCGAGCTCCGCACGCTCTTGCCCGCGATCCAGCGCTTCGACCGCGAGCTCGCGACCCAGATCCGCACCGCGGCCACGAGCGTCACGCTCAACCTCAGCGAAGGCCAGCGCTCGGGCGGCGGCAACCAGCGGCGCCATTACGAGATCGCGCACGGCAGCGCGAATGAAGTGAAAGGCGCGCTCGCTGTCGCCGAAGCGTGGGGCTGGATCGAGCAGCCCACGCGCGCGTGCGCGATCCTCGATCGGCTGCTCGCGCTCCTGTGGCGGCTCACGCATCCGCGCGCCTGAAGCGCTCGCCCCTCGCATCCGAGCACTCGTCGCGGCCCAGCACGCGTGAACCCCATGCAGCAGCACCCCCGGCCAGAAAGCGTCATTACGATGTAATGACGGATTTCGGGAGGGCCCCCT
>CAYUNM010000046.1:0-65376 GCA_964446175.1 uncultured Kofleriaceae bacterium
GATCGCGCCGTCGGGGCCGAGCGCGTAGCCGACGCGGAGGCCGGCCTGCGCGTACGACTTCGCGAACGAGAACACGGTGATCGTGCGCTCGGGCGCGAGCGTCGCGAGCGAGACGTGCGCCGCGTCGTAGCCGTAGTCCTCGTAGACCTCGTCGGAGAGGATCCACAGGTCGTGCGCGCGCGCGGCGGCGACGATGCGCTCGCGGGCGGCGGCGTCGAGCATCGCGCCGTCGGGGTTGTTCGGCGTCGCGACGTAGATCGCGGCGGTGCGCGGCGTGATCGTCAACGGGCCGCCGAATGGCAGCTCGACCGGCACGACATCGTGCGCGAGCGCGATGCCCTTGATCAGCGGCCAGTGCGGGGTGAGCAGCACCAGCTCGTCGCCGCGGTCGCACAGTGCCTGCACCGCGCAGGAGAGCGCATGGGTCGCGCCGACCGCGACCTGGACGCCGGCGGCGGTCAGCTCGATGCCGTTCTTCGTGCGCGCCTTCGTGACGAGCGCCTCGACGAGCGGCGCCCAGCCTCCCGGCGCGCCGTAGGCGTAGAGATCGGCCGGGTCGTTCCATGGCAGCTCGTGGAGGGCGGCCGGCGGCGGCAGGTGCGTGTCGCCGATCTGCAGCGGGATCACGTCGCCCTGGAAGCGTGCGAGATGCTCGCGCAGGCGGGCGAAGATCGACGCGGGCACGGCGTTGCCGGCCGTCGACAGCGAGGGAAAGCGCGCCACGCGACGAGGCTACCACCGGCCCGGGCCGCCGGTGGGCTGTGATAGCTTGCGCGCGTGCAGTCACGCCGGCCGTTAGGACTCGAGCTCGTGCTCGTCGTCCTGGTGTCGCTCGCGGTGCTCGTGCCGGGGATCACGCGCTACTCGCTCGTCGATCCGTGGGAGACGCACTACGGCGAGGTCGCGCGGATGATGCTGCAGGAGCACGATCTCGTGCACCTCGACTGGCCGCAGGACGGCGAGGGCTTCCGCAGCAAGCCGGTGCTGACATTCTGGATGATGGCGGCCGGCATGAAGGCGGTCGGCCTCGCCGACGACGGCGGCTACTCGGGCGAGATGGAGCACGACGCGCGCACGATGGTCGCGATCCGCGTGCCGTTCATCCTCGCGGGCGTGCTCGGGCTCGTGCTCGTGTGGTGGATGCTCGCCGCGCTCGTCTCGCGGCGCGTCGCGTGGCTGTCGCTGCTCGTCACGGGGTCGACGCCGTTCTTCTGCCTGATCGCGCGCCAGGGCATCCCCGACATGCCGCTGTGCGCGACCGTGATGGGGGCGATCGCGATGTTCCTCATGGCGATGGAGAGCCCCGCGGCGGAGAGCGAGGATCACCGGCCGACGAGCCGGCGCGCCGTATGGACGATGCTCGGCGTGTGCGGCGGGTTCGTCGTCGTGCAAGCGCTCTACTACTGCGTCTACTTCGCGGTGCGCCCGAACATCGCGCTGCGCGTGTTCCCGAATCCCGCGATCTTCTTCCCGACGTTCATGGGCGTGATGCTCGCGCTGCTCGCCGAGCCGGTGTGGCACTGGGTCGGCGTCGCGCTGTCGTACCCGACGCGCGTGCTCGTGTTCCCGATCGTGTGGGCGTTCGGCGGCGGGTGGGCCGATACCGCGCGCGTCGCCGCGACGCTGTGCCGGATGAAGCCGATCACGACGATGCGCCAGGTCTACATGCTGTGGGCGTGGGCGCTGCTCGGCGTGTCGATCCTCGCGAAGGGGCCGCCGGGCGTGACGGTCGTCGTCGCCGTCGCGTTCTTCTACGTGCTGCTGCTGTGGCGCTGGCGCGACCTGTACGAGGGCGCGTTCGAGCTCAAGCGCGGCCTCTTGCTGATGGTCGTGATCTTCCTGCCGTGGCACCTCGGCATGTGGCTCAAGGAGGGCGTGCGGTTCATCGACGAGTACCTGTTCACGCACATCTTGAACCGCGCCGCCGCCGATCCCGACAAGTCGCTCGGCACGTTCGAGTACTACACGTCGCAGATCGGCCACGGCATGTGGCTGTGGGCCGCGCTGCTGCCGCCCGCGATCGCGGCGACGCTGCTGCGCGCGCAGACCGCGACGCGCGAGGGCCGCGTGCGCTTCACGATCGGCCTGTGGGCGATCTGCAGCATGGCCGTGTTCTGCCTCGTGCAGACGAAGTTCCACCACTACATCCTGCCGGCGGTCCCCGCGTTCGCGATCCTGATCGCGTTCTTCCTCGACGACGTGCTCGCGCGCCGCGATCGCCTGCACCCGCTGTTCGCCGTGCTCGGCATCGGCATCGTGCTGCTCGTGACGCGCGACCTGATGTGGGAGCCCGACCGCTGGATCGAGCTGTTCACGTTCCGCTACGACCGCCCGTGGCCGTCCGCGGAGCCGTGGTCGATCGATCCGAGCGACGGCTTCCTCGTGCTCGGCATCGTCGCGAGCGTCGCGCTCGCCGTGGCCGCGCTGTGGCGGCGCGCGGGTGTCCTGGCGCTCGCGGCGGTCGCGCTCGCGATCTGCACGTGGGCGCTCCAGGTCTACATGCCGATCGCGGGGCAGCACTGGGGCATGCGCGACGCGATCCATCGCTACTACGAGGAGCGCACGATCTACGGCGAGAAGGTCGTCTACTTCGGCGCGGGCGAGGTCTACGACGAGTGGAACGCCGTCGGCACGACCTGGTCGTTCGACACGTTCATCCCCGACACGCTCCAGGTCGGCCAGCCGATGACGCTGACGCTCGAGCTCCGCAAGCCGACCGACGAGCGCGTCACCGACCAGGCGCTCATCCTCGTCGGTGCGGTCAGCCGCATCGGCGACCACACGGTCACGCTGACGCTGCCCGCGACCGAGCGCGCGAAGCTCGATCCGTGGATCGCGCGCGGCAAGGCGAAGGGAGAGCGCGGGCGTCCGCCGATCCACGCCGTCGATGCCGACCGGCTGATCGCGTGGCAGCTCTACTGGCGCGGCGAGAACTTCTGGAGCGGCGAGGAGATCTACGCCTACCTGCCCGAGATGAAGACGGCGTTCACGAAGACCGACAACGTCGACTTCCTCAAGTACCTGAACGATCACACGCGCGCGCCGCTCGGCCGCCGCTACTTCCTGATCACCGAGGCGGGCCGCGCGACGAGCGTGCGCACGATGCTGCCGACGCAGCGTGCAAAGGATTCGTTCGAGGTGATCGACACCACGTCGAACAAGTTCACGCTCGACGCGTTCACCCTGTAAGCTGTTGCCATGCGCCTCGGCGCTGTCCTCCTCGTACTCGCCGCGTGCGGCGGCGGCTCGCCGCCCCAGATCCACGGCCTGTCCGATCAGGTCGCGACCGTCGGCAGCGAGCTGGTCGTGATGATCGACGCGAGCGACGACACCGGCGAGCGCATCGACTACGGCGTGCACGCCGACATCTCGCTGCAGGGCACCGCGATGATGACGAAGACGCCCGCCGGCATGGGCGTGTTCCGCTGGACGCCTCTCGCGGAGCAGATCGGCACGCACACGTTCGACTTCACCGCGACCGACTCGAACGGCACGACGACCGTCACGATCCAGATCGACGTGCGCGCGGCCGTCGGCGCGGCGCCGATCTTTCGCCAGCCGCTGGGCACCGGCACCGTGCTGAACGTCGCGCAGACGCCGTGCGCCGACGTCGACATCCTCGTCGAGGATCAGGACAGCATCATGGTGACGATCGCGCAGGACGACCCCGTGATCGCGGGCGCGCAGCTGACGATCGTCGACGGCCTGTCCGCGACCTGGCACTGGTGCCCGACCGCGCAGCAGGTCGCCGCGCAGAACCGCTACACGCTGGTGCTCTCCGCCGACGACGGCGACAACCCGAAGACCGTCAAGAACTTCGTGCTCGTGCTCGGCAGCAACACCACGCCCCAGAGCAAGCTCGTGATCAACGAGGTCGACTACGACATGGTCGGCACGGACAGCGCCGAGTACGTCGAGATCAAGAACACCGGCACCGCGACCGCGGACCTCGCCGGACTGCGCCTCGCGCTCGTCAACGGCGCGACGAGCCAGCAGTACGACTCGATCGACCTCTCGCCGGCCGCCACGCTCGGCCCTGGCGAGTACCTCGTGATCGCGGGCGCCGGCGTCACCGTGCCGCCGAGCGCGAAGAAGCTCGATCCGGTGTGGAGCGTCGATCAGATCCAGAACGGCGCGCCCGACGGCCTCGCGCTCGTCGACCCGGTCACCCAGACCGTGCTCGACGCGCTCAGCTACGAGGGCTCGATCACGGCCGCCACCCTGCCCGACTTCGCGAATCCCGTGAGCCTCGTCGAGGGCACGGTGCTGCCGGCGAGCGTCGCCGACTGGAACACGCAGCTGCGCTCGCTCTGCCGCAACCCCGACGGCCAGGACACGAACGATGCGGCGACCGACTGGACGCTGTGCACGGCACTGACGCCGGGCACCGCAAACCAGCTCTAGAAGGTCGTCGACCAGCCGACGCGCGCGCCGTCGGGCGCCGGCACGATCGCGACGCCGTGCTCCGCGCTCGAGCCACCGGTGATGTACAGCACCGCGCCGGCGACGATCGCCGCGCCGCCTGCGATACCCAGCCCCCACGCGAGCTTGTTGTCGCGCTCGCCGTCGGACTGCAGCGCCTTCGCCTTGGCATCGAACACGCCGTGCATCGTGACGTACTTCTGCACGTCGTCCGCCTTCGACTTGCCCTGCAGCGCGAAGAACACGGCGCCGCCCTCGAGCACGACGCCGCCGATGCCGACGATCATGCCGAGCCCGCGATGGCCGCCGCCGCTCGCTTCGTGCACCGGTGGGGGCGGCGGCTCGACCTTCGCGGGCGGCGGCTCGACGGGTTTTGGCTCGACGGGCTTCGTCTCGGGCGCGGCCTCGACCGGCTTCGTGTCGGCGGGCTTGGTGTCGGTGACCGCGGGCTTCGCGTCCTTGCAGGCGGCGATCGCCTGATCGAGCTCGTCCTGGTTCTTCGGCTTTGGCTCGGCGTCTTGATAGTTGTCGTAGAACGTCATCGCCTGCGTGCAGTCACCGGAGAGCCGGTACGCCTGGCCGATGTTGAACAGCAGCAGCGGCTTCTTGCTGATCAGATATGCCTGTTTCCACGCGTCGATCGCCTGCGTGTACTCGGCGACCTGGTAGTGACGCAGGCCCTCGTCGTAGAGCTGCTTCGCCTTCGCCTTGTCATCCGCGAGTGAGGGCGTGCTCGCGAAGAGCACGCACATCCCCAGCAACCAGCTGCGCATGCATCGAGCATATCGCGTTACGATGATCGCGGTGTACAGGGCGCTCCTCGCGACGCTGCTCGCTGGTTGCTACTCACCGAGCTACGACAACTGCACGATCAGCTGCGCGAGCTCCGGGTGCCCCGACAGCTACCAGTGCGACTCGCAGCTCCATGTGTGCAGGCGCTCGGGGACGAGTTGCGGCCCCGCCGACGCTGCGGCGGACACGGCCGGCAGTGATTCGACCGCCGACGGCAGCGCTGCGACCGGCTGCATGTACATCCAGGACGTGGCGAGCGCCGGAGGCGGCGCGAGCTTGCAGATCACGTTCAATACGCCGATCGCGACCGGGAGCTTCGTCGTCGTCACGATCGCGCAGAACGCGTCCGCGCCGCAGACGCTCTCGTCGGTCGCCGATCAGAGCTCGACGATGTTCTCGCGCGCCGTGCTCCGGACCGAGGGCGATGCGACCTCGGCGATCTACTACCTGGCCTCGGCACCGGCGCCGATCACGCAGGTCACCGCGTCCTGGACATCGAGCGTCGCCGAGGTGATCGATGTCAGCGAGTGGCGATGCTCGCCGACGCCGACGTTCGTCACGTCCGCGATGGGCGGCGCACAGATCAGCACGACGACGATCTCGGCGGGCCAGGTCGCGCTCGCTGGCCCCTCGCTCGTGTTCGGCACGCTGATGACGAACACGTCCACCCTGCCCGTGATCCAGACGCAGGGCTTCACCACGCTGCACGCGCAGGCCTTCACCGCGACGAACGGCATCAAGGCGACGATCGGCGCGGTCTACGGCTTCTTCGGCGTCACGAACAACCTCGACGTGACCTACTCGGTGCCGCAGAACAGCCTCGCGACGGGAACGGTCGCCGCGTTCGCCGCGACGCCTGCGATGTAGCCCTCAGTCGGCGAACGGGTCGTGCACGGCGTTGATCGACTTCTTCTTGAGCTCGACGGCCAGCGTCTTCTTGGCGCCCGCCTCGACGCGGATCAGCTGCTCGAACGGCTTGTGACCGGGCGCCTGCACGCGCACGCGATGTTCGCCGGGCGCTAGCTCGAGCGACGCCTCCGCAACCTCGGATGCGACGAGCTTGCCGTCGACAAAGACGCTGCCGCGCGGCGCCCCGGCGATCGTCAGCGCGACGGTCCCGAGCTTCGCGGCGTGCTTCTCGACCGGCTTCGTCGGCGCGGGCTTCGTTTCGGCAGGCTTCGTCTCCTCCGGCTTCGTCTCGGCCGGCTTCGTCTCGGCCGGCTTCGTCTCGGCCGGCTTCGTCTCGACGGGCGGCGCGACCACAGGCTGAGGCTGCGGCTGGGGCGGCGGCTGGGGCGGCGGCGCCGGCGGTGTCGCGACGGGCTCGCGCGACGCGACCTGTGGCTGCTTGTCGGGCGAGTGGCCGAGCACGACGAACGCCGCGGCCGCGCCGCCCGCGAGCACGACGCCGAGGATGATGCCGGCGACCAGGCCGCGGCCCTTGCGCGGCGCCGCCTCGGGCAGCGTCACCGCCCCGAGCACCGGCGACTGCGCTCGCACGGGGCCCGACGGCGGCGTCCACTGCGCGGGCGTGGCGCCCGGCACCGGTGCGGCGTTCGCGATCTCCGGCTGTGCACGCATCGCGGTGATCCGCGCGACGACCTCGTCCACGCCGGGCCGCGCCCGTGGATCCTTCGCGAGCATCTGCTCGACCAGCTGTACGAACGCCGGCGGCAGCCATGGCGCACGTGCGTGCAGCGGCAGCGGCGCCTCGGAGATGTGCTTGGCCATGATCTCGACCGCGCTCTCGGCGTTGAACGGTACGACGCCCGCGCCGAGCTCGTACGCCATCGCGCCGAGCGAGTAGATGTCGGTCGCGGCGTCGATCTTCTGGCCCTTCGCCTGCTCGGGCGAGAGGTAGAGCGGCGTGCCCATCACGACGCCGGTGCGCGTGTGATCGACGCGCGGCTCTCCGCTCGAGCCACCCTGCAGCTTCGCGAGGCCGAAATCGAGCAGCTTCACGCGCGGCGCTTGCGTGCCCTTGATGCGCGCGAGGAACACGTTGTCGGGCTTGAGATCGCGGTGAACCACGCCGGCCTCGTGTGCGGCCTGCAGCGCGGTCGCGATGCTCTCGAGCACCTCGAGCGACTGCGCGAACGACAGCGGGCGCAGCATGCGATCGCGCAGCGACTCGCCCTCGAGCCACTCCATGACGAAGAAGCTGCGGCCGTCGGGGAGCCGGCCGAAGCCGAACACGTCGACGATGTTCGGATGGCCGATCGTGTTGACGGCCTGTGCCTCGCGCACGAAGCGATCGACACCCTCCGCGCTCGCCGACAGCTCCCGCTTGATCACCTTCACGGCCGCGCGCTTGCCGATCACCGGGTGTCGCGCGCCGTACACCGCGCCCATGCCGCCTTCGCCGAGCTTCTTCTCGATCACGTACTCGCCGACGGGCGTCCCGGGCGGCAGGTCCTCGTCGCTGGGCTGCGGCTGTGCGACGGCGAGCGTGCCGGTCACGGCGAGCGCGGTGCCGGAGTGCACCGCCAGGCGCATGCCGTCATCGGGGCATACCGCATACCCGTCGGGCCACTGCTTTCCGCACTGCTGACAGACGGGCACGGCGCGATCATATCGCGGCGCGACGAGTTATGCTGGCCGCCCCCATGGGTCGTTGCGCACGTGTGAGTGCGATCATCTGCCTCGTACTTCTCGCGAGCTGCTATCACCCGAGCTTTCGCGACTGCACGATCAGCTGCGACTCGCCGGGCAGCTGCCCGTCAGGGCTGTCATGCGACATGACGGCCCACATGTGCACGAGCGACGCGTCGTGCGCGGGCGCGAGCGATGCCGCGATCGATGCCGCGCTCGATCCGAACGGCGACGCCGACAGCGACGGCATCAAGAACGGGAGCGACAACTGTCCGACCGTCTCGAATCCCGATCAGGCGGACGAGGACGGCGATCACATCGGCGACGCGTGCGATGCGTGTCCGATCGCGGCCGGCACGGTCGACTCCGATGGCGACGGCCTGCCCGACGGCTGCGATCCGCATCCGATGCCGGCGAGCGGCACGGTCACGCACGATCACATCCTCCTGTTCGTGCCGTTCAACGGGGCATACGGACCCGGCGTGATCACGCACGGCACGGCGTCGTTCTCGCTGACTGGCGGCCGCGCCGTGATCGACGCGTCGAACAGCCACGAAGGCTACCTGACGTATGCGATCACGCCTGGTACGGCGATCGAGACGGTGATGACGCGCGTCACCTACGTCAGCTCGCTTGTCGCGGGCAACGGCGCGGGCCCGCTCAGCGAGGTCACCGGCTACGCGGGCGACCGGGCCGCTGGCTTCGGCTGCGAGATCGAGGAGCGGGGCTCCGGCTCCGGATCCGGCGGCGAGATCGACGTGTTCCAGACCGACAATCAGAGCTACAACGCCTCCGCGCCGATCGCGACGCCGCCGACGCCGGGACCGCTCCCTCTGTGGGCGACGTCGAACCCGAGCTCGCAGCAGCTCGAGTGCCGCCACGGCAGCGACGTCATGATGGGACCGGCCGGCGTGCCGCCCGGCGCCTACGACGTCGGCGTCTACGCGCACGGCGTGTCTGCGGCATTCGACTACGTGCTCGTCGTCGAGACGCCGGTGCCCTGACCTACATGTAAGGGCCGGCGTGAACGCGGTTGTTGCGCGATACGGTTAGATCGGTGGTTCGGGTGGCGCGTGGAATGTTGGTGCTATCGTTAGTCGTTGCAGCTCGCGGATCTGCGAGGAGCCAACGTGCAACCCACTGATACCTCAGCGATCCAGCGGCTGATCCGGAGAGCGCGAACGCGGATCCGGACGCAGTGGGCCCTCGAGGGCGCCACGACGGCGACCGTCCTCGCGGCGGCGACCGCGCTCGCGAGCGTGTTCGCGGTGCGCACGCAGGCGGTCGCGCCGGCGACCGGCATCTACCTGCTGATCGTGTCGGGGCTGATCATCGTCGCGGGCGCGGTGATCGCAGCGTCGCGCAAGCTCGATGGCGAGCGGGTCGCGCGCCAGATCGATCGCGCGAGCGGGCTGTCGGACCGGCTGTCGACCGCGATCGCGTTCGAGCGCACGCTCGCGAATCGCCCGCGGCCCGCCGAGGACGCGGCCGAGGCCGACGGCCACGATCACATCACGCACGACATGATGGTCGCCGCGATCAAGGACGGCGTCCGCGCCGTGCCTCGCGCGAACATCCAGGCGGCCACGCCGTTCGCGCCGCCGAAGGACTGGCGCGCGGCGATCGGTTTTCTCGCGATCGCGGCACTCGCGGCCGGGCTCTCGCTACCGACGAAGGACAAGACGCCGCGCATCGTGCGCGCGAATCCCGATCACGCGCTGCCCGGCGAGCAGGTGACGATCGAGGGCACGAACCTGCTCGAGGGCATCGCGACGCCGATCGCATCGTTGCCGCTCGCGCAGACGATGGGCGCGCCCGGCGCGACCGCGGATGGCAAGCCGTTCGTGCCGACCGGCGCGAGCGTGTATCTGGGGACGGTCGAGAAGTCGCGGCCGGTGCGGATCGACAACTGGACGTCGACCGGCATCCTCGTGACGATTCCCGACGACGCGCCGGCCGGGCCGCAGCAGCTGATCGTGTTCGTCGGGGCGACGCGGATCGGCATGACGGGCTTCGGCGTCGACAGCAAGACGCAGCGCGAGAACGCGATCGTGTTCGAGCCCGACGAGAAGGCATACATCGAGGCGATCCTCGGTCAGCTCAAGGACGTCGCGAAGCGCGACAAGGTCCCCGAGCTCGAGGACTACGCGAAGCAGCTCGAGGATCTGCTCAAGAAGGCCGAGAACGGCGACATCACGAAGGAGCAGCTGCTCGACGCGCTGTCGAAGGCCGAGGACGCGCTCGACAAGGAGAACGATCCGAAGCCCGAGGAGGTCGCGAAGAAGCTCTCCGACATGGGCAAGGAGCTCCAGAAGAACGACGTGACGAAGGAGCTCGGCCAGGCGCTCGAGAAGCAGGACCTCGAGAAGGCGCAGCAGGAGCTCGAGAAGCTCGCCGACAAGCTCGACAAGAAGGAGCTGACCGAGCAGCAGAAGCAGGAGCTGGCGAAGAAGCTCGATGAAGTCGCCAAGCAGATGGACAAGCAGGACGAGAAGGACCAGAAGCAGAGCGATCAGCAGCAGCAAAAACTGCAGGACGAGATTCGCCGCCTCGAGCAACAGAAAGACCAGGCGAAGAACGAGCAGCAGAAGCAGGAGATGGAGCGCCGCCTCGAGGACAAGAAGCGCGAGCTGCAGAAGCTGCAAAAAGAGCAGGAGCAGAAGCAGCAGTCCGAGCAGCGCCGCGCCGTGAAGCGGCTGCAGAAGGACATGGAGAAGGCCGCCGAGAATCTGCAGAAGCCGCAGAAGGACCCGCAGAAGGACGGCCAGCAGGACGAGAAGCAGGACGGCGAGAAGCAGGCGAGCCAGAAGCTGCGCGATGCGGCGCGCGAGACGGGGCGAGTCGACAAGGATCAGAGGAAGCAGGCGACGCAGAAGAAGATGTCGTCGCAGATGGACGACCTGCGCGAGGCGATGCGGCGCGCGAAGCAGCGCGGCAACAAGGGCCCGCAGGATCCGTTCAACAAGCAGGGCAAGAACCAGGACTTCGCGCAGCGCTCGCGCGGCCAGAAGGGCCAGGGCCAGGCGTGGAAGCCCGGTCAGGGCCAGCAGGGCCAGGGCCAGCAAGGCAAGGACGGTCAGCAGGGTCAGGGCGAGAAGCCCGGCGGCGAGAACTGGGGCACCGAGCACGACGAGAACCTCACCGGCGATCCGACCGCGAAGAGCGGCGATACGAAGGATCAGGAGCTCCAGGGCACGAGCGTCAACAAGGGCGGCTCGACGCGCGAGACGATCCTCAGCGCCGCGCAAAAAGGGTTCGCGTCGCAGGGCTACCAGAAGGTCTACGCCGATTATCAGCGCATCGTCGAAGAGGTGATGCGAACCGAGAAGCTGCCGTCGAGCTACAAGTATTACGTCAAGCGGTACTTCGCGAAGATCCACCCGAGCATGACGCAAGAGGACGGCAATCCATGAGCACTGCGGTAGCGGCAAACGTCGAAGCGAACGTCTCGGACTTCACGGCGGACCTCCGCCGGCTTCGCGAAGAGATCGGCAAGATGATCGTCGGGCAGGAGGGCATCGTCGAGGGCGTGCTGATGTGCCTGCTCGGCGGCGGCCACGCGCTGCTCGAGGGCGTACCCGGCCTCGGCAAGACGATGCTCGTGCGCACGCTCGCCGAGACGATCCACGCGACGTTCTCGCGCGTGCAGTTCACGCCCGACCTGATGCCGGCCGATATCGTCGGCACGAACGTCATCGTCGAGGAGCACGGCACGAAGCGCTTCGAGTTCCAGAAGGGCCCGATCTTCGCGAACATCGTGCTCGCCGACGAGATCAACCGCGCGACGCCGAAGACGCAGTCCGCGCTGCTCGAGGCGATGAGCGAGGGCTCGGTCACCGTCGCAAAGCAGACGTACAAGCTCGAGAAGCCGTTCTTCGTGCTAGCGACGCAGAACCCGCTCGAGATGGAAGGCACGTATCCGCTGCCCGAGGCGCAGCTCGACCGGTTCTTCTTCAAGCTGGTCGTCGAGTACCCGAAGAAGGAAGCGCTCCACACGATCCTCGACCGCACGACGACGGACGAAGTGCCCGAGCCGCAGGCCGTGATCGAGAAGAGCCGCATCCTCGAGATGCGCGAGCTCGTTCGCAAGGTGCCGCTCGCCAGGCAGATCCAGGACTACGCGGTGCGCGTCGTGCTCGCGACGCACCCGGAGAACCCCGAGGCGACGCCGCTGTCGAAGCAGTTCATGCGCTACGGCGCGTCGCCGCGCGGCCTGCAGGCGATCATCCTCGCGTCGAAGATCCGCGCGCTGCTCGAGGGCCGCTACGCGGTCTCGATCGACGACATCCGCCACGTCGCGCCCCCTGCCCTGCGCCACCGGCTGATCCTCAACTTCGAGGGCGAGGCCGAAGGCGTCGAGGCGGACACGATCATCGCCGAGATCCTCAAGGCGACCAAGGAAGCGTAGTGGCTGCTGTCTCCAAGCCGGCGCCGCCGATCGCGCGAGACAAGCGCGCCGCGGATCGCAGCAAGCTGTTCGACGAGCGGTTCCTCAAGACGCTCGAGCACCTGCACATGGTGTCTCGCAAGGTCTTCTCGGGCGCGCTGCGCGCCGAGCGCCGCACGCGCAAGGTCGGCAGCGGCATCGAGTTCGCCGACCACCGCACGTACGCGCGCGGCGACGACTTCCGCTACATCGACTGGAACCTCTACGGCCGCCTCGACAAGCTGCTGCTGCGCCTGTTCGAGGAAGAGGAAGACCTCCACATCTACATCCTGATCGACGTCAGCGACTCGATGGCGATCGGCCAGCCGCTGCCGAAGCTGCACTACGCGATGCAGGTCGGCGCCGCGCTGACGTACGTCGGGCTCGCGAACCTCGATCGCGTCGCGATCATCCCGTTCTCCGACCGCCTGATCGGACGGCTGCCGCCGTCGCGCGGCAAGAACCGCATCTTCCGCGTGTTCGACTTCCTGCAGAAGTGCGACATCGGCGGCAAGACGCAGCTCGCCGAGTGCATGAAGGACTTCGTGACGCAGAACAAGCGTCGCGGGCTCGCCGTCGTGATCAGCGACTTCTACGATCCGGCCGGCTTCGAGCAGGGCATCAACACGCTCCGCTATCACAAGTTCGAGCCGTTCGTGCTGCAGGTCTACGACGCGCGCGAGGCGTCGCCGAAGCTGCACGGCGACCTGGCGCTCGTCGACTGCGAGACCGGCGACACGCGCGAGGTCACCGTCAGCAAGTCGCTGCTCGAGGCGTACGAGCGCGAGCACGAGAAGTACTGCAAGGAGCTCGAGGACTACTGCACGAAGTACGCGATGCCGTTCTTCCGCACGCACACGTCGATCCCGTTCGACGAGCTCGTGCTGAAGATCTTCCGCTCGGGCGGGTTCCTGCGATGAGCTTCCTCGGCCCCATTCCGTTCGGTATCTGGATCTGGTGCGCGCTCGGGGCCAGCGCGCTCGTCGTCGGTGCGTACATCATCAAGATGCGGCGGCGCCGCTTCGAGGTGCCGTTCTCGCAGCTGTGGAAGCGCGTCCTCGAGCAGAAGGACGCCAACTCGCTGTGGAAGCAGCTGAAGCGGCTGATCTCGCTGCTGCTGATCCTGTTCATCATCGGCCTCCTGCTGTTCGCGGCGCTCGATCCGACGCTCGGCGCCGTCGACCGCAAGGCGCGCTCCGTCGTGATCCTGCTCGACTCGTCCGCCTCGATGAAGGCGCTCGACGGCGACGACGCGGGCAAGCACACGCGCATGGACATCGCGAAGCAGAAGACCAAGCGGCTGATCGACGGCATGGGCGGTGGTGACGTCGCGATGGTGATGCGCGTCGATGGGCAGGCCACGCCGATGTCGCGGTTCTCGAGCGACTCGCCGATGCTCGACAAGATCGTCGACGGCATCCAGCCGAGCGACACACCCGCCGACCTGCCGCGCGCGCTGGGCGCCGCCGCCGATGCGCTGCGCGATCGCAAGAACCCGTTGATCGTCCTCGTCTCGGACGGTGCCTTCCCCGAGCAGCAGCTCGGTCAGGTCGCGTGGGACGCGGCCGGCAAGTCGCTGTCCGCGGTCGACCTCACCGGCATCGACGTCCGCTATCTGCCCGTGGGGCATCGCAGCGACAACGTCGGGATCGTCGCGTTCAACGTGCGCCGCTACATCGCGAACAAGGCGGCGTACGAGGTCTTCATCGAGATCCAGAACTTCGGCACCGAGCCCGCGCACCGCGACATGTACCTCTATAACGGCGCGAACCCGGTCGACGGCCCGAACCGCCTCGACCTGGCGCCCGGTCAGCGCGTGCGCAAGATCTACGAGAAGCTGCCGATCAGCGAGGAGAACCAGCTGCGCGCCGCGCTCAAGCCCGTGCAGGGCGCCGGCGGCAGCGACCCGTTCGCGCTCGACGATACGGCGTTCGCGCTGCTGCCCGCGCGCAAGAAGCAGAAGGTGCTGATGGTCACCGAGGACAACCTGTTCCTCGAGGGCGCGCTGCTCGTCTACGACAACGTCGATCCGCTCAAGGTCAAGCCGGCCGAGTACGCGGCGAAGCCGTCGCTCGCCGACGGCATGGACGTCGTCATCTTCGACGACTACACGCCCGACGTGCTGCCGCCGCCGCCCGCGAGCCTGCTGTTCTTCCACCCGACGGGGCCCAACTCGCCGTTCAAGGTCGCGGGCGAGCTCTCGTCGCCGCGGATCACCGAGATCGATGAAGGGCACCCGGTGATGCGCTGGGTGTCGCTCTCCGACGTCTACATGGACAAGAGCAACACGTTCGCGATCGATCCGAAGCGCGGCGAGAACGCGATCGCCTTCTCCGTGCGCGATCCGATCATCGCCGCGAAGCGCGACGGCCATCGCAAGATCCTCGCGTTCGGGTTCTCGCTGCCCTCGGCGGGGCGCGAGAGCGCGACCGACCTGCCGATGCGCGTCGCGTTCCCGATGCTGCTCGTCAACACGCTCGACTGGTTCGCGGGCGATCAGGCCGACCTCCTGACGACCTACCAGACCGGCAAGCGCGAGCGCGTCCCGCTCGATGGTGTCGTCGGCGCGACCGAGGCCGACGTCCGCGGTCCGGACGGCACGATCACGAAGACGCCCGTACTCGACGGCCTCGCGACGTTCTACGGCTCGCACGTCGGCTACTACGACCTCACGGCGAAGGCCGCCGACGGCTCCGTGATGTCGCAGATCCAGCTCGCCGCGAACCTCGCGTCGCCGACGGAGAGCGACATCGCGCCGTCCGCGAAGCTGACGCTCGGCGGCAAGCAGCTCGCCGCGCCCGAGGCGTTCGCGATCACGCACAGCCGCAAGCTGTGGATCTACATCCTGCTGCTCGCGGGCGTATTGATCGTCACGGAGTGGGTCACCTATCACCGGCGGGTGACCGTATGAAGGGCCTGTTGATCCGCGCCGCGATCGGGCTCGCAGCGGCCGTCGGGATCTGGCTCGCGATCGATGCCTGGATCGCGGGCCGCACGAGCATCACGCTCGACGTCGGCGCGCGCCCGATCGACCTCTTGTCACCGCAGTGGCTGCACCTGATCGCGATCGTTCCCGTCTTCTACGTGCTGCGCGTGCTGTCGCTGACCGACCTGTCGCTCGCACAGCAGGTCCTGCAGGCGACCCTGCGCTCGCTCGTCGTCGCGGGGCTCGCCGTCGCGCTCGCCCGCCCGTCGTGGGTCAGCGATACGAACAAGGTCGCGACGGTCGTGCTCGTCGACGTCTCCGACTCGATCAGCGACAAGCAGCTCGCGGCGGCGAAGTCGTACGTCGACCAGCTCGAGGCCGCCGAGGGCACCGGCTCGCTGCAGCTCGTCACGTTCGCGGAGAAGCCGCTCGTCGCGAAGAAGAAGGACGGCCAGCCGGTCTCCGCCTCGATCGAGCGCCACCCGAACGCGGGCGCCGGCACCGACACGCAGGCCGCGATGCAGCTCGCGTACGGCATCTTCCCCGACGGCTACCTGCCGCGCATGGTGATCGTCTCCGACGGCAACCAGACCGAGGGCGACCTCGCCGTCGAGGCCTATCGCGCGAAGGAGCTCGGCGTCAAAGTCAGCTGGCGCACGTTCGATCAGGACAAGACGAGCGAGGTGCGCGTCGTCGGCGTCACCGTGCCCGACGACCTCAAGGTGGGCCAGCCCTACGACGTCACGGCCGAGGTGTGGTCGACCGAGCCGCAGACGGTGACGCTGAACCTCCAGCAGGACGAGTTCCCGAACGGCCTCGAGCCGTTCAAGACCGTGCAGCTGCGCGAAGGCAAGAACATCATCAAGTTCAAGTCGGACGCGAAGCACGCCGGCTCGACGACGTACCGGCTCTCGCTCGCGAAGGTCGAGCACGACACCGAGAAGCAGAACAACGTCGCCGTGATGACGGCGCCGGTGAAGGGCCGGCCGAACGTGCTCTACGTCGAGGGCGGCATCCTGCGCGAGCCGGGCAGCGCGGGATATCTGCAGCGTGCGCTCGAGCACGAGAACATCGACGTCACGGTGCGCGGCCCGACCGGCCTGCCGAGCAATCCCAAGGAGCTCGAGAAGTACGACCTCGTGCTCGTCTCCGACGTCCCCGCGCACCTGATGGGCGCCGGCCAGATGGCCGCGCTCGACACGTACGTGAAGGTCATGGGCGGCGGCCTGATCATGGCCGGCGGCGAGGACTCGTTCGGCTCGGGCGGCTACGAGCGCACGATGATCGAGAACATGATGCCGGTGCGCTTCGACTCCGAGAAGATCAAGGAGCAGCCCGACATCGCGCTCGTCCTCGTGCTCGACCGCTCGGGCTCGATGCAGGGCCCCAAGCTCGAGGCCGCGAAGGAATCGGCGCGCGTCACGACCGAGGTGCTCTCGCCGAACGACTACATCGCGGTCGTCGCGTTCGACAGCGAGGCGATGACGCTCGTGCGGCCGCAGCGCGCGAGCAACCGCATGCGGATCTCTGCCGACATCTCGCGCCTGCAGTCGGGCGGCGGCACGAACATCTATCCCGGCCTCAAGGAGGCGTTCGACATCCTCCAGGGCATCAACGCGAAGGTGAAGCACGTCATCCTGATGACCGACGGCGAGGCGCCGAGCGACGGCATCGCCGACCTCGTCGGCCAGATGCGCGACTCGCGGATCACGGTCTCGTGTGTCGGCGTGCAGGGCGCCGACCGCAACCTGCTCGGCTCGATCGCCGACCAGGGCCAGGGCCGCCTCTACATGGTCGAGGACATCGGCGCGCTGCCGAAGATCTTCATGAAGGAGACGCAGGAGGCGCAGAAGAGCCAGCTGGTCGAGGACCTGATCCACGCGCGCGTCGCGAAGAAGGTCGAGGCGATCGAGGGCACGGGCGTCGAGAGCGCGCCGCCGCTGCACGGCTACGTCACGACGAAGCCGAAGCCGACCTCCGAGACGATCCTGATCTCCGACCTCGGCGAGCCGCTGCTCGCGCGCTGGCGCTACGGCGCGGGCACGTCCGTCGCGTGGACCTCCGACGTCAAGAACCGCTGGTCCGTCGACTGGATCCGCTGGCCGCAGTACCCGAAGTTCTGGGCGCAGGTGATCCGCAGCTCGATGCGCCGCAAGGTCTACGACTCGTACGACCTCTACGCGAAGGTCGCCGACGGGCGCGCGCAGGTCACCGTCGACGCGATCGACGCGGGCGACAAGTTCGTCAACGAGCTCGATACGGACCTGCAGGTCATCGACCCCGCGAACAACAAGGTCACGCAGACCGTGCCGATGGCGCAGACGGCCGCCGGCCGCTACACCGCCGACTTCAAGATCGAGAAGTACGGCAGCTATCTGCTCAAGGCCGTGCACAAGCGCAACGGCCAGACCGTCGCCGAGTCGCTCGGCTCGGTCGCCCTCTCCTACCCGCTCGAGTACCTGCGCACGACGCCGGACCTCGAGCCGATGAAGCACGCGGCGCAGGTCTCGGGCGGCCACGATCAGGCGCAGCCGCCGCAGGTCTGGGACCCGGGCAAGGAGAAGGTCAGCTACACGCAGGACCTGTGGCCGTGGGTGCTGCTCGGCGTCGCCGGCCTGTTCCTGCTCGACCTCTACGCGAAGCGCGTGAGGCTGTTCGGCTACCGCACGATCAAGTTCTAGCCTGCAGCAAAACGCTCCAGGGTTGCGACTAGATCGCCTCGCACGCGAGCTGTAGCGTGGCACTAATGCGGGGATCTCGAGGTGTGGTGTGGACGAGCATTGTCGTCAGCGCGCTGGTGGCCTTCATGTCGTCGAGCGCGCGCGCCGACGGCGGAGCGACCGAAGGCAACGTCTCGACGTACGTCAGTGACGAGTTCAAGGCCGTCGCGAAGAAGCTCGCGAAGCAGTATATCGGCGACGAGCTCACGAAGGCGTGTCCCGCCGGCTCGATGGTCTGCACGGCGGTCGTCGGGCGTCTCGTGGACGCCCTCGATTCGGTCATCGACGGCGACACCTCGCGCCTGCGAGCCGATCTGAACACGTTCTTCGTCGAGAGCGCGCTCGCCGGTGGCGCCGCGATCCTGATCAGCCAGTTCGTCGACGTGCCCGCGCTGGAGAAGAAGGTCACGAGCAACCCGACGATCGAGAAGCTGCGTCCGATCCTGACTCCGATCGGCATGTGCCTCGTGACCGTCCTGAAGGATGGACGTCAGCCCTGCACGCTCGAGAAGGAAGTCGAACAGAAGCTGATCGATCTCTCGATCCAGCCCATCGGCGATGACGCCAAGCATGTCCAGAACCTCCTCGACGAGATCAAGAATGGCAAACCGATCGACCGAGACGACCTGATCGTCACTCTCGAAGCGATCGCATCGTCACCAAACGTCAATCGACAGGACCTGCGCGCCTACCTGACCGCGCTGAAGAACGCCATCGACAAGGGCCTCGAGGGCGGGCTGTTCCGGTTCACGGTCAACTTCTTCGACAGCGAGAACACCGAGGTCGACGATCTTCGTGCGGGCACACCGATCGCGCTGTTTCACGACGACACCCAGGCGAAGTACGCCGCCGCATTCACCACGTGCGACGCCGCGAACGCCTGGACGTCGTGGTCTCAGGGCCTCGGGCCGCGGAAGGACCTGCTGGTCAAGGAGCTGCGCCTCGGACACGACGTCCCCGACAGCGTGCTGAACGACCTCGACACGATCCTCGCGGTCCGCTGCAAGCCCGGCGTCGCGGAGTTCGCCGAGTTCCATCGCTTCGCGCTGTTCCTCCGCGGCAGCCTCGGCATGTATCAGCTGCAACGGCGCTACGGCATCATCGTTCCGGCGATCGCGCTCGTGCTCGACCTCGTTCGAACCGGTGACGAGCATCAGTTCGACGACCACGCGCGCGAGCTGATGGCACGCACGCTCGGAGACTTCGGCCTGTGCGCGGTGGTCGACAGCGAGCTGGTCTGCGAGGACGCGGCCAAGCAGAGCGCGACGCTCTGTCAGCCGGGGTTTGTCGCGGCGGTGTTTCAGAACAAGGATCCGCTCACGCTCCCCGGCAAGAGCTGCCTGGATCTCGACTCGCAGGCGATGTGCACGTCGGTGGTCGCCGGCAAGCTTCCTGCCGGCACGACGCAGGGGAAAGATGGCAAGTGCTACTTCCCGGAGCTCGAAGCGTTGACCGCGCACACGGTCGCCGAACGGCGGAAGGCCGCGGCCGACATCGCGAGCACGTACGTCCTGTCGCGCCTCGAGTCCGCGCTCGCCGACGACGCGAAGCTCTTCGACGCCATCTCCCGCGCCCTCACCGCCTACGGCGACAACGACCTCAAGACGACGCGCAAGATCCTCGCGCGCGCCGCCGTCGAGCTGCTGCTCGATCACGTCGAGAAGCGCATCTACGCCGAGCTCGGCGCCGACGCGTGCGAGAACAGCCCTCGCATCGGCTCGATCTTCCGCTCGCTCGACGCGAAGTGTGCGCTGGCGGTGCTCATCGAGGCCGCGTACTACCCGATCGCCGACTTCATCTGGGATGGCGGAATCGATGCGAAGAATGCATCACAGGTCGCCGACAGTGCCTACTCGAGCATCCTGAAGTCGAAGTACCTCGCCGGCTCGCCGATCATCCTCGACGTCGGCCTCGGCGCGAGCTCGGTGTGGGGATTCACGAACGACTCGGTGTTCGGCACGGGCTCGTATCACGCCTTCACCGTCATCGATAAGTTCGGGCTCGCGCTGTTCAAGTACAACGGCGACGACGTGGCCTTCCAGGTCGGGCCCTTCGTCGGCGGCTTCCTCGACTCGCTCGTCCGCGCGATCGACGGTGACAAGCACACGTTCTGGCTCGCTGGACTCACGGTCGGGTTTCCGCGCGTCTATTCGGACTTCGGCATCGAACTACACGCGGCGGTGGCGATGCCGTACGGACTCGACTCGTTCAAGTCCGACTCTGGATTCGATCTCGGTGGAGTCGTAGTGATTCCGTGGGACTTCTGGACAAAGGAGAAGTGATGGCGGCGAAGAAGAAGGCCAAGGCGAGTTTTTGCTGGAACTGCAGTCAGAAGGTCAGCGCGGCGATCGCCGACGCCTCCGTCACGCCAGGCGTGGCGTTCTGCTGCAACTGCGGCCTCCAGCTCGATGCAGGTGGGAAGTGCCGTAACAAGGACTGCCAGTTCTGCGGCTCGATACCGAACTGCGGCCCCTAGGTCGCGCGAGCTCGTCCAGCTACCGCCCCGTGAACCTGCCGGGACGCCGCTCGAGGAAGGCGCGCAGCCCCTCCGCGACGTCCTCGCTCTTCATGATCGGCTGCAGGTCGGGCATCAGCCGCGCCTCGGCCGCGCGCTCCGCCGCCGGGATCGCCGCGCGCGACGACGCGAGCGTCGCGTAGACGCCGAGAGGCGCCTGCGCCGCGACGACCTCCGCGAGCGCGAGCGTGCGCGTCAGCGGATCGGCGTGCACTTCCTGCACGAGCCCGATGCGCAGCGCCTCCTCGGCGCCGAACTCGTCGCCGGTCAGAAGCCACCGCATCGCGTTGCCCCAGCCGACCTCGCGCGGGAACCGCAGCGTCGCCCCGCCGACCGGATAGATGCCGCGCTTGACCTCGATCTGCCCGAACCGCACGTTCGGCGCCGCGATCCGCACGTCGCACGCGAGCATCAGCTCGATGCCGATCGTCAAGCACGTGCCCTGCACGGCGACGAGGACCGGCTTGCTCACACGCGGCCCCGTCATGCCGAGCGGATCGAGCCCGCCCTCCGCGATCGACCACTTCCCCGACGAGAACGCGTTGCCCCACTGCGGCAGATCGAGCCCGCCCGTGAAGTGATCGCCGAGCGCGTGGAGCACGCCGACGCGCAGCTCGCCGTCGCGCTCGAGCTCGGCATACGCGCGGCACAGCGCGTCCCACATCGGCAGATCGAAGGCGTTGCGCTTGGCGGCGCGATCCAGGCCCATCAGCAGGACGTGGCCGCGACGCTCGACACGGACGGTTCCGGCGGTCATCGACCGCGATTAGAACCGATACGCGATGCGGAAGAAACCCATGAGCCCGGTCACCGCCGGATCGGCGGCCATCGCGCCCGCAAGCTTCGTCGTGTTGCGCGACAGCGACAGCATGCCCATCGCGAACCAGTCCTCGTTGAGCCGGTAGTACAGCTCACCCCCGAGGCCGAGGATCGACGTGTTTGCCGCGCCGTAGCACGAGTTGACGTCGGCGCAGGTCGACGTCCTCGCCGCATCCGCGGTCTTCAGATACGTCACCTCCCCGGTGAACTCGCCCCGCCCGCCCTTGATCTGGTGGCCGAGGAACCCGCGGAGGTAGAACGCCTCGTTGCGCTGGTACGGGATGGTCCCGACGCCGAACGACTGCGACGCCTCGAGGCCGAGCCGCGCATCCTTGATCGAGTGCCGGTCGATGATGCTGCCCCAGACCTCGACGCTCGCCGCGTCGTCGATGTTGACGGCGGTCTTGTTCGCGGTCTGCAGCTGGAACGCCGGCCGCTGCCGGTACGCGATCGCCGTCGAGATCTGGAACCGCTGGAACTGCCCGAGCCCCGCCGACACGCTGCCGCGCGCCTCGTCCGTCGCGAGCCGGCGGATGAACGTCTCGTTCTGCACGACCGTCGGCGTGCCGTTGTCGATCGGGTTGAGGAACGCGCCGGCCTGGATCGCCAGCGTCTCCGTGTCGACGTGGTTGATGCTCGCCGTCAGCCGCAGCCGATCCGTCGGCTTGCCGTTGACGCCCGCCGACAGGTTCGTCAGCTGGGCCCCGGCCGACCCGACGAGGTCGATCAGCGCGAAGTGATAGAAGTCGAGCTTGCTGCCGGCGCGGTAGTAGCCATTCGACGTCACGTAGACGCGCGCCTGCTCCTTGCTCGACAGCGGCACCAGCGTCACGCCGCCGATCGCGCCGTACGCGTTGACCGTGCGATACGCGCCGCCGAAGCCCGCCGTGCCGACGTACTTGCCGGCCGGATCGAGCGCGCCCGGCGTCTTGAGCGCGATGTAGTCCGTGCTCAGCGAGCGCGAGCCGCGGAGCGGGTACAGGCCGCCGAAGCCGATGAACGTCAGCTTGTTGCTGCTCGCGTAGTCGACGCGCACGCCGTCGATCTTGAGGCCGCCGAGGTCCGGGATGTACTGGCGCCCGAGGAACACGTCGCTGCGCACGCCGTTGCGGACGATCCACAGCTCGCGGATGTCGTACTCGTTCTGGCCGTTGAAGCCAGACTGGATGTAGTTCGTCTCGGGCCGCTCGTCGGGCGGCGTGTTGACGAAGCGCGCGCGCCCGTCGATGCGCGCATCCCACCGGCCGCCGCCGATGTGGCGGAAGTCGGTCTGCAGCCGCAGCTCGGTGAACATGCGGTCGGGGCCGGTGTTGTTGCCGGCCGTCATCGTCGCGGTCGGGTACTTGCCACCGCCCTCGGCGTAGTACATCGACGACGACGTCAGGCTGCCCTGGACCAGCGTGTGGTCCTCGGTCTTCTCGGTGTCGTTCTTGTCGACGAAGAACCGATCCTTCTCGAACTCCGTCGTCTTCTTCTTCGTGCCGAGATCGTGGCCGGTGAGGTCCTGCTTGACGGGCTTGTCCTCGTCGTCTGCCTTCTCGTCCTTCTTCGGCTTCTCGTCCTCGTCGCCCTCGTCCTTGTCGGCCTTGTCCTTCTTCGCGGGCTTGTCGTCGTCGGCGTTGCCCGAGTCGTCGTCGGACGAGGTCTCTTCCTCGTCGTCGGAGCCGCTGTCGTCGTCGGAGCCCTTCTTGCCCTTCGCCCATGCGGGCGACAGCGACACGAGCACGAGGGCGACCGCGAGCGCCTTCCTCATCGACACACCGAGTCGCGACCGATCGCGGCGCCGGTCGCGTTGAGCCACGTGTTCGGCGAGTGGCAGCCGCCACAGGTGGTGACGGTCGCGTGGTCGGTGCCGCCCTGCACGCCGACGCCCGCCGCGCTGTCGCGGTGGCAGCTCGCGCACTCCGCCGACAGCCCGACATAGTTGCCGCCGCGGTGGCACTCGTTGCACGACAGCGTGCGGTGCACGCCGGTGAGGTTGCAGCCCGCCTGCGCGTGATCGAAGCGCGCCGGCGCGAACGACCACTGCGTGTGGCACTCGCCGCACTTCGGCGACAGCGAGTTGCTGTGGATGTCGTCCTGGCGGTGGCAGTTGATGCAGAGGTTGCCGCTGCCCGCGAGCGGCCGGTTGTCCTTGTGGCAGCGCTCGCACGCGATGTTGTCGTGCGACCCGGTCAGCGAGAAGTCACCGACGTCGTGCAGCGGCTTGACGTCGACGAACGTCGCCGTCGAGTGGCACTGCTCGCACGCCGTGCCGTACTGGCCCTTGTGGACCTTCGGCTCGGGATGGCAGCCGAAGCACGTGGTCGGGCGCGGCTTGAACGTGATCGACGGATGGCAGTCCGCGCACCGCACGTCGAGGTGCTTTCCGTCGAGGTGGAACGCACTCATCGTGTTGTGGTTGAAGATGTTGTCGCCCGTCTCGAGGTGACACTTCTCGCACTTGTCGCCGAGGCGGCCCTTGTGCGCGTCGTCCTCGGCGTGGCAGCCCTCGGCCGAGCACTTCGACGGCGTCTGCGCGAACTTGCGGTCCTTGGTGTGGCAGTCCTCGCACTTGTTCTTGAGGTGCTCGCCCTTGAGCGGCCACTGCTTCACCTCGCCCTTGGCGTCCTCGGGGAACGGCTGGCTGTGGTCGAACTTCAGCGCGTCCCACGTGCCGGAGACGTGGCAGTTCGTGCACATCTTGCCCAGCGAGCCCTCGTGCAGCGAGTCCTCGTGGCACTGCTTGTTGCCGTTGCAGTTCGCGGGAATCGACTCGAACGACGTCTTGCCGCTCTTCGTGCGGCTCGTGTGGCAGTCGGCGCACGGCACGCCCTTGTGGCCCTTGACGAGCGGGAACGTGCCGTTGAGGCCGTGCGCGCTCTCGACGAACTCGTTCTGCTTGCCGGTGCGGATCGTCGGATCGCCCGGCTTCATGTGGCACTCGAGGCACTGATCGTTCTTGTACTTGCCCTTCGGGTGCGCGGGGTCGGCGTGGACCTTGGCGTGCGCGTGGCAGCCCATGCACGCGACCTTGCCCTTCTTGTCGACGAGGTCGCGGAAGTCCTCGAAGTCCGACGGCGAGCTGCCGCGGTGACACTCGCGACACGAGACCTCCGCGTGCTTCGCCTCGAGCTTGAAGCGGGTGTTGCGCGCGTGGTTGAACGCGCTGGGCGTGAACTTCGGGCCGCCGCTCGGATGGCACATGCCGCACTTCGGCGGATCGCCGAACTCCTCGAAGCGCTTGCCGTGGTGGCTGTCCTTCGCGTGGCACAGCTCGCACGCCGCGTTCGGCTTGCCCGTGCCGAGCGCCTTGGTGTGGCAGTCGTAACACTTGATCTTGCGGTGCGCGGGACCGAGGTCGAACTTCGTTTTCTCGCTGTGGTCGAAGTTCTGCTGCTTGAGCGTCTTGAACGTCGGCGAGTGGCACCACTCGCACGGACGCGTGCCGAACAGGTGGCCGTCGTGCGGGCTCTGGTGACAGCCGGCGTTGCCGCACGAGTCGGGCTGCGCGAACGGCAGGTTGAAGACCGCCTTGATGTGGCACTTGCTGCACGCGACGTCGCGGTGGCTGCCGAGCAGCGGCATCAGCGCGTCCTTGCGGTCGTCGTGGTTGAACTGCATCGTCTGCTTCTGCGGCTTCCACACGCTCTCGGTGTGGCACCGCTCGCAGGCGAGCTTGTCGCGCTCGGTCGTCTCGAACTTGTGCGGCTGATCCTTCGCGTGACACGCGCCGCACAGCCGGTCGGTGCCCATGTACGTCTTGAGGCCGGCCTTGTCGCGCAGCTTGTGGCAGTCGTCGCACTTCGTCGTCGCGTGCTTGCCCTTGAGCGGCCAGCCGGTGAGCTCGTGGTCGAAGTTGTCCTCGCCGCCGACGGTCTTCCAGCCCATGATGTTGTACGGCTTGCCCTTGTGCTCGAGGTGGCAGGTCTCGCACTTCTTCATGGTGCCGTCGGGGTTCTTCACCTTCGCCGAGGCGTGGAAGCCCTTCTTCTGGTTGATGCGATCGCGCAGGTCGTTGTGGTCGTGGCACGCGAGGCACTTGTCGTTCGACAGGTCCTTCGTGTTCCCGACGTGGCAGTCGGTGCAGTGATCGTTGTTGTCGAGCGCCGCGTGCGAGCTAGAAAGGGGGCCCGGTGACGATGAGAAGAAGTCGTCTGCGTGCGCTACGCCCGCCAGCGCGAACAACAGCGCGAGCACGCCGAAGATCGACCGCATTGCCCAGATCCTACCAGGCACGGCTCCACGCGTCCCAGATGTGCGCCACCGCAAAGATCGTCAGCAGCACGGTGAACGGCACGTGGACCTTCTTCCACGAGTGCAGCAGCAGCTGGGCCTTCGGCGCGACAACTTGCCGCCGCGTGATCACGATGAGACGAGCCGCGCGGCGCGCGATCTCCTTGCGCGTCTTGCGATCGACGCCGAGCTGCTTGAGGCGGCCGCGGCGCGCCAGCGTGCGCGGGAAGCGGAAGAGGTCCTGCGTGAGCAGCCAGAACAGCGCCGAGAGCACGCTCGGCTTCATCGAGATCTTCTGCGCGGCGGCGCGCTGCTCGTTCAGCTCGCGATCGATCTCGGCCATCGGCACGGGCAGCCGAGGCCGGTGCATCTGTAGATACCGCTCGTGATCGAGCTCCTCGAGCTCGACGCCGGAGCTCATCTCCGGCACCTGCGTGTAGAGGTAGCGGCCGAGGAAGCCGGAGACGACGGTGATCACCATCGACCAGAATGCCGCGCTGACCCATGTATCGAGCTTCAACGCCGAGTGCAGCAGCACGAACATCGGGCCGATCGTGCCCGCCATCAGGTGGAAGTCGAACCACATCGTGTTCGACGCCATCCACCGGAACAGCTTGATGCGGCGGAAGATCGGATAGATCGCCGCGATCACCATCAGGCCGGTGCCGATGAGGCCGAGCCACACGCTCATGCCAGGGCCGGCGCGATAGCCGACCTGCTCGAGGATCGCCGCATCGGCGATGTCCTGGTACTCGGGCAGCTTCTTGAGCGCGGAGTACTGGTAGCTCATCGACGGCGCCTTGAGGCGCAGCAGGATCTCGCCCGTCGCGACGAGGAAGACCAAGAGGCCGATCATCCACATCAGGAGCGGCGCATAGCGGCCGCGCTTGACCTTCGCGAGGCCGCCGCTCTTGATGTCGACGCCCTCGGTGAACGGCATCACCGGCAGCACCTCGCGGCGCTCCTTCTTCGTCAGATCGTGATCGAAGCCGGTGCGAGCGAGCTGCGCCATCGCCGGCGAGCGCTCGCGGAACAGGTCGTATGCGTTGATCTCGATCAGCGCGCCCGTCGGGCACGCCGACACGCACGCCTGATCGCCGTACGCCGCGCAGTGGTCGCACTTGTTCGCGATGCGGCGCGCGCGGTCGCGACGGCCGGTGCCGGCGCCGAACTTCAAGGCATCGCGCTTCTCGAGGCGCGCCTTGAACTCCTTCTTGAAGGTCGGCGCCTCGGGCTCGACCTCGACCATGTCGATCGCTCCGTACGGGCAGCTCTGCGCGCACGCGGTGCAGCCGGTACACGTCGACTCGTTGATCACGACCTCGCGCTTCTGCTCGTCGTACTTGATCGAGTCGTACGCGCACGGATCGACGCAGCGCTGATCGCTGCACGTGCGGCACGTGTAGATGAAGTCGAGCATGCCGAGCTGGTAGCCACCCAGCGTCAGGCGGCGCGCGCCGTAGCGCTCCTCGCACGCCTCCTCGCACAGCTTGCAGTCGATGCACAGGCCGAGCTGGCGCACGCGCACCATCTCGCCCGAGACGCTGATGCCCTGACGGACGAAGAAGTCGAGCAGCTCCTGCTTGACGCCGGAGACCCACGCGAGCCGCTCGCGCGAGACACTGAGCGCGCGCCGCAGCCGCGCCTCGAACGGCGGGTGGCGCACCGCGAGCTCCGCGATCCAGCGGTGGTCGAGCGAGATCAGCGCGCTCGGCGCCGCCGTGTAGAACGCCATCGTGCCGCGCGCCGCGCTGAGCGCGCCGGAGTTGAACAGGTCGCCCTCCATGAACAGGGCGACGTTCTTGAGCGCGATGCGCGCGAGCGGCGGCGGCTTGATCAGCGACTCGGCCTCGCGCTCCTCTTTCGTGGCGTTCTCGTGCGCCAGCTGCGCGGCGCGCCGCTCGGCGAGCTCGCCCTCGGTGAACACGGCGGCCGCGACCTGCCCGCGCGCCACGTAGACGACCGGCGATGCCGCACCGCCCGCGAGGGCGATCGGATCGAGCACGAACATGTCGCGCTCGAGCTGGCGGTGATGGATGCCCCCCGACGTCATCGCCGCGAGCAGGTCGTTGTCGGGGATCCCGTCGAACAACGGCAGGCTGCGGATCAGCGCGTAGGCCTTCTCGAGGCCGGGTGGTACCATCGCGCCGATTGGGGCGCTCTGCTGGATGGCCAAGTTCGACATCTCGCTGGGAAACTGCGCCGCGACCATGAGGCCCGGCGCTGCTGTAGAAGCAAACGACGAGCCCGCTGCCCCCCGGGAACGTTTACGGTCTGATTCTACACGGATGCGCGTTCGTGTGGTGCGTCCGGGGGCAGTTGTCCGGGGAATTTGCTCCCAGGCACTATGGACGGCCATCCTCGCGTGTTTCCTCGGTGTAATGCCCGCGCACGCGGACGATTTCGTGCCGACTCGTACGGTTCCCGATCCGCCTGCTCGCAAGAACGACCCTCCGAGGACCTTCGGACCGAGCTGGGACCTCGACGGCCTCTACCTGTGGCTCGGCCCCTCCGGCGCCGCGACCCGGATCGATGCGCAGTGGGACTCGGTGTGGGGAGCCGACGCGACCGTGATCGACGTTCGTGAAGATGCGCCGCTCGGCGTGCTCGGCGGGTCGCTGGGCGCGGCGCGCTGGACCGAGCGCGGAGGTGGCCGCGTGTGGGTCGACGCGATTGCCGGGACCCGGGTCGCCGGCCGCATGATGGGCGCGTCGCTCGGGCCGCTGCTCGAGCTGTCCGATCTCGCGCATCCCCGCGCCGGCGCCTCCGTCGGAGTCTGGGCGTTTTTTGGTGTGACCCCGTACGTGCGCGTCGGAGCAGTCGAGGGACTGGGCGGGTTTGCGGAGATCGGGCTGCACGTCGCGCTCCCGGTGCTGCGCCACCGGCATTGACATCCCACTTCTGCCGAGGTACCAACCTGCTCCCTTCCCCGGGGCGTAGCGCAGCCTGGTAGCGCACTTGGTTCGGGACCAAGGAGTCGCAGGTTCAAATCCTGTCGCCCCGACTAGCCGCGGAGGCCCAAAAGCCTCCGCGGTTCTCATTTTCGGCGCCCAGATTTGGGCTAGCCTGAGAGCATGGTCGTCGGGGCTGCCGTGCTGAGGACTTCTGCGAAATTGTCCGTGCTCGTCGTCGACGACGACCCGGACATCCTCGAGTACCTGCAGGACTTCCTCGTCGCCGAAGGCTTCGACGTCACGACGCTCTCCGATCCGACGCTCGCCGTCGAGCGCGTGCGCGACGAGGTCTTCCACCTCGTCGTCCTCGATCTGATGATGCCGAAGCTCTCCGGCCTCGATCTGCTCCAGCAGATCCGCGCGGTCGACGACGACATCGCCGTCATCATCCTCACCGGCCACCCGTCGCTCGATACGGCGACCGCGTCGATCCAGCACGAGGTCAGCGCGTACATCCACAAGCCATTCACGCCCGCGGAGTTCCGCGAGGTGATCGCGCGCATCGCGAAGAAGAAGGGCCTCGTGCTCCGCCGCGAGGACGAGCTGCACGCCGCGATCGGCCGCCAGATCCGCGACCTGCGCAAGGCGCGCGGCCTGACGCTCAAGCAGATGGCGCGCCGTACGAACCTCAGCGTGTCGCTGCTGTCGCAGATCGAGCGCGCCGAATCGAGCGCCAGTGTCTCGTCGCTGTTCAAAGTGGCGACCGCCCTTGACGTGCGGCTCACGGATCTGTTCGCTGGCTACTGATGCCTCGCCCGATCCGTATCGCGCCCTCGATCCTGTCCGCGGACTTCGGCCGCCTCGCCGAGGAGGTGAAGGCCATCGGCACCGCCGACTACGTCCACGTCGACGTGATGGACGGTCACTTCGTGCCGAACCTGACGATCGGCCCGGTCGTCGTCGAGGCGGTGAAGCGCGCGACGCAGCTGCCGCTCGACGTGCACCTGATGATCGAGGACGCCGAGCGCTGGGTCGGCGCGTACGCGAAGGCCGGCGCGGACATCATCGGCGTCCACGTCGAGGCCTGCCCGCACCTGCATCGCACGATCGGCCAGATCCGCGAGCTCGGGAAGAAGCCGTGCGTCGTGCTCAACCCGCACACGCCGCTCGAGGCGGTCGAGTGGGTGCTGCGCGATGTCTCGCAGGTGCTGATCATGTCGGTGAATCCCGGCTTCGGCGGGCAGTCGTTCATCCGCAGCCAGCTCGAGAAGGTGCGCGACCTGCGCCGCCTGCTCGACGAGCGCGGCTACGACTGCTGCATCGAGGTCGACGGCGGCATCAAGACCGATAACATCGCGGAGGTCGCGGCGGCCGGCGCCAATGTCTTCGTGTCGGGCTCGGGCGTGTTCGGGACGAAGGACTACGCGGCGACGATCGCCGCGCTCCGCAAGCGCGCGCAGGCTGCTCGCTGACTCAGCGGAGGCGTTTCGCGAGCGCGGCGGCCCGCGCGCGGAGCTGCGGATCGCGATACGACTGCGCGGCCTCGTCGAGCGCCGGCGCGGCGGCGGAGCCGAGCTCGAGGAGGAAGCCCGCGAGCCTCGGGTCGTAGTCCGGCGTCGTGAGGAACGCCTTGACGGCGGCGGCGATGATCTCCGGGTCCGTCTTCAGGCGCGGATCGAGCTTGAACGCGGCGCGGAAGCTCGCGATGCCGTCGCTCCACCACAGCTTGCCGAACAGCTTCTTGCCCTCGCCGGCGAGCGTCTTCGCCTTCGCGTTGTTCTCGGCGGCGGGATCCGTCGTCGCGACCATGACCGGCATGGGCACCGTCGCGACGCGATCGTGCGGCGCCGGCGGCGGTGGTGGTGCGGCGGGCGGTGGCGGCGGCTCGGGGCGGATCACGAACAGGTACGCGGCGGCGCCGGCGGCGCCGAGCGCGAGCAGCACGAGCAGGACGACGAACCAGCCGCGTGACGACGGCGCGATCGGGCGCACGTACGAGCGCGGCTTCTCGACGATCGAGCTGCCGACCTCGATCGAGATGCTGACGGATGGCTCCGCGCCTGCTGCCGGCAAGACCGCCGTGCTCTCGGCCGCCGTGCGTCCACCGAGAGCCGCGTCGAGTGCCTCCGACATCGCGATCGCCGACGGGAACCGCGCCTCCGGCGCCTTCTCGAGCGCGCGCGCGACGATGTCCTCGAGCGCGCCGTAGTCGCCGGGCGTGACGTCGGCGAGCTTCGGCGGCGCCTGCTCCATCTGCATCTTGATCGTCGTGATCGGATCGGGCGACGTCAGCGGCTTTCGGCCCGTGAGCATCTCGAACAGCACGACGCCGCACGCGTAGATGTCGACCGTGACGTCGACGGGCTCGCCGCGGCACTGCTCGGGCGCCATGTAGCTCGGCGTGCCGACCGCGACGCCGTTGCTGATGCTCGAGCTGCCCTCCGCGATGCGCGCGAGCCCGAAGTCGAGCAGGCGCACGTGCAGCCCGAGCGGCGCCTTCGGCGTGACCATGATGTTGCCGGGCTTGATGTCGCGATGAATGATCCCCTGCTCGTGAGCGTGCGCGAGGCCCGACAGGATCTGGCGCATCACATCGACCGCGCGCGGGATCTCGAGGCGCTTCTGCTCGACGAGCAGCTCGTGCAGGCTGCGCCCGCGGACGAGCTCCATCACGACGTACGGCTTGTTGTCGTGCAGGCCGTAATCGATGATCGAGACGCAGTGCGGATGGTCCAGGCGCGCCATCACCTGCGCCTCGCGCTCGAAGCGCTCGCGGACCTTCATCGCGTCCGGGAGTGCGACGTGCATCACCTTGATCGCGACCTGGCGATCGAGGTTCGTGCGGACCGCGCGATAGACGACGCCCATCGCGCCCTGCGAGATGCGCTCGATGATCCGATAACGGCCATCGAGGATCTCCCCGGAGAGATCGGGGCCAGCCACGCGACGAGGATACTACTAGAACAGCTTGCCGAGCCCTCCCGGAATCTTGTCCTTGATGCCCGATTTCTGAAGGTACTCGAGCGCCTCGGTCGAGTGCTCCTCGAGGAACTTCACGACCTTCATCGCGGTCTCTTTGTCGATGCCGACCTTGTCGACCATCTTCTGAATGAAGTCTTCCATGGCGCGAGCCTACTACGTGGACGGAACCTGGAGGTCTTCGATGCGCGAGAGGGTCGCCTCCTGCAGCGTCGTCACCTGCGCGGGGTCGCGTGCGATGACATGGATCAACACACCGCGCGCGATCGGTTCGTAGTTGACGTACGTGTTCGCGTGAATGACGGGGCAGTGGCCGATCGTGCCGGGGCCACCGTGCAGGCCCGTGTGCGGGAGCATGAACCAGCGGTGCTCGCGCAGCCGGGTCTGGATCTCCGCCGCCGAGACGATCGCGCGCTGCGCGGCCGGATCGTACGACGTGATCGCGAGATCGATCCCGCGGCGCGTGCGGATCGGCTGTGTCTCGGAGGTCGGCACGGCGCTCGGGCAGTTCTTCATGTGTCGCTGCAAGCGGCCGGTGAGCACGGCAGAGGGCGGCGGCGCGTCCTTGTCGAACGGCTGTGGCGACGTACAGGCCGCGAGGAGGAACGCGAGAAGTGCGGGCTTCATGCACTGCCCTCGTGCGACGCCCATGCCCGGAAATTCGCGCGGTTTCGCGCGCCTGCTGCGCCTCGTCGGGGAAGTCCCGACGGCGCCGCGCAAGGTCAGCGCACGAGGCGCGCGAGGTAGAACGCGTCCGCCTCGGGCGGCCACGTACGGTGCTCGTGCTCGAGCCGGAGATCGCTGCGCTCCTGCAGCGCGCGGATCTGATCGGGCCCTTCGGCGCGCGTGAACGTGCATACCGAATAGACGAGCGTGCCGTGTGGCGCGAGCCGCGCGACGACGGCGTCGAGCAGCTGGCGCTGGAGCGCGGCCATCCGCTGGACATCGTCGGGTTTGAGGCGCCACTTCGCGTCGGGATGGCGGCGCAGCACGCCGAGGCCGGTGCACGGTGCGTCGAGGACGATCAGATCGTACGGGCCGGGCAGCGCCGGCGACAGCAGATCGATCGCGTGGCGGCGGATCGAGGTCAGCCCGAGGCGCGAGGCCGTCTCGCCACACAGGCCGAGCTTCGTGGCGTTGAGGTCGGCGGCGTCGATCGTCGCCTGGTCGTCGGTGAGCTCGGCGAGGTGCGTCGACTTGCCACCGACGCCCGCGCACGCGTCGAGGATGTGCTGCCCGGGTCGCGGTGCGGCGACCTCCGCGACGAGCTGCGCACCGGCATCCTGCACGGTCCACAGGCCGGCGAGGAACGACGGGCTGCGCGCCGGATCGCCGAGGCCGTCGAGCCGAAGCCCCATCGACACGAGCGGGATCGGAGTCGCGGTCACGCCCGCGGCCTGCAGGTGCTCGACGAGCTTGTCGCGTGTCGTGCGGCGGCGATTACCGCGCGCGACGAGCGGTGCCGGCTCGCTGAGCGCGGCGACGTGCGGGCCGCCGCCGGCCGCCTTGAGCTCGGCGAGGATCCAGCTCGGCAGCGAGTACTTGATCTCCCAGTCGTCGGGCAGCGGCGGTTCCTTCTGCGCCACGATCTTGCGCAGCACCGCGTTGACGAAGCCGCCGAGCTTGGGCCCGGCCGCCTCGCGCGCGGCGGCGACCGCATCGTCGACAGCGGCGTACGGCGGCACGCGGTCGAGGAAGATCAACTGATACGCGGCGACGCGCAGCGCGAGCACGACGCGCGGCGGGGTCTTCTTGAGATCCGCGTGCACGGCGATCGCGCGATCGAGGCGCGTCCGGTGGCGGAGCACGCCGTACACGAGCTCGGCCGCGAGCCGCCGGTCGCGCTCGTCGAGTCCGGCGCGCGCGAGCTCGCCGTCGAGAGCGGGCGTCGCCCACGCGCCTTCGCGCTCGACGCGGTCGAGCACTCGCCTCGCGACCTCGCGCGAGGTCATGCCGGCTCCATGCGCGCACCGAGCACGCGGTTCACGCGAGCTCCGGCGTGCCGAGGATGTCGCCGACCGCGAGCGCGCGCCCGTTGACGAGCGCCTGCGCGGCCATCCGCTTCTTGCCGGGCAGCTGCAGCTCGCCGATCACGACGGCGCCCTGCCCGCACGCGACGTGCGCACCGGCCGCGTCGATCGCGAGCACGGTGCCGGGCGCGCCCTTGCCGTCGATCGCCTTCGCGCGGAACAGCTTGACGGTCTGCCCGCGCAGCGTCGCCTGGGCGCCGGGCCACGGGTCGACGCCGAGGATCCGCGATGCGACCTCGCGCGCGGGACGCGTGAAGTCGATCGCACCGTCCTTCTTCTCGAGCATGCGCGCGTGGGTCGCGTGCGCGTGGTCTTGCGGCTTGGGCTCCGCGCGGCCCTGCTCGATCAGCGACAGCGCGGTGAGCAGCGTCGGCGGTGCGATCGTCTCGAGACGCTCGAACAGATCGCCCGACGTCCACGCGGGATCGATCGCGACCCTGTGCTCGAGCAGCACCGGGCCGGTATCCATGCCCTCGTCGAGCTGCATGATGCTGATGCCGGTCTCCGCGTCGCCGTTGATCACGGCCCACTGCACCGGCGCCGCGCCGCGATACTTCGGCAGCAGCGACACGTGCACGTTGATGCAGCCGCGCGGCAGCGCCTCGAGGACATCGCGCGGCAGGATCTTGCCGTACGCGACCACCACCGCGAGGTCCGCCCCGCTCGCCTTCAGCGCATCGCGCAGCTCGCCCGTGCGCGCGCTCTTCGGCTGGATCACGGGCAGCCCGAGCTCCTCCGCGAGCACCTTCACCGGCGGCGCCGTCAGCTGCGCGCCGCGGCCGGCCGGCTTGTCGGGCTGGCACACGACGAGCGCGACCTCGTGCGCCCCGGCGAGCGCGCGCAGGCACGCGGCCGCGAGATCGGGAGTTCCCATGAAGGCGACGCGCATGACTTACTCGACGAGGTTCGAAAGATACGTCAAGCGCAGCCGGTCGTCGCGCAGGACGCGGAATGCTTCGTCGAGCACGTCGGCGATGTCCTCGAGCTCGCGCGCCAGCTCGCGTCGCAGGTCCTGCGGGAAGCAATCCGCGGCGAAGTCGCGGCGCGCCGCCTGGTACGCGCGGCGGATCTCGAAGGCGGTCGCATCGCGGCGCACGCCGAGCAGCGCGAAGTAGTCCGCCTCGCTGACGAGCTGCCAGCGCGCCCGCACGCGCTCGCGATCGATCGCGAGGTCGGTCTCGCCGACGAGCGCGGTCGACTCCTCGACCTCCACCTCGGCGCGCCGCGCGGTAGCGAGGCCGAGCACGCACAGGCCCCACGCGAGCGGCAGCACGTCGGCGACGTCGATCGCGGCCGCGCGCGCGACCTGCGCGAGATCCGCCTGGCCGTCGAACGCGGCGAGCGACGCGCGCTCCTCCGTCGCGAGGTCCGCCGTGTTGACGATGCCGCCGAGCCGCTCGCGATCCGGCACCTCGATCACGGTCGTCGACGGGCCGACGAGCCGCTCGAGCGTCGTGCGATCCAGCTTGCGCCGGATGCCCTCGAGGATCAGCGACGCCGGATGCCGCGACAGCCGGATGCGCTCCGCGCTCGCCGCCTCGTCGTGCGTGATGTGGTACTGCCCGCGGTCCCAGCCGAACAGCGAGTAGATGATGTCCTCGACGTGCCGCCGCACCGCCGGCAGCAGCTCGCGCCGCTTGAGATACCCGAAGTCGACGAGGATCTCGCCCATGCGCCGCCCGCTCTGCGCGACGTGCACCTGACACCGCTCGTACTGCGCGGCCGTGATCTTGCCCTCGCGCACGAGCAGCTCGCCCATGCGGTCGCCCGGCTCGTTCGACGACGCGAACACCGGCCGGCCCTGATCGAAGAACACGACCTTCTCGACGTCGCCGCGCCGGAAGCCGACCCGCCCCGTCAGGCTCGCCGCGAACACCTTCGCGAGCACCATCGCCGCATCCGACCCCCCGCGCACGATCTCGCCCGACTCCGGCAGCCCGCGCTCGCGGACCTGCGTGTCCCAGCTGCCGGGCGAGGTCGTCAGCTCGCGCGCGTCGACCGCCTCGCCGATCTCGGTCACGCCCGCGCCGAGCGCCGGCTCCTCTGCGAGCGACGCGAGATCGATCTCGGTGTGATGATCGTGCCGCGGGCGTACGTCGACGGGCGGCGGCGCGCTGTCGCTCTGGAACAGCCGCTGCGCCATCTGCGACATCTTCGCCCGCAGCTGCCGCGCGAAGTCTCGGCCGCCGCTCGGCTGCGGGCCCGGCTCGACGGGCTGCACCTGATCGACGAGGTCGTCGAGCAGCCGGATCTCGCCGCTGCGGATCACGTGCGGCGGCGGCGTCGGAGGATGCGCCCCGACGACGATGTCATCGTCGAAGTCGTCGAGGTCATCGCGCAGCTCGTGATCGTTCTCGTCGAGCTCGTCGAGCGACACCGGCTCCGACCAGCGCTCCTCGTCGCGCCGCTCCGTCACGATCACACCGCTCGGCGGCGGATCGCTCGGCCGCGACTCGCGGGGCGCCGGCTCGCGGGCGGGCGGCTCGTCGCGGATGATCAGGGTCGGCTCGCGCACGGGCGGCGCCACATCGTCGGCCGCGAGCTCCGAGGTGTTCCCCGGGCGCCACGCCTCGTCGTTGCCGCGGCGCGGCTGGATCCGGATCGGCACGCTGGGCAGCGGAGGTGCACCGTCGTCGTCGGGGATCCCGCGGCTCGCGGTGACCTCTTCGTCTTCCTCGTCGGCGATCGAGTCCGCGAGCGCCTCCCAGCGCGCGCGCAGGCCGTTCGGCAGCGTCGGCGTGCGGGGCGGCGGGATGATCGATTCGCGCGACGGGCGACGCGGCGGCCCGGCGGCCACGCCCGTGCCCTGGTCCGTGCCGGTCCGCGGCAGCCGGCGCGCGAGCAGCGAGCCCTCGATGCACGCCGACACCGCGAACCGCAGCGCCTTCGGCGAGAGCGGCCGCTGCACGAACCGGTCGGGCGACATCTCGATCGCGTCGAGCGCGGTGCGGATCGGCCCGTCCTCGTCGCCGATCAGCACCACCCCGACCTCGGAGCGCGGCGCCATCTCGCGGAGCGTCTCGATCAGCGACTTCGCGTCGCCGACCTCCAGCGTCGCCGTCACGACGACCGCGTGCGGGTGCTTCTCCTCGAACAGATCGATCGTATCGTCGCCGCCGCTCGACACGAGCACCTCGACCGCCCCCTGCGGCAGCGGCTCTTCGAGCATCGCTGCGATCTCGGAGACGCGTCCCGGGTCGGCGACGACCAGGACGCATGGAGGTGCTTCGGACACGGTCCGCCGTAGCTTACTAGAGCGCCGACATCGGGTCGACGTCGAGGCTGACTCGCACGTTCGCCGCCGTCTCCGCGCCGATCAGCGACCGGGCCACGCGCCGCAGCGCCACCCGATCCGCGCCGCGCAGCCAGATCTGCCACCGCGTCCGCCCGCGCAGCTTCTCGAGCGGCGCCGCGACCGGCCCCAGCACCTCCACCCCGACGATCTCCGGCCGCTTCGCGACCGCCGCCGCGAGCGCGGCCAGCCGCTCCGCCGTCTTCGTGACCACACCGGCATCCGGCCCGTCGATCCGCACCGCGATCAGCCGCCCGTGCGGCGGATACGCCAGCTCCGCGCGCGCCTCGCTCTCCGCGCGGAAGAAGCTCTCGTAGTCGTGCGCCGCCGCCGCGACCACCGCGTGCGCGGTCGGCCGGTACGTCTGCACGATCACGCGCCCCGGCCGGTCGCCACGCCCCGCCCGCCCCGCGACCTGCGCGAGCAGCTGGAACGTCCGCTCGCTCGCGCGGAAGTCCGGCAACGAGAGGCCGGTATCCGCGCACAGCACGCCGACGAGCGTCACGCCGGGGAAGTCGTGCCCCTTCGTCACCATCTGCGTGCCGACGAGGATATCGACCTCGCGCCGCCCGACCTTCGACAGCACGCCCTCGACCTTCGCTCCGCTCGCGACATCGCGATCGAGCCGCGCCACGCGCGCCTGCGGAAACTCCGCCGCCACGCTCTCCGCGACCTTCTCCGTCCCGAGCCCCTTGCGGATGATCGTGTCCTTGCCCTTGCACTCGGGACACGACGTCGGCACGCGCTCCCAGTACCCGCAGTAATGGCAGTCGAGCCGGTCGCTGAACCGGTGGTACGTCATCGACACGCTGCAGTGCTTGCACCGGAACGCGTACCCGCACGCCTTGCACAGCACGAACGTCGAGAAGCCGCGCCGGTTCAGAAACAGGATCACCTGATCGCCCGCCGCGAGCGCCTCGCCGATCGCGGCACGCAGCGGCGCGCTGAGCATCGCGTCGCCATCCGCCATGTGGACGCGCAGATCGACGATCTGCACCTCGGGCATCGGCCGCGCCGTCGGCCGCTGCGTCAGCACGAGCCGCCGGTAGTTCCCGCGCTCCGCCTGCGCGAAGCTCTCGAGGCTCGGCGTGGCTGATCCGAGCACGCACACCGCGCCCGCGCGCTGCGCCCGCACGAGCGCGACATCGCGCGCGTGATACCGCACGCCTTCATCCTGCTTGAACGATCCGTCGTGCTCCTCGTCGACGACGATCACGCCAATATCGCTCACCGGCGCGAACACCGCGCTGCGCGCCCCGACCGCGATCCGCGCCTCGCCGCGCCGCAGCCGCGACCACTCCCCGAGCCGCGCCTGCTCGGAGAGGCCGGAGTGGAGGATCGCGACCTGATCGCCGAACCGCGCGCGAAACCGCGCCGCGAGCTGCGGCGTCAGCGAGATCTCGGGCACGAGCACGACCGCCGTCTTCCCGCGCGCGAGCGCCTCCGCGATCACCCGCAGGTACACCTCGGTCTTGCCGCTACCCGTCACGCCGTGCAGCAGGAACGGCGTGAACTTCTCGGGCGGCGCCGCCATCGCCTCCGTGATCGCCCCGACCGCCGCCGCCTGCTCGGGCATCAGCTCCACGGGCGCGCTCACCGTCATCCCGTCCGCCACGGGTGCCGCCTCGAGCTCCGCCTCGCGCTCGCGCGCGACGACGAACCCCGCCTTCACGAGCTCGCGCACGCTCCCCGCGTCGAGCCCGGCCGTCGGCAGCTCGCCGCCCGCCGCGACGATCGCCTCGAACACCGCGAGCCGCTTCGGCGCCCGCGCGAGCGCCGCGCGCACCGCCTCGAGATCGAGCCCCGCGGCGCCCCCGCTCACCGCGGCCCCATCGGCGCCGGCCGCGAGCGCGACCACCCGCTCGCGCTTCAGCCGCGCGCGCGCCGCATCTCGCTTCTCCGCCTCCTCGACGAGCCCGCGCTCGCGCAGCGCCTCGATCTGCCTCCGCTGCGCCTCCGTCAGCTTCGCGATCGGCCGTGGCCCGCCCGCGAGCGCCTCGAGCACCGCGCGCTGCTTCGGCCCCACCACCTCCCCCGCTCCACTCACCGCCGCCTTCCCCGCCTCGGTCAGCGCGACGACATTACGCGCAGCGACCCCGCTGCCCGCCGGCAGCGCCGCCTTCAGCGCCTCGCCCGCCGGCGCCTCGTAGTACTCCGCGACCCACAAGCACAGATCGAGCAGCTCGTTCGGCAGCGCCGGCTCGTCGAGATCGAGCACCTCGCTCAGCGCCGCGAGCTCCCTGCCCTCCGGCGGCGCCGACGTCCCCTGCACGACGACCCCCGTCACCTTGCGCGTGCCGAACGGCACCAGCACCCGCGACCCGACGCGCGCGCGCCCCGCCATGTGCGGCGGCACCACGTAGTGATATCGCCCCGGCACCGGCAGGGTGACGATCACCTCGGCGAGCTCGGCGCTCATCCGCGCACCTTCGACATCGCGCGAACAGTACCATCCACGTCGGACATGCCCGAGCGCCGCCCGTTCCCGCCGTCGCCCCGTCGACGAGCGCTCGCGCGTGCTGCCGGCCTCACCCCCGCGAGCCCGCTCCTCGTCGGCGCTGCCGCGCTCGGCGCCGCCGCCGCGACCTCCGCGATCCTCGCACGCGACGCCGTCCACGTGCTCGGCGCCTGGCTCGCCGCCGCCTGCGACGGCCACGCGACCCTGCACGCCACCGCCCTCCCGCACGCGATCGGCTCCATCGCGGCCCCGCTCCTCGGGCTCGCCGCCATCGCCGCGATCGCCGCCCACGTCGCCCAGACGCGCGGCCTCTGGCTGCCGCGCCGGCGCATCGAAGGCGCGCTCGCGGCCCCGCGCCACCGCGGCCTGCTCGATCTGCTCGGCGCGTTCCTCGTCGGCACGACCGCCTTCGCCTGGCTCTGGCTCACCGCGCCGCGCCTCGCCGCGCTCGTCACCGCGCCGCCCGCCCAGGCCGCGCTCGCCGTCGCCGCCTTCCTCGCCACGCTCGCGATCGCGGCGCTCGCCCTCGGCACACTCGACGCCCTGCTCCGCCACGCCGCCCTCGGCAACGCGCTCGCGATGACCGCTGACGAGAAGCGCCAGGACGAACGCCTCTCCGCCGCCGACCCGCGCTGGCGCGCCCGCCGCCTCGAGGTCGCGCGCGCCGACTCGCGCGCACCGCGTCAGCTGGTCGCGGCGGCAAACCTGCTGCTCGTCGGTGACGACGTCGCGGTCGCGATCGCGTACGACCCGCTCCGCAGCCCGGCCCCGACGCGCATCGCCGTCGGACGCGGCGCCGCCGCCACGCAGCTGCTGGCCCACGCGCGCCGCCAGGCGCTGCCGATCCACCGCGACGCGCAGCTTGCAGCCGCGCTCGCCGCCGATGCCGCGCACGCGTCCGCGCTCACGACGCGCGAGCACGCCATCGACGAGGCACGCTGGCCGCGGCTCGCCGAGATCATCGCCGCCGTGCGCGGGCGCTGAGGCCGCTCCCGCGCGCGACAGACCACGCTGGCGTCCGCAGCCGGGCCGATACGCACGCCCACGAACCACGCGCCGGCGCGCATCGGGACCCTCCCCGAGAAGGCGTCATTACGATGTAATGACGTGTTTCGGGGCCGCCCCCTCGATCATGGGTCGGCTCGTCAGCGCGTCGCGACCTCGACCAGCCGATCGCCGGCGAGCGCGAGCTCGTGCCGGCCCGTCGCGAGGCAATGCTCCGACTCGCCCGTCGACGCGGACACGGCGACCACGAGGTGCGTCGCGCTGCCCGCGCGCTTCTCGCTCAGCGTGCCCGTGCACGACTCGTCGACGTCGGGGTCCTCGTGCGCGACCGGCGGTCCCTCGATATCGACGAGCGTGCGGCCGCGCACCGCGATGACGTCGAGCCACTCCGCGCGAGGCAGGCGCGGGTCGCGGCGATGCGCGATGAGATCATCGGTGCCGTCGCCGTCGAGGTCGATCGTCTCGAAGTAGACCATCGCCCGCGGGATCTGGACGCCGCGCGCCGCGGCAGGTGCGATCGGGATGAGCTCGGTGGTGCCGTCGAGCGCGAGCACGCCGTGCAGGCGAACGGGCGCTCCGTTGCGTCGACCGACCAGCTCGACGAAGAAGCCCGGCTCGCGCCCGAGCTGCATCGTCACGCACGTCAGCGCCGGCATCTCGGCGCCCTCGCCGGCGAGGCGTTCGAGGCCCTCGCGCGCGACGAGCGCCTTCTCCATCCGCGCCCGCGCCGCCTCGGTGCACTCCTGCCACGCGACGTGCGGAGCCGCGGAGCCCACGCGCGCGGGGGCTGGCGTCGGCGCGGAGCTGGTACCGCACGCCGCGACGAGCACCAGGCAGGCGCGCCACATACGCGCAGTATGCCGAGCCCGCGCGCCGGACGCGAAAAACTAGCGAAGGCGGGCTATGCGCGCCGCTCGCGGAACGCGACCCAGATCTCGCCCAGGCGGCGGACCTCGTCGGCATCGGGCGGCGGCTCGCGGTTGCCGACGTCCGCGATCAGCAGCACGCCCCCGGGCGCCAGCGCCGCCAGCGCGCGCGCCTCGAGCGCCGCCCGGTCGACGGCCTCGGCGAGCGTCGAGCCGACGATCGTGATCACGTCGAACCGGCCGACGCCGAGCGAGCCGGTGCTCGCATCGAAGCAGCGGACGATCGCGGGGTGCGGGTGTCGCTCGCGCGCCTGGCGCAGCCGGAAGCGGCGGCAGATTTCGGGGTCGCGGTCGATGCTCGTGATCGACGCGCCCAGCTCGTGCCCGAGCCAGTCGTCCCAGAGGCCGACGCCGATGCCGATGTTGCACGCGGCCGCCGGCCAGCGCGTCGGCAGGCGCGGCTTGACCCAGGCGCGCAGCTCGTAATCGAGCCACGACGCCTCGAGCGAGACGTTCCACGGCTCACCGCCGCGCTCGACGTAGTGCGCGAGCAGCTCGGCATCCTCCGTCATGCCCGTACAACCGACGGGCGCGGCCGATCATTCCAGGCCGCCGCCGAGGACGCGGTAGAGCGTGACGCGGTTCGACAGCGCCGCGAGCTGCGTCGTGACGAGCGAGTTTTGCGCGGCGTAGAGGGCGCGCTCGGAGACGAGCGTCGTGAGGAACGGCTCGATGCCGGCCTTGTAGCGGGCCTGCGCGAGCTCGAGGCCCTTGGAGGCCGCCTCGACGAGGTCGTGCTGGGCGGCGAGCTGCTCGTCGATCGTCGCGCGGACAGCCAAAGCGTCGGAGACCTCGCGGAACGCGGTCTGGATCGCGAGCTCGTACGCCGCGATCAGCGACTCCTTCTGAGCCTTCGTGTACGCGAGGTTCGCGCGGTTGGCGCCGCCGCGGAACAGCGGCAGCGCGAGGCTCGGCGCGAGCGTCCAGATGACGCCCGGGCCCGTGAACAGCGAGGCGAGCGCGACGCTCGCGATGCCCCCGCTCGCGGTGAGCGTCAGCGACGGGAAGAACTGCGCGCGCGCGGCGCCGATGTTCGCGTTCGCGGCCATCAGGTCGTGCTCGGCGGCGAGCACGTCGGGGCGCGCGAGCAGCAGCTGCGACGAGAGGCCCGCCGGCACATCGGCGAACCAGTCGAGCTGTGCGGGCAGCGCGTCGGGGAGCATGTCGTCGGGGAGCGGGCCGCCCGCGAGCAGCTCGAGCGCGTTGCGGTCCTGCGCGATGGTCGCGGTGAGCAGCGCGACGTCGGCGCGCGCCTGCTGGTACACCGTCGACGCCTGCCAGTAGTCGCTGCGGTTCGACGTGCCACCGCCGACGAGTGCTTCCGTGAGGTCCATCGCCTTCTTCGAGGCGACCATCGTGTCGCGCGCGATCTGGAGGCGGCTCTGGTCGGCGGCGAGCGTCGCGTAGGCGGTCGCCGTCTCGGAGATCAGGCTGATGCGGGCGGCCTTCGCGCTCTCGATCGCGCTGAAGTACGTCTGCAGGCGCGCCTCGGAGAGGCTGCGCAGGCGGCCGAACAGATCGATCTCCCAGCTCGCGAGACCGGCGGTCGCCGAGTACTCGGTGAAGTGGGCGGTCGCGTTGCCGGGGCCGCCGGTCAGCGTCGAGGTCGAGGCGATCGAGGCGACCGCATCGATCGACGGCAGCTGCTGCGCGCGCTGGATGCGGTACTGCAGGCGGGCGGCCTCGATGTCGAGCAGCGCACGCTTGAGCGAGCGGTTCTGGCCGATCGCGCGCACGAGGATCTGGCGAAGGCGCGGGTCGCGCACGAACGCGTCCAGCCTGGGCGGGGCCGCGACCTGATCCTTGGCCGCCACCGGCGAGGCGGGCCGCTCGTACGCGGGCGCCAGCGACCAGCAACCGGCGAGCAGGCACAACAGGAGCGCCTTCACGGGAGGCGCTTTCCGCGCACGATGCGCCGCACGACGACGAAGAACACCGGCACGAGGAAGATCGCGAGCAGCGTGCCCGTGATCGTGCCGCCGACGATGCCGGAGCCGATCGCGACGCGGCTGTTCGCGCCGGCGCCGGTCGAGACGGCGAGCGGGAACACGCCGGCGACGAACGCGAGCGACGTCATGATGATCGGGCGCAGGCGCAGGCGCGCGGCGGCGACGGCGGCCTCGATCGCGCTCGCGCCCTTGTGATAGGCGGCCTCCGCGAACTCGACGATCAGGATCGCGTTCTTCGACGCGAGGCCGATCGTCGTCAGCAGCGCGACGCGGAAGTAGACGTCGTTCTGCAGCCCGCGCCCGGTCGCCGCGAGCACGGCGCCGACGACGCCGAGCGGGATCACGAGCAGCACCGAGAACGGCACGCTCCAGCTCTCGTAGAGCGCGGCGAGGCACAGGAAGATCACGAGGATCGAGATCGCGTAGAGCGTCAGCGTCTGGCCGCTCGCGAGGCGCTCCTCGTAGGAGAGGCCGCTCCACGCGTGCGTGACGCCCGGGCCGAGCTTGGTCGAGAGGTCCTCGATCTCGTCCATCGCGGTGCCGGAGCTGACGCCGGGGGCGCCCATGCCCTGGATGTCGTACGAGGCGAGGCCGTTGTAGCGCTGGAGCGACTCGGCGCCGTACGTCCAGCTCGTCGTCGCGAACGCGGAGAACGGCGTCATGCCTCCGCTCGCGCCGCGCACGTACCACGCGCCGAGGTCCTCGGGCTTGCTGCGGTACGGCGCGTCGCCCTGCACGAACACGCGCTTGACGCGGCCGCGGTCGATGAAGTCGTTGATGTACGCGCCGCCCCACGCCGCCTGCAGCGTGCTCGTGATGTCGGCCGGCGAGAGCCCGAGCGCGGATGCCTTCTCGTGATCGATATCGATGTGCAGCTGCGGGGTCTCCGGGAGGTCGCCGCGCCGCACACCGACGAGCTTCTTGTCCTGCGCGGCGAGGCCGAGCAGCTGATCGCGCGCCTTCGCGAGCGTCGCGCGGTCGGTGCCGCCCGTCGCCTGCAGCTCGAAGTCGAAGCCCTGCGACTGGCCGAGGCCCTGAATCGCGGGCGGCGTGAGCGAGAAGATGAACGCGTCGCGCACCTTCGACAGCATCCCCGTCGCGCGCTGCTGGATGACCTCGGCGCTGTTCTCCTTGCCCGGGCGCTCGTCCCAGTCCTTGAACTCGACGAACGCCATGCCCGCGTTCTGGCCCGCGCCGATGAACGAGAAGCCCGAGACCGTGAAGATCGAGTCGACGTTCTTCTTCTCGAAGCCGAGGTAGTGCTGCTCGACGGCGCGCGCGACCTTGCCCGTGCGCGGCAGCGTGGCGCCGGCCGGCAACGTCCAGATCGCCATGCCGACGCCCTGGTCCTCCTGCGGCAAGAAGCCGGTGGGCAGCTTGTCGAGCAGCGACACCATCGCCGCGCAGATCAGCGCGTACGGCACCAGCCACTTCAGCGGCCCGCGCAGCATCCACGCGACGACGCCGCGGTACTTCGTCGTGACCCAGTCGAACCCGCGGTTGAACAGCCCGAACGGCCCGCGCCGCGACGGCGACGCGTGCTTCGCGCGCAACAGCGACGCGCACATCGCGGGCGTGACCGTCAGCGCGACCAGCACCGACAGCAGCATCGACGCGACGATCGTGATCGAGAACTGGCGGTAGATGACGCCCGTCGACCCGCTGAAGAACGCCATCGGCAGGAACACCGCCGACAGCACCGTCGCCACGCCGATCAGCGCGCCGGTGATCTCGCTCATCGAGCGCACGGTCGCGTCGATCGGAGACAGCTGCTCCTCGCGCATCAGGCGCTCGACGTTCTCGACGACGACGATCGCATCATCGACGAGCAGACCGATCGACAGCACGAGCCCGAACATCGTCAGCGTGTTGATCGAGTACCCGAGGACGTTGAGCACGCAGAACGTACCGAGCAGCACGACCGGCACCGCGATCACCGGGATCAGCGTCGCGCGCCAGCTCTGCAGGAAGATGAACATCACGAGCACGACGAGCGCGATCGCCTCGATCAGCGTCTTGACGACCTCGTCGATCGAGATGCGGATGAACTTCGTGCTGTCGAACGGGTAGCTGACCTTCCAGCCGGGCGGCATCGTGCGCTGCAGCCGGCCGACCGCCGCCTTGACGTCCTGCGCGACCTCGAGCGCGTTCGCGTTCGGCGCGAGCATCACCGCCATGCCCGACGCGGGGTGCCCGTTGAGGCGCGTCTCGAAGTCGTACGCCTCGGTGCCGAGCTCGACGCGCGCGACATCCGCGAGCCGCACGACCGCGCCGTTCGACTGGTACTTGACGATGATCGCCTTGAACTCGGCCGGCGTGCGCAGCTTGCTCTGCGCCGTGACCGTCGCGTTGAGCTGCTGGCCCGCGGGCGTCGGCTGCTGGCCGATCTTGCCCGCCGACACCTGGACGTTCTGCGCGAGGATCGCGTTCTCGACGTCACTGGGCATCAGCCCGAGCGCCTCGAGCTTCGTCGGATCGAGCCAGATCCGCATCGCGTACTGCCCGCCGAACACCTGGATCGCGCCGACGCCGTTGACGCGCGCGATCGGGTCCTGCAGCGTGCTGCCGAGGTAGTCGGCGATGTCGGGACCGGTGACCTTGTCGCTCTCGTCGTAGATCGCGACGATCATCAGGAAGTTCGTCTGCGCCTTCGTGACGACGAGCCCCGACTGCTGCACGGTCGCCGGCAACCGCGGGATCGCCTGCTGCACCTTGTTCTGGACCTGGACCTGCGCGACGTCGGGGTTCGTGCCCTGGGTGAACGTGACGTTGATGTTCGCGTTGCCCTGCGACGTCGACGAGCTCGAGAAGTACAGCATGCCGTCGATGCCGGTCAGCTGCTGCTCGAGCACCTGCGTCACGCTGTTCTCGACGACATCCGCCGACGCGCCGAAGTACGTCGCCGAGATGTTCACGCTCGGTGGCGCGACGTTCGGATACTGCGCGACCGGCAGCGCGCGGATCGACGCCGCACCCGCGAGCATGATCACGATCGAGATCACCCACGCGAAGACCGGCCGGCTGGCAAAGAAGCGCGCCAGCATCTCAGTGCCCGCTTCCGCTTCCCGAGCCCTGCCCCAGCTCCGTCGCGTGCACCGGCATGCCCGGCCCGATCTTGTTGAGGCCCTCGACGATCAGCTTGTCACCGTCGTTCAGCCCCGACTCGACGAGCCACCGATCGCCGATCGTGCGCGTCGCGACGACCGTGCGCGCCTCGACCTTGCCATCCGCACCGACGACGAGCGCCGTCGCGTTGCCCTTCGGATCGTGCGAGATGCCCTGCTGCGGCGCGAGGATCGCGCTCTGATCGACCGCCTCGTCGAGCACGGCGCGCACGTACATCCCCGGCAAGAGCACGTTGTCGGGGTTCGGGAACTTCGCGCGCAAGGTCACCATGCCCGTCGCCTCGTCGACGGCGACCTCCGCAAACTCGAGCGTGCCTTCCTGCGCGTACGTCGATCCGTCCGGCAGCAGCAGCTTGACGGCCGTCGAGCCCGCCTGCAGCGCGCCCGATCCGACCTGCGCCCGCAGCTTGAGCCGCTGCTCGTTCGACTCCGTCAGATCGACGTAGATCGGATCGAGCGACCGAATCGTCGCGAGCGGCTGCGGCTGGTTCGCCGTCACGAGCGCGCCCGCCGTCACGTTGCTCTTGCTGATGTGTCCGCTGATCGGCGCCGTGATGTTCGTCCAGCCGAGGTTGATCCGCGCCGTCTCGAGCGCGGCTTCCTTCTGCGCGACGGTCGCGACCATCTGCTGATGCGTCAGGCGCGCGTCATCCGCCTCCTGCTTCGACACGCCCTCGATCTTCGCCAGGCTCGCGTACCGCTCGTCCTTGAGCTTCGCCGCCTCGAGCGCCGCCTTCGCGGCCGCCAGATCCGCCTCCGCGCCCGCCGCCGCCGCCCGGTACTGCGCCGGCTCGATCTGGTACAGCACCTGCCCTGCCTTCACCTTCGCGCCCTCCTCGAACGTGCGCGCCTTCACGATGCCGCTGATCTGCGGCCGCACCTCCGAGACCACGCTCGCCGTCGTCCGGCCCGGCAGCTCCGTCTTCAGCGCGACCTTCTCGCTATGCAGCGTGACGACCGCGACCTCCGCCGGTGGCATCTGCCCACCGCCGGGCGGACCGCCGCCGGGAGCCGCGGATTTCTTGCAAGCGCCGCCAACGAGCGCGGCGGCGAGGATCCATACGAAGGCCCGCACGGCGACCGTGTAGCACGCTCGCACTGTATCGGGCGCCCCGAACCGCGCGTCGCAGCCCGTCGCACCTAGCCAACACCGCGAACGAGCGCGGCGATCCCGATCGCGAATACGCTAATACACGCGGCCGTCATCATCGCGAGCGCTGCCGGCACGGCGGCCGCGGTCGGCGCGTGCACTCCCGCCCGCCCCGCCACTCGCACCCCCGCTCCGATCGCGATCTGCACGACCGCGACGGTCACCAGCCACGGCACCGCGAGCCGCACCGCCGCAGGCACGAGCGCCGCCAGCGCGCCCATCACGCTCGCCTGCACGCCCGCAAGCCCCACGCCGCCCACGCCGCCCGCGCCGCCCGCGCCGCCGAACGCCGGCAGTCGCTGATGGCTCTCGACGATCGCGCTCACCACCGCGACATGCCCGTCGATCCCGACGAAGACCGCCGCCGCGAGCACGCCAAACAGCGTGGCATAGGTCTTTTGCTGCCCCGCCACATCCACCAGCTGCCCCGCCATGCGCGCCGCCACCAGCGGCACCGCTGCCACCAGCCCGAGCGCCGCGCCCAGCGCGAGCTCCGCGCCCGCCGCCGCGAGCAGCTGTCCCGTCGCGAGGCCCACCGCGTGCGCCGGTGGTCCCATGACCATCGCGACCCACAACCCGAACGCGACGGCGAGCCCCGCCTGCACGACCCGCGGCATCCCGCCGACGACAACCGCGAGCACGCCCACGGCCGCCGCCGCCCGCAAACCCATCACGGCCCACGCGATCACCTACGCACCACCTCACCGGCCCGCGGCGATCGCATACGAATGGCCATTCGAATCGCCATTCGAATCACTTCCGCCCGACCCTCGCCGCCCCCATCTAGCCCGTCCCGACCGCCGTGATCAGCGGCCACAACCGCGCCGCGAACGCCTCCATCTGATGCGCGATCGCCGGCGCGAACACCACGATCGCGACGCCAACCGCCGCCACGCGTGGCACCAGCGACACCGCCGGATCCTGGATCTGCGTGAACGCCCCCAAGAGCCCGCTCAGCACCCCCGCGACGAGCGCCGCGACCAGCAGCGGCGCCGCGAGCAGCAGCGCGAGCAGCACGCCCTCGCGCACGATCGCGACCAGGCTCGCCGTCACACGTACCCCTTGAGCAAGCTCTCGAGCAGCAACCGCCACCCATCCACCGCGACAAACAGCAACAGCTTGAACGGCAGCGCGATCGACTGCGGCGAGCTCGCCTGCAGCCCCAAGCTCGCCAGCCCGAGCGCGACCACCAGGTCGATCACCAGAAACGGCAAGAACAGCAGCACCGCGATCGCAAACGCCTCCCGCAGCTCCGTCGCGATGAACGCGGGCGCGATCACCCACAGCTCGTCGCCCCGCACGTCCCGCCCGAGCTTCTTCGCGAGCCCGACAAACGTCTCCCGGTCCGCCGCGCTCGCATGCTTGCCCAGCCACGCGCGCAGCGGCTCGATCGCCCGCTCCGCCGCATCGAGCTGCCCCTTGTACTCCGCCGGTACGAGCTGCCGCAGCGCCTCGTCGACCGACCCGGGCACCGGCACGCCGCTGCCGGCCCCACCCGACACAACCGCCGCGTGCGGCGTCGCCGCCGCGTGCACCATGTCGATCGCGACGGGCGTCATGACAAAGAACGTCAGCACGAGCGCGATGCCGGTGACGACCAGCCCGCTCGGCGCGTCCGGCGCTCCGATCGCATTGCGGAGCAGCCCGAGCACGATCGACAGCTTCACGAAGCTCGTCAGCGTCAGCACGACGAGCGGCGCGATCGCGACGAGCGCCCACACCGCAACGCTGCTCATGCGTCTGCCGCCCCGCCGCCGCCCGCATCGCGCTCGGTCGCGCCATCACCCACCTCGCGCTCGCCCGCCTCGCCCGCCTCGCCCGCACCCGCCCCGCCGGCCGCTGCCGTCACGCCGCGCCTCCGCGCGAGCGCCGCGCGCACCATCTCCGCAAAGCCCGGCCGCTCGACCACGCGCGACCGCACGGCCTCGCCATCGAGCTCGCTGAGCACGTTCAGGCCCATCTCGCTCGTCCCGACGAGCAGCGTCTTGCCGGCGACCTCCACGACGTACAGCGACCGCCGCGGCTCGAGCGGCACGCGCGCGACGACATCCATCAGGTGCGCTCCGCGCGCCCGCCCACCGGCGAGCAGCCGCCCGAACACGCGCACGGCGACGAACGCGGCCACGCACACGACGCCCAACACGACGAGCGACGTGATCAGCAGATCGCCGTAGCTCGCGCCCGCACCAGTCCCAGGCATGCCCGGGTCGTATCACCCGCATCTGACAGCGCCGAAAATGCGAAACGCCGAGAGCTGCGGGCCCGCGGCGCTACCACGTCACGAAGCGGCTGTTACGGGCAGCCGGTCGTGGTCGCCGGAATCGTCGTCGGGACGAGCGCGTACTTGCTGTTGAAGCCGTCCCACGTCCAGATGCCGGTGATGTCGCCGTAGCAGGTGTTCACCGCACCGTTGGTGTCCTTGACGATCTGGCCGAGGTACTCGAACGGCGTCGCGCCATTCGTGAGCGTGCCGGTGTAGTGGTTCGTCATCGACTGCGCGACCGTGACCTTGTTCTTGCCCTGGATGGTCACGAGCGAACCGACCCACGGACGGCCCGTCGCCGCGACGTTGAGCGTCGCCGGCGTCTGCGTGGACGCCGTCGGCTGCGTGCCGGCGGCCGTGACGACGGTCGCGGCGAGCAGGTTGAGCTCCGGCAGGACCTCGGTCGAGGTCGCCGACGCCTTGTACGCCTGCATCTTGCCAATCACGTTGACCTTCGCGCCGACAGCGAGGCCGCTCGCGAGCGGCTGGCCGCCCGAGAACACGTAGAGGCCGCCATTCGCACCCGCCGTCAGGGACGACGCGACCCAGAAGTCCGTGCCCGCGATCGCGGTCACGTAGACGTCATCGATCTCGATGTTCGTCGTCGGAAGCGTCGGCGAAGCGGGGTTCGCATCGACCGCCGTATCGATCGACGAGATGGTCGCCGTCGCCGGCTTGCAGGCGAGGTTTCCGCCCGTCGCGGAGGCCGTGATGATGCAGTTGTTATCCGAGCAGTCGTTGAAGCCGTTGCCGTCGTTGTCGATCATGTCCGCGCACGAGGTCTCGAGCGCGGGGCAGTTCGTGCCGTTCGTGTCGATGTCGGCGGCCGAGCGCGGCAGGACGAGGTAGTCGAAGAAGTAGTCGACGACGCCCGTCATGTTCAGACAGGAGTTGCGGCCGATGTTCGACATCGTGACGTCGGCCATATTGCTCTCGACCTTGGCGACGCCCGTGATGTTGAACGAGTACTGATCCGGGTTCTTCGCGCCGAACGCCTTGGGCGCGCCCACGGCGCTGACGCTGGGGATCGAGACGAGGACGCCCTCGTACGGCTCCCACGCGGCGCTGAACATCGGGCCCTGCGTGTCGGCGTCCGACATCTGGCCGATCATCAGCGCGTCGACCATCACCGGCGCGGGCAGCGTGCCCGTGCCGACCTTCTTGACGGAGAGCGAGCCGGCCGAGGCGGGCTTGAGCTCCGTGACCGTGCGGCCGCTCGTGTCACCCGAGCCGTTCGAGCCACCGCCGTAGGCGAACTCGTCCTTGACGGCGCCCGTGACGTCGACGAGGTCGCCGACCGCGAGAGCGCCGACGTCGGTGGTCGTGGCGCCGAAGACGTGGACGCCGGAGTAGGTGCCGCCTTCCGGCTCCTCGACCCAGATGTCGCCGACCTTCGCGCCGAAGTTGTCGATCGCCGTGACGACGACGCCGCGGAGCGTGACGGGGGTGCCGGGCGGCATCTGGTCGTTCTGCACGTCCTGGATCTTCACGTCGCCACCGGAGCCGGTGCCGTCGCCGTTGGTGTTGCCGTCGGTGGTGTTCTTGCTGTCCGAGCGGCAGCCGATGACGCCCGCCGTGGCGAGCGAGGAGAGTGCGAGGAACGAGATCAGGCGCATGCGAAACGTCTCCCGGTGCTTGTTACGAAGCTGGTTCTTAGACCGCGATGAAGGGCGCTGTATACCGAAAAGTCGAAGCGCGCCATGCGGCGCGCGTCACAACACATCGTGAATTTGTCGTCGCAGAGTCGAGGCGTCGGCGCAGCATGCATCTCGCCCGGGGCGAGGTGCTACGCGGACTGCAGTGCGCAGTGGGTGATCACTGCGTGAGCATGGTCTGCGGAGCGCGACGACGCGCGGCGGATCAGGCCGCGGGCTGCTGCTGGCCGGCGAGGCCGACGAGCTCGACGTACGCCATCGGAGCCGCGTCGCCCTTGCGGACGCGCGTCTTGAGGATGCGCGTGTAGCCGCCCTTGCGGGTGGCGAAGTGCGGAGCGACCTCGGTGAAGAGGCGGTCGAGCGCCTCGCGCGTCTTGACCGTCTGGCGCGCCATACGGCGAGCGTGAACGATCTGGCCGCGCTCCGAGGGCGTCGCCTTGTCGCCCTTGGCGACGAGGGCGTGGACCGAGATTCCCCAGGAGATCGTCGCGTCGGCGAAGCGGCGGAGCTCCTTGGCCTTCGGCTCCGTCGTCTCGATGCGCCCGTGCGTGAGCAGCGCGGTGACGAGGTTGTTGAACAAGGCGTGGCGGTGCGACGACTTGCGGCCGAGCTTACGTCCAGATTTGCGGTGGCGCATGGCGATCTCTTGGGAGGTGGTCTAGTCCGAGGCGGACGGGTTACTTCTTGAGCGGGTTCGGGCCGGGCCAGTTGTCGAGCTTCATGCCCAGCTGGAGACCCATCTCGGCGAGGAGCTCTTTGATCTCCTTGAGGCTCTTGCGACCGAAGTTCTTGGTCTTGAGCATCTCGGACTCGGTCTTCTGGACCAGCTCGCCGATGTACTTGATGTTCGCGTTCTGGAGGCAGTTCGCGCTGCGGACCGAGAGCTCGAGCTCGTCGACCGTGCGCCAGAGGTTCTCGTTGAGCTTCTCGGCGGCCTCGTCACGCGGGGCCTCGACGGGCTCGGCCATCTCTTCGAAGTTGATGAAGAGGTTGAGCTGCTCCTTGAGGATCTTCGCGGCGTACGCGACGGCGTCGTCCGGGCGGACCGAGCCGTTCGTCCACACCTCGAGCGTGAGCTTGTCGTAGTCGGTCTGCTGGCCGACGCGCGCGTTGGTCACCGTGAAGTTGACCTTGCGGATCGGCGAGAACAGCGCGTCGATCGCGATCGTGCCGACCGGGAGGTCAGACGAGTGGCGCTCCGCCGGCTGGTAGCCGCGGCCCGTGGCGATCGTGAGCTCCATCGCAACCTTGCCGTCCTTCGACAGCGTGCAGATGCGGTGGTTCGGGTTGAGGCAGGTGACGCCGTCGACGAGCGTGAGGTCGCCGGCGGTGATGACGCCCTCGCCCTGCTTGTCGAGACGGATCGTGTAGGTCTTGTCACCCTCGACCTTGAAGAGCGTCTCCTTCAGGTTGAGGATCATGTCCGTCACGTCCTCGACGACGCCGGGGAGCGACGTGAACTCGTGCAGCGCGCCTTCGATCGCGATGTGCGTGATCGCGGCGCCCTGGAGCGACGACAGCAGGATGCGGCGCAGGGCGACGCCCAGCGTCGTGCCGAAGCCGCGCTCGAGCGGCTCGCACGAGAACTTGCCGTACGTCTCCGACCGCTCCTCGATCTCCAGCGTCCGGGGCCGGATGAGGTCACGCCAGTTCTTGGCCATGAAAGCGGTCTGTTCGGGGGTCGGTTCCATCTTCTCTTCTCCTTGGTCGGCGCGGTTTCATCCCGGCCGAGCTGCAAACACGGGTTTTCGAGGCCCGCTCCAAAAAGCAAACGCCGTCGGGAGATCCCGGCGGCGTCTTCAAAACACTACTTCGAGTAAAGCTCGATGATGAGCTGCTCGCGGATCGGCAGCGTGACGTCCTCGCGCGACGGCAGCTGGACGATGGCGCCGCGGAAGTTGTCCTTGTCGAGCTGGATCCACTGCGGAACACCGCGGCGATCGACGGCGGCGAGCGCCTCGTTGATGCGCGCGATCTTCTGCGACGACTCGCGAACCTGCACGACATCGCGGGGGCGAACGAGGTACGACGGGATGTTGACCTTCTTGCCGTTGATCGTGAAGTGGCCGTGGCGGACGAGCTGGCGCGCCTCGGCGTGATCGCTGGCGAAGCCCATGCGGTAGACGACGTTGTCGAGGCGGCGCTCCAGCAGCTGGATCAGCGTGTGGCCGGTGACGCCCGTCATCTTGAGGGCCTTGTGGTAGTAGCCGCGGAACTGGCGCTCGGCGATGCCGTAGATGCGCTTGACCTTCTGCTTCTCGCGCAGCTGCTCGCCGTAGTCGGAGCGCTTGCGGCGGCGGTTCTGGCCGTGCTGGCCCGGCGGATAGCTACGACGCTCGTAGCCGCACTTGTCCGTGTAGCAACGCTCTCCCTTGAGGAAGAGCTTCATGTCTTCGCGCCGGCAGAGCCGACAAACTGCACCCGTGTAGCGAGCCATTTGCTTCTCTATTCCTTCGAGGTGATCAGACGCGACGACGCTTGCGCGGCCGGCAACCGTTGTGCGGCACGGGCGTCACGTCCCGGATAAGAGTGATCTTGAAACCCGCGGCGTTGAGCGCGCGGAGAGCGGACTCGCGACCCGAGCCCGGACCGTTGACGTAGACGGTGACGTTGCGAACGCCGTGCTCCATCGCCTTCTTCGCGGCGTCTTCGGCGGCGAGCTGCGCGGCGAATGGCGTCGACTTGCGCGAGCCCTTGAAGCCGCACGTGCCGGCGCTCGACCACGCGACGACGTTTCCGCTGACGTCGGTGATCGAAACGATCGTGTTGTTGAACGTCGCCGAGATGTGCGCGACGCCGGTCTGGATGTTCTTCCGGACCTTCTTCTTCTGCTTGGTGGGGTTCGCCATGTCCGTCTCGCCTTACTTCTTCGTGACCGCGCCGAGCTTCTTGATCGCCATGCGGCGCGGACCCTTCCGCGTGCGGGCGTTGGTGTGCGTACGCTGACCGCGCGCCGGCAGGTTGCGGCGATGACGGCTGCCGCGATACGTGCCGAGGTCGATCAGGCGCTTGATGCTGAGCTGAGTGTCACGACGAAGATCGCCTTCGACGCGATACTTCGCTTCGATCGCATCGCGGATCTTGCGAACGTCGCCTTCGTCGAGGTCATCGCTCTTCTTGTCCGGCGAGACGCCCGCATCCCGGAGGATGACGTTCGCCGCGTGACGACCGATGCCGTAGATATACGTGAGTGCGATCTCGATGCGCTTGTTGCGCGGGAGGTCGACGCCAGCAATACGAGCCATGACTTATCCCTGCCTCTGCTTGTGCTTGGGCTTGGTGCAGATAACGCGAACAACGCCCTTGCGCTTGATCAGCTTGCACTGAGGGCAGATGGGTTTGACGGAAGCTCTAACCTTCATGGCGCTTTTCTCTGGCTCTTTAAGGCTTGGTGAGGACCCAGGGACCGTTATCCGTGATCGCGATCGTGTGCTCGAAGTGAGCTGACATTGCTCGATCTTTGGTCACGGCTGTCCAGTTATCGTCGAGAACCTCTACCTCAGGGGTCCCGGCGTTTACCATGGGTTCAACGGCGATGACAAGCCCGGTTTTCATGCGTTTCCCGGAACCTGGGCGTCCGTCATCGGTGAAGTTCGGGACCTGCGGGTCTTCGTGCATCTGGCGGCCGATGCCGTGGCCGACGAACTGGCGCACGACGGAATACCCGTGGGATTCCGCATAGCTCTGGACCGCGTGGCCAACGTCCCCGATCCGGCTGTTCGGCCGGCACAGCTCGATGGCGTTCTCGAGGGCCTGGCGGGCGGTCTCGACCAGCCGCTTCTTCTCGTCGCTGACGTTGCCGACCAGGACGGTCCGCGCGGTGTCGGCGCAGAAGCCGTGCTTGTAGATGCCGAAGTCGATCCCGATGACGTCCCCGTCCGCGAGGACCTCGTTCTTGCGAGGGATCCCGTGGACGACGACGGAGTTGATCGACGTGCACACGACGGCGGGATAGCCGTGGTAGCCGAGGAACGCGCTGACCACCTTGTGCTTCGCGATCCCCTTGCGCGCGATCTGATCGAGCTCCCACGTCGAGACGCCGGGCTTCGCGGCCTCGCACATCTCGCCGAGGATCTCGGCGGCGACCAGACCCGCATCGCGCATCTGGTCGAGCTCGGCTTTTGATTTGAGGTGGATCCGCATGCGCGGATGACCTCAACGTGGACGCGCAGCGACGCGGCCGCGGATGCGGGGGCCCTTCTGGCCGCCCGTGAAACCTTCGTAGTCGCGCGTGATCAAGTGCGCCTCGATCTGCTGGACGGTATCGAGCGCGACACCGACGACGATCAGGAGGCCCGTGCCGCCGAACTGGAACGGCACCTGGAAGTACTTGATGAGCAGCGCCGGGATCATGCAGACGACGCTCAGGTAGAGCGCGCCGGCGAACGTGATCCGCGACAGCACGAACTCGATGTACTCGGCGGTCTTCTTGCCGGGACGGATGCCCGGGACGAAGCCACCGCTCTTCTTCAGGTTGTCCGCGACGTCGACGGGGTTGAAGACGACCGACGTGTAGAAGAACGCGAAGAAGACGTTGAGGATCGTGAAGATCGTGTTGTAGCGCCAGTCCGCCGGATGGAGCATCGACGAGAACTCGTTCATCCAGCGCGAGCCCGACATGTTCGCGATCTGCGCCGGGAACATCAGGATCGAGGAGGCGAAGATCGGCGGGATGACGCCGGAGACGTTGATCTTGAGCGGCAGATAGCTCTGCGCACCCTGATACATCTTTCGCCCGACCTGTCGCTTCGTGTACTGCACCGGCACGCGCCGGTTCGCGTTCTCGAAGTAGCAGATCGCCGCGACCGTCGCGACGACGAGGATCAGCATGAACAGCACGACGAGACCGCTGGTGCTGCCGCCGCCACCGCCGCCCGCGAGGAAGCGCGTGAGCGCGTCGGGCATCGCCGCGACGATGCCGGCAAAGATGATCAGCGAGGAGCCGTTGCCGACGCCCATGTCCGTGATCAGCTCGCCGAGCCACATCACGACGACGGTGCCGGTCGTCAGCGTCAGGACCGTCATCAGGCGGAAGCCGAGGCCCGGGTGCGCGACGACTTCAGCGCCGCCCTTGCTCAGACCCTCGACGTACGTCGCGATGAACCACGACTGCACGACGCCGACGACGATCGTGCCGTAGCGCGTGATCTGGTTGATGCGCCGCCTGCCCTGCTCGCCCTCTTTGTTGAGCTGGTCGAGCTTGGGGACGACCACGGTCAGCAGCTGCACGACGATCGAGCTCGTCACGTACGGCATGATGCCGAGCGCGAAGATCGACATCTGCTGCAGCGCGCCGCCCGCGAACATGTTGAACATGCCGAGGAACGAGCCCGAGCCACCCTTGGTGACCACGTGACTCATCTCGACACGGTTCACGCCGGGAATCGTGACGAACACGCCGACTCGATAGACGGCGAGCATCGCGAGCGTGAACAGGATGCGGCGCCGGAGCTCCGGCACCTTCGTGATATTTCGCCAGCTGGAAGCCACTAGCTACTCGGTGATTTCGATCGAACCGCCAGCCGCTTCGATCTTGCTGCGCGCCGACTCGGACACGGCGTTCGCCTTGATCGTCAGCTTCTTCTTGAGGTCACCCTCGCCGAGGATCTTCACGAACTCGACCAGCTTGGGCACGATGCCCTTCGCACGCAAGGTCGCGAGGTCGACGGTGGCGCCGGCCTCGAACAGCTTGTCGAGCTGGGCGACGTTGATCGGGAACGCATCGACGCGGTTCGGGTTCTTGAAGCCGCGCTTCGGGATGCGGCGCGGCATCGGCATCTGGCCACCTTCGAACGCGAAACGCGCGCCGTGGTGACCGGGGCGGGCCTTCTGGCCCTTGACGCCCTTACCGGAGGTCTTGCCCTTACCCGAGCCGCGGCCGCGGCCAAGACGCTTCTTGTCCTTGGTGGCGCCTTCGTTCGGGTGGAGGTTGTGCAACGTGATCGACATGGTGGGATGGGTCCCCGGCGCCGTGGAACTTGGCGCGGAATGAGTCTCAGAGCAAGGAAGAGATCGGCAGCTAGCCGAACGGCTAGTCCGCGGCTTCGACCGTCACGAGGTGGCTGACCTTACGGATCATGCCGCGGATCGAGACGGTGTCCTGGAGGACGACGGAGTGATGCGGCCCGCGCAGGCCGAGGCCCTTGAGGGTGCGGTTCTGGGTATCGGAGCGGCCGACGCCGCTCTTGACCTGGGTGACCTTGAGCTTGATCGCCATGGTGAATGCCTCAGGGCGCCGTCGACTGACGACGGGTCTGGAAGTCCGACACGTTCTTGCCGCGCGTCTTCGCCACCTGCTCGACCGAGCGGAGCGCCTTGAGCGCCACGACCGTCGCGTGGATGACGTTGTGCTTGTTCGACGTGCCGATCGACTTGGTGAGGATGTCGCGGATGCCCGCGACCTCGAGGACCGGACGGACGCCGCCGCCGGCGATCACGCCGGTACCGGGGGCCGCCGGGAGGAGCAGCACCTGCGCCGCGCCGAAGAAGCCCTCGATCTCGTGCGGGATCGTGCCCTTGATCAGCGGGATGCGGAACAGGTTGCGCTTGGCGCGGTCGGTACCCTTGCGGATCGCCTCGGGCACCTCGTTCGCCTTGCCGAGACCGGCGCCGACGTGACCGTTCTGGTCACCGACGACGACGAGCGCGGAGAAGCTGAACCGCCGGCCGCCCTTGACGACCTTCGCGACGCGGTTGATGTGGACGACGCGGTCGACGAGCTCGCCGACTTCTTCAGGATTGATGATCATTAGAACTCCAGACCCGCTTCGCGCGCGCCGTCAGCAACTTCCTTGATGCGGCCGTGATAGATGAACCCGTTGCGGTCGAAGACCACCGACGAGACGCCAGCCGCCTTGAGCTTCGCGCCGATGGCCTTGCCGACCTCGCGAGCGCGCTCCTTCTTCGGCTTGCCGTTGACGGCCTGCTCGATCTGCGTCTCGGTGTCCGACGCCGCCGCGAGCACGCGGCCCGTGGTGTCGTCGATCGCCTGGGCGTAGACGTAGCGCGCCGACCGGAACACGGAGAGACGCGGACGGTCCGAGGTGCCAGTGATGCGCTTGCGAATGGAGCCCTTGCGCTTCATCCGCTTGCGCGTCTTCTCGCTGCCGAATTTCACATGTCCAGCCATGGCTACTTACCTGCCGTCTTGCCTGCTTTGCGCAGGATCGTCTCTTCCACGTACTTGATGCCCTTGCCCTTGTACGGCTCGGGCGGCCGGAAGCCGCGGATCTCGGCCGCCGCGGCGCCGAGCGCCTGACGGTCGATGCCGCTGAGGATCAAGAGGTTCTTGTCCGTCTTGGCGCTGATGCCTTCCGGCAGCGTGTAGTCGATCGGGTGGGAGTACCCGAGCGACAGCGTCACCTTGTTGCCCTTGATCTCGGCCTTGTAGCCAACGCCGTTGATCTCGAGCTGGCGGGTGAAGCCGTCGGTCACGCCCTTGACCATGTTGCCGACCAGGGCGCGAATCAGGCCGTGAGCAGCGCGCTGCTCGCCGAGGTTGCCGGCGCGCTCGAACACGAGCACGTCCTTGCCCTCGTCCTTGGCCTGCTTGACCTCGACGTGCGGGTTCTTCTTGAGCGAGAGGGTGCCCTTGGGGCCCTTCACCTGGACCGTGTCCTTGGTGATCGAGACCTGCACACCCTTCGGGATTTCGAGAGGCTTACGTCCAATGCGCGACATAACTCACCAGACCTCGCAGAGGACCTCACCGCCGACGCCCTTCTGGCGCGCCTCGCGGTCGGTCATCACGCCCTGCGACGTGGAGATGATGGCGATACCGAGGCCGTTGCGGACCTTCGGGACGTCCTTGGCCGGCACGTAGCTGCGCTGGCCAGGACGCGACACGCGGCGCATGCCGGTGATCGCGTTGGAGTTACGACCGTCGTAGCGAAGCTCGAGCTTGATGAGGCCCTGCTTCTTGTCTTCGGCGGTCGCGACGGCGTTGAGAAAACCCTCGTCGCGCAGGATCTCGGCGATGCGCAGCTTCATGTTCGAGCGCGGGAGCTCGATGTTCTGCTTGCGCGCGCGGATTCCGTTGCGGATGCGAGCGAGGAAATCAGCAATAGGATCGGTCATCGACATATTCGATATTTCCTCTTCCCTACCAGCTCGACTTGATGACGCCCGGGATGTCGCCGCGGAGCGCGAGCTCACGGAAGCACAGACGACACATCTCGAACTTGCGGAGGTAGGCACGCGAGCGGCCGCAGCGCTTGCAGCGGCTCTTCACGCGAACCTTGAACTTGTGCTTCTTGGGAAGCCTGTCGATCAGCTTGCTCATGCGGACGCTCCAGTGCCGGCCGTGGCGGCCGCCGGGGTGCTCTGACGGAACGGCATGCCGAGGTGCGTGAGGAGCGCGCGCCCCTCTGCGTCGGTCTCGGCCGTGGTGATGATCGAGATGTTGAGGCCCTTGATCGAGTCGATCTTGTCGTACTCGATCTCCGGGAAGATGATCTGCTCGCGGACGCCCATGGTGAAGTTGCCGCGGCCATCGAACCCGCGCGACGACACGCCGCGGAAGTCGCGGACGCGCGGCAGCGCGATGTTCAGCAGGCGGTCGAGGAACTCCCACATGCGCTCGCGGCGCAGCGTGACGAACACGCCGATCTTCTGACCCTTGCGGATCTTGAAGGTCGCGATGTCCTTCTTCGCGCGCGACACGACCGGAGCCTGGCCGGTGATGGCCTTGAGCTCCTCGACGCCGTTGTCGATCATCTTGGGCTCGTCCTTGGCCTTGCCGAGACCCATGTTGACGGTGACCTTGACGATGCGCGGGACCTGCATCGGAGTTCCGTAGTTGAACTCCTTCATGAGAGCGGCGCGAACCGACTTCTCGTAGTGGTCCTTGAGGCGCGGCGCCTTCTCGCGCTTGTACTTCGGCGCGGGCCCCGTCGGCTCGGCGGCCTTCTTGCCGCCGCCCGCCTTGGCCTTCGCCTTTTCCGCGCGCTCTTTCTTCTTCGCTTCGGCCGCAGCCTTCGCTTCGTCGTTGTTGTTCTCGTCAGCCATGACTCGTGCCCTTTACGCGCCGGCAGCCGAGAACTTGGTTCCCGACTTCACGCCAACGCGGACCTTGGTGTCGCCTTCGACGACGTTCTTCGTACGCGTGCCCTTGTTCGACTTCTCGTCGAACAGCTGCACGTTCGAGATGTGGATCGACCCTTCTTTGTCGACGATTCCACCCTGCGGATTCTTCTGCGAGGGCTTGGTGTGGCGCTTGATCATCGCGACCTTCTCGACAACCACGCGGTTGCCGATCACGCGAAGGACCTTGCCCTTCTTGCCCTTGCTGGAGCCAGCGATCACGATGACCGTGTCGCCCTTACGAACGTGCGCCATTACAGCACCTCCGGGGCCAAGCTGATGATCTTCATGAAGCGCTTGGCGCGGAGCTCGCGCGCGACCGGTCCGAAGATACGGGTTCCGATCGGCTCGTTCTCCTTGTTGATGAGGACGGCCGAGTTGCCGTCGAACTTGATGAAGCTGCCGTCAGGACGGGCGAGCTCGCGCTTGGTGCGAACGATCACCGCGCGGGCGACTTCGCCCTTCTTGACCTTGGCGCCCGGAATCGCCTCGCGAACCGAGACGATGACGACATCGCCGATCGTCGCGTAGCGACGACGCGTGCCGCCGAGCACCTTGATGCAGTAGACCTTCTTGGCGCCGCTGTTGTCCGCGACGTCGAGGACTGAAGTCATCTGGATCATGACTAACGCCCCGCCTTCTCCGCGGCCGCATCGGCCGCAGCGTCGGCCGCCTCGAGCTCGGCGTTGTGCGAGATCGTGCGGAGGATGCGCCAGCGCTTCGTCTTCGACATCGGGCGCGCCTCGACGATCTCGACGACGTCGCCGACCTTCGCGGCGTTCTTCTCGTCGTGCGCCTTGTACTTCACGCGGCGGCTGACGAACTTGTGGAAGCGGCGATCGCGAACGCGACGGATGACCGTGATCACGGCCGTCTTGTCCATCTTCGTCGACGTGACGGTGCCGAGGATCGTGCGGCGGCTGCCGCGCGTGTCCTGCTGCTGGGTAGTCTCGGGCATGGCTTAGGCCTTCTTCTGCGCTTGGGTCTCGGTCCCGAGCGCGCGACCGCGGAGGATGGTCTGGATGCGCGCGATGTCGCGGCGCTTCGTCGTCAACGCGGCGGTCGACGTGACCTGGTTCGTGTACTGGCCGAGCTGCAGGCGGAACAGCTCGTCGCGGGTCTCGGCCAGCTTGGCGCGCAGCTCGTCCTCGGGGAGGTCGCGAAGCTGCTGGAGGTTCTTGCTCGACTTCGACATGGTCTAGAGCGCCCCTTCCCGGCGAACGAGCTGGGTCTTGACCGGCAGCTTGTGGTGAGCGCGGTGGAACGCCTCGCGCGCCACTTCCTCGCTGCAACCTTCGACCTCGAAGATCACGCGGCCCGGCTTGACGACCGCGACGTAGCCCTCGACGCCGCCCTTACCGGTACCCATGCGGGTCTCGGCCGGCTTCTTCGTGAACGGGTGGTCCGGGAACACGCGGACGTAGATCTTTCCGAGCTTCTTCACCGAACGGCTGATCGCGACACGAGCGGCCTCGATCTGACGAGCGGTGATCCAGCCCGGCGACATCACCTGCAGGCCGAAATCGCCGAAGTCCACCTTGTTGGCGCCCTTGGCGAGCCCGCGGGTGCGGCCCTTCTGCATCTTGCGGAACTTCGTCCGCTTGGGGGAAAGCATCGACATGGTTCGTTACCTCTAGGTGCGCGGAGCCGGGGTGCCCGGGACCTTGCGGGCGGCGGGGAGAACCTCGCCGTGGAAGACCCACGCCTTGACGCCGATCGAGCCGTACGTCGTGTGGGCCTCGGTGAAGCCGTACTCGATATCCGCACGCAGCGTGTGCAGCGGAACGCGACCTTCCTTGTACCACTCGCGGCGGCACATCTCGGCGCCGCCGAGGCGGCCGCTCGAGGCGACCTTGATGCCCTTCGCGCCGAACTTCATCGCGGTCTGCGTCGCCTTCTTCATGGCGCGGCGGAACGCGATGCGGCGCTCGAGCTGCGTCGCGATGTTCTCGGCGACGAGCTGGGCGTTGGTCTCGGCCTTGCGGACCTCGATGATGTTCAGGAACACCTCGTTCGAGGTGAGCGCCTGGACTTCCTTCTTGAGCGTCTCGACGCCCGCGCCGCGCTTGCCGATCACGATGCCGGGACGCGCGGTGTGGATGTTGATCTTCGCCTTGTTCGCGGCGCGCTCGATCTCGATGTAGCTGACGCCGGCGTGCTTCAGCTTGTTCTTGATGAACTCGCGGAGCTTGAGGTCTTCATGCAGCCACTTCGCGTAGCTCTTCGTCTCGAACCAGCGAGACGACCACGTCTTGATGATGCCGAGGCGGAATCCGGTCGGATGCGTTTTCTGGCCCATGGTCTTCCCTACTTCTCGTCCGTGACGACCACGGTCAGGTGGCTCGTGCGGTGGTTGATGCGGTTCGCGCGACCCATCGAGCGGGGCATCCAGCGCTTCTGGATCGTGCCGCCGTCGACGGCGATCGTGTGGATGCGCAGGTTCTCGACCGACGCATCGCCGCCGCTCTTGTCCTCGGCGTTCGCCGCCGCCGACTTGATCGCCTTCGAGATGATCGCAGCGGCCTTCTTCGGCGTGAGATCGAGCAGGCCGACGGCCTCCTCGACCTTCTTGTTACGGACGAGGTTCGCGACGACGCGCATCTTGCGAGGCGACATCGAGATGTTGCGGACTTGTGCGCGTGCCTGCATGACTACGCCTTCTTCCTCTCGCCGGTGTGACCGTGATAGGTGCGCGTGTGAGAGAACTCGCCGAGCTTGTGGCCGACCATCTGCTCGGTGACGAACACCGGGACGAACTTGCGGCCGTTGTGGACCGCGAACGTCAGGTTGATCATGTCCGGCGTGATCATCGAGCGGCGCGAGTACGTGGTGACGACCCGCTTGTTCGGGTTCGTTTCCTTACCGGCGGCGGTGATCTTCTTCGCCAGGTACTTGTCGACGAAGGGACCTTTTTTGAGGCTACGAGGCATGGGTCTTTTCCTGGTCCTGGCTCACTTGCGACGGCGGATGATGAACTGCTCGGTCCGCTTGTTGTGACGGGTCTTGAGGCCCTTGGTCTTGATGCCCCAAGGCGTGCACGGGTGGCGGCCACCGGAGCTGCGGCCTTCGCCGCCGCCCATCGGGTGATCGACCGGGTTCATCGAGACGCCGCGGTTGTGCGGGCGGATGCCGAGCCAGCGCTTGCGGCCGGCCTTGCCCCACTGGATGTTGCCGTGCTCGGAGTTGCCGATCGCGCCGACGGTCGCGCGGCAGTCGATGTGGACGCGGCGCATCTCGCCCGAGGGCATGCGCAGCGTGGCCCAATCGCCTTCCTTCGCCATCAGCGTGACCTTCGTGCCGGCCGAGCGGCCGATCTGCGCGCCACGACCGACCTTGAGCTCGACGCAGTGCACGTCGGTGCCGATCGGGATGAAGCGCAGCGGCAGCGAGTTGCCCGGCTTGATGTCGGCGGTGTTCGCCGAGATCACCTCGTCACCAACGCCGAGGCGCTGGGGCGCGAGGATGTAGGCCTTCTCGCCGTCCTTGTACTGGATCAGCGCGAGGCGCGCCGAGCGGTTCGGGTCGTACTCGATCCCGAGGACGACGGCGGGCACGCCCGTCTTCGTGCGCTTGAAGTCGACGCGGCGGTACCGCTTCTTGTGACCGGCCGAGCGGAAGCGCGAGGTGATGCGACCGTAGTTGTTACGGCCGACCTTGTTCACCTTGTGCTCGAGCAGGCTCTTCTCGGGCTCGGACTTCGTGATGTCGCCGAAGTCCTGCGTGGACATGCCACGGCGGCCGGGCGAGGTGGGCTTGTAGAAACGAATCGCCATGGCTTAGACGCCCTCGAAGAACTCGATGTTGTCGCCGGGCTTCAGCGTGACGAACGCCTTCTTCCACGACGGACGCTGACCGGCGAACCGGCCGACGCGCTTGACCTTGCCGCGCACGACGAGCGTGCGGACGTTCGTGACCGTGACCTTGAACAGGGTCTCGACGGCCTGGCGGACCTCGATCTTGTTCGCGTCGCGAGCGACCTCGAACACGACCTTCTGCGAGTAGGTCTCGCCCTCGGCGGCCGCCGCCGAGCCGCCGCCGGTCTCGCGGAGGCGAGCCGACTTCTCGGTGAGCAGCGGGCGCTTGATGATCGACTGTGCGCTACGCATTGGAGACCTTCGCCTTCGGCTTGAGAGCCTCGGTGACCGCCTGCGCCGCTTCCTTGGTGAGGACGAGCGTGTCGTGGCGGAGGATGTCGTAGACGTTGAGGCCTTCGGGGGCGAGCCACTGGCTCGAGGCCAGGTTCTTCGCGCCGCGGACGAGGTTCTCGTTCGTCTTGCCATCGACGATCAGCGCCTTGCCGGAGCCGAGCGCCTTGAGGGCCGTCGCGACCGACTTGGTCTTGCCGTCCGTCGAGAAGTTGTCGAGGACGACGAGCTTCTGCTCGCTCGCACGCAGCGAGAGCGCAGCGCGGAGCGCCGCCTTCTTCGCCTTGCGCGGCATGTCGTACTCGTAGTCGCGCGGCTTGGGTCCGAAGACCGAGCCACCGCCGACGAAGATCGGGGCCTTGCGCGCGCCGTGGCGAGCCTGACCCGTACCCTTCTGCTTCCAGATCTTCTTGGCGGTGCCGCGGACCTCGCCCATGCGCTTCGTCGACGCCGTACCGGCGCGACGCTTCGCGAGCTGCCACTTCACGGCCTCCCACAGCAGGTGCTCGTGGACTTCGGCGCCGAAGACCTCGTCGTCGAGGTCAACCGACCCGACGCCCTTGCCTTGGATGTTCTTGATCTCGATCTTCATGACAGCCTCAGGTCTTGATCTCGACGTCGACGCCGGCGGAGAGGTCCAGCTTCATCAGCGCGTCGAGCGTCTGCTGGGTCGGCTCGAGGATGTCGAGGAGCCGCTTGTGGGTGCGGATCTCGAACTGCTCGCGCGACTTCTTGTCGGTGTGCGGCGAGCGCAGCACCGTGTACTTGTTGATCTTGGTGGGCAGCGGGATCGGGCCCGCGATCTTGGCGCCCGTGCGCTTGGCCGTCTCCACGATCTCGCCAGCGCTCTGATCGAGCAGCTTGTGATCGTAGGCCTTCAGACGAATGCGGATGCGTGGAGTCGTCATAGGTTGCGTTCCTCGTTACTTCTTCGCCGGAGCAGCAGCGGCGTCCGCCTTCTTGGCGGCGACTTCCTGCAGGATCTTCGTCACGACGC
>CAYUNM010000047.1:0-65253 GCA_964446175.1 uncultured Kofleriaceae bacterium
CGCGTAGCTCGGCCGCCGTGCGCGCAACCGGATCGAACGATGGTCGAAGCGCGCGAAACGCAGCCAGCCGTACGCGCGCCAGGGGGCCAGAAGTCCGACCAGTGCGATCGCCAACGGCACGAGTGCGCCGTAGTTACCGAACAGTGCAGCGAGCCCGAACACGACAACAAAGAACATCGCAGTGATGCACGCGAGCCACATCAGGTACGGAGGCGGTACGCGTTTGCACGTGCCGAGCTCGATCGCGGGGGGAGCGACGACGCCGTTTGGCGCGGTCCGGGCTACGTTGGCGCGGTTCGGTCCTCGCGCCCGTGATATCAGGCCGTCATGAGTGGTCAGGAGGTTGTCGTACTTCGGGCGCCTGGTTGGACACCGGCTCAAAACGCCTTGAAGTTTCGCGGCTCGTTCCCCGGAGCGGATTACGGCACGCACTGCGCATGCTGCGACGCCGAGACGTCGCAACGCATCCAGTTCAATCCCAGCGGCGGCTATGCCGCCAGCGCGATCGCGATCCCAACGTGCAAGGACTGCCAGCCGCACATCCAGAAGAGCAATCCGGTGGCCGCCGGCGTGCTCGTGCTCGTCGGCCCGCTCGGGTTCGTGCTCGCCTACCGCAACGGTATCGTGTTCGCTGCGCTGGGCGCGCTGTGCCTCGCAGCCGCGGCGGCGATCTTCTTCACCGCGCAAAAGAAGGCCGCGGCAATGCGCGCGACGGGCCACCACATCGGCCTGCAAGTCATCGCGATTCCCGGAATGGTTCAGGTGCGCACGACGAATGCGCGTTTCGCCGCCGATGTGCGTGCGAAGAACCCCGCGCTCGCAACGGCGGCGCCGAATCCTCGCTGCGGTGCGGTCTGAAATCGAGCACAAGATGCTCGACGACAAATTCATCGCGCACTGAGATCGTTCAAATCACAACGGACTCAGGTGCCAGTGGGGGGCGAGTGTCTCCAGCGCGCCTTCGGCGCGCCCGAGTCCCCCGATCGCACCAAGGCCTTCGGCCTCTTGAGAAAGAGCCGGAAGCCTTTTCTGCTTTCGGCTTCTACCGTCGTCCGCGCGGGCGCTGCGGGGCGAGCGGCGTCGCCGGTATCGCGCTGGCGCGCAGGTCGGCGAGCGACCGGAGCAGTGCAGGCGCGTCCACATCCGAGAGCGCCAGATCGCGCGGCCCGTCGGCGCGCGCGTCGATCGCGACGAGGACACAGCGGGCCTCCGGTGCGCGCTGGCGCACCCACGGCACCACGTCGCCTTTGCTCGCGCTGGCGAGTCGAACCTCGAGCCGTTGCGGCGAGACGTAAAGGCGGAAGCTGGGATTCGCGACGAGCCAGACCGCGAACGCGCTCGACAGCGCGGCGGCAAGCGCACCATCGCTGTCAGTCCACGTGGCGGACAACCCGATGGTCGTGCGCGACACCTTCACGCTCGGCGTTGCGAGCTCCGCGACGACCGCACCTAGCGCGTCGAGCTCGCGTCGCGGCGCATGGCCGGCCCACATGCTGTTCGCATAGCGCCACGCACCATGCTCGACGTACCACCAGACCGCGGGCAGCTGATCGCGGAGCTGCTCGATCGCATCGCGCCGTGCGCCTGACACGAGCACGACCTGGACGTGCGCGCGCTGCAGGTACTCGCACGCGTCGCGCAGCGCGGTCGGCGGATGCCAGGCCGTCTCGAGGTTGCACGCGAACGGACCCTGGTCGATGTCGATCAGCGCGGCCATCGGACGGTGGTGCGTCAGCTCGCGCCACGTGCTGGCCTCGATGCTCGAGTGGACGGTCACGCCAGCTGTTCCACGGGTGATTCGCGCAGGGAGGCGAGCGCGGCGATGGCTGCGAGGCGGCGCATTCCGGAAGTGTTCGATCTTGGATCGTGGCGCGCGAGCGAGATCGTTCGCAAACGCGTTGCGGAGTGTTAACGAAACCGTTGGGGCTCAAAGCTTCGATGCACTTTGCAAGGCGGGTCTTGCAAAATGCAACGGCGGGGGCGGCCGCGAGATCCTTGGATGGGGCTGGCTCGATCTATGCGTCGCATCGGCATGCCATGACGCGGTCGACGGAGCTCCCCCAGGCGCGGCGCACGGCAGCGGCGACCGCATCGCGCGTGGCTTGCGCGCTGAGGCGTCCGGTCGATCAGTTTCTGCGGCTCGAATCGGCGAGCGGGATCCTGCTGCTCGTGGCGACCGCCGCGGCGCTGGGCTGGGCGAATTCACCGTGGGGTGCGTCGTACGACGCCTTGTGGCGCACGCCCGTCGCGATCGGCGTCGGCGGGCACGTGGTCGAGGCGACGGCCCAGTTCGTCATCAACGACATCCTGATGGCGGTGTTCTTCTTCTCCGTCGGGCTCGAGATCCGTCGCGAGGTGAGCTCGGGCGAGCTCAGCGATGCGCGACGTGCCGCGTTGCCGGTCTTCGGTGCCCTCGGCGGGATGCTCGCGCCCGCCGCGATCTATCTCGTCTTCGCGCGCGGCGAGCTGTCGCGCGGCTGGGGCGTGCCGATGGCGACGGATATCGCGTTCGCGGTCGGTGTGCTCGCGCTGCTCGGCTCCCGCGTCGCTCCGGCACTTCGCGTGTTCCTGCTCGCGCTCGCGATCATCGACGACATCGGCGCGATCGTCGTGATCGCGGTCTTCTATTCGAGCGGACTGCAGCTCGATGGCGCGGTCCTCGCGGCCGGCGGGATCGCCGCGATCCTCGCATCGAGGCGGCTCGGCGCACGGCGGGCGTGGAGCTACCTGCTCGCGGCAGCCGCGATCTGGCTCGGTGCGTACCGCACGGGTATCCATCCGACGATCGCGGGCGTCATCGTCGCGCTCGCGATCCCCGACCGCGTCGAGCCGGAAGGGCGGTCCGTCGTCGACCGCCTCGAGCGCGCGTTTCATCCGTGGGTCGCATTTGTCGTCATGCCGGTGTTCGCGTTCGCAAACGCGGGCGTCGATGTCGGCGGCATCCAGCTGTCGGCACATCCGACGCTCGCCGTCGCGATCGCTGCAGGCCTCGTGATCGGAAAGCCCGTCGGGATCCTGCTGGCGACCCGCATCGCGGTCGCGGCGAGAGTCGCGTCGCTGCCGCGCGGGCTCACCTGGCGAGGCATCGCCGTCGCGGGCGCCGTGGCTGGCATCGGGTTCACGATGGCGTTGTTCATCGCCGAGCTCGCGTTCGGGGAGCGGGCCGAGCTCGTCGCGACGGCGAAGGTCATCATCCTGTTGACGTCCGTCACGGCCGCGGTGGCCTCGTGGGTGTTCGGTGCGCGGTTGCTGCGAGCCAGCGGCCGACGCTCGTCGTAGAGCCGGCCGGCGGGCCCGCTTGGGTCCGAGGCGATTCGCCCGGGCGAGTTGCAAGACCGCCCTTGCAAGATGCAAGTCGGCCGGCTCGCCGCGCAGGCACGCGGCCGGTGCCACGTCGAGGGGAGGTGGTACACATGAGGCCGGGGAATGACGCGCTCCATCGTCGTCGTCGTGCTCGCGTCCGTCGCGGCACTCGTCGTGCTCGTGTTCGCCGGGCGGCGCGTGCTCGACCGCGATCGCGAGGCGCTGTACGAGCGGTACGCGGCGGATCGCACGCAGGACGTGGAGGAGGCGGCGCACGAGCTCGGCGCAGACCTTGCCGATCTCAGCGAGGATCTCGACCTCGCGGCCACGCTGCTCGAGGACGCGGAATCGTCCGATGCGGCCGGCCGCGAGCTGCACGCGATCGCCACGATCAAGCGTGAGTACGCCGTGATCGACGCGCGCAGCGACGCGACGAATCGCGCGCATGTCGTCGCCTTCGACACGCCTGCCGGTGTGCCCGAGCTCGCCGAGTCGGCGATGATCGCGACGCTCGATGCCGCCGATGCCGCGCCCGGCTCGATGCAGGTGTCGCCCGCGGTGCGGCGGCCCGGCGAGGCATCCTGGTACCGCGTGTACGCGCGGCGGTCCATGGAGCATCCGGTGACGATCGCGCTGCTCGTCGACATGCGGATCGTGCTGGGGCGCGTGAAGCTGCCGCGCGAGCCGCTCTCGCGCGTGCTCGTGCTCGGCCCCGACGGCACCGCGACGCCGAGCAGCGACGAGCGCCTCGCCGCGCTCGCGGGCCAGCATGGAGGTGTCATGGCCCCGCTCGAACGCGGCCAGCGGACGACCGTGATCCCAGCGGAGCTCGCGGCGAGCATCGGGTTGCTGCGGTCTCCCGCGGTCGCGGTGTACGTCCCGATCGAGGTCCCGAACGCGAAGCCGTGGCGCGTGTACGTGATCTCGTCGGCGCGTCCGCTCGACGAACAGGAGCGGCTGCTCGTGCGGCGCGTGCTCGTCGGCTGCAGCCTCGTCCTCGTGCTGCTCGTGTCGGCGGCGGCGTACGTGATCCGCAACACGCGGCGAGCGGCGATGCTCCGCGAGCGCCTGCGCAACGCGCAGCGCCTCGAGCACCTGACCGAGCGCGCCGAGAAGACGGTCGATCACATCCCGAGCGGCGTGCTCGTCCTGTCGAGCGACGACCGGATCACCGGCGCGAATCGCTGGTTTCGCGACCGGCTCGCCCAGGAGCTTGCGGGGGCGAAGCTCGACGACGTGCTCGCCCGCGGCAGCGTCGAGGACGCCGCGGCGGTGCGCGCGCTGGTCGAGGAAGCACAGCGCACGAAGCGGCCGCAGTCGGTGCACCGGGGCGCCTTCGCGCTGTTCGGCGAGGACGCGTGGGTCAACATCCATGCGATCCCGCTCGAGCGCGCGACCGAGGACGCGAGCTTGCTGCTCGTTGTCGACGATCTGACGCAGGTGCGCCGGGTCGAGGACCGGCTGCTGCGCTCGGAGAAGCTCGTCACCGCGGGACAGCTCGCGGCCGGCATCGCCCACGAGGTCGGCACTCCGCTGAACGTGGCGCGGGGGCGCGTCGAGCTCGCGATGTCGCACCTCGGGCCCGAGCACGACGAGGTGTCGAACCACCGCGTCGCGATCGATCAGATCGATCGCGTCACCCGGCTCATCCAGCAGCTGCTCGACTACGTGCGGCCCACGCCCGATGCCATGCAGCTCGTCGAGCCGGCCGCCGCGCTGGTCACGGTGCGGGACCTGCTCGCGACCCAGGCGACGAAGCGGGGCGTCGAGCTCGAGCTCGCGGATTTGCCCGCGCTGCCGGCGATCCGCGCGAACGCGGATCAGGTACAGCAAGTGCTGGTGAACCTCGTCCTCAATGCGCTGGACGCCTGTGAACGGAAGGGACATGTGGAGCTCTCGGCCGCCGTGCGAGGTGATCACGTGGTGATGGAGGTCCGCGACGACGGCCACGGCATTCCCCGCGACGTCCAGGCGCAGGTGTTCGATCCGTTCTTCACGACGAAGAAGCGCGGGCAGGGCACGGGGCTCGGGCTCTGGGTCGTCGCGCAGATCGTGCGTGCGCACGCGGGGGAGATCGAGCTGGAGAGCGCGCCGGAGCAAGGGACACGCGTTCGCGTCGCGTGGCCGGTGCCGGCATGAGCGCGAAGACGGTCCTCATCGTCGACGATCATGTCGAGATGGCGCGCCTGCTCGCGGACAAGCTCGGCGAGGAGGGGTGGACGACGCGCGTCGTCGACAGCGGCGCCGCTGCCGTCGAGGCGCTCGGCAAGAGCCCACCCGATCTCGTGATCACCGATCTGCGCATGGCCGACGTCGACGGTCTCGACGTGCTCGATGCCGCGCGCGCGGCCGATCCCGAGCTGCCGGTGATCATCATGACCGCGTTCGGATCGATCGAAAGCGCGATCGAGGCGATGCGGCGCGGCGCGTGGCACTACATCGTCAAGCCCGCTCGTCTCGACGAGCTGGTCCTGCACGCGCAGCGCGCCGCGGAGCACCGGCGCCTGCGCCTCGAGAACAAGCTGCTCCGCGTGCAGACGCGCAACGGCATGTCGGCGCTCGTCGGCCGCAGCCGTGCGATGCGCGACCTCTACGCGCTCGTCGAGCGCATCGCGCTGTCCTCCTCGGCGGTCCTCATCAACGGAGAGAGCGGCACGGGCAAGGAGCTCGTCGCGCGGGCGCTGCACGCCGCCGGTCCGCGCCGCGAGCGTCCGTTTGTCGCCATCAACTGCACGGCGTTGCCGGAGGCGCTGCTCGAGAGCGAGCTGTTCGGACACACGCGCGGCGCGTTCACCGGTGCGACCAGCGCGCGCGCGGGCCTGTTCGTCGAGGCGAACGGCGGCACGCTGTTCCTCGACGAGATCGGCGACATGCCGCTGGCGCTGCAAGGCAAGCTGCTGCGCGTCCTGCAGCAGGGCGAGGTGCGCGCGGTCGGATCCGACGAGAGCCGCATCGTCGACGTGCGCATCGTCGCCGCGACCCACCAGGATCTCGAGCGACGCGCGAAGGAAGGCGGGTTCCGGCAGGACCTGTACTACCGCCTCAACGTCGTGCCGGTGACGGTGCCGCCGCTGCGCCAGCGTCTCGACGACGTGCCGATCCTGCTCGAGCACTTCCTCGAGGCGGCACGCGCGCGCAACCCGCACTCGCCGGTGCAGCGCATCGCGCCAGAGGTCGTCACCGCGCTGAGCCGCTATCCGTGGCCGGGTAACGTGCGCGAGCTCGAGAACCTGATCGAGCGCCTGGTCGTCGTCGGCACGACCGCCGAGCTCGGCCTCGGTGACCTGACGGCCCTCGCACCGACGATCGTCGGCGGCCAGGACCGGTTCAGCCTCCCGCGCGACCAGCTCTCGACGCTGCGCGAGGTCGAAGAGGAGTACATCGCCTGGGTGGTCGAGCGCTGCGGCGGGAACAAGACGCGAGCGGCGGAGGTGCTCGGCATCGACCCGTCGACGTTGCATCGGCGCAGTCGGCCGAAACGCTAGGTCTTGCAATCTGCAAGTGCGGGGCAAAAGCTCCCGCCCAGTTGCGCTGGCACGCGGGCTGCTCTGCGTCTCGCAACCATGCCGAGAGTCGAGGGGAAAGGCGAGTGGATGGACATCCTCGTCTTCGTCCTGTGGATCGCCGTGTTGGTCGTGATCCTGCAACGTGCCTGAGCGGGTGAACGCGTCGTTCGCCCGGCGCATGAGCACCTACCTCTCGAACATTGCCCTGACGCTCGTCTTCGAGCGGCTCGACGTCGTCGACGCGACCGAGATCGCCATCGAGGAGGGCGGTCACTTGAACCAGACGTATTACGTCGCGCGCTCGCTGTCGAAGCGCACGTACGTCGACCGCCCCCTCGCTGTCCGTCTCCGTGCCGACGGCGCGGTATGGCGCGGTGACATCGCGCGCGACCCGTGCCCGGTCAGCTGACCGATGCACCACGGCGAGGCCACCGAGCCACTCGATCTCGCGCACGCGGACGTACTCGAGGCCGTCGCGGCATTCGCGCGCTCCGTCGGCGCAGGTTCGATCGCGAACGACGTGGTCGACATGGCTCAGCGCCTGGACGCGGCGCGCGAACGCGAGCGCACCGAGGTGGCGCGTCGGTTCTGTGCGCGGCTGGAGCAGCACCTGCTCGAAGACCGCCGCGCGCTGACGCGCACGCCACACGACGCGCAACGCCACGAATCGGTGCTCGCGAGCTGCACGCTCATCGTCGAGTGCATCCTGACGAGCCTCCGTGACCAGCCGCCAGTCACGACGGAGGGGCTTCGCGCCGAGCTCGAGGCCGAGCGGCGCAAGCTGCTCATGGGGCGCAAGGCCGACCTGCTGGCGGTACTCGCGTCTTGCGTCGCGAAGCTCGACGTATCCAAGCGTGACGTCGAGCGAGCGGCGGCTCGCGTCGCGGACGAGATCGGGAACAAGACGATTCACGCGTGGCGGGGCGAGCTGCAAGCGCGCATGGAGAAGCGGATCGCCGCGCATGCCGCGGAGCTGCTCGAGCGAGCGAGCGCGTCGTGCGGTGAGCCGGGCAACGCGCTCGTCACGTATGCGTCTCTCGCGATCTCTGCCGTGCCGGCGGTCGAGTTCTTCGTCGGCCCGGCACCCGCGCCAGCTGCACCGACGTGGCGGGCGCGACTCCGTGACGTGTTCGCGAGCGAGCAGCACCTCCGGGCGCGGGCGGAGGCGAATGCGGGCGAGCAGCTCGTCGTGCTGCTCGAGCGCGAGTCCATCCGCATCGTCGATTGGTGCGCGCGCTACTACGCCGAGAGCTGCGCCCAGCTCGAAGCGACCTTCGCCGATGGTGCGTACGAGTACGCGTTGTCGGCGCTGGCAGCCCGCGAGCGCGCGGCCGAGGCGAGCCGCTCCGGCGCGCTCCGACAAGCACACGAACGGATCGACACGCAGATGCGCGCGCTCGAGCGGCTGCAGCGCCGAGTCGGGTAGGAGAGCATCGGCGGCCGTTGCACTTCGCGAGCCTGCCCTTGCAGAATGCAACGCTCACGGGGCGCCGAGCGCTCGCAGCAGCTGCGGCACGACGGCGCCATCACGCACCATCTCGAAGTGCCCCGCGTCGTACGCGATGTACGCGCTTCGAGTACGTGTCACGCGGTCCCAGCTCTCATCGACATCCGCGTCGACGAGCAGCGCCCCCGGCAGCATGCTGTGGACCGCGCGCGCCCAGGGGCGCGTCTCCTGGGCGACATCGACGAGCCGATGGCTGCGCGACGCCCGCATCCACGCGCGATAGAGGTCGACGCCGCCATACGCCGCGTCGAGTCGCACGACGGTCGCCAGCCGCGGGTCGACGAGCCACCCGTCGACCGTGCGATACGCGGCCGAATGCCCGACAGCGACGATCTGCTTGGCAGGAAGCTCGATGCCATCGGCATGGCGCAGCTCCCCGACCAGCGCCCCCAGCGATGGCCAGGCGACGCGGTCCCGCGGGCCCGACGGCGCCTCGCACGCGACGAACATCGCGTTGAGCCCCGAGGCGGCAAACTGCTCGGGCAGCCGGTACTCGTCCCACGTGCGGTCGACGGTCGTGAAGTAGCCGTGGACGTACACGACGAGGATGGCGTGGGCCGCGTCGTAGTCCGCCGGAGTCCACACGTGGAGCGGTCCGCGCGCGGTCTCGTAGCGGGCCTGGCGGCCGCGTGCGACGAGCTCCGACAGCCGCGGCGGCGGTTCGACAGCCTGGACCACGTGTGCGGAGACGGTCAGGGCCTCGGGATCCGGTGACGCATCGAGGCGTGCCGCCGACGGCGGTGAGACACACGCACACGTAGTGGCCGCGATGATCGCGAGGGACCGGTACAACATCGGCCTTCCCGGGTTGCACCGCACGTGCCGGAGGCTCGCTCGTCACGGGCTCGCCATCCACAACGTGCTCGTGCGGCTCGATCCGAGCGTGCGGCCCACGGCACGGCGAGCACGTAACCTGCAACTGGAGCGCCCGTGTCGCTGCTCGTGGCGTACGGCGTCCTGCTCGCGATCTCGGTGCTCGTCTCGCATCGCGCCCACACGACGGTCCTGTCGACCTCCGTCCTGTTCCTTGCCGGAGGAATTCTCGTCGGCAGGTTCGTCGACTCGAGCGGCGCCGAGCAGTCGCGACCGCTGTTCGGCGAGGCAGCACGTATCGCGCTGTTCATGATCCTCATCGCCGATGGCGCGCAGATCGAAGCGCGACAAATCCTGAGCGCCTGGCGCCTGCCGGGCCGGGCGCTACTCGTCGGGCTTCCGCTCACGATCGGCGTCGTCGCGCTCGCGGGTCACTTCGTGCTCGGGTTGCCGTGGATCGCCGCGGTCGTCATCGGTGCGGCCCTGAGCCCGACCGATCCGGTGCTCGTGCGCACGCTGCTCGAGCGCCACGTCGTGCCGCGCCGGCTGCGCCGGCTGCTCTCGGTCGAGAGCGGGCTCAACGATGGGCTCGCGCTGCCCGTCCTGCTGTTCGCGCTGGCACAGGCGACGCGGCAGTCGCACGAGCTATGGCGGCTCCTCGCGGAGACGGTGGGCGGGATCGTGCTCGGCGCAGGCGTCAGCTGCATCGGGCTCCTCCAGCGAGTCCGCTGGCTCGAGATCTCGTCGTCGTACCGACCGCTGCTCGGCTTCTCGATCGCGTGCATCGTGTTTGGTGTCGCGAGGCTCCTCGGGATCAACGAGCTGCTCGGCGCGTATGCCGCGGGAGTCGGCCTCGCGACCGTCGCACCGGACGTCGCCTCGGCGTTCCGTCGGGTCGCCGATCCGCTCTCGGAGGCCCTCAAGCTCGGCGTCCTGATGTTCTTCGGGGCCGTGCTGACGCTCGCGACCGACTGGCGCGCGATCGCGTTCGCCGCGATCACGCTGGTCGCCGCCCGCCCGATCTCGTTGCTCGTCGCCATCCGTCGCGATGCGCTCTCGCGAGCGGAGTGGTTGACGGCGGCGTGGTTCGGTCCGAAAGGCTTTGCCAGCCTGCTGTATGGCGTGCTGATCGTCGACTCGCAGCTCGCCCAGGCTCATCGCATCGTCGCCGTGATCGGCCTCGTCGTCGTGATCTCGGTGGTCGCGCACTCCTCGACGGACATCCTCGTGGTCAGGTACTTCGATCGAAGGCAACGAAGCCGCGAACGGCGCGGGTCACCGATCGCCGCGGAAGCCACGTCAACCTCGTGAACGCGCAGGGCACAGCCCCCACCGCGAAAACGTGGTGCGAGTACAGCGCAGCAGTGTCTCGGCTCGGTGTCGTCAGGCAAGATCGGGCGATGGCGATCGATCCGACCCCGGAATCCTTCCAGCGCTTCCTCGCGGCCACCGATACCGGCCCCGTTGTCATGCTCAACCTGCTGCGGTTCTCCGACCGCGCCGGCTACGAGGGGTGCCTGCGCGCGACCGCGCCGTTCCTCGCGAAGGTCGGCGGCGAGGTCGTGTACGCGGGGCTCGGCGGCGATGCGCTGGTCGCCGACGCGGGCCAGGCGTGGGACGCGGTGCTGCTCGTGCGGTAACCGAGCCGGCAGGCGTTCGCGGCGATGGTCGCGGACCGCGAGTATCGCGAGGTGACGAAGCTGCGGACGCGCGCACTGAGCGAGGCGGTGCTGCAGTCGACGAGCGCGTGGCCGGGCGTCTCCGCGACGTGAGTCGTCAGCGGCGGCGGCTAGCGACCGGCCTGGTAGAACACGATCAGCGTGACGCAGTGGAATTCGGCGTCGCTCGACTGGCGGACGGCGATCTCGGTGATCTTGTGCTCCGGGTGCTCCGCGATCCACGCGGTCACCGTCTCGCCCAGAGACGCGCGCTCCGTGAACTTGGTCGCCGCGAAGACCTTGACCGCGTCGAACAGGACGCCGGGGCGCACCACGACGTTCGTATCGGACGTTTCCTGATCCGACAGGCGGGTGCGCGCCGGGACGCTCTCGCGACGCACCTTGGACTTCATCTCCATCATGAGCTCACTCCTGCTGTCCAGGATGGCGTCTCGTCGGTGATTCGCGTGTCGGTCGGCGGCGGATTCGCGCGTCGGCGTCCGTCCTACAGAGGCTAGCCGGCGATCGTCAGGCCCATCTGTGCGCGGATCGCAAAGTATTCGCGGCTGATCGAGAACAGCACCAGCTCCTTCACTTTTTGCTTGGCGGTGGGGCCGCCGACGACGACCGGCTCGACGGCGACCGCGCGCGCCGAGATGCCGAGGTCGCCGCAGGTGACGAAGCCGGCGCGGTGCGAGGTCGCGTCGACCGCGTGGCCCCAGGCGGCCATGTCGCTCTCGGGCGTGGCCTGGATGAAGCGCTGGACGAGCGCGCCCAGCTGCTCGAGCGCGTGCGGCGGCATGCGCTTCTGCATGCGCGGGAGGTAGGCCTGGATCGTGGCGACGAGGTTCGGCGGGACGGGGAAGCGCGGCTGGACCATCACGATCGCGGAGAGCAGGGCGACCTTGAGCTCGGTGTTCGTCGGTAGCAGCATGCGCAGGTAGTACTCGGGGCGCATGAACGTGAGGCGGCGCGCCGCGAGGAACGCGACCTCGCGCTCGGTCTTGCCCTGGAGCAGGTGCGGGCGCACGACGAACGAGGGGCAGAGCTCGGACTTCTCGATCGCGTTGGCGAGCTGGATCTCGGCGGCCTTGTTGTCGGCGAGGAGGTAGACGTCGGGCGTCTGGACGTCGAGCGTCTTGGCGACGTGGACGAGCAGCTTGCTGAACATCAGCTGGTCGGTCGCGAGCTGGCGGCGGTCCTCGCGCTTGACGCCGAAGTCCTTGTGCGGGAACGCGTTCATCGCGGCGACTCCCTGCCAGATCGCGCCGAGGATCGCGGAGATGTAGCGGTTCTCGTCGGGGTGCGCGAGCTTGCTCCAGCTGTCGGTGGTCATCGCGCGCTTGGGCTTGACCAGACCGCGCGGCTTGTACTGCTCGAAGAACGCGTGCTCGTCGCCGTCGGCCTTCTTGAGGAACGCGAGCGTGTTGCAGACGCACCAGTAGCTGTCCCACTGCTGGGTCTCTCGATAGATGTGCGCGAGCGCCTTGTACGAGTCGTACTTGAACGGCTCCTTGCGCAGCATCCGCGTGTGCTGCTCGATCGCCTTGTCGGCGTGGTCGGCGCCCGCGACGAGGTAGAGCTCGGCGAGGATCTCGGCGCGATCGGTCGCGTGCGGGCGAAGCGCGTTGTCGGGATCCATGTGCTGGGCGAGCTCGAAGACCTGGCTCGCCTCCGCGAACTGCTTGAGGCGCGAGCGATAGATCTCGCCCAGGCCGTCGAGCAGGCTGACCTGCAGCTTGTGGAAGCGCGGGTTGTCGGCGGGGAGGCGCTTGAGCATGTCGCGATACGCGCGCTCCTGCGCCTTCCAGTCGCGCTGGCCGGTGAGGATGGCATCGATCGCCTGGAACGACATCAGCGCGCGCGAGAGCGAGGTCTCGTCGAGGGCGGCCGGGTCGGTGAAGAAGCTGTCGAGCGCGCAGTCGTAGTAGTCGACGGCCTCGTCGAGCGACTTGAGCTCGTCGCGGCAGAGCGTGCCCGCGGCGTGGAAGTAGAGGCCCTGGCGGAACGCGTCCTTCTCGAGCGCGACGAAGCGCTCGATCGTCTCGACGGCGGCCTTCCACTGCTTGTGCTCGATGTAGAGGTCGAGCAGCTTCTGCAGGAGCTGGCGCGCGTCGGGCGCGAGCTCGAGCGCCTCGACGTAGGCGGCGGCCGCCTTCGGTGCGCTCTGCAGGCGCGTCTGGTAGAGGGCGCCGATCTCCTCGAGCAGCTTGAGCTTGTCGCTCCCGTCGGCGGTCTCGGCGAGCGCACGCTTGGCGCGGACGACCGCGTCCCAGTCGGCGAGCTCGGTCTGCAGATCGATCGTCGCGAGCAGGGTGTCGCGATGTTGCGGCTCGAGCTCGAGCGCCTTGGCGAACATGCCGAGGGCCTTCTTCTTGTGGCCGAGCGCCTTCAGCACGATGCCGAGGCGGTGATACATGCGCGCGAGGTCGGCCTCGCGCTGGCCCTCGCGGTGCTCGACGAGCAGCGTCTGGTAGGCCTTGCCGGCTGCGTCCCAGTCCTGGAGCTTGAACAGCAGGTCGGCGCGGCCGACGAGCGTCGGCACGTGCATCGCGTCGATGTCGCCCGCGATCTTGTAGTAGCCGAGCGCCTTGGCGTGCTCGCCGAGCTCGTCGGCGCAGCGCGCGGCGCGGAAGTGCAGCTCGTGGAGCTCGCGCGGCTCGAGCCGCAGCTGGGCCGCCTTGCGACACAGCATGTCGATCACCGGCGACAGCTCCTTCCACTCGCCGGCGTCGAAGCGGAGGCTCGCGAGTGCGCGGCCGGCCTCGACGTGCTCGGGATCGAGCGCGATCGCCTGCGCGTAGAGCGGCTTGGCCTGGTCCGGGGCGTTCAGGCGATGGAGCTGGATGTTCGCCGCGTCGCACAGCAGGCGCACCTTGTCGACGGCGACGCGCACGTGCGGTTCGGCGCGCAGCATCATCTGCGCGGCCTTGAGCCAGTCGCCGCGATCCGCGTACTGCTCGATCAGCGCCTGCATCGTGGCGACGTGCTCGGGATCGAGCGCCAGGCCGCGCAGCAGGCTCGCCTCGGCGGCGGCGGGCTCGCCGAGCTGCTTGTACTGGATGCGGCCGACGCGGCAGTACAGCTCGGGCTTGCGCGCCTCGTCGGAGGCCTGGATCACGCGCTCGAGCGTGCGGGCGGCGTGATCCCATTCGCCGAGCTGCTCGTAGAGCGCGGCGAGCGCGTCGAGGGCGCGCCGCTCGCTCGGATCGAGCGCGAGGGCGTCGTTGTACGCCTCGATCGCGCGGTCGAGATCGCGCAGGCGCGCGGTGTAGAGCTGGCCGAGCACCACGGAGAGCTCGATGCGCGTGGCCGCATCGGTCGTCGCCGCGATGTGACGGCGGTGCGCGTCGGCGAGCGCCTCGTGGTTGCCGGCCTGCTGGTACAAGCGCGCGAGCAGGTGGTACGCGGCGTAGTTGCGCGGATCGAGCTCGATGATCTGCTCGTACGCGGCGGCGGCGCTCGCGAGGTCGCCGAAGCGCTCCTCGTGCGTCGCGGCGATGCGCTCGTAGAGCGAGATCCGCTCGCCGTCGCCGGCGGCGAACGCGAGCTGCGCGTCGAGGATCCGGAGGTACTTGTCGTGCTGCGACGTCTTCTCGTACAGCCCTTCGAGCGCGCGCAGCGCGACGACGTTGCGCGGCTCGAGCTCCAGCACCTTCTCGTAGGCGGCGATCGCGCGCGCCCCGTCGGCGAGATGCAGGTCGAGGACCGAGCCCAGCTCGAGCTGCAGGTCGACGCGCTCGGTATCCTCGACGGCGAGCTTCGCGCGGCGCGCGAGGACCTCGGCGAGCGGCTCCCATGCCTGCTGCTGGCGGTAGAGCCGGTCGAGCGCGCCGAGCGCGTCGGCGGAGGTCGGATCCTGCGCGAGCACGCGCTCGTAGGCTTCGATCGCGCCGCCGATGTCGCCGTGCTGCCGCTGCAGGCTCGCGACGCCGGCGAGCGCCACCGCGTGCGCGGGCTCGAGGCGCAGCGCCTGCTGCATCGCGTGGAGCGCGTACTCGCGGTGAGCGAGCTGGTCGCGGTACCAGCCCGCGATCTTGACCCACAGGTCGGCGGCGGCGCGGCGGTCCTCGCGCTCGAGCTCGGCGACGCGCTTGGTGTGCTCGTCGAGCAGCTCCTGCCACAGGTTCGTCGCGGCGGCGAGCCGCTCGAGCTCGCGGGCCGTCTGGTCGTGGCGATGGTCGCGGTTGAACGCGGCCTGCAGCACGTAGAACGCGCTCTCCGCATCGTCGAGCTCGCGCTCGTAGACCTGCGCGACCTCGTGGAGCAGCTCGATCTGCTGCGCGACCTCCTCGATGGCCTCGGACCGCTCGAGCAGGATCTCGACGAGCGTCGCCCACTCGCGCTGGTCGCGGTAGATCGCCGCGAGCCGCTCGGACGCGATGCCATGACCGGGCTCCGCGGCGCGCACGCGCTCGAACAGCTCGGCGGCGCGGTCGCGATTCCCGAGCTCGTCCCACGCGAGCGCGGCCTGGAGCAGCGTCGCGCGCCGTGCGTCGTCGTCCTCGAGCAGCAGCGCGCGCTTCTCGACCATCTCGAGCGCATCGGTGGGGCGGCCATCGCGCTCGAACAGACTCTCGAGCGCCATCAGCGCGCGCAGCTCCGACGGATCGATCGCGAGCACCTCGCGCCACGCGTGGATCGCTTCGTCGGTGCGCCCGAGCCGGTCGTCCTCGATGCGGCCGAGCTGCGCGTACAGGTCGAGCGTCTCTTGCTCGTCGAGCACATCCATCAGCTGGCCGAGGTCGATGATCGAGCGCAGGGTGCGCGAGAGGTCTTCCCACGCCCCCTCGGCGTAGTACGCCTGCGCCTGCACGCGGAGGCCCGCGAGGTCGTCGTCGGCGGCGTGCGTGGGCAGGGGAGGGGCGAGCGTCCCGCTCGGCATGCGACCCGGCTTGGCCGGTTCGGGTGCGGCCAACTTCGGCACCTCGTTGGTCGGATCGCGAGACTCGTCGACGAGATCCAGCTCGGCGGATTCCATACTGCCCTCCACTGGGGAGAGTAGCGAGGTGGTCGGCGGGGGGAATTGAGATGTGATTGCAGCTGCGGTTCAGGTTGCGCACGAACGTGCACGAACCTGCTTCGCAGCCTCGGCTGGGGCGCTCCCGTGCGAGGCCGGCGCGCATCACCACGGCGCCGAAAGCATCAACGGGTGTCAGATCGCGATTGACGCAAATGGTTAGCTAGTCTAATCATCCGCGCGCATGGAACGCACGCTGATGGCACTTCTCCTCGTGGTCGGGTGTTCGAAGGCCTCGCATCGGCCTACCGATGCCGCTTCGCCGACGAACCCCGATGTCCCGGTCTCGCAGCCGGGCACGCCGCTCGTCGAGCGGGCGGCGACCTCGATCTGCGGCGCGCTGTTTCGGTGCTGCACGACGGATCTCGAGGCGTACTTCGCGCCATATCGCGCGAACGACCTGCTCGCGGCGTATCGCGATCGCCTGCCGCCCGCCACGACACTCGACGAGGCCGGCTGCCGGCAGGTCCTCGGCGAGATGCTCGACATCGTGCCGCTCGGCGACTGGGCGCGCGCGGTCGATGCGGGCGCGGTCGAGCTCGACCAGCCGGCGTTCGACACGTGCATCGCGGCGCTCGATCACGCGGCGTGCGGCGAGCCGGCTCGCACCGCGCTGTGGGACTCGACGTGCTTTGGCTTCGCGGCGCCTGCCGGTGGCAGCGAGCAGCGCTCGTTCATCCGCCGCACGCGCCACGCCGGCGACACGTGCGCGCCGATCCGTGACGGCGTCGGCGCCACGTTCTACGGCACGTGCGATCCGACGACCTCGTTCTGCTGCTACGCGCAGTCCGGCGCGGCGGGCTGTCAGTTCCCTTTCGACAGCGCCAGCACGCCGCGCACCGGGACGTGTCAGGCGGTCGCCGCGATGGGTGCGAGCTGCTCGACAGCCGCACCGCTGGCGTTGTGCGCCACCGGTCAGGACTGCGACGCCGACAGCGCGACCTGCACCTCTCCTTCGAGCGCGCCGCTGGCGATCGGCGAGACGTGTATCGACTCGCACTACCAGGAGCTTGGACGCTGCCAGGCGAGCTGGTGCGACGTGCTCGGTAGCGGCAAGTGCACCGCGTTCCGCGACGACGGCGCCGCGTGCACGAGCGCCGACGAGTGCCGGTCGCAGCACTGCGATCACACGTGTCTGCCCGACACGCGCTGCGACGGCTCGATGCCGCCCGGTGATGCGGGCGTACCGGATGCGCCGCGCGCCGATGCCGCCTCGATCGATGCGCCTGCCGGCGATGGCGAGAGCTGCACGACGGCGCTCGATCTCGCGGCCTTGTCGACGGCGTCGCCGCTCGCCGGCTACACGTCACGCGTCGCGGGTGCGTTCGGCGCGGCCGACGACTACAACCCGTTGATGTCGAGCGGCAAGCCGCCGCACTGCGCGTTCGCGTACGACGCGATCGGCAAGGAGCGCGTGTATCGCGTGACGCTCGCGCCCGGCGATCACCTGCAGGTGCACGCCGAGCTCGCCGACGGCAAGCAAGCCGCGATCTACCTGCTCGAGAGCTGCCCGGCCGCACACTGGACCGACTGGGACCGCAGCGGCGCGTGCGGCTCGAACGAGTACGCCGTCGGGTTCTGCGGCATCGCCGGCTGCGATCCGGCGGTGCTCGACACGCACTACCCGGCGACGCTCGACGGCCAGGCGACCCAGCCGGCGACGTTCTGGCTCGTCATCGACCAGGTCGGCGGCGCCGACTCGACCGGGTACGTGGTGGACTGGAAGATCGCGCAGTGAGCCCGCGCTTCTTGCGCTCGGTCTGGCGGTCCTCGTGGATCTCCCACAGGACGTCGAGGCAGCTGCGCAGGAACCACAGGAACCGCTCGCGATCGCGCGGCGCGAGGTTCGCGAGCAGACGCTGGTTCGCGGCGCGACGCGCGGGTTCGATCGACTCGAGCGCGGCCGCGCCCGCCGCGGTCAGCGCGAGCCGCCGCCGGCGCGCATCCTCGGGATCGGGCTCGTCGCTGATCAGTCCCTGCGCGCGCAGCGCCGCGAGCGTGACGCTGACCGTCGCCCGCGACACGCCGCGCGCCCGCGCGATGTCGGACGCGAGCACCGTGCTGCCGCCGCCCGGGAAGTTCGGATCGCCCGCGATCTGGAGCAGCACGAGCCACTGCTGCGTCGTGAGCTGTGCTTGCCCCGCGAGCTGCTCGCCGCGGCGCGCGAGGTGGTTCGCGAGATCGAACAGCGTCAGGACGATCGTCTCCTCGGTCGTTGCCGGAAGTGACGGAGCGGACGCCATCGCGCCGCCATCGTACACTGCGCGCATGCTGCGAGCCTCGCTGGCGTGCACCGTGCTCGTGGCATGCGGTGCCACCACGCGCCCGCCGGCGGCGGCGGGCACCCGCGACGCGCAGGTCGAAGAGCTCGTCCGGACGCGCTGCTCGCTCGACGGCGGCGAGACGATCACGACGTGGACCGGCACCGCCTACGCGTTCGGCACCGGCGAGCCGCCGCGCGCGCTGTTCGGGCTCGCCGGCATGAACGTCGCGCGCTGCGTCCGCGACGGCGCGACCTGGCACCTGACCTCGCGCGAGCTGATGCTCTACCTCGATCTGGCGACCGGCACTCCGCTCGCGCGCTGGGCAAATCCGTTCACCGGCGCGACAGTGCCGGTCGTCCACGTCGCGAATGCCCGCGTCCAGAGCGCGCTCGCCGGCGCGCCGGTCACGATCGCGGACGGCCTCGCGACGTTCGTGCTCGACATCCCGATCGCCTATCCGAACCCGCTCGCGGCCGATCCGACGACCCGCGCGTACTCGCCCGCCGCGCGTTACGAGGCCGCCGAGATGTTCACGCTCGCGGCGCCCGCCGGCGCCGTCACCGGCGACGCGCCGACCGTGCCGTGGCTCCGCCTGACGTGGCACCGCGTCGGCCCGTGGCTGCCGTGGATGGCGATGGGGGATCGCGCGGGCTGGCTCGTGTACAGCGCGCACGGACGCAAGGTCGCGAGCATCACCGAGCTGCCGCCCGTGCTGCGCGACGCGATCGCGCGCGTCCCGCTCTACGCGCACGCCCCGCGCTGCATCGCGCCCGGTCGCAACGTCACGTCGTGGACGTACTTCGCGGCGCACCTCGCCGAGTACGCTTCCGGCGCCATGTTTCCCGTGCCGGAGACCGCGGCGGACGAGTGCGATAGCACGCGCCGCTGAGTCAGCTGCCGAGCCGGCGCACGACGTCGCGGATCGTCGCGACCGAGAACGGCTTCTCGATCCGCTCGTTCGGCACGCGGTCCAGGAACTCGGCGGCGCTCGCCGTGAACGCACCACCGGTGATGAACACCATCCGCTTCGCGAGCTGCGGCCGCTCGCGCGCGATCTGGTCGTACAGCTCCATCCCCGACATCTCCGGCATCATCAGGTCCGACAGGATCACGTCGAACGGGCGCCCCGACCGCACGAGCTCCATCGCGTCTCGGCCCGACGAGACGGCGGTGACGTCGTGCTCGCGGAGCATCCGCCGTACGCTCGTTCCGACCATATGCTCGTCGTCGACGACGAGCACCGACGCGCGGCGTGCGGCTGGAGCGGCGGACGCATCACGGGGCGGCGGCGAGGCGGCCAGGCGCGCGAACGCCGAGGGCAGGACCACGCGAAACACGGCGCCGCGATCGGGGCGATTCCGCGCCGTGATCTCGCCGCCGAACGTGCCGACGATCGTGTGACAGATCGACAGGCCGAGGCCGGTGCCGACGCCGACGGGCTTCGTCGTGAAGAAGGGGTCGAAGATCCGATCGAGCGTCGGCTCGGGAATTCCGGAGCCGGTGTCGTGGACCTCGATGACGGCGCGCCCGGTGGCATCCGTCGCCGTCACGACGCGGATCTCGTGGCCATCGATGTCCCGCTCGGGGATCGCCTGGGCGGCGTTGACGAGCAAGTTGATCATGACCTGCGTGAGCCGCCCCTCGTCGGCCTCCACCGGGGGCGCGCCGCCGAACGCGCGGACGAGGCGGGCACGGTGACGGATCTCGTTGGACACGAGCTCGATCGCACGCTCGATCATCGGCTCGATCTCGACGATCGTGCGGTGCTCGTCGCTCGTGCGCCCGAAGGCCTTGAGCCCGCGCACGATCTTGCGAATGCGATCCGCACCGTCCAGCGCGTCGTCGATCATCTCGCGCCAGCTCGCCTCCGCCTTCTCGAGGCGATACAGCTCCTCGGCGAGCATGTCGAGGTTCGAGATCACGTACGCGAGCGGGTTGTTGATCTCGTGGGCAATGCCGGCGGCGAGCGTGCCGAGCGAGGCCATCCGGTCGGCCACGATCAGCTGGCGCTGAACCCGATCCTGGAGCTCGCGCGCCTCCGCGATCGTGCGCTGCGCTTCCTTCTCCGCGGAGATATCGCGCGCGATCGCGTACACGAGCTGGCGATCCGGATCGGAGACGGACCGCCACTCGAACCAGCAGTACGTGCCGTCGCGGCGGCGGTACCGGTTCTCCAGGGTCAGGAGCGGCTCGCCGTCCTTGAGCCGGTTGCGCGCGCCGAGGGTCGGAGCGCGATCGTCGGGGTGGACGAACTCGATGAGCGGGACCGCCATCAGCTCCTCCTTCGTCCAGCCCAGGGTCCGCGTCCACGCCGCATTGAGGCGCTTCCAGTAGCCGTCGAAACCTGCGACGCAGAGGTGATCGAGCGAGATCTCGAAGAAGTCGACTTCGGACGGCAACACGATGAGCGCACCATCATAGCGCGTAATGCTCCCGGTGCCCGCGACCGGGGAACCAGGGGTTCTCCCTAGAAGACATGTAACCACCGAGCGCAGAGCGCGTACTCGCGGCGACCCCGAGCTTTCTCGTGGAGGAACCATGTACCGCTCATCTGCCATCGCATCTCTCTCGCTCTCGACGATCGCGGCCCTCGCGGGCTCCGCGGTCGCCCGTCCCGCCGCCGGCCCGCAGGTCTGCACGCTCGGCGCAGCCGCCGTCGGCCAGCCTGCCTCGCTCGTCTGCAAGGATTCCTCGACGGGCGCGACCACGCAGTCGATTCCCGTCGGCACGCTCGTCACCGGCTCTGGCGGGACCGGCGGCTCGTTGAGCCGGCACGGCGACGACGTGCTCGTCACGAACCTCGCCGCGCGCGCCGTGCTGTTCGACGAGCACGGCGGCAAGCTCGTGCGTCCCGTCCAGCTCGACACCGGCGGGGAAGCGTCTCTCTCTGGCGCGATCAGTGCGCAGGGCGCGTACGTGCTCACGCCGACTCGCGTGCTGTTCTTCGCGCGCGGTCAGACGAGCCCGACGAGCATGGCGAACCTGCTGGTCGGCGACGGCTCGGCGGCGCAGGTCGCGCTCGCGGGCGGCCACGCCTACGTGTCCGAGAAGACCGGCTCGCTCGAGGCGTTCGTGCTTCGCGCGGACGGCAACCTCGACGGCGCCGGCGCACCGGTCACGGGCATCCCGGCCGGCGCGATCGTCGGCATCACCGGGCTCGAGGATCTGATCGTGTCGCCGGTCGCGCACCTCGCGACGGACTTCAACAAGTCGACGGTTCCGGTCTCGAGCGGCGCGACCGAGGTGCAGCAGGTCGAGACGAAGGAAGTGGCCGCGTGCTGGGCCGCGAACGACGACGGCGAGGTCTGCATCACGAACCCGGGGAGCATGACCGTGTCGTGCGGCCACTTCGGTCCCGGTGGATTCGACAGCTACACGAGCGCCGCGGCCCACCCCGTGGGCGAGAGCGTGCTCGACCTCGACATCCGCCATCGCACCGTCGGCATCCTCGGCAAGCACCAGGGTGCGAACGTGCTGATGGTCTACGCGCGCGCCGACAAGGACAGCGACTTCCTGACGTCGCTGCGCGAGCTGCCGGTCGATGCGGCCGTCGCGACGGGCGCGCTCGTGCTCCCGCCGCTCGCGCGCTGACGCACTTCACGGTGCCGGGCATCGCCGCCGCGCGGCTCGCCGCGGATCAGAAGTGGTAGCCCTCGCCGCAATCGGCGAGGGACGCGGACGGCTCGTCGCCGGCGCGCACCGCGAGCTCGGTCGTCGTCGTCCGCCACTCCGGCAGCGCGCGGAGCGCGTCGTAGCTCGCGGAGCTCGCGAGGTCCACGAGCTCGCAGCCGACGAGCGAGAAGCCGTCGGTCGCGTTCGGCAAGTACGGCGCCAGCTCGGCCGGCGCGGCGCTCGCATCGAGCTGCGTGACGCCTGGGGGAAGGACGACGGTCCAGTGGTACGTGCCGTAGCTGAGGTTCAGGCGCATCGCGTCGTACGTGCCGGTCGTCTGGGTCCAGGCGACGGTGCGCGCGGCGGTGTCGACCGTGAGCGTATCGATCCACGGCAGCGTGCTCGTATCGATCGCGACGGGGGAGGTGCCCGGCTTGAAGAACCACTGCCGGCCGGCGTGCGTCGAGTGATAGAGCTTTGCGGCCGCGCTCGGATGCGGTGCGAGCGAGGCGAGCGAGACGGACGCCGTCGCGATGCCGTTCGCCGGAGTCGCCGTCTGGAACTGCGGTGGCGTGTTGAACCAGAACCGACCGAGCTCGTCATGGACGAGCTCGTCGTATCCGCCGATGTCGGCGGACGAAGCGGCGGCGTCGACGCCGGTGAGCATGATCGTGTAGTCGGCGGCCGCGGTCTGCGAGACCCACTGGTTCGCGGCGATCGCGAGCGTAGAGCCCGGCGTGTACGTCGCCGCGGGAATCACCACGCTCGCGAGGACGTTGTTCGACGCGTCGTACGCGACGAGCCCGACGGTGGCGGTGTCCGTCTGGCACGCGGCCGAGAGATCGACGGAGACGGACGTCGCCGTGATGCCGTATCCCGCGTAGCAGGGCGAGGTGATCCGGTAGCTCGTCGCGTTCGTGACGGGGGCCCAGCTGATCGTCATCGTGCCCGTCTGGCCGGTCGTCGCCGCGTAGGCGGTCGTGCGATCGCCGAACGTCAGGCTGTCGCCGGGCTTGACCCCGGCATACGTGACGAGGAACGTGCCGTCGTTCGCGTCCGCGGGGTAGACGACGGTGACGCTGCCGCCGCTTGCGAGGGGCACCGTCGCCTTGCCATCGGCGTCGGTCGTCGCCATGCCGGCGAGCGCGCCGGCCGGATCGACGGCGAACACCGTCACGCCGGCGTGCGGCGTACCGGCAGGCACCGTCTCGAAGCTTCGTGCGAGCGTCGTGATGTTGACCGTCGTCGGGGCGTTCGGCGCGTCGGCCATCGCGCCGTCGGGCTGGCGTGCGGCATCGGGTGTGTGGCGCGCGCCGTCGTCACCGCACGCCGCCATCGCGAAGAGTGTTGACGCCATCGCCGAGAACCGACGCATCGAGCCACGGTATCACGGTGACGCGGAGATGTGGGAGACGAACTCCTCGAGCTTGCCGGCCGGCGTGCGCGCGATCTCGGCGACCTCCTCGACCTCGATCGCGAACGGGTAGCCGAACGCGCGGTGGAGCGCGGCGATCAGGGCGTCGTGATCGAGCGGCCCGTCGGGGACGACGCGCGCGCGAAGCCGGTCGGTCGCGAGCTGGACGAGCTGGATCTGCTCGTAGTGCGCGGCCTCGCGGCACGCGACCGTGAACACGGGAAACGTCACGCGCCCGTCCGGATACGTCAGGAGGTTGCGGCTGCGCCCGACGATCCGGGTGAGGACAGGCAGCCCGCGCCCGCACGGGCAGCGTGGACCGACCTCCGCCAGGTCGCCGATGTCGTAGCGCAAGATCGGCGTCGCGAAGTTATGGAGATCGGTGACGACGACGCGCCCGACCTCGCCCGCCTCGCACGGCGTGCCATCGTCGCGCAGGATCTCGACCAGCAGCCGCTCGCTCTGCACGTGATAGTGCTCGTGATCGGGGCACTGCAACGCGATGTAACCGACCTCCTGCGCCGAGTACATGTCGACGACGCCGACGCCGAGCACCTCGCGGCACAGCGCGCGCGTCGCCGGTGCGAGCAGCTCGCCGACGGTGCGGACCTCGCGCAGCGCGGACAGCGTCGTGCCGGTGTCGCGGATGCGCCGCAGCAGGCCGTGCAGCACGCTCGGATAGACGAGCAGGTACGCGGGATTCGTGCGGACGAGCCACGCGAGCTGCTGGTCGAGCGTGGTGCCGACCACGGAGAGCACGGCGGTCGGAGCGTCGGGCGCGAGCTGCGCCGTCGCCGCGCTCCAGCCGCGGCCGGTGATGCCGTCGGGCCCCGGGGCGTTCGGCGCGTAGCGAAGCGCCGCGAGCGAGGCATGAAGGTCCCGGCGGTGCCAGCGATGATCGCGCAGCGCGATCGCGGCGTGCAGTGCACCGATCACGCCGGTGCCGCGCACCCGCACCGGAGCGCCCGACGTGCGCGACGTGACGACCTCCTGCGTGCGGCCGTGCGTCGACGGGTAGGCGCGGCTCAGGAGGCGATCGCCGGCCGCGACGATCTGCGCGCGCGTCATCATCGGCAGGCGCGCGGCGTCCAGGCCCTGGTAGTGCGGCACGCTCGCGAGCGCGTGCTGGGTGACCGACGCGAGCTGCAGCTCCTGATGCCGGCGCAGCTCGTCGGGCGACCACCACTGCGTGCGCTCGAGCTCGTCGGCGATCGCGAGCGCGGCCCGCGCCGCCGCCTCGGGCACGCTCGGCCACACGATGCCGTGAACGCTCGCGGTCATGCCCGAGTCGTTTACCATGGCGCCATGGATCACTGGCCGCGGCACGCGCGCAGCTGGGCGCTCGTCGGGCGCCCGTTGCGTCCGGCGCCCGAGGACGTCGCGATCGTCGCGGCCCTGGTCTCGACCGATCCGATCGACGTGCTCGTGCTCGGCGTCACGCCGGAGCTCGTCGGGCTCTCCTTGCCCGCGGGCTCGACGGTGGTCGCGGTCGAGCGCGAGCCGGCGATGATCGAGGCGCTGTTCGAGCCGGCGCCCGCGCGGCGAGCCCTCGCCGGCGACTGGCGCCAGCTGCCGCTCGCGGACGCGTCGATCGATCTCGCGGCCGGCGACGGCTGTACGACGATGCTGCGCTTCCCGGCGGATTACACGGCGCTCGCGGCGCAGCTCCGCCGCGTCCTGCGGCCCGCGGGCACGGTCGTGCTCCGCATCTTCGCCGCGCCCGATTCACCGGAGACGCTCGCCGACGTGCGCGCGGCGCTCGGCTCGATCGGCTCGTTCGATGTCCTCAAGTGGCGTATCGCGATGGCGATCCAGTCGCCTGCGCGCGCGGTGCCGGTCGCCGCGATCCGCGACGCGTTCGCCGCGATCGTCCCCGACCGCGCCGCGCTCGCCGAGCGCACGGGATGGGCGCGTGCCGCGATCGATACGATCGACAACTACGCCGGCTCGCCGGCCGTGTACTCGTTCCCGACGCTCGGCGAGGTGCGCGACGTGCTCGCGCCCGAGCTCGTCGAGATCGCCTGCCACGTCCCGGACTACGAGCTCGGCGACCGCTGCCCGACACTCGTGCTGCGACGCCGGTAGCGTATGCTCGTCGCGTGCACCCCCTGACGCTCTACGTCGAGGGCTACTTCACGAACGTGTGGGACGCGAGCTGCATCGTCACGCTCACCGAGAAGCAGCTCGAGTTCGCGACGGCGCGCGCGCTGCTGCGCGACGGGCAGGGCGTACCACCCGCGCTGCGTGACAAGGCCGCGATCGGCCGCATCCCGGCGCTGCAGCACGGCGATTTGTGGCTGACCGAGTCGCTCGCGATCATCGAGTACCTCGAGGACGCGTTTCCGCAGCCGCGCGTGCTGCCCGAGCATCCGGTGCACCGCGCGCGCATGCGCCAGGTGATGACCTGGTTGCGCAGCGATCTGTGGGCGCTGCGCAGCGAGCGCCCGTGGCAGCTGATGGTGTACCCGACGCCCGTCGCACCGATGTCGGCGCAGGCGGAGCGCGAGGCGAGCGAGCTGATCGCGCTCGTCGACTGGCTGGCCGCGCGCGGCGAGCTCGCGGAGTGGAACATCGCGCACGCGGATCTCGCGTTCTCGCTGATGCGGCTGTCGGCGAGCGGCGTCACGCTGCCGGCGGCGTCGCAGGCGCTGCTCGATGCAAACCTCGCGCGCCCGTCGGTGCGCGCGTACGTCGATCACGCGCGGCCGCCGTATCCGCCGCCGCAGCCGCGCAGCTAGCGCTGGCGAGCACGCGATCCTCGAGCGCCTCGCGGCGGATGATCGCGGCGAGTCGCGTGGCGGCATCGCTACGGCGCGACGCTGTTCCACGTCGCCTTCGGATCGAGCATCTCGTCGAGCCACGTGCCGAGGTGCTCGCCGGTGCCGTCCGAGCGCGGCGAGATCGTGTCGGGCGTGTAGAGCAGCCAGACGTGATCCATGCTCGCCTTCGAGTAGACGCGGAAGTTCGGGTGCGCGGCGAGCTTCTGATCGCGCAGCTCCGTGATGCCGCCCTCGTAGACATCGGCGGGCATCAGCGGATCGGAGGCGCCCGCGACGCAGTCGGGATAGCCGTAGCCGTAGAAGCTGCGGATCGTGCCGTCCTGCGTGGACGTGACGAGCGCGAGGCGGTTGTTCGGGTACTTGTCGGCGAGGTACGGCAGCGCGTTCTCGAGGCCGCCGCCGTCGCTCTGCGTGCAGACGGTGCAGTCGGCGGGCAGCGCGGCGTCGAGGTTCCACATGTCGCGGAACATCTTCTGGAGGCACGGCGTCATCACCGAGTCCTCGAGTGGCGGGCCGGAGTCGTCGAGCAGGTAGACGGGCTTGCCGGCGAACGCGGTCGCGGTGCGGTCGTAGTTGATGAGCGCGCCGAAGCCGCCGGCCGAGGAGCCGGCGAGGACCACGCGCGAGACCTTCGTCGATTTCGGGAGGAGGTAGGCGAGATCGAGGCCGACGTTGCCGTAGCCGACGAAGTGGCGGCCGCCCTCGCCGTCGGGCTTGGAGCCGGCGTGGACGTCGCCCGTGCAGTACGGGACGAACACGAACGTCGCGTCGCGCAGCGGGTTGAGGTCGTCGTTGCGATCGAAGATGCCGATGTTGTACGGCGCGATGTTGACGTCGAAGCTGGAGGCGTCCCAGCCGTCGAGGTGCGAGGCGTGCGGGCAGGTGCCGCTGTTGAAGCAGGCGCCTCCGCCCTCGAGGTAGATGACGAGGTCGCCGCTCGTGCCGAGGTTGACACCGATGCCCGTCGGCGAGCCGTTGATGCACTGGGCGCCGTCGATCGGCACGTAGGTCCATTGCTTCGGCGTCGTGCCGAGCGTCGGCGGGCTGCCGGAGGGTGTGGAGGTCCCGCCGCACGCCGCGACCGCGAGGACAAAAAGGAGGCGCTGCATGCGGCCGAATGTACGCGGGCAGCCGTCGCGTCGCGAGCACTACCAGCGGGCGGCGCGAATTAGCTCACGTCCTCGAAGGCGAGGCCGGCTCGGATCGCGAAACCACGATCGGCAGGCGTGTGGCCGACGTGGATGCTGCCGGCGAGCGCGAAGCCGTACTGGTGCGCGAGCAGGAGTGCGAGGCCCGGCAAGGGCTTGCGACACCAGCAGACCGGCGGGCCGGCCGGATGAGTACAGCGGACGACCGCGATCGATAGCCCGAGCAGCTCGGCGAGCTCGGCGTCGACGGCGGGGTGGAACGGGTCGGGCTGCCACGTGGTGCCGGCGAGCTCGAACCCGCGGTCGCGGAGGGCGACGAGCCGGTCGCGCGCACCCGGCAACAGCTCGACGCGCGTGCGCGGGCGGCCGCGCCAGATGAGGTTGTCGAGCTCGACGATCGCGACGGGCGGGCCTGGCGGTTCGGGGCGGCGCGCGAACGCGACGTGCTCGAGCGACGCGAAGCCCTCGTCGACCTGGGGCGGCTCGAGCAGGCGCTGGTAGCGGAACTGGGCGCCCGGGGGCACCTCGCGCGCCGCGATCATCTCGGCCGGCTCGAGAAGGCGGCCGTGGCGGGCGAGCATGCGCGCGACGGCGTTGCGCTGCGCCTCGTGGAGCGGCGTGTCGAGGACGATGCCGCGCACGGGAAGGCCGTGGCGGCGCGCGATGCGGATCACCTCGGCGCGCGAGCTGCGCGACGGATACGTGTTGTCGAGGACGACGCGCGTGTGGCCCGCGGCGAGCGTGCGCTCGAGCTCCGTCGCGAGCTGCGCCATCGTGCCGCCGCGCTCGTCGCGGTTCATGCGCACGTGCTCCGGGAAGTCCGCGGCGAGCGATGACTTGCCGGCGCCGGGGATGCCCATGATCAGGACGAGCTCGCCCGCGCGCGGCGCCGCGGCCGGCCCGTCGAGGAAGTGCGCACGCAGCGCGGTGACGGCCTCCGGCGGCAGCTCGATCTGGCGCGCGCAGCTGAGCGCCGTCTCGACGCGCGTCGGGCCGGGCAGGGGAATGATCGTCGGTGACAGCGCGCGCAAGAAGGCGAGCGCGACCTCGCACGGCGAGCCGAGGTGCACGAGCTCGCGCAGCAGCGGATCGCGCTCGAGCTTCGCGACGCCCTTCGCGCCGCCGAACGGACGGTACGCGAGCAGCTTCATGTTGCGGCGCTCGCACAGGTCGGCGAGATCGAGCGCGTCGAAGCGGTGCATGCCGAGCTCGATCTCGATCGCGTCGAGCTGCGTGATCGCGAGGGCGGCGTCGAGCTGCGCGCGGTTGACGTTCGAGACGCCGATCGCGCCGACGACGCCCTGATCGCGCAGCTTGGCGAGCGCGCGCACGCTCGTCCCGAGCTGGACGCGGCGATCGACGGCGTGCAGCAGGTAGAGATCGATCCGCCCGAGCAGCTCGCGGCTCATCCGCGCCTGCGCGCCGAGCGCGGTCGCCCGGCCGTCGGCGACCCAGTCGGGTCCGACGCCGCCCTTCGTCACGATGTAGGGGGCGCCGATCTCGCCGATCAGCGCCTCGTTGCCGTAGGCGTGCGCCGTGTCGACGAGCTCGATGCCCGCCTCCACCGCCGCCTGCAGCGCCTCGCGCGTGATGTGCTGGGTGCCGATCCCGAGCATGTCGGAGGGTCGCGCGATGATAGTAGCGTGCTGGCCCCGCGGCTGTGCTGCCTCGATCTCGACACGTTCTTCGTGTCGGTCGAGCGCCTACTCGATCCCAGCCTGTGCGGGCGGCCGGTCGTCGTCGGCGGCGCGCGCTGGGGCCGCGGCGTCGTCACGTCGGCGAGCTACGAGGTGCGCGCCTTCGGCGTGCGCGCAGGAATGTCGATCCGCGAGGCCTCGGAGCGCGCGCCAAACGACACCGCATTCGTGCCAGGAAACAGCGAGGCGCACGGGGACTACTCGGCGCGGGCGCGGGCGATCGTCGAGCGGTTCAGCCCGCTGGTCGTCGCGGCGAGCATCGACGAGCACTACCTCGACTTCCGCGGCTGCGAGCGGCTGTATCGCAAGCCGGGCGATGCCGACGACGACGCGACGATCGAGCGCACCGTCCGCGAGATGACGGCCGCGATCGCGAGCGAGCTCGGGTTGCCGGCGAGCGCGGGCATCGCGACGAGCAAGCCGATGGCGAAGGTCGCGAGCGGCCTCGCGAAGCCGCAAGGGGTGCTGCTCGTGCGCGCGGGGACCGAGGAGGCCACGCTCGCGCCGCTGCCCGTGCGCAAGCTGCCGGGGATCGGGCCCGTCTCGGAGCAGCGCCTCGGCGCGCTCGGCATCACGACGCTCGGCCAGCTCGTGCAGGCGCCCGACGCTCAGCTGCGCCCGATCTTCGGCGCGTACACCGCGAGCATCCGGCTCGCCGCGCGCGGCATCGGCAGCGACGAGGTCGGCCGCGAGCGCCCGGCATTCCGCGAGCACGATCCGCAGGGCGAGGTCGGCGGCTCGATCTCGAACGAGCGCACGTTCGCGGAGACCGGCCCGACGACCGCGCACGAGGTGCTGTCGGGCCTGTGCGAGCGCGTCGGGTCACGCGCGCGGCAGCGAGGCGTCCTCGCGGGCCAGCTGACGCTCAAGCTCCGCTACACCGACTTCGACACGCTCTCGCGTGGCCGCGCGCTGACGCCGCCGACGAACGTCGACGTGCAGCTGCACCGCGTCGCGCTCGATCTCTACCGCGAGGCGCGCACGCGCGACCTGCCGATCCGCTTGCTCGGCCTGCAGCTCGCGAAGCTGCGCCTCGAGGGCGCGCAGCTGCCGCTGTTCGACGGAGGCGAACGACGCAGCGCGGCCGTCGATCGCGTGCGCGACCGCTTCGGCTATCACGCCGTTCACCTCGCGACGACGCTCAGAGCGCGAAAGCCTGGACGCGGCTGAAGTCGCCGTTGAACCGGTTCTGGTCGCCCGGGAACACGCCGTGGTCGGCGTACTGCCAGATCGTCTGGTAGCGCCAGCTCGCCGGCAGCGTGCCCACGCTCGAGCCGTAGCGCGGGATCCACAGCGGGTTGTTGCCGAACGACGCGTTGTTGCCGGTGCACAGCGTCCACCAGCTCGTGCTCGTGTAGAAGACGACGTCGCGGCCCGTGCGCGCCTTCACCGTGTTCGCGAAGTCGCGGATCCACGCGACCATCTGCGCGTGCGTCTTGCCGTAGCACGCCGAGCCGTACGGGTTGTACTCGAGGTCGAGTGCGGGCGGCAGCGTCTTGCCGTCGCGCGACCACCCGCCGCCGTGGTTGACGAAGTAGTTCGCCTGCGCGGCGCCCGTCGACGTGTTCGGCGTCGCGAAGTGGTACGCGCCGCGGATGATGCCGGCGTTGTACGAGCCGGTGTACTGCTGCGAGAAGTACGGGTTCTTGTACGACGTGCTCTCGGTCGCCTTGATGTACGCGAAGCGGCCGCCGTTGGCGCGCACCGTCGACCACGCGACGTTGCCCTGATAGCCGCTGACATCGAGGCCGGGCGTCTGCGTGACGAGCGCTTCGATCGCCGGCGCGTCGGTGCCCTCGACGAGCGCGACCTGTGATCCGACGACGTCATCATCGGGATGCGCGAGCTGTGCGGTCTCGTCGATCGGACCCTCGTCCTCGATCGTGTCGACCTCGGCGACGCAGGCGGTGAGCGGCAGCAAGAATGCGAGCAGCGCGAAGCGAGACATGTGGTTCCCTCCCATGTGGATGGCCGCCGCTTCTCCAGCATCCGTGCCAGCCGCCGACGCACCGCGCATCGCGGAATTAGGAGGCGTGCCGGATTCACTGCAACCGATCGATTGCGGACTACAATGCGCACGTGGCCGGGGTGGTCCCGCGCAAGCTCGGTCCGCTCGACGCGACGATGATCGTCGTCAGCGGGATCATCGGCTCGGGGATCTTCATCAACCCGTACGTCGTCGCGCGCGAGGTCGAGACGCCGTTCCTGATCCTGGCCGTGTGGGTCCTCGGCGGCGTGATCGCGATGTGCGGCGCGTTCGTGTTCGCCGAGCTCGGCACCGTGGTGCCGCGCGCGGGCGGGCAGTACGCGTTCTTCCGCGAGGCGTTTCACCCGCTCGTCGGCTTCCTGCACGGCTGGGCGCTGCTGCTGATCATCCAGTCCGGCGCCACGGCAGCGGTCGCGGTCGCGTGCGGCCAGTACGTCGTGCGGCTCGGCGGGCTGTCGCCCGGGCTCGCGGTGCCGATCGCGGTCGCGCTGCTCGCGGCGCTCGCGGTGTTCCACTCGGCCGGGATCCGGCCCGGCGCCGTGCTCGTCAACATCATCACGATCGGCAAGACGCTCGCGATCGCGGCGCTCGTGGTCGGCGCCTTCGCGGTCGGCGGCAAGGGCATGGGGTTGGCGGGCGCGCTCGTGCCGGCGCGGCTGCACGGGGCGGGGCTCGTCTCGGCGATGTTCGCGGGGCTCGTGCCGGCGATGTTCGCGTACGGCGGCTGGCAGAACGCGAACTTCATCGTCGAGGAGATGCGCGAGCCGGAGCGGCATCTGCCGCGCGCGATCCTCGTCGGCGTGTCGATCGTCGTCGCGGTGTATGTCACGGCGAACATCGCGTACGTGCACGTGCTCGGGGCGCAGGGGCTCGCCGCGACGACGACGCCGGCCGCCGAGCTCGCGACCGCCGTGCTCGGGCCGCGCGGCGCGGACGTGCTGAGCGTGCTCGTGATTGTCTCGACGTTCGGGTTTCTGAACCTCGCGCTGATGACGGCGCCGCGCGTGTACTTCGCGATGGCCCGCGACGGGCTGTTCTTCGAACGCGTCGCGCGGATCTCGCCGCGCACGCACGTGCCGGTCGCCGCGATCGTCGTGCAGGCGGTGCTCGCGTCGGCGTTCGCGCTGTCCAACACGTACGCGCAGCTGCTCGGCTACGCGGTGTTCGCGGACTGGATCTTCTTCGCGCTCGCGGGGGTCGCGCTGATCGTGCTGCGCGCGAAGCGCCCCGGCGCGGCGCGCCCGTTTCGCACGCCCGGCTATCCGGTCGTGCCGGCGCTGTTCGCGCTGGCCGGGTTCGGCATCGTCGCGAACACGTTCGTCGCCGACCCCACGGACGCGATCATCGGCACCGCGATCATCGCGCTCGGCGTGCCGGTGTACCTTTGGTGGCATGCGAGCGCTGCGCGTCGGAGATGACACGAGGGTCGTCGAGCTGCCCGTGCCCGAGGCGCGCGGCGAGGCGCTCGTGCGCGTCACGCTATCGGGCATCTGCAACACCGATCTCGAGATCGCGCGCGGCTACGCCGGGTTTCGCGGCACCATCGGGCACGAGTTCGTCGGCGTGGTCGAGGATCCGGGCGGGGGCGCGATCGCGAGCGGCGAGCGCGTCGTCGGCGAGATCAACGCCGGCTGCGGCGCCTGCGCGCGCTGCGAGGCGGGCGATCCGCGGCACTGCGCGACGCGCACCGTGCTCGGCATCGTCGGCCGCGACGGCGCGCACGCCGATTACCTGCGGCTGCCCGCGCGCAACCTCGTGCGCGTGCCGGCCGGCATTGCCGACGAGCAGGCGGTGTTCGTCGAGCCGCTCGCGGCGGCGTGCGGGATCGTCGAGCGCGCGCCGATCCAGCCCGGTATGCGCGTCGCGATCCTCGGCGACGGCAAGCTCGGGCTACTCATCGCGATCGCGCTCGCCGAGCACGCGCCGCTGCTCGTCGGCAAGCACGCGGACAAGCTCGCGCACGCCGCGCGCCGCGGCATCGAGACCGCGCTCGTCGAGGATGCGCGGGCGCGCGGGCGCGTATTCGATCTCGTCGTCGAGGCGACGGGCGCCGCGAGCGGCTTCGAGCTCGCGCTGGATCTGCTGAAGCCGCAGGGCACGCTCGTCCTCAAGTCGACGTTCCACGGCGCCACGCCGATCGACGCGGCGCGCGTCGTCGTCGAGGAGATCTCCGTCATCGGCTCGCGCTGCGGCCGGTTCGCACCCGCGCTCGAACGCCTCGGCTCGATCGATCTCGCGGACCTGATCAGCGAGGTCGTCTCCCTCGACGAGGGTGCCGCGGCACTCGCGCGCGCGGCCCGCCCCGGTGTGCTCAAGGTGCTCCTCGCTCGCTGACCCGGGCATCGCGCGAGCGTCCATCAGGGCGGCGCCGTCGCGAGCCAGGCTTCGACCTCGGCGAGCCGCGCATCGACCGAGGCGGTGCCGCGGGCGTATCGCGCGCGCGTGTCGTCGTAGAGGAACTGCAGCGCCTCGCGGTCGGTGAGCTCGCCCGCCCGGCGCACGACATAGGGATCGATGCCGAGCAGGCTCGCCGGGCTCGGCCGCCATCCGGGCCCCGGCGGGACGTCCTGCGTGAACGGCGGCAGGCCGAGCTCGTCGTTCGCCAGCTCCGCGACGCGCAGCTCGCTCTCCCAGCCCGGCCGGTTGCCGCGGAGCTGCTCCTTGATGCGGGCGACCCGCGCGACGAGCGCGGCGACGCGTGGCCTCTCCTCGGCGACGGCGGCGCCGATGCGCCCGCGCAGCTCGGCGACCGGGTCGTGGCACGCGCACGCCGCGAGCACGATCAGGATCACATGGTCGCGACGGCGCACTCGACATCCACGTTCGTGCCGGGCGCAGGCGGCTGCGTGCGCACGATGTCGAGCTCGTAGCCGGTGTCCGGGGCCGGGCACGTCGTCGTGTTCTGGTCGATCCAGTAGCAAGGCCGCGGGCCGCCCGGCGTCGGCGTCGTCGCGTCCTGCATCGGGCAGCGCACGATCGGCTGCGGCGTCGAGCTCGCGCCGGTCACGTCGTTGACGTTGCAGTCGAGCTGCGTGCCTGGATTGTTCGGATCGACGTCGGTCGGATCGACGGGCCCCTCGAGACACGGGCTGATCGCGTTGAACAGCGTCTTGCCGATGTCCGTCAGCGCGGCCGAGTAGTCGCTCTGGCAGATCGAGTAGAAGCGGCCGCGCGAGCCGAAGTTCGAGAGGAAGCTCGCGAGCCGCACGCCGGGCCGGCCGACAGCGGGGTTGCCGTTGACGGTGGCCGAGCACGACGGCAGCAGCGCGAGCTCCTGCGTGTTGTTGTTGAGCGTCAGCGGGCCCGTCATGATGCTCGTCGCGGAATTCGCGCTCTGCGGTGGGCTGTCGTTCGTCATCAGCCCGGGCGGCGGCGCGCCGATCACGGCGACGACGAGCTGCGCCGGATCCTTCACGGAGCTCAGGAACGACGCGTAGTACGCCGGGTCTTGCAGGTACGAGTCCGTGCGCGGCTTGCAGTTCGCGTACGTGCCTGGCGCGCTGTTCGAGATCGCGGTGTCGCAGCTGTACGCGAACAGCGGCTGGACGCGGAAGTCGTTGTGGCCGCCGACGTTGCCGTCGGTGAGCGAGAACACCGACGCGTCCTTCGTCGACGCGTCGTCCTCGTCGGTCAAGAAGATCACGGCGAGGTACGCGCCATCGCGCACGAACCCCGCGTTCTCCGTGTTGCTGCTGTCGAGCGCGCGCTTCATCGCCTCGAGCTGCGCCTCGAAGCCGCAGCCGTTCGCCCCGACCTGCGCGATGCACGACAGCGCCTCGTCGAGCGTGCCGCTGTAGTTGACCTGCCGCGTGCCGGCTGCGGTCTTGACGTCCGTGATGAACCTCCCGTTCGGGGGCATGCAGCCCGCGACACGCGCGGTGTTCTGCAGCAGGCCGTTGTCGCCCGGATCGGGGCTGGGGCAGCCAGCGCCGCCGCCGTTGGAGAAGCCCTGCGCCCCGATATCGATCGTCGTGTCGATCACGCCGATGTGGAGGTTGGGCCGTCCCGATGGAAACGCGTCGAGCGCCTCGACGAACTTCGGGAAGTTCTGGGCGAACACCGTCTGCTTGTCGAGCGTCGACGCCGAGTTGTCGATGACGAACAGGATGTCGATGTCGGCGCTGACCGGGATCTTCTTGACCACGGCGCCGCCCTGCTGGGGCGTCACGCTCGACAGCGAACGATCGGGGCAGCCTGCCAGCGCGACGAGGATCGCGACCAACGCACATGAACGCATGCACCTTCGTGTCGCCAGCGGCGGCTTTCCGTCACGAGGTGTATCGCCTCGCCGGTGCGCACCGGATTCGTGGGAGACTGGTGGCATGCGCGGGTGGGTCTTCGTGGTGTTCCTTGGTTGTGGTGGTGATGGTGACAGGCACACGCCGGATGCGGCGAAGGTGATCGATGCCCCACCCATCGATGCCCCGGCGTGCACGGCGCCGACCGGCGCCGGGACGATGCATGGCACGGCGATCGCGGCGGCCGAGACGTGGCGCGCGGCGGACAGCCCCCACATCGTCACGAACGACGTCAGCGTCCGTGCGCCGGTGACGATCGAAGCATGCGCGATCGTCCGGATCGCGGGCGGTCACGAGCTGACCGTCGGGCCGGGCGGCGCGATCGTGGCGCAAGGCGCTCCTGGGCAGCCGGTCACGATCGAGCGTCAGGACCCGGCGACGGCGTGGACGACGATCCGCAACCTCGGCGGGTCGCTCTCGTTCGAGCACGCGATCGTCACCGGCGGTGGAGGCGCGGGTGGCGATACAGATGCGGCGATCGCGAACCTGGCGCCCTCCACGGCGGCGCTCCACGCGCTCGACCTCGAGGTCGGCAGCTCGGGTGCGCAGGGTATCTACATCGAAGCGGTCGGCTTCGACGCGACGAGCGACAACGTGCGGATCACGGGCGCGGCCCGCTATCCGATCCACACGGCGGCGCGCTTCGCCGGCTCGATCCCCGCCGGCACGTACACGGGCAACACGCACGACGAGATCGAGCTCACCGCGCTCGGGCCACTGGACTCGATCCAGACGAGCCAGACGCTGCACCAGCGCGGCGTGCCGTATCACGTCGGCAACGCGGCGAACGCGCGGCTCGATGTCACGGCGCCGAGCGGCGTCGCGACGCTGACGATCGAGCCCGGCGTGATCATGCGCTTCGAGACCGGCGGCAGCCTGCGCGTCGAGCCGACGCAGGGTACGAATCCGGCCAGCGGCGCGCTCGTCGCGAACGGCACCGCGAGCGCTCCGATCGTGTTCACGAGCGCGGCCGCGACTCCGGCGGCCGGTGACTGGCAGGGCATCTGGTTCGGCCAGACGGTCGACGCGGCGACGGCGATCTCGAACGCTCGCGTCGAGTACGCGGGCGGGACGAGCGCGACGCAATCGGGCTCGTGCCCGTACACAGGGCAGTCGATCGACAACGACGCCGCGATCCGCATCCTCGGCGGCGCCGTGCCGACGCAGTTCGTCACGAACACCGTGATCTCCGATAGCGCGCGTCACGGCATCGACCGCGGCTGGGCCAGCGACACCAAGCCAGACTTCCAGCCAACGAACACGTTCACGAACGTCGCGGGCTGCAAGCAGACGTACCCGAAAGACACGAACAACACGTGCCCTGCCACCGTGCCCTGTCCCTGACGCTCCGGCGCCGGTCAGTGGTGGCGGTGGTACGTGCCCATCAGCGTCGCGTCGGCGATCACGTGCCCGCGCATCGCGTATTCCAGCTCGCGCTTCGACGGCCGGTCGAGGTCGAGCGTGCGATCGACCGCATACAGGCGGAACACGTACCGGTGCGTGCCTTTCGGAGGCGACGGCCCGTTCCACGCCGAGTTCTGCCAGTCGTTGACCCCGATATGCCCGTGGCGCAACGCCCGCACGTCCTCCGGAAGACCGTCCAGGCTCGGCGGGAGATCACTGACGACCCAGTGCACCCATGGCACCGTTGCGGGCGCGGCAGGATCCGGCGCATCGGGATCCTCGACGATCAGCGCCAGGCTGTGGGTGCCCGCGGGGATGCCGGACCAGGTGAGCGGTGGCGAGATATCGAGTCCCTCGACCGTGTACTTCATCGGGATCTCGTCACCGTCGTGGAACGCTTTCGAGGTGAGCCGCATGCGTGATGTCGCGTGCATCGTGCGTACCTGCCGTGGCATGGCGGTTGCTGCGAATCGCCTTCGGCTCAACGCCGGGAGGTTGCCGTGAACCGCATCTGTCACCTGCTGGAATACAAGGGACGTCAGGTCGAGACGATCGACGCCAACGCCACCGTCGCCGACGCCGTCGCGAAGATGAACGCGCGGAGGATCGGCTCGGTCGTCGTCACGCACGGCGACGTGCTCGCCGGGATCCTGACGGAACGCGACGTGTTAACCCGCATCGTCGCGCAGGGACACGATCCGCGGGCGATCGAGGTCTGCGAGGTCATGACGACGGAGCTCGTCACCGTCGAGCTCGACACGCCGATCGCGACCGCGATCCGGCTGGTGAGCGACAAGCGCTGCCGGCACTTGCCCGTCGTCGAGGGGCATCGCGTGATCGGGCTCGTGTCAGGTGGCGACCTGACGGCGTGGCTGCTGCGCGATCAAGAGCGCACGATCTACGACCTCCACGATTTCATCACGCACTAGGTGCGCAGTCAGGCCGCGGCGCGCATCGCGAGCGGGAAGCGAATCTGGATGATCGTGCCGTCATCGCTCGCGATGTCGAGGTCGCCGGCGAGCTGCTGCGTCAGCGTGCGCGCGATTTGCAGCCCGAACGTCGAGGTGCTCTCCACCGCATCGGGCGGGATTCCGCTGCCATCGTCGCGAACCTCGAGCACGACATCGCCCTCGTGCGCGGCGAGCGAGACCGCGAGGTGGCCGATCGTGCGGTCCGCGAAGGCATGGCGCAGCGCGTTCGTCACGAGCTCGGTGACGATCAGTCCGCACGTGATGGCGCGGTCGATGTCGAGCTGGAGGCGGTCGCCCTGGACGACGGCCTCGACGTTCGTCGCGTCGGTCTGGTAGCTGCGAATCAGCGAATCGACGACGGTCTGCAGGTAGTCGAGGAACTCGATGTGAGAGAAGTCCTTGGATCGGTAGAGCAGCTGGTGCACGAGCGCCATCGACTGGATGCGGCTCTGGCTCTCGGCGAGCGCGTGGCGGGCCGCGGCGCTTGGCAGCCGCTCGACCTGGAGGTGGAGCAGGCTCGAGATCACCTGCAGGTTGTTCTTCACGCGGTGATGGATCTCACCGAGCAGGACCTCCTTCTCGCGCAGCGACTGGCGGACCTGTTCGTTGGCGTGGATCAGATCCGCGGTCCGCTCGAAGACCTGCAGCTCGAGCATCTCGCGCGAGTGGCGGCGCTCGGCCTCGGCGTTGACCTCGATCGAGATGTCGCGGACGAACCCGGTGAACAGCGTCTCGTCGTGCGCCTGCACGCGCGTGATCGCGATCTCGGCCGGGAACGGCTCGCCGTCGGCGCGTAACAGGTAGTAGCGCAGCCGGTCGCGCCACGAGTCGCCGGGGCTCGCGGCATGGATGGCGAGCTCGGCGCGCACGCGATCGCGGTCGCGCGGTGGCACGAGCAGGTCGATGACATCGCGTCCGATCGCGTGGTCGGCGGCGACCCCGAACAGCGCGACGGCGGCGGGGTTGTACTCGACGATGCGCCCGGTGACGTCGACGGTGACGATCGCGTCGAGCGCGGCATCCTGGATCGCGGCCTTGCGCGCCACCGCTCGCTTGAGCTCGGTCGTCAGCACGGCGAGCAGGAGTGTCATCAGCGCGGCGATCACGATGATCGCGATCGCGAACACCGCCGTCATGCCGGCACCCTCGGCAGCTCGAATGCGAACGTCGTCCCGACCCCGACCGTCGACTCGACCGTCAGATCGCTGCCGTGCTCGACGAGGATGCCGCGCGAGATGTAGAGGCCCAGCCCGTTGCCGTCGGCCTCGGGGCGCGGCGCCTGCCAGAACTGCTCGAACAGGTGCGGCAGCTGGTCCTCGGGGATGCCGATGCCGGTGTCGTTCACCGCGATGCGCACGGCCTCTTCGCAGCGCTCGTACGTCACGCTGACGCGGCCTCCCGGCGCCGTGAAGCGCAGCGCGTTCGACAACAGATTGACGAGCACCTGGAAGATCCGGTCGCGGTCGCACTGGACCTGCAGGCCCTCGTCGAGCGCGATCTCGACGAGGTCGATATGACGTTCCGACGCGGACGCGTGGAACATCTCGCACGCCTCGCGTACGAGGTCAGAGACGTCGTGCGTGCCGAAGGCGAGCGCGAGCTTGCCGGCCTTGATCGCGCTCGCGTCGAGCAGATCGCCGATCAGCCGGCTCATCCGCCCCGCGACGGCGAGGATCGACTGGCCGAGCTTCGCCGTGCCGGGCCGCCGCACGAGCTCCTCGGCGCGCATCATGATCGTCGAGAGTGGGCCCCGGAGATCGTGCGACACGATCGCCAGCACGTCATCTCGCATGCGCAGCGCGCGCTCGGCGCGGCGGTAGAGCAGGGCGTTGTCGAGCGCCATCGCGAAGCGGTGCGCGACATCCTCGAGCATCGCGACGTCGCCGGTCGCACCGACGATCGTCAGCGTGCCGAGCGTCACGTCGCGCGCGACCAGAGACAGCGTGGTCTCCTCGAGCGGCAGCGGATCGCGATCCGGATGCCGGTACGTGAAGCCGGGGAGCCCGTCGGCCGTCTCGAACAGGTGCAGCATGCACCAGTCGGCGTACCGGGGCACGAGCAGCTCCGCGATCGCGGTCGCGACCTGCCGGTAATCGAGAGACTCGGCGAGCCGTGCGCTCACCTCGGAGAGGTACCGCTGGAGCTTCTGCTGCTCCGCGCGCTGGCGGTCGGAGCTGTGCCGCTGGAGCGCCATGTCGATCGTCACCTTCAGCTCCCGGTCCTGGAACGGCTTGAGCAGATAGCCGTACGGCTCGGTGAGCCGCGCGCGCTCGACGGTGGGCGTGTCGGCGTACGCGGTCAGGTAGATCACGGGGACGTCGGCGTACACGTGGATCTCGCGCGTCGCCTCGATCCCGTCCATCGCGCCGCGCAGCTTGATGTCCATCAGGATCAGGTCGAAGCGCCGCTCGCCGGTCTTGCGGAGCGCCTCGGATCCCGAGAACGCGACCTCGGCGGCAAATCCCATGCGTGCGAGGCGGAGCTGGATATCGAGCGCGACCAGGTGCTCGTCCTCGACGACGAGGACCCGGATCCCGGTCAGTGGTGCCGGCCGTGGCTCGCCATGCTCGTCATCAGGGTGCGTCCAGGGCAGCGGATCGTTCGCCTGCACCATGACGTGCGCGTCGTGCATCATCGAGTCCGGAAGACGCGATTGCGTAAGACGCGCAACGTTCGCGACAGAAGCGGCGTCAGTTCCGCACGCTGCGATCGCACGAGCGTGCCTGCGCGTGACGCTTCGGGTGCCGCCAGTGCAGCGCGTCAGTCGCCGTCACGCATTGGATGCGTGCGCAGCGTCGCGATCCGCGCGTACACCGCCTCGACTCGACGCTGTGCGACTTGCGAGCCGACTCGCGACGCGTGTTGATGCGCGGCACGCGCGGCTTCTGCGGCCTTGCGCGTGTCGCCGAGGTGGCCGTAGATGGCGGCGAGCGTGACGTGGATGCACCACAGCGACGGCACGGTGCGCCCGGACGCGACAGCGATATCGAGCAGCTCGACGGCCATCTCCAGCTCGGCGGCGGCATCCTGCGCGCGATGGGCATCGAGCAGGGCGCGTGCGAGGCCGAGGAACGCGTCGATCGTCGCGTCGTCGTTGCGCTGGCCGATCGCGTCGGTGATGCGATCGCGCAGCGCATCCAACGGCGTCGTGAGCATGACCTGGGTGCGGCCGGTGCCGCGCGCCAGCGAGGGCGCCAGCGTCGCGCGCAGCTCCGCGGCGAGCTGGGCCGCATCACGTGCGCGAACCTCGGGCCGCTTGTCGAGCATCGTCGCGATCAGCGCGTCGAGCGCGCCTGGGATGCCGGCGGTCGGGACCTTGCGCGAGGGCGGGACGACCGGCTCGCGCAGGTGGGCGGCGAGCACGTCGGTGCTCGTGCTGCGGGGGAACGGCGTCGCGCCGGTCAGCAGCTCGTACAGGATGACGCCGGTGCCGTAGACGTCCGTGCCGACGCAGGGATGGCCGCCCCGGATCACCTCGGGCGCCATGTACTCGGGCGTGCCGTACACGACGTCGGCGCGCGCGTGCTCGGTGCACGGATCGGCCGCGAGCCCGAAGTCGAACAGCCGCACCATCGGATCGATGCCGCGCGTCTCTTCGAGTAGGACGTTGTCCGACTTCACGTCGCCGTGGACAAAGCCGGCGGCGTGCGTGACGGCCAGCGCGTCGAGGATCTGCGCCGCGATCTCGACGCTGTCCTCGACCTCGAAGGGACCGTGCTGCGCGATCGCGCGGCCGAGCGGCATGCCGTGGACGCGCTCCATCACGAGGTACGGCGCGTCGTGCCACTCGCCGTAGTCGATGATCGAGACGATGTTGCGATGCCACAGCTGCCCGGCGACGAACGCTTCGCGCTGAAACCGCGCGTGCAGCGCAGGAAGCGCGGCGAGCTCGGGCAGCGGCAACTTCACGGCGACGCGGCGCTGCAGCGAGCGTTGCGTCGCACCGTAGACGACGCCCATGCCGCCCATGCCGAGCACGTCCTCGAGTACGTAGTTGCCCGCGACCACCTCTCCACGTCGCTTGTGAAGATATTCACGCATAGCGGAGCCCCGAAGCACGGGGCGTGCCGCTACGTCGCTTCGACCGTGACGGCGCGCTGCACCGCCGGCGGCAGCCGTACCGTGAACGTGGCGCCGCGCCCGACACCAGGACTGCGCGCGACCAGCTCTCCATCGTGGAGCGCCACGATCTCGCGCGCGATCGCGAGGCCCAGGCCCAGGCCTCCCTGCGGCGCCGACGCACTCTGCGCGAAGGCATCGAACACGTGCGGCAATAGCTCCGGCGCGATGCCGATGCCCGTATCGCACACCTCGACGACGAGCCAGTCGCGCTCGCGGCGCGTCTCGACGCGAACCGTGCCGCCGGGCAGCGTGAACTTCACCGCGTTCGTCAGGAGGTTCTCGAACACCTGCATCAGCCGGCTGGCATCGCCGCGCACCTTGCCGAGCCTGCCATCACCACGCGAGGTCAGCGTGACCGGCTTCGCGGCGGCGAGCGGAGCGATGGCATCGAGCGCGCCGGCGAGCACCTTGTCGAGCGAGATCCGCGTGCGATCGACGTGCAGCTTGCCGCTCGTCGCGCGCGAGATGTCGAGCAGGTCGGCGACGAGGCGCGACTGGGCGAGCGCGCTCGCGCGGATCGCATCGAGGGCTCGCGCGCGCAGGTGCGGATCGTCGGCATGCGCTCGCAGCATCTGCTCCCACATCAGCATCGTCGCGACTGGCGTGCGCAGCTCGTGCGAGACGATCGCGAGGAAGCGATGGTGGTCATCGATCTCGCGCGGGCGCGCGACCGCGACGACCCCGCACTGCCGGCCCGGCGACGCGATGACCTCCGCTGTGCGCGCGCACGTATCGGCGGGGCGGCGGTAGGGGACGGCCCCCAGCCGCATCGGGGCGCCCGCCGCGAGCGTGGCATCGACGAGCGCGCGTACCTCCGGTGGTACGGCGGCGCCGAACAGCGTGCGCCAGCCCGCGCCGAGCACGAGCGGCTCCCGGTCGACGAACGCCGCGAGCGGGATCGGAGCGCGTGCCAGCTCGTTCTCGATCTGCGCGCGCGTCGTCCCATCGGCATCGCGCCATCGATCGAGAAGCAGGCTCGCGGCGCTTCCGACCCATGCGAGGTCGGCCGGCCCGGTCACTCCGAGAGCGCCCCCTCGCGCGCGGCGACCCGGATCATCGCGATCAATGATGGTGCGGCGAGCTTGCGCATGATCCGGAGCCGGTGCGTCTCCACGGTGCGGCGCGAGATGAACAGCTGGCTGCCGATCTGCTCGTTCGTGTTGCCGTGGATCAGCAGGTTGAAGATCTCGCGCTCGCGGCGGGTCAGCCGCTCGAGAGGGCGTTCGGGCGAGCTGTGCGCCATCGCGAGGATCGACTCGCGTGGCACGTGCGGCGGCAGGTATGCGTGGCCGGCGAGCACGCTGCGCAGCGCGCCGAGGATCTCCTCCGGCGACTGCGTCTTGAGCGCGTAGCCAGACGCGCCGGCGCGGATCATCGCGGAGATCATCGCGGGCTCGTCCACGACGGACAGCGCGAGCACCTTGAGCGCGGGCTGGAGATCGAGCAAGTCCGTCGCGATCGAGACGCCATTGGACTTGGGCATCAGCACGTCGAGGATCGCGAGATCGACGCTGCGCGAGCGCACCACCGCGATCGCCTCATCCGCGGAGCCAACCTCCGCGGTCAGCTCGAGATCGGGCTCGCTATGGATCGCGAGTGCGAGTCCCGCACGAAACAGCGGATGGTCGTCGACGACCAGGATTTGCGATTTCAGCACCGCCACCATGCATCACCGGCTGCGATCATCTCCCTCCACGTCGTGGAGGCAAGAACTTTCAGCGACTCGAGAATTTATCCGTGGGACTGTCTTCATTCGCGAACGAGTCGAGTAATCGCAGAAAACTACGCAGCTCGAGCGGCTTCGCGACGTACGTGCAGCCGTACTCGCGAACGGCCTTGGCGATACGTGGATCCGATTCTGGAAGCCCGGATACGAGCGCGGTCGGTGCTGCAAGGCGCTTCGCGCGCAGAGGCTCGAGGACGTCGATCGCGTGGCTGCGCCGCAGCATCGCGTCGAGCACGATGATGTCGGGGCGGTACTCCTCGGCGAGGGCGAGCGCGTCGCGCGGGCAGGTCGCGGTGATCGCGTCGAAGCCCTCCATCTGGAGGATCTCGGCGAGCGGCGACGAGTGCGCGGTGTCGTCGTCGACGATCAGCACGACCGGTGGACGCTTCTTGCGGCCGGGGAGCTCGAGGAAGAACCGCGAGCCGACCCCGCGCACGCTCTCGACGCCGAGCTTGCCGCCGTGCGCCTCGATGATCTTGCGGCTCACGTAGAGGCCCAGGCCGGTGCCACGCCGCTCGCTCGTGCCGCGCCGGTACTTGCCGAACAGCTGGGCGAGCTGCTCGGCGGCGATGCCGGGCCCCGCATCGATCACGGAGATCGAGGCGCCCATCATCGAACGGCCGAGCCGCACGACAATGCCGGCGGAGGCGGCCGTGTGCTTGAGCGCGTTGTCGATCAGGTTCGCGACGACTCGCTCGATGCGCCGGGCATCGCATTCGATGACGAAGCGGGGGCCCTCGAGCACGACGCGATGGCGCTCGGGGCTCGGCACGACGCGCTCGATCACGTCTTCGAGCAGGTGGCGCAGCTCGACCGGCTCGATATCGAGCTCGAGCCGATCCGCATCGACGATGCACAGGTCGAGCAGCTCGTGAACGAGGTGGTCCATGTACGCGACGTTGCGCTCGATGCGATCGAGCTGCAGCATCGGTGCTTCGTTCGCGCGCCAGCGCTCGGCCGCGAGCTGTGCCTCGAGCCCGATCACGGAGAGCGGTGTCTTCAGGTCGTGCACGATCTCGGCGACGGCGAGCTCGTCGATCATCGCGGCCTCGATCTGCGGACGCGCGATGATCATGATCGTCGACGCGTCGAGCGCGATCAGCTCGAGCTCGACGGCGGTGCGCGATCCGTCGCGGCGATGCGCGGTGACTCCTGCGCTCGCGGCCACGAAGCGAACACCACGTGGGATCGCGCCGCCGACGACAGGCGCCGCGGCCGAGACGAGGATCGTCGCGATCGGTGCGCCGATCAGATGGTCGTCGCGATCGACGAGCATGTGCGCGGCGCGGTTGGCGGCGAGGATCGCGCCGCTCTCGTCGATGACGAACACCGCGCCCGAGCACGTGTCGAGATCGAGTGCCTCCGCCCACGCGCCTGTTCCGACCGGCCATGGATCGTGAAGCCGGAGCATCGGCTGCTCGATCGTTCCGCGCGCCAATCGCACCTGCTCCTCGAGACCGTGCACGGCCTCGAGCTCCCCGTGCTCCCCGCCGCCATCGAAATCGCGGTCCATGCTCCTTCATCCCTCGCCAAAGACCACTTGACCATCCGCAGTTTTACGCAATTCGCGCACGTGCGTTATGCGTGAAAAAGTCCGTCATTCTTCGACTGCACTCGATTCGCGTTTTCATCGTATCGGCGCACACGCGCGCTGGCGCGTCTGCTGCAAACGATCGAGCCCCATGCATCCGAATATCGAGATTACGTTCGTCGACGCGAGCCGCGATCGCGCGCTCGAGGGCGCGATCCACCGCTGGGTCGCGCGCGTCGAGGGCATGGGCTTCGACGTCATGGGCGCGAGCGTCACCGTCGAGCCACAGGGCCGCCGCACGCTCGCCGTGCAAGTTGCTCTGATGCTCGCGGGAGGGCGATTGGCTACAGGGACGAGCTGCCACACGGAGCCGTTCGTCGCCGTCTCCGACGCGTTCCGGGTCGCGAGCCGCGCCTTGTTACAGCGCGGTTCCAGGCCTCCGATGGCCTAGCGACGGGCGAGCATGCCGCGCGTCGCCGTGCCGCCGAGCTCGAGCACGATCTGCGCGGCGCGGCCATCGGCGCGATGAAGCGTGATCGTACCGCGGTGCGCCTCGACGACCTTGCGGATGGTGCCGAGTGCCGCACCGATGCCGGTACGCGGCGGTTCGCCTCCGAAGGCGCGACTTGCCTCGTCGGCGAGGCCGCCCAGGTCATTCGCCACAACCTGGAAGCGTGCGCGCTGCGGAGGACCATCGAGCCTCACGACGATCGGAGCATCGCGCGGTGCATGATCGAGCGCCCCGCGCAGCAGCGTCTCGAGCGCGTGCATCAGTCGCGGCGCGTCTGCCATCACCGTGCCTCGGTAGCGCAGCTCGGTCTGCAGGCGCGCGCGCTCCGTCGCGAGCAGGGCGCCGTCGAGCACGTCCTCGGCGAGCTGACCGAAGTCGATCGGCTCGAGCTGGAGCTCGAAGTCGCCACGCATGATCGACGCCGAGTCGATCAGCGCGCGCAGCTCGCGATCGGCATCGCGCGCGTTCTCGACGATGCGATCGAGCATGTGGCGCGCCGATGCCGGCACCTCCGCGGACAATCGTTCCGCGTCGACGGCGATCGCGAGCAAGCGTTTGCGCACGTCACTGCCGACGAGACACGTTGGATCCAGCGTGATGTTTTCCCGAGTGCCCTTGGCGAACCCCATGCTCTCACCCCCTCTTGTTTTATATAGGCCTCGTGACGCGACCTCGGTAGTGAAGAATTTGCGAAACGAGTGCGCGATGCGCGGGAGTGCTCGCGCAACCGGTGCCGCGGTTTGAGGTAGTGTGCGCTCGTGCGCATCGCCCTCGGATTGCTTTTCGTCGTCGGGACCGCGTGCGGCACCGAGCTGCCGCAGCCGCCGGATGTCAGCGGATATCCAGAACTGCCGTCGGATTCGCAGCGCCCGGGCGATCCCGCGAAAGGCTACGACTATCTCGTCAACGGCGGCTACATCACGTGTGGAATTCCACGCTCAGCGTACGACCGCGTATTCGGCGCCGCGGAACCGGGGATTTCAGGCCGCACCGGAGTGAATGCAACACTGCCGTATAATTTCAGTGCCGCCACGTCGAAGGAGGGTGTCGCGGTCGTCTCCGCGAACTGCCTCACGTGCCACGCGGGCAGCATCAACGGGCAGCTCGTCGTCGGGCTCGGCGCCGCCGACAGCGACTTCACGAGCGATCAGATGGCGAGCTACGTCGATGCGGCGGGCTCGATCATCACCGATCCGACGGAGAAGGCCGAGTGGCAGCGCTTCGACGATCGCGTGCACGCGATCGCGCCCTGGACGAAGACGCTGACGATCGGCGTCAACGCGGCCGACTCGCTCACCGCCGCGCTGATGGCGCACCGCGATCCGGCGACGCTCGCATGGAGCGACACGCCGCGCCTCGACGCGCCGATGATCGTCGCGCCGGTCGACGTGCCGCCGTGGTGGCGCATGCAGAAGAAGCACGCGATGTTCTACACGGCCGCAGGCCGCGGCGATCACGCGCGCATCGAGATGGCCGCGTCGCTCTTGTGCACGGACTCGGTGGACGAAGCGCGCGCGATCGATGCCGCGTTCGTGGATGTACGCGCGTGGATCGAGACGCTGCAGGCGCCGCCCTGGCCGTTCGCGATCGATCAGACGCTCGCCGCGCGCGGCAAGCCGGTGTTCGAGAGGACGTGCTCGCGCTGTCACGGCACCTATGGTGACGGCGGCTCCTATCCAAACCTCGTGATCCCGGTCGACGTGATCGCGACCGATCCTTTGCTCGCGACCGGCACCGCCGAGTTCTCGCCCGACTTCGTGCAGTGGTTCGCGCAGAGCTTCTGGGGCGAGACCTCGCGGCTCGATCCGCAGCCGGGGTACGTCGCACCGCCGCTCGACGGCATCTGGGCGACCGCGCCGTTCTTCCACAACGGCAGCGTGCCGACGCTCGAGGGCGTGCTCGACTCGAGCAAGCGCCCGACGTACTGGGTGCGCACGTCGTACGACTCGACGGACTTCGATCCGGTCGCGGTCGGCTGGAACTTCACCGCGATCACGCACGGACAGGCGATGGAGCCGACCGAGACCGCGCGCGTCAAGATCTACGACACGACGCTAGACGGTTATCACAATACGGGGCACCCCTACGGAGATGCCCTATCCACAGATGAGCGCCGCGCCGTGATCGAGTACCTCAAGACGCTGTAGTATTGCCGGTCCATGCGACTCGGGGAGTTGCTCGTCGAGGCCGGCGCGATCACGCCGGACCAGCTGGCGGAGGCGTTGCGCGCGCAGGTGATGTGGGGCGCGCGGCTTGGCACGAGCCTCGTGGAGCTCGGCTACATCGATCTCGACGGCGTGTCGAACGCCCTCGGGTATCAGCAGCACCTGCCGGCAGCGCTCGCGAGCCACTTCGCCCGCGCCGATCGCAAGCTCCAGCAGCTGCTGTCGCCGGGTCACGCCGAGCGGTTCGAGGCGGTGCCGCTGTTCCGTGTCGGGCAGAAGGCGGTCGTCGTGGCGTCGACGGAGCCGCTCGACGAGCATGCGCTTGCCGTGATCGCCGACGAGCTCGGCGTCGCGCGAGACAAGATCATCGAGGCGATCGCACCCGAGCTGCGCATCCGCTACGCGCTGGAGCGCGTCTACCAGATCATGCGGCCGCAGCGGTTCCAGCGAGCGCCGGGCTCGGCGCGTGCGGTGCCGGTCTCGGTGTCGTTCAGCGGCCAGGAGCCGCTCGAGGTACCGCCGGCGATCGATGTCGACCTCGCGCCGTCGGGAGAGCGCCGCCGGTACGTCCGTACCCTCGCCGACGGGCCGGCCGATGCGCCGTCGCCGAAGCAGCGCGCGCTGACGATCGACGGCGTCGACGAGGAGCTGCCCGGCGTGCTCGCGACGATCGAGCGTGCGTCGGACCGCGAGCGCGTGGCGAAGCTGGCGATCGCCGCGATCGCGCACCTCGAGCCGATGACGGTCGGCGCGACCTTGTTGACGATGCGCGGCGCGGTTGCCGTCAGCTGGACGAGCTTTCGCCGCGACGGTAAGCCGGTCGCCGCGCTCGCGATCCCGACGGAGCCGGCCGGTGTCGTCGCGACGGCGCTGCGTCACAAGGATGTGGCACGCGCGCTCCCCGGTGAGGGCAGCGAGCTCGACGAGCGCCTGCTCGGTGCGTTCGGGCTGGAGTGGGGAGGCCTGATCGCGGCGCCGCTGTCGGCAGGGGGGCGCGTCGTCGGCCTGCTCGTCGTCGCGGCGCGTGAGGCCGGCGCAACGGAGACGATCGAAGCGATCGCGCGCGCGGTCTCGGGAGCGTTCGAGCGGCTGATGCGCGAAGCGACGGGCTGAGCTCGCGGCGCGGTGCACAGGACGGTACAGGTCGTGTCGCACCTCCGCGCACGCGGCCCCTGATGCACGCGGCGGATGGCGATGTCATGATGGGCGTTGGATGAAGTCTGACGAGGGGGTGGCGTCGACGCTGGTCGGGGCTGTTCCCGACGTTCCGCGTGCGCCACACGTGAACGCGCGAGCGACGACGGCGGTCGGCACCGAGCCGCGCGATACCGGTGTGCACTCGACCACCGAGTATCTGCTCGAGCCCGGAACGGTCCTGGGCGAGTACCAGGTCGAGGGGATGGTCGGCGAGGGCGCGATGGGCACGGTGTTCCGCGCGATCCATCCGATGATCGGCAAGCGCGCCGCGCTCAAGGTCCTCAAGGCGCATCTGTGTCGCGACATGAAGGCGATCGATCGCTTCATGGACGAGGCGCGCGCGGTCAACGCGATCGGTCATCCGAACATCATCGACATCTTCGCGTTCGGCGAGATGCCCGACGGGCGGCGCTACTTCGTGATGGAGCTGCTCGCCGGCAAGACGCTGCGCGAGCACGTGCGCGCGGGGCGCTCGAGCCTGGGCGAGATGGCGCGCATCGTCCGCACGCTCGCGCGCGCGCTCGAATCGGCGCACGGCAAGGGGATCGTCCACCGCGACCTCAAGCCGGAGAACGTGATCCTCGTCGACATGGGCGACGATCCGTCGCTCGTCAAGCTGCTCGACTTCGGCGTGGCGAAGCTCGCACGCGAGAACGAGCCGCTGGAGCACCAGCCGAGCGGGCTCATCATCGGCACGCCGATGTATATCTCGCCGGAGCAGGCGCGCGACTCGGAGGATGCCGGCTGGGCCTCCGATGTCTACTCGCTCGGCTGCATCGCGTTCGAGCTGCTCACCGGGCGCCCGCCGTTTCAGGGCCAGACGATGATGGAGATGCTGACCGCGCACGTCACCGAGCCGCCGGTCGCGCCCTCGTCGCTCGTGCCCGAGATCCCCGACGAGATCGACGAGCTGATCCTCAAGATGCTCGCGAAGAACCCGGTCGACCGGCCGACGATGAGCCACGTGCGCAAGGTCCTCGAGCGCGTGCGCGATCCGCACGAGCTGCAGCCGCGCGGCCGGATCATCACGGTGCGCCAGCCCGCCCTGGCCGACCGACCCGCGACGCCGCCCTCGGAGCCGCCCGGTGTGAAGGTGCGGTTCGCGGGCGGCCACCCGACGCCAGCGCCGGCCGCACCGAAGGCGAGCGGCGCGCCGTGGTACCTCGTGATCGCGCTCGCCGTGATCGCGCTCGTGCTCGCGATCCTGCAGCTGCGCTAGCCGCGCGGGTCGACGAGCTCGACCGGCTTGCGCGCGTGGCCGATGACGACGCCGATCGTCGCCATGACGAGCATGCACAGACCGAGGCCGAGGTTGTTCGCGCTCTCCCCGATGCCCGTGATCACGACGCCAATCGCATCGTTGCCGGAGAGCTGGCCGGCCGCGAGGAACGTCTTGATGCAGCCGGTGACGAAGCCGAGCACGCTCGTCAGCGAGACGAGCACGCCCATCCACTTGAGGAACGAGAGGCGAGCACGCGCGGGCTGCCACGCGAACCGCCACGCCGACAGCACGAGGATGATTCCGGCGAGCGCGGTCGGGTACATGCCCCAGCCGCCGAGACGAAACGCTTCTGACATTGATGCCTCCATGCGCGCTCAGACAGCGCCGAGCGTCGATAGTTGCACGACAAGCCCGCGACAGTGCTGCGACATTCACGGGTGTCGCGCCAGGTAGCGGTCGATGTTCGCGAGCTCCGGGCCGTCGGCGTGCTCGTCGAGCGTCGCGCGGCCGCCCTTGTCGCCTTCGAAGAGGTAGGCGTAGTAGTCGTCGCGCCCATACACCTTGATATCGACAAGCGTCGCGAGCTCGCCGCGCGCGAGCGTGCCGAACGGCTCGAGGACGCGGTAACGCGCGCGGTGACGCAGCTCCCACGCGTGCAGGCGTGCTTGCTCGGCCGCGATCGCGTCGCGCAGCGCCGGCACGAGCTCGAGCCCGGCGGGCACGGTCGTGATCTCGAGCGACGCGCGGCCGATGTGCACCGTCACGCCGCCGCCGGCGCGCGCGCGGACCTCGAGGTTCAGCGGCCAGATCGTGATCGCGGCGGGCTTCCTCGACGAGATCGTCCACGACCAGTCGGGCTGCCGCAGCTTGTCGAAGATCCACATCGCGGCGTCGATCGGCGAGACCGCGGCGGGATCGAGCGCGGAGAGCCAGGGCATCAGGTCCGCCGACTCGATGAACGCGAGCACGTCGCCGTCGCGCGCGAGCGCGAGCGCGGTCGGCTGGACGATGCACGCGCCGATCGCGCGGTTCTCGGCGACCATTCCGATGATCGCGGGCATCACGCGGCCGGCGGCGCGCTGGGTCGGCCGGATCATGAAGGCGTGCGGGCTCGCGAGGCGTGCGGCGGTCTCGCGCACGATCTCGAACGCGCGCGAGTCGGCGGTGGCTGTCGGCGGCGCGGGTGGCGGCGGCTCGCCGCGCGCGAGCAGCGTCATCTCGAGCTGGAGACGGCGGTCGCGCGCGTAGGTGTCGTCGTGCGAGTCGCTGCAGTCGATCGCGGTGCCGTACGCGGCCGCGGCGCGCTGCAGATCGCCGGTCGCGTCGTAGCCCTTCGCGAGGTTCAGCCACGCGACGCCCCAGTGCGGCGCGAGCTGCGTGGCGCGCTCGAGGTGCGAGATCGAGCGCGAGCGATCGAGCGCATGGAAGTGCCAGCCGAGCCAGTTGTGGGCGCGGCCGGCGAGGTCGTCGTCGCGCTCGGCGAGCGCGGTCAGTCGCGCGATGGCCTCGTCGGTCCGCTCGAGCGCGACGAGCGTGTTCCCGAGGTTGGCGACGGCCGGCAGGTTGCCACCGGCGATCCCGAGCTCGAAGCAGCGGACGGCCTCCTCGAGATCCTCGCGCGTGCGATCGGCCTTGCCGAGCAGCGCCCAGCCTCGGTCGTTCGGATCGTCGTCCACGGCACGCGACGGTACCCGTGATTCCGCGCAAGACACAGTGTTCGCCGAACGCGGGCCGAAAACCCTGCGCGAAAAGCAGGGCGCGACATCACCAAGCGGTGAAGTCGGGCTGGGTTCCGCGGCGTTATCATGGCCGATCGGGGATGGCAGTCAGACCCGGGACTTGCAAATGCTCGCAGGTAGTATGGCAGTACGCAGGGACGGGGATGGAAGGCCCGGGAACGACGTGGCGCTGCGCGTCCGGACGTTCCGGACGCAAGCGGGAATGACGCAAGAGGAGCTCGCGCGCGCCGCCAAGGTGACGCCGAAGTTTCTCTCGCAGCTCGAGAACGGCCACGTCAACGCGTCGATCGCGGTCCTGGCGCGCGTCGTCGAGGAGGGCCTGTCGATGCCGCTGGCGACGTTCTTCGGTGCGAATCCCGACGAGGACGTCGTCGCGGAGGTCTCGACGATCGTCGCCTTGCTCGCGGGGCAGCCCGAACCGGTGCGCCGCTGTGCGATCCGTCTGATCCGCGCGTTGATCGAGAGCGAGGTCCGACCCGAGTCATCGGTAAGGTCGCGACGGTCCTCGTCGCTGCGGCGCTGACGTAGGGTTATCGATCGGTTAGGCGCCGGGCTTGCGCGAAAGGTGTCTCTCACCGCGGGCATGCAGGGTGCACTACCGCCGCGCATGCGATCATTCTGGGTGCGCGCGGCGCTGTGTGCCGTGCTGGTGGGCATCACGCTCGCGCTCGCTCGGCTGGTGGGTCATGTCGTCGGAGGTACGACGGTCGTCGGCGAGCTGCTGTTGCCGGTGACGCTCGCCGCGTACCTGTGCGGCCGCAACTGCGGAATCTTGACGACGGTCCTCGCCGTCGGCGCGGCCGCGCTGCTGCTCGGCAATGCGTGGCATGTCGACGAGGCATCGGCGATCCAGCGCGTCGCGTTCCTCGGCATCAACGGCCTCGTGATCAGCACGCTCACGGGATGGCTCCACGCGGCGCGCCGGCGGAGCGTCGAGGCGGCGAAGGCGGAGACGGCATCCCAGCAGCGGCTCGCGACGTCGAAGCGGCACTTCGCGATCGCGTTCGACGCGAGCCCGCTGCCGTCGGCGATCATCCGGAGTGTCGATCTCCAGATCATCGCGGCGAACAATGCGGCCGTGGGCTGGCTCGGTGTTCCGCGCGAGCAGCTGCTCGCGTCGACGCTGCACGACCTCGGCATCGCGCGCGACGAGCTGCGTCGCGTGATTGGCGAGCTCGACGAGTGCGGCCAGGTGATGCGGTCGCGCGTCAGCGTCGAGCGCAAGGGCGAGCGCCGCACCGTGTCGGTGTTCGGCGAGCGGATGATCCTCGACGATCAGTCGCACACGTTCGTCGTGTTCGATGACATCACGGAGCGCGAGCACGCCGAGCAGGCGCGGCGCGAGAGCGAGGCGAGGTTCGCTGCGGCCTTCGATGCGTGCCCGTTGCCATACGCGATGATGCGGATGCGCGATCGGACCTTCGTCGCGGCGAACGACGCGTTCCTGGCATTCTTCGGGTACTCGCGCGACGAGGTCGTCGGCAGGCAGAGCGACGAGCTCGATCTGTACGGCGATCCCATCGAGCGCGATCTCGCGCGTACGATGATGGCGCGCGAGCGTCGCATCAACGACCTGTCGCTGTCGCTGCGCCGCCGCGATGGCACCGTGCGGATGGCGCTTGCCTCCGTCGAGACGTTGACGATCGACGGCGTCGAGTATGGCGTGTCGGTGTTTGCGGACGTCACGGAGAAGGAGCAGGCGGAGCGAGAGCTGCGCTCGACGCAGGCCCTGTTCGAGAAAGTGTTCTCGACGAGCCCGTTGCCGCGCAGCATCGTGCGCGCGTCCGACATGGCGTACGTCGACGTCAACGCCGCGTACGTCGAGATGTTCGGCTACACGCGGGAGGAGCTGATCGGCAGGCACGTGACAGACTTCCCGTTCTTCGTCGAGGCGCAGGCCGACGTCATGGCCAGAGCCGAGCGGATGAAGCACGAGTCGATGCGCTCCGTGCCACTCCGGCTGCGGACGAAGTCCGGAAGCGTGCTCGAGACGCTATTCTCGTGCGAGCCGTTCGAGATCCATGGCGAGCTGTTGCTGACCGCGACGATCCAGGACGTCACCTCGCGTGCCCGCGCGGAGGAAGCCTTGCGCGAGAGCGAGGAGCGATTCGCGAAGGCGTTCGACGGAAACCCGCTGCCGAGCGCGATCGCCCGTGTGCGAGACCGGGTGTTCCTCGCCGCCAACGATCAGTGGCTGGCCACGTTCGGCTACACGCACGACGAGGTGGTCGGGAAGTGCGCCGCGGATGTCGCGCTGTACGCGAACGAGGCGGACGGGGCGCGGGTCCGCGAGCTGGTTGCCCGCGATGGCTTCGCGCGCGACGTCGATCTCAAGTTCGTCCGCAGGGATGGAAGCGAGCTCGACGTGATCTGGTCCGTGCAGACGATCGACATCGGCGGCGAGCCGTACTACCTCGGCACCCTGCAGGACATCACGGAGCGCAAGCGCGCGGAGGAGGCGCTTCGCGAGAGCGAGGCGCGGTTCCGGCAGCTCGCCGAGAACATCCGTGAGGTGTTCTGGCTCTACGACGCGGCCGAGAAGCGCGTGATCTACGTGAGCCCGGCATACGAGACGATCTGGGGCCGCACGTACGAGTCGATCGCCGCGGACCCCGACGACTGGCTGCGATCGATCCACCCGGACGATCGGGAGCGCGTGGCGCGCACGCGCCGGCGCGAGGACTACGACCAGCAGTACCGGATCGTGCGCCCCGATGGGAGCGTGCGCTGGATCCACGATCGTGCGTTCCCCGTTCGCAACCAGAGCGGACGCATCGTGCGCATCGCGGGCCTCGCGGAGGACGTCACGCAGCGCCGCACGCTCGAGGAGCAGCTGCGCCAGACCCAGAAGATGGAGTCCCTCGGCTTGCTCGCGGGCGGCGTCGCGCACGACTTCAACAACCTGCTCGCCGTGATCTCGTCGTCGAACGGCATGCTCGCGGAGTCATTGCCGGCGGCAGGCGAGCAACGCGAGCTCGTGCAGGAGATCGATGCCGCGGTCCAGCGTGCGACCGGACTGACCCGGCAGCTGCTCGCGTTCTCGCGCAAGCAGGTCGTCGAGCCGAAGGTGCTCGACATCAACGCGGCCGTGCAGGAGACGCGCAAGATGCTGCGCCGGATGGTCGGCGAGGACGTGATGCTGCAGACGTCGCTCGACTCGGAGATCGGCCACGTCAAGGTCGATCCAGGGTACCTCGTCCAGGTGCTGATGAACCTCGCGGTGAACGCGCGTGACGCGATGCCGCGCGGCGGTACGCTGGAGATCGCGACGCGCCAGTGCACGATCACCGAGTGCCAGGCGCGCGCGCATCCGGGCGTGACGGAGGGACCGGCGGTCCAGCTGTCGGTGACGGATACGGGGTGCGGAATTCCGCCCGAGATCCTGGGCCACATCTTCGAGCCGTTCTTCACGACGAAGGAGCAGGGCAAGGGCACCGGGATGGGGCTCGCGGTCGTGCACGGCATCGTCGACCAGGCGGGAGGCTTCATCGAGGTCGAGAGCGAGCTCGGCAAGGGCACGACATTTAACGTGGTCTTCCCGATCGTCGAGGGCGACGTGGCGCGACAGCAAGATGTCGTGAACGCGCTCGCGTTCGGCGCCGAGCGGATCCTGTTCGTCGACGACGACGAGTACGTGCGCCGCTCGGCGGCACGCGCCCTCCGCGCGCGGGGCTACACGGTGATCGAGGCCGCGGACGGGCAAGCGGCGCTCTCGCAGCTACAGCAGCGGGTCGACCTGCTGCTCACCGATGTCGTCATGCCGCGCATGGATGGCCGCCAGCTCGCGGAGGCCGCGCGCTCGAAGTACCCCGGGCTCAAGGTGCTCTACACCAGCGGGTACACCGACGACGCGATCGTGCGCCACGGCGTCGCGGACGGGAACTTCGATCTGATCGAGAAGCCGTTCCGGGTGCAGGCCCTCGCGACGCGGATCCGGCAGGTGCTCGATCGCTGACTGCGGAACCCGCAGGTGCGCCTGCGGACTTCGCAGGCGGTTGCTCGCCGAAGCGCCGCGGTTTCGCGGGGTTGGCGCCGGCACGCCGGTCGCACTAGGACCCGACCAGACCAAGGAGGTCCTACGATGTTGACCAAGACCAAGCTCGCGCTCGCGCTGTGTGCCTCTCTCGCCGGCGGTGTCGCCGTCGCGGACGGCTTTCACGGTGGCGCGGGGCGCGCCGAGATCCTGCAGAAGTACGATACGAACAAGGACGGCAAGCTCGATGATTCGGAGAAGGCGGCGATGAAGGCCGACTTCCAGGCGAAGCACGAGCAGAAGAAGGCCGAGATGCTCGCCAAGTTCGACACGAACAAGGACGGCAAGCTCGACGACACGGAGAAGGCCGCGATGCGCGACGCGCGCGCGACCGAGACGTTCAAGAAGCTCGACACGAACGGCGATGGCCAGATCTCGCTCGACGAGTTCAAGGCCGGCCGCGCCAAGATGGGCATGCACCGCCACGCGCGGGGTGGGTTCCATCACGGCATGCGCAAGGGCATCCAGAAGGGCTGAGCCGTGCCATGCTCGCGGCGATGTCGGTGTTTCGCCGCGTGCCGCCGCTCGCCGCCGCGTTCGCGCTGATCGCGGCGGCGCTGCTGGCGGCGCTGTTCACGACGCGCAGGACGGTCGAGGACGCGTTCGAGGCCGCGCGAGACGGTGAGGCCTTGTCCGTCGAGCAGGGCGTGCGGGCCGATCTGCCCGACAACGCGCCGCCCGACTCGGCGCAGCTCGCCGCGATCCTCGGCGAGCACACGGGCGAGGGCCTGCGCTACATCGCCGTGTTCGACGCGCGCGGGCACGAGCTCGCGGCAGCCGGCACGCCGGTCGGCGGCTCCGCGCGCGGGCGGCTCGTGCACGTCGACGGGCGCATCCGCGTCGAGATGCGCACCCCGTTCCGGCGGACCTGGGCGACGGGGCAGCGGCCGCGCGCGATCGTGCTCGAGATCGAGCCGATCGAGGCGGACGAGCTGCGGCAGTCGGCGACGTGGTCGCTCGCGCTCGGCGGCATCGCGGCGGTCGTGCTGCTCGGCGTCGCGATCGCGATCGTGCGGCGCGACCTGCGACGCCGCGCGGAGGCGGAGGCCCGCGAGCGCGAGAAGCGGCTGGCCGCGCTCGGCGAGATGTCCGCGGTGCTCGCGCACGAGATCAAGAACCCGCTCGCGTCGCTCAAGGGCAACGCGCAGCTGCTCGCGAGCACGCTCGAGGAGGGCAAGCCGAAGCAGAAGGCGGCGCGCGTCGTCGACGAGGCCGTGCGGCTCGAGAAGCTGGTCGCCGACCTGCTCGCGTTCGTGCGGACCGGCGAGTTACATCGTGCACGATCCAATCCTGCACAATTGATCCCGGACGCGATCGAATCGGACACGACCGGATCGCCGCCCTCGTGGTCGCTCGACGAGCCGCGCATGCGGCAGGTCATCGCGAACCTCATCGAGAACGCGCAGGCGGCCGGCGGGCCGGTGACGGTGCGCGTCGCCCAGGAGCCCGCGCGCGGGGGGCAGGGTGCGCGGCTCGTGATCGAGGTCGCCGACAAGGGACCCGGGGTGCCGCCCGAGGACCGCGAGCGCATCTTCGAGCCGTTCTTCACGAAGAAGACGCGCGGCACGGGCCTCGGGCTCGCGATCGCGCGGCGAATCGTCGAGCAGCACGGCGGGACAATCAGCGTGCGCGATGGTACGAGCGGAGGCGCGGTGTTCCGCATCGAGATCCCGGAGGCATGAATGAACAGCCCGGAGGCATATGGCACGCATTCTCGTCGCGGATGACGAACCGGGCCTGCGCGAGTTCATCGTCGATGCGCTCGAGCTCGACGAGCACGAGGTCGTCGCGGCCGCCGACGGCAAGGCCGCCGCGAAGCTGCTCGACGAGCGCAGCTTCGAGCTCGTGATCACGGATCTCAAGATGCCCGGCCTCGATGGCCTCGCGATCCTGCGCAAGGTGCGCGCCGAGCAGCCGGAGACGGAAGTGATCGTGATGACGGCGCACGGCACCGTCGACAACGCGGTCGAGGCGATGAAGCTCGGCGCGTTCGAGTACCTGCAGAAGCCGCTGAGCGGCCCCGACGAGCTGCGCCTGCTGGTCGGGCGCGCGGTCGAGCGGCGCGGCCTGCGCGATCGCGTCGAGGCGCGCCACGCCGAGTCCCAGCTGCACGGCCCGCCGCTGACGTATGGCGATCCGGCGATGAGGCCGGTCGTCGATGCGATCGACAAGGTGGCGCGCACGAACGCGACCGTGCTGCTGCTCGGGGAGAGCGGCACCGGCAAGGAGGTCGCGGCCCGCGACATCCACGCCCGCTCGCCGCGCGCGACCAAGCCGTTCCTCGCCATCAACTGCGCCGCGCTGAGCGAGCAGCTGCTCGAGAGCGAGCTGTTCGGCCACGAGAAGGGCGCGTTCACGGGCGCGACGGAGCGCAAGCGCGGCCGCCTCGAGCTCGCGGACGGCGGCACGTTCTTCCTCGACGAGGTCGGCGAGCTCAAGCCCGAGCTGCAGGCCAAGCTGCTGCGCGTGCTGCAGGAGCGCCGGTTCGAGCGCGTCGGCGGCAGCCGCACGCTCGAGGTCGACGTGCGCTGGGTCGCCGCGACCAACCGCGACCTGCGCGCGATGATCGATCAGGGCGCGTTCCGCGAGGACCTGTACCACCGCCTGGCCGTGTTCCCGATCAAGCTGCCGGCGCTGCGCGAGCGCCGCGCCGACCTGCTGCCGATCGCGAAGACGCTGCTCGTGCGCATCGCCGCCGATCTCAAGCGCGGCGTCCCGAAGCTGACGCCGGCCGCCGAGCAGCGGCTGCTCGCCGCGTCGTGGCGCGGCAACGTGCGCGAGCTGGCGAACGCGCTCGAGCGCGCCGCGATCCTCGCCGACGGCGACGCGATCGACGCCAGCCACCTCTGGATCGACGACGCGCCACCCCCGGCCGGGGCCGCGGGCGATGGCGCGATCAAGACGCTGGCCGAGCTCGAGAAGGACGCGATCCAGCGCGCGCTCGACCACGTCGGCGGCAACCGCAAGAAGGCCGCGGAGCTGCTCGGCATCGGCGAGCGCACGCTCTACGACAAGCTGAAGAAGCTCGATTAGAGCTCTAGCCAGCCCCGCTGACCCAGCCCACCCCAGCCCAGCCCAGTGGGCCTAGGCAGCCTTCTGCTGCGGCGTGTTGTGCGGCGCCGGGTGCCGCATCACGCGGAACGCCTCGAGCGCGCCGTTGACGACCTGCGTGACCATCACCGGATTCTTCGAGACGCGGTCGAGCGCGGCGCCGAACAGCTGCCAGCGCAGGCCGAGCGAGCTCGAGCCCGCCATGTAGGTGCCGGCGATCGACGACTCGAACGGCAGCCGGCGCGCGAGGTGGCGATGCAGCATCGCGTTCATCAGCCGGCCGCGCTCGACGACGTACATCCAGCCGAGCGCCTGCGCGACGCCCTTGAAGCTGCTCGGCTCGTAGACATCGGGGAAGCGGCCGAGCGTCGCGAGGTCCTTCGCGAGGATCGGCGCGAACAGGCGAGGGGAGACGTCGACGAGCGTGTCGAGACCGGACGTCCGGATCCAGCGCCACTCGGCGGGCGCTTCGAACGCGTAGACGCGGGCGAGGTAGTCGGCGTATCGCTCGCGGCTCGGCTTGCCGAGCAGCGCGACGCGCGCCGCGTCGGCGGGGCCGTGGTGGACCTTGGTCTCGAGGTCGAGGCGCTCGAGCATCGAGAGGGAATCGCGCATGACCTACGCGTCTGCAACCGCCATGCGAGGCAATCCCCGAGGCGCACCGCGCAGTTGCCGTGCGTGGTTCGTGACGGGCCGCCACATCGCGCGCGCTCTCCGCGTGGCGCGACGGACGAGGCGCGATCGCTACGCCGCGTGCCGGATCGGCAGCGGGCTCACGGCGGGCGCCTGACGAAGCACCGCCTGGATCTCGGCGATGATCGCGAGCGCCTGCTCGTGCGCGGTCTGGGCGCCGAGGTCGAGGCCAACCGGCGCGTGGATGCGGGCGTCGTCGACGCCCAGGCACAGCTCGCCCAGCATCTTCTGGGTGCGGCTGCGCGGCCCGGGGACGCCGATGTAGCGCGCGCGCGTCCCGACGAGCGCGCCGAGGTTGTCGCGGTCGAGCTCGTAGCGATGCGACATCACGAGGGCGATGGCGCGGTCGCACTCGTCGACGCGCGCGGCGAGGTCGGCGGCGCTGCCGACGAGGATCTCGTCGGCCTGCGAGAAGCGCGTGCGCGTCGCGTGGCGGGGCTCGTGGGCGCACACCGCGACGTCCCAGCCGATCGCGCGGGCGAGCTGCACGATCGGTACGGCGTCGTGGCCGATGCCGAAGACGAACAGCCGCGGCGGCGGCAGGATCGCCTCGACGTACCACTCGACCTCACCGTGGCGGCTCGTGCGCGACTCGCCGCTCTCGATCGCGCGGCGGCAGTCGTCGATCATGGCGCCGCGCAGGGCGGCGTCGGTGACCTCGCCCGTCGGCTCTGCACCCGCGAGCAGCGCGACGCGCGCTCCGAGCTTGCCGCCGCCGATGACCGTCGCGATCGCGCCACGGCGCTGCGTGCGCAGGCACTTCTCCGCGAGCTCGAGCGGATCGATCCGCCCCGGTACGCCCGCGCGCTCGACGAGGACCTCGACCGGGCCTTCGCCGTCGAGCCCGAACGCCGAGCACAGGTCTCCATCGGGCGCGTCGCAGCGCAGCAGGAACGCCTCGCCATGCCGCGTGCGATCCCAGCCCGTGTTCGCGAGCTCCGCCTCGAGCGACACGCCGCTCGCCGAGCTCGTGATCCAGCGGAACTGGGTCAGCAGCATTCGCGCTCCAACGCGCATGCCTTCGGCGCGCACGATCGTCGCCACGAGGTACGCCTCGCGCTGGCGGCGAAGTCGCGTCGCTTGCTCGATGATCGCGCGCTCGGTCATGACTACTGCACCTTGATCAGGCGGACGCGGTTGTAGGGGACGTCCTCGCCGCGCGTGCCGTCGGCGACGTACAGCGTGTGGCCGTCGGGCGAGACGGCGAGGCCCTCGAGGCCGTGGAACTCGGCGCCCTGCGGGTCGTCGTCGTCGGCGAATCCGTCCATGCCGTCGCCCGCGACCGTCGTGATCGACGAGCCCGAGAGCTTGCGGATGCGGAAGTTCTCGAGGTCGGTCATGAAGATGTCGTCGGCGCTGTCGATCGCCATGCCCTGCGGGTGGTTGAACTTCGCGTCGCTCATCGCGCCGTCGACGAAGCCCGCGGTGCTGCCGGCCATCGTCGTGACGCTGCCGTCGAGCCCGACGACGCGGATGCGCTGGTTGTCCCAGTCCGCGACGACGAGCTTGCCATCGGAGCGCTGCACGATGCCGTAGGGTGCGGAGAACCGGGCGGTGGAGCCGCTGCCGTCCGCGAAGCCCTTCTGGCCGAACGCGCCGGCGATGTTCGTGATCATCCCGGTCGAGACGTCGATCGCCTCGACCACGTGGTTCTCGTAGTCGGTCGCCCCGAGCCGGCCGTCCTTCAGCATGAACAGCCCGCGCGGGCGCCCGACATCGGCCGCGAGCGGCGTCGCCGTCTTCGCGTGGACGTCGACCTTCCAGATCGTGCCCGACATCACGCTGTGCTGGTTGTTCGGATCGTTGTCGGTCGCGACGTACAGCGTGTTGCCGCCGAACGTCAGCGCGAACGGGCGCGAGAAGTTCTGCGCCGAGACGATCGTCTCGACGTTGCCCTGCGAGTCGACCGCGCGGATCTTGCCGTTGTCGAAGTCGGCGACGTACGCGCGCCCGTCGGGGCCGATCGCGACGCTCACCGGATTGTGGAACAGCGCGGTGCAGCGGTCGCCATCGACGTAGCCGGCGGCGCCGCCGCCCGCGAGCGTGCTCGCGCCCATCGTCATCGGCGGGCACGTGTCGGTGCCGCCACCGTCACTGCCGCCGTGCGAGGTCGTGCCGCATGCGGCGAGCGGAAGCGCGAGGAGCAGGAACTTGAAGCGCGACATGCGCTCATGCATCAGCAAAAAGCTTGCCGGCCCAACCCCGCGTTTCTCCCGCGATCCGATGCACACCGCGCGTGCGCCTGCGCCCACGGTGTGCGCCGATCTGGCTTCAGCGCGCGGCGGCGATCCGTCGCCGGGGCCCCACGGTCCGGGATTCAGAAGCTGGCCGACAGCACCGGCAGCACCATCGCGCGCGGCGCCGCCGAGCTCGGCGGCGTGAACGTCTTCTCGTAGCCCTGCACGACGACATACGCGAGACCGCCCGCGATCCCGGCATACACGAGCCGCGCCGGCACCTGCTTCCACCCGGTCATGCACCACAGCGAGAACACGTGGCTGACGTCGTTCGTCGGCGAGAACAGCACGACGTCCTTCGCGAAGTCGATCCACAGTCCGGTCGCGCCGACGGTGAGTGCGAGCTGCCCGTAGCGGTTGTGCGGCCACGCGCTCGTGAACACGAGCGCCGCGAACCCGCCGAGCAGCAGCGTGTCGGTGATCTTCGGCGCGATGAAGAACGCGATGCGATCGCCGCGCGTGCGCAGCCCCGACACGTACGTCCAGCCGAACCGGAACGTATTCGTGTGCGGATCGATCCCGGGTGGAAACAGGTGCAGCTCGTCGACATCCGCGCCGACGAGCTTCGCCATCAACGCGTGGGAGCCCTCGTGAAGCGACACGCCCGCGAGGTATGTCGGCGGCGCCATCGCGAGGCCGACCTCGACGAGCGTCGTGTTGTCTGGCTCCGCGCGTGCGGTCTCGGTCACCAGCGCGAGCACGATCAGCGCGCGCATCGCCACGACTACGCCGGCGCGCATACCCAGATCTCGTCGACGGGCTCGAAGCCCAGCCGCTTCGCGAGCCGCAGCGATGCGTGGTTGCTCTCGTTCGCGCCCCACACCGGCTCGCGTCCGCGCGTGCGCTCGTCGCGGATCATCGCCGCCGCGACGATCGTCGCGAGCCCCATCTGGCGCGCGCCAGGCAGCGTATCGACGCTGACATCGAACAGCCCCGCGCTCCGCCACGGCGCGTACGCGAAGCACGCCGGCTCGCCGTCGACCCACGCGCTCCAGATCGGGCCGCGCTCGCGCGCCCAGGCGAGCTCGTCCGCGAGCGCGGGCGGCAGCGCTCGACTTCCGGACGGCAGTGGCCCATCGCCCAGCGGCACCGCGCCTTCGTAGTCGGGCAGGGCGCTCGCATCGGGAAGCGCGTGCAGGATCGCGCGCTCGATGGCCCGCCCCGTCGCCAGCGCCAGCTCCTCGCGCTCGACGAGCAGCACGTGCGGCCGCGCCGCGAGCCGCCGCACGTCCTCGCCTTCGACCTCGCCCGCGACGACGATCAGCCGCGCGCGATCGTGCCCGAGCGCGAACCCCGCGCCCAGCTCCTCGCGCCAGCCCTCGGGATCCGCCGCGATGCCGTGCGCCTCGACCCAGCGTGGCACGTCCGGCAGCGCGAGCATCTACTTCTTCAGCCCGCGCAGGTACCCGATCGCCGCGTTCGCGTCGTCGACGAGACACGCGCTCACCGGCTTGCCGCGCAGCGGCCCGCTCTTGATCTTCTTCGCGATCGCACGCTCGAGCGGCTCGATCGCCCGCGGATCCGCGAGCGCGCGCAGCTTCGCGACGGCCTCCTTGCGGATCTCGCACGTCTCGCCTTCCTCGAGGTCGAGCGTGTACGCCTTCAGCCACTCGACGCCATCGCCGAGCTTGTACTTCTCGATGATCGGCGCGACCGCGTGCCGGCGCTCGTACTGCTGGCTGACCGCCGCCTTGTCGATCGACGGCGCCGCCTCCGGATCCTTCGTTCGCCCGACCCACAGATCGAACGCCTTCGCGACGACATCCGGATCCTTGTCCGCCGCCATCGCGCGCAAGCTCGCGCGCAGCTTCTTGTCGCTCTCGACATCCGGCGCGAGCGCGAGCGCACGCCGATACGCCTCGATCGCCTCGAGGTTCTCGTTGCGCGCCGCATACGCCTCGCCGAGCACGAGCTGCGCATCCGCATCCTTGTCGATCGGCGCCTTCTCGAGGATCGCGATCGCCTTCGCCGGATCGCCGCGCTCGAGCGCCTCCGACGCCTGCCCCGCGGGCGAGTTCGGATCGAGCTTGTTGTCATCCGCCGGCTTCGTCCAGATCGCGATCCCCACACCGACGCCCGTGGCCAGCACCGCGATCAGCACGTACAGCCACCACCGCCGCTTCGGCGGCACCTGCGCGAGCCGCTGCTCGGGCGTCAACCCGAAGATCGGCTCGCCGGCCGGCCCGGTGAACGGAATCCCGATCCCCACACCACCGCCGACGCGCCCGCGCGCGTCTCCCGCGGCGACCACCGGCGGCGCAGGTGCCGTCTCCACACCCACGCCGAGCTTCGTGCCGACCCGGCTCTCCGCGCCCTTCGCGGGCGTCGCCAGCCGCGCACCCTTGTTCGGCGTCGCCGCGCGCGGCCCGCTCGGCGCGAGCGTGATCGCCTCTTCGATAGCGCTGTTGATATCGAGCCGATCCTCGTCGAAGTACCCGCCGTCCGCGCCGACCAGCGGCTGCGATCCGGTATCGCCCACGCGCTCGAACTCGATATCCGTCTGGCCGCCCTCGGGCGTGTGCAGCGCCTGCTCGACGGCGGCCAGGAACACCTCGGCATTCGCGTACCGGTCGCCCGGCTTCTTCGTCAGCCCGCGCACGATCAGCTTCTCGATCGAGCTCGGCACCGGCTTGCCGCCCTTGATGAGCTTGCTCCTCATCGGCGGCACCGGCTTGGCCGTGTGCATCGACATCACCTCGAGCTTGTCTTCGCTGTAGAACGGCGGCTGCCCGCACAGCATCTCGTACGCGACGACCGCCGCCGCATACAGATCCGCGCGCCCGTCCATCGGGTTTCCCAGTGCCTGCTCGGGCGCCATGTAGATCGGCGTACCGAACGCCATCCCCGCCTGCGTCAGGCGCACGCCGTCATCGCTGAGCTCGCCGCTGATCGGCTTCGCGATCCCGAAGTCCAGGATCTTGGCGAAGTCCATGTCCTCGCCCTGCCGCACGAGAAAGATGTTCTCGGGCTTGATGTCGCGATGGATCAACCCGGCCTGATGGATGCTGCCGAGCCCCCTCAGCATGTGCGCCAGGATGTGCAGCGCCCGGCCCGGCGAGATCTGGCCCTCCGCCTCGAGCACGTCGGCCAGCGACTTACCCTCGAGGAGCTCCATCGCCAGATAGAGCGACCCGTCCGGCAACCGCCCGACGTCGTACGTCGCGACGCAGTTCGGATGATCGACGCGCCCGACCGCGAGTGCCTCGCGCTCGAACCGGTTGCGCACCTCGGGGCTCGCGGCCAGGCTCGGATGCAGGATCTTGACGGCGACCTGCCGCCGCAACCCGACGTGCGTTGCCCGGTACACCAACCCCATGCCGCCGCGACCGAGCGTCGCATCGAGGCGGTACCGACCGTCGATGACTACCCCGATCAGCTCGGAGCCATCGCCGTCCAGCGGAACCGGCGTGTGCGCCAGTGCCGGATCGGTCCCGTCGGTACTCGCCATCGTGCGCCCCCATTGTGCCATCACCGCCGAACCGGGCCCACCAAGCCCCTGTCATTCCGCATCGTTCAGGCCGCTTAGCCCCTTGCCAGACCCCCCGCCGCTCTGTAGATTCTGCCACCCCCGCCCAGTTAGCTCAGATGGTAGAGCAGCGGACTGAAAATCCGCGTGTCCCTGGTTCAATTCCGGGACTGGGCAC
>CAYUNM010000048.1:0-51001 GCA_964446175.1 uncultured Kofleriaceae bacterium
GCATCTTGCCGCGGCACTCCTGGTACTGCAGGAGCTCGAGCGTGAACGGTTCCCAGCGCGCGCCCGGGATGATCTGGAAGTCGAGCGTGGCGAGCGCGTGGTTCGGCGCCTTCGGCGTGCCCTTCGTCGGATCCGTGTTCGCCGGATCGGCGTAGTCATGCATGCCGAAGTTGCGGATGTGGCACTGCGAGCAGGTCATGACGTTCTCTTCGCCGAGGTCGCGGCGGCCGTCCTCGAGCGGGAAGCCCTCGACGGCCCAGCGCTTCTTGTATTCGAAGTAGAGGTTGTTCGCGTCGACCTTGCCGCTCGTCGGCTTGCCGGCGTGCATCGCGGGCAGATCGACGAGGCCCATCGTCGTGCGGCAGAGCGCGTCGAAGCCGGGCTCGTGTTTCGGGTCGAGCGGGTCGAAGTGCGGCGCGCAGACCGGGATCCAGGTCTGCTTGTCGTGGCTGGCGGCGGTCGCGGTCCAGAAGCCGGGGATGGCGGTGTCGACGTACGCCTGGGCTTTCTTGTCGGGCGTGGGGAGCGGCTTCATCGTGCTCCACGCCCAGCCGTCGCCGCTCTTGTAGCTGCCGTCGGGGTTGCGCGCGGAGCCGCCGCCCATCCGCGCCTCGAGCGCGATGCCGATCGCGAAGCCGTGGAGGTAGGGCTTGGTCTTCGTGTCGTCGAACGCGAGCAGCTCGGTCATCAGCGCGCTGACGGCCTTGCCCTCGGCGGCCTCGTCCTTGACGAACGCGGGGTTCGGGCCGCCGTCCTTCATCAGGTGCCTGGCGACCATGCCGAGGAAGATCTTGTTGTTCGCGTCGCGCTCCTCCTCGGGGCGCGGCAGCGCGGGGGCGTACTCGACGACCGGGCGGATCCGGAACATCGCGAACACCGGCTCCTTGGCGTTCGTCGCCTGGTAGACGACGCGCAGCTCCGTCCATGCCTTGTCGATGCGCGGGCGAAACGCGACGACCTTCCAGCTTCTCGGATCGCCGAACGCGGCCTTGTCGAACTGCGGTGAGGTGGGATCGAGACGCGGGTTCTCGTGCGTCGCGGCGAGGCCCGCGAGCAGCTGCTGGTACGCAGTCGCGCCGTCGAGGGGGGCGGCGAGCGTGTTGCGCGTGTCCTCGGGGAGCTGGAGGCGGAACGTTTCGGCGCCGACCTGCAGCAGCTTGTCGAGCGGCCAGTCCTGGTTGACCTGCGCGAGGCGGCCAGGGGAGCGGATCATCAGCAGCGTCTCGATCAGCGGTGTCTGCGGCGGCGCGACGATCGAGGCTCGGGTCCGGCCCGTCGTGAGCGAGAAGCTCAGCTCGCGCTTGATCGACTTGCTGCGCTCGGGCTGGCTGATCGTTAGCTCGAACTGCGGTGGCGCGTCGTCGGCGGCGACGAGCCACGTCACGGTCTGCGTGATCGGATCGAACGTCGCGCCCTTCGGCATCTTCGTGACGTCGACGCGCGTCTCGTCGAGGTCTTGATCGATCACGGCGGTGCCGAACGTGACGGTCGTGCCCACGGCGACCTTGGTTTGCGCGGGCGGGATGTACTCGGGCTCGTGAGTGTCGGCGACCGCGAACGGTGCGGCCGGGGCGGGAGGGGGCGGTGCGGGCGCGGGAGTGTTCGGCGTGGGCGCGGTCGGCGGCTGCGGAGCGGGCGCCGGCTTCCCACTGCAGGCCCAGATGCCCACAACGATTGCCGAAGTCAGCGTCCGCATGGCGGGCGTATCGTACCACCGTGGTAGCGTGCCCTCGCCGATGACGACCGATCCTACGACGCTCGCGATCAACACGATCCGGACCCTCTCGATCGACGCGATCCAGAAAGCAAACTCGGGCCACCCGGGCTTGCCGCTCGGCTGCGCGCCGATGGCGTACACGCTGTGGCAACGCCACCTGCGCCACGATCCGAAAGCGCCGCTGTGGTTCGATCGCGATCGCTTCGTGCTGTCGGCCGGCCACGGCTCGATGCTGCTGTACTCGCTGCTGCATCTGACCGGCTACGACGTGTCGATGGACGACCTCAAGTCGTTCCGGCAGTGGGGCAGCAAGACGCCGGGGCATCCAGAGTGGCAGCTCGGCGAGCATCCGGGCGCCGCGCACTCGACGCCCGGTGTCGAGGCGACGACGGGGCCGCTCGGGCAGGGCTCGGCGAACTCCGTCGGCATGGCGATCGCGGAGCGCTACCTCGGGCACTACTTCAACCGCCCCGGCCACACGGTGATCGATCACCACACCTACGCGCTCGTCTCCGACGGCGACATCATGGAAGGCGTGTGCTGCGAGGCGGCGTCGATCGCGGGGCACCTCGGCCTCTCGAAGCTGACGTGGCTGTACGACGCGAACCACGTCACGCTCGACGGGCCGCTGTCGATCTCGATGGACGAGGATGTCGGCGCGCGGTTCGCGGCGCTCGGCTGGCACGTCCAGCACGTCGAGAAGGGCGATACCGATATCGGCGCGCTCGATGCGGCGATCACGGCCGCGAAGGCGGAGACGGAGCGCCCGTCGATCATCATCGTCCGCACGACCATCGGCTACGGCTCGCCGAAGAAGGCCGGCACGAGCGCGGCGCACGGCTCGCCGCTCGGCGACGCCGAGGTCGCGGCGACGAAGCAGGCGCTCGGCTGGGATCCGAACGCGAAGTTCCTCGTGCCCGATGGCGTGCGCGAGCACTTCGCGGAGGGCGTGCGTCGCGGGCAGTCCGCGCACTCGCAGTGGCGCGAGAAGATGGCCGCGTACAAGACGGCGCATCCGGAGCTCGCCGCGCAGCTCGAGCTCGCGATCAAAGGCGAGCTGCCCGCGGGGTGGGATCAGGGCCTGCCGGCGTTCAAGGATGCGATCGCGACGCGCTCCGCCTCCGGCAAGGTGATGGCGGTGCTCACCGCGAAGATCCCGTGGCTGTTCGGCGGCGACGCCGACCTCGGCGGCTCGACGAAGACGATCGTCCCCGGCGGCGACTACGTGAAGAGCGGCGAGGGCCGCAACCTGCGCTTCGGCATTCGCGAGCACGCGATGGGCGCGATCGGCAACGGCATGCTCTATCACGGCGGTTGCCGCAGCTTCGTCGCGACGTTCTTCGTGTTCAGCGACTACATGCGCCCGGCCGTGCGGCTCGCCGCGCTCAACAAGATGCCGGCGATCTTCGTGTGGACGCACGACTCGATCGGCCTCGGCGAGGACGGTCCGACGCACCAGCCCGTCGAGCACCTGATGGCGCTGCGCGCGATGCCGCAGCTCGCGGTGTTCCGCCCGGCCGACGGCAACGAGACCGCCGCCGGCTGGCGCATCGCGCTCGAGCGCAAGCACATGCCGACGGCGCTCGTGCTGTCGCGCCAGGATCTGCCGCCGGTCGCGCAGCCCGGTGCACCGGGCGCCGAGAAGGGCGCGTACGTGCTCGCCGAGGGCGACGACGTGATCCTGCTCGCGTCGGGCAGCGAGGTCGGTGTGGCGATGGCCGCGCGCGACGAGCTCGGCAAGGGCGGCATCAAGGCGCGCGTCGTGTCGATGCCGTGCTGGGAGCTGTTCGACGAGCAGCCGCAATCGTACAAGGACAGCGTGCTGCCGCCCGCGCGCTGGCAGCGCGTCTCCGTCGAGGCCGGCGTGACGTTCGGCTGGCGTCAGTACATCGGCGACCGCGGCATCGCGATCGGCGTCGATCGCTTCGGCGCGAGCGCTCCGGGCGAGGTGCTGATGGAGAAGCTCGGCATCACGCCGGCGCACGTCGTCGCGGCCGCGAAGCAGCTCCTCGGCCGCTGAGCGCTCAGGCGACGATGATATCCGACGCCGAGCGCTCGTCGTCGTAGGTCTCGGCCTCGGCGGCCCACGCACGCGCGATGAAGCGACGCGCGCTCGCGAGCGCGGCGAGGTATGGCTCGCTGTGGTACTCGACGCGGTGCTCGGCGCACCACGCGCTCGTGATGCGCGCCGCGAGCGGCAGGTTCGCGTGCGGGATCTTCGGGAACAGGTGGTGCTCGGCCTGGTAGTCGAGGCCGATGAAGAAGAACGAGATCGCGCGCGGCAGCTCGAGGTTGCGCGTCGTCGCGAGCTGGTGGCGCCAGTCGTGCGTCGGGCGCGCGACGATCGGCAGGCCCATGTGCGCGGGCGCGAACACGTGCGCGAGGCAGACGCCCGAGCACGCCCACAGCACGAGGTACACGCTCACCGCCGCGAGCGGTCCCCACACGAGCGACGGCACGACGAGCCAGCCCGTGTAGTGCACCGCGTGGCAGCCGACCTCGATCCAGAACGCGCGGTCGCGTTTCTGCTTCGCGAGGTAGATCAGCGAGCTGCGGCGCATGCCGATCGCCATCAGCGTGGCCATCGGCCAGAACAGCCAGCGCTGGAACGTGCGCTGGAACCAGCGCGTGAACGCACCGGCCGCGTCGTGGCCGCCGCGCGACGACGCGAACGGGAACGGCGTCAGGTCGGGATCGTGGCCCTCGACGTTGGGATGCGCGTGGTGACGGCGGTCGTGCTTGTCGCGCCAGTAGAGCGCGCCGAGGCCGCCGAACAGCGGGAACGCGAGGTAGAGCACCAGCGCGTTGCGCTTCGGAGAGCGCGAGAAGCTGCGATGACTGCCTTCATGGCCGAACATCGCGATCGAGGTGCTCAGCGCGCCCGCGATCGGCAGCGCGAACAGGGCGGCGACCCACCCGTACAGCGCGACGAGCGTCAGACAGATGGCAACGCCCGCGGCGAGCAGGGCGAGCTTGAGCCAGCTGCGGCGCTCGCGGGTCTCGAACACGCCCGCGGCAGCGAGCCTGGCGCGGAGGTCTCCCAGTACAGCGTCTTTTCCCACGACGCCCCGACGGTCGCCGATGCGGCGCCCGAAGGCGAGGGCGAAACGCGACTACTTCATCGTCAGGGTCGTCTTCGCGACAACAGATGACCCATTCATGACTTGAACTGCGTAGGTCTTGCCCTTCGCGAGACCCTCGTCCTCGTCGATCGAGATGTCGCCGCTGAGCACCGAGGACTTCGGATCGACGCCGTCGAGCTGCTGGTCGGCGGCGAGCTTGTCACCGTTCAGGAAGTTGACCTTGAGGTGGGTCGCGCCGGACTTCGTCAGGAACGCCGTGTAGTGGAAGTTCCAGCCGGTGACATCGCCCTTGGGCGAGCCCTCGACGGCCTTCAGCTGCGCGGCCTTGATCTTGGCGATCGTGTCCTTGTCGTTCTTGCCCTCGGGGAGCTCGTCCTTGGTGATGACGAGCTGGCCGTGGAAGGCCGAGATCACCGTGCGCGAGACATCAGCGAAGACAGGCTGAGCCGAAGCGGCGAGCGCCACGGCGAAGACGGCTGCGGACATCGTGCGAGCGGACATGGGGCCTCCAACCTTCAGATATAGACGACGACACCACCGGCGGCCGCCAGTTTCCAGTTTCCGATTCTGGCTACTCGTGCTTGGGCTCGGACGCCGGCGCCGGGGCAGCGGTTTCGACGGGCGCGGCCTGCTCCGTATTCATCTGCGCAGCGCGCTCGGCCTGACGCTTCGCGCGACGCTCGGGATCCCACGGCTTTCCGTCCGGGCCCAGGCCGTTGGCGTCGGGGCCAATCGGCTTGCGCGGGCGCTTCTCGCGCGGCGGGAGGGGCTGGCCGTCCGGGCCCAGGCGCGGGCCGCGCGGGGCAGTCTGCCCCTCCGCCGGGGCGCCGCCGGCGTGCGCCGGGTTGTGACCCTCGGGACGCGGGCCCCGCGGGCCGCGCGGCGGACGGGGACCACGCGGACGATCGCCAGGCGCGCCTTCGCGACGCTCGCCGCCCGGGCCGCCCGGACCACCGAATCCGCCGGGACCACGGCGATCGCCGGGCCGGCCGCGACCGGGGCCACGCGGACCACGCGGACCGCCGGGACCGCCGCGACCACGCGGGCCGCGATCCTCGCGCGGCGCCGCCGTCAGCTGCCAGCCGATGCCCGCGCGCGGCATCTCACCGCGGCCGGGACGATCGTCATCCTTGGGCGCTTCCGTCTTCGCGCCCGCCTTCAGCGAGCCGAGGCCGCGCGGCTTCGCGGGACCGCGATCGCCGCCGAAGCCACCTCCACCGCCGCCTCCGCCACGGCGTTCACCGCCGCGCTCGCCACGGCCGCCACGGCCACCGCGATCGTCGCGCCGCTCGTCACGGCGCGGCCGGGCCGACGCCACGCGATCGATCGCGTAGTGGAACTCGCCGCGCGAGACGGAGCCCGGCGGGCCTGCCTCGCCCTGGAACACGCGCACGAGGCGAACCTCGTCGATGCGGTTGCCGACGATGTCGAGCGCCTCGAGCAGGCGCGCCGCGCGATCCGGCTGCACGCCGAGCTCGTTCGCGACGAAGTCGATCGCCGGATCCGGCGCCGACGGAGCGGCCTCGGCGGGCGCTGCCTCGGCAGCCGCCTCCGACGTCTCGGCCGGCGCGTCGGCCGAAGCCTCCGCCGGAGCCGCCTCGCTCGACGCCTCGGCCGGAGCGGCATCGCCACCCTCGGCCGGAGCGCTCGCCGGTTCCGCCGCCGGGGCCTCCGCAGCAGGTGCTGCAGGGCGGGGGGCCTTCGCACGCGCCGCCGCCGCATTTCGCAGCATCAGCGCCGAGAACTCGGTGAGCGTCTTCATGGCGGGTTTGCTACACCAAACCCCGCCGTTTCGCCAGGGCTAGCCGACAGCTAGCCGCGCACGAGACCGATCAGCCGCCGACCGAACCGCTCGCCGACGCCGACACCTGCACCGAGACGTTGACCTCGGCGTGGATGTGCGTCGCGGCGTTGGCGGCGGCCGCGATCTGCCCGGTGATGCACATCGCCTGGTCCTTGAACGACTGCGCGAACTTCGGACCCATGTCCTTCAGGTCGGCGGCGGTCTTCGCCCAGACGTTGACGGCCTCCTCGATCGGCTTGATGCGCGCGGAGATCGAGAGCAGCTTCGGCAGGCCGTCGCGGGCCGCCTTGAGCGTCATCTCGAGCTTGCTCTTGTCGAGGACGACCTTCGCGTCGGCATCGATCGTCAGCTCGGGCTCCGTGCACTGCGCGTGGATCGAGGCGTTGACGGCCGCGGCCGCCTTGCACTCGCCGCCACCGCTCGAGCCACCGGTGCCGGCGCTCGCGCCACCGGCGCACGCACCGCCCGCGTTCGCCGAGGCGTTGGCGTCCACCGTGCACTTCGCCGGCGTGTACTTGATCTTCAGCTTGGCACCCGCCTTGAGCGAGACCTTGAGGTTCTCCTTGTAGGTCTCGAAGACCTTCGCGCAGATCGCGTTGGTGTCGTCGATGTTGAGGTCGCCCGGCGACATGCCGAGCTCCTGGCCCATCATCACGCAGCTCTGCTTGACGACCTTCGCGGTCTCCGCGGTCGTCGTCTCGAGATCCTTCGTCGCCTGGAGGAACGCCTTGAGCTTCGCGCCCGCGTCCGTCGCGGCGTAGTTGCCGCACGTGTTCGGATCGACCTCACCCGACGCGCCGCCGAGGCCACCGGGGACGGCCGGCGTCGAGGGAACATTGCCGCCACCGGGGACCGAATGGCCACCCGGAAGCTTGCCGCCACACGCGCCCGCCAGGAAGGCGGCCGCCACGAAGTACCGAGATGCGATCATGTCAGGCTCCTTTGGGATTGCCCGAAATCGATACCAAAAACGCCCCGTTCGCAGGGGACGGCGAACCAGAAAAATCCGGATCTAACGGTCGTGTACCCAGGGGTTCACGTGCGGCGGCGCCGTGAACGCCGGGCTGAACACGAGGCACTCCGACAGGGGATCGAGCACGACCGAGCTCACCGCGTAGGCGGGCGCCACGGGGATCGTCTGGTCGAGGCCGTCGCGGAGCGTGTCGACGGCGACGAGTGTGCGCTGCCCCGCCTGCGCGCCGTCGAGCGCGACGTGGAACTTGCACCGCTTGTCGGTCGCGGTCGTCTGCGTGACGTGCAGCGAGCCGGCGGTATAGCTCGTCGTGACGGTCGGCCACGCGGGCTTGCCGGTGCCGTGGATCCACGCCGCGCTGTACGCGGTGAGATCGAGCCCGGTGCTCGTCGAGAGCGCCGCGACGACATCGTCGACGCTCGCCGCGTGCGGATGACCGAGCACGCTCTTGATCGCGGCGAGCACCTGATCGCGCGACGTCAGCGCCTCGAGCTGGCGGAACAGCACCATCGGGCCGGGGCCGTAGGCGTCGCCGTAGTAGTCGACGAGCCGCGGCTTGTCGCCGGGGACCGGATAATAATTCGCGGCCGCCGACGCGTTCTTCCAGTACGCCGCGGTCACCGGCGCCGCCGGCGGATCCATCATGTCCTCGTAGACGTACGCGAAGTACTCCGCCATCGATTCCTTCCAGGCGAAGTCGTAGGTGTCGGCGAGCGTCGTCTGATCGCCGGCCCACATGTGCGCCATCTCGTGATCGAGGATGTGCTCGACGGGCCGGTAGTAGACGGAGCCGCCGATGCCGCCGCCGGCGAGCTTGTCGTAGAGCACGATGTTGCCGGGGTGCTCGAAGCCGCTCCAGTACGTCGGCGCGGTCAGCACGCGCAGCTCGTTGCCGTACGGCCACGGGCCGAGCAGCGACTGCATCCACGTGAGGTAGCCGGTGTGATAGGTCGCGTCGATCGAGCCGGGGATGTCGCTCGCGCCGTCGGCGTAGAGCGTGACGTGCACGCCGGCCCACATGCCGAGGTCGCTCTGCGTCCACGACGGCGACGCGATGAAGCCCGTGGAGTACGTCGGCCCGCCGTCGTAGTCGAACACGCAGGTGGTCTCGGTCGCGCTCACGTCGGTGACGACGCCCGGGCAGCGCGCGACGACGCCGGCCGCGTGCGTGATGTCGTAGTGGAAGTGCGCGAACTGGTCGGCGCGGTTGTCGCACGGCATGAAGCGATCGCACTCGTTCACCCACGACAGCAGGTAGTCGTAGCTGCGGCCGAGCGGCGACTTCGTCGTGTAGCCGACGTCGGTCGCGTCGAGCGTCGTCAGCTGGATCGCGTGATCGACCTCGAGCACGAGCGGCTTGCCGGCGACGAAGCCGGCGCCGCACGCGGTGAGCGTCGTCGCGTCGAGCATCGTGTCGGCGGGCTTGCCGTTCAGCAGCACGGCGGTCGGAGCGGCGCCGCGAAACGGCAGCTGCCAGCAGTCGCCGCCCGTCGTGACGTCGGCCGTGACCTTCGCGTGCGCGGCGCGCGAGTCGAGATCGACGGCGAGGTCGTACTCGGTGACCGTCGCGGCGATGGGACCTCTCGGCAGCTTCTCGTCGCTGCCGCCGCAGGCGGTGAGTAGGATCACGGCGAGGACGCGGCGCATCCCCTCGTGCCTATCACGGCTCGATCACCGGTAGCGAGCGCGCATTTGCGTCGCGCCGGCGCCGGCACCCGTCGGGCTCGGCTCGGCCGCGGGCGGCACGACGGGGCGTGCGACGGTGACGCGGACGTCGAGGCCGAGCTCGTCCTTGAGCATGTCGGCCTTGCGGATCAGCGCGGCGTCCTCGCGGGACGGCCCGTCGCGGACGACGAGGTCGAGCACGATCGCGTCGCCCATCCGCGTGGCGACGACCTGCTCGACGCGCGAGCGGTGCTCGGTGTCCATGCTGTCGGCGAGGCGGAGCAGGGCGGTCATCTTGCGCAGCTGGCCGCGCTGCTCCTTGGAGAGCGGCGAGTCGTTGATCAGCTGCTTCGCGCGGCTGCCGTCCTTGCGGTGACAGCGCGCCATCAGCGCGATCATCTCGCGGCTCGTGTCGTCGAGGCCGGGGATGCGGCCCCACCGGATCATGTACTCGCTGTGCTTGTGGTGGCCGCGCTGGTTGACGACCTCGCCGACGTCGTGGAGCAGCGCCGCGACCTCGAGGAGCACGCCTTTATCGTCGGGGACGCCGTGGACGTCGCGCAGCTGGTGGAACAGCTGTCGCACGAGCAGGCGGACGTGCTCGCCGTGCGTCGTGTCGTGGTCGACGCGGTTCGCGAAGCTGCGCGCGGCCGTCAACAGCGCCTTGTCGTGCGCGCCCTCGGCCTTCGCCTGCTCCTCGCGCGCGGTCTCCGCGAGCTCGATCAGCACGCCCTCGCGCACGCCGACGCCCGGCGCGACGAGCTTCGCGATGCCGAGCTGGCGCGCCGCCGTCGCGAACACGAGCGCCGCGATGCCGAGGACCTCGGCGCGGTCGCGCTTGATGCCGAACCTGGCCATGCGCTCGTCGACGGACGCGCCGACGAGATCCGGCAGGCCCTTCTCGAGGGCGGCGAGATCGAAGCCCGGCTCGCCGAAGATCTTCGCGAGCGCATCGGCGTTGCCGCCGGTGATCGCGGCGGTCGTGTGGTTGCCGGTCGCGCGCGCGATCGGCGTCATCAGCGTCGCCGTGTAGCGGCGCACCATGCCGGCCTCGGCGTCCGCGATCGCGCCCTCGAGCCCGAACGTCTCGAGCAGCCGCACCGTGCCGACCGGCAGCGAGTGGCCGCGCCACGCCGAGCCGACGCGCAGGTTGACCTCGAGGCTGCCACCGCCGAGATCGAGGATCACGCGCGGCGCCTGGCCGCTCATCGCCTGGGTGACGGCCTTGCGGACGAGGCGCGCCTCTTCCTCGCCCTCGATGACCTCGAGCTCGATGCCGGCCTCGTGATAGAGGCGGTGGAGCAGCACGTCGCGGTTCGTCGCGTTGCGCACGGCGCTCGTCGCGACGGCGCGATAGATCGCGACCTGGTGGTGATCGAAGCGCTCGCGGAAGTGGACGAACGCGGCGACGGCCTCGTCGACGGTCTTGGCGTCGAGCACGCCGGCCGTGAACGTGTTGTGCCCGAGGCGCACCGGGATGCGCTCGGCCTCGATGCGCACGAGCTCGGTCGCGCCGAGCTCCGCGATCACGACGCGGATCGCGTTCGAGCCAGCGTCGATCGCCCCGAGCCTCGTTGGCACGGGTTCAAGCTATCACGCGGCGCGGCGCGCGCCCCGCGAGATCTCTCGCGCTATTTCTTCGGAGGAGGCGGCTTGGCGCCGCTGCCGGCGCCCTGGACCTTCGCCGGGCCGGCGTTATCGGGGATCTTGATCTTGTCGTTCTGCGACACGCCGCTCTTCACCTCGACGTGCAGGCCGTCGGAGATGCCGAGCTGGACGTCCTTGCGCACGAACGTCTGCGGCGTCGTCTCGACCTCGACGTACGGCTTGCCGTCCTTGTCGTACTGCACGAGCGCCTCGCGGATCGCGAGCACCTTCTGCTTCTCGTCGAGCACGATGTCGGCGTTCGCCGAGTAGTTCGCGCGCAAGGTCAGGCCGGGCTTGTTCGTGACGTCCGCCTTGATCTCGAACTGGATCGCGCCGTCGATCAGCTTGCCCTGGGGCGCGATGAACGTCAGCTTGCCGTCGAGCTTCTCGTTCTCGATCGCGCCGACCTTGATCTGGAGCTTCATGCCCTCCTTGATCTTGGCGACCTCGGCCTCGTCGACGCGGCCGTCGAAGATGATGTCGTTCATGTTCGCGATCGTCGCGATCGTGGTCCCCGGGTTGAAGCTGTTCGCCTGGATGACCGAGAAGCCGACCTTCACGGGGACGTCGATCACCATGCCGTCGACGGTCGCCGTGACGATCACGTTGCTCGTCTTGCCGCCGCTGCGCGTCGCGCCTTCCTTGACGAGCTGCAGGTTCGACGTCGCCGTCGCGACGCTCTCCTTCGCGAGCGCGTAGTCGGTGCGGAACTTGAACAGCTCCTGCTCCGCGATGACGCCCTGCTTGAACAGGCCTTCCTCGCGGTCGAGCTCGCGCTTCGCGTTGTCGAGCGTGATCTGCGCGTTCGTCAGCTGCGCCTGGGCGCCGTTGAGCGCCTGCGCGTCGGCGATGATCTGGACCTTGCCGAGCGGCTGGTCCTTCTTCACGATCACGCCGGCATCGACATAGAGCTCGCTGAGCACGCCCGTGACCTTCGGCTTCACGTCGACGGACTGGCGCGGCACGATCGAGCCGGTCGCCACCGTCTTCTTGATGATGTCGGTGATCTCCGGCTTCTCGGTCTGATACGTGACCGGCTTCGCCTGGCTCTTCTTGTAGAGGAACAGGAACGACCCGCCGATCAGCAGCACGAGGACGAGTCCAAACAGATACCCAAAGAATTTCTTCATTCGGCCCTCAGAGCTTCAATAGGCTTGATCGACGCGGCGTGGGAGGCGGGCATGATCCCGGCGAGCGCGCCGGAGACGACGAGCACGCCGACGGCGGCGAGCACGGTGGAGAGGCCGATGTTCGGCGGCCCGAAGGGCATGTTCTGCGCGTGCTCGAGCACGACATCGGCGAGCGCCATCAGGCCGACGCCGGCCGACACGCCGACGAGGCCCGCGATCAGCGTCAGCACGATCGATTCCTTCATCACCATCGAGATGATCGAGAACGGCGTCGCGCCGAGAGCCTTGCGCACGCCGATCTCCTTCGTGCGCTCCTTGACGGTGATCAGCATGATGTTCGACACGCCGACGACGCCGGCCATCAGCGTCGCGCCGCCGACGACCCACGACATCAGCGCGATGATGAACAAGAACGTCGAGAACCGCCCGAACACCTCGAACATGTTGAACGAGCCGACGGCGAGCTTGTCGGTCGGCGACACGCGGTGGTGGCGGTACAGCACCGCGCGGACCTGGTTCTCGAGCTCGGGCCCGTCGACGCCGGGCTTCGCGGTCAGCGCGAAGAAGCCGACCTTGTCGCCCATGTTGAACGAGGTCTTCAGCGTCGAGAACGGCACGAACACCGTGTTCGCGTCGCGGTCGCCCATCTGGCCGCCGCGCAGCGTGTGCGTCACGCCGACGACCTGGAAGTAGACGCCGCTGATCTTGATGTACTTGCCGATCGGATCCGCGCCGGGCCCGAACAGCTGGTCGCGCACGGCCGAGCCGATGACCGCCGACTTGCGCGCGGTGCGCTGGTCCTCTTCGTTGATGAAGCGGCCGGCCTCGTACTCGAACGCGATGATGTGCTTGAGCTCGGGATAGTCGGCCATCACCGTGTACGTGCCGCTCTTGCTCTCGTACGCGACGGTGAAGTTGTTCATGAACCCGCCGAGCTGCAGGCGCGGGGCGAGCCACTCGATGCCTGGCAGCTTGCGGAGCAGCTCGATATCGTCGGTGTTGAACTGCACGTGGCGGCCGGTCGGCAGGCCGTCGTAGGCCTCCGTCGTCTCCTGGCCCCAGATGAACAGGAGGTTTGTCGCCATGCCCTTCATCTGGCGCTGCATGCCGGTGTTCATGCTCGAGCCGAACGACAGCATCGCCATCAGCATGACGATTCCCCAGAACACGCCGAACGCCGTGAGGTACGTGCGCAGCCGGTTGCTGCGCAGCGTCGCCCAGATCTCCTTCCATTTATCGAGGTCAAACATTCATTGATCTCGCAGGGCGTGGATGGGGTTGACGCGGGCGGCCGCGCGGGCAGGGAAGAACCCGGCGAGCGCGCCGGCGAACACGAGGAACACGGTCGCGGCGATGCCGGTCGACAGGTCGATGCCCGGATCGAGGATGAAGTCGCTGAAGTGCGCGCGTCCGACGAGCTCGAGCAGGGCGACGCCCGCCGACAACCCCAGCAGGCCCGCGATGCCGGTCAGGAACACGGCCTCCTGGATCACCATGAACACGATCGACGACGGCGTCGCGCCGAGCGCCTTGCGCACACCGATCTCCTTCGTGCGCTCCTTGACCGCGATCATCATGATGTTCGACACGCCGACGACGCCGGCGGCGAGCGTGCCGAGGCCGATCACGATCACGAACACGCTGATCATCCAGAACATCATCGAGAACCGCTGGAACTGCTCGACGTTGTTGTGGACGTGAACGGCCTGCGCGTCATCGGGCGAGAAGCCGTGGCGCTCGCTGAGCTGGCCCTTGATCGTATCGACGATCGCCTGGACCTCCGCCGGGCCCGCGTTGCCGGCGGTCAGCTCGAGCATGCCGAGCTTGTCGTTGCCGGAGAACGCGAGCTGCGCCGTCGACACCGGCATGTAGATCTGGCGCTCCTGATCCTGGCCGCCCTCGTCGGTGAACACGCCGACGATCTGGAACGGCACGCCCGCGACCTCGAGCCACTGGCCGATCGGGTCCTCGCCGGTCTTGAAGAAGAAGTCGACGACCGGCTTGCCGACGACGATCGACTTGCGCTTCTGCGCGACGTCGCCGACGGTGAGGAAGCGGCCCTCGATGATCTGGTGGTTCGTCAGGTAGACGGCATCGGCGTGGACCGCGTTGATCTGGAACGAGTTCGCCTTGCCGCCGCGCTTCGTCATCAGCGACGAGCCGGTGAACGCGGCGCCGACCATGAAGTACTGGCCGGAGATGTGCTCGACACCCTTCACGGCCTTCGCGCGCTCGTAGTCGCGGTTGTCGAACGTGATGTAGCGGCCGACGTCGTAGCCGCCGTACGGCATGCTCGTCTTCGTCGCGATCATCCAGACGCCGTTCGTCGCCTCGCGGGCGAACTGCTTCTGCGCCCCCTTGTTGAGGCCGCGGCCGAGGCCGAGCAGGAAGACGAGCACGAAGATGCCCCACGCGACGGAGATCGTCGTCAGCGCGGTGCGGAGCTTGTTCGCCTTGATCGTGATCAGCACCTCGCTCCAGCGATCGAGCGAGATGAGATCGCGCCACTGCTGCAGCGCTACCCACAGCAGGCTGCCGACCGTGTAGACGAGCCCGACGACGAGCGCGATCACCAGCAGCGCCCCGGCGAGCTCGAACAGGATCATGGCTGCGCCTGCATCTGCGGGAAGCTGTCCCGCGCGTGCTCGGCGTCGACGACCTTGCCGTCCTTGAGGCGGATGATCCGCCCGGTGCGCGCGGCGACCTCGGGGTCGTGCGTCACGACGAGCACGGTGATGCCGGTCTTGTTGATCTCCGACAGCAGATCCATGATCTGTCGGCTGGTCTCGGAGTCGAGGGCGCCGGTCGGCTCGTCGGCGAGGATCAGGCGCGGCTTGCCGATCAGCGCCCGCGCGATCGCGACGCGCTGCTTCTGACCGCCCGACATCTCGCTCGGCGTGTGGTCCGCCCAGTCGCGCAGCCCGACCCGCTCGAGGTACTGCTCGGCGATCTGGTTGCGCTTCCGCCGCGAGATGCCCTGGTAGTAGAGCGGCAGCGCGACGTTCTCGAGCGCCGTCTTGAACGGCAGCAGGTTGAACGACTGGAAGATGAAGCCGATGAAGCGGTTCCGGTAGTTCGCCGCCTTCTTCTCCGAGAGCGAACGGATCAGCGTGTCGCCGAGCCAGTACTCGCCGGAGTCGTAGTCGTCGAGGATGCCGAGGATGTTGAGCAGCGTCGACTTGCCGGAGCCCGACGCACCCATGATGGCGACGAACTCGCCATCGGCGACTTCGAAGTCGACATCGCGCAGCACGTGAAGGCTGTGCGTGCCGACCCGGTAATACTTGTTCACCTTGTCCAGGCGAAGCACGGTCTGAGGCTAGCGCCGATCCGGACACGGGGCCAGACCGCGACATGGTGCGACACCTGCGACGAGCGTACGATTCGCTCTAGCGGCTCTTTCCGTCGAACTCGTTGCGGGGCTGCTGGAACACGTCGACGTCGTCGAGACACCGCACGTTGATCGCGATCATCGGCCCCTTGGGCCCCACGCCGCGGGCGAACGGCCGCACGCCACAGGTCTTGCAGAACAGGTGGTCGATGACGTGCTTGTTGAACTTGTAGACGCTCATCGCGTCCTCGCCCTTCTCGAGCTGAAACTTGTCGGGCGTGACGAACATCAAGAGTGCGCCCGTGCGCCCGCACATCGAGCAGTTGCACGAGAGCGCGGGCTGCGCGAGATCGAGCTCGACGTTGTAGCTGACCGCGCCGCAATGACAGCTGCCGTGGTGGGACGCATTCGCCATGCGAGGAAGCCTAGCTCAGAACGTGCCGGCGACACCCGTGCCGGTGAAGCTCACGTGACGCGCGTGCAGCGTCGGCACGAGCCAGCCGATGCTCGCGCCAACACCAGCGCCGACGAGCACGTCCGTCGGAAAGTGGTCGCCGGCGAGCACGCGCGACGTGCCGACGAACGCGCTGGTCGCGAGCCCGACGCCGAGCGCGACATAGCGCCAGCGCGAGTGCAGCCGCGACAGCGTCACGTACGTCGCGACCGTGACCGAGAACGCTTCCGCGGTGTGGCCGCTGAAGAACGCGAGGCTTCCGTACGTCGACTCGCGGTCCGACAGCGGCGCGGCGGTGCCGTAGAGGAACGGTCGCGGCCGGCGCACGCCGGTCTCGAACAGCGAGGCGACGCCGATCGTTACGATGCCCGCCTCGGCGACGACGAGCGTGTCGTTCGCGGCGAGCCCGAGGCGCTCGTGCGCGAGCAGTGTCGCGGGCGCGGCGACGACGAGCCCGGCGACCGTCAGCGTGCCCGCGGTCGTCCACCCGGGGTGATAGCGGCCGGCGAACGGCCGGTCGAGCGCGTTCAGCTGCGAGCGATCGCACTCGGGTGCGCACCATGCGGGGCCGAGATTCAGGAACCACGGCGCCGTCAACAGCGCACTGCCGACCATGACCGGCACGTCGACCTCGAGCCGCAGCTGATAGGCGGGCTGCTCGTCGTCGGCGCGCGCCACTCCACACAGCGCGACCACGACGAGCAGGGACTTCATGACAGCGATGCTATCGCGTCGTCCAGCGACTGCGGGGTGGCAGGAGCCAGCACGAGCTGGCCATGTTCGCCATGGATCTCCGCCGCAGGCGCGTGATCGCAGCGATCGAGGCACGACACCGGGGCGATCTGCACGCCGCGCTTCTCGACGAGATGATCGAGCAGGTCCAGCGCACCCCACCGCTGGCACGTGCCGGCGCAGACCTTCACGGTCAGCGGCGCGTCGCCGGCGAGCCGGAGATCCGTCGCGAGCGGCAACGTCGCGAGGTAGTGGCTCGCGGGCCGCCCGCGATCCTCGGCCAGCTCGACGAGCGCGGCGAGCTCCACCGTCTCGCCGTCCGCGATCTCCTCCAGATCGACAGCCATCGTCGCGAGGCGGCTGGGGTCGATATCCTCGTGCGTCGGCGAGCGAGTCGGCGTCTTCGACATGCGCGCGCGTTATAACCGCGCCCATGCTGACGGTCCATCACCTGAACAACTCGCGGTCACAGCGCGTGCTCTGGCTGCTCGAGGAGCTCGAGGTCCCGTACGAGATCGTCAAGTACGAGCGCGACGCCAAGACGAGCCTCGCGCCCGCCTCCCTGCGCGCGATCCACCCGCTCGGCAAGTCGCCCGTCATCACCGACAACGGCACGACGGTCGCCGAGTCCGGCGCGATCCTCGAGTACCTCGTCGAGACCTACGGCAACGGCCGCTTCGCGCCCGCGCGCGGCACGCCGGACTTCCAGCGCTACCGCTACTTTCTGCACTACGCGGAGGGCTCGCTGATGCCGTTCCTGGTGATGCGCCTGGTCACCGGCCGCATGCGCAAGGCGCCCGCGCTCGTGCGTCCGATCGCGAAGGGCATCGCGAACAAGGTCGACGCGGGCTTCGTCACCCCGAACCTCGAGCGCCACGTCGCGTTCCTCGACGGTGAGCTCGCCTCCCGCACCTGGTTCGCAGGCGACCTCTCGGCCGCCGACTGCCAGATGCTGTTCCCGATGCAGGCGATCGCGACGCGCGTGCGTGCCGCTCCACCGCGCATCGCCGAGTGGGTCGCGCGCGCCGAGGCGCGGCCAGCCTATCAGCGCGCGCTCGCGAAGGGCGGCGCGTACGCGATCATGGGGTAGGGCGCGCGCGAGAGTCGGCGCACGGCGCACCGTCGGGAGCCGAGATGGTGCGCGCGCCGCGCGACCGCCGAGCAGGCCGCCCACTGCCGGTGCCCACATGGTGCGCGCTCCAGTCAGCTCACGTGACACCGTCGCAGCGCGGCTCGCACGAGCCCTTCGAGCGATCTCGGTTCGTCGTCGAGCGCGGCTTCGACGGCGTACCGCGCCTCGGCCCGCGCGAACCCGAGCGTCGTGAGTGCGACCACCGCGTCGCGCCGGACACTCTCCGCAACGGCCCGGCGCATCGGTGGGGCAGACCGATGGTCCACGTGGACAACGTCCTGCGCGGAGCTCGTGCGGTCAGACCGATTGTCCACGTGGACAATCGCGGCCGTGCTCGTGATCACCGCGGACTCCGCGGGCCCTTCGATGATCAGATCGCCACGATGCAGCGCGACGTGGTGTCCGTCGCACAGCGCGATCAAGTTCTCCAGCGTGTGCGCGCCGCCGCGCGACCACGGGACGATGTGATGCACCTCGATGTTCGCGGCCGCCCGACAACCCGGCACGCGGCACCGCGCATGGTCGTCCCGCATCATCACCTTCGCACGCAGCGCGGGCGTCACGTCCTGGACCGACCGTTCCTTGCCATTCACATCGATCCACTGCGCGTCGCAGAACACGCGCGCCAGCTCCTCGGGCCGGAGCGCGACCTGCCGGTTGCCCGCGAGCTGCCGGCCGACCTGACACGACGGACACACCGTCACCGCCACCCGCGCAGCTGCCTTCTTCCGAGGCGCGCCGTTACGCGCGCGAGTCGCCAGTAGAAGCAGCAGCTCGTTATCGTCCAGCCGCTGCCCCATCTCCTCTTGCAGCTCGCGGCGCGCGAGCTCGAGTGCGGCCTCGGTGGCCGGCGTGATCCCGCGATAGGTCCGGTCCTTCGCGCGCAGCTCCGGCTTGCGCGGGCTCGCCGGTCGGTCGCCGACCTCGCGCTCCGCGAGCAGCTCCTCGATCTGGCGCTGGTTCTTGCCGCGGCACGCCGCGATCCACTCATGCTCGGTGCGGTTCGTCGCGACGCGCGAAATCGCCCGCACCGCCGAATAGCTCAGCTCTCCATCGCCGAGCGCCTGCTCCAGTACGCGACTGCGACCACGACACGCCTCCTTGGTTGAAAGACCACATGTACCACGCACCTTTTCGGCGCTCTGGCTTGCGGTCTGCTGCACGATCGGGCGTCTCGACGCCGCGAATGTGGTCGAGCGCGAGAACGTGCGTGGGCGTGAGAGCAGTCGCTTCCTCGACGAGAAAAGCACACGTCTCGCGGGGGCCACGCTCGGTTGCGCTGCAGGCTCGTCAAGCACATTCGACATCACGCGAGCTGATGTGTTCGTCCGGTTTCCGGACGCTCGGACCTGATCGAATGCGTGACCGCGCGTGCGCGCGTACCGCACGCGCCAGTACCGTGCACGCGCACCGCACCCGCCCAGTGCCCGTCCGCGCGCACCGCACCCGCCAGTGCCCGTGCGCTGGTGCCCGTGCGTTGTGGTCCCCCATGTGCTCCGGGGCTGCCGAAGGTCGGGGCTCTCGACCGTCGCGCGCGGCGCGCAGGCGCCGTGACCCGCGCGATTGGGATGTGCGTGATCGCGGCGCACGACGTGGCGCGTGGCGCGGGGCGTGCGCAAGCCGCGCGCAGGTCGAGCCCCGACCGAGGCCCGAGCAGCCTCTCGCATGCACCGCGACCCGCATGCACCGCGAGCCGCATGCACCGCGAGCCGCATGCACCGCGCCCTTCGCGCGACGCGCGTGGCAGCGCGTTCCTACAGCGTGATCGCGAAATCCGCCGTGAACGCGTTCCCCGTCGCGATCGGCGGCAGCTCGAGCAGCTGCAGGTGCTCGCGAACGCACTCGTCAAACGCCTTCGGCAGCGGCTTGCCGTCGTCCGCGACGCCCGCGCTCGGCGCGTCGATCAGCGTGCCGATATCCGCGTCTCCGGTGAGCGTGATCTGCGTCTTGAATCCCTTCACGTCGGGCGGAAGCTTGCTGCACGCGGCGACGTCGCTGCGGATGTCGTCGGTGACGGCCTGCAGCTGCGCGAGCACCTGCTGCGCGGTCGCCATCGTGTCGTCGGCGGTGGCGCTGCCTTCGGGCAGGCGTGGCGGCGCGGTCGCCGCGTGGTGCTTGCGTGCGTCGTTGATGCGCGTCGCGGTCTGCGCGCGCTCTTCGGTCGTCAGTCGCGTCACGTGGGGCACGCGACGCGCGCTGCCGGTGGCGACTGGCGGAGCGTTCGAAGCGATCGCGGAGTCCGCGTGGATCGCGGACCGAGCGGGGGAGGGTGCGCGCACCGGATCGGGGTCGTAGCGCCAGAGCCACCAGCCGACGATCAGCACCGCGACGACAACGCCCAGGGCGGCCGCGGCGCGCATCGTCAGGCGCGTGGCTTGAGCGCGGGCACGAGGACCGGCAGGCCGTGCTCGGCGAGCAGCCGCGAGAGCTCGGCCGAGAGGCCGCCGCGGTGCCGCTGGATCTTCTCCGGCGCCATGCTCTCGTGCAGGCGGCGCCGTGCTTCGTGCATGCGCCACGCGATCGTGCCGTCGCTGACCTTCTGGATGACCGCGGCCTCGCCGTGGCTCATTCCCTGGAGCGAGACGAGGATGACGGTCGTGCGCATGTCGATCGGGAGAGAGTCGAGCGCGCGCAGCAGGCGGCCGTAGGTCTGGCGCAGCTCGGCTTCGCGGCCCGGGTTGCCGCGTGCATCGACGGCGACGGCGAGCTCGAGACGCGGGTCGTCGAGCGTGTCCTCGCCGCGGCGCGCGCGGTCGCGGCGCGAGTTGAGCGAGCGGTTGACCGTCATCCGGTAGACCCAGGTGAAGAACTGCGAGCGGCCCTCGAACTGGGGCAGGGCGCGGTAGGCCTTGAGGAAGACCTCTTGCGCGATGTCGTCGGCCTCGCTCGCCGAGCCGGTCATGTGGAGCGCGAGCGCGTAGATGCGCTTGCGGTAGCGCTTGACGAGGGCGTCGAACGCGCGGCCGTCGCCGGCCTTGGCCGCCTCGACCAGGGCGGTCGCGGTCGCTGCTTCGCGCTCGGCGTTGGTCACGGGGCGTTAGACGCATAGCCTAAGCGAAGGCTTTGCGATTTTCCTGTCCTACATCGGACTACGATGGCAAGCGGCCGATTCAGTTGGCTTCTTCGTTGCGCAATGGCGATGCCAACGAGAACGGAGCGATCTCGGCGTCGAAGAACGTGCCGTCGTCGCGCCAGAACCGGTAGCTGCCGTGCATCGTGCCGACCGGGGTCTCGAGCACGCAGCCGCTCGTGTACTGGAAGCTCTGGCCGGGCGAGAGACGCGGCTGCTCGCCGACCACGCCGTCGCCGCGCACCTCTTCGATCTCGCCGCGTGCATCGGTGATGATCCAGTGACGCGTCTTGAGCTGCGCGGTGCTCGCGCCCTCGTTGCTGATCGTGATCGTGTAGGCGAACACGTAGCGGTCTTCGCGCGGCGAGCTCTGGTCGGGCAGGTACTGCGACTGCACGCGCACGCGAATGCCCTGGGTCACGGCGATCGACGTCGGCTCGGCCACGGTCGGGGATGGCATGCGCGTTCACGATACACTCCGGCGGATGTCGCGCAAGACCGACGCCGTCTTGAAGCAGCTCCGCACCTGGGGCCTCTCGCACTTTCCGGGCGCGCACACGAAGAGCCCGTGGCCGGGCCACCTCGATCTCGCGGTCAACGACAAGACGTTCGCGTACCTCAGCATCGAGGGCGAGCCGTTCAGCATCAGCTGCAAGCTCCCGCGCTCGAGCGCGATGGCGCTGCTGCTGCCGTTCTGCGAGCCGACGCCGTACGGCCTCGGCAAGAGCGGCTGGGTCTCGGCGAGCTTCGACGACAAGAACCCACCGCCGCTCGACATGCTGAAGGCCTGGATCGACGAGAGCTACCGCGCGCAGGCGCCGAAGAAGCTGCTGAAGCAGCTCGAGGGAGGCAACGTGCCCCCGGCGGCGAAGAAGAAGACACGCGTCACAAAGTCGAAGAAGCGCTAGCGCGGTGTCATGATCGACGTATGCGACTGCTCGTGATCGGGCTCGGGCCGATGATCGTGCTCGCCGCGTGCGGGCCGATGTACAAGCAGCCGGGGCCGCCGCCGAGTGGAGGCCCGCCCGGCGGGCCGATGGATCCGGCACGCGATCCCGCGTCGATGCGCGCGCCTGATCCGGTGGGAGGCGCCGCGGACCCCGCGCCGGCGGCCGCTCCGGTTCCCGCCGCGAATCCCGCGGCCAGCGTCGCGCAGCAGTTCGTCGCGGCGCACAACCGCGTCCGCGCGAAGCACTGCGCCGGCCCGCTGACGTGGTCGACGAAGCTGGCCGCGTACGCGCAGAAGTGGGCCGACTCGCTCGAGGCGAAGGGCTGCGCGTTCGGCCACAGCGGCGGGCCGTACGGCGAGAACCTCGCGGCCGGCACCGAGGGCGTGCTCGATCCCGAGGCGACGGTCGCCATGTGGTACGACGAGATCAAGCAGTACAAGTTCCCCGACGGCGGCTTCTCGATGCAGACGGGGCACTTCACGCAGGTCGTGTGGCGCGGCACGAAGCAGGTCGGCTGCGGTCACGCGCAGTGCAAGGGCAACGACATCTGGGTCTGCGAGTACGACCCGCCTGGCAACTGGGACGGCGAGTACCGCACGAACGTGCTGCCCAAAGGGTGCAAATGAGAGCAGCGCTCGTGCTCGCCACGCTTGCGAGCTGCTCGTTCATCGGCGTACGCGGGCCGGGCGCGCTGCCCGATCCGCCGCCACCGCCCGATCAGGTTCACTGCACGACGGACGACCTGCTGCCGTCGGTCGACGCGCTCGGCGGCGCGGCTGCTCTCGCGACGGCCGTCGGCGGCGTGATCATCGAGCACACCAGCGCGAGCGGCGCGCCGCATGACTTCACGAAGTACTACATGACGCCGCTGATCGTCGTCGGCATCGTGTACTTCGTCGCGGCGAGCAAGGGCACCCACCGCGTCGAGCAATGTCAGGTGGCGAAGGATCGCTCCCTGCCGCCCGTGGAACCCTAGCGCTCGCCCGGGCCGGCTTGCCGGCCCGAGTGACAATGACCGACGAGGAGCTAGCGCTCCTCGATCGGGACGTAGTGGCGGACCTTCTCGCCCGTGTAGATCTGGCGCGGACGGCCGATCTTCGTCTGCGGGTCCTCGACCATCTCCTTCCAGTGCGCGATCCAGCCGGGCAGGCGGCCGAGCGCGAACATCACCGTGAACATGTTCGTCGGGATGCCGAGCGCGCGGTAGATGATGCCCGAGTAGAAGTCGACGTTCGGGTAGAGCTTCTTGCTGACGAAGTAGTCGTCCTTGAGCGCGATCTCTTCCATCGACTTCGCGATGTCGAGCAGCGGATCCTTGACGCCGAGGTGCGTGAGAACCTCGTCGCACATCTTCTTGAGGATCTTCGCGCGCGGGTCGAAGTTCTTGTAGACGCGGTGGCCGAAGCCCATGAGCCGGCGGTTGCCGCGCTTGTTCTTCACGTCGTCGAGGAACGACTTGTAGTCCGCGCCCGAGTTCTTGATCTCCTCGAGCATCTCGATGACGGCCTGGTTCGCGCCGCCGTGGAGCGGGCCCCAGAGGGCCAGTATGCCGGCGGCGACCGACGCGTAGAGGTTCGCGCCCGAGCTGCCGACCATGCGCACCGTCGACGTCGAGCAGTTCTGCTCGTGGTCGGCGTGCAGGATCAGGAGCTGGTTGACCGCGCGCTCGAGCACCGGCGAGACCTCGTACTCCTCGCTCGGCACCGCGAACATCATGTGCAGGAAGTTCGCGCAGTACTTGAGCGAGTTCTTCGGGTACATGATCGGCTGGCCGATCGACTTCTTGTACGCGAACGCCGCGATCGTGCGGACCTTCGAGAGGATCCGCGTGATGTGCAGATCGATCGCGCTGTTGCGATCGAGCGAGTCCGGGTAGTACGCGGACAGGCTCGTCACCATCGCGGACAGCACCGCCATCGGGTGGCTCGTCGGCGGGTACCCGTGGAAGAAGTGCTGCATGTCCTCGTGGATGAGCGAGTGACGCGTCAGCGCCGTCGAGAACGCGCTGCGCTCGGCCTTCGTCGGGAGCTTGCCGTTGATCAGCAAGTAGCTCGTCTCGACGAAGTCGCTCTTCTCGGCGAGCTCCTCGATCGGATACCCGCGATAACGAAGGATGCCTTGCTCGCCGTCGAGGTACGTGATGGCGCTCGTGGTGGCGCCGGTGTTCATGTACCCGCTGTCGAGCGTGATGTACCCCGTCTCTTGACGGAGCGAGCGGATGTCGACGGCGTGCTCGTCTTCCGTCCCGACAATCACAGGGAGCGATGACTCTTTGCCCCCGGGCAGGATGAGCTTGGCGCTCTGCTTCTCGGCCATGACGGTCTCCTACGCGCTGTAAATTTCCAGCGCGGGTGACCATACCCGATTCCGCCGGAAGTGAATCGATGCGGCGGCGGGAAAGCGCGTTGCGAAAAGTTTATTCGAGCGTCACGAACGGCGTCTGGCCGAACGGCGTGTCGAAGCGGCGCGTGTAACCGAGGCCGAAGTAGCCGATCGCGCCGCCTTCATCGAGGCCGATCATGTCCGCGGGCAGGCCCTGGGACGGGTCGCTCGGGCTCGCGAACACCTTCGTGTAGAGGTTCGCGCCGACCATCGCGGAGATGACGTTCTCGAAGCGCGAGCCGAACGCGTAGGACAGCGCGAGCTCGACGCGTCCGCCAAACGCGGTGTAGTTGAACACCTGGCTGCCCGCGCCGTCGGTCGCGCCCGCCGGCGACATGAACGCGAGGTGGACGCCGACGAGCGGCGTGAAGCAGAGGTGGCCGCCGATCGGGCAGAAGTGCTTGTAGCCGGCGACGCCGAGGTCGAAGTCGTCGAGCGTCGAGACGTCGGGGTTCTGCATCGAGCCGGCGCTGAAGTTCGTGATCTGCAGGTAGCCCTGCACGCCGATCTTCTGCTTCGGCTTCACGAGGTAGTCGCCGTGGAACCGCACGCCGAACCCGGCGCTGCCGTACCAGTCGGGGCGGCCGATCTTGCCGCCGCCGCCGAAGAACTCGCCGCCGAGCGCCCACGAGTAGTTGTGCTCGGGCTTCTTCGCGATGAACAGCGCCTGCTGCGGAGGCGGTGCGACCGCGTAGCCGGGCGGCGGGCCGCCGGGGCCGGGAGGCGTTCCGCCGCCGGGGCCGGGAGGCGTGCCTCCGCCCGGGTTGTTCGGATCGGGAGGCGTGCCGCCGCCCGTCGCCGGATCGTTGAGGTTCGTCGCGCCGCCGCCACCGCCGGTGCCGACGCCGCTGATGTCGACGTTCGCCGCCTTCGCGTCGGTCTGGATCTTCTCGCGGAGCTTGGCGACCTTGTCCTTGAGCTTGTCGTCGGGTGCGTTCTTGTCGGCGGTGTTGCACGCCGTCATCGCTTCGCCGAACTTGCCCTCCTGGTAGAGCGAGGTGCAGAGGTTGAAGTAGTACTTGCCCTCGTTCGTACGCGCGGCCGCGTCGCGGAACTTGGCGCTGGCGTCAGCATACTTCTGCTGAAACATCAGCTGCTTTCCCTCGTCGTTCTCGCGGGCAGCGATGTCGGCCTGGGTTTCGGCCATCGCCACGGTGCTCAAGAGCACCAGCCCCAACGCGTACCTAGTCATAAGTTCTCCCGGACGGCAGTGACGATCGTATCACCGAACGTGGCGACGCGCTTCGCGATCGGGAGCACGGCGTTTGGCAGGGCCGAGCGCGCGATCGATCAGCTTCTTGGCCGCTTCGTGACCGCGCAAGTGCCAGTTCTCGGGGTTGCCGAGCCACACACTGACGATGATCTCCGGCTTGTCCGCCGGCGCGTAGCCGACGAACCACGAGTTCTCCATGTAGAACGGCTCGCTCGTCGCGAGCGTGCCCGTCTTGCCGGCGGCCGAGTACTTCTTGCCGAAGCTCTTCGCGGCGCTGCCGAGCTCGCACGTGCCTTCCATCATCCGCGACACCTGGTGCGCGACCTCGGGAGGCAGCACGTGGCGCGTGGATGGCGCGGCGTTCGCGAGGATGTAGGGCACGGGCTGGTCGCCCTTGTCGGCGAACGTCGCGGCGAGCAGCGCGCCGCCGAGCACGGACAGGCGAACGCCCGTGAAGCCGGCGGCGGCCTGCGCGAACTGCAGCGTCTTGTCGTGGGGCAGGGCGAGCTCGGAGCCGGTCGCCTGGAACCCGACGGGCATCACCTTGCCGACGAGATCGTGCGCGACCTGGTCGAGCGACGCGGGCTGGAGCTTCTGGTAGGCGAGCTTGCCGAGGATCGCGTTGTTCGAGTGCGCGATGCCGTAGAGCAGGCTCTCGCAGCGGCTGTCGCGCTTGGAGTCGGTCAGGTTCGACTCGCTGACCGAGCGGATGCCGCCGTGGTAGCAGACCTTGTCGTCTGGATCGACGCCGGCTTCGACGAGCGCCGACGCGGTCACGAGCTTGAACACGCTCGCCGCGGGCGCCCACACGCCGGTTGCGAGCGACAGATCGCGCGTGCCCTTCGTGCCGCCCTTGGGTTCCTCGGTGCGGCGGCCGGCGATCGCGAGGATGCGGCCATCCGGTGCCATCGCGACGATCGCGCCGCGCGGCGCGCGCGCCTGATCGAGCAGCTTCTCGGCCTGCTGCTGGAGCGCCGGATCGAGCGTCAGCGTGGCGCGCGTGCCGTTGGAGAGCGGCGCCTCGTAGTGATCGCCGACGAGCACCATGTGGTCGAGATCGACCGTGGGCGCGGCGGCCGGCGGGGGAGGCGGGGGCTTGGGGGCCTCGAGCGGCGTACCCTGGATCATGGCGGCCTTCTCGCCCGAGGGCTCCGTCTCGCCATGACGCGAGAACACGAAGACCCCCGCGATCAGGGCACCACCCGCGAGGAGCACGGCTCGACGCATCGACCTTGGATGTATCCGCATCTGCTCGCAAGCACAAGAACTTTGCAGTAGGTTCGCTCGCGACCACATGCGACGTGCGGCGTTGTTCCTCGTGCTCGCGGCGTGCACGCACCCGCACGGCGGCACGACGCCCGCGCGGTCGCTGCCGATGCCGAGCGTGCAGGTCGGCGCGTGTGCGGAGCCCCCACAAGGCGATCACGCGGACCGCGACCTCGACAGCGACGGCCGCCCCGAGATCATCGTGACCGATCGCAAGACGTGCGCGCACGAGAATTGCCGGTGGACGGTCTACAAGTCCTCGCCTGGCGAGTGCACGCGCTTCATCGGCAGCTTCGACGGGGCGTGGCTCGAGGCGCTGAGTCAAAAAGGCGACGACAACATGAGCGACGTCCGCGCCTACTGGGCGCAGGGCGAAGGCCGGATGCTGCTCCAGAGCTACCGGTTCGTGCGCGGCGGCTACCAGATCTCCGACGTGCTCCAGTGTAAGAGAGCCGCCGACGATCGGCTCGAATGTGCCGATACGGGGCGCTAGCCGGCGAAACCTGATAGGATTTTGAACGGGTGAGCGATACCGGCCGGAACAAGACCGTCGTCACCGCGATCTCGAAGATCAGCGACCGGCCCGTCGCCAAGGAAGCGTGCCTGGTCGTCATCTACGGCCTCGAGCTCGGCAAGAAGTTCAACCTGAACCGGCCGCAGATCATCATCGGCCGCTCGAGCAAGGCCGACATCCAGATCGATCAGGAAGCGGTCTCGCGCAACCACTGCAAGATCATCAACACCGGCAACGCGATCATGCTCCGCGACATGGGGTCGACGAACGGCACCTACGTCAACGACGAGATGATCGACGAGTACGTGCTGCGCGACGGCGACTTCATCAAGGTCGGCCGCTGCATCTTCAAGTTCCTCAGCGGCAACAACATCGAGAACGCGTATCACGAGGAGATCTACCGCCTCACGACGGTCGACGGCCTCACGCAGGTGTTCAACCGCCGCTACTTCGTCGAGACGCTCGAGCGCGAGATCGGCCGCGCGCTGCGCTATCGCCGCGACCTGTCGCTGATCATGTTCGACATCGACCGGTTCAAGGGCGTCAACGACTCGTTCGGCCACCTCGCCGGCGACCACGTGCTCAAGCACCTCGCGAGCGTGATCAAGACGCGCATCCGTCGAGAGGATGTCCTCGCGCGCTACGGCGGCGAGGAGTTCGCGATCGTGCTGCCCGAGATCGATCACTACAACGCGATGCAGTTCGCGGAGAAGATCCGCAAGCTCGTCGAGGTCGCCGAGTTCAAGTTCGAGGACGCGCTGATCCCCGTGACCGTCTCGATCGGCGTCGCGAGCCTGCGCGGCGAGATCGAGGACGCGCTCGAGTTCATCAAGCAAGCCGATACCCACCTGTTCGCTGCCAAGGAAGGCGGGCGGAACAGGGTGGTTGGATGATCTCCGAGGACGAGAGCGCCCGCGAGCTCCGCGAGAAGAAGCGGGTGCTGGCGGCGCTCGTCGTGCACGACCTGCGTAGCCCGCTCTCGGCCGTGCAGGGCTACCTGCAGCTGCTGCGCGAGGAGCTCGGCGAGCAGACCGGCACGGTGAAGTCGTATCTCGACGATGTCGACGTGCTCGTCGGCAAGGCGCTCAGCCTCGTCTCGACGATCCTCGATGTCGACGAGCTCGAGGACGGCATCCTGCACGCCGACCTCGCGCCGGTGAAGCTCGGCGAGCTGGTCGAGCGCGCGCGCGCCGGCAACCGCGCGCACTTCGAGGTTCGCCAGCTGCGCCTCGACGTCGATGCGGATCCCGAGCTCGTCCTGAACATCGATCGCGATCTGTTCGGCCGCGTGATCGAGAACCTGCTCGACAACGCCACGCGGTACGCGCCGCGCGGCGGTCGCTGCTCGATCACGGCGAAGCGCGACGAGGCCGGTGTCGAGATCGCGATCGGCAACAGCGGCCCGCCCGTGCCCGAGCCGGAGCGCGAGGAGATCTTCGGGCGTTACTTCCAGGTCGAGCGACGTCGCGCCTCGGCGCGGCAGAACCGCGGCCTCGGCCTGTACTTCTGCAAGCTCGCGGTCGAGGCGCACGGCGGCTCGATCCACGTCGAGCAGCGCGGCGAGCTCGGAGCGGTGTTCGTCGTTCGCCTGCCGCCATGACCTGGGCGCCGCTCTGGCTCTCGCTCGAGATCGCGACGATCGCGATGCTCGTGTCGCTGGTCGTCGGCACCAGCCTCGCGCTGCTGCTGCGCTGGCCGAAGCTGCCGGTGCCCGACGTCGTCGATGCGCTGATCTCGGCGCCGCTCGTGCTGCCGCCCACCGTGCTCGGCTACTACCTGCTCGTCGCGCTCGGCCCCGACAGCGTCGTCGGGCGCGCGTGGCACGCGCTCACGGGCCACACGATCATCTTCACGTTCTCGGGCGCGGTCGTCGCGGCGACGGTCGGCTCGCTGCCGCTCGTCGTGCGCTCGGTGCGCGTCGGCCTCGATTCGATCGAGCCGAACCTGGTGTCGGCCGCGCGCACGCTCGGCGCCTCGCCGGCGCGCGTGCTGCTGACGATCACGCTGCCGCTCGCCGCGCCGGGGCTCATCGCGGGCGCGATGCTCGCGTTCGCGCGGGCGCTCGGCGACTACGGCATGACCCAGATGGTCGCGGGCGCGCGCATCGAGGGCCTGTGGCTCGACACGACGAGCCCGGCCTCGATCTTCGTCTACGACCAGCTCGTCGCGAACCACGAGAGCGCCGCGCGTACGATGGCGATCGTGACGACGCTCGTCGGCGTCGTGATCCTCTACGTCACCAACCGCGTCACCCGGCGCTACTACCACGCACGTGTCTGAGCTCGCGTTCGACATCGAGGTCGTCCGTGGCGAGTTCAAGCTCGTCGCGAAGGGCGCGTGCCCGCCAGGCATCACGTGCATCATCGGGCCGTCGGGCTCGGGCAAGTCGACGCTCCTCGCGACGCTCGCCGGGCTCGCCACTCCGGATCGCGGGCGCGTCGCGGTCGGCGATGAAGTCTGGCTCGATCGCGACAAGGGCATCGACGTCCCCGTGCACCAGCGCCGCCAGTCGTACGTGTTCCAGGGCCTCGCGCTGTTCCCGCACATGAGCGCGCTGCACAACGTCGAGTACGGCATGCACGACGTCCCCCGCGCCGAGCGCACCGAGCGCGCGCTGAAGCTGCTCGAGCGCGTCGGCGTGAAGCACCTCGCGCGGCGCAAGCCGCGGACGATCTCCGGCGGCGAGGCCCAGCGCGTCGCGATCGCACGCGCGCTCGCACGGTCGCCGAAGCTCGTGCTGCTCGACGAGCCGTTCTCCGCGCTCGATCGCGACCTGCGCGCGCAGCTGACGGCGCTGATCCGCGAGCTATCGGGCGAGCTGCGCGTGCCGATCGTCCACGTCACGCACTCGCTCGGCGAGGTCAAGCAGCTCGCCGACCACGTGATCCGGTTCGAGAAGGGCGCGATCGTCGAGCGCGGCACGCCCGATCAGGTCGTCGCGCACATCCCTAACGACTGATGGGCCCGGGCGGCAGCGCGAGGCAATCGAGGATGCTCGTGCGGCGGCTCTCGGCGGACAGCTCGGGGCGCGCCGCGCACTGCGAGACGTCGGTGCAGCGGCCGAGCGCGCGGTTGTGCTGGTAGTCGAGATCGAGCTCGAGCGCGGTGAGTGCCTGCGTGCCGAGGATGCCGTCGACCTCGGGGCGATCGGGGCGCAGCTCGGCGCGCAGGGCCTGCAGCGTCGGTTCGTCGTCGGGTACGACGAGCACGTCGATCGGCGTCGCCGGCGTCAGCTCGATGATCGCGGGCACCTGGCAGAACGTCGGGCCGCCGACCGGGCACGGGCAGTCCTCGCCGACCGTGCAGTCGCCGGCCGTCAGCAGGTGGTGCGCGTAGACCTGGCGGCACGGCGCGCGCGGCGTTGCGGAGTTGCCGACGAGCGCGAGGCTCGACACCTGCGTCAGCTTGCCGGTGACCAGCCCGGAGGGCAGGCGCACGCTGCCATCGGGCAGCGCCGAGACATCCGGCGCCGTCGTGACGATGTTGCGGTAGCGCGCGTACGCCGTCTCGTCGAGGATCGACATCCCGAGCGCGGTGGAGAGCACGAGCAGCACGTTCGCGCCGCGCTTGTCCTGCGCGATCGCCTGGTCGGGATCGAACGCGAGGCACGTGTCGATCGCGACGCGGAAGTTCGCGAAGCCGACCTCGGTGCCGCCGACCAGGAGTGTCCCGCCGCCGCGGAACGGCGAGGGCAGCACGGCGTCGCACGACAGCCCGCGGTTCGAGTTGTCACCGGCGACGTCGGGCAGGATGAACAGCTGGCTCGCGCCGACATCGAGGCGCAGCGCATCGCTCGCAAACGAGTCCATGCCGAGGATCGCGTCGATCGGGCGCGGCGACGCCTCGCTGCCGATCGAGCACGTGTCGTCGACGCACGGATGCACGCGGACGACCTGCGCATCGGCGAACCGCGCGCGCGGCTTGTCGACGAGGCCGGTCGCCGGATCGAGGCCCATGACGTTCAACCCGGGGAACGAGATCGTCGGGCTCGCGGTCGTGCCCGGATCGATCACGGTCAGCGGCGACATCACGTCGAGCACGGCCGTGTGGATCGAGCCGCCGGTCGGCTGCACGCCGAGCACGACGCCGCCGCTGGTCGTCTCGACGGCGACGGGGAACTCGTCGCCGGAGAAGTCGTTCGTGACGAAGCTGCTCGTGATGTAGTCGCAGCCCGCGAGCGCCAGCAGCGCGAGCGCAGCCTTCACCATGGCAGTTCGTGGACCGTGGCCGCGTGGCCCGCGATCTCGACGCTCGTGCCTTCCCAGGCCGTGCGGTGCAGGTAGCCGAGCGCGAGCGTGGTCCCGTCGCCCGCCGCCACCGCGGACGTCACCGTGCCGGCGTTGTCCTTCGCCGGGTGCTTGATCACCGCGCCGGGGGCGACCTCGCCCTGCACGACGAACCCGCGCAGCGCGCGCGCCGCGTTGCCCTGGGCGTGCACGCGGAACACCGGCTCCTGGCCGACGTAGCAGCCCTTGCCGTAGTCGAGGAACCGCGCGAGCGGCGTCTCGAACGGGAAGTGATCCTCGTCGATGTCGGCGCCGTAGCGCAGGAAGCCCGCGCGGATGCGCAGGCGCTCGGCCGCCGGATCGGTCTCCGCGACGTCGCCGGCGCCGTGCTCGAGCTTCGCGCGCCAGAAGTCATCCGGCGCCTCGATCACCTGGTGGACCGGGCCTTCGGCGAGCTCGAACGTCACGTCGTCCATCACGGCGTACTTCTCGAGCAGCGCGCGCGTCTTGTCGCCGAGCGACGCCTCCGTGAGCACGCCGAGCGTCTCGCCGAACCGCGCGAGCGCGATCACGCTGAGCACGCGGCCCTTCGGGTTCAAGATCGCGCCCCACGCGTGCTCGCCGTCGCCAAGCTTCTCGACGTTGATCGTCGTCAGGCCCTGGAGAAAGCGCACGCGGTCGCCGCCGCTGACCATCAGCCGCTGCCAGTTGCTTCGATCGAGCTTCATGCCTGCCTCCCGGCGGCCTTGAGCCGCTCGGCGCGCCGGCGCTGCGCGTCGGTATGGCGCCGCACGTCGTCCTCGCTGACGAGCGCGATCGGCTCGATCGGACGCGGGCGGCCCTTCTCGTCGACCGCGACGAACGTCAAGTACGCCTTCGTGACGTAGCGGCGGATCCCGGTGCGCATGTCCTCGGTCTCGACCCGGCAGCCGACCTCCATCGAGGTCTTCGACGTGTAGTTGACCTGCGCCTGCAGCACGACGGTCTCGCCGACGCGCACCGGCGACATGAAGTCGAGGCGGTCGATCGACGCCGTGAGGACGCCGCCATGCGCGTGCCGCATCGCTGCGACGCCCGCGCATACATCGATCCACTGCATCATGATCCCGCCGAACATGACGCCGGCCACACCGTTGGTGTGCATCGGCATCACGATCTGCGTCATCACGCAGCGTGTTTGTTCGGGCGTCACGCCCGAAGCTTACTTCTTCTTCGCCGGAGCGGCCGGCTTCTTGGCCGCCTTCGCAGAGTCGATCTTGCGCTTCGTCCGCGCCTTGAGCTTGGTCTGGCGCTTCTTGCGGCGCATCTTCCACGTACGGCGATTATCTCCGCGTCCCATAGGTCGCCGCTTGTATCAAAACTGGGCCCTGGCAGCAAAGTAGAAGTGCAGTCTTCCGCGGGGGTCGTCGCCCAGGTGCGGCCGCAGCGGCACGGCGTACTCGACCGCCAGGATGCCAAACGGGGTCAGGACGCGCAGGCCGGTGCCCACGCTCGGCCGAATGTCATCCACCGTCACCGTGCCCCACTGGTTCGTGATGAGGCCCGCGTCGCTGAAGGCCGCGCCGGCGAGGATCTTGTAGAGGCGCAACTGGGCGTCGATCGAGGCGAGCGTGCGGATGTTGCCGCCGGCCGGGATGATGCGGATCTGCGAGAGCCCCGCGACCGGCGGCACTCCGACCTGGATGATCTCGGTGCGCAGCCGGTCGTCCTCGTAGCCGCGCACGGTCGTGTCGCCGCCGGCGAAGAACCGCTCGACCTCGGGGAGCAGGGCGGCGCCGCCGAGCGGGATGCCCTGGTCGTACCGGAAGTCGCCGCGGAGCGTGAGGTTGCGGCCGATCGCGAAGAACTTCGAGGCGGCCGCGCTGAGCTTGACGAACTCGTCCTGGCCGAGCAGCGCGGTCTCGGCGTACGACACCGATCCCTCGAGCCGGAAGCCATCCTCGGGCGAGAGCGGCGAGAGCTGCCCGTTGCGGTCGAGCCGGTGGTCCCACACGCCGACGAGGCCGATCAGCGACGTCGTCGTCGACACCGCGACCTGGCTGTCGTCCATGTCGGCGCCGATCGGCCGCAGTGCATCGACGTTGCGGCTGCGCAAGCGGAAGTCGTAGCGAATGCCGTACGTCTTGGTGTCGGGCTCCTGCTTCGGCGTGCGCGGCCGCGACACGACGTGCGTGAACGCCGTCGAGAAGCCCTCGGTGGTCAACAGGCCGAAGCGCGGCGTGTCCTGCTCGAGGTAGCGGGCGGTGATGTCCGTCGTGAAGAAGTGCGCGGGAAACAGCCAGGGCGGGATGCGCAGCGTCGCCTCGTAGTCCTGCAGCTTCGAGCCGTAGGTGAGCGCGAGCGTCAGCGCGACGCCCTGGCCGCCGATGTTGGCGAGCGTCGGCGTCAGGCTGACGAACGCGCCCGTGTAGCTCGAGTAGCCCGTGCCGACCTCGACCTGCGCCTTGTAGTCGTAGCGCTCCTCGACGCGGACGAGCGCGTTGACGACCGGGCTATCGGTCTGCAGGTCGGGCAGCTCGATGTTGACCGCGTTGAACAGCGCGGTGTTCCGGAGCCTTCGCGCGGCATCGGCCAGGCTGTCCGCCGTCAGCGGCGCGCCCTCCGCGAACCGCGGGCTCGCCTGACCGAGCTCGCTGCGGATCACGCTCTCGCTCGTCTTGAAGTTGCCGCGGATGATGATGCGGCCGATCTTGAGCTCGTCGAGCCCGCGCACCGCGTAGCGAGCCGCGACCTGGTGATCCGCGATCGGCACGGGCGTGAAGTCGACGACGGCGCGCGGCCGGCCCTGCTTGTACAGGAAGTCGCGCAGCTGGTCGCGCGTCACCAGGACGTCGTCCTCGCGATACGGCACGCCGATCTCGGCGGTGCAGCCGGACGCGCGGATGCTCAGCGACAGCTCGCGCGCGAGCTCGCCCATCATCGCCGCGCACAGCGCCGGATCGAGCTGCTTGCCCTTGTCGCCGTGGACGAGCTCGATCCGCTGCAGCATCGTCGGTTGCCCCTCGTCGATCGTGTAGCGGACGTACAGCTGGGTGCCGCCGTTCGCGTCGAGCGCGAGCAGCGCGGCCGTCATCGCCGGATCGTCGAGGCCCGCGGCCGCCGGCGACGCGCTGACCGTGATCCGCGGCTCGCGATAGCCCGCGCGGCGGTAGGCCTCGACGAGCCGATCGATGTCTGCCGAGAGCTGGCCCGACGTCGCGTTGGTCTGCGTGCCGAGCAGGTCGCTCGCGAAGTTGATCGCCTTGACGCTGACGATGCCGATCAGCTCGGCCGTCGGGAGCGCCTGGTTGCCGGCGAACTGCACGCTGGTGACGTCGCGGTGCTTGCCCGGCTCGACGCGGAACGTGATCTTGTCGAAGATGTCGAAGCGGTCGCGGATCCAGGTCACGCGCGCGTCGAAGTAGCCGCGTTGCTGCAGGTAGTCCTGGATCGCGCGCGCCGAGTTGTTCGCCTCGACGTCGTCGGCCGAGCTCGCGAGCCCGAACGTCAGGTGATCGCGCAGCTGCTCGTCCTTGATCACCTCGTTGTCGATGCCGACGAACTGGACGTCGATGTGGCGGCGCTGATCGATCACGAGCGTGACGTTCACGCGATGCGTGCGCCGGTCGAACGACGTACGGATGTCGGACGACTGGATGCGCACCGACGGATAGCCGCGCTTCTGGAACAGCTCCTTGAGCTTCGCGAGGTCGGCCTGGTACTTCGAGCGCGAGAACCGCGCGCGGCCGAGCCAGCAGCCGTAGTCACCGGCGACGCAGTTGTAGTGCACGAACCCCGCGCGGATCTCGGCGTCGGGGATCGCGAGCTGGTTCGGGCCCGGCACGATCTTGATGTTGCCGAGCTCGTAGTCCTTGTTGAGGTTGACGTCGACGAGCAGCGTCGTGCCGTTCTTGTCGAGCGCGGGCACGACGCGTGCGGTCGCGTCGAAGTAGCCCTCGTCGTGCAGGTAGTCCTCGAGGCGGCCGGCCTCCTCGAGCATCGCGCAGTCGCGGCGGAACGGCTCCCACGGCAGCGGCGAGCCGGTGCGAAACAACATGCGGCGCCGGATCTCGTCGTCGAGGGGTTTCTCGAGCCAGCCCTGGTGCACGTCGATGCGGACCTTGCGCACGATCGGAAGCGGCGCGACGTGGAGCACGAGCTTGGTGCCGTCGAAGCGATGGGCGACGAGCTGGTAGCCGTACTTCGCGGTCATCGCCGCGAGGTCGGTGAACGTCTTCTGCGTGAGCGACGTGCGGAACTGCTGCAGCGTCGGCTCGAACAGCGCGTGCACGGTCGCGGCGGGCTCGGTCAGCTCGCCCTCGACGGCGAACTCGGTCCACGGGATCGGCATGCCGGGCTCGCTCGATGTCGCGGGGGGCTCGAGCGAGGCGCCGGGCGAGGTATCGACGGAGGTACAGGTCGCGGTGTTCGCTTGCAGCGGCTGGAGCACGTCGCCCTGCGCGTGCGCCGTGACGCACCACCCGACGACCGCCACGACGAGCCACGCGCTCCTCGGAGCAAGTCCTCGCTGCGCTCGGCTTGCCCTCATGGAATGAACAGCCGGTACACGATCTTGCCCGAGAGGTCGGAGATGTCCTGCTCGGCCGGGTCATAGTAGTTCTTCACCAGGTAGCCGGTCTGCACGCTGAACCGATCCTCGGTCGCGCTCGGGAGCGGGTGCAGGTTCGTCTTGATCTCGCCGCGCAGGTTGAGCGTCTGGCCGCGGATCGTCTGCTCGGCATCGCCCAGCAGGCGGATGTTCTCGGTCGCCTTCTTCTCGGCGTGCACCCCGACGGTGCCGAAGCCGATCTCGAAGCGCAGCACGTCGAGGCCGGTGAGGTGCGTCAGCGAGTCGCCGAACAGCGACGAGACCCAGTCGCCGGCGAGGTCCTTGACGATCTGATCCGCGAAGCCCGTCGAGGGGTTCGTCGAGGTCTGCTGGATCGTCGGCGCGGAGCCGAGCGACTGATCGCCGAGCGAGCGGCGCAGCTGCTCGGGGTTCCGGCCGAGGAAGATCAGCGCGATCGTCTGCGACTTGTCGAGGCCGGTGTTCGTGTGGAGGTCCCAGCTGAGGTTCTCGAGCGTGCCGGTGATCGTCAGCGTGATCGTGTGCTGCTGTCCCGAGAGGTCGAGGTAGTCGGTCGCCTCCGACGTGATCGCGAGCGTCGGGTTGCTCGCGCGCTCGTTCTCGTTGAAGTCGATCGTGCCGGTCGTCTTCGTGAACGCGGCGCGCGTGCCGGGGAACTTGAAGCCGCCGCGCTGGACGCGGATCGTGCCCGCGAGGCGCGGATCGCGCGGCGAGCCCGTGATCTGGATGTGCGGGCCCTCGAGCTCGATGCCGTCGCCCGGCGTCAGGTTGTTCTTCACCGCGAACCGGCGGACCTCGAGCGTCAGGTTGAGATCGGCGTTGCCGATCGACGGGTACTCGTCCCAGAACGGCTTCGCGGGCGCGGCCTTCGGCGGCTGCGGCTTGAGCGCCTCCGCGAGGTCGAAGTTGCGCGAGTACTCGCCGGAGACGATCGCGACGTTGCCGGTCGCCTGCCACGCGTGGGTATCGGGCGACAGCACGAGATCGACGCCGCGCGCCGCGAGCACGAGATCGAGCGCGCCGGGGATGCGGAACGGGATCGCGTCGGCGTCGAGCGCGATGTGCGCGTACTCCGGCACGCCGTCGCGGAACCGCGCATCGACGCGCACGTTGTCGACGCGGCCCTCGCCGTCGATGACGACGGTCAGCGGCTCCTCGTCGACGTTGATCGTATAGGTGCGGTGGTTTCCATCGCTGGACGTGTCGATGTCGAGCGAGCCCTTCGAGAGCGACAGCTCGCGCCGCACGCCGCGCGGGATGAACGCGATCGGCGAGGTCGGCCCCTTGTCGGTGGCGACCGGCGCGAAGCTGATCGTGCCGCGGATCAGCGGCAGCGGGCCGTTGCCGGAGAGCGACAGCGCGTCGTCGATGGTGGCGAGGCCGCTCGCCTGCGAGACCGCATTTGGCGCGATCGCCTGCAGCATCTTGCCGGTGATCTGGCCGTCGATCAGCACGCCCCAGCGTGCCGGCGTGAGGCCTTCGAGCCCGATCGTGCCCGCGACGTGGAGCTCGCCGCGCTCGTCGCGCCGCTCGTCCTTGACGTTGAGCGTGATGCCGTTGAAGCCGATCGCGCTGTTCGCGAGCTTGATCTGGCCGCCGGGCGCGACCTGTAGCACCGAGTCGCCGCCGGGCAGGCGCAGCTGCACGATCTTGTCGATGTCGAGTGCGACCTCGTACGTCGGCTTGGCGAACGTGCCGCCGATGCGGCCGGTGAGCAGCAGCGAGCCGTCGATCGACTCGACCTGGCCTTCGAGCAGCGGTGCGAGGCGGCCGAGCGCGAGCGTGCCGTGCGCACTGAGCGCCATGCCGGCGGCGCTCGCCTGGCCTTCGATCGAGACGCGCCCGGCGGGCGTATCGAGCTGCGCGGGGCAGGGCTCGCGGCCGTTCGGCGCCGAGGCATTGCGGCACGCGAGCTCGACGGTGTCCTTCGTGACGTGCAGCGACATCGCGTAGCGGCCCTGCGCGGGCGGCACGAGCGAGAACCGCAGCGGCGTGAGCCGGCCGTCGCGGCTGCGATGGTCGAGGATGCTCTCGAGCTCGGTGATCTCGACCCACGCCTCGGGCTTCGCCTTGTCGTTCGCGAGCTCGGTGTGCACGGTGACCGTGCCCGACGCCCACGCCTGCGCCGCCTCCTGCAGCCCGAGCTTCTTCGACAGATCGACGAACTGATCGACCTCGACGCGGCGGCCGGAGAGCGCGATGTCGACGGGGTAGGGCGCCTGCGTGCCGATCGTCGCCGAGAGGCCGAGCTGGCCGGCGAGCGCGTCGCCGGTGATCTGGATGCCCGGCGACTTGCCGATCATCACCGGCGACACGACCGGGTGCACGTCTCCGATGAACCCGCCGAACGCCCACGCGCGCAGCACGTCGATCTGCCCCTCGGCCTGCGGCGCGCTCATCTTGCCCGACAGGTGCAGCGTCGCCGAGATCAGGCCGCCGGCGTCCTTGCCGAGGCCGAGCGCCGAGATCGGGACGTCGTCGATCGCGACCGTGCCGCCGAGGTGCTCGTCGAACGAGTGCTTCGGGGCCGTCGAGCGCGGCACGTCGGCGATCGTCGCGGCGAGCTTGCCGCCCGCATCGCGCGTCGCGGCCGCCACGAGACAGAACCCGCCGCGCTTCTTCGCGTCCTCGCACTCGGAGAGGTCGTCGTAGTCGAGGCGGCCGGCCCACGGGCGGCACAGCTTGTCGTCGCCGGCGTGGTTCACGCAGAGCTGCACGTTCGAGTACGTCTCGCTGCCGACGGCGAGCTTCGGCGCGTTGATGTGCGCCTTGACGAACGGCAGCCACTCCTGCGCGGTGCGCGTCTTGATGATCGGCGTGCGCCCGATCTCGATCTGCACGTTCTCGAGCGTGCCCTTCGCCGTGCCCGACAGCCCGCACAGCTTGCCGGCCTCGAGGTTCTGCCCGTCGAGCACGAGCTTCTGGATCACCGGCACGGGCCCGCCGAGCTCGATGCGCCCGCTGCCCTTGAGCGAGCCGCCGAGCCCCGCCGACGAGAACCTCACGTCGAGGATGCCGTCGTGAAACGTCGAGTCGTCGATCTTGAGCTTGTCGAGACAGGGCACGCCCGCGAGCGTCGCGCGTGCATTGATCGTCGGGTTCGTGACCGGGCCGTTGAGGATGATCGTGCCGCCGCCCGAGCTCAGCGACTGCGCGAACGCGGGCAGGCCGAAGCGCTGCAGCCACATCGCGAGGTCGGGCGCGTCGCCGTCGATGCGCAGGTTCTTGTAGACGAACTCGTCGTGGATGTACTCGATCGCGCCGTCGATCACGGCGTGCGTGCGCCCCGCATCGAAGTGGATCTTCTGGAACTGGATCTGCTCGAACTCGTTCTGCGCGAACACGCGCCCCTTCGAGACGCGGATCTCGCGGTCCTTCGGCGTCAGCCCCAACGCGAGATCGAAGTCCTTGAGCTCGAAGCCCGCCTCGACGTCGCCGCCGACCGACAATTTGCCCGACAGGAAGCGTCCCGCGCTCGACGCGACCTTCGGCGGCAGGAAGCGCCCGACGTCGATCGGGTTCGTGATGTCGATGTCGGCGGTCGCGTTGAGCGGCTTGAGACCGAACGTCGCCGAGACCATCACCTCGCCGGGCTCCTTGCCGCCCTGGACGAGCGCCTTCGTCTTCTCGATGTAGCCCTCGTCGTTGACGAGATCGATGCCGCCGTGCACCTCGGCGAGCGTCAGCCGCACCGGCTCCTCGTTCTTCGACAGCGGGATGTCGTAGTCGAGGTTGTGGAGGTTCAGCTCGACGCGCGGGAGCGCGACGAACGGGCCGCGCAGCGCGATCGTGCCGTCGAGGTTGTCGCCGCCCATCGTCGACTTGATGCAGGTGCGCAGCGTCGGCCCGAGGTTCTTCACGGCGAGGTCGAGGTTCCACGCGCCGTCGTACGGGCGGTCCCAGTAGTCGAGCAGCTCGCCGGTGATGCGCACGTCCGCGCCTTCCTCGGGCTTGGGGTTCGCGGTGCACGGCAGCGTGTGCGCGGTGACCGCGAGCGACAGCGTGTTCGCGACGAAGTCGCGCTTGGCCCACTCCGTCGGCAGCTGCGCGAGCCGCTGCAGCGCGATCTCCGACAGCTCGAGCTCGTAGTACGCCTTGCGGCCCTTCGCCCAGTCGTTGCCGATGCCGTTGTCGCCGAGCACGCGGAACGAGCTACGCGGGCCCTCGTCGAGGATGCGGATGTGCGTGCGACCGCCCTTGAGCGCGAGGCGCACGTAGAACTTCGCGACCAGCGGGTCGGTGCCGTTCATGTGCAGGAACGAATCCATCAGCGCCGGATCGGGCGAGACGTTCACGTCCTCGACGCGCGCGGTCATCCCGTACCCGACGATGTCGTCCTTCACGCTGTACGGCGCGAGGTTCGCGGTGAGGTTCAGGTGCTCGATGTGGATGTCGCGCAGGTCGAAGATCGGCGGCGGCGCCTGCGCGTAGATGCCCGCGTGAAAGCCCGCCTTGAGGCGCGGATAGAACGCGGTGACGATCGACACGATCGTGCGGTCGTACGCGTGCAGCGGATACGGCTCGCGCGTCTGCTCGAGCAACGCTTCGCCACCGTGCACGGTCACGTGTCTGAACACGAGGTCATGACGACCGAACAGCGCAGCGTGGATGTCGAGCTCGGCCGTGATCAGGTCGCTCTTGATCAGCAGCTTGCGCGGCTTGCGCTTGCTCTTCGGATCCCGATCCGGCTTGTCATCGGGCGTACAGTCTTCGTTGGGATCGCCGACGCGCACCTCGTCCGGGTCCCCAGGACCGATCCCCGCGGAGAGTGCGCAATCGTCCCACACCTTCACGCCCCGGACCGTCACGGGCACCCAGCCGCCGGTCACCACGGTCTTCAGCGCAGACGCCGGCCACTCGATCGACTCGATCTCGATCCGTCCGCGCATGCGCTTGTTGAGCAGAGTCGCGAGCTTGTCGCCGAGGTCGGGGCCTTCGAGCTGGACGCGCAGGTACGCAAACCCGGCGCCCAGGACGAGCAGCACGGCAATGCCGATGACGAGAAGCCACCGGCGTCTGCGCCGCGACGAAGCCAACGTGCTCCGGACGGTATCACGGGTTTTCGCACGCACTTCTCGATGGCAATCCAAACGTCGACGAGTAAACTGGGAAGTAGAGACCGGAAACTGAGACCGAAAGCGAGGGAATCGAGATGTCTGTCGATACGCCGCCCGAGCCCGAACGTTCTCCCGTCCTCCGCCGCGAGGCCCTGCTCCCCAACGAGCGTAGTCGTGGGCTCGGAACCGTCGCCGTCGTATGCACGATGGCCGGTGTCGCCTCCGGGCTAGCGCTCGCGACGACGCTGATGGCCATGCAGGTCGCCGATTCGATGAGCGTGCGCTCGTGCCCGTACCGGGTCGAGCAGATCAACATCGAGCCTGCAGGCAATTACCACCCCGACCACGGCTTCCTCGGCATCCGCTACGTCTTCCACGACGGCGTCGCCGAGATCGACTCCGTCCTGCCGGGCACGCCGGCCGAGTCGATCGAGCTGCGCGCGGGCGATCACGTCGTGTCAATCGACGGCGCTCCGGTCCGCAGCGCGAACGATCTGCAGGAGCGCATCTACGGCAGCCATCCCGGCGCCCAGCCCACGCTCGTGATCGAGCGCCAGGGTTCGATCGAGACGGTGCACCCGACGCTCGTCGCGTGGCCCGTCGTCACTGGTTACTGACGCACGGCGAGCGCCTGGGGGCGCCACCGCGTGGTCTCGCTCGACGGCGGCAACCGTCGCGCAGGCCCCGCCTATGCGCCTACTGGCAGTAGGCGTTCGGGTTCTGCGTGCCCTCCTGGAGGATCACGCACGCCGAGACCGTCTGCTCGGTGTTCTGGATCGTGACGACGACCTGGTCGCCCAGCGACGCGGGTAGCGGCAGCGTCGGGCCGATGCTGCCGTCGGTGTTCGCGACCTGGAACACGCCCTGACCCGTGTGCTGATCGAGGATGTAGGCGGTCGAGCCCTTGTAGGCGTCGTGGGGCGGGTACGTGAAGACGGCGCTCGAGGCGTTGCCGGTCGTCGTCAGGTGGAACGTCATCTCGGCCGGATCCGGCGGCGGGATCGGGATCGACGGGGTGATGCACCCCGCGAAGCCGATCAGGAGGAGAAGCCGAAGACGCATGGATCCAGGCAGGAACGCAGCAAGCGGCGATCCACTCCAGCGTACAGGATCTTCGCGTACTTACAAAAATGCCCCGCCAATTTCGTTGGCAGGGCGGCACCCGAGGTGGCGACCGATGTCCGGTCGCCGGCCGGTTCAGGGCGTGCGCTTGATCGTCGTCGGGAACATGATGGCGACGCCGGCGCCGAAGAACAGGTGGTGGAGGAAGCGGTTGTCGTCCTCGCCCGTCTTCTTGTTCATGCCCACGAAGCGGTCGGCGTTGTAGTCGGCGCCCGACGGGTTGTCGCTGAACGCATAGTCGCGGACCGAGAGGTCGAGCGCGAGGAAGTCGTTCAGGAACACGTGGAGGCCGCCCGCGAGGTAGAGGCCAACGCGACCGCCCGTGTTGAGCGGCGGGTCGTTGTTCGGGTCGTTGTCCGGCGGGAGGTTCTCGCCGCCCGGCATCGGGTTCGGGCGCGGCTGACCGGGCGCCGTATCCGAGCACACGGTCGCCGGACAGTTACCGGTCAGGCTCGCGAACGAGACGCCGCCCTGGAAGTAGAAGTCGAACGCGACGTACGCGCTCGAGAACGCGGCGAGCTTGCCGTACCACGGCGTGAGGCTGACGTACGCCGCACCGTGGATCGGCATGTCGTTGAGGTGATCGAGGAACTGCTCCTGGCTCGGCTGACGCATGTCAGGCATCGTCGGCAGCGCGGCCGGGCCGTTGATGAGCTTGTCGACGAGGCCGGTGTGGAGCGACGTGCCGTACACGCCGATCACGCCGATCGAGAGCATGTCGCTCATGTGGTACTCGAGCTTCACGCCTCCGCCGATCGTGTGCTGGAAGTCAGCATTGATCGTCGACTCGAAGAGCGGCGTGAACTCGAAGCGGTTGCGCAGCAGCAGGCGCCGGTGGCGAACCGCGTAGTCGTTGTGGAGACCGTTGAGACGGCGGCCACCGGGCGTTGTCGACTTCCCATTTTGGTCGTCCGCGTTCGCGGTACCGACCAGCGAGAGGCCGAGGAGGGCGGCGAAGAGGATGTGCTTCTTCATGGGTTGCCTGGGCCTCAGCGGAAGGTCGTGTACTCGAACGAGGTCGGCAGCCAGAAGCTGAGACCCGCCTGGAACATGATGTTGTTGATGAGCGAGCTGTCCGCGTGGTCCTGCGCGAGCGACGCGGTCGGATACATCACGCGATCCGTGGGCTCGAACTTGTCGACGAAGATGTAGTCGCGGATGCCGATGTTCACCGTGAGCCACTTCGCGAGGAAGAAGCGCATCGACGCACCGACGTTCGGCTCGATGAGGAAGTTCGTGAAGCCGGGGTACTTCGTGTCGCGCGGCACGACCTCGGACTGACCGACGCCGATACCCGCGGTGAAGAACGCCTCCCACGTGATCAGCTTCTTGTCGAAGATCGCGAACTTTCCGTAGACCGGCACGTAGTGGAAGTCGAGCGCCGTCTCCCAGTTGTACTGGTTGAGCGTCGGCAGCCGGCGCGCCTGACGAGCGACGAGGTCGTACGGCTCGTTGAAGTTGTGGACCAGGTACTGGCCCTCGACGCCGACCGCGAGGGCGTCCGTCAGCCAGTAGTTGAACTCGCCGCCGACCGACTCGTGGCGAATCATGTTGTCGTTCATCGTGACGCCGACCATCGGCATCAGCTCGGTGCGGCCGACCTTGAGGAACGGCTTGCGGACGACGACGACGATGTCCTTCCAGGACAGCGGCGTCTTCTTGACCGGGCCGGTCTTCACGACCGCGTTCTGCTGATCGCTCGCGGCGAGGTCGGCCGAGAGGTCGCCCGGCTTGTTCGCCTGGTCGTCCATCTCGATCTCGCCGGAGTCGACGGCCGAGCCGCCGCCCGCGCCGCCACCGGCCGCGCTGCCAGCTCCGCCACCGCCGGCCTTCGCACCGGAGTCGCTGTCCATCTCGATCTCGCCGCCGGCGTCGCCGCCGCTCGTCGAGCCGCCACCACTGGTGCCACCTTTCGGTGCACTCGTGGTGCCGCCACCTTTGCCACCTTTTTTGGGGGCCGCGATCGAGGTACTCGCGAGGAGCCCCAGCGCGACGACGAGTAGACCTCTAGACCGATACCCGATGGTCCGCATTCGTAGGGGCTTCATAACATGTGCTTTTTCCCAACCTCAAGCTATTCACCTAGGTTTGGGTCTGACATGGACACGCTAAGCTGCGGTGCGTTGCGGGTCCTCGAAGAGCTCCTCGACGAACGCGCCCGGGTCGAAGGGCCTCAGATCACCGATCTTCTCGCCGAGGCCGACGTAGCGAACCGGAACCTTCAGCTCGTCGCAGATCCCGAGGACCACGCCGCCCTTCGAGGATCCGTCGAGCTTCGTGAGCACGATTCCGGTGATCTCCATGTCCGCCTTGAACGTCTTCGCCTGCGCGATCGCGTTCTGGCCGGTGGTCGCATCGAGCACCATCCACGTCTCGTGGGGCGCGCCGCTTAGCGCCTTGTCGGCGACGCGGCGGACCTTCTTGAGCTCGTCCATCAGGCCGGCGTTCGAGTGCAGGCGGCCGGCGGTGTCGCAGATGACGATGTCGTAGCCGTCGTCGGCGCCCTTCTTGATCGCGTCAAAGATGACGCTCGACGGGTCGCCCTGCGGCTTGCCCTTGACGATGTCGACCTCGGCGCGCTTCGCCCACTCCTCGAGCTGCTCGGTCGCGGCGGCGCGGAACGTATCGCCGGCGGCCAGCAGGATCTTCTTGCCCTGCGCCTTCCACAGCGAGGCGAGCTTGCCGATCGTCGTCGTCTTGCCGACGCCGTTGACGCCGAGCACGAGCAGCACGAACGGCTTCTTCGCCATGTCGACGGGCGGCGCGTCGACGCTGAGGATCTCGCGCGACGTCTTCTTGATCTGCGCCCAGATCTTGCCGGAGTCCTCGAGCTCCGTCTTCGACATGTTCGACTTGACCGCCTGGAAGATGCGGTCGGCGGCGCGCGGACCGATGTCGGCCGTGAACAGCACCTCTTCGAGCTCGTCGACGGTCGCCGCGTCGATCTGCTTCTTCGAGAACAGCTTGCCCATCCGCGCGACGAAGCCGCCGCGCGTCTTCGCGAGGCCGGCCTTGTAGGCGGCCGCCGCCTCCGCGTCGACCTGGACGGGGGCCTCCTCGACGACGGGCTTCTCGGGGGCCTTGGGCTGCTCCTCGAGGCGCTCCTTGGCCGTGGCGGGTGCCTTGTGCTGGCTCTTCAGCGAGGCGCGCCGCAGCACGACCATGATCAGCGCCAGGACGACCAGCGCGATCGCGAGCTCGATCACCTCTGTCTGCATCGACGCGCTTATAGCATCTAGCGACGCGCGCGTTCCTGGATCGCGCGGTCGACGCGCTCGTTCGCCTCGGGCAGCACGACCTGCTCGGCGACGCGCGGCGAGAAGTAGACCTCCTCGACGAAGTCCGTCAGGTCGGCGAGCGCGGGCGACGGCCGCTTGCTGCGCACGTGATCGACGATCTGCCGCGGCGACCAGATACCCCACAGCCGGGACTCCGGAAGGATCGGCTCGGCGGCCCGCCGGTAGAGCTGGAACACGCGCTCGCGCACCGGCACGAGATCGACGCGGACACCGCGCAGCTCGCCGCGATGCGGAATCGTCACCGCGAAGCCCTCGCTGACGTGGCCGGCCGCCGAGACCTCGGCGCGCAGCTCGCCGATCGGCAGGTGCTCGATCTGGAAGCCGCCGTCGGCGCCGGTCGTGACCTCGAGGTCGCCGACGCGCACGACCGCGCCCTCGATCGGCCGGCCGCGCACGGTCTCGCGGACGACGCCGCTGAACGTGTCGTCGTTGGGGCGGCGCAGCGTCGGCAGGAGGCCGGGCTTCGCGACGACGAGCCCACCGGTCTGCGGCGCGTCGGCCTCGTCCTGCGCGTTGACCTGGTCGGCGGGGGCGGCCGGCCGGCGCAGGCGGCGCCACGGCTTCGTGCGGGCGGCGAAGAACGCGCCGGCGGCGAGCACGGTCGCGAGGAACGCCGCGATCGTGTAGCTGACCGGCACCGGCTGCGGCGCCTTGATCGCGACGACCTCCGGGGGCGACTTGCTCGGGCGCACGTAGGTCTGGCCCGGGTCCGCCTGGACCTGCAGCCCGAACTGGCGGTCGCCGCTCGCCGTCTCGCCCCCCGGCGTCTGCGTGCCCGCGATGATCTGCGCCTCGACCTTGAAGTGATAGGTGCCGTCGTCGTTCGTCGCGCCCTGCGCGAGCCGGCGGTCGCCGGAGAGCAGCGTGACGGCGGCGCGCGCGACCGGCTTGCCGTCCTCGTCGACGACCTTGCCCGCGACCGCCACGGCGTCCTCGTACGCGATGCGGTGGCTCGAGAGGCTGATCGTCGTCTGCGTCGAGCTCGTCCACTCGATCGTCGACTCGGCGGTGGCCTTCTGGCGCGTGTCGTCGCCGGCGAACGTCGCGCGCAGGCGGTGCATGCCGGGGCCGCCGACCTTGTCGCGGCCGAGCACGAAGTCGGTGCTGCTCGTCGTCTGGAACGCGGCCTTCCAGTCGTCCTTGCCGGGGCTCGCGACGTCGAGCTGGAGCGGCACCGCGACGGGCCCGTCCTCCGTGATGCCGTTGACGCGGAGCATCGGCCCCTTGTCGGTGTCGTTGATCTTGATGATCGAGAGCTCGACCTGCGAGCGCGCCGGGTCGGTCGTGATCGTCAGCGTGTCGGCCGGCTCGATGCGCGCGTTCGCGCCGCCGTGGAACTGCAGCGTGACCTGCTGCGAGCCCGGCTCGCCCTGGACTTGCGCGCGAAACGAGCCGTCCATCTCGGTCGTCGCCCAGGTCTGCGTGCCCGCGACCGTGATGTAGACCTTCTGGCCGGGGATGCCGTCGCCGGTCAGCTTGTCGACCAGCGTTCCGGTCACTTCGACGACATGATCGTCCCTCAGCCGGACGTGGCCGACCGACAGCTGCGTCTTGGCACGGATCTCGACGACCGGGGCCGCGGATGCGACCGCCGACGCGAGCAGAAGGGCCAGTGCCCAGCGCACGCAGAAGGTGATAGCACGTGAATGTCATAGGGGTTTGGCAAGGTCGCACGCGGATGCGCATCAAGCGGGTCGAAATCATCGGCTTCAAGTCGTTCTGCGATCGTGCGGTCGTCAACATCGGTGAGTCGATCACCGGCGTGGTCGGGCCAAACGGGTGCGGCAAGTCCAACATCGTCGACGCGATTCGCTGGTGCATGGGCGAGCAGAGCGCCAAGCACCTGCGCGGCAAGGCGATGGAGGACGTGATCTTCGCGGGCTCGGAGTCGCGCGGTCCCGCGCCGATGGCCGAGGTGTCGCTGACGTTCGACGACGTCGGCTTCTCGCACGAGACGCTCGAGATGGCCCGTCACTCCGACGAGGCCGAGACCGAGCGCGCGCTCGACGGCATCTCGCCCGAGGAAGGCGAGGCGCCGCCGCCGGCGGAGGCCGCGCAGACCGCCGAGGCCGCGCCGCCGCACGTGCCGGGCGCGCAGGGCGTGTGGACGGATGCCGAGGGCAACCCGATTCCCACGCCGCAGGACGAGGTCGCGAAGGTACTGGGCGACGAGCCGCCCGCGTTCGACTTCGCGCGCTACACCGAGGTCACGATCACGCGCCGGCTCTACCGCGACGGCACGAGCCAGTACTTCATCAACAAGACGCCGTGCCGCCTGCGCGACATCACGGACTTCTTCCTCGGCACCGGCGTCGGCACGAAGGCGTACGCGATCATCGAGCAGGGCCGCATCGGCCAGATCGTCAGCTCGCGCCCGCAGGACCGCCGCCTGATCATCGAGGAGGCCGCGGGCATCACGAAGTTCAAGGCGAAGAAGAAGGCGGCCGAGAAGAAGCTCGATCAGACGCGCCAGAACCTGATGCGCGTCAGCGATATCGTCAGCGAGCTCGACAAGCGCATGGGCACGCTGCGCCGCCAGGCCCAGAAGGCCGAGCGCTACCGCAAGTACAAGTCCGAGCTGAAGGACATCGAGCTGTGGAAGGCCACGCACCGCTGGCTCGAGCTGGCGGCCGAGGGCAAGCTCGTGTCGACGCGGCTCGAGGAAGTGCGCACCGGCCTCGATGACGCGCGCGCCGCGTGGACGGTGAAGGATGCGCACGTCGTCGCGGAGCGTGGCGAGCTCGCCGTCGAGGAGCGCCGGCTCATCACCGTGCAGGAGCACCTCTACGAGCTGGAGAACAAGATCCGGCTCGGCGAGAGCAAGATCGGCTTCGAGCGCCGCGAGGCCGACGAGCTCGATACGCGCATCGCGACCGCACGCCAGGAGATCGACGAGATCGCGGCGCAGCGCGAGCGCGGCCAGGCCGAGCTGACGGCGCGCGAGACCGAGCTGTCGGGACTCGCGTCGGAGGTCGATCGCGAGTCGGCCGAGGTCGCCGCGCGCGAAGCGGCGGCCAGCGAGGCGCGCCAGCAGCTCGTCAACGTGCAGGGCCAGCTCGACGAGGCCCGTGCCGAGCTCGGCTCGTGCCGCACCGAGATCGCGACGTCGGACACGCAGCTCGAGGCGCTGTCGCGCCGCAAGGACGAGGCGCAGCGCCGGTTCGAGCGCGTGATGACGGAGACGGAGCAGTATCGCGATCGCGCCAAGGAGCTCGAGCGCGAGGGCAAGAAGGTCAACGAGGCGCTCGCCACGCTCCGCCAGACCAAGCTCGACCTCGGCAGCCAGAAGGAGCACTTCTCCTCGCGCCAGGAGCTGCTCGCGGACGAGGTGCAGCGCGGCGAGGCCGAGGTCGAGACGCTGCGCACCGAGCTGCACCGCCGGCGCTCGCGCCTGACCTCGCTGCTCGAGATCCAGGAGCGCTACGAAGGCTTCCAGCGCGGCACCCGCGCCGTGATGCAGGGCGCGAGCGATATCGCGCCCGATGCGATCCGCGGCGTCGTCGCGGATGTCGTGCGCGCGCCCGAGCAGCTCGAGGTCGCGGTCGAAGCCGCGCTCGGCGACCGCCTCGGCGGCGTGCTCGTCAGCGAGCCCGAGGTCGGGCTCCAGGCGATCGGCTTCCTCAAGGCGGGCGGGGGCGGCCGGTCGGCGTTCGTGCCGATCGAGACGAAGTCGGCCGCGCACGCCGTGTCCACGGCCGCGTCTTCGCCGGTGCGGCTCGACGAATCCGGCGCCGCGAGCTACACGTCGACCGGCTTCGACGACGCGGCGCCCGGCGCCGAGTCCTCGGCAAGCGAGTCCGGCGCGACGCGCTTCGAAGGCGAGGGCGGGGCGTCGTCGTGGATCTCGCCCGCGTGGGACGACGCGCCGCGCGGCAAGATCGAGGTCGAGGACCGCACGGAGCTCGTCTCCGCGTCGCTCGCGGCCCCGGTCGCCGGCGAGGGCGTGCTCGGCCGCATGGCCGACATGGTGTCGTTCGCGGATGGCTACGAGGGCGTCGGCAAGCGGCTGCTCGGCCGCACCGTCGTCGTCGATCAGCTGGAGCGCGCGCTCGAGCTCCACGCGCGCGGCGTGAAGGATCGCCTCGTCACGCTCGACGGCGATCTCGTCGACGAGGACGGCGTCGTCGCCGGTGGCTCGCGCGAGGCGCAGGGCGCGGGCGTGCTCGCCCAGAAGCGCGAGATCCGCGACCTCGAGGAGATCGTCGGCAAGCTCGAGCACGACCTCTCCGAGGCGATGGCTCGCCTCGTCACCGCGAAGACCGAGCTCAAGCAAGTCCAGAAGGCCCTCGAAGGCCTCCGCACGCAGGTCCACGAGGGCGACATCGCCATCATGGGCCACGAGAAGGACGAGTCGCGCGTCCGCACCGAGCTCGAGCGCCACCGCGACCGTCTCGGCCAGCTCGGCAACGAGCAGCTCGAGCTCGAGAATCGCCTCCGCGCGATCGAGACCGACGAGACCACCGCGCGCGACCGCAAGCAGCACGCGATCGATCGCATGGCCGAGCTCGAGCGCATCCAGCTCGACCACCTCGCCGCCGTCTCGACGTTCCGCGAGAACCTCGAGGACCTCCAGGCCGCGCTGACCGAGGCCCGCATCCGCGCCGCCCAGCTCGGCGAGAAGCGCGCCGCCGCCGAGGCCGCGACACTTCGCCTCCAGACCACCGACGCCGAGCTCGCCACCCGCACCGCGCGCCTCGCCCACGAGATCGAGGACGCGACGACCCGCGCGCTCACGCTCCGCAGCGGCTGCGACACGCTCGCCGCCGAGCTCGCCGACATCCGCACGCAGCGCGAGACCCAGCTCGCCGACCTCGACACCGGCCGCTCCGCCTACGACGCGCGCCTCAGCGCGCTCACCGAGGTCGAGCTCGCCGCGCGCGAGCTGCGCTCCACCGCCGACAAGCTCGCGACCGAGCTCGGCCAGCTCGAGCTGCGCGCGGGTCAGATCGCCATGCATCGCGGCAACGTCGAAGACGCGACGTACGAGCGCTACCAGACCGACGTCACGTCGATCCTCTACGACTATCACCAGCGCCCGCACGTCACCGAGACGGACGAAGCTCGCCTGACCGAGCTGAAAGACCTCCTCGAGCGCATGGGCTCCGACATCAACCTCACCGCGATCGAGGAGTTCGCCGAGGTCTCGCAGCGCTTCGAGTTCCTGTCCGCCCAGAAGATCGACCTCGAGCGCGCCGTCGATCAGCTGCAGCGCGCGATCGACAAGATCAACAAGACGTCGCGCAAGCTGTTCAAGGACACGTTCACCGCCGTCAACAACACGTTCAAGCAGGTGTACCCGCGCCTGTTCCGCGGCGGCCAGGCCTACCTCTCGCTGTCGGGCGGCGACAACGTCGACCTGCTCGAAGCGGGCGTCGAGATCATGGCGCAGCCGCCGGGCAAGAAGAACTCGACGGTCGAGCAGCTCTCGGGCGGCGAAAAGGCCCTCACCGCCGTCGCGCTCGTCTTCTCGATCTTCCTCATCAAGCCGTCGCCGTTCTGCATCCTCGACGAGGTCGACGCCCCGCTCGACGAGGCCAACGTCGACCGCTACAACGAGATCGTCCGCGAGATGACGGACCGCTCGCAGTTCATCGTGATCACGCACAACAAGCGCACGATGGAAGCGGCCGACACGCTCTACGGCGTCACGATGCAGGAGCCGGGCGT
>CAYUNM010000048.1:51101-52463 GCA_964446175.1 uncultured Kofleriaceae bacterium
CCCGCGGTCGCCTGACGCGCCGGCCGCACGCGCCCGCGGTCGCTTGACGCGCCGGCCGCACGCGCCCGCGGTCGCCTGACCCTCGCGCGAAAGTGCGTGAATCGGCGGCAGAGCTGCGGCAGAGTCGGCTCGATGGCGACGGAGACGCGGCGGCGGCACCCCAACCAGGCCTTCCTGTTCGTGATGCTGCTCGCGATCCCGTGGCTGTGGGGCGACGCCCGGTACGATGCGGGCTACCCGGCCCTCGAGTGGCGCCTCGTGAACAGCGCGCTCGCGCTGCTCGTCGGGCACGCCGTCTTCGCGCTCCAGCTCGGCGGCCAGCTGGTCGGCGCGCGCCTCGTCCGCGACCGCATCGTGTGGGCGCAGCTCGGCTTCGGGCCGGTGCTGTACGCGCGCACGCGCATCGCGTTCACGTTCAGGTGGTGCGCGCTCCCCGGCGACATCGTCTCCGCGCTCGTGACGACGCGCGAGCGCGGCCAGCGCTTCCGGACCGCCGTCTCGACGCTGGGCGGTCTGCTCGCGGTCGCCGCGCCGCTCGTCCTGCTGCGGCTCGTTGACCCGGCGCCGTCCCGCGAGCTGCGCGCCGCGCTCGCGGCGCGCCCCGCGCCCGATGCGGTCTTCACCCTGTTCGCGATCATCCTGCTCGTCATGCTGACGGTCGCCGTGTTCCGGACGCTGCTCAGCGCCACGCCGCCGTCGGGGGCGCAGCCGGATCTCTACCGGACGCGCCTCGCCCTCGGTCATGCGCTCGACGCGGACCTGGCGGCCGAGCGCGGTGCGTTCGACGAGTCGCTCGCGGCGTGTCAGCGCGGCCTCGAGCGCTACCCCGAGGCCGATGTCCTTCACGTCGCGCGCGCGAACGCGCTCACCGCGATGAACGCCCCGGACGCGTTCGACGCCGCGGACGCGCTCCGCGGCCGCGTGCTCTCGGCGCCGCTGCGGGCGATCGCGAACCACCTCTATGCGTGGCAGCTGTACCTCCGCGGCAATGCCGCCGACCGGGCCGACGCGAAGGCGTTCTCGGAGGCAGCGCTGGCCGCCGGGCCGCGCAACCCGCCGTACCTCGCGACGCACGGCTGCATCCTGCTCTGGAACAACGAGCTCGCGGCCGCCGAGCCCATGCTCGTCCACGCGTTCAAGGCGTCCCGCGCCCGGCTCACGCGCGCGGCGGCGGCGACGGCGCTGGCGCGGCTGTGCGCGCGCACGAACCGGATCGCGCACGCGACGACCTGGCTCGAGCACGCACGCGCGCAGGACATCCTGCACGACCTCGTCGCGACGGTCGCCGCCGAGATCGAGCCGCTCCGCCGCGTCTGATCGGACCGCTCCGCGCGTCTGATCGAGCCGCTCCGCCGCGTCTGA
>CAYUNM010000048.1:52563-65148 GCA_964446175.1 uncultured Kofleriaceae bacterium
CGCGTCTGATCGAGCCGCTCCGCCGCGTCTGACCGGGTGCTACGCTGCACCGATGGCCGAGCCGAGCGCGCCGGATGCAGGCACTCGCGAGCACGTGCTCGCGCTGCTCGCGGACTTCATCGCGCGCGCCGGAGCAGAGCGGTTCTTGCGGCCTGCCGTCGCACCGGGCGCGGCGGCGTTCCCCGACCCGTGGGCAACGACGCCGGCGGGCGTGCAGGTGCTGCTGCGCCGCCTCGCGTGGCATGCGGAGCTCGAGCCGTGCGGCGTGCGCGAGGTGCGCATCGACGATCGGCGCGCGGGAAAGCCGGTCACCGAGCGCATGCCGGCCACGCGGATCGAGGCGGCGGAGCTGCGCGGCGGCGTCGCGACGTTCGTGCTCGGGTACGTCGGCGCGGATGATGTGGCGGGGACCGCGGCGCACGAGGTCGGCGCGCTGTTCGCGGCGCTGCACCGGCCGGTGAAGGCCGATCCGTATCGCAGCGCGGAGCCGCCGGCGATCGAGATCGATGTCGGCGATGCGGAGCGCGGCTCGATCGCGACCGTCTATCTCGGGCTCGGCGTGCTCGCCGCGAACGCGGCGTTCCAGGAGTACAGCCGCGCCGGCAAGTTCAACGGCGCGTACGAGGCGCTCGAGCACGACGTGCTGCGCGCGGGCGCCGTGCCGATGTCGGTGCTCGCGTATGCGGTGGCCGTGCAGGCCGTCGTGCGTGCCGAGGTGCTCGGCGAGACCGCCGAGGCGCCGAAGGGCTTGCGCCGGCCGCAGAACGACGAGGTGTCCGCGTGGATCGGCGCGCTGCGCGGCCGCGGCAGCATGCTCGTCGAGCGACTCGGGCTTACCTCCGCGAGCGCGCGCGGCGCGGATGCGGGCGGCTACGGCTCGACGGCCGTCGCGGGTGGGCTGGTCGCGAACGTGGTCGCGAGCTCGCGGACGCGCGCGGCGGCGGTCGCGTTCGCGGATGTCGACGCGGCGACGGTCGTGCGCGACGAACGGGCCGAGGAGCGACGGGTCGCGTTTCGCTGGCGCACGAACCGCGGTGGCGTGGGCGTGATCGCGGGTGCGGTCGTCGGTGTGGGCTTCGCGCTGATCGCGGCGCGCGGCGTCGCGCCGTGGCTCGTGTTCGGCGGCGCGAGCGGTGGGCACGTCATCGGGCGACGCATGCGCGTGCCGCGCTGCTCGGCGTGCGCGACGATCGTGCCCGAGGGTGCAGGCGTGTGTCCGCGCTGCGGCGCGGCTCTCCGCGGCGATATCGATCGACTCGCGGATCGGCTCGACGCGGAGGAGCGCCTCGAGGCAGAGGCGCGTGAAGGGGCGGGCGGCGCGGGCGAGCGCGATTCGGATCGCGGGAGCACCGCGAATACGTAGCAAAACCGGCGCGCGCGATTTTTCGATCGCGAGCGTCAACCGGTGCGCGAGGCCGCGCATCTATGGGTTAACCAGCGCGCCTACTGCTGGGTCGAGACGACGAAGATCGCGTTTGCGTGTGGCTGTGTGACTACTGCTGATGCGGTGTCGCACATCGTGTGCTGCTGCGTAGATCCGCGTAGTTCTCGACGGAAGATCGATCTCCATCACGACATTTCGGATGAATTTCGTGACTCCTACTGCGGGATTCGGTAATTTTTATTGTGGGCGTTCCTTCGACCTGAGGAGGCACTGAGATGAGCAACCTGAAGGACACGATCAAGATTCGCCACGGCCGCGATCGCTGGAAGGACGCGATGTTCATCGCGGGCGCGGTGCTGATGACGGCGCTCGCGATCGGCTCCGTGACCAAGAAGGCGCAGGGCCACACGACGGCGCACCAGTACACGCTGACCGTCGTCGAGAACCCCGAGCTGGCGCGCTGAGCGCTGGCCGAGCGCGCGAAGGGCGCGTCGCGACAGGCCGCAAGGCCCATGTAGTCAAGGAGCCGACCGGGTGCGGCGGCGGCTGCGGGCGTCCACCGTGCGGGCCGAGCGCTCAGGCGGCGGAGCGGCGACCACGCGAGAGCAGCCGGTCGAGCGGGACGGCCGGGGAGCCTTCGAGCACCGTGATGCCGTGGCGCTGCAGCAGGCGGCGGCCAGGCTCGATCATCGCGCGCTGGTCGCGGATCATCAGGTCGCGCACGCGCTGCGCGTGCCCGGTGCTCGCGGCCGGCAGGAAGGCGGCCGGGGCGGGGACGAGCGCGATGACCTGGCCGGCGGAGCGGCGGAGGCGTGCGATCGCGCGGCGCGTGCGGGCTTCATCCTCGGCGAGGCCGGCGAGGTCGGAGACGATGACGACGACATCGGGGCGCGCGGTCGCCGACGCGTGCTCGACGGCGGTCGCGAAGCCGGCGGCGCGCCGGCCGTGCTCCCAGGTCGCGCGGTAGGGCAGCTCGATGCCGCGGAGGCGCGCGAACAGGCGTAGCGGGCCGAGCTGCGGATCCTCCTCGACGATCGGCGGAAGCTTCGGCTTCTTCTTGTCGTCCTTGCCGAGCATGATGTCGATGAGGCGCTTGCAGAGGCGGCCGGTGGCGGCGACGTCGTAGAGCTGGCCGTCGGGGCCGGCCTGGATCTGCGTCCAGCGCGGGTCGTCGAGCGGCGGCGCGATCTTGATGCGGACGTCGATCGCCTCCTGGTGCGCGAGGTAGCGCGCCACGAGCGCGACGAGCTCGCCGGCCGTGACGTCGGTGAGGTCGGCATCGACGATGTTCCGCGTATCGAGCAGGCGGTCGACGATCTGCAGGTAGTGATGGTGGCCGGTATCCGCGCCGAGCTCGGCGATCGGGCGCGTGTCCCACGCGATCATGCCGATGCGATCGCCGTTGCCGATCGCGGCGCGCGCGAGCGCGGACGTCGAGTCGCACGCCCAGTCGAGTGGCGAGCGGCCCAAGGGGCCCTGGCGCATGCCCGCGCCGACGTCGACCATCACCATGTGCGTCGTCACGATCTCGTTCTCGAGATCTCGGACCATGAGCTGCTGGCGGCGCGCGGTCGCCTTCCACGCGATGAACTTGAACGGGTCGCCGTGCGAGTGCTCGCGCAGCTCGCGCAGCTCGCCGGAGAGGCCGCGCCGGCGCACGCGGTGGAGGCCGACCTGCTCGTGGAGCGCGCCGCCGACCGCGCGCACGGCCTGGGGGCGCAGCCCGATGCTGCGCGGAAACACCTTGATCGCGATCGGGTTCGGAAAGAACGCCTCGATGTCGAACAGGCCGAGCGCGTCGCCGAATGTCAGCGCGGCGCCGTGGAGCACGTGGTAGCCGGCGGCGAGCGCGCGCACGGTGGCCGTCACCTCGACCTGCTGGCCGCGCGAGACCGTCGCGGACGGGCGGTCGTCGATGCCGAGGCCCGAGGCGGCGAGGATGTTCGTCGAGAGGATCCGCAGGCGGCGCGAGCCGTGGTTGCGGAACGCGAGGTGGAGCTGGAACGGCCGATCGACCGCGAGCGCGCCGCCGGGTTGATCGCCGGGCGGCACCCACCACGACAGCTCGATCTTCTTGCGCCGGAGCAAGATCGCGGTCGGGTAGAACATCATGTAGAGCGCGAGCAGCACCGAGAGGATCGACCCCGCGAGCGCGACCAGCGGCGGCGCTCCGTGCAGCGCGCCGACGACGAGGAACAGCAGCGCCGTCGCCAGCACCAGCTTTCCGCGGGCGGCGAGGCGAGGGATCATTGCCGCTTCGGCATCTTGTAGCCGACCTTGTCGAGCGCCTCGCCGACGACGGCCGCGCCGGCCGCGCCTTCGAGCTCGGCTTCGGGCGTCATCAGGATGCGGTGGCCGAGCACCAACGGAGCGAGGTGGCGGATGTCATCGGGCAGGACGTAGTCGCGGCCGCGCAGCAGCGCGAGCCCCTTCGAGGCGTGCACGAGCGCGAGCGCGGCGCGCGGCGAGGCGCCGAGATAAACGCGCGCGTGGTTGCGCGTGAACGCGACGAGCGCGAGCACGTAGTCGAGCAGCTCCTCGGCGACGAACACTTCCTGCGCGAGCGCCTGCATCTCGAGCACTTCCTGCGGGCCGACGACGGCGCGCACCGGCGGCGGTGGGCGGTCGTAGGTGCCGAGCATGCGCTTCTCGTCGGCGGCGACCGGGTAGCCCATGCGCAGCTTGATCAGGAAGCGGTCGACCTGCGCCTCGGGCAGCGGGTACGTGCCTTCCTGCTCGATCGGGTTCTGCGTCGCGAGCACGATGAACGGCTCGCTCAGGGGCCGCGTCTCGCCTTCGATCGTGACCTGCTGCTCCTGCATCGCCTCGAGCAGTGCGGACTGCGTCTTGGCGGGGGCGCGGTTGATCTCGTCGCCGAGCAGCACGTTCGTGAAGACCGGGCCCTCGCGCAGCACGAACGTGTTCGTGCGCATGTCGAGGATGTAGGTGCCGGTGATGTCGCTCGGGAGGAGATCCGGCGTGAACTGGATGCGGCGGTAGTGACAGCCGAGCGTCTGCGAGAACGCCTTGACCAGCGTCGTCTTCGCGACGCCGGGGTAGCCCTCGATCAGCACGTGACCGCGTGCGAGCAGCGCCGTCAGCAGCGACTCGGTGATCGCCGGCGAGCCGATGAATGCCTTGCCGACCTCGTCGGTGATCGCTCGCGCGAGCTGGTTGACGCGGGAGAGCTTGTCGTGGGTCAGGGCGGCTTGCATCTAGGCTTCTTCAGGTAGCGGCGATCCGAGAGTACGACACAGCTCGCCGACATCCCGGTATAGCGCATCGAATTCGCGACGCGGGAGGTGACCGGTGCTCCAGGGCGCGGCGGCCTGACCGCGGCTCGGCAGCGCGCGCAGCCGCTTGTAGACGCGGGCGAGCGCCGCGCTCGCGGTCGCGCCGCGCGCCGAGGCGACCCGCGCCGTCAGCTCGGCTTCCGGGAGCGTGTAGAGCGGCTCGGGCGAGCCGCCGATCGCATCGGCGAGCAGACCTTGCACCTGATCGCGCAGGATGCACGCGAGCACCATCAGCGAGCCGCCGCCGCGCTCGGCGCCGGCGATCAGCGCGTGCGGCTCGTCGCGCCGCGCCGGGCGGCCGAAGCGCAGCCACGCGCCGTCGATGCGCGGCCCACGCCGCACGGGCAGGGCCCCGAGCGCGAGCGCGAGCAGCACGGCCGCGAGGGCCGCCGCGAGCGCCTTCATCGCGGCCGGCGTCAGCAGCCACTCCTCGGCGGCGCCGAGCCACGTGTTGAGGCCGGCGACCGTCCGGCCGACCTCGCCGCCGCGCGGGTCATAGATGAACGGCTTCGGGTCGCCGAACATCGACGTGTCTCCGCGCAGCAGCACGATGTGACGCGACTGATGCCCGCGCGACAGCCAGTCGAGGATGTTGCTCGTCAGCTGGACGTTGCCGCCGAACTGCAGCATCCGGTTGATGAAGATCGACGGGTCGCTCACGGCGACGAACCGGCCCGTGCCGCGCTCGCCGGCCGCGACCACTGCGCTGTCCTCGAAGCCGACGACCACGTCGGCACCCTGCACCTGCTCGAGCGCGGCCGGGTGGTTCGTGACGACGCCGTGTTCCTTGTTCGCGTTGACCTCGCGGGCGATCGGGTGGCTGCCGCGCGCGGTCGCGATCGGCGCGAACGACTGGTTCGCGTAGTACGCGGAGGCACGGGGGCCCGCGACGTCGGCGCGCAAGAGACCGAGCGCGGCCATCGCGTCCTTGCTGTCGCCGAAGTCGTCGGCGATCACGACATTGCCGCCGGCCTGCACGAACCGGCCGATGCGCGCCGGATCGACGCGCTGCAGGGGATAGACGAGGAACAGGATGTCGTGATCGTCGAGCTTGTCCCACTCGAGCTCGGCGACGGGCGTGACCGAGTACCCGATGCCCTCGGCGAGCCCGACGAAGCTCGCCATGCCGTTCCACTGCTGGCTGTTCGGATCGTAGTCGGGGATGTCGGCGCGCGCCGTGCGCACGAGACAGACGAGCATCAACAGGAGCAGCGCCTTCCTCACGCCATCTCCTTGCGCAGCAGCGCGGCTGCCGAGCGCACGCGATCGAGCGCGATGCCGACGTTCGCGGGCGAGCGCGCGGCGAGCAGCGCGTAGTATCCGCCCTCGACGGCGTGCACGACGACGTCGACATCCTTGTGCAGCGCGATGAAGTACTCGGGCCCGCCGAAGTGCCACGTGCCGAACGCGGCGACGAGCTGCGAGAGCACGACGCCGTAGTGCGCGGTCAGCACGGCCCACTCGTGCGCGTCGATCTTGCAGAAGCTGTCGACCATCTCGCCGTCGGCATCGGCGAACGCGCCGCCGATCGCGTTCGGCGTCGCCTCGACGGCGCGCTGCAGGATGTGCCCGAACGGCGTCATTCCGGCAGGTCCTCGAGCAGCCTCGGGTTCTCCTCGACCTTCACGCCGAGCGCGACCTCGATCTGGTGCACCCACACCGAGAAGTAGCGCTCCTTCAGAGGCGGCAGCAGCTCCTTCACGATCTCTTCTTGCGACGGATGGCGCGCCGGCAGCACGTCCGTGTACAGCACGACGTCCCAGCCCCATGGCGTCTTCGTCGCGGGCGACGTGCGGCCGACCTCGGGCAGCGCGAACAGCGCCTTGCGGTACGGCTCGACGAGCTGCTCCGGCAGCTTGAAGCTGACGTCCGCCTTGTCGAGCTTGGCGCCGCCGGCGAGGCGCGCCGCGAGCTCGTCGAGCATCGGCGCCGTCCAGCCGGTCTGCTTCGCGGCCTCCGCCGCGATCTGCTCGGCGAGCGCCTGATCCTGCACGCGCACGTAGTGCGACGCGCGCACCTCGTCGTGATCGACGCGATAGATGAACGGCGCGACCTGCTTCTCCCACGCGCCGCCGAAATCGCTCGGCTTGTTCATCGCGTCCTCGTAGGCGTCGGCGACGAACCGGCTGACCAGCGCGGTGCGCGTTGCGAGGCGCACGTCGTCATCCTTCGCGAGCCCGCGCTTCTCCGCTTCCTGCGCCATCAGCTCGAACGCGACACAGTCGTCGAGCGAGCGTTGCACGCGCACGCACGAGCCCCACACCGGGCGGCCATTGACGGTCGCCACGACGACGTCGTCCGAGCCCGAGCCCGTCGCGACGAGCGGGGCCGGCGGGCCGATCGGCGCGGGCGGCGCCTGCTTGCCACCGCCGCCTCCGCACGCCGCCGCGATCAACAGGAGCTTCCGCATCAATCCCGCTGGACGAGCGCGAGCCGCGCCATCTCCTTGCCGACCGAGATCACGGCGACGCCGATCACCATCACGAGCAGCGCGGCGACGTAATCGCGGCGCGCGAGGTAGTCGAGCGTCTCCTTGAAGAAGAACAAGCTGCCACCGATCAGGAGGAGCGCGAGGATCTCGAAGAAGTGACGACGCACCATGGGGTCTCCTAGAGGTGGCGCAGCAGGATCAACAGGCACATCGCGACGAGCGCGAGCGCGACGGACAGGTAGAAGCGGCCGCGCGGCTTGCCGGCCTTCGCGTCGGCGCGCGCCTGCGCCAGCGCCGTCACGAGGTCGCGATCGCCGGTGCGGTGCGGCCGCAGCACGCCGAGGAACGCGTAGTGATAGATGAAGAGCCACAGCACGATCGCGCCGGCGGTCAGCGCGGTCGTCATCAGCGCGACGCGGCCCGGGTACATGTCGCCGACGAACCGCGCGATGCCGCGATCGAAGTTGACCCACGCGATGAGCACCGTCGGGATGACGAGCGACATCGCGGTCAGCATCCAGTACATGCGCTCGCGGCGCTGCCAGCGCTCGGCAGTGCCGGCCTGCGCGGAGGAGAGCGGCCGCACGCTGCGCGGGGCCGGCGGCTCGTGGAACGACGTGAAGAACGACACGCCGAACAAGTAGGCGACGACGCCGAGCGCGCACAGCGTGAACCGGACCGGCCCGTAGACGTGGCTCGACGCGAGCGCCGGCTGCAGCGAGACCGGCACGAGCACGGCCGCCGGGAACAGACCGAGCAGGATCGCCTCGCTGCGCCGCGCGAGCCCGAGCATCAGCACCGCGAACGGCAGCAGGATCGACAGCACGTGCCCCGTGCCGTGGATCGCGTGCACGAACGCCGCCGGCAGGATGACGATCGAGATCCAGACGTTGGTGCCGAGCGCGAACGCGACGACGTCCGCAAACGTCCGCCAGCGTCGCTCGGTGGTTACCTCCGCCACCCATCGAATCTACATCGTGATATGAGCCCAGGCCATGCGTCGAATCGTCGTGACGATCGATGGGCCCGCGGGCGCCGGCAAGTCCACGGTCGCGAAGCTGCTCGCGCGGCGGCTCGGCTATCGCCTGCTCGATACGGGGGCGATCTATCGCGCGGTCGCGCTCGTGGCGCACCGGCGCGGCATCGCGTGGACCGATGCGAACGCGTGCGCCGAGATCGCCAGAGACCTCGACATCGCATTCGACTTCGTCGGCGACAAGAACCACGTGTTCGTCGCGGGTGAGGATGTCTCGGCCGCGATCCGCACGCCGGAGAACAGCCAGGGCGCGTCGCAGGTGTCGGCGCATCCGCCGGTGCGCGCGGCGCTGCTCGATCTGCAGCGGCGGCTCGGCGAGGGCGGCGGCGTCGTGGTCGAGGGCCGCGATACCGGCACCGTCGTGTTCCCGCACGCGCAGGCGAAGTTCTTCCTGACCGCGACCGAAGAGGAGCGCGCGCGCCGCCGGGTCGCCGAGCTCGGCGCCGGCGCGGACTACGAGAAGACCCTGCGCGAGATCCGGGAGCGGGACCAGCGGGATGCGAGCCGCGACGTCGCCCCCATGAAGCCCGCAGACGATGCGGTCCTGGTCGACAGCTCGACGCAAACCATCGAACAGGTTGTGGAAAACCTCGCAGGGCTCGTCGAGACCCGCGCGAGGGGCTAGCTCCCGACCTCGTCAAACGGCGCGGATCTCATCGTCGCGGTTGACATTTCAGGGCCTGGAGGGTACCAACCACGGCCTGCTGAAGAGGCCGTTCTGCGGTCAAATTCAAGCTTCAGCGTCTGTAGGAGATCTGCTTGAACATGGTGACCCAAGAGGGCCAAGGCGACGAAGACTTCGCGGCGATGCTCGCCGAGAGCTTCGGCCAAGAGAACGTGAAGGAGGGTGAAATCCTCCGCGGCACGGTGATCGCAGTCGGTAAGGATTACGCGATCGTCGATGTCGGCTACAAGAGCGAGGGCCAGGTGCCCCTCGAGGAGTTCCGGACCGCGGACGGCAGCATCGGCGTGAAGCCGGGCGACGTCGTCGATGTCCTCCTCGAGTCGCGCGAGAACGACATGGGAATGGTCGTCCTCTCCAAGGAGAAGGCGGACCGTTTCAAGGTGTGGGACGAGATCAGCGCCGCGTGTGAGCGGGACGAGCTGATCGAAGGCATCATCACGATGCGCGTGAAGGGTGGCCTCTCGGTCACGATCCGCGGCGGCGTGAAGGCGTTCCTCCCGGGCTCGCAGGTCGACCTGCGGCCGGTGCGGAACCTCGATGCGTTCCTGAACCAGAGCTTCAAGTTCAAGGTCATCAAGTTCAACAAGAAGCGCGGCAACATCGTGCTGTCGCGCCGCGTGCTGCTCGAGAAGGAGCGCGCCGCCCTCAAGGAGTCGACGCTCGAGCGCCTCAAGGAAGGCCAGATCGTCGAGGGCATCGTCAAGAACCTCACCGAGTACGGTGCGTTCATCGACCTCGGCGGTATCGACGGTCTGCTCCACATCACCGACATGAGCTGGGGCCGGGTCAACCACCCGTCCGAGCTGTTCCAGGTCGGCGACCACGTCCGCGTGAAGGTGTTGAAGTTCAACGCCGACACCGAGCGCGTCTCGCTCGGCCTCAAGCAGATCACGGAAGACCCGTGGTCGCGCGCCGCCGAGAAGTACGTGCCGGGCACCGTCGTGCGCGGCAAGGTCGTCTCGCTCAAGGACTACGGCGCCTTCATCGAGCTCGAGGAAGGCATCGAGGGTCTCGTCCACATCTCCGAGATGTCGTGGACGCGCCGCGTGAAGCACCCGTCGAAGATGGTCGCCGTGGGCGACATGGTCGAGGCGGTCGTGCTCGACGTCGACGTCAAGCAGAACCGCATCTCGCTCGGCATGAAGCAGCTCGAGCCGAACCCGTACGAGCAGCTCACCGAGAAGTACCCGCCGGGTACGGTGGTCAAGGGCCACGTCCGCAACATCGCGGACTTCGGCATCTTCGTCGAAATCGAAGAGGGCATCGACGGCCTGGTCCACATCAGCGACATGAGCTGGACCCAGCGCGTGAAGCACCCGAGCGAGCTCTACCAGAAGGGCGATGAAGTCGAGGCCGTCCTCCTCAACATCGACACCGGCGACGGCGACAAGCCGAAGATCAGCCTCGGCATCAAGCAGCTGGTCGCGGACCCGTGGGACAAGATCCCGTACGAGTACCCGGCCGGCAAGATCGTCGAGGGCAAGGTCCTCAAGGTCCTCGACTTCGGCGCGTTCGTCGAGCTCGAGAAGGGCGTTGAAGGCCTCGTGCACGTCAGCGAGATCAGCGACGAGCACGTCGAGGATCCGCGCACGGTCCTCACCCCGGGTCAGCAGGTCAAGGTCCAGGTGCTCCACGCCGACGGTGCGGAGCGCAAGATCGGCCTGTCGATCAAGGCGGCGAACCGCAGCAAGGAGCTCGCCGAGGCGCAGGGCTTCAACTCGCCGAACGCGGGTGGCGCCACGCTGGGCGACAAGTTCCGCGGCAAGCTCGACAAGCTCAAGCCGAGCGCGCAGTAGCAACACCGCGCGGCCCGCGCCGCGCACGTCGCACCCGCGGTGCTCGCACCGCGCGATGTGAAGAGAAGACGGCCGGCAACCCCGGCCGTTTTCGTTTGTCGTGCGTTAGCGTGCCCATGGAGATGAGGTTTCGCGCGCGCGGGTCTGGCGTCGGTGCGATCGCGGTCGCGGTGGCGGCGGCCGGTGGCTGCATCGTCGCGCGGCAGTCGCTCGACATGCCGGCGAACGACGTCACGACCGTCGCGCTGCTGACCGGAACGCTGGGCCACCCGCTCGACGGCATCGCGCGCCACCCGTGGTTCGCGGTGCGCAAGGCGGGCGAGCACGACTGGCGGATCTACGAGGTGGGCGGCGGTGGCACCGAGGAGGATCCGTTCCGCCACCACTCGGCGTACGGCAACCCGATCCTGCACAAGGTCTGGCGCGGCGCCGAGGCGGATGCGGTGGCCGCGTGCCTCGAGAAGTACGGCGGTGACGAGCGCGAGCGCATCGAGCGCGACTACGTCTTCTACCCGGGCCCGAACAGCAACACGTACGGCGACGTCATGCTGCGCAGGTGCGGGCTGCACGCGAGCCTGCCGGCGACGAGCGTCGGCAAGGACTGGCGCGGCTGGATCGGCGGCGGCGTCTCGAGCGAGGGCACGGGCCTGCAGCTCGAGACACCGGTCGTCGGGCTCAAGGTCGGCCTCAAGGAGGGGATCGAGCTCCACGTGATCGGCCTGTCGATCGGCATCGACCTGTGGCCGCCCGCGATCATCCTGCCGCTCGGCCCGGGCCGGATCGGATTTGCAGACCGATGAGGGCGAATGGACCGGGCCTGGATCGCATGCGCGGACCCGACTGCGCGTGCGTCATCGCCGTCGCGGCGATCCTGCTCGCCGGGTGCGCCCGCTGGGCGAGCCACCGCGATCTCGCCGAGAAGGCGCAGGGCGGGGCAACTTTGAAGTACGAGCTGACCGGAGTCACGCGCACCGACAACCTCGAGGCGCCCGCCGCGAAGCCGCGCGACCTCGTGCTCGCTGGCGCACGCCTGCACGGCTTCGTCGGCGGCGGCAAGACGATCGGGCTGCACGCCGGCATCGATCTCGCGGCCGGTTCGACGCTGCGCGGTGCCGGCTTCGCGTACGACGTCGCACTGCTGCCACTCGGCATCGCGGTGCGCTTCGGGCGCTCGAGCTTCCTCGCGCTGGGCACGGGCGTGGGCGCGATGGGCGCGGTCGGCACGCTCGACGACGCGGTCACGCTGCCGGTCGAGGCCACGCTCGAGTCCGGCAAGGGCATCCGCGTGCTCGCGCGCGCGCGCGCCTCGTTCGTGGCGGGTGCCGACGGGCGTCACGACGGTGCGCGCGACGCGCCGTTCGCCGACGAGCTCGACGCGATGCTCGCGCTGCGCGTCGGCCATCACTACGAGGACTACGGCTATCCATCGGGGAACGGCTACTTCGTCGGCGTCGCGTATCGCGAGCTGCTCGACTCGCGCTGGATCGGCGCGACGATCGGTTACTCGATCGACCTCGGCACACCGCGATAACGCCCGGCGAGGTACGATGGCCGCGTGATCCGATGGCTCAGGCTCGCGGCGACGGCGGTGATCATCCTCTCGATGATCGGCCTCGGCGTGCTCGCAGGCCTGTTCCTCGTCGCGAACGCGGGCTGGATCCCCGTGCGCATCCATCCGTGGCTGACCGGCCTGTTCGGCAACAAGCCGCACGAGGTCTGGCTGCCCGGCCTGATCGCCGGCTGGCTCGCCGCGGCCGCGATGGCGGCGGTGCTCGTCCTGTGGTCGATGTTCTACGTGTGGCGGCGGCGCCAGTACGAGTCGCTCGTCGGACGCCTCGAGCGCGAGCTCGCGAAGCTGCGCAACCTGCCGTTCACGCAGCCCGCGCCGCTCGAGGATCTGCCCGAGATTCCGAGCACGCAGGCCGCACGCGTGATGGACGCGCTCGACGACGACCAGGGC
>CAYUNM010000049.1:0-50855 GCA_964446175.1 uncultured Kofleriaceae bacterium
GCCTAGCGGCTCGCCTTGATCTTCTTGATCTCGGCGATGAGCTCGGGCACGGCCTTCTCCCACTCCGCGACCACGCCGTAGTCGGCGACCTGGAAGATCGGCTCGTCCTTGTTCTTGTTGATCGCGACGATCGTCTTGCTGCCCTTCATGCCGGCGAGGTGCTGGATCGCACCGGAGATCGCGACGGCGAAGTACAGGTTCGGCGCGACGATCTTGCCGGTCTGGCCGACCTGCCAGTCCGCGGGGACCATGCCGGCGTCGGTCGCGGCGCGCGAGGCGCCCATCGCGGCGCCGAGGAGGTCGGCGAGCTGCTCGAGGACCTTGAAGTTCTCGCCCGTCTTCATGCCGCGGCCGCCCGAGACGACGACCTTGGCGTCGCCGAGGTCGGGGCGGTCGGACTTCTGCGCGTCGAGGCGGTCGAACGTCGCGCCCAGGGCGTTGATCTCGCCGGCGGGAGCCGACGACACGGAACCCGCGGAGCCGAGCTCGGCGGCGGCCTCGAACTCGGACTGGCGGACCGTGACGCAGATGATCGGCGTCGAGATCTGGACCGTCGAGTACGCGTTGCCGGCGAGGATCGGGCGGACGAACGTGTCCTTGCCTTCGGACTTGGAGATGTCGGAGGCCATGCCCGCGTCGAGGAGCGCGGCGACGCGCGGCATCACGTCCTTGCCGACGGAGGTCGCGGTGGCCGAGACGACCGTCGCGTTGTTCTCCTTGGCGAGGCGCGCGAGGATCGGCGCGTAGGTCTCGGCGAGGTAGTGCTCGAGCTTGGCGTCTTCGACCGTGATGACCTTGCCCGCGTACTTCGCGGCGGCCGCACCCGCGCCGGCGGCGCCGGCACCGATGAGGACGGCGATCACCTCGCCGCCGTGGGCCTGGGCGGCCGTGCGGGCGAACGCGATGTTCGAGAGCGCGCTCGTGCGGAGCGTGGAACCGGAGAATTCGCAGTATGCGAGGACGTTACCCATTAGAGCACCTTCGCTTCCTCGGCGAGCTTCTTCACCAGGGTGGGGATGTCGGCGACGATCTGGCCGGGCGGACGCGGCGGCGGCAGCGTCACGACCGTCTCCTTGATCACCGGCTTCGGCTCGGCGCCGTAGTCGGCGAGCTTCTTCGCCTCGAGCGGCTTCTTCTTCGCGGCCATGATGCCCTTGAGCGACGGCAGGCGCGCGCCCTCACCCGAGTAGCCGAAGCTCGCGGGCGTGACGCCGTTCTGCACGGCCTTCGGGGACACGATGCGGAGGTCGACGGTCACGACCGCCGGCATCTGCACCTTCTTGTACTCGACGCCGCCGTCGACCTCGCGGCCGACCGTCAGCGTCTTGTCCTTGAGCTCGATCGACGCGGCGAACGTCGCCTGCGGCCAGCCGAGCTTGCCGGCCAGCATCTGGCCGACCTGGTTGGCATCGCCGTCGACGGCCTGCTTGCCCATGACGACGAGGTCGGGCTTCTCGGCCGCGATGATCGCGGCGAGGACCTTGACCACGACGAGCGCATCGATCTCGCTGTCGTTCGCGACGACGTGGATCGCGCGGTCGGCGCCCATCGCGAGCGTCGTGCGGATCTCCTTCGCCGCGTCGTCGGGTCCGATCGAGACGACGACGATCTCGCTGCCGGCATTGCGGCTCGCGGATTCACCGTTCTCGACGAGACGAAGCGCGGTTTCCACCGCGTATTCGTCGAACGTGTTGACGATCCAGGACGCGCCCGTCAGGTCGATGTGGCCGTCCTTGATCTTGGCCTTCTGCGTCGGGTCGGGGACCCGCTTCACGGGAACCAGGATCTTCATAGCGACTCCTTCTGTTTCTCGAGACCGGTCGTGACGAGGGTGATGACCCAGTCGGCGGCGCGCACGATATCGAACTTCTTCGGACGCGCACCAGCAGCGCCGCCACCAAAGGGTTGTTTCGCGAGCACCCACGCGAGCGCGAGCTCGTCGAGGACGCCGAAAATCATGCGGGCGGCGATGTGAGCAGGAATCGCCGGCGTGAGATCGCCGGAGGCCTGCGCGGCCGTGATGATGCCGCCGAGCATCCGGAGGAAGTCCGCGAACGCGGGGTTCTCGTACTCCTTCATGAACTTGCTCGACTGCCGCAGCTCGATCGTCAGGACCTCGGTCGCGGCGGCCTCGTCGCTGCACTTCTGCAGGTACGTGCGGATGAACGAGCGGAGCTGCTCGCGGGGCGACTTGCCCGCGATCGCGGCCTGCAGCGCCTCGGTCAGCTCGAGCATCCGGCGCTCGAACAGCGAGATCAGCAGGTCGTCCTTGCTCTTGAAGTAGAGGTAGATCGTCCCGTCGGCGACGCCCGCTTCCTTCGCGACATCGCTGACCTTCGCGGCGAAGAACCCGTGCCGCGCGAAGATGCGCTCCGCAGCGGACAGGATGCGCTCGCGCTTGTCGCCAGCTCGATCCGCCGCTGAATGAACCGTCATTCAGTGTAGGGATACGCCGCGTGACGCAGGGTGTCAAGAGGCCCCGTGCGGTTGAAACGCCCTCCCCGCTGAACTACAACCAGGCGGTGTCAAAGGCAATCCTCGCGTTGATTTGCGCGCCGCTCATGATGGGCGCCGCGTGCGAGAAGAAGCACTCGAAGACCGATCCCGGCGCGGCGAACGCGCTCGAGAACACGGGCTCGGGTGGTTCGTCCGGTGTCGCGGTGCAGGAAGGCCCCGTCGACACGACGCCGCTTCCCGGCATCGACACGAGCAAGCTCGGCGACAAGACGAACACGTTCTACAAGCTCGTCGGCTCGCTGCAGTCGCCGTGCGGCAAGGCCGAGAGCCTGCGCATCTCGTTCACGAAGGACACGTCGTGCAAGCGCGCGCCGTTCGCGGTCCGCTACGTGATGGCGCTGCTCGAGGACGAGGCGACCGAGGCGCAGGCCCGCGAGGAGTACGAGAACAAGTACCACTCGAAGGACGAGAAGGTGAACCTCGACGTCAGCAAGGCCCCGCACGAGGGCGCCACCGACGCGCCGGTTCGCTTCGTCGAGTTCTTCGACTACGGCTGCCCGCACTGCGCGGCGTTCAAGCCGATGATGGACCAGGTGCTCGCCGACGAGCAGGGCAAGGTCGTCACCTACTTCCTGATGTTCCCGCTCGAGAAGCACCCCGACTCCAAGTCGGCGGCGCAGGCGGCGTACGCCGCGAACGCGCAGGGCAAGTTCAAGGAGATGCACTCGATGCTGTTCGAGAAGGCTCCGGAGCAGGACCACGCCCACGTCACCGAGTACGCCAAGCAGCTCGGCCTCGACATGACGAAGTTCGAGGCCGACTACAACGCGTTCGCCCCGCAGGTCCTCGCCGACCTCAAGCAGGGCGAGAACGCCGGTGTGGACAGCACGCCCACCATCTTCTTCAACGACAAGAAGTACGAAGGTCCCATGCATCCCAAGTACATGGAGATGTGGATCGACGAAGAGATCGCGGTGAATCGTTAGCCCCAGGAGACGTCAAAGCACCATGCGCGCCGCAGTTCTGGCCCTGCTGATCCTCGCGGGTACCGCTCACGCCGACGAGCTCAAGGTCGGCGATCGCATCGCCGAGCTCGACAACGCGACCGATGCCTCCGGCCACGCCTTCAAGGTCAAGTCGATCAAGGGCTGGCGCGTGCTGACGTTCGGCGCGTCGTGGTGCAAGCCGTGCGCGAAGGAGCTCCCCGCGTGGGACAAGATCGCGCCCGACTACTCCGGCAAGGTCACGTTCGTCGCCGTCGATCTCGACAAGAGCGCCGACGACGGCAAGGCCTTCCACAAGAAGCTCAAGATCTCGCACATGCAGCGCGCCTACCTCGATCCGGACTCGGCGAGCGCGGCGAAGTACGGCTCGGACCACATGCCGACGACGGTCCTCGCGGATCCGGACGGCGTGATCCGCTACGTGCGCGGCGGCTTCGAGAAGGGCGACGTCGACGGCGAGGTCAAGAAGATGAGAGAGCAGCTCGCGAAGCTCGTGAAGTGATCGCGCGCGTCACAGCTTCTTCGGAACGTCGTACACGCTGATCGGGCCGAGTCGGCGCCAGCCGTCGGTGAGCAGCGCGCTCTGCGGCGTCGCGCTCGGCAGCAGCTCGTCATGCGATGGCGCGGGCAGCGACTCGCGCCAGCCGTCGAAGTGGCGCGCGGTCGAGCACGGATCGAGCATCGCCCCGGCGTTGGCCTCGCCATGGCGGCGCCAGTTGTTGAGCACGTAGGAGAGCGCGAGGTGCATCTGCGTCGGGGTGGCGACCGGCGTGTGGTGATAGCGGTGCGGGAACACCTTGCCGCTGCGCGCGAGCGCCTTGTTGAGCCCGCGGGCGGCCGCGATCGTCAGCGAGCGCATGCCGCGGCTGAACGCATCCTTGCTGTCGGCCTCGATCAGCAGGTGGATGTGGTCGCGCTGGATCGAGGCGTGGACGATGCGGAAGTCGGCGTGGCCGAGCGCGATGCGGAGCGCGCGCGCGATGGCCGTGACGGCGCGAGGCGAGCGCAGGCTCGGGAAGCCGGCGGCGGACCGCAGCACGACGTGCTGGACCTCGCCGGCGTGGACCTCGGGGCGCTCGCGGTGCGGCTCGTCCTCGCAGAGGCCGGTCTTCGGGCGGCCGGCGCCGAGGCGGCGACCACCCCACGTGCGCGCAGCAACATCGGACGGTGCCATGCTTGATTGCAGCTATAGTTTCATTCCGCGCGACAGGCAAGCTCACCGTGCGCGTACGCACGGTCCGGAGTGCATGAGATGTCGGGGAAATCGCATCGCTTCCGGGTCGTGGGCCGACCCACCATGGTAGGCCAGACCTTACGATGAAGCGGCTCCTCGTCGTGGACGACAGCAAGCTGATGCGCGACATGGTCTCGGCCTGCTTGCGGCCGCTCGGGCCGGTGACGTTCGAGTACGCGAGCACCGGTCTCGAGGCGATCGAGCGGCTGGCGCTCGCCGGATTCGACCTCGTCGTGCTCGATCTCAACATGCCCGATGTCGGCGGCGTCGAGGTCATCGAGTTCGTGCGCTCGCAGGACCGGCTGAAGCAGCTCCCGATCCTCGTCGTGACGACGCGCGGCGACGACGCGAGCCGCACCCGCGTGATCGACGCCGGCGCCTCGGGCTTTCTGCCCAAGCCGTTCGCCCCGCAGCAGATCCTCGACGAGGTTCGCCGGCTGTTGCCGGGGGCCTGATGGCCGACCGGATCGACTTCCAGGAGTTCGTCGGAGGCTTCGTCGTCGAGGCAGACGAGCTGCTCAAGCTCGCCAACGGCGCGCTGCTGGAGATCGATGCGGGCTTGAAGGAGAGCTCGCCGCGCCCGAAGTCGGTCCGCGAGCTGTTCCGCGCGCTGCACACGATCAAGGGGCTGGCGTCGATGATCGGGATCGAGCCGATCGTCGAGCTCGCGCATGCGGCCGAGGTGCTCGTGCGCGGCGCGGATCGCAGCGGCGGTCGCCTGCGGCGCGATGCCGTCGACGTATGCCTCACATCCGTGCGCGCGATCGGCGAGCGCGTGCGTGCCGTCGCGGAGGGACGGCCGGTCGATGCGGCACCCGATCGCCTGCTCGACGCGATCGCCGCCGTCGACGCGCAGGCCGAACCGGCGGGCCCTGCCCCGTCGGTCGCGCCCGCGTGGGATGACCGGCTGAGCGCGAGCGAGCGTACGCACCTCGTCGATGCGTTGCGCAGCGGCCGGCGTGCGTGGTCGCTCGTGTTCCAGCCGAGCGACGACAAGTCCTCGCGCGGGATCTCGATCACGACCGTGCGCGAGCGGATCGCGCAGCTCGGCGAGATCGTCAAGGTCGTCCCGCGCGCGCTCCCCGACGGGCACGGCATCGCGTTCGATCTGCTCGTCCTCGCCGACCACGAGGAGGCCGTCGTCGCGGAGGCCGCGGCGGCGAGCGAGGTCGTCGCGATCGAGCCGCCGGCGGACCTCGTCGCGCCACTGCCCGATGCGGCCGCCGACCACGGCGCCGTGATCAACCGCGCGGTCGTCCGGGTCGAGCTCGACCGGCTCGACGCGCTGCAGGACCAGCTCTCCGCGCTGATCGTGTCGCGCTTCCGGCTCGAGCGCGAGATCGCGGTGCTCGCGAGCCGCGGCATCGAGGTGCGGTCGCTGCGCGAGCTCGCCGACCTCCAGGCGCGCCAGCTGCGCGAGCTCCGGCGCGCGATCCTGCGGGCGCGGCTCGTGCGCGTCGCCGAGTCGTTCGAGCCGCTCGAGCTGCTCGTGCGCAGCCTCAACCGCGCGAGCGGACGCGAGGCGCATCTCGTGATCGACGCCGGCGCGACCGAGCTCGACAAGGCCGTCGCGGATCGCTTGTTGCCCGCGATCGTCCATCTCGTGCGCAACGCGATCGATCACGCGATCGAGCCCGCCGACGAGCGCGAGCGCGAGGGCAAGCCGCCGGCGGGCACGGTGACGGTTCGCTGCCGCGCACTCGGCGGCAACCAGCTCGAGCTCGAGATCGCCGACGACGGCCGCGGGATCGACCGCGAGGCCGTCGGCAGGCGCGCGCGCCGCAACGTCGACGACGATCGCGCGCTGCTCGACGTGCTCACGACGCCGGGCTTCTCGACGCGTGACGTCGCGACGCGCACCAGCGGGCGCGGCGTCGGCATGGATGTCGTCAAGCAGATCGTCCTCGAGCTCGGCGGCGAGCTCGAGGTGCAGACCGAGCGCGGCGCGGGCACGCGGTTCACGATGCGCGTGCCGCTGACGATCGCGATCGTCGAGGTGTTCTCGTTCGAGTGCGCGGGCCAGCCGTTCGTCATTCCGATCGCGAGCGTCGAGGAGATCATCGAGGTCGGCGAGACGGTCGCGCCGAGCGGCGGTTCGGCAGCGCTGATCGCGCGCCGCGGACGGGCGGTGCCGCTGATCTCGCTCGAGCAGCTGCTCGCGCTCGGCCGCGGTGCGGCGGCGAAGAAGGCGCTGATCGTGCGGCGCGGTGCCGAGGTCGTCGCGTTCTCGGTCGACCGGATGCTCGGCCGCCAGGAGGTCGTCGTGCGGCCGCTCGTCGATCCGCTGTCGCGCGCGCCTGGCGTCGCCGGCTCCACGGATCTCGGCGACGGCCGCCCCACGCTCGTCCTCGATCTCGGCGAGCTCGCCGACACCCTCGTGACCCGGGAGGCCAGCGCATGAATGGCTTGCACGTCAGCTTTCGGGTCGGCAACGCCGACTACGCGGTGCCCGCATCGCTCGTCCTGCACCTCGATGCGTACGAACAGGCGACGCGCATCCCCGGCGTGCCTGCGTATGTCGCCGGGCTCGTGCAGGTGCGCGGGCGCGTCGTGCCGGTCGTCGATCTGCGCGCGCGGTTCGGCCTGCCATCGGCGGAGGCGACCGGTGATCGGCGCGTGATCGTCGTCCAGGTCGGCTCGCGCGTCGCGGGCCTGCTCGCGGACAGCGCGCGAGAGGTCGTGCAGCTCGACGAGGCCGCGTTCGCGCAGCCGCCCGAGCTGATCGCGCAGCAGGCAAACGGCTTCATCACGGCGGTCGCGACGCGCGACAACCGCATGTTCTTGCTGGTCGACGTCCCGCGCGTCATCGGAGAGGAGCTCGCTCATGGGTAACAAGTCCACGGTCATCGAGGTCACGTTCCGCAACGTCGACGAGGTCGGGCGCTCGCTACGCGCGACGGCGGGCCGCGCGAAGGAGATCGAGGATGCCGCCGTGAAGCTCGCGGCCGGCGGCGCCGAGCAGGCGACCGCGACCGAGCAGGTCCGCCTCTCGATCGAAGGCATCGCGGCCGGGATCGAGGAGTCGGCGGCCGCGATCGAGCAGATGACGCGCAACCAGGCCGCGATCGCCGCCTCGACGCGCGACGTGCAGGCGAGCCTCGAGACGGCCGCCTCGAGCCTCGTCGAGGTCACCGCCTCCGTTGCGTCCGTCAAGAAGGATACCGAGGCCCTCGCGGTCGCGAGCGAGAGCACGGCGACGGCGCTCGAGCAGACCGCGCGCTCGGTGAAGGGTACGGCGGCGAATGCGGGCGAGCTCGCGAACGCGGGCGACCGGTTGCTCGCGGCGTCCGTCGAGACCGCGGCGAGCATCAACGACGTCGCGGCCCGCGGCCAGGAGACGGCGGCGACGATCGAGGAGGTCGCCGCGACGACGGAAGAGATGTCGGCGGGGCTCGGGCGCGTCGCGACCGATTCCAAGCAGGTCGGCGAGCGCATCGTCGGCATCGCGAGCGGGTTCAAGGGCGTTCGCGCCGCGCTCGACCAGGTGATCGCCGACGCGACCGACAGCGCGGCTTCGATCGAGGAGACGTCGGCGACCGCCGAGGAGCTCGCACGATCGTTCCGCAGCGTCGCCGATCTCGCGGGTAACCTCGACCAGGCGGCGGCGACGTCGGCATCGGGCCTCGCCGAGGTCGCGGCGTCGGTGGAAGAGGTCGCGGCCACCGCGGAGAAGAACGCGGCGGTCGTCGACGGCAATGCCGCGGCGATCGAGCAGGTCGCGCGCGCCGCGCAGAGCGTCGCCGCGTCGGCGCAGCAGGTCAGCACGCTGGCGGCGTCGAGCGCGTCGGCGAGCGCGCAGCTCGAGACGTCGACGCGCCGGATCGCCAGCGTCGTCGAAGGGACGCGCGCGACCTCCGAACGCGTGGCGGCCTCCGCGCGCACCGGCGGCGCGACGGTCGGTCGCACGATCTCGGGCCTCGCGAAGATCCGCCAGACGATGGTCGAGGGCTCGGCCGTGATGAAGGACATGGGCAAGCGCGCCGAGGAGATCGGCGACATCGTGCAGGCGATCAACCTGATCGCCGACCGCACGAACCTGCTGTCGCTCAACGCGAGCATCGAGGCGGCGCGCGCCGGCGAGCACGGCCGCGGGTTCGCCGTGATCGCGGAGGAGATCCGCGCACTCGCGGACCGCGCCGCGGCTGCCGCGAGCGACGTGTCGAAGATCGTGCGCGGGCTGCAGGCGGTCGCGCGCGACGCCGTCACGGCGAGCGCCGAGGGCCTCCGCGCCGCCGACGAGGGCGTGCAGTCGAGCGAGGACGCGCGCACCGGCCTCGTGCAGATCCTCGAGGGCATCGAGACGCTCGACAGCTCGATCCGCAACATCACCGGCGCCGTCGACGAACAGACGCGCTCGGTGCAGCAGGTGACGACCGCGACCGCGCGCCTCGAGACCGAGAGCCGCACGATCGCGCGGGCCGCCGCCGAGCAGACCGACGCGACGCAGTCGCTGGCGCGCGCCGCGGGCGAGATGCGCTCGATGGCGAAGCAGACGCGCGACGCGACGTCCGAGCAGGCGCGCGCGCTGCGCGACATGGTCAAGGCGAACTCGCAGCTCGCGACGAACGTCCAGAAGGTCAGCCGCGCGACCGAGGAGCAGGCGACCGGCGCGCAGCAGCTCGCGCGGGCGTCGGTGCAGATGCGCACGGCCACGCAGCGCACGACCGCCGCGATGACCGAGCAGGCGAGAGCGATCACGACGATCGCAGACTCGATCGACGAGGTCGCGGCGACGACGCAGCGCACGATCACGGCGATGGCAGAGCAGGCGAAGGGCGCGAGCGAGATCGGCCGCGCGATGGACGCCGCGCGCAAGCACGCGGTGCAGAACGCGCGCGCGATCACCGAGCAGGCTCGCGCCGCGAAGGACATCGAAGCGGCCGCGCGCGATGTCGCCCGGCTGGCAGCGAACGTGACGACGGCGACAGGCGAGCAGACGAACGTCGTCACCGCGCTCGTCAAGGATGCCGACGAGGTGCGCCGTGTCGCGCGTCAGACCGCGCGCGCCGTCGGCGAGCAGGCGGATGCGCTCGCCTCGCTGGCGACGGGTGTCACGCGGCAGACCGACGCGATGAAGGCGATCGCGCACACGACCAGCGAGCAGGCGAGTGGCACGGCGCAGGTCGCTCAGACGATGCGCGAGGCGCGCGTGCAGTCGCGCGAGATCGCGACGGCGGTCGCATCGCAGGTCAAGACGGCGACCGCGACGGCCGATCAGGTCTCGCTCGTCGCGCGCGAGATCTCGTCGCTGCGGTCGGCGAACACCGAGCAGGCGGAGATCATCGATCGGATGATCGAGGGGTTCGCGAACGGGAACGGGAACCTGGAACCAAGCGCATGACGAGCGCGTACACGCTGACCGACGCCGAGCGCGCGCGCATCGACAAGCTCGACGCGCTCGTCGCGCTCGGTCGCGGCGCCGTGCCGGCCCTGATCGCGGCGCTCGACGACCCGAGCTGGACCGTGCGTCGCGCCGCGATCGCGTCACTGGCCGCGCTCGGCGACGACGCGGCGCACGAGCTCGTCGATTGGCTCGCCACGCGCCGCACGAGCGAGCACGCGATCGCGGCCGCCGTCGATGCGCTTGTCGCGGCGCGCGGCAACCTCACGGCCGAGATCGCGCGGCTGCTCCGCGCGCCCGAGCCCGCCGTGATCGCCGATGGCGCGGTGATCCTCGGCCGCCGCCACGCCGCCGATGCGAGCGACGCGCTCGCATCACTGCTCGCGCATCCCGACGACAACGTCGCGGTCGCCGCGATCGAGGCGCTCGGCGCGATCGGCGGCAGCGTCGCGTACGAGGCCCTCGCCGAGCTCGTGCGCCGGCGCGAGTTCTTCCGCTCGTTCCCGGCGCTCCAGGTAATCTCGACGAGCGGCGATCCGCGCGCCGTCGCTGCGATCAGCGAGCTCCTCGTCGATCCTCTCTTTCGCGAGGAGGCGATCCGCGCGCTCGGGCGCACCGGTGCCGTGCAGGCGATCGCGGCGCTCGCGAGCCAGCTCGCCGAAGGTCCGCTCGCGCTCGTCGCGGCGGCACTCGCCGATGCCGTGACCTCGGCGGCGCGCGGCGGCAACGAGGAAGCGGTGGGCGCGGAGCTGGCCGCACGACTCGGTGCCGCAGCGGGGACGTTCCTCGCCGCACTCGCGGGTGCCGACCGCGAGACGCGGCGTGCGCTGCTCGAGGTGCTCGGCTGGATCGGCGACGCGGAAGCCGCCGTCGCGCTCGCGCGCTGGCTCGACGACCCGTTCGCCGCCCCCGCCGCGCTCGCCGCGCTCCGCCGCATCGCCGGCCGCGATCCGAGCGCGATCGAGCGCCTGCTCGCCGGCGACCGGGTCACCGACCCCGCGGCCCGCGCCGCCGCGCTCGCGATGGTGCAGACGCGCGCCGCCTCCCCGGCCGTGCGCCGGCTGCTCGCCGACGAGGACGCGGAGCTCCGCGCGCAGGCATGCACCGCGCTCGCGCGCATCGGCGACACGACCGCCGTGCCGGCGCTCTTCGACGCGCTCGCCGACTCGAGCCCTCGCGTCGCGCACGCGGCGGCCGCCGCGATCAACTCGCTCGGGTCCGCCGATACGCCCGCGCTCGCCACCCGTGCCGCGCGCTCCGCGCTTCCCGCCGTGCGCCGCCATGCGCTCCGCATCCTCGGCTACCTCGGCATCGCCGGCACCTTCGAGGCGGCGCGCGATGCGATCGATGATCGCGATCCCAAGGTCGCCGACGTCGCGATCGGCGTGCTCGGCACGCTCGACGATCCACGCGCCGATGCGCTGCTCGCCGAGCTCGCGCGCCGTCCCGCCGAGGCGATCCGGATCGCAGCGATGCGCGCAGCGAGTCACCGCTCCGGCGATGCGATGATCCAGCTGCTCGAGCATGGCCTCACCGACGACTCGGCCTGGGTCCGCTATCACGCGTGCCAGGGGCTCGGCCGGCGCTGGCGCGGCGGCAGCGCGGCGGCGGTGATCGAGCGCCTCTCCGATCCGATGCCGCAGGTGCGGCTCGCCGCGATCGAGGCGCTCGCGTTCATCCGCACACCCGAGGCATGGGACACGCTCGCCGCGGCGGCCTCGTCGGCGGCCGATCCGGATCAGCAGCGCGCTGCGCTCGGCGGGCTCGCGCTCCACGACCGCGAGCGCGCGATCGATCTCCTGCTCGCCGGAGCGGCGTCGGAGGATCCGGCGACCCGGCTCGTCGCGCTCGCCGCACTCGGCCCTGCCCGCTCGCCGCACGCGCTCGCCGCGCTCGTCGCCGCGGTTCGCGACCCGGCCCGGGAGGTTCGCGAGGCCGCGATCTCGTTGCTCGCGGACCGCGAGGATCGCGAGGCGGCCGAGGCGCTGGTCGATCTCGCGCTGGACGCACCCGCCGACGATCCGGTGCATGCCGCGCTCTCGCGTCCCGGTGCCGCGCGCATCGCCGCGATCTCCGCGCGGCTGTCGCACACGCACGTCGTGGGGGCGCTCACGCTCGCATCCGCGCTCGCGCGCATGCACGCACCCGAGGCGACGGCCGCGCTGCTCGAGATGCTCGACACCGGCGACCCGTCGGTCCGGCGCACGGCGGCGACGTTCCTCGCCGCGACCGGCGCACCTGGCGCCGCGGCCCGCATCGCGCGCCTCGCGACGATCGATCCGGATCCCGAGGTCCGGCGCGTGTGCGTCACGCTGGCCGGCCGGTGACCATGGCGGCTGTCCCTCCCCAGCTCTTCGCGATCTTCACGAACCTCATCGAGGAGACCGCCGGGATCCACTACGGTCCGAACGACCGCGAGCTGTTCGAGAGCAAGCTCGTCGCGCAGGCGGAAGAATCCGGCTACGACACGCTGCTCGACTACTACTACCGGCTCCGCTACGACGATCCGACCGGCGACGAGCGGCGCCGCCTCGTCGAGGCGCTCGTGGTGCACGAGACGTACTTCTTCCGCGAGCTGCCGCCGCTCGTCGAGCTCGTCGATGGCTACATCGCGCACGTCGTCCGCGAGCGCGGCCGCGCCCGCATCTGGTCGGCCGCCTGCGCGACCGGCGAGGAGCCGCTGACGCTCGCGATGCTGCTCGATCATCGCGGCTTGCTCGACCACGTCGACATCATCGCGAGCGACATCAGCACCCAGGCCGTCGCCCGCGCGCGGTCCGGCCGCTACAGCAAGCGCGCGCTGCGCGACGGCTATCCGCCCGACCTGGCACGCCGCTACCTCGACGTCACGGAGAGCGGCATCACCGTCTCGCCGCGGCTGCTCGCGCGCATCGGGCTGCGCACGCTCAACCTGCTCGACGACAACGCGATCGCCTCGCTTGGCGTGTTCGATGCGATCGTCTGCCGCAACGTGCTGATCTACTTCCGCGACACGGTCACCGTCCAGGTCGTCGAGCGCCTCGGCCGCGCGCTCGCGAAGGACGGCCTGGTGTGCGTCGGCATCTCGGAGTCGCTGCTTCGGTTCGGCACCGCGCTCGCGTGCGAGGAACGCGGCGGCAGCTTCTTCTACCGGAGGGCGCGATGACGCTGCCGCGCGTGCTCGTCGTCGATGACTCTGCATTCGCGCGGACGCTACTGTCGCGCGTGCTCCGCGACAGCGGCCAGGTCGACGTCGCCGGGACGGCGCGCGACGGCGCCGATGCGCTCGCGAAGATCGACGAGCTCGATCCCGATGTCGTGACGCTCGATCTGACGATGCCGGAGCTCGACGGCATCGGCGTGCTGCGCGCGCTCGCCGGCCGGCCCCGCCCGCGTGTCCTCGTCGTCAGCATCTCGGGAGTCGATACGGAGCTCGGCGCGGAGGCCCTCTCGCTCGGCGCGGTCGATCTCGTCACGAAGCCGACGGCCGTCGCGAGTGACCGGCTCGGCGAGATCGCAGACGAGCTGCTCTTCAAGATCGCGGCGATCACGGAGCGTGCTCCCGTGGCGGCAGCGCCATCGGCCGCGGCCAGGCCCGCCGGGCGTGCCGAGCTCGTCATGATCGGGACATCGACGGGCGGACCTCAGGCGCTGACGCAGATCGTCGCCGCGCTCCCGGCCGACCTGCGTGCTCCCGTGACGATGGTCCTGCACATCCCGGCCGAGTACACCGCCGCGCTCGCGGAGCGGCTCGACCGCGCGTCGCCGCTGCACGTCGTCGAGGCGAGTGACGGACTCGTGCTCGAGCCAGGGCTCGTCGTGCTCGCGCGCGGAGGCACGCACCTGCGCGTCGACTCGCGCGGCGGCAAGCTCGTCACGGCCCTCGGAACGCAGCCCAAGCGCGCGTTCGTCCCCGCCGTCGACGAGCTGTTCGTCAGCGGCGCGCGTGCGGTCGGTGCGGGCGCGCTCGGCGTCGTGCTCACCGGGATGGGCGACGACGGCCTGGAGGGCGCACGCGCGATCGCGGCCGCCCGCGGGAGTCTGATCACGGAGGCGGCGTCGACCTGCGTGGTCTATGGTATGCCGCGCAGTGTCTACGAAGCCGGCCTAGGTGCCCAGAGCTTCCCGCTGCACCGCATCGCCGAGGAGATCGCGAGTCGTGTCTGAGTCCTCCACCGAGAAAGCTCGCCGCCTGTGGATCGTCGACGACAGCCCGCTCGAGACCGCCGTCACGCTCAAGGCGCTCGGAGATCGCTACGACTGCGAGGTGTTCAACGATGGCTCCGTCGTCGTCGAGCGGCTCGGATCCGGAGGCGACCAGCCGGATGCGCTGCTGCTCGACTGGGTGATGCCCGGGATGAGCGGCGACGAGGTCACGCGCTTCTTGCGCTCGCAGCCGGAGACGAAGGAGCTGCCGATCATCCTCGTGACCGCATCGCGCGTCGAGACGTCCGACATCGTCACCGGCCTCGCGCTCGGCGCCAACGACTACGTCGCACGCCCGTTCGCGCCCGAGGAGCTGCGCGCGCGCGTCGACTCGGTGATCCGCGCGCGCCGCGCCGCCCAGGGCGCCGCCCGCGAGCGCAGCCGCCTCGCGACGATCAACCAGCTCGGGCGCAACCTGTTCCAGTCGGGCACCGATGTCGCGCAGATCCTCGACGTCCTCGTGTCCACGCTGACCGACAGCCTGTGCGACGGCTGCTCGATCTTGCTGTTGCCGGGCGAGCTGCCCGAGGTGTTCGTCTCGCGTCACCGCGGCGAAGCGCGCGCCGAGGCGCTGTCGCAGATCGCGGCCGTCGCGGATCCGGCGATCCACGCGTTCGCGAGCTCCGCGCAGGCGCGCGCGACGCTGCCGCCGGCCTACCACTCGTACATCGATCGATTCGGGCTGCGCGGCCTCGCGATCCTGCCGTTCCCGATCCTCTCGCCGGTCCAGGGCGTCGTCACGGTGACCCGCGACGGCGACAGCGAGCCGTTCGACTCCGACGATCTCGCGATGATCGAGACGTGCATCGAGTACGCCGCGCTCGGCGTGCAGAAGGCCGTCCGCTACGAGACCGAGCGCACCGCGCGCGATCAGCTCAACGCCGTGCTCGAGAACCTGCCGCTCGGCATCATCGCGACGACCGACGCCGGCACGATCACGCTCAGCAACAGCGCCGCGCGCACGATGATCCCGGGCCTCGAGCACGCGCATCACGTCGGCGATCTCTACGGCCTCGCCGAGTGGATCGACGCCGAGGGCCGGCCGCTCGGCCACTGGGAGCTCGCCACGCAGCGCGAGCTGATCATGCGGCGCGGCGACGCGACGACGCACTTCGCGATCACCTCGGTGCCGCTGCCGCGCGGGCGCGGCGCGACGGTGGGTGCGGTCACCGTGCTGCAGGACGTGACGCGCGAGCGCGCGACCGCCCACGAGCGCGAGCAGATCGCCCGGTTCACGCAGCGCCTGCTCGGCATCGTCGGCCACGACCTGCGCAGCCCGCTCGGCGCGTTCGTCGCCGGCCTCAGCCTGCTCGAGATGCGCGGCGACTCGCAGCCGGTGCAGCCGATCGTCCAGCGCCTGCAGTCGAGTGCGCGCCGGATGACCCGGATCGTCGACCAGCTGCTCGATGTCACGCGTGCGACGCTCGGCACCGGCATCCAGATCGATCGCCGCTCGACGAACCTCGGCGCGCTCGTGCGCGGCGTCGTCGACGAGATCAGGGTCCAGCAGCCGGACGCGAAGATCAGCATCGTCGGGGACGGCGACATCGCGGGCCGCTGGGATCCCGAGCGGCTCGAGCAAGTGCTGTCCAATCTGTTGACGAACGCGCTGTTCTACGGCCGGCCGGGCGCCCCGATCGTCGTCGAGATCTCGCGCGCGAGCGAGCAGGTCAGCATCGTCGTCAAGAACGAGCTCCGCGACCGCCCGATCCCGCCCGACGTGCTCGCGGTGCTGTTCGACCCGCACCGCCGCGGCGGCGAGGCGCGGCACAACGCGGCCGGCCTCGGGCTCGGCCTCTACATCGTGCAGCAGATCGTGCACGCGCACCGCGGCGTGATCGTCGCGCACTCCGATAGCGCTGGCACCGAGTTCCGCGTCACGCTGCCCGAGTAGTCACTTCTCGACGGTGACCTTCGTCGGCGCGGTCCACGCCTTGTCCTCGGCCGTGTAGTACAGGTACGCGCTCGTCGCCGGCGACTCGTACGTGCCGGCGGACTGCGCAAGCAGGTCGAGGTCGATGTCCCGGTGCGAGGAAGGCGCCATCGCGCCCCAGTACAGGATCACCTCGCGCGGACGCGTCTCGTAGAAGTCGATCACGTGCTTGTCGCGCAGCTCCTTGAGCTGCCACGTCTGGAACGTCAGGCCACCGGGGATGCCGATCCGCGCGAGCGTCATCGGCAGACCATCGGCGGTGCGGTTCTCGACGTGCGCGTGCAGCTTCACGCCTTCGCCCATCTTGAGGTGGTCCTTCGCGAGCTGCGTCGACACGTAGACCTTCGCGTGCTCGCTCGAGGCCGGCTTCGCGCTGCGATACTCGATCGCGATCGTGTACGGCAGCGTCGCGCCGCCCGCGAGCTCGAGCTCGACGGTGTTCTTGCCGGGCTTGAGCAGCGAGGCGAGGTCGTTCCACACGAGCGCGTCCTTGCGCCCCTTGTCGAAGGAGATCGCGCCCGCGGGCTGCCCGTTGACGATCAGCGTCGCCGTGCCCGGCGCCTGCATCTGGCGCGAGTGCTCGGCGTACGCGGTCAGCGCCTTGAGCCCGAGGATCGTCGCCTGCGTGTTGCCCCACTCGCCAAAGCCGGAGCGATGGCTGTTGAGGAAGTCGACGGCGGCGCGGATCTGCGGCTCGTACTCGCTGCTCGGCGAGGCCTTGATGAGCGCGAGCGTCGCGAGCGCCGTCGTCTCGATCGCGAGCGACTCGCCGCCCGACATCGTGATCGACTCCTTCGCGCCGGTGAAGCTGCCGTCCTTGCCCTGGAGCCCGGCGAGGCGCTTGACCGCATCCTGGCCGCCGCCGTTCAGGAGCGCAGTGTTCGTCGCGAGCGCGAGCAGGTACGGATCGCTGGAGGCCTCGTTCTTGCGCTGCACGGCGAGCTCGGCATCCATGCCCTTGCTGCGGTGCGCCTCGGAGAGCGCCCACATGATGTAGGCGTTCGTCGTCGTCTCGCTCGCGCGGCCGAACGAGTCGATCGCCTCGGAGCTGCGCAAGAAGCCGCCCTTGCCGTCACGGCGCGACATCAGCCAGCCGGCGGTTCGCTCGACCATCGAGTGATCGACGTCGTAGACCTTCGCCATGTCGGCGAACTCCATCAGGCCGTACGCCGTCAGCGCCTCGTGGCCCGGCGAGTGGCCGAACCACTCGTAGCCCTTCTCGGGCGTCTCGTAGCCGGTGAGCAGCTTGTAGCCGTGATCGAGCTTCTCGTTCGCATTCTGCACGAGCTGCGGATCGGCGGCGTCGTTGGACGCGAGGTACGACAGCACCATCACGTTCGGGTAGTTCGTCGACGAGGTCTGCTCGAAGCAGCCGCCCGGCTCGCGGATCATGCCCTCCATGCCCTTCGTCATCGCGGCGAGCGGCGACGGGTACATCGTCACGGTCGCCTTGATGCTGCCGGGCAGCGCACCGCCGAGGTCGAAGTCGTGGTGCGCGCGCACGCCCGCCTTCGCGGTGCCCGATGCGGACGCCTCGAACGGGAAGCCGAGCGGCACGACGTGGATCGTCTTGTCGAGCTTGTCCTCGAGCCCGGCCGTCGCCACCGCGAGGTGCAGGTCGGCATCGCCGTCGGTCGCGACGACCGAGAGCGGCACGAACAGCGACGCCTTGGCGTGCGCGTCGATGTGCAGCTTCGGTGGCAGCGGCGTGCCGACCTTGAACGCGGCCCCGAACTGCGCCTTCAGATCGGCGTCGACCGCGCGGTCGGTCTCGTTCGTCAGCGTGATCGGCAGCTCGATCTCGTCGCCCGAGGTCACCTCGACGGGCATGTGCACGTCGAGCGACAGCGGCATCTTCGACTGGATCGTCGTCTCGCCGATGCCGGGCTGCCCGTTCGCCGACACGCCCTCCGCCGTCGCGCGGAACGACGTCACCGCGTCGGAGACCGGGAACTGCACGGTCGCGTCACCGGAGGCATCGGTCTGCACGGCCGGGTTCCAGTAGATCGTCTCGCGGAAGTCGTTGCGCGGGCCTTCGTAGCCGCGTGGATACTCCGGCACCGGGAACACGCGCACGGGCGAGTAGCCGTTCTGCCACTGGCCTTCGCCGCCCTCGCCGTCGTCGAGCTCCTTCCTGTCGCCGGCCGCGAGGTGCGCACGGCCGAAGTTGTTCTTCGCGACGTCCTTGTCGGCCTTCTCGATCTGGCGCACGACGGGCGCCTTCTGCGCCTCGGCCTTGCCCTTGCCGAGCGGCGCGGCCTGCGCGGGCGGCGGCGGCGGCATCGGACCGCGACCAGCGGCCGCCTTGCGCATCGGACGCTCCTCCTCCTTGACCATGTCCATCGGCGGCGCCGCCTGCGGGATCGCGGCCCCCTCCGTGTACGCCTCGACGGGCGGGGGCGGCGGCGGATTCATCACCTGCTGCCACTCGAAGCGGCGGTAGCCGCGCGTCGCGAGCAGCGCATCCATCGCGGCCTGCGCCTCCGGCTTGCCGCCGAAGTAGAAGTTCGGCTCTTCCACCGGATCCTGCGCGGTCGCGCCGAGCTCGGGCTCGAGGAAGAAGTGCGCGAGGATCTTCGCGCTCTTGTCGTCGGCGAACGACAGCACCGTATCGTCGACGACCGCGACCCCGACGTTCGCCTTCACCGGCTTGCCCGCCGCATCGGTCGTGTGGACGTGCAGCTTGACGCCGTCGCGCGGCGTGTACTGCTTCTTGTCCGCCGTCAGCGCGATCTTCAGGTCGCGCCCGCGCCCGTGATAGACGAGGCGCTCGGCGAGCGGCTCCTGCTTCGCCGAGAACAGCGTCACGCGCACCGCGCCCTGCGCGTCGGCATCGACGGGCAGCTCGACGAGCGCGGGCTTGCCGGCCTCGACCTCGACGGCCGCGTCGGCGAGCCGCTTCTCGCGCAGCACCGCCTCGACGAGCACCGTGCGCGAGCTCGAGCAGATCGTCGCGATGCGCAGCTTGTCGGCGGCGCCGCCGTCGACGGAGCGCACGACGCAGCCGCCTTCCTTCGCGGCCGGGACGTCGAACTTCTGCGCGATGCCGACCGGCCGGTCGATCTCGACGTGATACGTGCGGTCGGCCATCGGCGTCAGCTCGAACTTGCCCATGCCGTCGTGGATCGACTCGAGCTTCGCGACGACGATGCCGCGGTCATCGATCACGCGCCCCGTGAGATCCGCGGGCTTGCCGAGCGGCGTCTTCGCCATGAAGTACACGCGTCCCGGCACGCCCGTGACGAGATCGCCGCCCTCGGGGAACAGCGACATCGAGATCGACTTCATCACGATCGGGATGCGCTTCTGGATCGACTCGGTGACGCCGCCGTCCTCGGCCAGGATCGTCAACAGGCCGTCGCCACGCGCGATCGATCCGGGCAGCTGGAACTTCGCCATCGCCTTGCCGTCGCCATCGGTCTTGATCGGCAGCCGCGCGACCTCGACGTCATCGACCGTCACCACACCCGTGAGCTCGCGGTTCCCGAACGCCTCGCCGGTCGCGCGCTTGATCTCGATCGCGGCCGCGACGCTGTCGCCCGCGCCGTACGCCTTCTTCGTCAGCTCGACGGTCTTCTGCAGCCGCGGCGCCTCGTACGTGTTGATGATGATCTTCTTCTGATCCTGCGTGCCGTCATCGGCCGCGAGCTGGATCGTGTACTCGCCGCCCTCGAGGTCGGCCGCGAGCTGGAAGTCGTTCTGCGCGACGCCGTCGGTGACCATCACGCGCTTCTGCGCGACGACCGCGCCGCGCGGCGACACGAGCGACAGCGACGCGCCGGTCGCCGTCCCCTTCAGCGTTCCCGTCATGCGTACGTCCGCGCGCAGCCAGATCGTCTCGCCCGGCTGGTACAGCGGCTTGTCGGTCATGAGGTAGCCGCGCCGCGTCTGCGTGCGCGCGAAGTAGTCGACGATCTTCTTGTCGAGGTCATCGAGCTTGCCGGCCTTCTGCAGCGCCGCCGGCTTCAGCGCGGCGAGCATCTTGTCGGTGTCGCTCTGCGCGATGGGCGGCGACGCGGCGGGCTCCTTCATCTTGGGCTCCGAGCCCGCGCACGCACCGAGGAGACTGGCACCGAGAACGAATCGCCCGAACATGTTCATGGTGCAGGTTTCAACGCGCCATGGCCCTCGCCGATCTAGTGGTACCGTGCCCACATGGTCGTCCCAGCGCTCGCGATGGCGGCGGCGCTCGTCGTCGCGCTGGGATGGCGCAATGCGTGGGCTCCGGCGGCGGGAGCAGCGGCGGGGGTGGCGATCGCGCTCGCGGGGGCGGCCGTCCGGGCTCCCGACGTCACGAATGCAGCCAAGGATCTGTGGCGACCGCTTGTCACGATCCTCGGCCTGATGGCCACGACCGCGTGCGCCGCCGAGCTCGGCGTGTTCGAGCGCCTCGCCTCGCTGATCGAGCCGCGCACGCGCGGTCCCGTGCGCCACGCGTTTCGCTTCGTCTACATCCTCTCCGCTCTCACCGCCGCGCTGCTCTCGAACGACGCCGCGATCCTGCTCGTACCGCCCGTCGTGCTCGCGCTCCTGCGCACGGTCTATCCGCGCCGCAACCCGAAGTTCCTCGTGCCGTTCGCGTTCTGCGCGTTCGTCGCGGCGGGCGTCGCGCCGCTCGCGACCGGCAACCCGATGAACCTCGTCGTCGCGGAGCGCGCCGGGATCGGCTTCAACACGTACGCGCTCCACATGATCCCGGTCGCGCTCGTCAGCTGGCTCGTGTCGTACATGGCCCTCGCGTGGTGCTTCCGCCGTCCGCTCTCCGACGAGGCGCCCGCGCTCGGCGCGTGGCCTCCGCAACCGCCCCTGCGTCCCGCGGCTCGAGCGGTGCTCGCGATCACCGGCATCAGCATCGCGTCGTATCCGGTGCTCGCCGCGACCGGCAATCCGCTGTGGGTCGTCGCCGCACCGGCCGCACTCGCGTGCGTCGCGATCGCCGTGGCCAGCGGTGTCTCGCTACGCGCGATCAACAAGGGCATCAGCTGGGAGCTCGTGCCGTTCGTGTTCGGCATGCTCGTGCTAGCGACCGCGGTCGCGCGCTCCGGCGCCGCCGAGGCGCTGTCGCAGCTCTACGCGCACTCGCCGCTTCCGCTCGCGACCTGCGGCGCCGTCGCGGCCGCCGGCTCGGCGCTGATCGACAACCACCCGATGGCGCTGCTCCACTCGATCGCGCTCGCCGATGCGCCGCACCGCCTGATCTACGCCGCGCTCGTCGGCGGCGACCTCGGCCCACGCATCCTGCCGATCGGCTCGCTCGCCGGCCTGCTCTGGGTGCACTCGCTTCGCCGCGCGGCCGTCCCCGTTCCGCTCGGCCTGTTCGTGCGCGTCGGCCTGACCGTGACGCTCCCGTCGCTCGTCGCCTCGCTCGCGACCCTCTACCTCGTGAGCTGACGCATGCGGTTCTTCGGCACCGAACGCGCGACGATCGAGCTCGACGGCTACTTCGATCCGCGCGGCCTGGTGCTACCGCGGACGGCCGAGCTCGAGCTCGACGCCGACGGCCGCGCGCGCGTCAGCCTGTTCGCGTTCCACGTCGACAACCTGCAGGTAGTCGGCCTCCCGCTCGTGCGCGCGTCCTACGCCGAGGTGCTCTGGCGCATCGCGGTGCGCACGGCCGGCCGCCTCGGCTGGTGGGTCGTCGCCTGCGACCTCGCGTCGCGGCGCGCCCGCTACCTCGCCCAGCGCGAGATCCACTATCCCGTCCGCAAGGCCGAGGTCGCGGTCGAGCTGGACGCCATCCGCTGCGCCTCCGGCCGCGGCGACCTGGTCATCTCGGTAGGCCAGCTCTCGGAGCACGCCTCCCCGGAGCGCCGCGGGGTCTTCACCGGCCCGCGCGCCGAGTGGGAGGTCCCGTGGGCCGACGACGGCAGCGCCGGGCGCATCGCCCCGGTCCGCGTCGAGGCCGATTCGCTCGGTGCGACAACCGTGGGAATGTCAGTGACCTGGGCACCGGTTGCACTCGTACGAAGCGGGCGCCTCCACGGATGCGGGACTTCGCGCCCGCGCTGACCTCGACGACATGTGTGCTACAACACGCGAGTAACCTCGAAGGGGGTTGAGACATGGCATTCGCTCAAGCTGCACGTTCCTACCGTCCCATCGCCGGCGCCGTCGCGACCGTCGGTGTCAGCGACCGCGTCGCGTTCCTCCGCAAGACGTACGCGCACCTCGGCGGCGCGCTGATCGCGTTCGCGGCGTTCACCGCCTTCATGATGCGGGACATGAGCGACTTCAGTCTGCACTGGGCCGCGTGGGGCGGACAGGGCATGAACTGGCTGCTCGTGCTGCTGCTGTTCATCGGCGTCAACATGGGCGCTCAGCGTCTGGCGATGGCCGAGACCTCGCGCGGCCTGCAGTACCTCGGGCTCGGGCTCGCAGTCGTCATGTGGTCGTTCTTGATCCAGCCGATGATCTGGGTCGCCGTGCTGCGCTTCGGCAATCCGGCCGAGATCCTGCAGACCGACGGCGTTCACGTCGCGCTGAGCGCGAAGGCAGCCGCAGTGATCGGCGAGTCCGCCGTGATCACCCTGGCGATCTTCATCGGCCTGACCGTGACGGTCTTCCTGACGCGCAAGGACTTCTCGTTCATGCGCGGCATCCTGTCGATCTGCACGTTCGCCGCGCTCGGGGTGATCGTCGCGTCGATCCTGTTCGGCTTCACGCTCGGTGCGCTGTTCAGCGGCGCGATGGTGCTGCTGATGTCGGGCTACATCCTGTATCAGACGACGCTGGTCATGAAGGCGTTCCGGCCGACGCAGCATGTCGCCGCCGCGCTCATGCTGTTCGCCACGGTGGTCACGCTGTTCCTGTACGTGCTCGACCTCGTGATGTCCGCGAACCGGCGAAACTAGCCGTTCCACGCGGGTGCAGCTGGCGGGGGCCTTCGGGCCCCCGTTCGTGTTTTCGGCGCGCTATACTGGCGAGACATGTCCGCCGCTCCGGCGCCTGCGCCGCTCTCGCAGACCGACATCGGCGCCGTCCGCCGGCTCGAGGACGCGATCGCGGGCGTCATTCGCGGCAAGCCGGAGGCGATCCGCGCCGCGGTGGTCACGCTGCTCTCGCGCGGCCACCTGCTGATCGAGGACATCCCGGGCGTCGGCAAGACCACGCTCGCGCGCACGCTCGCGGCGGCGCTCGGCGGCACGTTCCGCCGCATCCAGTTCACGAGCGACCTCTTGCCCTCCGACATCGTCGGCGTCTCGATCTACGACCAGAGCGGCAAGGTCTTCGAGCTCAAGCACGGGCCGATCTTCGCGAACGTCGTGCTCGCCGACGAGATCAACCGCACCACGCCGCGCACGCAGTCCGCGCTGCTCGAGGCGATGAGCGAGGGCCAGGTCTCGATCGACGACGCGACGCACGAGCTGCCGCGCCCGTTCATGGTGATCGCGACGCAGAACCCGGCCGAGCACTACGGCACGTATCCGCTGCCGGAGTCGCAGATGGATCGGTTCCTGTTGCGCGTGTCGCTCGGCTATCCGCAGAAGTCGATCGAGCGCGAGCTGCTGCGCGAGCGCGTCGGTGCCGATCCGGTCGGCGCGGTGCAGCCGGTCGTCGACCTCGCCGCCGTCCGCAAGCTGCAGGACTCGGTCGAGACGATCCGCGTCGACGACGCCCTGCTCGACTACGCGATGCACATCGTCGAGGAGACGCGCCGCCACCCGGCGATCGGCGTCGGCATCTCGACGCGCGGCGCCCTCGCCTGGTACCGCGCCTCGCAGGCCGCCGCGCTCGCCGCCGGCCGCGACTTCGCGATCCCCGACGACATCAAGGGCCTCGCCGTGCCGTGCCTCGCGCACCGGCTCGTGCTCGCCCAGGCGCACGACTCGCTCGGCCGCGCGCGCACCGATTCCGAGCGGCTGATCGCCGAGATCGTGGGCCGCGTCGCGGTCCCGACGTGAGGCCATCCAGCAAGGCTCGTGGGCTCACGCGGCCGGGCACGCGTTCTGGTCGACGACGCAGGCGGGCTCGACGGAGAGCGCGCCCATGAGCTTCTGGCAGCGCCTGCGCCGGAGGTTGCGCCCGCCGCGCCGCCTGCAGTTCACGCGCGAGGGCCGCATCATCGTCATCCTGTCGGTAGGCGTCGGGTTCGCCGCGATCAACACCGGCAACAACCTCCTCTACCTGCTGCTCGGCTGGCTGCTCTCGTTCATCGTCGCATCGGGCGTGCTCAGCGAGCAGACGATCCGCAACCTCACCGTCGAGCGGCGGCCGCCGCCGCGCATCCACGCCGGCGAGCCGTTCCTGATGGAGGTCGTCATCAAGAACGCCAAGGCCAAGCGCGCGAGCTACTCGATCGAGGTCGAGGATCTGCAGGGCAAGGTCCCGATCGACAAGCGCTGCTACTTCCTGAAGATCCCGGAGGGCAAGTCGCAGCGCACGAGCTATCGCCACACGTTCGTGCGGCGCGGCGCGTATACGCTGACCGGCTATCGCCTCGCGACGAAGTTCCCGTTCGCGCTGTTCCGCAAGAGCAAGGATGTCGACGCGCCGCTCGAGATCGTCGTGTATCCGGCGCGCGTCAGCGTGCCGCGGCCGGCCCCTCGCTCGGCGATGCGCGGCGATGCGATCGCGGACCGGCTCGGCCGACGCGGCGAGTTCTTCGGCCTGCGCGAGCGCCGCGTCGGCGACGACCGCCGCGACATCCACTGGAAGTCGAGCGCACGCAGCGGCCGCCTGCTCGTGCGCGAGTACGAGGACGAGCTCGCGCGGCGCGTCGTGATCGCCGTCGACAACGCGCTGCCCGCCGAGATCCGCGAGGCGCACGCCGATGCCGCGCTGACGCCGGCGCAGGAGGCGCAGGTCACGGCGGTCGAGCGCGCGATCAGCGTCGCGGCGAGCCTCGCGGCCGCGTACCTCGAGGTCGGCTGGGCCGTCGAGCTGTGCGCGCGCGGCGCGCACGTCGCGCCGGGTCAGGGCCACATGCACGAGGCGAAGATCGCGCGCGCGCTCGCGCTCTTGCCGTACACAGGCGACGAGATCCCGTTCGCGCACCTTCCGCCACGCGTAGAGAGCGTGCTCGTCGTGCCGCGCGGCGTGGCCGCGCAGGGGCGCCCGTCGGCGCAGACGGTGATGGACGCATGAGCACCGCGGCCCACGGGACGGTGCGCGCGCCATGAGGTTCGCCGTCGCCCACAAGACCGCGACCTACCTGATGGTCGGGTTCGCGTACCTCGCGATGATCGCGGGCGGCGGCGTGTCGCCGATGATCTCGCTCGCGGGGCTCGTCGGGCTGCTCGGCTCGTGGTGGTGGGAGCCGCCGAACATCCGGTACGAGCGGTGGAGCTGGATCTGGACGATCGCGAGCGTGTTCGCGCTCGTCTACTCGATCCTGACAGCGGTCGTCACCGGCGACTTCCTCGGCGTCGGCTCGCAGTTCTTGATCTGGCTCGTCGTCGCGAAGGCGTACAACCGGCGCGCCGCGCGCGACTGGCAGCAGATGTACCTGCTCGCGTTCCTGATGCTCGTCGCGGGCAGCGTGCTGAACGCGGATCTGACGTACGGCGCGTGCTTCCTCGGCTTCGTGATCAGCGCGACGTGGGCGATGACGCTGTTCCACCTGCGCCGCGAGATGGAAGACAACCTGCTCGTCAAGCACGCGGCGGATCGCGCGAGCGAGCGCGTCGAGGTGCGGCGCATCCTCGACAGCAAGCGCATCGTCGGCGCGCGGTTCTTCGCCGGCACGGGCGCGCTCTCGTTCGGCGTGTTCATCGTCGCGGCCGTGATCTTCCTCGCGCTGCCGCGCGTCGGCTTCGGCTTCTTCCTCAAGAACCGCGGCGGGCTCACGCTCTCCGGCTTCTCCGACGGCGTGCACCTCGGCGGCCACGGCGTGATCAAGAACGACGACACGATCGTCATGCGCGTCGAGATCGATCCGGCGCTCGGCGGCCGCCAGGCACCCGAGATCCACTGGCGCGGCATCGCGTTCGATCACTACGACCACGGCAGCTGGAGCCGCAGCCGGCAGGCGGTCGCGTCGCACGTCGAGCGCGAGATCCCGAAGTCGGGCACCGAGCGCCTGCTGATGCAGTGGCGCGACTCGCCGCCCCCCGGGACGATGCTCGACAACGGCACGCGGCAGGACATCTGGCTCGAGCCGCTCGACTCCGACGTGCTGTTCGGGGGCGGCAAGCCGTTCGTCTACGAGTACGCGCAGATCGCACGGCCGCGCACGCCGAAGCGCCTCGTCAACAACGAGATGCGCGTCGATCACGGCAGCACGCTGCACTACACGGTGTGGTCCGAGCTCGGCGGCCCCCCACCCGAGGAGCTGCGCGCGGCGACGGCCCCGCTCCCGCCCGACTACATCGTCTACCTGCAGCTGCCCGACGCGATCACGCCGCGCACGCGCCAGCTCGCCGACAAGATCACGAAGCCGTACACGAACAACTTCGACAAGGCGGTCGCGATCGAGAGGTGGCTCGACGCGAACGCGAGCTACACGCTCGAGCTCGCCGACCCCGGCGCGCAGGAGCCGATCGACTTCTTCCTGTTCGATCGCAAGAAGGGCCACTGCGAGTACTTCGCGTCGGCGTTCGCGGTGCTCGCGCGCGCGGCCGGCATCCCCACGCGTCAGGTCAACGGCTTCCTCGGTGGCGAGTGGAACGAGTACCAGGGCTACGTCGCGGTGCGCGCCGGCGATGCGCACTCGTGGGACGAGGTGTTCTTCCCCGGCAAGGGCTGGGTCACGTTCGATCCGACGCCACCGGATCGCCATGATCCGCTCGGCCGCGGCGGCACGGGCTGGCGCGCGAAGATGTCGCGCTTCCTCGATACGCTGCGCTTCCAGTGGACGAAGTGGGTGATCGAGTACGACCTCGTCGCGCAGCTCGCGCTGTTCAAGGACATCGGTCACGCGCTGCAGCACGCCGCGGCCGCCGTGCGCGATGGCGCGCTCGCGATCTTGCGCTTCTGGCCGCTCGCCGCGAGCGTGGCGCTCGTGATCGTCGGGATCGCGTACTGGCGCCGGCGGCGACCGGGCAATCCGTTGACCGCGGGAGCCGCGGGCAAGAAGCCGCGCACGCGCAGCTCCGTGGCGCAGTCCTACGAGGCCGCGCTGCGCCAGCTGACGAAGGTGGGTCACGGCCGCGAGGCATGGGTCACACCGCGCGAGCACGCGGCGCGTCTCGAGCTGCCCGTCGCGGATCGCTTCCGCGAGCTGACCGAGCTGTACTACGCCGCCGAGTGGGGCGGCCGCCGCGATCCCCTCGCCGAGCGGCGCGCCGCCGAGCTCGCAACTGCCATCAAGAACGAGCTGCACGCGCTGCCTCGGTGACGTGCCGCACGCGACGCGAGTGCCAGATTGGCAGGATGTTGAAGGCCCGATCCGCCCGTGATATCGACGGATCGACGAGGATCGTGCAGGCCCCACCCTTGCAAAGGACCGCGCCGATGAAGCGTTTGTTGCTGCTGGCGATCCTCTGCGGAACGGCGGCGGTCGCGCATGCCGATACCGGATCGCTGCCGAACGGCGCGATGCTCCAGTTCACCGGCAAGACCTGGCTCCACGAGGACAACAACAAGGACAACGCCCTGCCCAAGCAGGATCCGACGTCCACGTGGGAGTACTTCAACCTGGCGCACTGCCAGTGCAGCCAGTTCAACTACAACGATCCGAACGCGACGCTCGGCAAGCCCTGGTACGAGGGCAACTTCAATCCCGAGCTGCGCTTCACGCAGGGCAGCCCGGCGATCAGCCAGGCCGTCGACGTGTGGACCGGCAGCTCGTGCGACATCGACACGTCGCGCCCCCTGATGTGCCACCAGGTGACCCCGGGCATCACGGACGTGTCGTCGATCGCCGCGATGGGCGGCCTGACGACGATCCAGGTGCCGCTGTTCGATCTGATGGCGCCTGCGCCCGCGGCGACCGGCCGCACCTGCGGCGGCACGACGACGACCGGCACGGTCTGGCTACTGGCGAAGACCATGAGCGGCACCTACGACTACAACATCACGCACGACTACACGATCGACATGCTGCCGCCGTACTCGCCGACCGAGTACACGGTCAGCGGCGCGGAGAACGCGATCGAGATCGACTTCAAGCCGTCGACGAACAACCCGACGGACATCGCGTACTACCAGGCGATCTGCGCGACCGAGGGTGACGCCCCCGCGTTCACGAAGGCGCCGTACGAGCCGCGCTACCAGACCGGCTACACGCTGTGCAGCGCGCAGGCGAACCTGTCGCTGCAGCCCGTGCTGCTCGATGGCAACGGCCACGGCACGCTGAACCAGGTCGGCCTCCCGGCCGACGCCGGGGTCGACGCGTTCGTCGCGCCGCTCGCCGGCTCCGATGCCGCCGTCGACGCCGCCGTCGATGCCGCGATCGACGCACCGACGGGCACGCCCGACGCCGCCGAAGGCACCGTCGACATCAGCGCGCTCGCGCAGCTCGACAAGAAGTTCATCTGCGGCGAGAACCCGAACGCGACGGCGACGAGCCTGCGCATCTCGGGCCTGCAGAACGGCGTCAAGTACAAGGTCATCCTGCTGACGATCGACAAGGCCGGCAACGCGTCGGGCGTGTACTTCGACAAGCTGATGGCGCCCCAGCCGGTGACCGACTTCTGGGAAGACCTCCACGACCAGGGCAGCCACGTCCAGGGCGGCTTCTGCCTCGTCAGCGCCGCGTACGGCGACGACAACCCGCTGACGAACCTGCTCCGCTCGTTCCGCGACGACACGCTCGGCGGCTCAGGCTTCGGCCGCCTGCTGACGCGTGCCTACTACGCGACGCTCGCCAAGCTCGGTCCGGTCGTCGCGCGGCACCTCGCGCTGCGCATCCTCGCCGGCGTGCTGCTGCTGCCGTTCGTCGTGCTGGCGCTGCTCTGGCACCTGCTCACGCTGCCCGGCATCGCCGCGCTCGTCGTGCTCGCGTGCCTGATGCGCCGCCGCGCGCTGCGGATGCGGCTCGCGCAGGTCACCAGCGTCGCGCTCGTGCTGCTCGTCGCCACGCGCGCCCACGCGCAGTCGCCGTACTGGGAAGACCAGACGCACACGGAGCCGGATCCGGATGCCTCCGTTTTCGACGAGATTCCGGTGGTCAACTGGCACGTCGGCGTGCGCGGTGGCCCGTACGTCCCGCAGATCGACGCGCAGCTCGGCGTCTACAACAACGGCAAGGGCCCGTACGAGGCGATGTTCGGCGGCTACTCGATCATGCCGATGCTCGATGTCGACCGAGTCCTGTGGCGCCGGGTCGGCCAGCTCGGCATCGGCCTCTCGGCCGGCTACATGGGCAAGAGCGCCCACGCGTGGGCCGACGGCACCTCGCCGACCGACCCCAACCGCATGCGCTCGAGCGGCGATACGAACAAGTTCCGGCTCATCCCGCTGACCGTATCGGCGGTGTACCGCTTCACGTACCTCGACGACGAGTACGGCATCCCGCTCGTCCCCTACGCGCGCGCCGGCCTCGCCTACTACATCTGGTGGATCAGCGCGCCGTCGGGCGACTTCGCATCGGTGTGCCAGAACGGTGGCCAGCCGCCGTGCACGAAGAACACCGCGGCGGGCGCGAGCCTGGGCGTCGTCGGCTCGATCGGCCTGGCGATCCGCGCCGAGCGCATCGACGAGTCGGCCGCGCGGTCGATGCGCGAATCGGGCATCGAGCACGCCGGCTTTTTCGGCGAGCTGTCGATGGGCAAGGTCGACGGGTTCGGCAGCGACAAGAAGCTCGCGGTCGGCGACACGACCTGGTTCGCGGGCGTCGAGTTCGAGTTCTGATCGCGCATCGCGGCATGGCCGGATCGCGCACGCCGTCGGAAAGCCTCTGACAGGCAACCCGCGCGAGATGGCACGTGTCTGCCTCGTGCCCACGTGTTATCGAGGTCGCCATGAGACTGCTCGTCCCTGCCGTGCTGTTCGCCGCCGCCTGTGGCGGAGCCAAGCCCGAGACCACCGTCCCCGCGCCGCCGCCGAGCAGCGCCGAGGCCGCGCCGGTCGTCGCCCAGGCCGAACCCGCCGCCGCGACGAAGGCTGCCTCGCCTGGCAAGCTCGCGAAGGCGACGAAGGTCCGCACCGTCGAGGGCATCACCGAGTACAAGCTCGACAACGGGCTGCAGGTGCTGCTGTTCCCCGACCCGACGCAGTCGACGGTCACGGTGAACATCACGTACCTCGTCGGCTCGCGCCTCGAGGGCTACGGCGAGACCGGCATGGCGCACCTGCTCGAGCACATGATGTTCAAGGGCTCGCCCCGCCACCGCAACGTGCTCAACCTGCTGCAGGAGCGCGGCGGCCAGGCGAACGGCACGACCGATATCGACCGCACGAACTACTTCGAGACGCTGCCCGCCTCCCAGGAGAACCTCGACTGGGCGCTCGATCTCGAGAGCGATCGCATGGTCAACGCGATGATCTCGCCGGATGACCTCAAGACCGAGTTCTCGGTCGTCCGCAACGAGTTCGAGAGCGACGAGGACAACCCGCAGCGCATCCTCGGCGAGCGCATCGCGTCGAGCGCGTACCTCTGGCACAACTACGGCAAGAGCACGATCGGCTCGCGCAGCGATATCGAGCGCGTGCCCGTGCCGAGCCTGCGCGCGTTCTACGAGAAGTACTACCAGCCCGACAACGCCGTGCTCGTCGTCTCGGGCAAGTTCGACGACGCGAAGGCACTCGCGTCCGTCGAGAAGACGTTCGGCGCGCTCCCGAAGCCCGCGCGCACCCTGCAGGCGACGTACACGGTCGAGCCGGTGCAGGACGGCGAGCGCCGCGTCGAGCTGCGCCGCAACGGCGAGGTCTGGGTCGTCGGGCTCGCGTATCACACGCTCGCCGGCAGCTCGCCGGACTTCGCCGCCGTCGAGGCCGCGACCGACATCCTGACGCACGAGCCGAGCGGCCGTCTCTACAAGAAGCTCGTCGAGCCCAAGCTCGTCGCGCAGCTCTACGGCTGGACGCAGTCCGCGCACGACCCGGAGATCACGCAGCTGTACGCCGAGATCCGCGACGGCAAGAACGTCGACAAGGTCGAGCAGATCATGGAGCACGAGATCGAGGCGCTCGGCACGAGCCCGATCGATCAGAAGGAGCTCGAGCGCTGGCGCACCTCGACGCTCAAGGAGATCGAGCTCGCGATGGCGAACAGCCAGGAGATCGCGATCTGGCTGTCGGAGTGGGCCGCGATCGGTGACTGGCGCGCGCTGTTCGCGTATCGCGACCGCGTGCAGAAGACGACGATCGCCGACGTCCAGCGCGTCGCGAAGGCGTACTTCAAGCCGAGCAACCGCACCGTCGGCCGGTTCATCCCGACGAAGGATCCGGATCGCGCGCCGCTGACGAACACGCCTGACGTCGAGGAATTCGTCAAGGGCGTGCAGGGCGGCGAGGTCAAGGACGCTGGCGAGGTGTTCGCGGCCACGCTCGACAACATCGAGGCGCGCACGACGCGCAAGGACCTCAAGGGCGGCATCAAGGCCGCGCTGCTGCCGAAGAAGACGCGCGGCGGCAAGGTCGTGCTCGAGCTGCAGCTGCACTGGGGCGACGAGAAGACGCTGCAGAACAAGGGCACGATCGGCGGGCTGCTCGGCGCCGTGATGGCGCGCGGCACGCAGAAGAAGAGCTACCAGGACCTCAAGGACCTCGAGGACCAGCTCAAGGCGCACATCTGGATCTCGTCGTCGGCCGATGGCCTCACGCTCCACATCGAGACGCTGCGCGACAAGCTCGCCGGCGCGCTCGACCTCGCGGGCGAGATGCTCACGCAGCCGACGTTCCCCGACAAGGAGCTCGAGCTCGTCCGCCAGGAGCAGCTCGCCGGCCTCGAGCAGCAGCTCCAGGATCCGGGCGCGCTCGCGTTCTCGATGTTCTCGCAGCTGACGACGAAGTGGCCGAAGGGCGACCCGCGCTACCCCGAGTCGCCGAGCGAGCAGATCGCGGCCGTGAAGAAGGTGACCGCGGCGGACCTCCGCGCGTTCTACAAGGACTTCGCGGGCGCCGGTCACGGCGAGCTGTCGGTCGTCGGCGACTTCGACACGAACGCGGTCACCGCGCAGGTCGAGAAGCTGTTCTCGACGTGGCAGACGAAGAAGCCGTACACGCGGCTCGCCGAGAAGGCGTTCAACGTGCCGGCGACCGAGAAGTCGATCGACGTCAAGGACAAGGAGAACGTCACGGTCGCGTTCGGGTTCGACGTGCCGATGAAGGACGACAACGCCGACTACCCCGCGTGGCTGATGCTCTCGCAGGTGCTCGGCGGCGACACCGGCTCGCGCCTGTGGTTCCGGCTGCGCGAGCACGAGGGCCTGTCGTACGGCGTGTCGTCGTGGGCGTGGGCGAACCCGTTCGACGAGGCGGGCGGCTTCGGCGGCTACGCGATCCTCGCGCCGCAGAACCTCGGCAAGGCGAAGGCGTCGCTGCTCGACGAAGTCGCGAAGATCAGCTCGGGCAAGGTCGACGACAAGGAGCTGCAGCACGCGAAGGACGCCTGGATCAAGGACCAGGACACCTCGCTCTCCGACGACAACTACGTCATGCAGATGCTCGCGAACCAGCTCCATCGCAATCGCACGACGGACTTCACGAAGCAGCTGCGCGCGCACATCCAGGCCGTCACCGGCGCCGACCTCGAGCGCGTCGCGAAGAAGTGGTTCGATCCGAAGCGCCTGGTGTTCGTGGACGCCGGCGACCATGCGAAAGAAAAGTAGCGATTTCCACAGGTTGAGCGAAAACGTTAAGAAAGCATGAACGCCGGCAGCGGCGCGCCGTCTTCGATGACGTGCCGCCGCTCCGTCCTGCGTTGTTCGCCGTCCTGCTGGGGCTCGGGGGGTGTCACAACCCCGAGCCGTCCGCGGAGGCTTCGGATCTCCAGCGCTCCTTCCCGGTCGCGCCGCCCGCGACCGAGAACGTCGTCGTTCGCCGCGAGTACGTCGCGAAGATCGAGGCCGTCCGCTACGCCGAGCTCCATGCGCGCCTGAAGGGCACGCTCGAGGCGGTCGCGGTCGACGAGGGCCAGCACGTCACCGCCGGCCAGCTGCTGTTCTCGATCGATGCGCGCGCACGCAAGCAGGACGTCGTCGTGGCGCGCGCCGCGACGCACGCCGGGCAGGCCGAGCTCGATGCCGCGGAGCTCGAGGTCGAGAACACGCAGCGCCTCGCGGACAAGAACATCGTGTCGACCGCGGAGCTCGAGCGCGCGAAGTCGAAGGCCGAGATGCTGCGCGCCAAGCTCGAGGAGGCACGGGCGCTCGCGCAGCGCGCGACGGTCGAGCTCGATCGCGCCGACATCCGCGCGCCGTTCGATGGCGTCGTCGACCGGATCCCGCGCAAGGCGGGCAACATGGTCACCGAGGACGAGCTGCTCACGACGATCAGCGACAACCACGAGGTGTTCGCGTACTTCTCGATCTCGGAGCGCGAGTACCTCGACTTCGTGCGCGCGAGCGGTGCCCGCCCCCGCCGCGTGTCCCTCGAGCTCGCGGACGGCAGCCCGTTCGCGCAGCCAGGCGACGTCGATGCGGTCGCCGGCGAGCTCGATCCGGAGACCGGCACGCTCGCGTATCGCGCGCGCTTCGCGAACCCCGACGGCCTGCTCAAGCACGGCAGCAGCGGCAAGGTCGTCATCGAGCAGGAGCTCAAGAACGCGATCGTCGTGCCGCAGAGCGAGACGTTCGAGGTCCAGGGCAACGTCTTCGTGTTCGTCGTCGATGACAAGCACGTCGTGCACCTGCGCAAGCTCGACGTGCAGCAGCGGATCGACGACAAGTTCGTCGTGCGCTCCGGCGTCACCGCCCAGGACCAGCTGCTCGTCGAGGGCCTGCAGACCGTCAAGGACGGGATGGTGATCGAGCCCCGCACACCGGATCGGGTGCGCTGAGCATGCTCTCGACGTTCGTGCGCCGCCCCGTCCTGGCGGCGGTCATCTCCATTCTGCTCGTCGCGCTCGGCGTGGTGTCGCTGTTGCGCATGCCGATGTCGCTGCTGCCCGCGATCGCCCCGCCGGAGGTCAACGTCACCGTCACGTACACCGGCGCGAACGCCGGCACCGTGATCAAGGCGGCCGTCGTGCCGCTCGAGCGCGCGATCAACGGCGTGCCCGGTATGAAGTACATGGCCAGCACCGCCGGCAACGACGGCACCGGCACGGTGCAGGTGCTGTTCGAGACGGGGACGGATCCCGACGTCGCGTCGATCAACGTCCAGAACCGCGTCAACACCGTGCTCGACGAGCTCCCCGACGAGGTGCGCCGCGCCGGCGTCAGCATCGAGAAGGAAGAGCCGGCGATGCTGATGTTCGTCAGCCTCTACAGCACGAACAAGGACCAGGACGAGACGTTCCTCTACAACTTCGCCGACATCAACCTGCTCGCCGAGCTCAAGCGCGTCCCCGGCGTCGGCGTCGCGCGAATCATGGGTGCGAAGGACTACGCGATGCGCGTCTGGATCAAGCCCGACAAGCTCGCGAGCTACGAGCTCGCCGTCGACGACGTGCTCGCCGCGCTGCGCGCCTACAACATCGAGGCCGCACCCGGCACGGTCGGCGAGAACAGCGGCCGCGGCCACACGCCGCTGCAGTACACGCTGACGTACCGAGGCAAGCTGACCGACGACAAGGAGTACCGGCGCATCCCGATCCGCTCGCGCGACGACGGCACGCTCGTGCGCCTCGAGGACGTCGCCGATGTCGAGCTCGGGTCGATGTACTTCGACAACGAGACGAAGCTCGACGGCCGCCCGGCGGCCGCGATCGAGCTGCGCCAGCGCCCGGGGTCGAACGCGCGCGAGGTCATCCAGGAGGTCAAGCACCGCCTCGAGAAGATGAAGCACGACGCGTTCCTGCCGGGCATGGACTACAAGCTCAGCTACGACGTCAGCCGCTTCCTCGACGCCTCCGTGCACGAGGTCATCAAGACGCTGCTCGAGGCGTTCGTGCTCGTGTCGCTGATCGTGTTCCTGTTCCTGCAGGACGTGCGAGCGACGCTCGTCCCGATCATCGCCGTCCCCGTCTCGCTCGTCGGCACGCTGATCTTCGCGAAGCAGCTCGGCTTCTCGCTGAACATGATCACGCTGTTCGCGCTCGTGCTGTCGATCGGCATCGTCGTCGACAACGCGATCGTCGTCGTCGAGGCCGTGCACGCGAAGCTCGAGCACCACGCGCACATGAGCGCGCGCGAGGCGAGCCAGCAGGCGATCCGCGAGCTCGGTCCCGCGATCATCGCGATCACGCTCGTGATGGCGGCCGTGTTCGTGCCGCTCGCGTTCATCACCGGCCCGGCCGGCGTGTTCTACAAGCAGTTCGGCCTGACGACGGCGATCGCGATCACGCTCTCCGGCATCGTCGCGCTGACGCTGACGCCCGCGCTGTGCGCGATCCTGATGCGCCGCCACCAGCCGCTGCGGCTGCTCGGCTGGTTCAACCGAGGCTATGCGCGGGTCGAGGCGACGTACGCGCGAGTCGCGAGGCCGGCCGCCGCGCGCCTCGTCGCACCGATCGTGTTGATCGCCGGCTTCTCGGTGGGCGCGTACCTGCTCGCCGCAAAGGTCCCGCAGGGCTTCATCCCGAACGAGGACCAGGGCATGTTCTACGTCGCGGTGACGACGCCGCCCGGCGCGACGCTGCTGCGCACGAAGAAGGTCGTCGACGAGGTCGCGGGGATCGCGCGCGCGCTGCCCGGCGTCGAGAGCGTCGCGACGCTCTCCGGCAACAACGTGCTGACCGACGGCACCGGCGCGACGTACGGGACGCTGCTCGTCAACCTGCGCGCGTGGGAGGAGCGCTCGCAGTCCTCGGCGGAGATCATGGCCGCGCTGCGCGCGCGCACGGCCCGGGTCCAGGACGCGCGCATCGAGATGCTCGAGCCGCCGCCGGTCCCCGGCTATGGCGACGCGGGCGGCATCCAGCTCTCGCTGCTCGACAAGACCGGCCGCGGCGACCCGCACGAGATGGCGCGCATCGTCGGCAAGCTCGTCGCGGCGCTCGAGGCGCGGCCCGAGATCGGCGACGCCTCGACGGTGTTCGAGGCCGGGTTTCCGCAGCTCGCGGTCGACCTCGATATCGATCGCGCGGCGCAGCTCGGCGTCACGCCCGAGCGCGCGCTCGACACGCTGCAGACGCTGCTCGGCGGCGAGTACGCGACGAACTTCATCCGCTTCGGCCAGCTCTACAAGGTCATGGTCGAGGCGCCGCCGGAGTACCGCGCGCGCCCCGAGCAGATCGGCACGCTGCGCGTGCGCAGCGACCGCGGCGATCTCGTCCCGCTGTCGGCGTTCGTCCACCTCGAGAACGCGTACGGGCCCGATACGCTGACCCGCTACAACATGTACCCGTCGGCCGAGGTCACCGCCCTGCCCGCCGCGGGGATGAGCAGCGGCGACGCGCTGCGCGCCGTGCAGGAGACGGCCGACCGCACGCTGCCGCGCGGCTTCGCGATCGACTGGGCCGGCGTCGCGAAGGACGAGGTCGCCGCCGGAAACCAGGGCCTCGTGATCGGTCTCATCGCGCTCTTGTTCGTGTGGCTCGTGCTCGCCGCGCAGTACGAGAGCTTCCTCTTGCCCGCGGCCGTGCTGCTCTCGCTGCCGCCCGGCGTGTTCGGCGCGTTCTGGGCGCTGCACGCCGCCGGGCTCGAGAACAACGTCTACACGCACCTCGCGCTCGTCGTGCTGATCGGCCTGCTCGGCAAGAACGCGATCCTGATCGTCGAGTATGCCGAGCTGCGCCTCTCCGAAGGGCTCGCGCCGCTCCAGGCCGTGCTCGAGGCGGCGCGCCAGCGGCTGCGCCCGATCCTGATGACGTCGCTGGCGTTCGTCGCCGGCCTCGCCCCGCTGTCGCTCGCGAGCGGCGCCGGCGAGATCTCGAACCGCACGATCGGCACCGCGACGATCGGCGGCATGATCGCGGGCACCGTCTGGGGGCTCGTCATCGTGCCGGGCCTCTACGTCGCGTGCCGCCGCCGCCGGGGGGCGCCATGAGGCGCGCCGCGTGTCTCGTCGCCGCGCTCGCGAGCTGCGCACCCGCGATGCCGGTCGCGAATGTGCGCCGCGTCGAGCTGCCCGCGTCGTACGCCGCCGCCGGCGCCGGTCCGAGCGTCGCCGCGATCCCGTGGCAGACGTTCTTCAGCGATCCCGAGCTCACGGCGCTCATCGGCGAGGCGCTCGACGGCAATTTCGACCTGCAGCTCGCCGTGCAGCGCATCGAGACGGCGCGCGCCGGCATCCTCGAGCTCTCGGGCGCGCGGCTGCCACAGCTCTCCGCGGTCGCCGAGGCCGGCATCCGCAAGTACTCGCGCTACACCGTCGACGGCGCCGGCAACGTCGGCACCGACATCGCGCCCGGCGAGGCGACGCCGACGCACGTGCCCGACCTGTTCGTCGGCGTGCAGGCGAGCTGGGAGCCGGACCTGTGGCGCCGGCTCGGCAACGCGCAGGGGGCGGCGCGCGCGCGGTACCTCGCGACGGTCGAGGCGCGCTCGCTCGTGATCAGCACGCTGATCGCCGACGTCGCGACCGACTACTACTCGCTCGCCGCGCTCGACGAGACGACGCGTGTCCTCACGCAGACGATCGCGCAGCAGAGCCAGGCGCTCGACATGATGCGCGTCGAGAAGGACGCCGGCCGCACGAACGAGCTCGCGGTCCGCCAGTTCGCGGCGCAGCTCGCGGCCACCCGCGCCCTCGCCGAGCACGTGCAGCTCGAGACGCGCGACCTCGAGCTCGACCTCGACGTCCTGCTCGGCCGCCCCGACGGCGCCATCCCCCGAAGCGCCAGCGCGCTCGCGCTCCCGGTCCCCCCGCTCGCCGCCGGTGTCCCCTCCGACCAGCTTCGCAACCGCCCCGACATCCGCGCCGCCGAGCTCGACGTCGAGGCCGCGCGCTTCGACCTCGCCGCCGCGCGTGCCGCGTTCTATCCGCGCCTCCGTCTCTCCGCCGACCTCGGCTACGAGGCGTTCGATCCGCGGTTCTTGCTGAAGACGCCGGCCTCGCTCGCGTACTCGCTCGTCGCGGGGCTTGCGGCCCCGCTCGTCAACCGCCGCGGCATCGAAGCGGCGTTTCGCACCGCGAGCGCCGCCCAGATCACGGCACTCGTGTCGTATCAGCGCGTCGTGCTGCATAGCTTCGCCGAGGTCGCAAGTGCGCTGTCGCACCTGCAGCACGGGGCCACGATCGTCGAGGAGCAGCAGCGCCGCAAGGTCGCGCTCGAGGACAGCGTGAACGCGGCGAACGAGCTATTCCAGGCCGGAAAGGCGACATACCTCGACGTCCTGCTGTCGCAACAGCAGACGCTCCAGGCCGAGCTCGACCTCATCGCGGCGCTTCGCGATTTGCAAATTGCCAAGGTCCGCCTCTACAAGACGCTCGGCGGCGGCGGCACCACGCTGGCGCGCGACATGCACTAGCTCCTCGCGTGCGCCGCGTCGCGCTGATCTCCGAGCACGTCCTGTTTCGCCACGCCATCGCGCAGCTCCTTCGGGCGCAGCGCCTGGACGTCGTCGAGGCGCCGCACCCCGCGGCTCTCCGCACGAGCGTACCGACGACCGTACTCGACCTCGATCACGCGAGCGCCGACACGCGCGACCTGCTCGCCCTGCTCACCGACACCTCGCCGATCGTCCTCGGCACGGCGCTGCGCATCGCGGCCGCCTGCGACGGCGTGCCTCACATCGAGCTCGAGACGCCCCGCACGACGGCCGCCACGCTCGTCGCCGCCGTCCTCCGCGAGCGCGCGCCCCAGCCATCCGCTGATCTCACGCGCGCCCATCATCAGTGGGCCGGCGTCACGCCGCGCCAGCGCGAGGCCCTGCGCTGGCTCGCGATCGGGCTCGACAACCGCGCGATCGCCGTCGAGCTGCACGTCACCGCCCGCGCCGTCAAAGCCCACGTCTCCGCGTTGCTCGCGCACTTCGCGCTCGAGACCCGCACCGACCTCGCGCTGCTCGCCCAGTCGGCCGGCCTGCGTCCGTCTGTCGCACGCCGCTGATGCCCGCGTGTGCGCGCACCCTGGCCATTCGGCCACATCGGGCGCTCACGTCATCACGACACGACGCGCGCCTTCGGCACCTCGACCGCGAGCTTCGGCGCCAGACGCGGGCCGAGCGCATCGTACTTCTCGCCGAGGATCGAGCGGAGGTCGCGATCGAGCAGCGTCTGCGGCGCCTGCGCCTGCCGCCACGCGATCGTCCTGGCGCGGACGCGGCGCAGCTCGGCCTGCATCTCCTCGAGCGTGCGCACGACGACGAGGCCCTTCGCGGACGCGACGCGCGCGGCGTGCCGCTGGATGGCGGCGGGGAGGCCAAGCGCGTACGGCGCGTCGTCGGTGTGGGCCCAGGGCGCAGCCGCCAGGTGGCCGCCGCGCGCGGGCGTGTGACGCGTGACGTAGACGTCGTCGGCCGTCGCCGACATCAGGATCGCGATGACCGGGCCGTTGCCCGTCGCGGCGCGCGCGAGCCAGCCGAAGGTGGTGCCGTCGGGGTCGGCGAACGCGCGGAGCGCGCCCGAGGGCGAGCGACCGGCCGGATGCTCGACGAAGTCGCCGAGCGCGACCATGCCGCCGGGCACGTCGAGGCCGTCGAGGTAGGGCATCCAGCGCGCGTCGACCGGCTCGTACGTCAGGTCGGTGAGCGCGAGCGTACGCGCGTCGCGGATCAGCGTCTCGAGGCGCGCGAGCTGCTTGCGCTGGCGCACGGCGGCCGCGGCGAAGACCGCGGCGAGGACGAACGCGCCGAGCAGCGAGGTCATGGCAGGAGCTTCGCCGTCGGCAGCTCGATCTGGAGGCGGCGGGCGAGCATGGGAGCATCGCGGTCGTAGCGCGGGCCGAGCAGCTGGCGGAGGTCGTATTCGAGCAGCGCGTTCGGCGACTGCGTCTCGCGCCACGCCGCGATCCGGCGCGCGAGCGCGGTGAGCCAGGTGCACAGATCCTCGCGCGTGCGCAGCTCGCGGAGCGCACCGGCGCCGGCGACCGAGCCGCCTCCCGAGCTCGCGACGGCCGCCGCGACGCGCGCGCGGTGCGCGGCGAGCGCGTGCAGGTGTCCCTTGCCGAGCGTCGCCCACGCGGGCTGCAGGAACGGCGCGCCCGCCGCGACGCTGGTGCGGCGGAACGTGACCTGCGTCAGCCAGACGAGATCGTCGTTCGTCGACCACAGGCGCATGACGGCGAGGTTACGCAGCGTGCCGACGGAGCCCCAGGTGGTGCCCGCGTCGTCGAGGAACCAGCGCAGCGTCAGCTGGGCCTGGTTGCCGCGATACTGCGTGATCGGACCGAACGCACGCGTGCCCGGCGGGATGCGCGTCGCGCGCGCGTCGCCCTCGACCTGCTCGTTGACGGCGGCAGGCGCGTAGACGGCGGGCGTCGAGGCGGCCGCGCGGACCTCGCGGAACGACTCGGCGATGCCGCGCAGGCGCTCGCGGCGGCGCAGGGCGCGCGCGGCGAGCAGCGATGCCGCCGTCGACAGACCGAGCGCGGCGCCGACGAGCAGACTAGCCTCGCAACCACCTGGACGGGCGTGCGAGGCGCACCGACTAGACCTTCGGGCCGCCGGCGCGAACTTCGGCCGAGGCCTGCGCCTCGTACTTCTTGAAGTTCTCCTTGAACAGCTGCGCGACCTTCTTCGCCTTCTCGTCGTACGCGGCCTTGTCCTGCCACGTGTTGCGCGGGACGAGGATCTCCGACGGGACCTCCGGGCACGACGTCGGGACGGCGAGGCCGAAGATCGGATCCTCGACGGTCGGCGCGTTGTTCAGCGTGCCGTTGTGGATCGCATCGACGATCGCGCGCGTGTACTTCAGCTTGATGCGCGAACCGACGCCGTACGCGCCGCCCGACCAGCCCGTGTTGATGAGCCACGTCTGCGCGCCGTGCTTGCGGAGCTTCTCCGCGAGCAGCTCGGCGTACTTCGTCGGGTGCCAGACGAGGAACGGACCGCCGAAGCAGGCCGAGAACGTCGGCTCGGGATCCTTCACGCCGACCTCGGTGCCGGCGACCTTCGCCGTGTAGCCCGAGATGAAGTGGTACATCGCCTGGCCCGGCGTCAGCTTCGAGACGGGCGGCAGCACGCCGAACGCATCGGCCGTGAGGAAGATGACGTTCTTCGGATGGCCGCCGACCGCGGGCAGCTTGGCGTTCGGGATCACGTCGAGGATGTACGAGCCACGCGTGTTCTCCGTGATCGACGTGTCGTCGAAGTCGACGAGGCGCGTGTACGGATCGAACTTCACGTTCTCGAGCACCGCGCCGAACTGGAGCGCGTTCCAGATGTCGGGCTCCTGCTCCTTGCTGAGCTTGATCATCTTGGCGTAGCAGCCGCCTTCGATGTTGAAGACGCCCTGGTCGCTCCAGCAGTGCTCGTCGTCGCCGATGAGCAGGCGCTTCGGGTCCGCCGAGAGCGTGGTCTTGCCGGTGCCGGAGAGGCCGAACAGGATCGACGTATCCGAGCCGTCGCGCGCCTGCGTGGCGGAGCAGTGCATCGAGAGCACGCCCTGCTTCGGCATCAGGTAGTTCATGATCGTGAACACGCCCTTCTTCATCTCGCCCGCGTAGTCGGATCCGAGGATCACGAACTCGCGGCGACTGAACGACAGGTCGATCGACGTGTTCGACGTCATGCCCTGCGTGTGGCGGTTCGCCGGGAAGCCGCCGGCGTTGAAGATGCAGTAGTCGGGATCGCCGAACGACTCGAGCTCGGCCTCCGTCGGGCGGATGAGCATGTTGTGCATGAACAGCGCGTGATACGCGCGCGCGCACACGATACGGATCTTGAGGCGGTACTTCGGATCCCAGCCGGCGAACGCGTCGATGACGTAGAGACGCTCGCGCGTGTTGAGGTAGTCGATCGCGCGCTCGCGGTTCACGAGGAACGAGTGCGGATCGAGCTTGATGTTGACGCTGCCCCACCAGACATCGTCACGCACCTCGGGCTCGTCGACCACGCGCTTGTCCGTCGGGCTGCGGCCCGTCTTCTTCCCCGAGTACGCGATCATCGCGCCGGTGGAGGAGATCGCGGTGCCCTTCTCGAATTTCAGGGCGGCTTCGTAGAGGAATGCGGGGGTCGCGTTGCGATGGATCTCCGCGACGGAGATCCCTTGCTTGTCGAGGCTGAAGGGTTGGTGGGCGGACATGCCCGGCTTTTTAACACACTCAGGGATTTGCGGCCCCCGGCGACTTTGTCGCACAGAAGTGCCAGTCGGCATTCGCGTTGTCGGTGTCGGTGCCGTTCGGCTGCCGGCACAGAGAACCATCCGTTGTATTGGAATCCGCCGTCGCCGTCGCGAGCACGGTTCCTTCGACCAGCGACACCGGTGAGACGAAGTTCGGCAGGATCGCCATCGTCATCGCGCCCTCGTAGCTCAGCGCGTCGATGATCGTGTTCGTCGACGTATCGACGAGCGCGACGCCATCCGGAGATCCGTTCTGGATCTTGTCGGTGCCGGCGCCCCACCCCGGGTCGTACTTGTTGCCGTTGGCGGCCGTGACGTTCGAGCCGGCGATCACGAGGTAATCGTGAGACGCCAGGGAGCCGACCGACGTGAGATCGATCGTGGCGTAGGTCGCGTTGCCGTTGCCGTTGACGAGGTAGAGCGTGATGCCGGTGAGATCGGCATCACTCGAGCCCGGGTTGTAGATCTCGACGAACTCCGCCGAGTCGCCCGTGCCGACGTTGTCGTAATCGACCTCGTTGATCACGAGGTGATCCGTGCCGATCGTCACGGCCGTCGTCGAGGTGCTCGAGCCGAGCGTCGCCGTGATCGTCGCGCTGGTCCCCGTCGACGGCGCGGTGTAGTTCGCGTTCGCCGTGAGCTGGTTCGCGGGCACCGTGATGTTCGCGATCGTGCCCGCGCTCGCCGTCAGCGTGACGACGGTGCCGCCGGTGGGCGCGGGGATGTCGAGCGTCACCGCGACGGGCTTGGTCGAGCCGGCGGGGATCGTCAGCGCGGCGGGCAGCGTCACCGTCGAGGGCACCTCGGTCGCGCCGAGCGCGCGCACGTGCGCGGTCGCCGTGCCGGTCTGGTACGTCGCGGTCAGCGTGACGTCCGCGACGGCCGCCGAGGCCGTGAGCTGGACGACCGCGCTCGTCTGCGTGTCGGGGATCGTGACGCCGCCACCATTGACGACGACGGCCGCGTTGTTCGACGACACCGACACGAACGTCGCGCCCTGCGCCGGGCTCGACAGGCTCACCGTCACGGCCGTCGGGAACGACGGACCCTGCGGATCACCCGCGCGCACGTAGCTCATCGCCGGCGTCATCGCCGACAGCACGGGCGGCCCCGCGACGAGATCGGCGGCGCTGCGCGGCTCGAGCCGGCTGACGCTGCCGCGCGTCGCGAGAATGCCCGTCAGCGCGGTGAATGCCTCTCCGACGGCCGGGTTCGGATGCTGGTAGAGCAAGTTCGACACGATGATGCTCGCGCTGTTCGCATCGGTCACCGTGAACTCGAGCGTGTTGACCGCGGTCGTCTGCGACGAGCCGAGCGCGACGAGCACGCCTTCGAGTGTCGCCGCACGCGTGCCGCCGGTCGCGACCTCCGCGTACGTCGCCGGCACGGCGGCGGGCAGCGCCTCGGCCGTCGTCGTCGTCTGCGTGACGGTCGAGACGTTGTCGAGCTCGGTCTCGCCCTGGAACGCATCGACGGTGCCGTCGATCGTCACGCGCGTGCCGACGACGACATTGCCGAGCAGCGGCGAGCCGGTGCCCGTGAACACGAACATGCCGGAGTAGTCGGCGGTCTGGTAGCCGGGGTCGCCCATCTTCGTCTGCACGAAGAAGCCGCTCGCCGCCTTCGCGGTCACGAGCGCGTTCGTCACCTCGACCGTCTCGTGCAGCGGGACCGTGCCCATCTTGATCTGGTAGATCGTCGCCGGGCAGCCCTGCGCGCCGGGGTTCGCCGTGCTCGGGCACGCGTCGCACGCATCGCCCTTGCCATCCTGATCGGCGTCTGCCTGATCGGCGTTCGCGACCTCGGGGCAGTTGTCGCTCGTGTTCGGCACGCCGTCGCCGTCGGAGTCGTTCGGATCGAAGCCGGTGCACGTCGTCGAGTTCGCGTCGCGCGGGCACGGATCGCACACGTCGCCGGTACCATCACCGTCGGCGTCGCCCTGCATGCCGTTGTCCATCGGGCGAACCGGGTTGAACACGCTCGGGCAGTTGTCGCTGGCGTCGGGCACGCCGTCGCCGTCCATGTCGCCCGCGCCGGCCACGCCGGTGTAGACCGTCGAGCCGGCGACCGACGTCGGCCGCTTCGGCGTGCAGCTCGGCTCGTTCATCGGCTGGCCGCACTGGAACGCGGGATAGATCGAGGCGTTCGTCGTCGAGAGCGTCGCGTAGGTCTTGCCGATCTCGCTCATCAGGCACACCTGCTTCGGCGCGCCGCACACGTCGGGGATCGCATCGCAGCCCTGCGCGAGCGCACCGACCGCGTTGTCATCGCCGTAGAGGACCTTGCCGCCGCGCATGACGAGCGCGACGTCCTGCGGCTGCGCTTCGATCACGGCGCGATACGGATCCTTGCCGTGCGCCGCGAAGATCGAGATGTCGGCGACCTTGCCCTGCGCGAGCACGCCGATCGAGTCATCGGTGTGCGTGACGGCGGCCGCGTTCGCGGTCGTCATCGCCCACAGCTGCTCGTCGGTGAAGTACTTGCCGAGGTACGTCTGGTTGAACGAGTCCGCGCACGCGAGCTCGCGCAGCATGTTCATCGAGCCCGACGGCATCCAGTCCGTGCCGAGCGCGATGCGCACGCCGAGGCGCGCCGCTTCCGTGACCCGCGCCGTGTCGCCGTAGAGCGTGATGTTCGAGCGCGGCGACCAGATGAGGCCGGTCTGCTCGGAGGCCATCAGCGCGTAATCGTCGACGGTGAGGCCGATCGCGTGGATCATCGCCGTCTTCGAGGTCGCGAGATCCTGCGAGACGCCGGGCGCGGCCGTGTCGTACGTGCTCGAGCTCTCGCAGAGGAACTCGTTGCGCGCGGTCGCGTCGATGCCCTCGCTCGTGTGCGGCTCGTACGCGTCGAGCGTCGAGAGCGACGACGCGCTCGTGCCCGTCGAGCCGTAGTTGCAGTCGCCGGTGCGGCGCGTGCCGCTCGAGTCGCCGAGCGGGAACGTGTCGAACTTGACGGCCTTGTCGGTCAGGCCCTCGAGCAGCGTGGACTTGTCGAGGTTGCGGAGGAGGCCCGCCTGGCCGCCCGAGCCGACCGTCGAGGTCGCGCCGCCCATGAGGAAGCGCAGCTCGCCCCACGACACTTGGTCCGCGGTCGCCGAGCCCTTCGACGGGATCTTCGTGTGACCGTCGAGCCCGATGCGCCACTGCTGGCGATCCTCGTAGCGCTCGCCCGTATCGGTGTACGGATTGTCCTGCGTGTACGTGATGTGATCGTGCGTGTTGATGAGGCCGGGCGAGATCGTCGCATCGGCGCACGCGATCACCGTCTCGCCGCCCGTCGCGCAGTCGCAACCGACGCACGAGATCTTGCCGGTCGCATCGACCGCGACCTCGCCGCCCTTGTAGACCATGTCCGGCGTGACGACGTTGCCCTCGAGCAGCAGCGTCGTCGAGCCGGCGGTCACCGAGCACGTCGTCGACGTTGTCGGCAGCGTCTGGCAGACCGTCTCGGTGGGACCGGAATCCCCTGGCGCATCGCCGCCTCCCGCATCCGGCTTCTTCTTCGAACCTCCGCCGCACGCGGCGGCGATCAACAGAACAGCGACTGCAAGGCGGCGCATGAAGGCGCGCACCCTAACACGCGGGGCATGAAGCCTCGTCGGAATTCGTGTGGCAGTTCAGTGCCGAAAGCGCGACAGATCACATCAGTACTGGTACGCGAGTAACGCCGCGAAACCGAAGACCTTGTCACTGGCGCCGTCGGCGTTCGGGTCCTGCTGCGAGAACGTCCAGCTATACGAGGTGATCTCGCCCTCGGCCTTCGCGGCCACCGATCCCATGTGCACCGCGACTCCCGCGGCCGCGTGGATGCCGGTCGCGCTCGCGCTCATGAACTGCGAGGCGAACTGTCCGCCCGCGACGACGAACCGGTTCTCCGCCTCGACATACGGCGCGACCTCGCCGAGCAACGCGACCTTCGCGCCGATCCGCACGCTCTGATAGTCGGCATCCGGCACGTCGGGCGGCATCGCCTGGTTCGTGATGTCGAAACCGAGCGCGTCGCGCACGTAGCCGCCCGACACGACGACCGCGATCGAGTCCGCGAGCACCCAGCGCTGACGGATGCTCGCCTCGAGCGACGACCACGCGGTGCTCGCGCCAGCCGGCATCACCGGGCCGGTGCCGACCTGCGTCGTCAGCTCCTGATGATTGACGCCGATCTGGAACCGCACGAACAGCGACAGGCCGCGCAGCACGCCGAGGTGCAGCATCTCCGTCGGCCACACCTCGAGCGCCGGCCCGACGAGCACCTGTCCGTCCTCGGTCTCGCCGGATTGCGGCGTGAGCTTGCCGCGCGGGTTGTCGTACGAGAGCCGGCGAAAGCCGATGTCGACCTGGATGCCGCCGGTGACGATCGTGCCGCGCGGGCCGGCCGGCGTCGTCTGATGGACCTCGCCGCCCGACGAGCCACCGCCACCGTCGGTGCCACCACCGTCGGTGCCGCCGCCGCCGCCGTCGGTGCCGCCGCCGCTATCGGCGACTTGCTTCGCGGTCAGCTCGACCTCGGCGCCGGTATCGATCCGGACGAAGTCGTCGTAGAGCGTCTTGTTCTTGAAGGTCACGACGACATGGTGCGAGCCGCTCTCGACATCGACCTTGTCGGGGATCTTGCCCTTGTCCTGCTCGTCGACCTGGATCGTCGCGCCGTCGGGGCCGTGGACGATCAGCGTGCCGACCGCGCTCTGCAGCGTGTAGCTGACGCTGACCTTCTTGCCCGAGCGCGGGACATTGAGCGACTCGAACACCGGCTCGTAGCCCTCGAGCTGCAAGATGATCGGTGTCTTGCCGATCGGCGCATCGATCGTGCACGGCGTCTTGCACAGCTCGCCGTCCCCCGGATCGTTGAGGTAGACCGAGGCGCCTTCCGGCGTGCTGCTGACGTCGACCTTGCGCGTGCCACCTGCGTGGGCAGTGCCCATCCAGGCGGCGACGAGCACGACGGCAAGCCCCCGAGCCATGGGATAAATGATACCCCATGCGGGACGTCCTGCGCCTCGGGGCACTCCTGACCTGCGTGGCCCTCGCCACGAGCCGTTTCGGGCTGCTCGCGCACGAGCTCGTCGGCCACGGCGGCACCGCGCTCGCGGTCGGCGCGAAGGTCGTCGAGGTCAAGCTGTTCTGGTTCGCGGGCGGCTGGATCCGCTACATCGGCGCGCCTTCGGTGGCCGCCGCGCTCGCGATCGCGATGGGCGGCATCGCGGTGGAGACGGTCGCGGGCGTGGGCCTTCTGTCCGTGCGCGGCGAGTCGCTCGGCCGGCGGACCCTGCGCGGCATCGGCTACGCGCTCGTCCTGCACGCGAGCTGGTACCTCGCGACGGGCGCGTTCAGCGGCTTCGGCGATGGCGTGCTCCTCTATAGAGAGCTCGGCGCGGCGCGCGTGCCGGTCGCGATCGCGGCGGCGCTCGTCACGTGCACGGCGGGCTACCTCGGCGCACGCGAGGCGCTTGGCGCGCTGGCCGGAACGCAGCGGCGGCCATTGCTCGGGACCGCGATTGCCGTGCTGCTCGCGGCTGGCCTGCACGCGGGCCTCGCGATCGGCGAGCTGCAGCTGCGCCGCGATCGCACGTACGCCGAGACGATGGCGCCCGAGCGCGAGCGGCAGATCACGGCGGAGGTCGTGCGGTGGCAGGCCGCGCACCCGGCCGCCGCCGAGCCCGAGCGCGCGGCAGCGGTGCAGAAGATCGAGCAGGCGCACCCGCGCGCGTTCCCGTTCACGATCGTGCTCGCGATCGCGACGTTGCTCGCGATCGTCGCGGGAGCGCGGCGCGCGAAGCCGGGCGCGGGGCCGATCACGCGGCGGCTGCTCGCGACATGGGCCGTGGCGGCCGCGATCGCCATCGCCGTCGTGATCGCGGTATAGACGGCGTCGTGCAGCGCAGCGTCAAGGACTTCCTCGGCGGCGGGCTTCGGCCCAACGATCCGCGGCGGTTCCTCGTCGAGGCGATGGTCGGTGCGATGACCGCCGACGGCCACGCCGATCCGCGCGAGCTCGAGATGATGCAGAAGATCATCGCCGAGCACGAGCTGTTCACCGGGCTCGGCGTGGCGGCCTCGCGCACGCTCGTCGAGCTCTCGACCGACGCGATCCGCTTCGCGGGCAGCGCGATCGCCCGCACGCCCGCGATCGCCAAGGGTCTCCCCGCTCGCCTGCACCGCCTCGCCGCATTCGGCATGGCCTCCGAGGTCGCGACCGTCGACAACGAGCTCGTCGAGGGCGAGCTGCACTTCCTCGAGGCGCTGCGCGTCGCGCTCCGGATCTCGCCGCTCGAGGCCGAGTCGATCGTCCACGCCGCGCGCACGAGCACGCTCGCCGCCTATCTCGACGATCGCTACCTGCGCGTCAAGTCGATGATCTCGATCGCCGCCGAGGTCTTCGCGCTGCGCGCGCTCGCCCGCGGCATGGCGAACGACGACCATCGCTTCAAGGTCCGCGACTTCTTCGCCGCGATTCCCGACCTCGCGCTCACCAAGGACGAGCTCGATACCGAGCTCTATCGCGCGTTCCGCCGCCCGCGCGCTCCCGACGCTCAGGTGTTCACCGAGCTGTCGCGCGTCGCGCAAGCGCTGCCCGATCCGGTCGATCGTTACTGGATGGTCGTCTACGCGCTTGTCGCCGAGCCACCGTCGACGGTACCGAGCTGGCGCGTGATCCCGTTCATCGGCGTGATGCAAGCGGCATTTCACATCACCGATACGGACATGGAGCTCGCGGTCGTCGACGCCTTGACTTTTCCCGCGTCACTCGCTCGTCCACTCTGACGACGCGAGTAGACACATCGCGCGATTGTCAACGGCGAGATGCATCGACTCGCCGACTCGCACACCTCGCGCATTCCTCCGATGGTTTTTCGATCGACGTGTGCATAATCGACGGTGCAGCCATGACGTCGGAAACCATCGAGCTCGTCGAACGCGTCCGCCAGCGACTGGATCACCAGGAGAACCCCGTGCGCATCGCGGGTCCCGTGGCCGAGTCCGAAATCACCGCGGCGGAAGAAGCGCTCGACTGCCAGTTCCCGCCGTCCTATCGCCAGTTCCTTCGCACGTGGGGCGGCATCGCGCTGCCCACACACCTCGGCATCGTGCACGACTTCATCGGCACCGATGTCGTGCAGCGCACGCTCGCCGCGCGCAACGAGCGCAAGCTGCCCGAGCACCTCGTCGTCGTCGGCATGGGCGCCGAGTCGCAGGAATGGTTCTGCCTCGACTCGTCTCGCCCGCTCCCCAACGGCGAGTACCCGGTCCTGATGTTCGACGCGCGCGACAACGCGCTCGATCAGCAGTTCTACGACGACTTCGGTCAGATGCTCGAAGAGGTCATGGGATTCGTGGCGGATAGCCTCGATCAGCCGCTAGACTGATTCTTCCCGCCCCAAGGCGCCAGCCTTGCTATAGCTGACTTCTTCCATGAGCAACCGACCGACCTGGGCGCGCTGGGTCACCAGGCTCTCCCTGGTGATCGCCGCTCTCGCGCTCGTGCTCACCGTCCGCAAGGTCGGCCTGCTCGCGATTGCAAAGTACTTCCGCCTCATCGGCTGGTGGTGGATCGCGGTCTTCCTGCTCGAGGTCGTGATCACCTCGCTCGACGCCGTCGCGATCCGCGCGTTCATGTCGCCCGAGCGCGTCGGCATCCGCCACGCCCTGCTCTCGCAGCTCGCCGGCCGCTCCGTCAACGCCGTCACGCCCTCGGGCAACGTCGGCGAGGCGGTCAAAGTCTCCGTGCTCACCGAGCACGTCTCCACGCCGCGCGCGGTCTCGACGATCCTCCTCTACAACATCGTCAGCTTCTCGGTCGAGCTCCTCATGGTCGCGGTCGCCGCGCCGTTCCTCGCGCTGCTCCTCCCGATGCCCGGCTCGCTGCGCGCGCTGTTCCTCGCCGCCGCCGTCATCTGCGCCGCGCTCTCGATCGGCCTCTACGCGCTGGTCCGCCGCGGCATGCTCTCCTCGCTCGCGCGCGCGGGCGTCCGCCTCAATCTGCTCTCCGAGGCGCGCTTCGAGCGCTGGCAAGCCCGCCTCGGCTCCGTCGACGAGAAGCTCCGCCTCGTCGCCGGTGCGCGCGCACGCGACCGCTGGGTCGGCATCGGCGCCGTCATCGCCTCGCGCCTCACCTCGATGACGCTCTCGCTCGTCATCCTCCACGCGATCGGCGAGCCGATCACGGTCGGCTTCGTCGCCGGCTACACGGTGGGCGGCTTCGTCGTCTACATGGCCGCGTCCCTCGTCCCGATGGGGCTCGGCATCTCCGAAGGCGGCACCTACGGCCTCTTCAAGGCCCTCGGCGAGAACCCGGCTCGCGGCACCGCGCTGGTGATCGCCCGCCGCGTCACGCTCGTCGCCTACGCCGCGATCGGCCTCGTCCTCGTGATCACCTCCGAGACGGTGCGCCGCGCGCGCGAAGCGCACGCCGTCCCCACCGCCGCGCCGGCCGCCGACAGCGGCCCCGACCTGGCGCCGATCGCGTCGGTCGTCGAAGCGACCGAGTAGACCGCGCTCCTGCGCAGGCCCGCGCGGCATCCGGTCTCCGCGCATGCCGCTCTCCGCGCATGCCGGTCACCGCGCATGCCGGTCACCGCGCATGCCGGTCACCGCGCATGCCGGTCACCGCGCA
>CAYUNM010000049.1:50955-52427 GCA_964446175.1 uncultured Kofleriaceae bacterium
GGCTGGCTACCGCATCTCCGATCGCGAACAGCACGCGCCACCGGCGCAGCGGCCTTCGGCCTGGGAAGATCCAGCGCGCGAGCGGCGCGCGCGGCGCGAGCGCGAGCGAAGAGTGGCGCACGGGGGGGGGCGCGGCGAAAGCGAAACGGACGAGAAGAACCGCGCAGCGGCGAAGCGGCGCTGCACGGGGGCCACGAACCAGCGAACCGTGCTGCCCCCAGACGCGAATCAGCGGCGCTCTGCAGCGCGAAGCGTGCACAGGCGCCAAGCACCCACGAGCATGATCCGCAGATCGATGGGCGCGCCGAACGTCCTGCGAGGATGCGCCCGAAGATGCGCTCACATGCCCGTCACCCCTCGCGACCATCGCGAGGTGTCACCCATGTATCTGACTTGGACCCTGCGGAGAACGACCTTGCGGGTGACGTGTCCGCATCTTATAATGCCATAATCATGTTGACGCCGAAGCACCATGAACAGCTCGCGCTCGACTTGCGAGTGCGCACGTGGGGCGGTCGGCGCGAGGGCGCCGGTCGCAAGAAGACGGGGCGATGTCACGATGCGCCGCATCGCGAACGGCCTGCGATTCGCAGGTACGACGTGCAGCACGTCGTCCTGCGCACGCGCAAGGACGTGCCGCGGCTGCGGCGCGGCAAGACGTATGCGGCGATCGCGCGCGCCTTGCGACGCACGCTGGGCGAGACGGCATTTCGCGTGTGCCACACGTCGATCCAGCGCAACCATCTGCACTTCCTGATCGAGGCGAACGACAAGGGCGCGCTGAGCCACGGAATGCGTTCGCTAGCGATCACGGCCGCGCGCGCGATCAACCGCGTGCTCGGGCGCACGGGCAAGGTCTTCGCGTACCGCTATCACGCGACCGCGATCTCGAGCCCGCGCCAGATGCGCAACGCGCTGTCGTACGTGCTGAACAACTGGCGTCGTCACGACGAGGACGAGACCTGCGAGGCCGCCCACCGCGCCACGCTCGATCCGTACTCGACCGCGATCCACTTTCGCGGCTGGCGCGAGGGCACGTTCTCGCCGCCCGCCAACTACGAGCCGCTGCCAAGCGCCGCAGCCGAGACGTGGCTCCTGCGTGTCGGATGGGAGCGACACGGGCGCATCAGTGCGTTCGACGTGCCCGGCCGCCTGTGAACGCGACGGGCGTGTGAATGGGCGCGCGTGTACTCGACGCGCGGTGAGTGCGGAGCGCCGTAAGTGCGGAGCGCCGTGAGTGCGGAGCGCCGTGGAAACGGCGGCTTGCACGGCCGTGGCGGCGCGTGTCGACGCCCGGTTCGCCAACAACAGAGGTGAGCACCACACCTGGCCGGTGGTGATGATCCACCACCACCGGCCCGTCGCCACCGGCCACATACCCTTCGACCACCAACCGCCGTGTCGAGCACGACCACCCCTTCGCGCCACCACCACCACGACTTCGCGCCACCACCACCTCCTCTTCCGCCACC
>CAYUNM010000049.1:52527-64925 GCA_964446175.1 uncultured Kofleriaceae bacterium
ACCACCGCCTCGTCGCGCCACCACCACCGCCTCGTCGCGCCACCACCACCGCCTCGTCGCGCCACCACCACCGCCTCTCCGCGCCGCCGCCACCGCCGCCTCTTCGTCGCCGGCCCGCCGCGCCGGCCGTTCTTCACCGCCGCCAGATGACCGCCACCGCGCGCGAGTTGTTCGTCGACAGCGTGCGCGCGCCGCGATGCGAGCCGCGCGGCCTTCAGCCGATTCGCATGATGTATTCGGGTGCGATTGCGGCGAGCGGCGGCGGCGGCGGCGGCGGCTGGCGCAGCGCGCGGCGTTGCCACTCGGCCCAGAGTGGCGAGACGGTCGGCAGCGGGGAGTGCTTGAGGCACGCGGTCAGGTGGGTCCAGCCAACCGCGACCTCGTGCAAGAGGCGCTCGGCGAGGAGCGTGTCCTTTTGCGCGGCCTCGAACGCGATCGCGAGGACGGTTGGCTGGGAGAGGTGCTCGAGCGTGTCCTCGATCATCGGGCGCGTTGGCAGGTGGGCGACACGGCCGCAGAGCTGGCGCTGCAGGTGCTCGCGGAGCGTGGGGGCGTCGTCGGTGTGGACGTAGCGGCGGAGGTGGATGAAGCGGCGGAGGCGGGCCCTGACCTCTTCGCCTTTCGGCACGCCGAACCAGCGCGCGACCGCGAGCGAGATGTGGCTCATGGCGCAGCCGTAGGCGAAGCCTTCGAGCGCTTCGACGAGAAGGGCGGTGAGGCGAAGCGCGTCGTCCACGTCTTCGATCGGCGGGTCCGCGAGCTCCGCGCAGGCGCGTTCGTAGGCGGCGACGGTCGTCGTCTTGAGCCACTCCATGTAGCCGGTGCCGATGTCGTGCATGACGCGGGTATCGGCCGGTCGTCGCGGCGGTTGCGGAACGGCCAAGTGCCTGGACGTGCTAGCGTTCGCGCGATGCGCAGGATCTTGGCTCTCGTGGTGGTCGTCGCATGCAAGCCGCATCCAGCGCCGGTGGCGAAGCCTGCACCGGTGGTGGCGGCCGCACCTGCACCCGCGGCACCCGCACCGGCCGCACCGGCCGCACCGGCCGCACCGGCCGCACCGGCGGCACCGGCGGCGCCCGTCGTGGCCGGCGAGAACATCACGCTAGCGCAGGCGGGGCTCGAGGCGAGCTCGCTCGATCGCAGCGCGGATCCGTGCGTCGACTTCTATCAGTTCGCGTGCGGGGGCTGGCTCGCGAGCAACACGATTCCTGACGATCGGGCGCGGTGGGGACGGCTGTCGGAGATCGACGAGAAGAACAAGGTCGCGATCCGGACGTTGCTCGAGGAGGACGCGAAGGGCGCGGGCGCGGATCCGGTGGCGAAGAAGCTCGGCGATTTCTATGCGTCGTGCATGGACGAGGCGGCGATCGAGAAGGCGGGATTGGTGCCGGTGAAGGGACTGCTGGACAAGGCCGCGAAGGTGAAGGATGCGAAGAGCTGGCTCGCGGCGCTGGTCGAGCTGCACAAGGCGGGGATCAGCGTCGTGTTCGAGGCGAGCGCGGCGCCGGACTTCAAGCACTCGACGCAGGAGGTGACGCAGCTCGATGCGGCGGGGCTGGGGCTGCCTGACCGGGACTACTATCTGCGCGGCGAGCTGAAGGACAAGCTCGAGGCGTATCGGGCGCACGTCGCGAAGATGCTGGCGCTCGCGGGTGTGAAGGCGGACGCGAACGACGTCATCGCGGTGGAGACGGAGCTCGCGAAGCTGACGAAGACGGCGGTCGAGAAGCGGGATGTGCCGGGCGCGTACAACCCGGTGGACGCGCGGGGGCTGGCGAAGCTGTCGAAGCTCGACTGGGCCGGCTACTTCAAGGCGATGGGGGTGGTGCCGAGCAAGACGATCGTCGTCGGGACGCCGAAGTTCTTTGCGGCGCTCGATGGGCTGCGCGCGAGGCTGAAGCCGGCGCAGTGGTCGGCGTACTTCACGTATCACGTGCTCGCGGAGACGTCGTTCGGGCTGCCGAAGGCGTTCGACGACGAGCAGTTCGCGCTGACGAAGGTGCTGACCGGGCAGCAGGCGCAGCCGAGGCGCAGCAACCGGTGCATCGATGCGGCGTCGGAGGCGCTCGGCGAGCTGCTCGGGCAGCAGTACGCGGCGAAGTACTTTCCGGCGGGCTCGAAGGCGGCGGCGAGCCAGCTCGTCGACGCGCTCGTGAAGACGATGAACGACGAGCTCGGCAAGACCGCGTGGATGACGGCGGCGACGCGGCAGACCGCGCAGGCAAAGCTCGCGAAGGTCGTCCGGATGATCGGGTTTCCCGACAAGTGGCGGACGTACGACTTCGACGTCAAGCGCGATGACTTCGCGGGGAACCTGCTGCGCGCGTCGGCGTTCGAGACGCATCGCGTGCTCGCGAAGTCGGGCAAGCCCGTCGATCGCGGCGAGTGGCAGATGAACGCGTTCACCGTGAACGCGTATTACGAGCCGACCGAGAACAACACGGCGCTGCCGGCGGGCATCCTGCAGCCGCCATACTTCGGTGCGCAGCGCGGGCTGGCGGCGAACTTCGGCGGGATCGGGATGGTGATCGGACACGAGCTGACGCACGGCTTCGACGATCAGGGCGCGCAGTTCGACGGCGATGGCAACCTGGCGAACTGGTGGACCAAGGAGGACAAGGCGAAGTTCGATGCGAAGGGCCAGTGCGTGGCCGAGCAGTACTCGACGTTCGAGGCGGCGCCGAAGGCGTTCGTCAACGGCAAGCTGACGCTCGGCGAGGACATCGCGGACCTCGGCGGCGTGAAGATGGCGTTCCGGGCGTATCGCGCGACGCGCGCGGGTGCGAAGCCTGTCGTCGCGGACGGGTTCACCGAGGACCAGCAGTTCTTCATCTCCGTCGCGCAGGCGTGGTGCAACAAGGACCGGCCGGCGGAGATCCAGCGGCGGTTGACGGTGGACCCGCACGCGCCGCCGAAGTTCCGCGTGTACGGCGCGCTGCGGAACCTGCCCGAGTTCAGCGAGGCGTTCTCGTGCGCGGCGGGGACGCCGATGCATCCCGCGAACACGTGCAGCGTGTGGTGAGTCAGGTCGCGGCGACGAGCAGCTCTTCGGCGTTGGCCGGTGGACGCAGGCCGTCGGAGCGGTTCGCGAAGTAGCGCGCGGCGAGCTCGTCGGCGGAGACGTGTGCGGCGCGCGCGAAGCCGGCGGTGCGTGCGAGCTCGACGATCTCGGGCGGCCGGAAGTAGCTGATGAACGGCGTGCCGCTCGCGCGGGCGCCTTGCGCGGCGCGCTCGAGGCCGGGGCGCACGGCGGGGTCGGCCATCTCGAGCGGGAGCAGGAATGTCGCGGCGAAGGTCGTGCGCGGCGCCAGCTCGGCGACCTCGCGGAGCAGCGCGGTGTTCGCGTCGTGCGTGAGGTACATCGTGAGGCCGGTCGCGGCGACGAGCGTCGGGCGCGTGCGATCGAAGCCGGCCGCGACGAGCGCGGCGAGCCACGAGGCGCCACTCTCGAAGTCGACGGGCACGAAGACCGGCGCGGCGAGGCCGAGCGCGGCGAGCCGCTCGCGCTTCCACGCCTGCGGGCCGGGGCGATCGATCTCGAAGACGCGCACCGCGACATCGGGCCGCCGCTGCACGAACGTATCGAGCCCGGCGCCGAGGATGACGTACTGCTCGACGCCCGCGCTCGCGACGAGATCCTCGACGTAGCGCGCTCGCGCGACGATCGACGCGCGGAACGTCCGCGTGCCCTCGGGGTGCATGTCGCCGCGCTCGCGCCAGCCGGCGGGCGGATCGGCGAGGCGGAGGCCGACGTCGTCGACGAGCACGTGCGGCGGTGGATCGAGCTCGACGTGGAGCGCGCGCCACAGCGCGACGCGCACGGCGGTGGAGTCCGGTTCGGGTGTGCTCATCTGCGCGTGCGTCCCTTCATCGCGATGCCCGAGGCTACCGCAGGACGTCGCGGTCGAGCCGGACCAGCTCGGCGACCGACCAGGCCTGGAACGGGCAGCCGCACGGCGTATGCGGCGGATCGCCGTCGGCGATCTCCGAGAGGTGGCCGAGGCCGGCGATGCCGAGCCGGTCGAGCAGCGGCGCGAAGAACCGGCGCCGCGCCTCCGCCGGATCGCGGTGGACACGCACCCACGCCTCGATGAACGCGCCGGCGAGCCACGGCCACACCGGGCCGTTGTGATAGGCGCGGTCGCGCTCGAGCGGGCCGCCGAGATAGCGGCCGCGATAGCGGGCATCGCTCGGTGCGAGCGAACGCGGGCCGGCGGGAGTCCAGAGCTCGGCGAAGCAGCGGTCGACGACGGCGCGCGCGCGATCGCCGGTCAGCAGCGCGTGTGGCAGGCCGCCGATGGCGAAGATCTGGTTCGGCCGCAGCGTGGCATCGGCGGTGCCGGCGATGTGATCGACGTCGACGAGGTCGTGCAGCGCGCCGTCATTCCAGAACCGCTGCTCGAAGGCGCGGCGCGCGTGCGTGACGTCGCGGCCGGCGATCGCGAGCGCGTTGATCCAGAGCGCCTGGATCTCGACCGGCTTGCCGATGCGCGGCGTGATCACGAGGTCGCCGATCTTCGCGTCCATCCACGTGAGCTGGAGGCCGGGCGCGCCGCACGCGAGCAGGCCGTCGCGGTCCTGGCGGATGCCGTGGCGCGTGCCGCGCGCGTAACCGTCGACGATCGCCGCGATCGCGCCTTGCAGCTCGTCGGCGAGGCCGGCCGCGTGCGCCGCGACGACGAACCACAGCGCCGCATCGACGGAGTTGTACTCGGGCGCGGCATCGTGCTCGCCGAAGCGGTTCGGCAGCATGCCCGCGTCGATCACGGTCGCCCACTCGCGCAGGATCGCGGCCGCGAGGTCGCGCTTGCCGCGCGCGACGCACAGCCCGCGCAGCGAGATGAACGTGTCGCGTCCCCAGTCGGCGAACCACGGGTAGCCGGCGATCACGGTCGTGCCGGCGCCGCGGCGCACGAGGTACGCATCGGCGGCGCGGTCGAGGCCCGAGGTGCGAGGCGCGAAGGCACCGTCGACGACGCGGTCCATGCCGAACGCGAGCGTGCCCGGCAGGTCGAACGTGAACACGCCCGGCGACGCGAGGTCCTCCTCGTGATCGAGGCCGCGCGCCGATTCGAGCGAGAGGTCGAACGCGCGATACCAGTCCGGTGCGTGCTCGTAGCGACCGGGATGACGGCACGCGATCGCGGGCACGCCCTCGTACGGGCGCCACGTGACGACGTCGCCGCGCACCTCCGCGTCGAAGCGAAAGGCGCCGTTCTCGTGGTGCGTCGCGTGGTAGTCGCGCCCCGCGAGCAACGGCCGCACCCACAGGCGCGCGGGCGGACCGGCGAGCTGCGTCCAGCGGACATGCGTGCACGGCGCGCCGGGCACCATCGCGAGCTCGCACGCGATGCGCACGCCGCCGGGCAGCGCGTACTCCCAGCGCGGCCACGGCTCGTGGCGGAAGCCCGCGATCCGCGACGCGCCGTCGGGATACACGACGCCGCCGCGATAGCGATGCGACGACAGCGCGAACCGGCCCGCCTCGGTCTCCGCGAACACCTCGAGATCCGCGACGAGGACCATGCGCGCGTCGGGTGGCTTCGTCGCGGCGAGCAGCACGGCGTGGTAGCGGCGCGCGCGGATGCCGTCGGCGGCGCCCATCGCGAACCCGCCCAGGCCGTCGGTCTCGAGCCACTCCTTCATCCGCCGCTCGCTCGTGGAAACGTCATCGACCGGAACAGCATGGAGAGATCACTTGTGCCGGTGCGGATACGCGCGCTGCGACGCGATCCGCTCGAACAGGTTCGCGGCGAGCGCGGTCCAGCCGGTCTGGTGCGACGCGCCGAGCCCGCGTCCGGTGTCGCCGTGGAAGTACTCGTGGAACAGCACGAGGTCACGCCACGCGGGATCCTCGGCGTAGCGCGTGTAGCCGCCGTGGCACGGCCGGCGGCCGCGGCCGTCGGGCATGAACAGCGAGCAGAGCCGGCGCTCGAGCTCCTCGGCGACCTGGCCGAGGTCCATGCGATTGCCGGAGCCGGTCGGGCACTCCACCTGCAGCGTCTCGCCGTAATAGTGGTGGTAGCGCTTGAGCGCCTCGATCAGCAGGTAGTTGACCGGGAACCACACCGGGCCGCGCCAGTTCGAGTTGCCGCCGAACAGGCCGGAGTCGCTCTCGCCCGGCGAGTAGTGGACCTCGTAGCTCTTGCCGTCGATCGGCAGCACGTACGGGCGGTCGCGATGGATGCGCGACAGCGAGCGGATGCCGTGCGGCGAGAGGAACTCGTTCTCGTCGAGCACGGTCCGCAGCACCTTCTCGAGGCGCGCGCGCGAGGGGATCGCGAGCAGGCGGTGATGGTGATCCTCGTCGCGCTGGATCGAGATCGTGCGCGCGAGCTCGGGGCGGTTCTCGAAGAACCACGCGAGGCGCTCCTCGAAGATCGGCAGCTGCGTGATCACCTCGTCGTCGAGCGACTCGGCGGCGAACAGCGGCACGATGCCGACCATCGAGCGGATGCGCAGCTTCATCGGGCCGTTCGGCGTGCTCATCAGGTCGTAGTAGAAGCCGTCGCGCTCCGACCACAGGCCGTCGCCGCCGAGCGTGTTGATCGCCTTCGCGATCGCGACGAAGTGCTCGAAGAACTTCAGCGCGAGGTCCGCGTACGGGTTCTCTTCCTTCGCGAGCTCGAGCGCCATCGCGAGCATCGTCGTGCAGTAGAACGCCATCCACGCGGTCGCGTCGGCCTGGATCAGGCCGCGCCCGCCCGGCAGCGGCTGGCTGCGATCGAACACGCCCACGTTGTCGAGGCCGAGGAAGCCGCCGGTGAACAGGTTGTCGCCCTCGGCGTCCTCGCGGTTGATCCACCACGTGAAGTTGATCAGGCACTTGTCGAACGCGCGCTCGAGGAACTCGCGGTCGTAGCCGAAGCCCGCCTCGCCGGCGAGCTTGTACACGCGCCACACCGCCCACGCGTGCACCGGCGGGTTGACGTCACCGAACGCGAACTCGTACGCCGGCAGCTGCCCGTTCGGGTGCATGTACCACTCGCGCATCAAGAGCAGCAGCTGCTGCTTCGCGAATGCCGGATCGAAGCGCGCCATCGCGACCGCGTGGAACGCGAGGTCCCACGCCGCGAACCACGGATACTCCCAGCCGTCGGGCATCGAGATCACGTCGCGCGCCCACAGGTTCTCCCAGCCGCGGTTGCGTCCCTGCGAGCGGCCGGGCGGCGGCGCCGGCTGTCCCGGATCGCCCTCCATCCAGTGCTCGACGATGTAGTGATAGAACTTGCGCGACCACACGAGCCCGGCGTCGGCCTGGCGCACGACCGCGCGCTCGTCCTCGGTCATCGGCGTGTTGCGCGCGAGCCGGTGATAGTGATCGGCCTCCTCGATGCGCTTCTCGAACAGCGCGTCGAAGCCGCGCCACGGCGCCCCCTCCTCCGACGACTCCTGCACGAGCCGCATGCGCAGCACGTGCTCGCCGCGCGCCGGCACCTCGACGACGTGCCACGCCGCCGCCTTCGTCCCGTACCCCGCCGGATTGCACGCGCCGCCCTCGCCTTCGATCACGCGCCGGTGAAACGCATCCTTCGTGTACTTGCTCGCGCTCGCGACCCCGTACAGCTTCTCGGCGTTCGTGACGTTGTCGGTGAACAGCATGTCGCACGCCGTCTCGACATCGAAGCGATACGGCCCGAGCGTCGGCTGCACGATGCGGCAGCCGCTCTGCGTGCGCGTGATCGAGCCCATCGGGTCGTAGCCCTCGCCTCGCCTCCCCCACTGCCACGTGTTGCGCAGCCATACCTGCGGGAGCACGTGCAGCGTGGCCGGCGCGTCGCTGCGATTGACCACGGTGATGCGGATCAACAGGTCGTCGCACGCGGCCTTCGCGTACTCGACGAACACGTCCCAGTAGCCCGCGTCGAACACGCCGGTATCCTCGAGGTCGTACTCGAGGTCCGCCTTGCCGCGGCGCCGGTTCTCCTCGACGAGCTTGCCGTACGGGAACTCGCTCTGCGGATACTTGTAGAGCGCCTTGCCGTACGAGAACGTCGGCGTCGCGTCGAGGAAGTAGTACAGCTCCTTGACGTCCTCGCCGTGGTTGCCCTCGGGCCCCGTGAGCCCGAACAGCCGCTCCTTGAGGATCGGATCCTTGCCGTTCCACAGCGCGACCGCGAAGCACACGCGGCACTCGCGATCGCAGATGCCGAGCAGGCCGTCCTCACCCCAGCGATAGGCGCGGCTGCGCGCGTGATCGTGCGGAAAGTAGTCCCAGGCCTCGCCGGTCGCCGAGTAGTCCTCGCGCACGGTTCCCCACTGCCGATCCGCGAGATACGGCCCCCAGCGGCGCCAGTTGCGTACGCGCCGCGCATCTTCTTCGAGGCGCTCCCGCTCGGCGTCGGTGTCCATCCGCGCGAAGGATACATCCGATCCGCGGAACCGCGCGGCACGCGGCGGTGTCTCACGGCCATGAAGCGCGCCATCACCGTGGCGGCGCTGTGGGCAGCCTCGTCTGCCTATGGCGACGCCTTGCACGCGACTCGCGAACAGCCGCTCGTCGAGGTCTCGCACACCGTCGACGTCACGCTCGCGGACGGCGTCGCGACGTACCGGGTGCGCCGCGTGTTCGCGAACAGCGGCACGCAGGCGGAGGAAGCGCGGCTGATGATCGACCTGCCGTTCGGCGCCGCCGCCACCGGGCTGCGCATCCGCGCGCACTCGACCTGGTACGACGCCGAGCTGATGGAGCGCGAGCAGGCGGCGGCGCTCTATCACGAGCTCACCGGCCTCGGCGCGTACAAGCCGAAGGACCCCGCGCTGCTGCAGTGGATGTGGGCCGATAAATTGTCGCTGCAGGTGTTCCCGGTGATGCCGGGCGGCGCGTCGACCGTCGAGTACACGCTGACGGTGCCGACGCGCTACGAGAACGGGCGCTACTGGCTGTCGTATCCGCGCGTGTCGACGGCGGGCAGCGGCGAGGGCGACCGCGAAGGCACGACGCACGTTCTCGCGACGCCGGTCGTGACCGTGCACGCCGACGGCGCGATGATCGATGGCCACGCGACGAAGCGCGACACGCCGGTGATGCTGACGCCACCGGTCCATCACGACTGGGAAGATGATCCGAGCGCGAGCTTCGTCGCGAGCTCGCTCGTCGTGCCCGCGAATTCGCACACGACCGGCGCGTTCACGAGCGCGAAGATCACCGTCGACATCCGGCACACGTACAAGAGCGACCTGCGCGTCGAGCTGATGACGCCGGCCGGCATCAAGATCCCGATCCACGAGGGCACGGGCGGCGGCGGCAACGACATCCGGGGGACGTTCGAGGTCAAGCTCCCCGAGGCGACGCACGGCAACGGCACGTGGCGGCTCGTCGTCAGCGATCACGCCGCGCTCGATACCGGCACGCTCGACGCGTGGTCACTCGCGCTCGGTGGCGAGACGCGCGCGGCGAAGGACCTGCCGATCTTCATCCCCGACGCGCCGGAGTCGGGCGCGGATGCGGGCGTGGCGCCGATCTCGATCGCGGCGCCAGCGATCGACACGTGGCAGGCGCGCCTCGGCAAGGTCGTCGCGTCGAGCGAGCACGCGTTCGGGAGGCTCGAGGTCGATGTCGCGCCGCAGCTGCGGCCGCTGCCGAGGCGCGCGCAGGTCGTGCTCGTCGTCGATGCGTCCTACTCGCAGGGCAAGGAGGGCCTCGCCGCGCAGCTCGCGATCGCGCACGCGTACCTGTCGCACATCCCGGATGCGGAGGTCGAGGTCGTCGCGTACCGCCGGCGTGCGCAGCGCGTGTTCGGCGCGTTCGTGCGTGCGAAGGACTTCGACGCCGCGCTCGCGAAGCACCCGATCGCGCTCGGCAACGGCTCCGCGCTCGACGAGGGCGAGAAGCTCGCGGGCGACTTGCTGGCCACGCGGCGGGGACCGCGCCGCGTCGTCATGACGACCGACGAGCTGCTGCGCACGTCGCTCGCCGATCCCGCCGCCGGGCTCGCCGCGATGCCCGCCGACGCGATCGTGCACGTCGTCCACCCGATCCTCGACGACGACGACCAGCTCTCGCTCACCCGCGACGACACCGATCCGCTCGCGCCGCTCGCGACGAAGCACCACGGCATCTTCAGCGAGCTGCGCGGCCTCCCGGCGCGGAAGGCCCAGGCACTCGCGTCGACGGTGCTCGAGCTCGTGCGCCCGACGCGCATCGATCACCTGACGATCACGGGCCTGAAGGTCGACGACACGCAGCTCGCCGAGGGCGCGGGCATCCGCGTCATGATCCTCGACCACACGGCTCCCGAGAAGGTCACGCTCGCCGGCGAGCTGTGGAGCGATCCGGTGCGCAAGGACGTCACGGTCGGGCCGGCGTTCTCGGTCCACAGCGCGGCGTTCGTGTTCGGCGAGGGCGGCTTCGACGACCTGTCTGCCGCCGAGCAGATGAAGGTCGCGATGATGGGCCGCGCGGTGTCGCCGGTGACGTCGTACGTCGCGTTCGAGCCGGGGACGCGGCCCTCGAGCGTCGGGCTCGACGAGGGCGCGATCGGCATGGGCCGCATGGGCTCGATCGGCCACGGCTCCGGAATGGGCGCGGGCTATGGCACGCTTCGCCACAAGCCGGACCTGAAGTCGCTCGTCGACATCTCGGCATGCGTGCGCGGGGCGCCGGCCGGCTGGCACGTCGCGCTCGACGTCGAGACGACCCGGGACGAGGTCGTCGACGTCGCCGGTGCGAGCGACGCGACGGGCACGTGCATCGCGGAGGCGGTGTGGGCGACCCGCCTGACCTCCGAGTACAGCCTCGACCGCGAGTCCTTCCACCTGGATTTTCATTGAAAATCCCGTGCGACCTCGGGCAGCCTTCCGGTTCGATCTCCCGTGGCGCTGCTCGACGACATCCTGAAGTTGCTCGGCACCAACCGCACGCGCATGCAGTGGAAGCTGCGCGCGTGGAAGCGCGGCTGGGAGAAGCGCAAGGCGTCGCTGTCGAACCGCGGCGCGTCGCTGACGTACGCGCACAAGACCTGCCCGAGCTGCGGCCATCTGGCGAGCGCCGACGAGACGACCTGCTCGCGCTGCGACAAGCCGCTCGGCGGCATGGCCTCGCATCGCGCGCGCCGGCTCGCCGCGCTCGTGTGGTCGCCCGACGCGCCGGTCGTCGCGAGCCTGCTCGTGTTCTCGTGCGTGCTCGTCTACGCGTTCGTGCTCGTGTGGCAGAACCACATCGGGCTCGCGTCGTCGAAGAACCTCGCGCCGCACACGTACGCGCTGTGGCGGTTCGGCTCCGAGTTCTCGCCCGACATCCTCGAGCGCGGCCAGTGGTGGCGCTGCATGACGGCCGTGTTCCTGCACGGCGGGCTCATCCACCTCGCGATGAACATGCTCAGCCTGTGGAGCGTGGCGACGTACCTCGAGGACACGATCGGCAAGGCGAAGACGCTCGCGCTGTACCTGCTGCTCGGTCTCGCGGCGTCGGCGTTCTCGCTGTGGTGGCACACGCGCTCGGGGGGCATCGGCAACTCCGTCGGCGCGTCGGGCGCGATCTGCGGCCTGATCGGCGTCGCGGTCGGCTTCTCGACGCGCCACCGCAACGCCGCGCGCCACCTGCAGAGCCACTACATCGGCTGGGCGCTGTGGATCGTGATCATCGGCTTCTCCGGCTTCAACATCGACAACGCCGGCCACGTCGGCGGGTTCGTGCCGGGCTTCCTGCTCGGCCTCGTCGTGCGGCGCCGCAACGTGACCGGCCACGTCGCGCATCGCCTGTGGATCGCCGGCGCGGTGCTCGGCCTCGCCGGCACGGTCGCGTGCTTCGTGCTGATGGCGAGCTCGCCGCTCACGCACGAGCAGCTGTTCGGCTCCGACGACGACAGCGCCGACACCGAGGACCTCGACAGCGCCACGCGCGCCGCGATCGTCGAGGCGAACAAGACGTTCGAGCACGCGGAGGACTACATGCCCGGCGGCACCTCGCTGACGTACCCGCACGCGCGCACCGACGGCAAGCCGGACGGCGAGCTCGCGGGCCGCATGCGCCGGCTATTCGGCGATCCACCGCTCGGCGTGTGGCGCCTCGCCGATCGCGGCAACGGCACGCAGCTGCGCATCAGCGAGGGCTCCGACGAGATCCGCGTCGATGGACCGGCGGGCGAGAAGTCGTTCGCGCACCTCGTCGAGCTGCTCGACCGCGCGAGCCCGGCGGACTTCCACGGCGTCTACTACATGCCGGGAACCTCGCTCGACCAGCAGATGCGGCACGGCCATCTCGAGGAGCACACGCTCGGCTACGGCGAGACGCTCGACCTCATCGATCGCCAGCTCGCCGCGGCGAAGACCACCGCCGAGCGCGCGTGGGTGCTCGACAGCGCGCTCCGCTTCTACACCGGCACCGCCGGCCACGAGGCCGACAAGCCGCGCTTCGCCGCGTACCTCGCCGAGCTGCGCACGATCGGCATCGACAC
>CAYUNM010000050.1:0-64275 GCA_964446175.1 uncultured Kofleriaceae bacterium
CTAGTGAACGAGGAACCAGTGCACGCCCGCCATCACCTCGAGGTGAAAGTGGTTGCGGTGCGGCTGGTTGAAGTCGGGCGTCAGCACGACGTTGAACAGGTGATCGTCGACGGCCTCGCACAGGATCGAGCGCAGCTCGGTGGCCTCGGGCGTTACCTTGCGCGGGTGGGCGCCGTCGCCGCACGTCTTGTCGCCGATCTTGCCGTGGAAGTCATCGAGGACGACGAGCTTGGTCCCGTCCTTCTTGATGAAGCGGCCGGCGTCGAGCGCGAGGCCGCCGTTGTGCTGGGCGCCGATCTTGTCGTCGGGCCAGCTCTTCGGCGCGACGCGGTAGATCGAGTAGTGCCGGACCTCGACGATGTCGTGCTTCTCGAGGATCGCGGCGAAGTCGTCGAGCGCGAGCACGAGCCGGCAGTCGGCGATCTCCCAGGGCGTGGTCGCGCGCTGCTCGTCCTTGAGGTCGGTGCGGTACGTCACGCCGTGCAGCGGGCCGGTGAGGCGGACCGGCGCGAGCACGCCCTTCGCGGTCTCGTCCTCGTACGGGATCGCGCGCTTGCGCAGCTCGGCCTTGCAGTCCTCCGGCGAGAGGGCGGCGTAGCGGACCGCCGGCGTGTCGGGCGCGTCATCCGGATTCTGGAAGCGCGAGGACGCGTGCTTCTTGATCGCGTGCGCGGCCGTGTGGCGCGCGGCCTTCTTCGTCCCGGCAAAGGCCGCCGAGGGCAGGAGCACGAGCACGAGCGCGAGGGCGGCGCGGGCCACACCTCAGCCTATCAGCTAGAGTGCAGGCATGTGCCTGATTTGCATCGACCTCGCGAAGAACGCGCTGACGGCCAAGGAGGCGCGCCGCGCGCTCGGCGAGATGCGCGTGAAGCTCGACAAGCATCACGTGGCCGAGGTCGAGGCGAAGATTGCGGAGGCCGAGAAGCCGAAGTCGCCCTGAGCTGCGCTGGCCGCGCACAGAAAATCCCGAAGCGGCGGCTGCGGCGATCGCGGCGGCACGTCAGGTGCAGTGACAAGCGTCATGACGCGCAAGCTCGCCAGTCTGCTGCTGATCGGTGCGATCGGAGCGCCCGCGATCGCGTACGCGGATGATCCGGTCGAGCGCGCTGCCGAGCGCGCCGCCGACGCCAAGAAGGACAACAAACCCAAGCACGACCGCCCGCAGGAGGAGCCGTCGCAGGCCAACCGCCCGGATGCCGGCGATACCAGCGTCTCGAAGCCGGACCTGGAGAAGGCGGACCGGGACAAGCCGATCGTCGAGCCGAAGGCGGACCACGGGGACAAGCTGGTGCCCGCGCAGACGGGCACGGTGCGCATCCACCGGCACCATCACCACCACGCGATCGACACCGACAAGCGGCTGCACGACCCGACGGATGCCGGCCGCCGCTGACGCACGGGTCGGAGTCGCCGGCCGCGGCGGACGAGCCGCTAACGTCGCGACCTTGGGGCGAAAACGCGTGCTTGATCGCGATGGCGTTCTCTCCTAAGAAGCATGCGACCGCGGCCCTGCTCGCGGCTCGTCCTCGCATGAAGCCCGTTGTCCTCGCTGTCGTCCTCCTCGCCGCGTGCGGTCATCAGCGGCCGCAGCAGAGCGGCGGCGACGCGGCGATCGTCGTCGATGCCAGCGGCATCCACGATGCGAGCGGCACGCACGATGCGAGCGGTACGCAGGACGGCGGCGGCGGCGGTGACGGCGGCGGCACGCACGATGGCGGCGGCACGCATGATGGCGGCGGCGCGCACGACGGCGGCGGGATGTCCGACGGGCCGAGCGGCGGGATCATCAGCGGTGGGCCCTGCATCTCGGGCGCGACCGGCGCGACGGGCTTTCGCATCCGGTGGGCGGGGCAGAGCGGCAGCTCGGCGTACGTCGTCTACGAGAAGGACGGCATGCCGCAGGGCTCCGGCGACCGCGCGGGCGCGTACGGCTATCAGATCGGGTTCACGCCGTCGTTCGTCGATCCGTTCCTCGGAGACGGCGGGCTCGCGCTCGACGACAGCGACTTCATCGACATGTACGTCTCGACCGCGGGCGTCAGCTCGATCACGAAGGCGACGCTCTCGATCTACGGCCGCAGCTACAACACGACCGCGAGCGGCAGCTTCAACTGGCAGTCGCTCGACGACGTCGGCTCTACGGCTGACGACTTCGTCAGCAACGTCGCGCCGTACCAGTGGTACTCGGCCGACATGACGAGCGCGATCGGCCCCGGCGAGAGCGGCTACCTGTTGCGCATCAAGAGCGGCCCCGCGAGCGACGCGCTCGTCGTCAATCGCGTCGAGCTCTGCCTCGTCGCCCAGTAGCCTGCACGTCGCGCCAGCGCCAGCAGCCGACGAGGTGATCGTTGACGAGGCCGCACGCCTGCATGTGCGCGTACATGATCGTCGAGCCGGCGAACTTGAAGCCGCGCTTCTTGAGCTCGGCGGCGAGCGCGTCGGACTGCTTCGAGGTCGCCGGGATCTGCTTGCTCGTCTCCCAGCGATTGACGACCGGCGCGCCGTCGACGAATGACCAGATGAACGCGTCGAACGAGCCCTTCTCGTCCTGCAGCTGCAGGAACGCCTTCGCGTTCGACACCGCCGCCGTCACCTTCTGCCGGTTGCGCACGATGCCCGGGTCCTGCAGCACCTTCTCGATGCGCGCGGGCGTGAAGCGCGCGACCTTCTCCGCGTCGAAGCCGGCGAACGCGCGGCGGTAGCCCTCGCGCTTGTCGAGGATCGTCGACCACGACAGGCCGGCCTGCGCGCCCTCGAGGATCAGGAACTCGAAGTGCTTCGCATCGTCGTGGACGGGCACGCCCCACTCGGCATCGTGATAGGCCCACATGTTCTCGCGTACAGCCCACGCGCAGCGTTCTCGCATCGCGGCATACTACCGCGCGTGAAGATCACCGGCACCGCGCACGTCACCTGTCCGGCGTGCGGGCGCGAGCACGACGTCTCGCTCGTGCAGAGCGTCAACACGCAGACCGATCCCGATGCCAAGCAGAAGCTGCTCGCCGGCGAGCTCGACGTGCTCGCGTGCGAGTGCGGCAAGCGCACGCAGCTGGTCGCGGAGCTGCTCTACGTCGATCCGGTGTCGAACCTGTACATCCAGGTCGCGCCGACCGACGAGGCGATGACCAAGGGCGAGCAGGCGTTCGCGAGCGCGGGCGCGACCGGGACGCAGCGGCTCGTGCCGTCGCTCAACGCGCTCGTCGAGAAGATCAAGATCGCCGATGCGGGGCTCGAGGACTGGGTCGTCGAGATGATCAAGGTGCTGCTGCTCGCGTCGCGCTCCGAGCCGGACCTCAACGCGGTGCTGCTGTTCGATCACGTCGACAACGACGTCGTGCACTGGGTCCTGCTCGACGGCGGCGCCCGCGCGATGCAGAGCCCGCTCGCCGCGTACGAGAAGCTCGCGTCGCGCACGCAGGCGCGGCCGAAGTCGACGGAGCTCCGGATCGACCGCGTGTGGGCGATCAGCGCCGTGCAGAAGATGATGCGCGACGGAAACTAACCCGCGAATCACTTGCCTCGAGCCGAGGATCGCCGAGCAGCTTGTGCGAGCGCGAGGGGCCGCCTCGAAGGGCTCCCGGGTGGAACGCGAGCCGGCGGAGACGACGGGATCGCGCAGGCTGCCGCGGCGAGACCGGTTCGGGGCAAGTGATTCGCGGGTTAGTGCACGAGGATGCCGCGCGGCATCGACAGATCGTTCTGCAGCTGCCGCTCCGGGAGCTTGAGCTGGACGAGGTGAGGCAGCGAGGCGTCGTCGATCGCGGTGCCGCGCTCCGGCACCTGGATCGCGCCGCCGACGTACTCCGGCACGAACACGAGTGCCTTGCCGGCGCCGTTGTAGCCGAGCTGCAGCAGCTGCTCCGGCTCGAACTGCACGCACTTCTTCTCGCAGCAGTAGAACGCGCTCGTCACGCGGTAGAAGCCTTCGGCCGGCAGCGGCCTCAGCGCGCGCACGTCGAAGATCTTCGGCAGCGTGTAGCCGGTGGCCTGCCACTTCGCGCGGTTCGCGTTCCACGTCTCGGGGAAGTACAGCCCGGGGCCCGGGTTGCCGTGGTTGTGAAAGTAGACGAGGCGGCCGGCCTCGACGTCACCGATCTTCGCGACGGTTCGATACAGACCGCAGGGTGGGAGCTCGCTCACGGCTGCAGCATAGCGCTTCTCACGACGACAGCAGCGCGCGCCGCGGCCGCAGCTTCTTGCGCGCGGCGATGTAGCGCTGGCTCGACGCGAGCTTGACGAGGTGCCGCGCCTGCTCCGGCCCGCCGGCGAGCTCGATCGCGACCCCGACATGCCCGCACGCGAACAGCCCCGCGCGATCCGCCGCGCGCTCGCACGCCGCGCGATAGCCGACCGCGTCCAGCGGCTGCGCGAGCTTCTCGGCGAGCTTCTTGCGCAGCACGAGCGGCAGCGTCGTCTTCTGCGTCTCGGCGCGCAGCGTGTCGAGGAAGTCGGGATCCGTCGCGAGGATGCGGTGCGGCCGCGCGAGCTCGACGATGCGGCCGAGCCTGAAGCGCAGCTCGAGATCCGTGCGGTCGTGCTCGTCGACGGTGCGGGCGCGCACGCTCGCGAGCCGTGGTCCGATCACGACGAGCGGCGGCGAGCCGATGACGAGCTCGAGCTCGATCGGACGCGTCGTGAAGTGCAGCAGCGTGGGCAGGCCGGCGAGTGCCTTCGTGATCTGCGGCAGCATCGCGACCGTCGCGGCCTCGCTCGAGGCGGGCACGCGGCGCGCATCGCCATAGCCGGCATGCATCAGCGCGGCGCGCGCATCGGGATACAGGAGCGGCGCGGCCTCCCACGCGAGCGCGAGGATCTCGGCGAGCGGGCCTTCGTCCTCGTCGTCGATCAGCGTGTGGCGGTCGTCGTCGTCGAGCACGCCGCCGTACGCCTCGTCGGAGGCCATCGAGCGTGCGGCCGGGATCGCGTCGTCGACGTGTGCGCCGAGCGCCTCCGCGAGCTCGAACGCGGCGCGCGCGTCCTCGATGTTGCCCTGCTGCGCGAGGCTGCGCGCCCACGCGACGATGTCGCCGAGGTCCTGGTGTGCCTCGACGAGCGCGATCCGGCTCGAGTGCTCGTCGCGCCCGCTCGCCGCCGCCAGCTCGACGAGACCGCGCCGCGCGCCGAGCGCCCCATCGGACTCCGGCGCCGTCGCGACCGCGCGCTGATACGCGCGCAGGCTCGCCGCCTCGTCGCCGCGTGCGCGCTCCGCATCGCCGAGACGCCGCCACAGCTCGGCGTGCAGCGGATCATCCTCGCCGCGGTTGCCGCTCTGATCCCAGGTCGTCAGCGCGCGCCGGAGCCACTGCGCGACGCGCACCGGATCGAGCGGCACGCTCGTCGCGCACAGCAGTGCATCGAGATCGAGCGGGTGCTCCGTGACGAGCGCCTCCGCGACCTGGCGCGCTCGCACCTTGTCGCCACCCGCCGCGTACGCCTGCGCCGCCTCCTCGAACAGCTCCTTGCGCTGTGCCGGATCGAGCTGCGCGAGCTTCTCGCACGTCTCGCCGCGCTCCGCGCCGGCGCCGCGCTTGCGCTGCACCTGCAGCAGCTTCTCGAGGACCTCGACATCCGGCGGCGCCTGGCGCCAGTACGCCTCCGCGCGCGCGACATCGCCGAGCACGCCCTCCGCGAGATCGCCGAGAGCGTCGTAGAGCCGCAGCCGATCGCGCGGCTCGCTCAAGGTCGCCGCCTCGCGCTCGAGGCAATCGCACGCGCGCGCGGTATCGCCCTTCTCCATCGCGAGCTCGGCGAGCGCGTGCCACGCCTTGCCGCACGCCGGATCGAGGCGCACCGCCGCCTGGTAGTGCTTCTCCGCGTTCGCCGGCCGCAGCGCGCGCACCTCGGCCTGCGCGGCCTTGACGAGCCCGCTCGCGACGCGGCTCGCGTTCGCCGCCGCATCGGGATGGTCGGCGAGCGCCCCGAGGTGGATCGCGGCCTCGCGCCACAGCTTGCGCGCAAAGCAGCTCTCGCCGAGCGCGAGCGTGATCGCGAGGTCCCGCCGCGCGAGCCGATGCGCCTCGTGGAGCAGCTGGTGCGCCTCGTCGAGCCGCCGCGTCGCGGCGACCGCGCGCGCGAGCCGGTACACGAGCCTCGCGCGGACCTCCGGCGCCACGTCATCGGTCAGCTCGCCGACGACCTCCTCGAGGTGCGCGGCCGCCGCCTCGTCGTCGAGCACGTCGGCGAGCGCCAGGTTCGCCGCGACATCGTGCGGGCGCGTCGCGAGGATCTGGCGCAGCCGCTTCTCGGCGGTCTTCTTGTCGCCGGCGCGCGCCTCCTCGGTCGCCCGCGCGATCGCCCCAAGCGTGCGGACCTCCTCGAGCGTCGTGCGCAGCGCGGTATCACCCGGCGCCAGCTCGCACGCCTGCTCGAGCGCGCGTACCGCGCCCCTGTGATCGCCCGCCTCGCCGAATGCCTTGCCGGCCGCGGTCAGCGCGAACAGCCGGTGCTTGCCGTCGACGCCCGCCATCGCCATCCACAGCGCGGCCGCCGCCTTCGGATCGCGCTCGCGCTCCGCGGCGCGCTCGAGCGCGGGCACGTACTCCGGCAGCATCGCGAACAGATCCGCGAGCACGAGGCCCGCCTTTCCGCGATCGCCGATCTCGTCGTACATGATCGAGAGCCGCAGCTGCAGCGCCGCGACCTGCTCGGCCGGCGCGCCACGGTCGAGCGCCTCGTCGACACGCCCGGCGAGCACCTCGGCCGCCTCGCGTCCGCGGCCCTCGCGCGCGAGCACGTCGACATAATCGACGAGCCCGCTCACATCATCGGGCGCGTACTGCGCGGCGAGCCGCACGACCGCCGCCGCCGCCGCCGTCTCGCCCGCCTGCTCGAACGCACGCGCCTGCGCGCGCAGCAGAGCCGCCTTCTCGACGCCGCTCGCCAGCTCCGCCCGCGCGCCGCGCACGTCGGCGAGCTCGCGCCACCGCCCGAGCCCGCTCAGCAGCTCGTCGAGCGCCTTCCACGCATCGACGTCGCCCTGCTTGCGCGCGACGATCGCGCGATAGATCTCGGCCGCCTTGTCGAGCCGCCCGTTGTCTCGATACAGCTTGCCCGCCGCGCGCAGCGCCGCGCGTGCCCGATCGTCCTGCGCGAGCGCCGCGACGTGCTCGAAGCTCTCGGCCGCCTTCGCCCACGCGCCGGCGCGCCGGTACAGCCACGCGAGCCGATCGTGGTGCGCGACCTCGTTCGGCTGCAGCGCGACGACCGCCTCCATCGCCGAGATCGTCTCGATCGGCTGATCGAGGTTCTCGCGCACGTCGGCGAGCTCCTCGTACAGCGCCGCCATCACCGCGCCCGGCGCATCGACGTGCGCCTCGTCGGCGAGCAGCACCGCGAGCGTCTCCCACTGCCCGCGCTCCGCCGCGTACGCGCGCAGCCTGCGCCGTGCTTCCTGATCGCGCGGCGCCTGCCGCACGCCGCGGATCAGGCGGCGCAGCTCGCCGACCGCGTCGTCCTCGACCTTGCCGACGACGCTGTCCTCGACGCGCACGCGCTCGATGTCGTGCGTCGACAGCAGCTCGACCTCGTCCGTGATGATGTCGCTGTCGCGCTGCGGGACCGAGAGCCGCCGCCAGACCCGCGTGCCGAGGTCGTCCGCTTCCCGCGGCGGCTTCTTGGACGACGACATCTGCCCGCAGTCTACGCCAGCTCGCGCTTCGCCTGCTCGGCGACGGGATCCATCGGATATCGCTCGACGAGGTCGCGCAGCGTGCGCTCGGCATCGGCGGTGCGACGCGCGGCGCGCTGCGCCTGTGCGGTTTCGTACAGTGCCTTCGGGATCAGCGGTGAGCCGCGATGCTCGATGACGAGCCGGCGCATCGCGCGCTCGACGAGCTCGACGTCCTGCTGATCGGCGGCCGCGTGGATCACCTGCGCGATCGCGCGGTCGCCCAGGGTCACCTCGGCCCCCCCGCGCTCGACGAGCGCGTACAGCTCGTGGACATCGCCGAACCGGCGCGCGCGCGAGAGCCGATCGAGCTCGGGGGCGAGCGCCGACTCCAGCGCGGCACGCTCGCCGAGCGCGGCGGCGACCTTGAGCGTGGCCTCGCGCGCACCGGCATGCTCGGGGTTCTTCGCGAGCACCTCGTCGAGCAGGCGGCGCGCGTCGGCATACCGGCTCGCGCGCATCGACTCGACGGCATCGAGGTAGCGCGGATCTTCCGTCCACTCGACGCCGCGGTTGCCGCGCGGGATCAGGTGCCGCGCCTCGAGCCCCGAGAACCGCAGCGCCGCCGCCGCCGCGAGCCCGAACGCGAACCCGCCGACGTGCGCGGAGTAGCCGACCGCGGTCAGGTCGCCCTCCTGGATCGCGAGCGCGAGCTGCACGAGGAACCACGCCGGGAACGCGAGCCACGCGGGCACCCAGAACGAGCCGGCGCGAAAGCGCATGCCGAACGTGAGGTAGCCGATGCGGATGCTCGCGCCGTAGTGCGTGACGACGAACGCGCCCATGCCGGCCGCGATCGCGCCCGAGGCCCCGACGAGCGGCTGCGGCGAGTGCCCGTGCACCTGCGCGAACGCGTAGGCGGCGATGATCGCCCCCGCGCCATACAGGAGCGCGAACGGCAGGTGCCCCCAGCGGTCCTCGAGGTTGCAGCCGATGAGCCACAAGAACAGGAGATTTCCGATCAGGTGCAGCCAGCCGGCGTGGATGAACGCGGAGGTCAGCGCGTCGATCGGCGACGGGTGATCGGGATGAAACGCGTACTGGTGCGCGAACGTCTTCGCGTCGAGCTGATCGAGGCGCGCGAGGATTTCGTCGCAGCGATCGGGCGCGGACCGGCACTCGAGCTGCGCGCGCTCGGCGGCCTCCTGCACCTCGAGCGCCGACGGTCCGACGACCGTCTCGTGCACCTGCACGAGGAAGCAGATCGCGCAGACGATGATCGTGAACCACGGCAGCCGCCGTACGGACTGGTCACTTCCGAGAGGGACCAGGAGGAACACGTCCTCAGCGTACTACGGCGTGCGCGTCGTCAGGGAATCGACCGCGTGCACCGGGGCGCGCTCGCCCGCGAGCAGGTGCTTGATCGCGCCGAGCACGAAGCGCTGGCTCTCGAGCATCGACTTGCCCGCGAACACCGTCGAGATCACGCTGATCACGTAGTGGCCGCCGCCGCCGGCGACCGTCACCTGCGCATCGGGCGCTTTTGCCACGATCGCGGTCCGGATCGCATCCTCGACGGAGCCAACGAAGTCGGTCGGGTGGTCGCTCACGCGGTCTGGTTACCATAGAGTGCGGGCATGCGTATCGCGCTCCTGGGTCTCGTCGCGTGTGGCGGGACGCAGCCGGCCCACCACGGCCTCGTCATCGATCGCTGCGGCAAGGCCGCCGCCCACCTGCTCGCGGGCAAGTGCACCGCGGGCGAGCCGATCGATCTCGATCATCCGCCGTTCGTCACGCAGGGCCTCGCCCCCGGCGGCACGCCGGTCCACTACTACAACTTCGACATCCAGAGCCCGGTGCCGGCCGTCCTCCACAAGGACAGCACGATCGACGTGATCCCCGGCGACGCCGGCTACAGCGACTTCTTCGTGCTCGAGGGCACGCGTCAGGTGATCGACTGCCCGGTCGTGCCGACCGGCACGCGCCCGAAGGAGGGGAATCCGACCGTGCGCGAGCTGACCTATCGCGGCAGCAAGGTCGAGTGCCTGCAGTTCGGCGACGCGCTGACGCTCGACGATGCCGGCCACGTCCCGACGAGCCCGATCTACGTGACATTCGGCAGCGAGGGCAGCTTCGTGCGCGAGGGCGAGACGCCGCAGACGCACAACGTGGTGTTCAGCCTGCCCGGCGATGCGGACTACTCGCCGCTGTGGGCGGTGCACGTGTACGATCCGCGCGCCTTCTCGCTCGTGCACGACGAGGCAACCGCGCTGCGCGCGCGGCTGGTGAAGGAAGGCCCGCTGGTCAACTGTCCCGTCGTACGATGGAGGCATGACTGACGAGCAGCGGACGATCCAGGTCGCGGTGACCGGCGAAGAGCAGGTCGGCCCGGATCGGCCCGAGCCGACCGGCGATGCGCTGATCGGCAACCGCTACCGCGTGCAGCGCCGGATCGGCAAGGGCGGGATGGGCGAGGTGATGCTCGCGCGCGACGAGCAGGTCGGCCGCGAGGTCGCGATCAAGCGGATGCGCGCCGCGAACCCGAGCCAGCGCGCGATCGCACGCTTCCTGCGCGAGGCGAGCGTGCAGGGCCGGCTCGAGCACCCCGCGATCGTGCCCGTGCACGAGATCGGCCGCGACAGCGACGGCCTGCCGTTCTTCGTCATGAAGCGCGTCACCGGCACGCCGCTGGTCAAGCTGTTCGAGGAGCAGACGTTCGTGCTGCAGCGCGTGCTGCGCGCGCTCGTCGAGGTGTGCTGGTGCATCGAGCTCGCGCACGCGCGCGGCATCGTTCACCGCGACCTCAAGCCCGACAACATCATGCTCGGCGACTTCGGCGAGGTCTACGTCCTCGACTGGGGCGTCGCGAAGGTCGTCGGCGAGGAAGACGGAGACTGGGCCGATGTCGGCAGCGGCAGCGGCGTGCACGCGACCGCCGCGGGCACCGCGATCGGCACGCCCGGCTACATGGCGCCCGAGCAGGTGCGCGGCTCGGCCGATCTCGACGCGCGCGCCGATGTCTACACGCTCGGCTGCCTGCTGTTCGAGCTGCTCGCCGGCGAGCCGCTGCACCCGCGCGGCTTCCAGGGCCTCGAGAGCGCGCTCGCGCAGCACGAGACGCGGCCGAGCCTGCGCGTGCCCGAGCGCGACATCCCGCCCGAGCTCGACGCGCTCGTCGTCGATGCGTGCGCGTTCGATCGCGACAAGCGCGTGCCGACGGCGCGTGCGCTCGGCGAGCGGATCGAGCGCTACCTCGACGGCGATCGCGACCTGGTGAGGCGTCGCGAGCTCGCCCGCGAGCACTTCGAGCAGGCCCGCAAGCAGCTCGACTCCGGCGACCACCGCCAGGTCATGCGCGAGGCTGCCGCCGCACTCGCGCTCGATCCCGCGCTCGCTGGTGCCGCCGAGCTCGTCGGCCGCCTGATGCTCGAGCCGCCGAAGCAGATGCCGAAGGAGGTCGAGCAGCTGATCGAGGCCGACGACATCCGCGATGCCAAGCTCGTCGCGCGCGCCGGCTTCGGCACGTGCATCGCCGCGATCGCGTTCGCGCAGCTCTTGTGGTGGCTCGCGCCCGCCGGCTCGCACGCGCCGCTCTGGATGACCGGCGTGCTCGTGAGCGATGTCTTCATCGCGGCATACGCGGCGTTCGCGAAACGCCCGGTGCCGGGCGTGATCGTCGTCGCGAACACCGTGATCGTGATCGCCGTCGCACGCCTGTTTTCGCCGATCCTGATCGCGCCGGGAGTTGCCGCGCTGCTCGCGATGGCGATGGCGATGACGCCGCGGTTCTCGTGGCTGTCGAGCGTGTGGAGCGTCGGCAGCTTCATGGTCGTCGGCGTGATCTCGCCGCTCGTCGCGGAGCGGCTGGGCGTGATCTCGGCGACGATGAGCGTCGACAGCCGCGGTCTGTGCTTCTTCCCCGCGATGATCGGTCCGCACGAGACGCCCGCGGTCGTCGTCAGCGCGCTCTACGCGATCTGTCTGATCGCGGGAGCTTGCATCGCCGGCTACGCGATGCGATCGCGCACACAGGCTGCGCACCGACACCTACACGTGCAGGCCTGGCAACTTCGCCAGCTGGTGTCATGAGATGCCAGCGGGGGTCGTGCCGTATACTCGGCGTCGTGCAACGCAGTCTCGTCTTCTTCGCGATGGCCGCCGCCGCCGCGTGCACCGGCGACATCGAGGACAAGTCCCTGCAGGGTCTCACTCCCGAGCAGGCGCTCGCGAAGACCCGCTGGCTCAAGGATGCCGAGCCGGTGTTCCAGGCGAAGTGCATGATGTGCCACGACGGCTCGATGACGACGGCCGTCCCGCCGGCCGATCCGTACCTCGCCGGCTCGGGAGACATGGCGATCCGAGACACGGCGATCGCGTACGTGCCCGAGCTCGTCAACCTCGGCGCCCCGAGGTCGAGCCGCGTGCTCAGCAAGGGCACGCACGAGGGTCCCGCGCTCACCGCGCAGGAGGCGACCAAGATCCTCGGCTGGATCGAAGCCGAGCACGATGCGCGCCCGGCCGGCATGATCATCGAGACCACGCCGACCACGATGATGATGGGCTCGGCGACGACGATCCCGCTCGACTCGGTCGGCTCCACCGGCTCGACGATCTCGTTCGTCGCGACCACGATCAGCGGCGGCGTCTACCTGACGAACGTGACGTTCACGGCCGGAGCGGACGGCGTGTATTTCGCGCACCCGCTGTTCGTGTCGCATCCGGCCGCGGGCTCGGGCTCCGGCTCCGGCTCCGGTTCGGACTCGGGCGTTCCGGATCCGCTCGATCGCTACTACTCGATCGTCGAGAACATCGGCTCGGGCGGCTCCGCGACCCCGCCGCCGCCGCTCGACACGCCGACGATCGACGGCTTCAGCATCACCGATCCGATCTCGGTGCGCTTCGACGTCGTCGACAAGTACCGCCCGGGTACGTAACGCTCGTTGTGGCGGATCCGCCCGCGAAACGCCGCGTCGTGCGCGGTGAGTGCGGGCACGCGGTCTGCAATCGCCCTCTCCAGCAAAGGAGAAATCTCATGGGCGCTATCAAGGACAAGCTCGCGGGCACGGCCAAGAAGATCGAAGGCAAGGTCACCGGTGACAAGGTGCGCACCGCGCAGGGCTCGGTGCAGAAGACGAAGGGTGATGTCGAGGGCAAGCTCGACAAGGCGAAACTCCAGGGCCGCGCGAAGCTCGAGGAGATGAAGGTTCGCGGCCGCGCGAAGATCGACGAGATGAAGGCGCGCCGGGCGGTCAAGAAGGCGACTCGGTAGTAAGGTCCGCCTGCGATGACAGCAGGCGGAAGCGCGCCCGGTAAGAAGGGCGATCACATCAAGCGCGTTGGACTGGTGTTCTCCGGCGGGCCCGCGCCTGCCGCGAACGCCGTGATCTCGTCGGCGGCGATCTCGTTCCTCGAGGACGGCCGCGAGGTCATCGGGTTCTTCCACGGGTACTCGAACCTGCAGGACTATCACCCGGTCACGCGCCGGCTCCTGCCGGACGAGCACTACCGCATCTTCACCGAGCGCGATCTCAGCGGGCTTCGCAACTCGCGCGGCATCGTGATCGGCACGGCGCGCGCGAACCCCGGCAAGGGCATCGAGAAGCCCGCCGACCTCGACGACCCGGCGAAGACCGTGCACCTGCGCAATGTCTACAACGCGATGGTCGATCTCGAGATCGACGCGCTGATCTCGATCGGCGGCGACGACACGCTGAAGACGGCGAACTTCTTGTACGAGTACCAGAAGCACCTGCCGCCCGAGGCGCGGCGCGTCCAGGTCGTGCACCTGCCGAAGACGATCGACAACGACTACCGCGGCATCGACTTCACGTTCGGCTTCTTCACCGCCGTCGACGTGATGGCGAAGGAGCTCCAGAACCTGCGCGCCGATGCGATCGCCACGTCGAGCTACTTCGTCATCGAGACGATGGGACGCAAGGCGGGCTGGCTGTCGTACGGCGTCGCGATCGCGGGCGAGGCGAACCTCGTGCTCGCCGTCGAGGATGTCTCGGGGCCGCTCGCCACCGGCAAGCACCTGTCGCTCGACGCGCTCGTCGACCGCGTGGTGGATCTCATGATCGCGCGCGAGAAGCGGGGCAAGCACTACGGCACGGTCGTGCTCGCGGAGGGCCTCGCCGAGATGCTCCCCGAGGATCAGATCAAGAACCTGCCGCGCGACGAGCACGGCCACCTGTCGCTCGGGCGCATCGACCTCGGCAAGCTCGTCGCCCAGCTCGCGACCGAGCGCTACACCAAGCGCACCGGCGGCAAGAAGAAGGTCACCGGCCTGCAGCTCGGCTACGAGTCGCGCTGCGCGCCGCCTCATGCGTTCGACGTCATGCTCGGCAGCCAGCTCGGCATCGGGGCGTACCGCGCGCTCGTCGAGGAGAACCTCGACGGCTTCCTCGTCAGCGTGATGGGGCAGCTCGACCTCAACTACGTGCCGTTCAAGGATCTCGTCAACGCGCAGACGCTCAAGACGGAAGTCCGGTTCATCAAGCCGGGCAGCGACTACCACCGGCTCGCGCGGTTCCTCGAGACGCGCACCGACAAGATCGTCGATTGGAGCCCGGGGCGCCGCCCGGAGCGGTAACATCGCCGCATGCTCGACCGCGCCGACGACCTCGCGAAGCTCACGGTGCAGGACGAACAGGGCCGCTCGATCGAGCTCGGCTCGCTGTGGAAGGACCACGCGATCGTGCTCGCGTTCGTCCGCCACTTCGGTTGACTGCACTGCCGCGAGCACGTGGTGCAGTTGCACCGCGCAGGGATTCCGAACCTCGTCGTCGTCGGCAACGGCGCGCCGATGTTCATCGCCGGGTTTCGCGAGACGACGGGCTACGGCGGCCCGATCTACACGGATCCGTCGCTCGAGGTGTACAAGGCCGCGCAGCTCAAGCGCGGCGTCGGCACGGTGCTGACGTTCGGCGCCGCGAAGGCGACGATCGGCTCGTTGCGCCGCGGGTTCCGCCAGGGCAAGACGCAGGGCGATGCGACGCAGCAGGGCGGCGTGCTGGTGATCGCGCGCGACGGGCGCGTGCTGTACCACCACATCTCCGACCACCCCGGCGACAACGCGTCCCCGGAGGACATCCGTTCGCATATGCTCGCCGGATGACCAAGCCCAAGAGGTCTCTGCGTGCGTTGTGGAAGCGGTTCGGTCGGTTCAGCTCGGCCGTGATCGTGGCGTGTTTCTTCCTGCCGTTCTTCGGCGTGTCGTGCGCCGGCATGGACATGGTGACCGCGTCGGGCGCGGACATGGTCGGCGGCTGCCGCCCCGGTGGATTGCTCGTCGAGGCACAGGACAAGAAGGGCGCGCCGGGCGAGGCGGGCGCCGACGTCGGCGGCATGGACGTGAAGATCGATAACGTCGATCGCGAGCCGCTGGCGATCATCGCGATGGCGGCGTGCGTGGCGCTGCTCGCGCTGTCGTTCCTGTCGACGCGCGGCGCGCTCGTCGGCTGCTTCCTGCTCGCGCTCGCCGGGCTCGGCACGCTCGGCGGCCTCTACGCCAAGGTCTCGAAGGACATCCACGCGAAGATGGAGGACTTCAGCAAGGGCGAGATGGGCAAGGAGATGACGAAGGACAAAGACGCCGAGGCGGGCTCGCGCTTCGGCCTGTGGATCGTCGGGCTCGGCCTGGTCGGCACCGCGGTGGTCACCGCGATGGCGCTGCGCGAGAAGGATCAGTCCGCGGACGCCGCCGGCTCGACGTAGGTCGCGGCCGGCTCCTGCTGCGCGTTCAGGTTCAGGATGTAGGTGATCTTGGTGCCGTCGCAGTCGAGATCGCCGACGGCGAGGCCCTGCGCCTGGGTCGGCGTCGAGCTCGTGAAGTGATACGAGAAGAGGTTCGGCTCGTCGACCTGGAAGCCGAGCCCCAGCCACACCGGATCGGTCGACCACCCGTTCGAGACCGCGAACTTGCGGTCGGTCTGCGAGCACGCGGTGCCGTCGGCGCCCGGCAGCACCGCGGCGGTGCCTTGCGGGTACTTCGTGTTCGCGAAGTAGTAGGTCTTGGCGTCGATCGCCATCTTGTTGAGCTGCAGCATCGCCTCGCTCGACTTCGCGTGCGCCATGTGGCTCATGAACATCGGGATCGCGACCGCGGCGAGGATGCCGATGATCACGACCACGATCATGACCTCGATGATCGTGAATCCTCGCTGCATCCTCATCTGCCCAGCGTCGCACGCCCGTGCGTGAAGGGCAGGTCTCCGGCGGGGTTGCGCTCGGGTAGCCGGCTAGCCTTTGACGCCCAGCGTCTCGGCGATCTTCCTGACCGCCGCCATCTCGTTGGCCGAGAGCTTGCCGTCGGCGCCGGCCGCGTCGAACAGCATCTCGACGAGCTCCTGGCGCTCCGCCAGCGGCAGCGCCGCGATGATCGGCTCGGCATCGTCCCAGCCCTCGAGGTCGATGACGGCCTTGCGGTCGTCCTCGCTCAGCCCGAGCCGCTCGATCATCGCCTCGAGGAACCAGTGCTCGTCGTCGGACATGATGCCGTCGGCGACCAACACCTTCGACACCAGCAAGCACTTCGCGACGTTCGGCGTCATAGTGCGTACCAGCATATCGTGTTGCCCCCGAGAATGCCGAGCCCGTTCGGCCCGCCGCACGACGCGGCGGTCGCGGCCGCGCGCGAGCTGATGCGCCGCCTGCCGGTGCCGCGCGAGGGCAAGATGTTCGGCGTGCTCGTCGTCGACGACGGCGCCGTGCTCGCCGCGTTCTCCGGCATGCTCGACGGCCGCTGGCACGTGGAAGGCTTCGTCCCGCCCGCGTTCGACAGCGCTGCGCGCGATGCGTTCTGGCCGGCCGGCGAGGCGGAGCTCGGGCGGATCGACGCGCAGATCCGGGCACTCGATCCCGAGCGCGCGGCGGTCGCGGCGGAGCTCGCGCTGGAGGAGGCCGAGCTCGAGGCGCTGCGCGTGCGCCATCGCGAGCGGCGCGAGGCACGCCGGCTTGCTCGCGAGCAACTGGTGCGCGAGCAGCCCCTATCTGCGGTCGATCCAGCCACTCGCGAGCAGGCCCTCCACGAGCTCGACCAGCAGAGCCGCGGCGACACCGCCGAGCGCAAGCGCTTCGATGCCGCGCACAGGCCCGCGCGCGACGAGCTCCTCGCGCGAGCCCGACACGTCGCCGACGACCAGGCCCGCCTCGTCGCGCTGCGCGCCGAGCGCTCGCGACACTTCCTGCACCGGCTCCAAGACACGTACGCGTTCCCGCTGCGCGCGCTGTTCGCGCCGGCGGAGCCGCCCGGCGGGGCAGGGGACTGCGCGGCGCCGAAGCTCGTCGCGCACGCACTGCGCCACGGCATGCGGCCGCGTGCGCTCGCCGAGTTCTGGTGGGGGCCGCCGCCGCCGACCGGTGACCGCGTGCACGGGCACTTCTATCCGGCGTGTCGCGGCAAGTGCCTGCCGATCCTGACGCACCTGCTCGAGGGCCTCGCGGAGCCGCCGCCGGTCTGGGAGCAGCAGCAGGGCGAGCTGCGCACGCTGCACGAGGACGCGCACGTGATCGTCGTCAGCAAGCCAGCGGGGCTGCTCAGCAATCCCGGCCGCTCGACGCGCGACTCCGTGCAGACCCGCCTCGGCGCGACCGCCGTGCACCGCCTCGACCTCGACACGAGCGGGGTGCTCCTGCTCGCGAAGGATCAGGCCACGCTCGCGGCGCTGCAGCGGCAGTTCGAGAAGCGCGAGGTCGAGAAGCGGTACATCGCGTGGCTCGCGGGCGAGGTCGCGGGAGACGCGGGGACGATCGCGCTCCCGCTGCGCGGCGACCTCGACGACCGCCCGCGGCAGATCGTCGACGACGTGCACGGCCGGCCCGCGCTCACCGAGTGGCGGGTGCTCGCGCGCGAGGGCGGGCGCACGCGCGTGGCGTTCAGCCCGAAGACCGGGCGCGCCCATCAGCTGCGTGTCCACGCCGCTCATCCGCGCGGCCTCGCCACACCGATCGTCGGCGACCGCCTGTACGGGACTTCGGCGGCGCGCCTGATGCTGCACGCCGAGTTTCTCGCATTCATCCACCCCCACACGGGGCAGCGCATGGAGCTTGCAGACCTCTCACCGTTCTAGGACATGCGTTATCGCGCCCTCGCCGCTGACTACGACGGAACCCTCGCCACTCACGGCCGCATCGATGACGGCACCTGGCGCGCGCTCGAGAAGCTCCGCGAATCGGGGCGCAAGGTCATCATGGTGACCGGCCGCGAGCTCGACGAGCTGCTCGGGATCCTCGAGCACCCCGAGGTCTTCGATCGCATCGTCGCGGAGAACGGCGCGCTGATCTACACGCCGTCGACAAAGGAGGTCCGGTTACTCGCGCAGCCGCCGGCGCAGAGCTTCGTCGACGAGCTGAAGAAGCGCGGGGTCGACCGCGTCAGCTGCGGGCGGGTGATCGTCGCGACGTGGGAGCCGCACCAGGACACCGCGCTCCACGCGATCCGCGATCTCGGCCTCGAGCTGCAGGTGATCTTCAACAAGGGCGCCGTGATGATCCTGCCGAGCGGCGTCAACAAGGCGACCGGGCTCGCGGCGGCGCTCGTCGAGCTCGGGCTGTCGCCGCACAACGTCGCATCGGTCGGCGACGCGGAGAACGATCACGCGCTGCTCGAGCTCGCCGAGTGCGGCTGCGCCGTCGCGAACGCGCTGCCCGCGCTCAAGGATCGCGCGGACCTCGTGCTGTCGCGCGACCACGGCGCGGGGGTCAGCGAGCTGATCGAGCACATGATCGAGAACGACCTCGCCGACGTGCAGCTGTTCCGCCACCGCATCACGTTCGCGCACCACGGCGATGACGAGCTCACGTTCGATCCGTACGCGTCGACGATGCTCGTGTGCGGCACGTCGGGGAGCGGCAAGTCGACGCTGACGATGTCGCTCATCGAGAAGCTGTGTGGCGCCGGGTATCAGTTCGCGATCATCGACCCCGAGGGCGACTACTCGGAGATCGACACCGCAGTCGTGCTCGGCTCGCCGACGCGCGCGCCGCTCGTCGCGGAGGTGCTCGATGTTCTCGAGGATCCGTCGCGCAACGTCGCGGTGAACCTGCTCGGCGTCGCGCTCGAGCATCGCCCCGAGTTCTGCGCGCAGCTGCTCGCCGCGCTCGCCGATCTGCGCTCGCGCACCGGTCGCCCGCACTGGCTGCTGCTCGACGAGGCGCACCACATGCTGCCCGCGCAGTGGCGGCCCGCGATCGAGATGCCGGCGCGGCAGCACGGCACGCTCTACGTCACGGTGCATCCCGAGAGCCTGTCGCCGGCGGTCATCCCGACGATCGACACGGTGCTCGTGATCGGCGAGCAGCCCGAGCAGCGGATCTTCGACCTGTGCGAGGCGGCGGGCCGGCGCGCACCGTCGATCGATCCGATCGAGAAGCTGCCCACGGGCCAGGCGCTGTACTGGAAGGCGGGCGAGCCGACGGCGACCGTGGTCGACACGGACAAGCCGCGCGGCGAGCGCAAGCGGCACTCGCGCAAGTACATCGAGGGCAACCTCGGCGCCGACCGCGCGTTCTACTTCCGGGGCCGCGACGGCAAGCTGAACCTGAAGGCTCACAACCTGCTGCTGTTCATGCAGCTCGGTGACGGCGTCGACGACGAGACCTGGCAGTTCCACCTCGACCGCGGCGACTACGCGGCGTGGCTGCGAACGCAAATCAAGGATCAGGCGCTCGCCGACGAGGTGACGGCGATCGCGGATCGGCAGCTGACCGCCGCCGACAGCCGCGCGGCCGTCCGCGAGGCGATCGAGCAGCGCTACACGCTCCCCGCCGACAAGCCGAGCGGTCTCGTCGACAAGACCGCCGCGGCGTCGTAGCCTTGCGGGGGCATGGGCAAAGTTGCCACCCTGGTCCTCGCGATCCTGCTTCTCGGTGGCCAGGTCGCGCGCGCCGACGATTTCTCCGACGAGATGCGGCTGCGCGACGCCGTCACCCGGCTCCGCCAGATCGGCGAGGACGCCGTCGCGCACGGCCAGCACTATCCGGTCGTCGAGCTGATGACGATGGGCGTCGGCTCGCTGATGTGGGAGCGCCACGGTCACATCGCGCTGTGCATCGCCGAGGAGCATCCGCGTGCCGACCGTTGCTACAACTACGGCATCGGCGACTTCGCCCATCCGCTCGGCATGGCGGTGGGCTTCTTCCGCGGCACGAACAGCTTCTACGTCGGCAGCGAGCCGCCGGTGAATCTGCTGTGGGTCTACCTCCACTTCGATCGCACGGTCTGGGTGCAGCCGCTGCCGCTCGACGACGCGCAGAAGCAGCAGGTGATCGCCAAGCTCGAGAGCGACGACACCGACGCGCACCGGTACTACGCCTACGACCACTTCTGGGACAACTGCACGACGCGCGTCCGCAACATCCTCGACGACGCGACGAACCACGCGCTCTCGACGATGCAGGAGCCGAGCGACGGCAAGACGTACCGCGACCTCGCGCGCGAGGGCTTCTACGGCGTCGGGCACTACGTGCCGCTGATCATCACGGACCTCGCGATGGGCCGCGTCACCGATCGCGTGCCGAGCTACTGGGAGCGCATGTTCCTGCCCGACTATCTGCGCGAGGCCGTGCAGAAGAAGTGGGGCGTGACGCCGATCCCGATCTACGTGCGCAGCCAGTGCGTCGCCTCCAAGGCGGCAGGCTGCGCCGAGCGCGGGGCGCCGTACGAGAGTCCGGCGAGCGGCCGGCTCTGGTTCATCCTGATCACGCTGCTCTTGACCGCGCCGGCCTGGGCGACCCGCCTGTGGGGCCGCCTCCAGAAGACGGGCATGGCGATCGCCGTGATTCCCTACGTCTTTCTCGGCACGATCTTCTGGTTCCTCGCGATCATCTCGCCGCTGCAATACGTGCGCTGGAACGAGAGCTGCCTCGTGTTCCTGCCGGTCGACCTCGTCCTCGTGTGGTTCCTCTCCGACGAGCGCCGCCGCCTGTATGCAAAGGGACGCCTCGCGATGCTCGGCCTGCTCGCGATCCTCATGCTCGCCGGCGTCCTCCGCCAGCCGATCATGTACGCGCTGGTCTGGCCGCTCGTGCCGAACGCGGTCGCCGCGTTCATGCCACTCCGGACTACGCTGAAGAAATGATCACACTCGCGGTGATCGGTGCGACGCCCGACGCCCTCACGCCGCTGTGCCGCGAGCTGACGAAGCTCGTCGGCGACGAGGTCACGAGCACGCATCCCGCGACGTACGCCGAGCTCGCCTCCGCGTTCGAGAAGGATCGCGTGCAGTACGCGTGGATGTCGCCGTCGCTGCTCGTGCTCACCGACGAGAACACCCGCATCACGCCGCTCCTCTCCGCGGTCCGCAATGATCAGATCGAGTACCGCGCCGGCATCTTCGTCAGCGCCGACTCGCGCTTCCACTCGCTCGAGCAGCTGCGCGACACGACCGTCGCGTGGGTCGCGACCACCTCCGCCTCCGGCTACCTGTTCCCGCGCGTCCACCTCGCGACCCGCGGCCTCGAGCCGACGACGTTCTTCGGCCACGAGCTGTTCGTCAACTCCCACGCCGAGGTCGTGCGCGCGGTCGCCGACGGCCGCGCTGACTGCGGCGCCACCTACGTCACCGCGATCGGCTCCGGCTTCTTCGACGTCGCGCCGGATCACCCGATGCGCATCCTCGAGCACACGCGCGCGATCCCGAACGACGTGATCGCCGGGCACGGCCTCATCCCCAAGACGGAGCAGCGCGTGTTCTCGAACGCGATCCTCACGCTCGCCGAGCGCGACGACGGCCGCGCCCTGCTGCGCACCGCCTTCCAGGCCGACCGCTTCACGATCACGCCGCGCAACGCCCTGCGCCCGCTCTGGGAGCACGTGAGACTCGCGCGCAAGCACGGTCTTTTGCCGCATCTCTAGCTATAACCCGGGCATATGGCCCGTCGCCGTCATCACCGCGAGACGCACCGGAGCGGCCGCTCGGGCTGGCTGCGCGCCGCCGTCCTCGGCAGCAACGACGCGATCGTCTCGACCGCCTCGCTGATGATCGGCGTCGGCGCGTCGGCCTCCTCGGCGCAGGCGATGCTGATCGCGGGCATCGCGGCGCTGTTCGCCGGCTCGATGTCGATGGCGGTCGGCGAGTACGTCTCCGTCTCGTCGCAGCTCGACGCCGAGCACGCCGACATCGCGAAGGAGAAGGAGGAGCTCGCGACGCAGCCCGACGCCGAGCTGCAGGAGCTCGCCGGCATCTACGTCAAGCGCGGCCTGCACAAGGACCTCGCGATGGAGGTCGCCAGGCAGCTCTCCGAGCACGACCGGCTCGCGGCGCACCTGCGCGACGAGCTCGGCATCGATCAGACGGCGCACCCCAGGCCGCTCCAGGCCGCGTGGGTGTCGGCGCTGTCGTTCGCGGTGTTCGCGATCGTGCCGCTGCTCGGCCTGCTCGCGCCGCACGCGTACCGGCTCTACGCGATCGCCGCGGTCACGCTGATCTCGCTCGCGGCGCTCGGCGCGCTCGGCGGCCGCCTCGGCGACGCCCCGATGCTGCGCGCGAGCCTGCGCGTCACCGTCGGCGGCGCGCTCGCGATGGCGGTCACCGCCGCGATCGGCCGCCTCGTCGGCATCGCCGTGTAGCGGCGCCTTCCGCGCTAGCCGATCTTCTCGACGCGGCCGTCCGCGTGGCGCGCGAACCGGCCCTCCTCGCGCGGGTGCACGGGGTCGTCGGACTTCCACGGCCAGCCGCCGAACGCGGTGCGCCGGTAGTCGGCGAACGCCTGCTGGATCTCCTGCGGGCTGTTCATGACGAACGGGCCGTACGAGACGACCGGCTCGCCGATCGGCTTGCCCTGCAGGAGCAGCAGCTCGACGTCGTCGCGGCCCGGGTTCTCGAGCAGCACCGGCGCTTCCGGCGCGAGCCGCATGCCGGCGTGCTTGTCGAAGGCGCGATCGGCGGCGCGCAGCTTCTCGCCGCGGAAGAAGTAGAGGCCGCGGTTCGTGCCCGGTGCGGCGGGCAGCGTGAAGCGCGCGTTGGGCGCGAGCTTGATCGTCCAGATCGCGACGGACGTATCGGGACGCGACGCCCACGAGCGCGGCGGCGCCTTCGGCGGCGCGATGTCCTCGAGGCGACCGGCGACCACCGTGACGAGCGCGCCGTCCTTCTCGTAGCGCGGGACGTCCTTGTCCCACAGCATCGTGAAGTGCGGCTCGACGAGCTTGTCGGCGCGCGGCAGGTTGAGCCAGATCTGGAACAGCTCGAGCGGGTTCGGCTTGGACGCGTCGAGCAGCGGGAACATCTCGGAGTGCGAGATGCCCTTGCCCGCGGTCAGCCACTGGACGTCACCGCGGCCGAAGCGCGCGGCGGCTCCGAGAGAGTCCGAGTGATCGATGAGCCCGCGGCGGACGATGGTGACCGTCTCGAACCCGCGGTGCGGGTGGGCCGGGAAGCCGGGCACCTTCGTGCCGTGATACATGCGCCAGCCGTCCTTGCCGGCGAAGTCCTGGCCGAGATCGCGGCCGGCGAGAGACGCGGCGGGGCCGAGGTCGGCGTTGCCCGCGGGGTATGCGTCGTCGTGATGGACGCAGAACAGAAACGGGTCGAACGTCGTCCACGGCATACCGAGCGGAAAGACCTGTTGGATCGACATGCGGCCCATGGTGCGCATCCGTGGCAGGGCGTGCAACCGGACATTCCTGTCAGGAGAGTTGCGCGGGTGGGTCAACGCGCCGGCCGTAACACGGCAAGATCGCACGTGCGCGCGCGGCACCTGACTTGCGGAAGGGGCCCGCATGCGAAGGCTCCTGTGGCTCGTGCTGCTCGGCGCGTGTGGAGGCTCGAATGCAGCCGGCAGCGGCAGCTTCGTCGACGGCGGCGTCGGGTGTCTCGCGTCGAACGAGTGCCCGACCGGCTACGTCTGCAACGACTTCGGGCAGTGCGAGCTGCCGGGCGGCGGCGCAGGCGGCAGCGGCAGCGGCTCGGGCAGCGCGGCTCCGCCGGAGACCGAGATCACGCTCGGCGCTCCGATCAGCGCGCAGCGCTACGTGTACGTCGCGATGACCGCCGAGGACGAGCTCGCACGGATCGACGGCGTGACGCTCGCCGTGATCGCGACGCCCGTCGGCAAGGCGCCTCGCGAGGTCGCGACGATCCCCGGCAGCGATGGCGCGGTCGTGCTCGACAGCGAGAACGGTACGGCGACGATCGTGCGCCCGGGCGCGACCGCCGACACGATCCGCGTGCTGCCCGCGCTCCAGCACCTCAACCGCCTCGACATCGATCCGACCGGCCACTACGCGGTCGCGTGGTTCGATCTGCAGAAGGCGATCGCCGAGAACGGCATCACCGGCGTCGGCAGCTTCCAGGACGTCACCGTGATCTCGCTCGCGCCCGGCGCCGAGCACGCGGTCAACCTCACCGTCGGGTTCCGCCCGCGCAACGTGCAGTTCGACGCGGCGGGGACGCACGGCTTCGTCGTCACGCAGGACGGCGTGTCGGCGATCGACCTCGCGTACGCGACGATGCACGAGCCGGCGATCGTGCCGCCGATCGCGGTCGCCGATCCGAGCGTGTCGCCCGATGACCTCGAGGTGCAGATCGTGTCGACCGGCAAGTACGCGGCCGTGCGCCAGGCCGGGCTCTCCGCGATCCGCATCGTCGATCTGGCGACCGGTGCGGCGCGCCAGGTCGCGCTCGGCTCGCCCGCGACGGACATCGATCTCGCCCCCGACGGCTCTCGCGTGTACGCGGTCGCGCGCGATTCTAGCCAGCTCGCCGTCATCGACGTTGCCGCGGCGACCGCACGGACGATCGACCTCGGCGCGAACGTCGGCTCGATCACCGTCTCGCGCGACGGCACGCGCGCGCTGCTCTACACGAACGCCGTGCTCGACGAGCACATCACGCTGGTCCACCTCGACGACCTCTCACACGTCACGTGGCCGCTGAAGAAGTCCGTGCGCGCGGTCGGCATCTCGCCGGCGAGCGACACCGCCGTGATCCTGAACGCGAAGGCGCCGGGCGATCCGGCGACCGCGAGCACCGTCGACGAGTACATCGACGAGAGCTACGGCTACACGCTGCTCGATCTCGCGAGCGGCTTCGGCAAGCTGCAGCTGACGCCGGTCGATCCCGGCCCGTTCACCTACGCACCCGACGGCAGCAAGGCGTACGTCGGCCTCGACGGCGGCGACGCGCCGACCGCGGCCCGCGCGCTGCAGATCGTCGCGACGAAGACCGGCGTCGTGCAGACCGTCGCGCTCGGCTCGCCGCCGTCGGCGGTCGGCATCCTGCCCGTCGCGGCGCAGGCGTTCGCGGCGCAGCGTCATCCCCTCGGCCGCGTCTCGTTCGTCGCGCTCGACAGCGACGCGATGCGCACGGTCACCGGCTTCGATCTCAACAGCCACGTCGTCCAGTGAGGATGTCCATGAACAAGCTCCTCGTGCTCGCACTGCTCCTCGCCGGCTGCTGGGAAGACGACCGGCCGATCGCGTGGACGCGCGACCGAACCGTGATCGGCCCGATCCCGCTGAAGTCGCAGGTCGCGTACATCGACTCGGCGCTCGACCGCGTGACGCTCGTCGACACGGCCGGCGCGAAGCCCGTGATCACGACCGCGAGCATCGGCCGTCGCGCGGTCACGGCCGCGCCGAGCCCGGATCGCCACTTCCTGTTCGTCGTGACGCGCGGCGAGGAGGCGATCCACCACGGCGAGATCGACCAGCCCCCGATGCTGTGGGTCGTCGATACGTCTGCGCCGCGGACGAGCCCGATCGCGTACCAGATCGGCTCGCCGTTCGATCGCCTCGCGATCTCGCCCGACAACCACGTCGCGATCGCCTACTTCTCGGCCGCCGGCCCCGACGCCGCGGGCTTCTTCCGCAACCCGAACGAGCTCGCGATCATCGACCTGACGCAGCCGCCGAGCGACGCGAACCCGACGCTCGAGACGATCCGCTCGTTCGGCTCCGTGCCGGAGGGTATCGAGCTGTCGCCGCCGATGACCGTGCCGGGTCTCCTCGACGCGCGCACGTTCGCGTTCGTGCTCTCCGCGAACAACCTCACCGTCCTCGACACCGCGCACCCGACGAACCCCGAGATCTCGATCCGCCTCGACCTCGGCGGCGAGCCTGTCGTGCCGAAGGAGATCGTGTTCGCGCCGAACACCGCGAGCGCCTACGTGCGCAGCGACAACGCACGCGACGTGCTCCAGGTCCTGCTGCAGCCCGACCCGAGCGGCGGCCCCAATGACTACCGCCCGCAGCTCGCCGAGCTCGGCGCCGGCGGCGGCCCGACCGACATCGCCGTCTACGACGATCCGACGCAGCGCCGCTACGTGCTCGCCTCGACGCCGAACACCGGCGAGGTCGTCGTCATCGATGCCGACACCGCGCAGTTCCGCTCGATCGGCATCTCCGATCCCATCGATCGGATCGTCTTGTTCTTGCCGCACAAGGCGCTGTTCGCGTCGATCGGCGCCAAGCTGCCGCGCCTGTGGGTGCTCGACCTCGACAACATCCAGGATCCGCTCACCCAGGCCAAGCTGCGCGAGATCGATCTCGATCAGCCCGTGCGCGATGTCGTGCCGGTGCCCGGCCGCGAGCTCGCGATGGTCGTCCACGACGACGCGCGCACCGTGCTCGGCCTGCTCGACATGACGACGGAGTCGACGTCGCCGCTGCTCGGCGTCGGCAAGCTCGACTCGTACGACTTCTCGCCGGACGGCTCGTACCTCATTGGTGCCACGCACACGGTCGATCGCGTCGGCTTCGTCGCGCTCGATAACCTGCACCCGACCGACTTCCGCCTCGACGACCTGCCGCAGCGCGTGCTGTCGACGGAGAACGGCAAGATCTTCGTCGATCACGGCGACCCGACGGGCAAGGCGACGATCATCCCGTCGCCCACCGCGACCCGCGCCGACGCGTTCGTGCTCACCGGCTTTCTGACCGACCACCTCCTCGACGCGGAGCCCTAGATGCGCATCGCCCTCTGCCTGCTACTCGCCTCGACGGCCGCCCACGCCGACACCGAGATCGGCGTCGGTACGGAGGTGCGCGCGCTGCACTCGTCGTCGGCGAACGCGCTGACCGACGACAGCCTGGTCGGCGGCCACGTCGGCGTCTCCCGCGCGCTGCTCCCGAACCTGTGGCTGACCGGCGGGGTCCGCTTCGGCGGCGCGAGCGGGACGCTGTTCGAGATGTCGACGAGCGTGTTCCAGGCCTCGCTCGAGGCCGGCGTGCGAGGGCGCTATCCGCTCGTCGGACCGCTCGCCGCGATCGCGCGGGCCGACCTCGGCATGTCGAACACGAAGGTGACGCTCGACGATCCGTCGTATCAGACTCTCTCCGATCACGCGTGGGCGCCGCTCGCATCCGGAGCCGTCGGCATCGACCTGGCCGGGCGCATCGACCGCCGCATCGACATGGGATTCCGCTTCGAGCTCGGGTACGTCGCGTGTGCACCTGTCGCACTCGCAGCCCGGTCGCAGGTCCCCGCGGACGGTACGAACCGCCTGACGATGGCGCAGGCCAGCCTCGGTTCGCTCGATCTCTCGGGGAAGTACGCAGCCGCATCGTGGCTCGTGCGCTTCTGAGGTACGATGTGGCTTCGTGCGGCGGGCAACGAAGTCTCCTGATGGGTCCGTGATCCATCGCGTGATCGAACAGCGTCAGGTCGCGATCCACTACCAGCCGCTGGTCGACCTCAGGACGCAGAAGATCTTCGCGTACGAGGCGCTCGCCCGGCCGAACAAGGCGGACTTCGAAGGCGGCCCGATGCAGATGTTCGCGGCCGCGGTCGCGGAGAACCTCACCGGCGAGCTCGGCCGCCTGCTGCGCCAGATGTCGGTCGACGGCTGCCAGACGCACCCGCTGTTCATCAACATCCATCCGGCCGAGCTGAACGAGCGCTTCGTCGTCCAGCCCGACGACCCGGTGTTCAAGCACACCGACGACGTCTACCTCGAGATCACCGAGGCCGTTCCGCTGACGCACTTCCGCCTGTGCCAGAACATGCTGGCCGAGGTACGCGGGCGCGGCGTCCACCTCGTCGTCGACGATCTCGGCGCCGGCTACTCGAACCTCAAGTACATCGCCGACCTCCACCCGCGCATCGTCAAGCTCGACCGCGACCTGATCGCCGGCCTGACGCAGGACTCGCGGCTGTACAAGCTCGTCGCCGCGATCGTGCGCCTGTGCAACGAGCTCGACGCGCGCGTCGTCGCCGAGGGCATCGAGACGAAGACCGAGCTCGACGCGGTGATCGCCGCCGGCGCGCGCTACGGCCAGGGCTACTACCTCGCACGCCCCGCGTTCCCGCCGCCCGAGCTCGTCGGAACGTTCTGAGCCGAAAAGACAAACGGCCGGGCAAGATTGCCCGACCGTCTGCCGGCTCGGATGTTCCTCCTTTCCCGGTGCTAGCTGATGATGAGGGGATCAGTAGCTAGCGATCAGAGAGACTCCGCTGAAGGTCTGGTAGCCGCGAATCATCACGTAGTAGTCGCCGGACTGCGTGCTCGACGTCCTGCAGCTCTCGTTGTTGCCGACGTAGTACGGGCGGCACGAGTAGGTCGACGTCGTCGGGCGGCTGCCGAACCGGGTGTAGAGGTCGGCGTCGCCGGTGCCGCCGCTGATCTTCACCGTCAGCGTCTTGCCGGCCGGCGTCGTGATGCGCCAGTACTGGTTGCTGCTCGTCGCGCCGGAGATGCCGGTGACCGCGACGCCGTTCGTCAGGTACGGGTCACCGCCACCGCCGCCGCCACCACCGCTCGTCGCGTACACGCCCTTGAGCGTGACACCCGAGTACGCGGCGTAGCCGTTGAGCATGACCCACCACGTGCCGGCGGCCGGGTTGGTGATCGTGCAGGTCTCGCTGTTGCCGTTGATGTACGGGCGGCACTGGTAGCTGCTGAGCGTCGGCTTGCTGCCGACCTGGACGTAGAGGTCGACGTCGCCCGAGCCACCGCTCGTGGTGAACGTCAGCGTCGACTGGCCGGCCGGAACCGTCATCGACCAGAACTGCTGGCTGCCCGTCGCGCCGCTGATGTTGCTGACCGGGGTGTTGTTCGTCAGCGTGCCGTCGGTGCCACCACCGCCGCCACCGCCGCCGCTACCCGAGCCACCGCCACCACCGCCGCCGCCGTTGCAGGTCGACGGCGCCGTGCCGACGCCAACCGCGGCCCACGCGCAGCCGACCGCGTCCTGGGTCGCCTGGTCGTAGCCGAGCTGCTGCGCGGCCTGCTGCATCGCCGTGCGGACGTTGGCGTACTTCGACGTCGACGTCAGGATGTCGGTCTGCGCCTTGTAGAGGATGCGGATCGCCTTGTCCATGCCGAGGGCCGGCACGTTGACGCTCGACTTGCCGCGCGGGTGCGTGCCGCCCTGCGAGAGCAGGCAGAAGGCGAGGTTGCCGACGCCCGACGAGTAGTGCACGTCGAGGTTGCCGACGCTCGAGGTCCAGTAGTCAGCCGACGCGCCGTCCTTGGCCGGGTCGCACATCCAGCGCAGCGCGGGCGGGATCACGTCCTCGCCGACGAGCCACGAGTTCGCGTCGGGGGTGAGCGTGCCGTTGCTGCCGCTCTTGACCCACGTCTCGACGAACGCGCCGAAGATGTCGGACATCGCCTCGTTCATGCCGCCGGACTCGCCGGAGTAGTTGAGGCCCGACTCGCGCTCGGTCACGGCGTGCGTGAGCTCGTGCGCGGTGACGTCCTGGGCGCGCGCGAGCGGCGCGCAGTTCTGCGACGGGTCACCGTCGCCGTACACCATCTCCGTCGAGTCCCAGTACGCGTTGCAGTAGTTGTTGTCGTAGTGAACCGAGCTGATGAGCGTCGCGCCCGCGTTGTCGTACGAGTCGCGGCCGAAGTGCTCGTGGTACGCGGCCCAGGTGTTACCCGTGCCGTCGTACGCGCCGTTGACGTCGGTGTCGCTCGTCGCCGCCTGGCCTTCGCTGCGCTTCAGCGTGCCGGGGAGGCTCGTGCCGTTGTTCGCCGAGTACACCTTGCGGCTCTCCGCGAAGAAGATCTGCGGGTAGTCCGCGACGATCTTGCCGGAGTCGAGGTCGACGTAGACCTTGTCGCGAACCGGGTCGAGGCCGCGCTGGCCGGTGACCGTCGTCTCGTAGGCCTTGTGCATCACGCCGTCGTCGGTCTCGATGTAGACCGTCTTGATGTCGCTCGTCGCCATGCCGGCGAACCGGCTGTCGGCACCGATCTTCGACATCGCCGACGCGATCGACAGGTTGCCGGCGCCGAGCGACGACGAGATGTCACCGCGCGCGGTGCCGTTGACCGCGTAGATGGCGCCCTTGACGTCGACGTGAACGACGAGGTCGCCGCCGACCACGGGCAGCCCGTTGAACGTCTGCTGGTAGCGGAAGTGGTGGTCGCCCTGCTCGTCGACCGTCATCTTGCGGAGCGTCAGCGCGTCCGGGCTGAGCCGGAACGGCTTGACGATCGGCTCGAGGGCCGGCCGCAGCATCGCCTCGGCGGCGACCGCGTCATCGGGCAGCGCGCCGAGCTTGTTCATCTCGCCGACGACGTAGGTCGGCAGATGATCCGGCGTCCAGTCGAGGACCTGCGCGTTCGGCAGGGCTGCGAGGGCGCGGGCCACATCGTCCGGCGGCGTATCCGGATCCTGTTTGACCCAGCCATCGACGTTGGCGTCACAGCCGGCAATCGCGGCGGTGGCGAGGAGGAGCTTCCAGATTGGCGAGCGCGACTTCATCGAGGTCGCTGAATTCCACGCCGGATGCCAGCTGCCCCTGCGCGTGTTGCGCAGGGGTGCCGTGCACGTGCTTCACGACGCGGACGGTCGGGAGCAAGCGAGAACGCCCGGTGACACGGGGCCCGCTAACATTGTGGGCCACCCGACACTCGGAGTCGGTCTGTGTGAACGCTGAGGATCCTGATGTACGACATCACCCCCGCTCCGCCGCGATGAGGGCAGACAGCAGGTGTCATCCCGCGAGGTACGCTCGGTACGTACCGGTGCAATCGAATTGCATCTGACCGCGCCAGATCGTCACGCCGCGGCGCGGCGACCGTCCCGTCTTGCCACTGCTCCGAGGTGGCGACGGCACCTACATCCAGCGCCGTGGGCAGGGCGCACGCACCAAAATTATTGACTTTTCCGCGCTGCGGCACGGGCCGGCAGGACGCGGCAGCGACCGCGCGCGGCGGCGCGATCGCAGGTGCGACCGGTGCGAGGTCGCGGGGGCGACGCGACGCCCGAAGGGGCGCGCCACCCCAAGAATGGGTGCCGAACGGGGGACCCGTTCAGCGCGAGCTCAGGCCTTGTCGCCCGCGTTCTTGATCGACTGCACTTCCGTGCGGACGGACTGGGCGAAGTTCTTCAGCTCCTGCATCGCGAGGCGGACGCGGGTGCCGGCGGCCTTGTTGCCCTCCTTGTAGAACTTCTCGAAGTCCTGGGCCATGCCCGCGACCATCTGCTGCAGCTGCTGGTAGCGGTCGCCGGTGGCCTGGGCCTCGGTGGTCTCGGTGGCGGGGGTGTCTTCGTTGGTCTGCATAGGGGGGTACCCTGCCACGAGAGCCTGACAATGGGTTGCACTGAGGTGGGGGCCCCCCGTTTTTTTAGAACAAGCCAAGAGATGTCAGGTGGTTGGCCATGGTTCGTTCGTTGCAAAAACGCCCCGCGCGATGCGTTTTGCCCTCGTCTTGGCCCTCGCCAGCTGCTCTGGAAGCCCTTCCAAGGCCACTCCCGACGGCCCTCCCGCGGACGTCTCGAGCGCGCCTGACGCCGCCGAGGCGTGCTCCACGACGATCACCTACGGGCTTTCCTGGATCCATCCCGACGGGCACACCGGCCAGACCGACACCGCCGACGGTGTCGTCACGTGGGACGGCACCTGCGTCCCGTCGGGCGCGAACAGCTACGCCGTGCTGTCGAACGGCTGGCGACCGTACTTCAGCGGCCACACGTGCGAGCTCGCGTTCGACCATCCCGGCTGCCACGTCACGAGCGGCTGCACGACGCGCATCGGCTATGGCTCGGCGTGGATCGCGGCGGCGAATCATCCGGACCCGTACGACGACGTCACCGGCCGCGTGTTCTGGGACGGCGACTGCGCCGCGAGCGGCGGCAACTCGGTCGCGACGCTGTCCAACGGCTGGGCGCCGCACTTCACCGGCGCGAACAGCTGCGGGCTCGCGCTGCGCTGGGAAGGCTGCGGCGGTCTCTACGGCAACGCGGTGCTGCCGAACGGCTGCGCGGACCCGGGCGTGACGAAGGTCGGCGACCACTACGTGATGACGTGCACGTCGGGCGGCGCGGCGAACGCGTTCCCGATCTACTCGTCGCCCGACCTCGTGCACTGGACGCTCGCGACGCACGTGTTCTCGCAGGCCGAGAAGCCGGCGTGGGCGACCGGCGACTTCTGGGCGCCCGAGATCCATCAGGTCGGCGCGCACTGGGTCGTCTACTTCTCGGCGCGCAACACCGACGGCAAGCTGTCGATCGGCGCCGCGAGTGCGACCGATCCGCTCGGCCCGTACACCGCGCTCGCGCAGCCGCTCGTCCACGACGCGAACATGGGCCTGATCGACGCGAGCGAATTCACCGACACCGACGGCACGCCGTATCTGCTCTGGAAGGAGGACGGCAACGCGGTCGGCAAACCGACGCCGATCCACGCGCAGCCGCTCGCCGCCGATGGCCTCTCGCTGACCGGCACGCGCTCGACGCTGATCACGAACGATCAGAGCTGGGAGGGCGCGGTGACCGAGGGCCCGTTCATGATCGAGCACGCCGGCAGCTACTACCTGTTCTACAGCGGCAACTCGTACGCGAACGCGACGTACGCGGTCGGGGTCGCGAAGGCGTCGTCGCCGACGGGACCGTTCACGAAGGCGGCGGGGCCGATCGTGACGTCGACGAGTGCGTGGGTCGGCCCGGGGCACAACAGCGTCGTCGTCGGTCCTGGCGGCGATCTGTACCTCGTCTATCACGCGTGGGATGCGGCCCACACGACGCGCTATCCGCTCGTCGATCAGATCACGTGGGTCAACGGCTGGCCGGCGGTGCCGGGTGCGCCATCGACCGGCTCGCGGCCGATGCCGTAGCTAGACGACGACGCGCATGCGCTTGCGGCCCCAGGCGCCGACCTCGTCGCTGAAGCGGCCGGCGATCGGCGTGCCGCAGCTGCCGCACGCGCCGTGCTCGAGGTTCGTCGAAAGGATCTCGTACCAGTCGCGCTCGATGACCGGCGCCTGGCAACTCGGGCACAACGTCGCGTCGCCTTCGCGGTCGTGGACGTTGCCGGTGTAGACGTAGCGCAGCCCGGCGGCGCGGGCGATCCGGCGCGCGCGGCGCAGCGTCTCGACGGGCGTGCCGGGGATGTCGCGCATGCGGTAGTCGGGATGGAATGCCGAGAAGTGCAGCGGCACGTCGGGGCCGAGCTCGCCGGCGACGAACTCGGAGAGCTCGGTGAGCTCCTTGTCGCTGTCGTTGAGCGTCGGGATGATCAGCGTCGTGATCTCGGTCCAGACCTTCGTCTCGCGGACCAGGTAGCGCAGCGTGTCCTTCACCGGCTCGAGCGAGGCGGCGCAGGTCTGGTGGTAGAAGTCGTCGGTGTATGCCTTGAGGTCGACGTTCGCGGCGTCGATCTTCTCGTAGAACGCGCGGCGCGGCTCGGCGTGGATGTAGCCCGCGGTCACCGCGACGGTCTTGATGCCCTGCTCGTGGCACGCATCGGCGACGTCCATCGCGTACTCGGCGAAGATCGTCGGATCGTTGTACGTGAACACGACCGAGGTGGCGTCGGCTCGCTTCGCGGCGCGCGCGATCGCCTCCGGCGACGCCTCGTCGGTCAGCCGGTCCATCTCCTTGCTCTTGGAGATGTCCCAGTTCTGGCAGAACTTGCACGCGAGGTTGCAGCCGGCGGTGCCGAACGACAGCACACTGGTGCCCGGGTAGAAGTGGTTGAGAGGCTTCTTCTCGATCGGATCCATCGCGAACCCGCTCGAGCGGCCGTACGTCGTCAGCACCATCTCGTCGCCGACGCGCTGCCGCACGAAGCACATGCCGCGCTGCCCGTCGTTGAGCTTGCAGTCGCGCGGGCACAGGTCGCACTGGATGCGGCCGTCCTCGTTCTTGTGAAACCATCGCGCGCTCATTCGTCCCTCACTCGTACCGATCGACCGTGTAGCGCCAGATCCGCAGCTCGGCACTGGGAAAGCTGCGAGGCAGGCCGGCCTTGCGCTTGAGCTCGCCCATGAAGATCTCGAGCGTCGGCAGCTGCTCCCACATGATCGGCAAGAACGTCGCGCGCTTCCAGCTGCCTTGCTGGATCACGATGCCGTCGGTGCCGATGCGGATCTCGTGCTCGCCGCCGAGCTCCGACAGCGGCGACAGCACGGACACCTCGCAGTGCAGCTCGTCGAGATCAGCGAGCCGCAGGTTCTTCGCGCGCGGATCGTGGAGACCGGCCGCGACCGCGTTGTGCGCGACGTCATCGAGGATCGCGCGATCGGCGCCGAGGTTGCCGATGCAGCCCTGCAGCCGGTGATCGCTCCACCGCCACGTCACGAACGTGCCGAGCTTGTCGTCGCCCCACGGCACGACGGGACGCGCGGCCTCGTCGCCGCCGAGCTCCTGGCGCAGCCGCGAGCGCGCCCAGTCGAGCAGCACGGGCCCGCGGCTCATGCGACCTCGTAGAACGCGAACGCGCCGTAGCCGACGACCTCGGCCTTGTCGCCGGCCGTATCGCCCGAGCTGCGCAGATCGACGAGCTCGGCGCGCATCTGCTTCTTCTTCGCGAGCCACAAGAGGCCGTTGATGCCGATCGAGCCGCACGCGTGCTCGCCTTCGATCGTCGGATCGAGCGCGAGGATCTGATCCGCCGTTTGCTGGTCGACCTCGCGGCCCTCCGCGTACGGCAGGTAGTGCGAGAGGTCGCTCGAGATCAGGATCAGCGTCTCGGGGCCGCCCCAGTGCTCGGCGAGCAACGTGCCGACCTCCTCGGGACGCGCGCGCGAACCACACAGCGCGACGACGCGCGCGTGCGGACACACCTTCTGCAGGAACGGCAGCATCACCTCGAGCGAGTGCTCGCGCGCGTGCGCGGCGGGGTTCGCGTGGATGCCGGAGACCTGCTCGACGTCGACGTCGCCGAGCGGCGTGCGCAGCTTGTCGGCGCCCGTCGCGGCGAGGCCGTTGACGAACACGCGATGCGCCGGGCCGATCAGCACGACGCGCGTGATCCGATCGCCGTACGGCGCGATCCGCGCGAACGCGCTCGCCGCGATCGGACCGGAGTAGATGTAGCCGGCGTGCGGGACGATCAAGGCCTTCGGGCACGGACCCGCGGGCGCCTTCGCGGCGGCGAGCAGCTTGCTCACCTGCGCGTCGAGCACCTCCGGCGATGCCGGATAGAAGGTCCCCGCGACCGCGGCTGGTCTGACCATCACCATCGACGCCTGGGTACCACGCTAGTCGTGTTTGGCGAGTGCGGCTTTTGCGGAGCCCTCGCGCGCGCGCAGCTTCTCCCAGGGATCACCGCGCTTGTCGAGACGAGCGCGAACATTGCGGAGCGTGAATTGATCCGGACGCAGCGCATCGTCGTCGACCTCGCTCCACGCGAGCGGCGCGGATACGGGCAGATGCGGCTTGCCGCGCAGCGAGTAAGCAGCGACGAAGGTCGCGCCGGGCGCGTTCCGCATCGTGTCGAGGAACAGGCGGCCCTTGCGATCTTTCTTGTAGAACTCGGTGGTCACGAGCTGCGGGTACGTTGTCGTGAGATCTCGAGCGATCGCAGTCGCCAGTCGCTCGACGGTCGCGAACGAGTCCTTGCCGTCGAGCGGCGCCACGACGTGCAGGCCCTTGCTGCCGGTCGTCTTGACGAACGCGGGCAGCGCGAGCTCGCCGAGCGTCTTCTCGAGCAGCCGCGCGGTCACGCGCACCATCTCGAAGCCGCCGTCGGGAGGATCGAGATCGAACACGAGCACGTCGGGCTTCGCCGGCGAATCGACGCGGCTCGTCCAGATGTGAAATGCGAGGCCGCCCTGGTTCGCGAAGTACACGAGCGCCTTCGCCGAGTCGCACACCGGATAGCTGACCTTCGTCTTGCCGCCGAGCGTCGCGCGGTCGATCCACGGCGGGTAGTGCTTCTGCGCGTGCTTCTGGAAGAACCCGCCCGCGGCGAGGCCCTTCGTGAAGCGCTCCATCGTCAGCGCGCGGCGGCGCAGCTCGGGGAGCATCACGTCCGCGACGTCGTGGTAGTACGCGACGACATCTCCCTTGGTGATGTCATCGGCGATCACGCGCTCGGCGTGCGTGACCTCGACGTCGTGGAAGTTCACTGCGCGCCGGCGGTCGCCGAGAACGAGGCCGAGACCTGCACCGACACCTCGAAGCGCGCCTGGATCTGGCCGATCGCCGCGACGATGCCCGCGATCTGGCCCGCGACGCACACGGCCTTGTCGCCGAGATCCGCCGCGAGATCGCCCGCCGACTGCGCGAATTCGCTGCCGGTCTGCGCCCACAGCACGGCCGCCTTGCCGGCGAGCTGGAGCTTCATCCCCGCGAGCATCAGCGACGGGATGCCGTCGTTGATCGCGGCCTGCGCCTTCGCCCACTTCGTCGCGTCGATCACCGTCACGTCCTGCTGGACGATCTCGACCTTCGCCGGCGTGCATTCGGTGTGCGTCGTCGCGTGGACCTCCGCGCTCGCCTTGCACTCGGCACTCGCATTGACGTTCGTGTAGCCGTTGCACATGTTGCCGGTCGCGGTGCCGCCCTCGCACGTCGTCTGGACGCTGCCGTTCGCCTGGCCTTCGCACTCGGCGGCGAAGTTCGCGGCGAGCGAGACGTCGGTGTGACAGACGGGCGGCGTCGTGCGCGTCACCATCTGCTTCTCCGTCTTGATCGAGACCTGCATGTTCGCCTGAAGCTCGGTCGCGGCCGTGTTGCACACGGTCTTCGTATCGCCCTCGGGCGACACGCCCAGATCGATCGCCATCCGGCGGCATGCCTCTCGAATCGAATTCTCGAGGTCCTGCGTCTCGTGATCGAGCTCCGCGGACGCGACGAGGAAGGCATACAGCTTGCGCCCGGTCGCCGTCGTGTTGATCGTTCCGCACGCGTCGGGGCTGATGCCGGTGGCCGCATTACCGCTCGGGCCGGTGTTGGTGGAGCGCGGCGGGCATGCCGCCAGCAGGAACAACAGCAGCGCGAGAGATTGCTTCATGGCCTCCACTATCCTATGAGCGGCGGATGCGACACCAGTTCCTCTCGGACGAATGGTTCACGGAAGTCGACAAGCTCATCGCCGCCGCGGGCGACCTCCAGATCCCGCCGGCGATGAAGGCCGTCACCGTCAACGTGACGGTGACCTCGCCGACCGGTAACACCGAGCTGTTCATGAAAGATGGCCTGTTCACGCGCGGCCATCAGCCGACCGCGGAGGCGAAGCTGACGATCGCGTCCGACCTCGCGCGCAAGATCTTCGTCGAGGGTGACACGGCCGCGGGAGTGCAGGCATTCCTCGAGGGCAAGATGCAGGTCGAGGGCGACCTTCCCAAGCTCGTCGCGATGCAGACCGTCGAGCCGAGCGAGCCGCAGAAGCAGCTGACGAAGCGAATCGCCGAAATCACCGCGTGATAGCCTCGCGAGCATGAAGAAGCTCGCGCTGTTGTCCATCGTGGTCGCCGGCGCTGTCGTCGGCTTCCGGCACTTCCATCACACGCCGGCGCATCACGCGCACCTCGTGCAGGATCGCGCGTGGCTCGATCACATGCCGCGCAATGATCGCGACTCGGTCAACGTGTTCGCGGTGCTGACGCAGCAGCCGGTCGGCATCTTCCAGGCCGCGAGCTTCTGGCGCGGCCAGTACGAAGCGTTCCGCTACGAGCAGAAGGGCGACGAGATCCGCATCGTCTTTCCGCAGACCGGTGACAAGGAGACGATCACCGTCACCGCCTACGAGTGCAGCGACGGCGGCTTCGACTACTGCCTCGACGTCAAGGGCGCCTCGCACGGCGTCAAGCGCTACTACTCGCGCGAGGAGTGGGTAATCGACTCGCCGGCGGATCTCGCACCGACCTTGCAGAACCTCCTGCATGGCTCGCCGTCAGCTGGACACGCAGCTCCGTAACGACCGCAAATTCCTCGGCCGCTCGTCGAAGCCCGAGGACCTCGTAGTCGTCTCCGCCGAGGGCGTGCGCTTCCGCGACGCGCGCGGACGCTCGTACATCGATCTCACGAGCGGCTGGTGCGTCGGCAACCTCGGCTGGAACCCGCCCGCGATCGTCGATGCCCTCCGCGAGTTCACCGGCCCGAGCTACGTCCACCCGTCGTACGTCTACGCGCGCTGGAACGAGCTCGCGCGCCTGCTCGTCGACATCGCTCCCGGCCGCCTCGCGCGCGCGTATCGCTGCACGACCGGCACCGAGGCGGTCGAGTGCGCGCTGCAGCTCGCGATGACGGCGACCGGACGCCACAAGCTCGTCTCGCTCGAGGGCGCGTATCACGGCAACTCGTTCGGAGCGCGCAGCGTCGGCGAGGGCGGCGTGGACAACCTGCTGCGCGGCTGCGCGAAGCTCGCGCCTCCGCTCGACGAGCGCGCGCTCGGCCGCCTCGAGACGCTGCTTCGCGGCCGCGACGTCGCGGCACTGATCATGGAGCCGATCGCGATGAACCTCGGCGTGCTCGTCCCCGACGGCACGTTCATGCGCGAGCTCGTCCCGCTGTGCCATCGCTACGGCACGCTCGTCATCGCCGACGAGGTCGCCTGCGGTTTCGGCCGTACCGGCGCGCTGTTCGCGTGCGAGCACTTCGGCCTCGAGCCGGATCTGATGTGCATCGCGAAGGCGCTGACGAACGGCGTCGCGCCACTGGCGAGCACGCTCGCGACCGCCGAGATCGCCGATGCGTGCGAGGGCGAGCTGTCGTTCTACGCGACGCTCGGCTGGCTGCCGTTCGCGGTCGAAGCGGCGATCGCGTGCGTCAAGCACTGGCGCGCGCACGGGGGCGAGATCCTCGCGAACGTCGTCGATCGAGCGAACCAGCTGCGCACGCGGCTGAGCGTCCGGCTGCCCGAGGAGGCCGAGCTGCACCTGTTCGGGCTCGCGTGCGCCGTCATCCTCGACGAGGACACCGTCGCGCGCGTCGCGAAGCGCTGCCGCAAGCACGGGCTGATCGTCGGCGAAGAAGAGGACGCGCTCGAGCTGTTCCCGCCGCTCGTCATCGACGAGCCGACGCTCGCGGACGCGCTCGACATCCTCGACGACGCGCTCAGCTCCCGCTGACGAGCATGCCATCGCGCGCGAGGCGTTTCTGCTTGCGCCGCCGCGCGAACGTCACGAAGAACACGATGCTCGCCGAGATCGCGCTCGCGAACATCAGCAGCACGCCGATCACGATGCGCGCACCGAGGCCCGATCCGAACGCGAGGACGAGGTCCGCATCCGTCTCGCACCTGAACGTCACGCGGCCGGACGCGCGGACGTCGAGATCGAACACGCTGCGCCCGTGATAGCCGCCGAGGTCGTAGCTCGTCGTCGAGCTGGGCGACGACAGCGTCAGCGGCGCGCCGGTCGCGTCCGTCGCGGCGCAGCGCACGGAGCCATCACCGCCGGGCCCCTTCAGCTCGCCGAACACGACGAGGTCGCCCGCCGGCAGGTCGACGGCGTGCTCGCCAGCCGCGTCGATCCGCGGCATCGCCGCGACGGCGGCGTACGTGCGCCATAAGAACACCGCGAGGACGGCGGCGCCCGCGAGCGCGAGGCCGAGCGCGACCCAGTAGCCGCGACGAGTGGTTTCGGTCATGGGAGCCGGTACCACAGCAACCGACGTTCCAGCGCGTATGTTCGCGATCACACGTCGCTGAACGCGGCTTCGTGTCGACACGGCGTGACACGCGCCGCGCGCCCGCAGGCTAGCGGCGGATCAGCAGGTACACGCGATCGTGCTCGCGGTGAAGCTCGATCTGCGTCTTGTCGGCGCCGCGGCGGCGCTGGAACACGTGATGAAGCTGCGTCTTCGCCGCTCCACCCGTGCTGAACGCGGCGACCGCATCGGCGAGCGCGCGGTTCGTCGGCCCGGGCGCGACATCGCGGAAGAAGTCCCGCCCCATCGCGCGCCAGCGCTGGATCCCGCTCGCCTCGGATTCGGTGCGGTTCATGCGGAGGACGCGGTTGTCCTCGCCGAGGCACACGACGCCAAACGGCAAGGCATCGAGCGCGGCATCGTCGAGGTCATCGAGCATCAGCATGTCCGTTTGAGGCAGGAGCCGGCCCAGACGTTACACTGCCGGCCATGTCAGATCGACGGCTGATCGTCTTTCGCTCGCGGCTGCGCCCCGGGGTCGCCGATGCGTACGGCCCTCACGCAGAACGCGTGTACGAGCGCGCGGTTGCCATGCCAGGCTTCGTGTCCGCACGGGATTACGCCGCGGAGGATGGCGAGCGCGTCTCCCTCGTCGAGTGGGCAGGTGCCGCGGAGCTCGCCGCGTGGCGCGACCTGCCGATGCATCGCGAGGCGCAGCAGCAGGGCCGCGCGCACTACTACAGCGAGTATCGCCTCGACGTCTGCGACATCGCACGCACCTCGACGTTCGACGGCACGACGTGGACCAAGGGCCAGGATCTGCGCTCGATCGCGCACGCGTGGCTCGACTGCTTCGCGCGCCGCGATCTCGACGGCCTGCTCGCGCTCTACGCCGAGCACGCGACTCACACGTCGCCGAAGATCCGCGCTCGTCACCCCGACACCGGCGGCCTGCTCCGCACGAAGACGGCGATGCGCGCGTGGTGGCAAGACAGCTTCGATCGCCTTCCCTCGATGCGCTACGAGCCGACCGCGATCACGGCCGACTCGCGGCGCGTCTTCATGGAGTACATCCGCCACGTCGACGGAGAGCCCGACTATCCGGTCGCCGAGGTGCTCGAGTGCGAGGACGGCAAGATCGTGGCAAGCCGGGTGTTCCATGGCTGAGTCCCTCGGCGACTGGCTGCACGCGCGTCCGTTCTCGCTCGCGATGTCGAGCGGCTTCTTCTCGTTCTTCGCGCACACCGGCATGCTCTCCTCGCTCGTGCGCCGCGGCCTGATCCCGCGCGCGGTCGCCGGCTCGTCCGCCGGTGCGCTCGTCGGAGGCGCGTGGGCCGCCGGCGTCGATCCGGGCGCGCTCGGCGAGCGCTTCCATCGCCTCGAGCGCCGCGAGTTCTGGGACCCCGCCCCTGGCGCCGGCCTGCTCGCCGGCAAGCGCTTCGATCGCCTGCTGCGCGAGATGCTGCCGACGACCGACCTCGCGCGCTGCCGCGTCCCGGTCCGGATCAGCGTCTTCGACATCGCGCGCCGCGCGACGACCGTGCTCGACACCGGCGACCTCGCGCACGCGATCCGCGCCTCGTGCTGCGTGCCCGCGCTGTTCCACCCGGTCCGCATCGCCGGCCGCGCCTACTGGGACGGAGGCATCCTCGACCGGCCCGGCCTCGCCGGCCTCGCGAACGACGACCGCGTCCTCTTCCATCACATCGCATCGCGCTCGCCACGGCGCCGCCGCCTCGACGTCCCGCGCCGCCCGGGCATGGTCACGCTCGTCATCGACGACCTCCCGCGCTCCGGCCCGTTCCGCCTCGACGCCGGGCGCCGCGCGCTCGTGCTCGCCCGCGACGCGATGGCCCGCGCCCTCGACGCGCCGATCGACGACGGTATCGTGCGCGTGCGTGCAACCGCCGCGTGACCGCCGCGTCACGCAGCTGGCGCGATCTCTAGAGGATTCCGCGCGCGCGCAGGATGTGCTCGATGTCGGAGCGGCGGGCCTCCAGCTCCTCCGGATCCTTCACCGGCTGGAAGCGGCCGTCGTTGCCGCCGCGCGGGACCTCGAGGAAGTGGCTCGGCAAGAACGCCGTGAGCTGGCCCACGAGGCGCTCGAACTGGATGACCTTCTTGTCATCCACCTTCTTCTCGACGCGGAAGAACGTCAGATCGAAGTCGCGATCGATCGCGGCCGCGTCGAACACGAACGTGTTCGTGTTGAACAGCGGGATCGAGTCCTGATCGAACGCGGGCGGGAACCGGAACGCCTCGATGATCTGCGGCACGCCGTCGAGCCGCGCCGGTGCGCCGCCCTTGTCACCCTTCTCCTTGCGTACGACCTCGGCCGTGATCGCCGCCCCGCTCGCGAGGTGCGCGCCGATGATCGCGGGCTCGAGCGTCGCGCCGAGGTTGTCGACGTTCGACATGAACAGCACCTTGCCGCCGCGCTCGCGGAACCGCTTCAGCACGCCGCTCGCGCGCAGCGCGAACGTCAGGTCGCCGTGTCCGGTCGCGTACGGCGACAGCGCGCCATCCGCGTCATGGAACAGCTCGCCGCTCGGCGCCAGCCGCACGCTCACGAGCTGCGGAAACGTCTCCACGCCGGCCAGCTTCTCCTCGCGAATCTGCTCGTCGATCCGGTCGTGCGTCGCGAAGCTCGTCATGACGTACGCCGGCACCGGCAGCTTCTGGTGCGCGACATCCGCGATCTTCAGCCCGAGGAACGTCTTGCCGTGCGTCACCGGCACCGCCGCCTTCACGACCCCGCCGAACCGCGTCGCCATCCCGCCCGCCAGGATCACGACACCGACCTCACCCGCCCGCAGCGCCGCCATCCCGCGCTCGACGAGCGCCGCGTGCTCCCTCGTACCGCGCGCCGGCAGGACGCTGACATCCCCACGCTCGAGCGGCGTGATCGCGCCTGTCACCCACGTCGCCGCCTGCGCCTCCGCCGGGTTGTCGCGCAGCCGCCCCGCAAACTTCTCGAGCTGCGCCTCATCGAACCCGAAGCGCGCGAGCTCGCGCCGGGTCGCATCGTCAATGGTCATGTGCGCAGCATACCCTCACGCGTAGCGCTCCCTCGCCTCCTGCGCCAACCGCTGCGCCTCGCGCTCCTCCGCTTCGAACTGCGCCTCCCGCATCGCGGCATCGACCTCGTCTCGCTTCACCTCCTCTCGCGGCGCGACCTCCTCGATCCGAGTCTCGATCCCGCTCGGCTCCTCGTACGGGTGCGCCGCGATCGCGGCCGCGAACGCGTGCTTCGAGTTCCATCCTTCGCGCAGCAGCCGCCGCAGCTCGGCCAACCGACACATGGTCACGGCGACCTCTGCCGCGACGTCGCCCGGACGGTCGATCCGGATCACGTACCTCCCGAGCTGCATCGGCGACGCCGCAATCCGATCGAAGTGCGCCTGCGTCAAGCCGAGTTGCTGGAGCTCGTGAACGACCTGGAGCGCCTCGCGTCTCGAGGGCGGCCGCGGGTCGCCGTTGCCCGACATCGGCGTGACCACGAGCCGACCGCCCTCCATCGTGACCGACAGCCTCGACATCCTCGTGATGTTCAACACGCGCAGCACCGCGCGATCGATGACGAGCGCGAGACTGTTCCCGACCTTCACCAGACGTTTCTGCATGAGACCTCGCTACACCGTCGCTCTGACGATCCGCGAGGCGAGCTCGGTCCGAGCACCAGGTGGTGTATCCCCCTCCAGAAAATCGGTACGAATGTCGGTTCTAACGGCGGTTCGTACGGAATTGCTGGCCAGGGGTAGGTAAGGCCATCGGGTGTAACTGCGGGTGCGCTGGTGGACCTAGTTGTTCGCGAGAGAGATCAGCGGACCTGGAAGGGCTGCTCGAAGGTCGACCGGACTGGTACGCCGTCGTCGTCGAGCGCCGGCGCGTAGCGGAACGACCAGATCGCGCTCGACGCCTGGTCGCCACGCCGTCCGGGGTGTGTCGTCACGAAGCGCACCGCGACGACATCGCCGGCTTCGTCGACGGTCACCCGCGCGACGAACAGATCGTCGTCGTCTTCGACGTCGCGGTCGCGCGATGGCTGCAGCAGCTTCGCCGGTCGCGCCTTCGACGGCGGAGGTGGCGCGGGTGGTGCCGGCACGGTCGCGTGGCCCGCGATCCCGCCACCGTCGCCGAACCCGATCCCGCTCCCGTTCCCGTTTCCGTTGCGGTTGCCGTTGCCGTTCCCGTTTGCGTCTTCGTTGTCACTCGTCTTCGGGTCCGCGTCCATGCCGACCGCGACGTCCTCCCAGCCTCCCGCGTGCACTGGCACACCCTCCGCTTGCGGCTGTGCCTGTGCCTGGGCGCCACGCGCGCCACGCCGATTGCCGCCACCGATTGCCTCCGCGCGATGCGTGCCGCCAGCACCGCCAGCTGCCGCGCGCGGAGGCGCGTGCGCATCTATCGGTACTGGCGGATCGACGAGCACGACCTCCGTCGGTGGCTCGTCGCGGACGGCTGGCGCGGCGGGCGTGCCGCGATGCGCCGCCAGCAGCCACAGCACCCCCGCGTGCAGCGCGACGGACATGAGCAGCCAGCGCACGCCCTGATCGTGCCATGGCGGCTCGCCAGCCATCCTCACGAACGCTGACCGGGTGCGACCGCGCGTCTCCTCCGCGACACGCTTCTCGGGAGCGTAACCAAGCCTCGGCGGCTTGGACCCGTCGACCGGGAACCAGCGCAGGACCTCGCGCGGCGGCGCGACGCTCCCGTCGTCGAGGCGGTTCGCGCGCCAGCGCACGCCGCCGGGGCCGTCGATCGTGTCGCGGTCCTTGATGACGTCACCGCTGTCCGCGAGATACAGACCGATGTTGCGCAGGAACGGCGCGACAGCGTTCGCCTCGTAGGTGTCGTCCGGGAAGCACGCCTCGCTGTCGCGGCGATCGAGCTGTGCCATGCCGACGCTATCCATCAGCAGCCAGCCGGCGGCGACGCGGAACATTCGCACGTTGCACCACAGGTTGATCGGCAGCACGTCGAGCTTCGCGCAGCCTACGAGCACCTCGTCGATGCGCGCACGATCGGCGAGGAGCTCGCCATTCGGGTTGAAGTACGCGAGTGCGGCCGGGTGATCGAGCAACGCCCGTGCGACGCGGGTCACGAACGCGAGCTCGGCAGCCGGGTCACAGTCCGCGGGCATCACGCGCGCGTCGTCGGAGGCGCCGAACAAGTAGCTGAGCCGGATCCGGACGAACGCGCGGTGCGCGTCGGGGATCGACTGGCCGGCCCGCCAGCTCCAGGACTGTTCGGCGGCCCGCTGCAGGCCGCCGGGAAACGTGAACGGGCCGAAGTGCCCGGTGCTCCACGCGGCGAGCAAGCCGACGTCGTCCGCTGTATCGCCCATGTGATCGGGCCAGCGCCGGTGCTGGAGATCGATCGTGACGTAACCGTTGACCTCGGGTCGAAACGCGACCAGCAGCGACGGTCCCGACAGATCGGGATCAGCGCCGCGATCGTTTCGCTTGACGATCGTGAGCTCGGCGAGCATCGGCTCGAGCTCGTCGAGCGTTGCCGGCCGTGAAAGCAGCACCGCCGCACCCTGCGTGAAGAACCCCTTCGGCACGCGACGCACACTACCGTATTCTCCGCGCCATGAAGACCGCGCTTGCCTGCCTCCTGATGCTCGCCGCCACCGCGCATGCCGATGACTTCGCCGCCCGCGCGAAGAAGCTGCAGCAGGACGCGATCGTCGTCGATACGCACCTCGACGCGCCGGACCAGCTGTCGGGGAAGTGGGCGGATGTCGCGCAGCGCGGGGCGACCGCGCACTTCGACATTCCGCGGGCGCGCGAGGGCGGGCTGACGGCGCCGTTCTTCTCGATCTATGTCGCGGCGGCGTACGCGGATGCGGGTGGAGCGGCGCGGCGCGCGCTCGAGCTGATCGATCTGACGCACCGGGTGGTCGACGCGCACCCGAAGGACATGATGCTCGCGACGAGCGCGGCGGAGATCCGGGCCGCGAAGAAGCAGGGGAAGCTCGCGATCCTGATGGGTATCGAGGGCGGGCACGCGATCGAGGACTCGCTCGGCGTGCTGCGCGAGATGTATCGCGCGGGCGTGCGCTACATGACACTGACGCACACGAACACGAACCACTGGGCGGACTCGTCGGGACCGTTCTATCTGCCGGACTTCGATCCGAAGCAGAGCGCCGTGCACGGCGGGCTGACCGACTTCGGGCGCTCGGTCGTGAAGGAGATGAACCGGATCGGGATGATCGTCGACGTGTCGCACGTGAGTGACCAGACGGTCGATGCGGTGCTCGCGGTGTCGCGCGCGCCGGTGATGGCGTCGCACAGCTCGTGTCGCGCGCTGAACCCGACGATGCCGCGCGACCTGACCGACGATCAGATCAAGCGGATCGCGGCGAAGGGCGGAGTGGTGATGATCAACATCGGGTCGGGCTTCCTCGATGCGGACGTGTACAAGGACTTCCAGGCCGCGCTCGCGAAGATCAAGCCCGAGTACCTCGCGCTGAAGAAGAAGTATGCAAAGTCGCCGCTCGAGCTGCAGAAACGCGCACGCGCGTTGATGGAGAAGCTGCCGCATGGCAAGCGCGCGCCGTGGACCAAGGTCGTCGACCACATCGAGCACGTGATGCAGGTCGCGGGCGAGGACGCGGTCGGCCTGGGCACCGACTTCGACGGCATCGACGATCCGCCCCAGGGGCTCGACGACTACTCGATGCTACCCAAGATCACAGAAGAGCTGCTGCGCCGGGGGCACAGCGAGGCTCAGGTGCGCAAAGTGCTCGGCGAGAACTTCCTGGCGTTTTTCGCGCGGGTGGAGGCGGTTCGCGACTCCCTGAAGGGGGAGGCACCGGACGTAACGAACTGTTGCGCCGCTGGACAGCCGTGACGGGAGGAGCAAACTGGGCGGGTTTCCATGTGGTTAATTCGCATCGCGCTGCGAAAGCCGTACACGTTCGTCGTGATGGCGATGCTGATCGCCATCGGCGGCGTGCTCAGCGTGCGCAAGACGCCGACCGATATCTTTCCGAGCATCGATATCCCCGTCATTTCCGTGCTGTGGAACTACGGCGGCCTGTCTCCAGACGAGATGGAGAAGCGGGTCACCAACAACTTCGAGCGGTACCTGACGACGATCGTCAGCGACATCGACCACATCGATAGTCAGACGCTCACCGGGCGCACGATCATCAAGATCTACCTGCAGCCCGGCAGCAACGTCTCGCAGGCGATCGCGCAGACCACCGCGATCGCGCAGAGCGCGGTGCGCTCGATGCCGCCGGGCGCGGTGCCGCCGCTGATCATGCAGTACAGCGCGACGAGCGTGCCGATCATGATGCTCGCGCTCGAGACGGACTCGCTCTCCGAGCAGCAGCTGTTCGACTACGGCATCTACTTCGTGCGCAACGAGCTCGCGACGATCCCGGGCACGCAGATCCCGTGGCCGTACGGCGGCAAGCAGCGCCAGATCATGGTCGACATCGACCCGCAGAAGCTGCAAGGGCTCGGGCTGTCGCCGCGCGACATCCAGACCGCGATCGGCGAGCAGAACGTCGCGCTGCCGACCGGCACCGCGAAGATGGGCGTCAACGAGTACCAGGTCGCGATGCAGTCGACGCCCGACACGCTCGACGAGCTCGCCTCGATCCCGATCAAGACCGTCAACGGCAAGACGCTGTACCTGCGTGACGTCGCGAACGTGCGCGACGGCGCCGCCCCGCAGACCAACATGGTCCACGTCGAGGGCAAGCGCTCCGTGCTGATGGTGATCCTGAAGAACGGCGACGCGTCGACGCTCGACGTCGCCGATGCGGTCAAGAAGGCGCTGCCGCGCGCGATCGATCGCCTCCCGAAGGAGGCGCGCGGTCACCTCAGCGTGAAAGTGCTGTTCGATCAGTCGGTGTTCGTGCGCGGGTCGATCGAGGGCGTCGTGCGCGAGGCGCTGATCGCGGCGGGCCTCACCGGCCTGATGATCCTGATGTTCCTCGGCAGCTGGCGCTCGACCATCACGGTCGTCGTCAGCATCCCGCTGTCGATCCTGTTCTCCGTCGTGATGCTGCACCTGCTCGGGCAGACGCTGAACGTCATGACGCTCGGCGGGCTCGCGCTCGCGGTCGGCGTGCTCGTCGACGACGCGACGGTCGCGATCGAGAACATCCACCGCAACATCGGCCAGCGGAAACCGTTCGTCCAGGCGATCACCGACGGCGCGATGCAGATCGCGGTGCCGGCGCTCGTGTCGACGCTGTGTATCTGCATCGTGTTCGCGCCGATCGCGTTCCTCACCGGCGCCGCGAAGTCGCTGTTCGTGCCGCTCGGCCTCGCGGTCGTGTTCGCGATGCTGATGTCGTACGTGCTGTCGCGAACGCTCGTGCCGACGATGGTCCACTACCTGCTCGCGCGCGAGGCGCTGTACCACCACAAGCCGAACGCGTTCGTGCAGTGGTTCGATCGCGGCTTCGACCGCCTGCGCACCGGCTACGGCCGCTGGCTCGCGTGGACGCTGCAGCACCGCGGGTTCGTCGCGACCTCGTTCCTGACGTTCGTCGCCGCGTCGATGCTGCTCGTGCCGATGCTCGGCCGCGACTTCTTCCCGACCGTCGACGCGGGCCTCATCAAGCTGCACGTCCGCGGCAACCCGGGCACGCGCATCGAGGAAACCGAGAAGCGCATCGCGAACATCGAACGCACGATCCACGGCGTCATCCCCGCCAGGCAGATCGACACGATGCTCGACATCATCGGCACGCCGTACTCGAGCATCAACATGTCGCTCTCCGAGGGCGCGCTGATCTCGTCGGCGGACGCGCAGATCCTGATCTCGCTCAAGCCCGGCCACGCGCCGACCGCCGATTACATGCGCGCGCTGCGCAAGAAGCTCAAGACGGCGTACCCGGAGACGCAGTTCTTCTTCCTCGCGCCGGATATCTCGACGCAGGTGCTGAACTTCGGCCTCGCCGCGCCGATCGATCTCGAGGTCGTCGGCCCGATCGGCAGCGAGGACAAGACGCTCGCGTTCGCCGAGGAGCTCAAGGCGAAGGTCGCGAAGGTGCCGGGCGCCGCCGACGTCCACCTCGCGCAGGTGACGAAGGAACCGTCGCTGTCGGTCAAGGTCGATCGCACGATGGCGCAGCAGTCGGGCCTCTCCGAGCGCGAGGTCGCGAGCGATCTGCTCGTCTCGCTCGCGTCGTCGGGCCAGGTGGCGCCGACCTACTGGCTCGACCGCCGCGGCGTGCAGTACCTCGTCGCCGTCCAGACGCCGCAGTACGCGGTCGACTCCGTCGATGCGCTGCGCGCGACGCCGATCTCCACCGGCGGCGGCACGCCGCAGACGCTCGGCAACCTCGCGACGATCTCGCGCACGACGACGCCGGTGAACATCACGCACTACAACATCGCGCGCACGTTCGACGTGCAGGCGAACGTCGCCGACTCGGACCTCGGCGCGGTCAGCGATGCGATCCGCGTCGTCGTTGCCGAGATGCAGAAGAAGGCGCCGCCCGGCACGCGCATCAGCGTCAAGGGCCAGGCCGAGAGCATGGACACCTCGTTCGGCGGCCTCGAGTCCGGCCTCTTGTTCGCGGTGCTGTTCGTCTACCTGCTGATGGTCGTCAACTTCCAGAGCTGGCTCGACCCGTTCATCATCCTGATGGCGCTGCCCGGCGCGCTCGCCGGCATCGTCTGGCTGTTGTTCCTGACCGGCACGACGCTGTCGGTGCCGGCGCTGATCGGCTCGATCATGTGCGTCGGCGTGGCGACCGCGAACTCGATCCTCGTCGTGTCGTTCGCGAACGAGCAGCGCACGCACCGCGACGCGCTCGGCGCCGCGCTCGCCGCCGGCATGACGCGCCTGCGTCCCGTGATGATGACCGCGCTCGCGATGATCATCGGCATGATCCCGATGGCGATCGGTCTCGGCGAGGGCGGCGAGCAGAATGCCCCGCTCGGCCGCGCCGTCATCGGCGGCCTCGGTCTCGCGACCCTCACCACCTTGTTCTTCGTTCCCGTGATGTACAGCTTGCTACGCAAGAAGGCTCCCCATGACGCAGTCCAACGATGATCTCGGCTTCGAGCTCCCCGCACCCGTGAAGAGCTCGCGGACGCGCGTGGTGGTCGTGCTCGTCGCCGTCGTCGCGGTCGCGTTCGGGATCGGGTACACGCAGCATCATCGCGGCGGCGGCCACGCCGCGACCTTGCCCGCCGCCGAGGACACCGGCGCCGCGCGCGTCGAGGTCGTCAAGCCGAAGACCCTCGCGAGCGACCGCGCGCTCGAGCTGCCCGGCACGATCAAGGCGCTCGAGGAGACCAAGCTCTATCCGCGCACGTCGGGCTACGTGCGCCGCTGGCTCGTGGACATCGGTGACAAGGTGAAGGAAGGCCAGCTGCTCGCCGAGATCGATACGCCCGAGCTCGACGCGCAGATCAGCCAGGCGCGCGCGCAGCTCGCCGCCGCGCAGGCCGCCGTCAAGCAAGCGCAGGCGAACCGCGACTACGCGCGCTCGTCGTCGACGCGCTACGAGACGCTCGCCCAGCAGCAGCTCGTCTCGAAGTCGCAGGTCGAGCAGCAGCAGGCCGCCGCCGCGACGGGCGACGCGAACCTCGCCGCCGCGCAGTCCAACGTCACGGCCGCCGAGGCGAACCTCCGCCGCCTGCTCGACAGCAAGTCGTTCGCGAACGTCACGGCGCCGTTCGCGGGCACGATCACGACGCGCACGATCGATCGCGGCTCGCTCGTCGCGGACAACGGCACCACGCCGATGTTCACGCTCGTCGCGACCGACCCGATCCGCGTCTTCATCGACGTCCCGCAGAACGTCGCGCCGAGCGTCACGCCCGGCACCCCCGCCGTCGTCACCGTCCGCGAGTACGGCGGCCGCCAGTTCACGGGCAAGGTCACGCGCGCCGCCGGTGCGCTCGATCCCGAGCTGCACACGATGTCGACGGAGGTCCAGGTCCCCAACGGCGACGGCGCGCTGCTGCCCGGTATGTTCTGCACCGCCGCGATCACGCTGCCCGTCCCGCATCGCGTCGTCGAGATCCCGGCGACCGCGCTGTACAGCGACGCGCAGGGCCTCCGCGTCGCGACGGTCGACACGCAGAACAAGATCCACTACACGCCGATCACGATCGAGCGCGATACGGGCGCCACGCTGTGGGTCGCGACCGGCCTCTCCGGCGACGAGCGCGTCGTCAAGATCGCGGTCTCGACGCTCGCGGAAGGCGACATCGTCGAGGCCACGACGGCGAAGCCGCCGGCGGCTGGCTCGGCGACAGGATCAGCGGCGGGTTCGGGTCAGAAGAGCTCGCCCTGACGCGGGTTGCCGACCGGCTCGATGCACTTCGGGTCGTCGTGGTCGGCGCTCGCCATCCACGTCGTCACCGGGTCGGCGCGCCAGCCATCGAGCGCGCGCGGCGCGCACAGCGGCATCGCGGAATCGGGCGCGCCCGCGAGCCACGCGTCGTAGCAGCTCTCGTCGAGCACGATCGGCATCGGCTCGCTGACGCGCGTGACCAGCGGCTCGCCGGTGAGCAGCGCGAAGCTCGGCACGTCGTCATCCTTGTTCGTCGCCCACACGCCGGCGAGCGCGATCACGCGCACCGGCTCGGGGTGAAACCACACCGGCTGCTTGAGCGCGTTCCACGCGTAGCAGCCATCGGCGAGCACGAGGCAGCGCTGCTTCTTGAACGCGTCGCGGAGCAGCGGCGTCGCGGCGACGGCCTCGAGCGGAGCGGCGTGGACCATCGCCGGGCGCTTGCCGCCGTGCCCCTGCCAGCGCGGCAAGAGGCCCCAGCGCAGCTTCGCGAGCTCGCGCGCACCGCGCACGACCCAGGCGTCCTGGCCGGGCGCGATGTTGTAGCGAACCTCGGGCGTTCCCTCGACAAACAGCCCCTCGAGGGTCGTCAGCGTGTACCGCGGCTCGTGCCGGGCCATGGCCAAACCTTAGCCTGCTTTGCGCGTCCGGCCCGCGGACGGGAGTGTCAGACGCGCCTGATACAACGGCTGTATGGAGCGATTCCCACGCGGAACCCTGCCTCCGAAGGCGTTCGCGGCGGTCGCGACGCTCGGGACAACCGCGGTCGCCCGCCCCGAGGCGCCGGCCGAGGTCGCGCCGAGTGACTTCGTCAACGAGGCCACGTTCGACGGGCAGGCGCGCCGCGCCGTCGATCCGGCACGCGATCTCGACTTCTCGACCACCTGTCCCAACTGCTCGACCGAGATGCTGCCCGAGCACGCGCACTACAAGTGCCCGGCGTGCGGCTACCGCGACTCGTCGTCGTTCTGAAGCGCGGCCGCGAGCTGCGCGCGGTCGAGGTCGCCGCACCAGCGGGACACGACGAGCGTCGCGACGCCGTTGCCGATCACGTTCGTCAGCGCGCGCGCCTCCGACATGAACCGATCGATCCCGAGGATCAGCGCGAGGCCGGCGACCGGCACCTCGTTGTGGAACGCCTCGAGCGTGGCCGCGAGCGCGACGAAGCCGCTGCCCGTGACGCCCGCGGCGCCCTTCGAGGTCAGCAGCGCCACGCCGAGCAGCGCGAGCTGCTGACCGAGCGACAGGTCGTGGTTCGTGGCCTGCGCGACGAACAGCGCGCCCATCGTGATGTAGATCGCCGTGCCGTCGAGGTTGAACGAGTAGCCGGCGGGGACGACGAGCCCGACGGTGCGCTTCGCGGCGCCCGCATCCTCGAGCTTCTCCATCAGGCGCGGCAGCACGCTCTCCGAGGACGACGTCCCGAGCACGATGAACAGCTCCTGCTTGATGTAGCGGATGAAGCGCAGGATCGAGAAGCCGTGGATGCGCGCGACGATCCCGAGCACGCCGAGGATGAAGATCAGGCACGTGCCGTAGAAGCAGCCCATCAGCTCGGCGAGCGAGGCGAGACTTCCGACGCCGTACTTCGAGATCGTCACCTGCATCGCGCCCATCGCACCGAGCGGCGCGAGCTGCATGATCATCCCGACGATCTCGAACATCACCTTGCCCGCGCGATCGACGAGGTCGGTCAGCGGCGTGGCGTGCTCGCCGATCCGGTGCAGCGCGACGCCGACGAGGATCGCGATCAGCAGCACCGACAGCACGTGGCTGCCGCCGAGGTCGGGGATGATGTCGAGAGCGAAGCTCGACTTCGGCTGCTTCCCTAGGAACGCTGCAACCTTGTCCGCATCGGCCGACGTCAGCGATCGATGTAGACCCGAACCGGGTGAGATCACGTTCACGATCACGAGGCCGATGACGAGCGCCACCGTCGACGCGACCTCGAAGTAGAGCAGGGCGAGGCCACCCGCTTTGCCGACCTGCTTGAGCGAGTGCGTGCCCGCGATGCCGACGACGACCGTGCAGAAGATCAGCGGCGCGATCGTCATCTTGACGAGCTTGATGAAGCCCTGCGCCAGCGGCTCGAAGTAATCAGCCGCTCCCGGAGCGAGTGCACCGACGAGGACACCGATCGCGATCCCCACCAGTACCCGAAAGTAGAGCGTTCGGACGAATGCGACCTTTTCTGAGCCTTGTCCGGGAAGCACTGTTTCGACGACAATAGCCTCAGGTTCGGTCATGCTTGGCCGAAACAAGGGGTTAATGCGGGTGATCGACTTTGGAAGGCCGGTCGGGGCGGCTCATCCCCCGTTCATCATTGCTGCGCTCGATTGCCGCGAGCTGGGGACGCTCGAGAGGGCGCTCGCTGCGGTCGACGTCGCAGCGGATAGCCGGGTCGATGCGATCAAGCTCGCGCGCATGCCGTCGGGCTGGGCGCCGCAGCTGTTCGAGCGCGCCGAGCGCCGCAATCTGATGATGCTCGCGACCGCGCTCGACGAGGAACAGGTCGCGCGGCTCGACTGGATGGGTGCGCCCGCGTTCTACCTCGTGTTCGACTGGTCGGATCTCGATCTCGTCGCGCGTGCCGCGCAGACGGGCAAGCCGATCGTGATGCAGGTCGGTACGGCGAGCGAAGTAGAGCTCGCCGAGGTCGTCGCGACGGCGCGCGGCAACGGCAGCGGCGGCATCGTGCTCGTGCAGAGCGTGATCGATGTCGAGCTCGAAGGCCTCGAGGCGCTGCGCCGCCATGGCGCGATCGTCGGGATCGCGGACCGCTCGCGCGGCGTCCAGATCCCGCGCGCCGCGATCGCGAGCGGCGTGCCGGTGATCGAGAAGCGGTTCGTGCTGCGCGGCAATGACCTGCTGTGCCCGAAGGAAGTCGGCGAGGTCGTGCAGGACTGCGAGCAGCTGTGGGCGTCACTCGGTGACGACCGCCGCTGGGCATTCAACTAGTATGGTCGGGTGAACCATCCGAGCATGAGCTCGAACGGGCGCCGCATCGCGGGCCTGATCGGGATCCTGATCGCGTGCGCACTGCCCAAGCGCGTCGAGTGCGGCTATCCGGGCGGCACGTGCGAGCGCATCGTCGAGCACCGCTCGTGTCGCTCGTACGAGATCGAGCCGTTCGCGTTCTACCTGCTCGAGAACGTGTTCGACCGCGACATCGGCTTCGCGTACTCGTCCGGCGACGACTGCTAGAAGCTCTGATTGGCGCGCGCCTTGCGACGCCTCCTCGCATGGCGAGGATCACCAGCTTCCTGGTCGGCGCGGGCGTGATGTACCTGCTCGACCCAGCGCGCGGTCGCGCGCGTCGCGCACGCCTGCAGAACGCGCTCGTCCACGCGGCAAAGCGGGAGCGCGATCTCGTACGGCGCGGTCTGCGAGACGCGAGACATCGTGCTCACGGCGCGAGCGAGCGCGCGCGTCGGATGTTCTCGGAGCCGGTGCCCGATGCGGTCGTGCTCGGCCGCATCCGCGCACAGCTCGGCCGCGCGATCGCGCACGCTCGCGCGCTCGACATCGAGGTCCGGGAGGGAAAGGCGATCCTCAGCGGGCCGGTGCTCACCGCCGAGGCGATGACCGTCCTGCGCTGCGTGAACGCGGTGCCGGGCGTGCACACCGTCGTCGATCGCATGGAGCGCCGCGTGACCGCGGGCAACATCCAGGCCCTCGCGACGGAGCGGCAGCGCCCGCGCGTCCGCCCGTGGACGCCGGCGGCGCAGGTCAGTGCGCTCGGCGCGGGCGCGCTGCTGATCGGCTACGGCCTGCTCAAGCGCGGGGACCTCGTCGGCAAGCTCGTCGCGCTCGCGGGCGGCGGGCTCGCGGTGCGCGCGGTCGTCAACGAGCCGGTCACGAAGCTCGTCACGCATCGCGCCGAGGTGATGGTGCAGAAGACCGTCGTCGTCCACGCGCCGATCAACAAGGTCTTCGATCTGTGGGCGCAGCTCGACAACTTCCCGCGCTTCATGCGCCACGTCCGCGACATCGATCTGCAGGTCGGCGGCACGCGCAGCATGTGGACCGTCGACGGCCCGGCCGGCACGGCGGTGCACTTCGAGGCCGAGACGATCGAGCTCGAGCCCGACCGCGCGATCGCGTGGCGCACGATCCCCGGGCAGCAGATCGAGCACGAGGGACGCGTGAAGTTCGAGGAGCTGCCCGACGACAAGACGCGCGTCACCGTTCGCATGACGTACAAGCCGCCCGGCGGCGTCATCGGCCACGCGATCGCGCACATCCTCGGCTGGGATCCGAAGTCGCGCATCGACGACGACCTCGTCCGCATGAAGGCGCTGCTCGAAGACGGCAAGCAGCGGACCCCGCGCGAGCGCTACGCGCACTACCATTAGCGCGTGCGCCTGCCCGACATCGTCTGCCCGCGGCCGAAGATCCTGTTCGTCGGGATCAACCCCGGGCAGCGCTCGGGGCAGCTCGGCCATCACTTCGCGGGCCCGGGCAATCCGTTCTGGCGGCTGCTCCACGCGGCCGGCCTGACGCCGGAGGTGATCCCCGCCGTCGAGGATCACCGGCTCGCCGACTACGGCTACGCGCTGACGAACCTCGCCGCGCGTCCGACCCGCAGCGCCGCCGAGCTGCGCCGCACCGAGCTCGCACGCGGCCGGCGCGAGCTGCTCGCGAAGATCGAGCGCCTGCAGCCGGCGGTCGTCGCGCTCGTCGGGATCACGCTGTATCCGCTCGTCGTCGCCGGCGACACGCCGGGGCCCGGCGCGAAGCCCGAGCTGCTCGCCGATGCGCGCGTGTTCGTCGTGCCGAACCCGAGCGGCCTCAACGCATCGTTTCCAGGGTTCGCGTCGAAGCTGGTGTGGTTCGAGGCGCTCGCCGCGTTTGCGCGGTCTGCAGCGCCGCCGCCGTCTCGTTCTTCAGCGCGACCTCGGCGGTCGCGAGGTGGCCCTTCACCTGGCCCCACTCGTTCGCGCGCTTCACGGCCTCCGCGTTGACGACGTTCAGCTGCTGCAGCTGCTGCGCGCTCGCCAGCTGCAGACGCTGCCCCCGCATGTCCTCGACGGTCATCGCGCCCTGGATCATCGCGATCTCCTCCTGCGTGAGACCGGACTCGACGATCCACGCGTACAGCGGGCCGTCGTGCACGTCGGCGAGTCGCAGGTCGTTGTGGGTCTCCGCGACCGCATCGACGAGGTCGGCGTGCCCGGACCGGAAGATCAGCTCCGCCATCGGACAGCGCACGCCGCGCGCATCGCGGAACACGCTCAGCGGGTGGCCCTGCGCATCCTGCGGGAACTGCCCGGCTTCCCGGTACTCGTGGAGCCATGCGAGCATCTGGGCGCGGCGGGCCGCGAGATCCGGAGTCGACGGAGGGACCGGCGCCGTCGCCGGGTGACACGCCGCGAGAAAGACCGAAACGAGAAGGAAGTGCTTCATGCGTTTCACGATGGCGCGACCTCTCCGCCGCCGGCGTAAGGCCTCTGTAAGGCGTTGTCGAACCGCGCGGGCTGTGGTCAAGTGCGCGCGTGGTGGCGAAGAAGTCGTTGCGCTTGCTCCTCGTCGAGGATCACGCCGACTCGGCGGAGCTCCTTGCCGAGCTGCTCGTCAGCCGTGGCCATCACGTTCGCGTCGCCTCGACCGCGAGCGATGCGCTCGCGCGCGCCGCCGAGGAGACGTTCGATCTCGTCGTCAGCGATGTCGGCCTGCCCGACGCGAGCGGCTACGAGCTGATGGCCAAGCTCCGCGATCGCCACGCGCTCCGCGGTATCGCACTCACGGGTACACGTATGACCGATGCGGCCGCCAGCTCGGGGTTCGTCGCATATCTCACCAAGCCGATCGCGCTCCGCACCCTCGAAGAAACGCTCGAATCCGTCGCCGCGCGCCTGTAGAGCGCCTGCGAAGTTTTCCATCTTTCGAGATGTCAGGGCCGTTCGCTACCCTCTCCTCCGTGCTGGACATTCCAACGACCATCACCGTGAACGGGGCGCAGGGCGAGCGGTTCCTGTCGAGCCTCGGCACCTACCGCAACCCGCTTCCGCGCGCGCTTCGGCATCTCGCGTCGGGAGAGCAGCGCTCGATCCAGGTCGATCCGACCGATGCCGAGCTCGTCGCGAGCTTCGTCGATGATCTGCTCGCGTCGGGCTGGCTCGATGTCGAGCAGCCGCTGCTGTTCTCGCCGCGCGTGGGCGATGAAGTGCTCGTGATGCACGACTCGCTCGCCGAGGTCTCGCATACGAGCAAGCACGCGCCGGTGTCGTGGCGGCTGGTCGAGAAGGGCACGCGCGGCAAGCTGATCGGCTGGCGCGACGTACCGAACGAGCCGCCGCGCGCGGTGATCGATCTCGCGGGTGTCGAGCGCCGGCTCGTCGTGTTCATCGGCGAGACGAAGGTCACGCGGGCCCGCCGCCGCCGCTGACCGGCGCTGCAGATCGCCGCACACAGCTGTTTGCACGGGGGGTATCCGGCGCTCCGCGTGGCTAACTGTCGACGACCACGTGACAAAATTGACCATCGTTCGATAGCGATTTGTTACTTCCCGCGCGCGCGCGTTTGATCGACGATGCGCCGCCATGAGGGGATGTTGGCTCGCTGCTTCGATGGTCGCTGGTTCGCTCGCCGTCACCGGATGCGGATCCTCCGGTGCGGGACTCGCCGGACCGGATGCGCCAGGCGGCTCGAACGGTGACGGCGCGAATCCCGATGGCCCGAGCGTGCCGGTACCGATCAAGCACGTGGTGATCATCGTCAAGGAGAACCACACGTTCGACAACTACTTCGGCTCGTTTCCGGGAGCCGATGGCGCGACGATGATCCAGACGCAGTCGGCCGGGATGATCGTGCCGCCGCAGGCGCCGGATCGCACGCCGCGCGATCTGTGTCACGAGCACAGCTGCGCGCTGCAGGATCTCAGCGGCGACTGGGAGGGCGTATCGGGCGCGACGGTCAACGGCGACAACCTGATGTACGCGCAGTACCGCGAGGCGGACATCCCGAACTACTGGCAGTACGCGCGCCACTTCACGCTCGGCGATCGGTTCTTCGCGAACGTGCTCGGCCCCAGCTTCCCGGGTCACACGTTCGTGCTCGCCGCGCAGGCGGGCTGGGCCGCCGGCAACCCGAACACGCAGGTGATCCATCCCTACTGGGGCTGCGATCAGGACGCGACCACGAAGGTCGACGTCGAGAACCAGTACACCGGCACGATGGACCACGTGTTCCCGTGCTTCAAGATCCCGAGCGTGCCGGACGTGCTGCCGGCCGGCGTCGACTGGCGCTTCTACGGCTCGAACTTCTACGCGCTGCCCGAGATCTGGTCGATGTTCGACGCGGTCGACAGCATCCGCAACGGCCCCGCGTGGTCGAAGATCGTCAACGCGAACCAGTTCGACGCGGATGTCGCGAACGGCACGCTGCCCGCGGTGACGTGGCTCGTCAACCAGGATCTCGACGACGAGCACCCGAACATCGGCGGCGTGTGCTCCGGCGAGAACTGGACGGTCGGTCACATCAACGCGATCATGAACAGCGATCTCTGGAAGGACACCGCGATCATCTTCACGATGGATGATTTCGGCGGCTGGTACGATCACGTCACGCCGCCGCGCCGCTACGGCATGGATCCGGCGAATGCACCGTATGGCCTCGGCTTCCGTCTGCCGCTGATCATCATCTCGCCGTACGCCAAGCCCGGCATCTTCCACGAGGTCGCCGAGCAGGCGAGCATCCCGCGCTTCATCGAGCGCGTGTTCGGCGCGCCCGCCCTGTCGACGCTCGATCCAGCCGCGCAGGACGGCCAGGCCAACGACCTGATGGGCGCCTTCGACTTCACGCAGCAGCCGCTGCCGCCGCTGCCGCTCACGAAGCGCTCCTGCCTCTGATCAGTTCACGAAGAACGCGTCCTCGATCGCGTCGGCGAAGTCGCGATGTCGTGCGACGTCGACGCGGTACTCGCCATCTGCCGAGTCGGCGAAAGGCGCGAGCTGCACGGTCAGTCCCGCACCGGCGAACCGGCACGGATGCTGGCACGCGGCGCCCTGGGCCTCGGCCGTGTACACGAGATCGATGAGCCCGTCCGCGCCGATGTGGACGCGGCGGCACGCCACGGCATCCGCGGAGAGCTGCTGTCCGGCCGCGTCGGTGACGCGGAAGTAGTAGTCGCCGCCGGGGAGCTGCCCCTCGGAGACGACGTACGCCTCGTCCTTCGCGCCGAACGCGTCGAGGATCGCGCGGTGGCCGTCGGCGCGGCTCGCGTGGACCGGCGGGGTGTTGTCGACGGGGATCGACGCGTCGGTGCATCCGATCAAGGCACCGAGGGCGCTGGCGACGAGGCGGCACATGACCCATCGAACAGCAAAGGTCGTACCGCCCGCCGCGCCCAGCAGACACGCCGATCTAGCTCGCCGCGGTGCGCGCCCACGCACGAAGAACGGGCACGGCGGCGCGCGTTCGCTACGCTAGTGAGTGGGAGCGCTGGGTCGGCAAGCTGCGCTTTCAGTGACCGGGGCGCGGCGCGTGCGCCCAGTGCTCGACGACGGAATCCTCGCCGCAGCGCTGGATGTAGTCCATGCCGAAGTCGCGCGCATCCATCGTGCGGCCGTCGAGCACGAGCAGCTTGATCAGGTCGTGGGCCTGCGCCGGCTCGCAGCGCTGGCCGAGCGTGCCGCGCAGCTCGTCGATCTTGACCTTGCGCTGCTGCGCGATCTGCGCGAGCTCGTCGCGCATCGCCTCGCGGCGATCGATCTTCTTCTCGGGCACGAGTGCGGCGAACCACGAGATGACGGCGAGCAGGACGAGGCCGACGACCGCCGCGACGACGATCCGCTGGCGACGGCGCGACAGCGGCGCGTTGACGAGACCGGCCGTGCGCGCCTCGATCGCATCCCAGTCCGCGCCGGGAACCGCGAGCTTGAGCTCCGCGATCGCGCGCTTCGCGTCATCCAGCGCGCTCTTGTCGATCGCATCGCCACGCGAGGCGGACTTCGCCGCGTGCGGGCGCAGCTCGTCATACGCGGCGGTGTTCGCGCCGCGGTTCGCGAGGACCTTGCGCGCGCGATCGAGGTGCCGCCAGATCTCGGGGTAGGCATCGTTCGCCTCGGCGAACGCGCGCCACCGCTGGTGCGGCGCATCGGTCGCGCGGCTGCGCACGGCGGCATCCTCGACGGCATCGATCAGCGCTTCGCCGATCAAGATCGCACCGACCGCGCGGTCGTGCTCGTCGAGGGCGCTCGCCGTATCGCGATACATCCCTCCTAGTGTTTCGGATCACGGGGAGGGTGGCAAGGGGCGTTTTTCAGTCGTGGTCGTGCTCGTGCTCGTGGTGCTCGTGGCGCTCGCGGTCCTCGTGACGCTCCCCACGGCGGTCGTCGCGCCGATCGTCCCTATGGTCGCGAATCACCGGGCCTGGCGCCGGGCGACCCGGCGTCACGATGACCCCGCCCTGGGCGTTGTACGGCTCGGAACGGTACGGCTGGGGCTGGCGGTAGTACGGCGCGGGACGCGCGTACCCGCGGCCCTCGTGGCGGCGGTAGTGGACGTACGCACGCGGGTTGTCGATCGAGCGGATCCGTACCGGCACGTAGTTGACATCGACGCGCGCGAATCCGCGGTCGTAGTAGCCGGACCGGTACCACATGCCGTCGCGGTACTCCCAGTAGGCGCCGTCGCTGTAGAAGACCGGCGCGTCGGCATCCGCGAGCACCTGCACGCCGGGCTCGACCTCGACGAGATCCGGCGACTGCACGGCGACGCCGCCGCCGTACTCGACCTCGCCCGTTCCCGCGCAGCCGGCGACGACCGACGCGAAGAGCACACCAGAAAGGAATGTGAGCTTCATGGCGAGGAAAAGCAGCATTGCGCGTGCCAGCGCCGCGCGAGAACCTCGCAGGATGAAGCGCCAGCTACGGACGTTTGCGGGGTTGAACATCGAAGATGTGCGCCATCCTTCCGATGCGAGCGCGACCGAGGCGCTGAAGAAGATCCCGGGTCTCGACAAGCTGATCGCGAAGATCCTCGAGCTCGGGCTCGAGCGGATGTTCTACGTCGAGAACGTCGCGTCGAACCTGCGCGTCACGCCGAAGATGTTTCCGCGGCTCCACAAGAGCCTCGTGTGGGCGACGAAGATCCTCGATATCGAGGAGCCGGAGCTGTACGTCACCGTCGATCCGGTGCCGAACGCGTGGACGTACGGCCACACGAAGCCGTTCATCACGCTGACCTCGGGCCTCGTCGACATGATGACCGACGAGGAGCTGTTCTTCGTGATCGGCCACGAGGCCGGACACATCAAGGCCGGCCACGTGCTCTACGGGACGATGGCGCGCAACATCGCGGCGATGATCGCGCTGATCGGCGAGATGACGCTCGGTATCGGCGCGCTCGTCGCACGCGGCTTCGCGTTCGCGCTCTACGAGTGGTACCGGTGCGCCGAGCTCACGGCGGATCGCGCGGCCCTCTTGTGCGTGCAGGATCTCGAGGCTGCGCGCTCGACGTTCATGAAGCTCGCGGGCGGCACGACCCGCCTCGTCGCGGAGATGGATCGCGAGGAGTTCTTGCGCCAGATCCGCGAGTACGAGGAGGTCGATCGCTCGACGCTCGATCGCGCCTACAAGGTCTTGCTGACCGTGCAGCGCACGCATCCGTTCGCGATGCAACGCGCGAAGGAGCTCGAGCTGTGGTCGGAAGGCGGCTACGCGACGCTGATGGGCACGTGACTTGCTGACTGCGATCCCATGGCGATCGCAAACGACTCCGGGCGCACGCGCTCTACGTGGATGGCGGAGAGCGTTCCTGACTTCGACGGGGAGGTCCCCGGCGACGCGCGTCCCGATGTGTGCATCGTCGGCGCGGGCATCGCCGGGTTGTCGGTGGCGCTAGCGCTCGTGCAGGACGGCCTCGACGTGCTCGTGCTCGACCAGGGCCCGATCGGCGGCGGCCAGACGGCGCGCACCAGCGCTCACCTGGCGTCCGCGCTCGATGATCGCATCTACGTGCTCGAGCGCCGCTTCGGCAAGCAGGGCGCGCGGCTCGCGGTCGAGTCGCATGCGGCGGCGATCGACACGATCGAGCGCAACGCGAAGATGTTCGGCATCGACTGCGACTTCCGCCGCGTCGATGGCTACCTGTGGCGTGCGCCGAGCCACTCGTGGCGCGAGCTGACGAAGGAGCTCGCCGCGAGCAAGCGCGCCGGGCTCGCCGTCGAGGAGGTCGAGCGCGCGCCGCTGCCGTTCGACACCGGGCCGTGCCTCCGCTTCGGCAACCAGGCGGAGTTTCACCCGCTCGCGTACGTCGCCGGCATCGCGGAGGCGGTGGTCGCCGGCGGCGGCCACATCGTCACCGGCGTCCACGTCACGAAGATCGCGGCGGGCTCGCCGGTGTACGTCGAGCTCGCGAACGGCCGCCGCATCCGCGCTGCCGCCGCGGTCGATGCGACGAACATGACGATCACGAGCAAGCTCGGCATCCCGACGCGCGAGGCCGCGTATCGCACGTACTGCATCGCGCTCGAGATCGAGCGCGGAGACATCCCGCACGCGCTCTACTGGGACACCGACGAGCCGTATCACTACATCCGCGCCGCGCACGACGGCGAGCGCGAGGTGCTGATCGTCGGCGGCGAGGACCATCGCGTCGGGCACGGCGATCCGGAGATCCACTGGCCGCGGCTCGAGGCGTGGGCGCGCGAGCGGTTCTCGGAGGTGGGCGCCGTCGTCGACCGGTGGTCCGGTCAGGTCCAGGAGCCTGTCGACGGGCTCGCGTACATCGGCGCGCTGCCCGGGCACGAGCACGTGTTCGTGTGCACCGGCGACTCGGGCAACGGCCTCACGCACGGCGTGATCGCGGGCCTGTTGATCCCGTCGCTGATCCACGGCCGCAAGCACGAGTACGAGCACCTCTACCGGCCGGGGCGCTCGCGCTTCCACGGGCTCTCGACGTTCGTCAGCGAGGCCGCGAAGTCGAACGCGCCGTACACGGACTGGGTCAAGGGCGGCGATGTCGAGGGCCTCGAGGCCATCCCGCCCGGCCACGGCGCGACGATCCGGCGCGGCCTCCACGTGATCGCCGCGTACCGGGACGAGCAGGGCCAGTGTCACCTGAAGAACGCGCGCTGCACGCACATGAGCGGCCTCGTGCGCTGGAACGAGGTCGAGAAGTCGTGGGACTGCCCGTGTCACGGCTCGCGATTCGACGCCTACGGCCGCGTGATGAACGGCCCCGCGCCGACGGATCTCGACGACGCGCCGGCCGATATCGAGCAGCCGGCGATGACGCCGCTGCTCGTCGAGGATATCGGCGGCTAGGCCGCGCGCTGTTTCGGAGCGCGTGCGCGCAGCACGTCGCGCCAGCGCAGCTTGCGCGGCTTCTTCGGGCCGGTGCCGTCGATCGCCTCTCTTGCCCGCTGCTGCGTGCGCGGCCGATCCGCGAGCTCCTTCTCGCTGCCGACGTATGGCACGCGCGTTCCGGTGAGCCTGTCGAACCACTCGAACGTCACGCCCCAGTTGCGGTGCTGGTTCGGGCCCATGTGGTGATCGAAGTGCCACGGCAGGTTCGCGCGGCCCCACTCGGGATCGATATGACAGCGCCGGTGATCGCGGCGGTACTTCGCGAGCAGGTACCACGTCGTCAGCGTGTAGAACGGCGCGACGGGCAACAGCGGCGCGTGCAACAGGCCGATCGCGGTCAGGCCGATCGCCTCGCCGAGCTGCGTCGGCGTCGACCACACGGGCCCCTCGTAGTCCGGATCGTAGCCGCCGTGGCGCCGCACCTTCTGGTGGTGCGTGTGGAAGTGGAACGCGAACACGCTGGTCTTGTCGCGCCCGAGCCAGTGCAGCAGGTAGCGATGGGCGGCCCACTCGCCGTAGGCGAAGCTGAACGTCGCGAGCGGGATCCCGATCATCGGACTCGATGGTCGGACCGCGCCCGCGCGCGTTCAAGTTACATTTTGTCGATGCGGCGCGACTGCTACTTCTGATCGACGGTCGCGGCCGCGAGGTCGAGCTGGAGCTCCGTCAGCTTGAACAGCCCGGCCCAGCTCCACAGCTCGCCGGTCGCATCGAGCGAGAGCGACGCATCGACGTGCTGGCCATCGCCCGTCAGCTCGGTCGTGACGGTGACCGGCGGCAGGTGCTGCGTGCCGAGCGGCGACACGGCGCCGTTGACCGACAGATCCCAGTCGAGGTCGAGCGCGAGCGTCAGCGTGAGCGTCGCGTCGTTCTCGTTCTGCCACGTGACATCCGCGAGCGATGCGTACGGCAGCGTGACCTTGACGTTCGTCAGGCTCGCCGGCTTGCCGAACACGTCCTGCGGGATCGCGATGTCGTCGACGCCGATCTCGAGGCCGGTGACCGCAAGCTTGCCGTCGTTATCGACGACCGCGTGGAGCTCGCCCGTCTCGACCGTCAGCGCGGTCGTGCCGCTGACCCAGCCATCGTGCGTGTAGCGCGACGCCATGATCTCGCCGGTCGACGTGCCGGGCGCGATGTAGAGCCGCGTCGGCTGGGCGAGCCGTTCGCGGACGCTGTGAGCTGCAGGCTCGCTCTCCGGAACCGAGCTGGTGGCGCAGGCACCGGTGGCAAGCAGGACCAAGGCTAGTGAGGCACGCATATGACGCAGCGCAGTGCATGCGCCAGGCCAGTGGCCGGACCACCGCGAGATCCTGAGAGTCCGCGCTATTGGACAACGTTCAGTAGGCAGCTAGATGCGCCA
>CAYUNM010000051.1:0-58784 GCA_964446175.1 uncultured Kofleriaceae bacterium
CGGGTCTGCCACACTAACGCCAGATGCGCCGGTCTCTCGCGCTCGCCCTGCTCGTCGCGTGCGGCTCCCCCGCGCCGACGCCGCCCGCGCGCATCACGGCCGCGATCGTGCCGGCGACGGCGAACCGCAGCGTCGACGTGCTGTTCCTGATCGACGATTCGATCGGCCTCGACATGGAGGTCGACTTCATCAACGCGTTCCCGGCGTTCCTCGACGTGCTCGGGCGCGACGGCCTTCCGAGCCTGCACCTCGGCGTCGCGACGAGCGACCTCGGCACGTCGGCGGTCGGCGACGCGATGCCGGGCCCGACGATTCCTGGAAGCGTCGGTGGGTGCTCGGGTTCGGGCAAAGACGGCGAGCTGCAGACGAACGGCAACACGGTCGTCACCGGCCGCTTCATCGTCGACGACGGCGCGACGAAGAACTACACCGGCACGCTCGCCGATGCGTTCAAGGCGATCGCGTCGGTCGGCGCCGCGGGCTGCGGGTTCGAACAGACGCTCGAGGCCGTGCATCACGCGCTCGTGAACACGACGACAAACGCCGGCTTCTTACGTCCCGACGCGAACCTCGCCGTGATCGTGCTCACCGACGAGGACGACTGCTCGCTCGAGCACACCGCGCTGATCGATCCGACGCGCACGGACCTCGGGCCGCTGCAATCGTTCCGCTGCACGCGGTACGGCGTGACGTGCGATGTTGGCGGCACGACGCCCGACGAGATGAACGTGATCGGCGTCAAGGACGCGTGCCACTCGAACGAGCAGTCGCCATACCTGACGCACATCGCGGACTACGCGACCTTCCTGCGCGGCCTCAAGCCGGATCCGCGGATGGTGATGTTCGCGGCGGTCGCCGGCGATCCTGCACCGTTCGAGGTCGAGGGCCGCACACCGAACGGCTCGATGACGGTGTACCCGGCGCTGCGTCATTCGTGCAACTACACCGCCGCGAACAACTCGCTCGTTGTCGCGGACCCGGCGGTGCGGATCTATCAGCTCGCGAGCCTCGTCGAGCGCAACGTGACCTCGACCGTGTGCACCGCGGACTTCGCGCCGACCCAGGCTGCGATCGCGCGCGAGATCAATTCGATGATGGGCTCGCCGTGCCTGACGCGCGACATCGTCCTGCCCGCCGACTGCGTCGCCACCGACGACGCCGGGCCGGTCACCGACTTCTCGATCGTCGAGGACGATGCGCTGTGTCCCGACGGCCAGCACCTGAAGCTGCAGCGTGGCGGCACGCCCGCGGGCGCGACCACCGTGCGCTGCACGCCGGGGTAGCGGCACGAGCTTGCGCTCGCGATCGGCGCTCAGGACGCGAGCAAGAGCCGCGCGCCGGCGCCGACAAGGCCGCCGCCGATCACGACGTAGAACACGCGCGCACCGCTGCGCCCGAGCACCGCCGTGACGAGCCGCGCCCGCGCAGACGCGAAGAACCAGCTGATGTTCGCGATCGACGCGAACGCGGCGAACAGACCGGCGACGACGAGCAGCGCCCCGACGCCCGCGTGCTCGGGATCGCTCGGCACGAGGAGGTAGCCGGCGACCGCGGCCGCCGTGGCGAGCACGCCGAGCGTCGCGTCGAGCGATGGCGAGCGCCGCGCGCCGGCGCGATGCTCCGCGACGTACTCGAACGTGTAGTTGCACGCGCAGCGAAGCGCGCCGCGGACACGCGGTCGGTTGCAGAGCGGGCAGCGTTCGACGGTGGCCATCAGCGGATCGAGCCTCGACCGGGACGTCGGTCGCAGCGATATTCGCGCGGCCGCATGCGCGAGCTTAGCCGACCCAGACGCGCGCGTTGCGGAACATCCGCATCCAGGGGCTGTCCTCGCCCCAGTCGGCCGGGTGCCACGACAGCTGGACCGTGCGGAACACGCGCTCCGGGTGCGGCATGATCACCGTGATGCGGCCGTCGGGCGTGGTGACGGCGGCGATCGCGTTCGGCGAGCCGTTCGGGTTCGCGGGGTAGCGCTGGGTCGGGGCGCCGGTGCCGTCGACGAAGCGCGCCGCGACCAGGTGCTGCGACTCGAGCGCGGCGAGCGCATCGGACGACAGCTCGGCGCGGCCCTCGCCGTGTGCCGAGGCGATCGGGATGCGCGCGCCCTGCATGTTCTTGAAGAACAGCGACGGCGAGTCCTCGATGCGCAGCAGCGGCACGCGCGCCTCGAACCGCTCGCTGCGGTTCTTGACGAAACGCGGCCACGGCAGGTTCGGGACGAGGTCGGGCGCGAGGTCGGCGACCGCCTGGCAGCCATTGCAGACGCCGAGCAGGAACGTGTCCGCGCGATCGACGAAGCGGCGGATCGCGGTCCGGGCGCGCGCGTTGTAGCGGAACGTGGCGGCCCAGCCGCGGCCGGCGCCGAGCACGTCGCCGAACGAGAAGCCGCCGCACGCGATCGCGCCGCGCATGTCGGCGAGGTCGTGGGCGCCCGAGATGAGGTCCGTCATGTGGACGTCGACGGCCTCGAAGCCGGCGCGCGTGAACGCGGCCGCCATCTCGATCTGGCCGTTGACGCCTTGCTCGCGCAGGATCGCGACGCGCGGGCGAGCGCCGCGGGCGATGAACGGCGCGGCGATGTCCTCGGAGGGATCGAACGTCAGGTGCGCGGTCAGGCCCGGGTTCGCGGGGTCGATGCGCGAGGCGTGCTCCTCGTCGGCGCACGACGGGTCGTCGCGCAGGCTCGCGATCTGGTGCGTGACGTGCGAGTAGCGCGCGCGCAGGTCGTGGCGCGAGGCGGCGAGCAGCTGCTGGCCGCGATGCGTGACCGTGATGCGATCGCCGGGGACCGCGCGGCCGATCGCGTGGACGTCGATGCCGGTGAGCAGCGCGCGGACGTGCGCGACGTCGGCGGTCGCGACCTCGAGGATCGCGCCGAGCTCCTCGCTGAACAGCGCGGGGAACGGATACGGCGCGACGGTCGAGAAGTCGAGGTCGAGGCCGCAGCCGGCCGCGAACGCCATCTCGAGCGCGGCGACGATCGCGCCGCCGTCGGAGCGATCGTGGTACGCGGCGAGCTTCTTCGCGGCGACGAGGTCCTGGATCGCGGCGAAGAAACGCGCGAGGCGGCCCGGGTCGTCGAGGTCGGGCGCCTTGTCGCCGAGCTGGCCGTAGACCTGCGCGAGCGCGCTGGCGCCGAGGCGCGCCTTGCCGTTCGACAGGTCGACGAGCAGCAGCTGGCGGTCACCGCCTCGCAGCTCGGGCGTGACGGCGAGGCGCACGTCGTCGCATGGACCGAACGCGGTCGCGACGAGCGTCACCGGCGAGACGACGGCCTTGCCGTCCCACTGGGTGCGCATCGACATCGAGTCCTTGCCGACGGGGATCGCGATGCCGAGCGCCTGCGCGGTCTCGCTCGCGGCGCGCACGGCGGCGTAGAGGCGCGCGTCCTCGCCGGGATGGCCAGCGGCGGCCATCCAGTTGCACGAGAGCTTGATGCGCGAGAGATCGCGCACCGGCGCGCCCGCAAGGTTCGTCACGGCCTCGCCGATCGCGAGGCGCGAGGCGGCGGCGGCGTCGAGCAGCGCGACGGGCGGGCGCTCGCCGATCGACATGACCTCGCCGGCATACGTGTCGAAGCCGGCCGTGGTGAGCGCGCAGTCGGCGACCGGCACCTGGTAGCGGCCGACGAGCGGGTCGCGCGAGACGAGACCGCCGACCGTGCGATCGCCGATCGAGATCAGGAACGTCTTGTCGGCGACCGTCGGCAGGCCGAGCACGCGGTCGAGCGCCTCGGCGAGCGTGGCGCCGCCGATGTCGAGCGGACGGATCGGCGGCTCGGCCGCTTCGGCGCGGCGCTGCATGCGCGGCGGCTTGCCGAGGATCAGCTCGAGCGGGACGTCGACGGGCGGCGGGCCGCCGGCGCGGTCGGCGAGCACGAGGCGGCCGTCGGCGTTCGCGGTGCCGACCTGCGCCCACGGCGCGCGCTCGCGCGTGCAAAGCGCGGCGAAGTCGGCGACGCGGTCGGCCGCGATCGCGAGCACGTAGCGCTCCTGTGCCTCGTTGCACCACAGCTCGAGCGGCGACAGGTCCGGCTCGCCGGTGGGGATGTCGCGCAGCTCGAGGCGCGCGCCGAGGCCCGCGTCGTGAACGAGCTCGGGCAGCGCGTTCGAGAGGCCGCCCGCACCGACGTCGTGGATCGAGAGGATCGGGTTGCGATCGCCCATCGCCCAGCAGCGGTCGATCACTTCCTGACAGCGACGCTCGATCTCGGCGTTGTCGCGCTGCACGCTCGCGAAGTCGAGGTCCTCGTGCGACGCGCCCTGCGCGAGCGACGACGCCGCGCCGCCGCCGAGGCCGATCAGGAACGCGGGCCCGCCGAGCACGACGAGCGCGGCGCCCTCGGGCACCCTCGCCTTCTGCACGTGGCCGGCGCGGATCGCGCCGATGCCGCCGGCGAGCATGACCGGCTTGTGATAGCCGCGCGCCACGCCGGGCGCCTCGGCCAGCTCGAAGCTGCGGAAGTAGCCGAGGATCGCGGGGCGGCCGAACTCGTTGTTGAACGCGGCGCCGCCGAGCGGGCCCTCGATCATGATGTCGAGCGCGCTCGCGATGCGCCCGGGCTTGCCGATCCACGCGCGCGCGTCGTGCGGATCGACGTCGGCGGCCGGCGGCTCCCACGGCTCGAGCGCGCCCGGCAGGCGCAGGTCCGAGACCGTGAACCCGACGAGGCCCGCCTTCGGCTTCGCGCCGCGGCCCGTCGCGCCCTCGTCGCGGATCTCGCCGCCGGAGCCGGTCGCGGCGCCCGGGAACGGCGAGATCGCCGTCGGGTGGTTGTGCGTCTCGACCTTGCCGAGGATGTGGCTCGCCTCGGTCGTCGCGCGATACACGCCGCGCTCGTCGGGCCACAGGCGCGCCGCGACGTGTCCTTCGACGACCGCCGCGTTGTCCTTGTACGCGGAGAGCACGCCTGCGGGCGCCGCCTTCGTCGTCTCCTTGATCCACTGGAACAGCGAGCGATCCTGCTTCGCGCCCTCGATGCTCCACTCGGCATTGAAGATCTTGTGGCGGCAGTGCTCGCTGTTCGCCTGCGCGAACATCATCAGCTCGACGTCCGTCGGATCGCGGCCGAGCTCGCCGTACTTCGTGACGAGGTAGTCGATCTCGTCCTCGGCGAGCGCGAGGCCCATCTCGCGGCTGGCGGCGCGCAGCGTGGCGGCGCCGTCGCTGCCGAGCTTGACGAACTTCAGCGGCCGCGGCGCACCGGCCTGCGCGACGACGCGCTCGAGATCGCGCTCGCGCACGATCACGCTCTCGGTCATGCGATCGCTGAGCACGGCGCCGATCGCGGCCGCGTCGCCGGGCCCGACGAACGTCCACTCCGTCGCGCGCTCGATGCGCTCGATGACGGGGAGGCCGCACACGTGCGCGATGTCGGTCGCCTTCGACGACCACGGCGAGATCGTGCCGATGCGCGGCGCGATCCAGAACGCCATGCCGGTGCGCGTGCCGAGCCGGCTGCCTTTGTCTTCCGCCGGGCCGTAGCCGAGCATCTGCTCGAGCTGCGCGGCCTCGTCGGTCGTGAGCGGGCGGCTCGTGACGACGAGGTGGATCCAGCGCGCGTCGAGCGCGGAGATCGCCGGGGCGACCGTCTTGGCCTTCGCGAGCGCGCTCGCCCGCCGGGCCGCAGACAGCGCGGCGCGGCCGGGGACGATCAGCACGTGGGCCTCGCGATGGTCATGCACGACATCATGCGGCTCCCAGCGCGGCCGCGATGCGCGCGATCGGCTCGCGCGTGTCGGGCGAGAACTGCTTGCCGGTCACCAGCTCGTAGCTCGCGATGTAGCGGCGCGCCGCCTCGCAGCGGATGTCGGCCGGCATGTCGGGCGGCGGGCCGTCGCCGGTCCACTTCGCGTCGCCCGCGAGCCAGCGGCGCACGTACTCCTTGTCGAGCGAGCGCGGCTCCTCGGCCTTGGCGAGGCGCGCGTCGTAGTCGTCGGCGTACCAGTAGCGCGACGAGTCGGGCGTGTGGATCTCGTCGATGACGACGATCGTGCCGTCGGGCGCGAGGCCCATCTCGTACTTCGTGTCGGCGAGGATCAGGCCCTGCTTGGCGGCGTGCGCCTGACCGGCGGCGAACAGCGCCTCCGCGATCGCGGCCGCGCGCTCGAACACCTCGGGCTCGATGCGCCCCATCGCGAGCAGCTCGTCCTTCGAGACCGAGACGTCGTGGTCGCCCTTCTGCGCCTTCGTCGACGGCGTGAGGATCGGCTTGGGCAGGCGCTGGTTCTTGTGCATGCCCTCGGGCAGCGCGTGACCACAGAACGTCCGCGCGCCGGCCTCGTAGGCCTTCCAGATCGACGTCGACGTCACGCCCGTCAGGTACGCGCGCATGACGAGCTCGACCGGCAGCGGCACGCACTCGCGCGCGACCATCACGTTCGGATCGGGCACGCGCAGCATGTGGTTCGGCGCGATGTGCTTGGTGTGCTCGAACCAGAACTGCGCGAGCTGGTTCAGCACCTGGCCCTTGAACGGGATCGTGCCGACGACGGCATCGAACGCGCTCAGGCGATCCGTGACGACGATGATGCGCTCGCCGCGCTCCTTGTCGATGAAGCAGTCGCGCACCTTGCCGTCGTAGCGCGGCAGCGTGCGGCCGCCGATCGACTTCCACGGCGTGGCCTGGAGCGTGTGGGCGAGCTGCGCGTGCAGGACGGCGTCGGTGATCATTTGGCGGCTCCCAGCGCGCGCTCGAGGATCTCGGGCACGTGGCGCAGGTGGTGGTCGAGGTCGAAGCAGGCGTCGAGCGTCTTGGTGTCGAGGCGCGACGTCACGTCGGGATCCTGGCCGAGCAGCTCGCGGAACCGGCCCGGCAGCGCGCCGACGGTGCCGACCGACGCTGCCTCGCTGACCGCCTTGAGCGCCGCGCGCTGGACGAGCACGTACGCCTCCTGGCGCGGCAGGCCCGTCTTGACGAGCGCGAGCAGCACGGCCTCGGAGAAGTAGAGGCCGCCCGAGCGATCGAGGTTCGCCTTCATGCGGCGCGCATGGACGACGAGGCCCTTGACGAGGCTCGTCGCGCGCGCGGTCATGAAGTCGGCGAGGATCGTCGCATCGGGCATCGCGACGCGCTCGACGCTCGAGTGCGAGATGTCGCGCTCGTGCCACAGCGCCACGTCCTCCATGCCGGCCTGCGCGTACGAGCGCAGCAGGCGCGCGAGGCCGGTGAGGTTCTCGCTGAGGATCGGGTTCTTCTTGTGCGGCATCGCGGAGCTGCCCTTCTGCCCTGCCCCGAAGCCCTCCTCCGCCTCGCCGACCTCCGTGCGCTGCCAGTGCCGCACGCCGAGCGCGATCTGCTCGATGGAAGTCCCGAGCAGCGCGAGCGCGCACAGCACCTCCGCGTGGCGATCGCGCTGGACGATCTGCGTGGCGACCGTCTCCGGCTCGAGCCCGAGCTTCGCGAGCGCCTCGCGCTCGATCGCGGGATCGAGGTTGCCGTACACGCCGACGGCGCCGGCGATCTTGCCGACCGCGATCGCGTGACGCGCGCGGATCAGCCGGCTCGACGCGCGGACGACCTCCGCGTGCCAGCGCGCGAACGTCAGACCGGCCGTGACCGGCTCGGCGTGGATGCCGTGCGAGCGGCCGATCATCGGCGTCTGCGCGTGCTCGCGCGCCTTCTCGGCGAGCGCGCTCGCGAGCCCCATCACGCCCTGGACGATCTTCTCGAGCGCGCGGCCGGTCTGGATCGCGAGCGCCGTATCGAGCACGTCGGAGGACGTCATGCCGAGGTGCAGCCAGCGCGCGGGCTCGCCGGCGAGCTGCTCGACGTGCGTCAGAAACGCGATGACGTCGTGGCGGGTGGTCGCCTCGATCTCGAGGATCTTCGCGGGGTCGAGCTTGCCGGCGGCACGCTCGCGGACGGTCTGCGCGGTCCCGGCGGGCACGATGCCCTTGGCTTCCATCGCCTCGCAGACACTGAGCTCGATCTCGAGCCACAGCTCGAATCGATACTTGTCCTCCCACAGTGCCGCGAGCTCTGGACGCGAGTACCGGGGAATCACGGCACGACTTGTACCATACGTCAGCGAGCGACGAACCAGATGACGAGCGCGACGGCGCTCGCGATGATCACCGCGACGCACGACCAGATCACCAGGTCTCGCATGCGCCGCGAACGCACTTCGGCCCGGTCGCGCGGCGGGGCCAGGTACCCGAGGTTCCTCGGCTGTGCGCTCGGGAGCGGCGTGATCTCGGAAATCGCGCGCAATTTCGGCCGCGCGAGGATCGGTGTCTCGGCCGGCGCGTCCGGCTTGGCGTCCGCGGGCGTCTTCATCGAGATCGCGACCGGGCCGGACTCGTGCTGCGCCTTGACGCTCATCACCTGGATGGGCGGGCTGTCGGGAAACTGCACGCTCGGATCGAACGTCGTCGGGGCGTCGTCGTCGAGCTGCCCGTGACCGCGCTGCGTGGGCCCTTTGCGGCGCTCGCTCATCTACTACCGGCCCGTCGATCCGAAGCCGCCGGCGCCACGCTCGGTGGCGGCCAGTTCGTCGACCTCCTCGAGCTCCGCCTGCACGACCGGCGCGATCACGAGCTGCGCGATGCGCATGCCCGGCTCGATCGTGAACGCGTGCTTGCTCGTGTTGATCACGAGCACCGTGACGACGCCGCGATAGTCCGCGTCGATCGTGCCCGGCGCGTTCACGAGCGTGATGCCGTGCTCGCGCGCGAGACCGGAGCGCGGGCGGACCTGACCCTCGAAGCCGTCGGGGATGTGCATCGCGAGGCCGGTGCTGATCGCGGTGCGGTCGCCGGCGGCGAGCTCGACGGGCGCGTCGATCGCGGCGCACAGATCGAGGCCGGCGGCGTTCGCCGTCATGTAGCGCGGGACGATGGCGTCGGGCCGCATTCGCCGGAACTGCACGCGTGGCCTCATCGGCACCAATATACTCCTCGGCGACGGGGGGCGGTTAGCCCTCGGGGGATCCGCCGTCAGCGGCTCGCGCAGTCGGAGCCACAGCCCATCGCGTCGGTGAGATCCGCGCTGGCCGCGAAGCTCGGCGGGCGCCGCGCGTGCAGCAAGTCCTCGACAGCGGCCGCGATCCGGATGAGCAGGCCTTCCGTCCAGGCGCGGCCGAAGATCGACATCCCGACCGGCAGCCCGTGCGTGAACCCGACCGGCACCGTCACCGACGGGTAGCCGGCCACGGCCGCCGCCTGCGTGCTCCCGCCCGCGATGTGGTCGCCGAGCACGAGATCGTTGACCCAGGCTGGCGCGGCCGTCGGCGCGACGAGCGCGTCGAGCTTGTGCTCGTCCATCGCCTTGTCGATGCCGCCGCGGGCGAGCTCGAGCGACTTCGCGCGCGCATCGAGGTAGGCCTTGTCGGTCAGCGGGCCTTTGGCCTGCGCCTTCTCGAAGATCTCCTGCGCGAAGTACGGCATTTCTTGCGCGGCGTGCGCCTGGTTGAACGCGATCACGTCGGCGAGCGACTTCACGGGCGCGTTGGCGGTCGCGAGGTACGCGTCGAGGTCCGCCTTGAGCTCGTAGAGCAGCACGGTGAATTCCGGGTCGGCATCACCCGACGGCCACGGCGGCAGCTCGACCGGATCGACCACCTCGACGCCCCTGCCTTTGAGCGCCGCGATCGCCTGCTCGACGAGCTTGTCCTGCTCGGGGTGCCCGCCGAAGTAGCCGCGCACGACGCCGATGCGCAGGCCCTTCACGTCGCCGCTCGGTAGGTACTCGGTGACCTTCGCGTCCTTCGTCGCCGCGTCGCGCGGGTCGCTGCCGGCGAGCGCGGAGAGCAGCAGCGCCGCATCGCGCACCGTGCGCGCCATCGGGCCGGCCGTGTCCTGCGAGTGCGAGATCGGGATGATGCCCGCGCGGCTGACGAGGCCGACCGTCGGCTTGATGCCGACGAGGTTGCACGTCGCCGACGGGCACAGGATCGAGCCGTCGGTCTCGGTGCCGACCGCGACGGTGCACAGGTTCGCCGCCGCGGCCGCGCCCGAGCCCGACGACGAGCCGCACGGGTTGCGATCGAGCGCGTACGGGTTGACGGTCTGGCCGCCGCGTCCCGACCAGCCGCTCGTCGAGCGCGTCGAGCGGATGTTCGCCCACTCGCTGAGGTTCGTCTTGCCGAGCAGCACGGCGCCCGCGGCGCGCAGCTTCGCGACGACGCCCGAATCCTGCGCCGGCTTCGCGCCGACCATCGCGAGCGAGCCCGCGGTCGTCTGCATCTTGTCGGCGGAGTCGATGTTGTCTTTGACGAGCACCGGGATGCCGTGCAGCGGGCCGCGGACCTTGCCGGCCTTGCGCTCGGCGTCCATCGCGTCGGCGATCGCGAGCGCGTCGGGGTTCGTCTCGATCACGGCGTGCAGCGTCGGGTTGATCGCCGCGATCCGCGCGAGATACGCGGCGGTGAGCGCGTGGGATGTCGTCGCGCCCGACGCCATCTGCTTGCCCAGGTCGTCGATCGTCGCCTCGATCAGCGGGCCCTCGGTCCAGCGGTTCGAGAGCAAGCTCGTCGGCGCACTCCCGCGGCGGTTCCCACCGCCACCACACGCCACGAGCGCCGCGCCAGCACCAACGGAGGCCAAGAAGTCTCGGCGTTTCACTTTAAGTCCCTCCTGCGGAGGGCCTGAAGTGCAAGCCCACCCACCCCCAACACCCCGCCTCACTTCGTTCGGCTCTCCACACGCGAGGCAATATATCCTCGGTTCGTGCCGGGCTGTCAGCTGTGCGGAGGCGAGCACGCGGTCGGCCCGGAGGCCTGCCCCGAGCTGCGGCTGCACGAGACCATCGCCGGCAAGTACGTCGTCGAGTCGCTGCTCGGCTGTGGCGGCATCTGCGCCGTGTATGCCGCGCATCACCGCACGCTGCGGCGTGACATCGCCCTGAAGATCGTGCACCAGCGCTTCGCCCGCGATGCCGAGCTCGGCGCGCGCATGGTGCGCGAGGCGCGCGAGACCGCCGCGATCAACCACACGGCGTTCGTCCCCGTGTTCGACGCCGGCGTCGCCGAGGACGGCTGCGCCTACATCGAGATGGGCCGCCTCGACGGCCGCGACCTGTACACGATCCGCACCGTCGACGGTCCGCTGCGGCCGGAGCGCGCCGTGACGATCGCGGTCGACGTCCTCGACGCGCTCGAGGCGCTCCACGCGCGCGGCATCATCCACCGCGACCTCAAGTCATCGAACATCTACATCGAGCCCGGCGAGAAGGTCCGCCTGCTCGACCTCGGCATGGCGAAGGTCGCCGACGAGTACAACGTGACCGCGCCGAACCAGCTGCTCGGCACGCCGTTCTACATCTCGCCCGAGCAGCTCTTCGATCCGCGCTCGGTCGACGCCCGCACGGATCTGTTCGCGCTCGGCGTCGTGCTGTTCGAGGTGCTGACCGGCGAGTGGCCGTATCAGTACGAGGGCAAGAAGGAGCTGCTCAAGCGCGTGATGAAGGGCGAGATCGAGCGCCATCCGGCCGCGCGCGGCGACGCGGTCCCGATCTGGCTCGATCACATCGTGGCGCGCGCGCTCGCGTTCGATCGCGAGCAGCGTTTTGCCTCGGCGGCCGAGATGCGAGCGGCGCTGGAGCGCGGGAGCCGTCGCAAGAGCCCGAGTTTGCTCAAGCGCCTGTTCGGACGATGACCACGCGCCGCAGGCTTGGTACACAGGTGCATGGAACGGCGGGATCCTGCAGACGAGCGGCAGCGTACGGACAGGTCGCTGGAGCGCGAGCGGTCGCGGACCGATGACGAGATCGCGAGGCGCGCCGAGGCGTCGGGCGAGGCCGCCGATGAGGTGCTCCGGATCGCGCGCGAGCGCGCCGCCGAGGTCCTCTCGCTCGCGCGGTCCCGCGAGGACCGGCACGCACCGCTGACCGCCGACGAGATCCTCGCGCGCGCCGCCGAGGATGCGGTGCTCGCGACCGAGTACGAAGCCGCCGACCTCGCGCTGCGCGATGAACGCCAACGCCGCCGCCTCGCCGTTCGCCAGCTGCTCGCGCTCGAGCGCCGCGCGACGGACGTCACGCTCAAGCTCGAACGCGCGAGCATCGACGACACGATGGTCGAGCGCGCGATGGTCGACGTGATCGTCCACGACCTGCGCTCGATGCTCTCGGCCGTCTCGCTCGGCGCCGCATCGATCATCCTCGCGGTCAGCAAGGGCCAGCCGGTCGAGCTGCTCGTCGAGCTCGCGACGCAGATCCAGCGCGCGACCGCGCAGAGCGATGTCCTGCTCGGCGACCTGCAGGACCTCGCGACGATCGCCGAGGGCCGCATGCGCGTCAAGCCGACGACCACCGACATGCTCGCGGTCGTGCGAACGGCGCTCGAGATCAACCAGGCCGCCGCCGCGGCGAACGGCGTCACGCTGACGGGCCACCTGCCCGACGAGCCGGTCATCGCCTCGCTCGACGCGCCGCGCTTCATGCGCGTGCTGGTGAACCTGCTGACGAACGCGCTCAAGTTCACCCCACGCGGCGGCTCGATCACGGTCGACGTGATCCGCCGCGACGCGAAGGTGGAGGTCGCGGTCTCCGACACGGGCCCGGGCATCGCCGAAGCGCTGCACGAGGCGATCTTCGAGCGCTTCCGGCGGGGCCCCAACATCGGGGCGCGCGGGCTCGGGCTCGGCCTGTACATCGCGCGCGAGATCGTCGCCGCGCACGGCGGCCGCATCTGGGTCGAGAGCGCGCCCGGCGCCGGCGCGACGTTTCGCGTGCAGGTCCCGGCCGCCTCCGGCTGAACCGCGCCTGAGCGTGTACAGAACGGACGCGTAGGCGTCCGACGGCGTAGGCCAGACGGACGCGTAGGCGTCCGACGGCGTAGGCCAGACGCGCGCGTAGGCGTCCGAGGCGTAGGCCAGACGCGCGCGTCGTGCGTTCGTGTCCACATGCGATCCGCCATCGTCGTGGTCCCCGTCTGCGCCTCGCTCGCCGCGGGCGCCCTGCTCGGCCTGCAGCTGCGCGCACGCCCCGCGAGGCCCACACTCGTCATCGCGCCCGTGCCGGTCGCGGTCCTGGCGCCCGACGCCCATGCGTCCGACGGCCGGGCGCCCCACGCCCCGCCGGCGGCGCCGCGACCGCAGGCAGTGGCGAGGTACGAGCGTCCGGTCGGCGGCGAGTTCCTCGAAAGCAACCTGCTGCTCGCCTATCCCGACATGCCGCCCGCGCTGCTCGAGCCGCACAGCGGCGACGACGCGTTCCGCTACGGCTGGCGCTACGAGGCGCTCGCCCGCGCGATGGCGAAGGAGCTCGCGGCCGTGATCGACGACGCGTGTCCCGCTGGCTGCGATGCCGCTCGCGAGGCGCGCGATGCGCTGCAGACCTGGCTCGACATGGGCGCCGTGACGGAGACGCACGCGCTGAAGCGCTGGAAGACGGACGACGACGTCGCGCCGACGTACCTGCGCCGGCTCGCCGTGCGCACGACGGCCGACGGCATCGCGATCGACGTCGCTTGCACCGCGAGCTCCGACTACCTCGGCATGCGCGGCTGGAACGACGACGTCACGTGCGACGCCACGCTGCGCGACCGCGGGCGCGTGCTCGCGACGTACAAGCCGCGCCACGTGACCGTTCTCGAGCACCACACGTGGCTGCGCGCGATCGACCGCTGGGAGCAGGCGGTCACGTTCGCGACCGCCGAGCTCGTGACGACGACCGGGCACGACTACGACGGCGATCCGGATCTGCCGGCGCTCGTGAAGAGGGGCGTCGCCGAGGGGCCGGTCTGGCACACGCGCGACGAGCTCGCCCCGCACGGCGAGCACGACGAGCTCGCCCAGCACGGCGAGCACGACGAGCTCGCGCCGTAGCCGAAACGAGAGAACGCCGCGTTGCCGCGGCGCTCGTGAAAGCAGCGAGGCGCCGCGAGTGCGGCGCGGTTCGCTCAGATCACGAAGTTGTGGACCTCTTCGGGCGCCGGGTTCGCGTCGAGCGCCTCGCGACGCGACAGGCGGATCTTGCCGTCGCGGTCGACCTTGATGCACTTGACGACGACCTCGTCACCCTCGGAGAGCACGTCCTCGACGGAGCGGATGCGCTCCTTCGCGACCTCGCTGATGTGGAGCAGACCGTCGGTGCCCGGCATGATCTCGACGAACGCGCCGATCTCGACGATCTTCTTGACGATGCCGTTGTAGAACTGGCCGACCTCGGGCTCCATCGTGAGGCCGGAGATCAGCGCCTGCGCCTGCTCGATCGCCTTGGCGTCCGACGACGCGATCGAGACGACGCCGTTGTCGTTGATGTCGATCTGCGCGCCCGTCTGCTCCTGGATCGCGCGGATCGTCTTGCCGCCCGGTCCGATGATGTCGCGGACCTTGTCCGGCTTGACGTTCACCGTGACGATGCGCGGCGCGTAGATCGAGACCTCGTCGCGCGGCGCCGAGATCGCGGAGTCCATCTTCTCGAGGATGTGGATGCGGCCGCGCTTGGCCTGCTCGAGCGCCTCCTCGAGGATCTTGCGGGTCAGACCGTCGACCTTGATGTCCATCTGCAGCGCGCACACGCCGCGGCGCGTACCGGTGACCTTGAAGTCCATGTCGCCGAGGTGGTCCTCGTCGCCGAGGATGTCGGAGAGGATGACGTAGTCATCGCCTTCCTTCATGAGACCCATCGCGATGCCCGCGACGGGCGCCTTCGTCGGAACGCCCGCATCCATCAGCGCGAGCGAGCCGCCGCAGACGCTGGCCATCGACGACGAGCCGTTCGACTCGAGGATGTCCGACACGACGCGGATCGTGTACGGGAAGTCCTCGTACACCGGCACGATCGACTCGACCGAGCGCTCGGCGAGGAAGCCGTGGCCGACCTCGCGGCGCGACTGGCCGCGCAGCGGCTTCACTTCACCCGTCGAGAACGGCGGGAAGTTGTAGTCCATGTAGAACGTCTTCTTCTGGTCGCCCAGGAGCGTGTCGAGCTTCTTCTCGTCGTACTTGGTGCCGAGCGTCACCGCGACGAGCGCCTGCGTCTCGCCACGGGTGAACAGCGCCGAGCCGTGCGCGCGCGGCAGCACGCCGGTCTCGACGGAGATCTGGCGGATCTCGTCGGGCTTGCGGCCGTCGATGCGCGTGCGCGTCGACAGCGTATGACCGCGCGCCCATTTCTTCTGCAGCTTGCCGAACGCGGCGTCGACATCCTTCGCCTTGCCCGCCCACGGCTGGCCCTCGGCGGTCAGCTGCTGGATCACCTCGGTGCGCAGGTTCGAGACCCCGCCCGAGCGCTTCTTCTTGTCCTTGATCTGCATCGCCTCGGCGAGGCGGTCGTACGCGATCTCCTTGACGCGGTTCGCGAGGCTCTCGTCGGTGACGGGCTTCGTGAACGGGCGCTTCTCCTTGCCGTTGCTGGCGCGCAGGCGCTCCTGCAGCTCGATCAGCGGCTGGACGGCCTGGTGCGCGAACAGCAGCGCGTCGATCACGACGTCCTCCTGCAGCTCGTGCATCTCGCCCTCGACCATCATGATCGCGTCCTTGCTCGCCGCGACGATGATGTCCATGTCGCTCTTCTCGCGCTCCGCGAACGTCGGGTTCGCGACGAACTGGCCGTCGATGCGGCCGACGCGAACGCCGGCGAGCGGGCCGTCCCACACGAGGTCAGACAGGTGCAGCGCGCAGCTGGCGCCGGTCATCGCGAGCACGTCGGCCGCGTTGTCGCGGTCGAACGAGATCACGTTCGCGATGATCTGCGTGTCGATGAACCAGCCCTTCGGGAAGAGCGGGCGCACCGGACGATCCATCAGGCGAGCGACGAGGATCTCCGCGTTGGTCGAGCGACCCTCGCGACGGAAGAAGCTGCCCGGGATCTTGCCCGACGAGTAGAACTTCTCCTGGTACTCGCAGGTCAGGGGCATGAAGTCGATGTCGCGCGGCTGCTGGCTGCCAGCGGCCGTGACGAGCACCATGGTGTCGCCGCAGCGGACGACGACCGAGCCGCCGGCCTGCTTCGCCCACTTGCCGGTCTCGACGATGATTTCCTTGCCGCCCACGACGGCGGTCTCACGCACGAATGCCATTTTCAACGGACCTTTCGAAAGTCACGTCGCTGGCTCGTGGTGGCCTGAACCCTCGGTCCAATCCCTCTACCCGAGAGGGGCTCGACTGAACGATCAAACCAACCTGCCGAAATCCACCGACGCTACGTTTTACTGGCCGAATCTATTACATAGGCGCTCCCGAAAGCCAAGAGCGGGATTCTCTGACCCTGTGATAGGGTCCGCCGCATGAAGCGCTATGGAATGGTCTTCGGTCTGGTTGGTCTGGTTTCCTGCTTCCTGCCGTTCATCCTGGGAATCAGCTTCTGGGAGCTGCGCCACGCGGACGGCGGCTGGCACGTCTGGGCGACGCTCGCGGCGTTCCTGACGGCGGTGCTCGTCCAGGGCAACCGCGTGGGCGCGCTCGTCGCGGCCGCCGCGTTCGGCTTCGTCGCGTTCAAGGTCTTCGGGACCGACGCGTGGACGATCGTCAAGCACGGCTCGGTCGGCGCGATCCTGATGGTGGTCGCGTCGATCGGCGGCTTCGTGGCGTCGCTCGCGCAGCTCTCGGCGCGCGAGTAACCCGCTCGCGCAGCTCTCGGCGCGCGAGTAACCCGCTCGCGCAGCTCTCGGCGCGCGAGTAACCCGCGGCGCTTAGCGGCGGAGGCCGAGCGTCTCGATCAGCTTCTTGTAGCGATCGAGGTTCTTGCGCTTGAGGTAGTCGAGCAGCGCGCGGCGCTGACCGACCATCTTGAGCAGACCACGACGGCTGTGGTGGTCCTTGTGGTTGTTCTTGAGGTGCTCGGTCAGGTGCGAGATGCGCTCGGAGAGGAGCGCGACCTGGACTTCCGGCGAGCCGGTATCGCCCTGGTGCTGCTGGAACTTGCCGATGGTCTCTTGCTTGCGAACGGTCGAAACAGACATTGCTACTCCAGTCGCCGACGGCCGCGCCTCCCCAGAGTGGAGCCAGCCGGATTCACTCCGGCTGGCGGGGTCGAAAGACGAGTGCCGTGGTCAGGGCGGAGTTTTGGGGTATTTGCGGGCGCGGGTCAAGGCTTGAAGACGCGGTCGTAGATGATCCGTGCTCGCTCGTTGCGGGTCTCGATGTGGCCCACCGCGACCAGCTCGCCCTGCTCGTCAAGCATCTGGAATCGCTCGTAGATTTCGGGCGTGATCGCGAGCGCCTCGGGAGGCAGCTGAACCCCGGAGCGGACGCGGTGGAGCAGCTCCGCCGGGATGGACACGCGCGGCAGCTGGGTCGCCTCGGTCATCGGCACGAGGCGCGGGTGGTCGAGGCGGTCGAGATCGTGCGCCTGCGCGAGCGTGAACACGCCGGAGCGCGTGCGGCGCAGCTCGGTCATGTGCGCGCCGCACCCGACGTCGGTGCCGAGGTCGGCGATCAGCGAGCGGATGTACGTGCCCTTGCTGCAGCTGATCGCGATGCGCGCACGCGGCGGATCCCACGCGAGCAGCGAGAGCTCGGCGATCCGGATCCGGCGCGGCTCGCGCTCGACTTCCTCGCCGGCGCGCGCGAGGTGGTAGAGCCGCTTGCCGTTCTGCTTGATCGCCGAGTACATCGGCGGCACCTGGTCCTGCGCGCCGGTGCGCGCGGCGAGCGCGGCCTCGAAGCGTTCGCGCGAGACGTCGGGCGGCGTCGTCCTGGTGATCGTGCCCGTGCGATCGAGCGTGTCGGTCTCGACGCCGAGCAGCAGATCGGCCTCGTACGCCTTGTCGTCGGCGAGCAGGAACTGCGCGAGCTTGGTCGCCTCGTCGAGGCAGATCGGCAGCACGCCGGTCGCGATCGGGTCGAGCGTGCCGCCGTGGCCGGCGCGCGCGGCGCCGAGGCGCTTCTTGACCTGATCGACGGCGACGGCGGACGACATGCCCGCCGGCTTGTCGAGGACGAGGACTCCGTTCACGGCTACTGAATATGCGTGATCCAGTCGCGCAATGCCGCGTCTGCGGTCGGATCCATCACTTCGGATCCGAGCAGCGGCATGTGCTTCGCGTTCATCGGATCGACCTCGAAGCGGTCGATCAGGATCGACTGCGCGGGCTGGCCCGTGACGATGCGCTTGGTCAGGCCGTCGATCGGGAACGTCGCGTCGTGGTCGACGGCGGTCTGGTACACGGGTGTCGTCGAGAGCGAGCCGAGCGACGTCGTCGTCAGCCGGAGCGCCATGTTGACGCCCTGGTCCGTGTAGATCGTGCTCTGCGGGTTGTGGCAATGCCCGCAGTTCGCGTGCAGGTAGCCGATCGAGGCCGTCGCGCTGCCGGTGCCGGGCAGCGGATAGTGCGGCGCGCTCGCGCCCGGCGGGTTCTGCGTCAGCCGGCCAGCCGCGACCAGCTCGTCGATCGCGATCTCGCCCTGCGCCGCCGCGTGGTCGAGCTGGATCGCGCCGAAGCCGAGCACGCGCGAGCTGATGCCCTGATGGCAGACCTTGCACTGGAAGCGCGCCGGGATGTCGTGCTGCGTGCCGTCGACGTTGTTGTCACCGGCCGGGACGGCGACCGTATCGTCGTTCGTGCTGTTCCACTCGTACGACACGTAGAACCAGTCGTTCGTCGTGCCCGTCGCTTGGCGCCAGATGAAGCGCGTCTCGACGCGCACCGGGTTGTTGCTGCCGTCCTGCGACGTGAACTCTTTCCACAGCTTCGTGCCGACGGGGAACTCCCAGTGATCGGGGTCGGTCGTGTCGATCTGCGCGCCGGGCGGCAGCTGGATCCAGCGGCGCTTCGTCGCCGCGTCGCTCCACAGGCCGAAGCTCGGCGTGTACGCCGAGATGCCGGCGCTGATCTGCGTGCACGCGCGGTCGACGCACAGGCCGGTATCGAACAGCGTCGCCGGGTTGTTCGGATCGGCGTCGGGTGGCGCGGCATCGACCGGGGTGTCGCTCGCGACGTCGCCGGCGACCGGCGCATCGGCCTTCGCATGATTGTCGCCGCAGGCCGGCAGCGCGCTCGCCACGAGCAGCGAACCCGCGGCAACCACGAACGAACGCATCAGCGGATCGTAACCTAAGGCGCGGCGTCGGGCGGCGGATTCGTCGTGCCCGTGCGCTTGTTGAAGGCCGCATCGAGCGCGCGCACGACTTTTTCTTTCACCGACGCGAGGTCACCGCCGATGTGGCAGCCGCCCGCGCCGGGATGGCCGCCGCCACCGAGCGTCATGCACACGCGGCCGACGTCGATCTTCTCGCTGCGCGACCGCATCGACACGCGCACGCCGCCGCCCTTCGCCGTCGTCAGCAGCACGCCGACCTGCACGCCCTCGACGTTGCGCGCCCAGTTGACCATGCCCTCGATGTCTTCCCAGCTCGCGCGCGCGCCCTCGACCATGTCGGTCGTCACGCTGAGCACGCCGGCGCGGCCTGCACAGTGCAGCTCGAGCGTCGACAGCACGGAGCCCAGCAGCCGCAGCTTGCCGGGGCTCGGCCGTTCCTCGAGCGAGCCCGCGATCGAGCTCGGCACGACGCCGGCGCCGACGAGCTCGCTGCCGACGCGCAGCGCCTCCGCGTTCGTGTTCGCGTGGCGAAAGCCGCCGGTATCGCTGATCAGCGACACGTACAGCGGCACGGCCGCCTCGCTCGTCACCGGCCAGCCTTCGTGCTCCGCGATGCGATGGACGAGCACGCCGACGGCCGCCGCGGTCGGATCCCACACCGCGATGTCGCCGAACGGCTTGCCGCTCGCGTGGTGGTCGAGCGTGATCAGCGTGCCGCAGACCTCGGGCGGCGGCAGCGTGTCGCCGAGCAGCGAGACGTCGGCGCAGTCGACGACGATCGTGCAGTCGAAGCGCTCGTCGAACCCGATCGTGTGGACGACGGTCGCGACGAGCGGCAGCCACTTGTAGCGGCGCGCGATCGGATCGACCGAGTAGATGACGGCTTCCTTGCCCTGCGCGCGCAGCAGCGACGCGAGGCCCGCCATCGAGCCGGTGCCGTCGCCGTCGGGCCGGCGGTGCGAGGTCAGGAGCACGCGCTTGGACGCGCGGAGCTTGTCGCACGCGCGCGCGAGCGACGCCGCGACATCGGGCAACTCGACCGGCTCGGTGACGCGGCGCTGCTCGCTCAAGACTTCGCCCCGGGCTCGTGGGATTCGCTCGGGTCGGGCTCGTTCGTGGGGGCCTCGCCCGACGAACGCGACGCGCCCGACGACGCCGTTGCCGGCGGTGCCTTGGCCTGCCCTGCCACGCGCCCCGCCGCCCGCGCGCGCTCCTCGTCCTCGCGGACGATCGCGGCGAGCTTCTCGCTCATGTCGATGCTCGGATCGATCAGGAAGCGCAGCTCCGGCGCGTGCTGCAGGCTCAGCCGTCTGCCGATCGGCCCGCGCAGGAAGCCGGCGGCCTTCTGCAGGCCCGCGAGCGCCGCATCCGCGGTCGCATCGTCGGCGACGATCGACACGTAGCAGCGCGCGACGCTGAGATCGACGTTGAGCTCGACCTTCGTCACCGTCAGCACGGTCGGCGCGTGGACGCGCGGATCGCGCACGTCGGACGCGATCATCTCGGTCAGGGCCTCGCGAATCCCATGCTCGACGCGGGCCTTGCGCGCGCTACTCATCGCGGTTTGCTCCGTCCTGCCATTCGGCGGGGATCCAGTCATCACTGCCGGCGGCCTTGTCGCCGCTGCCGGTGCGCTCGTCGACGGGCGTGAACGGCACGCTCGGCGCATCGAACGTCATCACGTCCTTCGCGATGCCGACGATCTGCGCACCGCCGACGCTCATCGCCACCCGCACGACGTCATCGATGATCTCGAGCGCCTTCGCGCGGTCCGCGCTGACGACGGCGCAGCCGAGCTCGCCGCGCTGCCACGTATCGAGCTCGCCGACCTCGTTCATCGAGACATGCAGCCGGTCGCGCACGCGGTCCTTGATCGGGCGCAGCACCATCCGCTTTTCCTTGAGCGAGTGGGCGTCGCCGATCACGAGGCTCAGCTTGGCGACTGCGACGTACACGCACGGACCCTACCGCGCGCTGACAACCGCTGCCAAGCGCCTACAGCTGGGCAGCTTCCTCGACGACCTCGTACGCCTCGATGACGTCGCCGGTCTTGACCTCGTTCCAGCCGGCCACCATGACGCCGCACTCGAAGCCATGCTGGACCTCGGAGACGTCGTCCTTGAAGCGGCGGAGCGAGCCGATCTTGCCCTCGTAGACCTGGATCGCGTCGCGGATGATCTTGAGGTGGGCTTTGCGGTTGATCTTGCCCTCGGTGACCATGCAGCCGGCGACCGTCCCGACCTTGGGGATCGAGAACGTATCGCGCACCTGCAGCTTGCCCATCGCGACCTCGCGCTTGATCGGGGCGAGGAGGCCCGCCATGGCGGCCTTCACGTCGTCGAGCGCGTCGTAGATGATGTCGTAGAGGCGGATCTCCACGCCTTCCTGCTCGGCGAGCTTGCTGCTCTTGCCGGCGGGGCGGACGTGGAAGCCGACGATGATCGCGCCGCCCGCCTTCGCGAGGTGGACGTCGCTCTCCGTGATGCCGCCGACGGCCGCCGCGATGACGACGACCTTGACCTTCTCGGTCGTGAGCTTGACGAGCGCGGCCTTGAGCGCCTCGGCGGAGCCCTGAACGTCCGCCTTGAGGACGATCTTGAGCTCCTTCTGCGCGCCTTCCGACGCGCGCTCCATCATGCCCTCGAGCGAGATGCGCGCCGTGGAGGCGAGCTCGCGCTTGCGGAACTCCTGGCGGCGGTGCTCGACGACCTGCTTGGCGACCTTGTCGTCCTCCGCCGCGTTGACCTTGTCACCGGCGTCGGGCACGCCGTCGAGACCGAGGATCTCGACCGGCGTCGACGGGCCGACCTCGTCGACCTGCTGGCCGCGATCATCGAGCATCGCGCGGACCTTGCCGAACGTGCGGCCGGCGACGAGGACGTCACCGGTGCGCAGCGTGCCTTCCTGGATCAGGACGGTCGCCATCGGGCCGCGGTTGCGGTCGAGGCGCGCTTCGATCACCAGGCCGGCGGCCGGCTTGTGCGGGTTCGCCTTGAGCTCGAGGACTTCCGCGGTGAGCGCGATCGACTCGAGCAGCTTGTCGATGTTCTCGCCCTTGAGCGCCGAGACGTTGACGTACATCGTCTCGCCGCCCCACTCCTCGGGGATGAGGCCGTGGTCGGCGAGCTGCTGCTTGACGCGCTCGGGCTGAGCATCGGGCAAGTCGATCTTGTTGACCGCGACGATGATCGAGACCTTGGCGTCCTTCGCGTGCGAGAGCGCCTCGATCGTCTGCGGCATGACGCCGTCGTTCGCGGCGACGACGAGCACGACGATGTCCGTCGCCTGCGCACCGCGCGCGCGCATCTCGGTGAACGCCTCGTGGCCCGGCGTATCGAGGAACACGATGTCGCCGTGGCCCGGCGCCGCGACCTTGTACGCGGCGACGTGCTGCGTGATGCCACCGGCCTCGCCGGCGGCGACGCGCGTCTTGCGGATCGCGTCGAGCAGCGACGTCTTGCCGTGGTCGACGTGACCCATGACGGTCACGACCGGCGAGCGCGGCTCGAGCTTGTCACCATCGTCCGTCTTCTGGGCGAAGATGTCCTCTTCCTTGAACGCGACGTTCTGGACCTCGTAGCCGAACTCGCTCGCGAGGATCTGGGCGGTGTCGAAGTCGATCGCGGCGTTGATGTTGACGCCGGTCATGCCCATGCCCCAGAGCTTCTTGAGCACCTCGGGCGCCTTCACGCCCATGCTGCGCGCGAGATCGGAGACCGTGATCGTGTCCTCGATGCGGACGACGCGCTTGTGCTCGGCGGGCGTGGTGATCGTCGTCTGCTTGCCCTTCTTGCCGAGGGGAAGCTTCTTGCGCATGTCCATGTGGCCGCCGGGGCCACGCGGACCGCCCGGTCCACGCTGGTTGCGCTGCTGCTCGAAGCGGCCGCGGATCTGGTTCTGCGGCGGCGCGGCGGGCGCGGGACGGCCCGACGGGCCACGCTCGGTGATCTTGATGCGCGGTGGCAGCGCGATGACGGTGCCGACGGCCGGACGCGACGGATCGCGCGGCGGCTGCGGCGCGGCGGGCGCCTCGCTCGGCGGCGGATTCACCGTCTCCGGGCGCGGACGTTCGGCGCGGCGCGCCTTCGCGAGCTCGAGATCGCGCTCGAACTGGCTGCGCGCCGAGGTCGCGACATCCTCGACCGTGCGCGGACCGCTGCCTTCGGCGCGCGCGGGCGCCGACGAGGCGACGACGCCCGTGCCGGGCGCGCGCGGCGGAAGTTGCGTCGACGGAGGCGGCTGCATCGAGCCACCGCTCGGGCGGCGCTCCTCGATGATCGGACCGCCCTGATCGCCACGGCTGACGACGCGCGGACCGGCGACGATCACGCGCGAGCGCTGCGGCTCGGCGGGCGGCTGCGGAGGCTGCGGCGCGGGCTGCGCGGCGGCGACGGGCTGGGGAGCCGGCTCCGGCGCGCGACGCACCTCGACGGGCGCGGGACGCGGCGCGGGCGCCGGGGCTTCCGGCTGCGGCGCGGGACGAGCGACGGGCTGCTCGGCGCGAGGCGCCGGTGCTTCGGGTGCGGGGGCCGGGCGAGCTTCGACCGGGGCCGGCGCGGGACGCGGAGCCGGCGCGGCCGGGGCTTCCGGCTGCGGCTGCGGCTTCGGCTGCGGCGCGGGACGCGCGGCGACCGGCGCCTCGACGTGCGGCTCCGGTGCGGGCGCGCGACGCATCTCGACCGGCGCGGGCGCGGGGCGAGCGACTTCGGGCGGCGGCGCGGGGCGGGTCTCGACGGGGGCCGGGGCCTCTTCGGCGACGGCGCGGCGGCGGATCACGGGGGCCTGCGCGGCGGGTGCGGTGTGGACCGGCTCGACCGGCTTGGCGGCCGCGGGGGCAGCTTCGTCGGCCGGCTTGTCGGCGGAGCGGCGGCGCATGACGACGCCACCGGTGGACGCGAGCTTCTTGGTCTCGGCCGGGGCCGCAACCTGCTGCTTTTCCTTCTCGAGCGAGCGCTTGATGCGCGCGACGTCGTCGGCGTCGAGCGAGGACATGTGATTGTTCACCTCGAGACCGAGCGCGCGGATCTTGGCGATGAGGTCCTTGTTCGGAATCCCCACCTCTTTTGCAATCTCATACACTCGCATCTTTTATCGGTCGTCCTTCGCCGTAATCCGAGACGGACTTTCTACAGCGTTCGTCGCATCGAGGCCAGCGGCCTTTTTCGAGTTTCCTTCGCCGTTTGTCGGCGAATTGTCATCGGTCCGTGACAGGTGAGCAGCAAAGCGGCGGACCTCCTCGGGAGGAACCGCACGCCGCAGGGATCGCGCGAGACCGCCTCGCGAGGCGGCCTCGATGCATCCAGAGGTTGCGTGCACGTACGCGCCCCTCCCCGACCCGCGCCCCATGACGAGGCGAGGACCGGCGAAGGAAACCCGCACGAGCGCGTGCTGAGCGGTGACCGCCCGGCAACCCGCGCACGTGCGCTGCGGTACGTGCCCGCGCCTCAGGACGACACCTCCGAGAGCCAGCTGATCGCGCGCTGACGGAGGCGCGCGAGATCGCCCATGTCGATGCCCGTCGCGGTCGCGATGTGCTCGATCGGCGTCTTGATGAGGTCCTCCGGCGAGTGGACGTTCGCCGTGTGGAGCACGCCGAGGACTTCCTCGTCCACGCCGTCGAGCTCCATCAGCTGCTGGTCACCCGACAGCTGGCTGCGACGCTCGGCCTCGCGCTTGACGTCGGTCTGGCGGCGGCTGCCGCCGGCCATGTACGCCTTCGCGGCCTCGATGATCTTCTTCGCGCCGCCGGCGTCGGCGATGCCGGGCAGGCCCGCCAGCTCCTCGACGTGCGCGCGCGCGAGCTCGCCGACCGAGCGCCAGCCGAGCTTGAACAGCGTCTCGGAGACGGCGACGTCGAAGCCCTCGGACGCGATCGCGGCCGCGATCTGCTCCTTCGCGCGGCGCTCGAGCTCGTAGATCTTCGACTCGCTGTGGATGTCGATGCGCCAGCCGGTCAGCTGCGACGCGAGGCGGACGTTCTGGCCCTTCTTGCCGATCGCGAGCGAGAGCTTGTCGTCGGGGACGATCAGCTCCATGCGGTGGCCCTCGGCGTCGATGATGACGCGCTTGACCTCAGCGGGCGCGATCGCGTTGCAGACGAAGCGCGCCGGATCGTCGTCGTACGGGACGATGTCGATCTTCTCGCCGCGCAGCTCCTGCACGACCGCCTGCACGCGGCTGCCCTTCATGCCGACGCACGCGCCGACCGGGTCGACGTCGCGGTCGCGGCTCGACACCGCGATCTTCGCGCGCGCACCCGGCTCGCGGGCGCTCGACTCGATGCGGACGATCTTCTCGTAGATCTCCGGGACCTCCTGCTCGAACAGCTTCTCGAGCAGGCCCTTGTGCGTGCGGCTGAGGATGATCTGCGGGCCGCGTGCGTTGCGATCGATGTCGAGGCAGTACGCCTTGATCGTGTCGCCGACGCGATAGCTCTCGCGCGGCACCTGCTCGCGCATCGGCAGCACGGCCTCGGCCTTGCCGACATCGACGACGAGCGCGCCGCGCTCGAAGCGCCGCACGATGCCGCTGATGATCTCGCCCTTGCGGTCCTTGAACTCGTTGTAGACGTTGTCGCGCTCGGCCTCGCGGACGCGCTGGTAGATCACCTGCTTCGCGGTCTGCGCGGCGATGCGACCGAACTTCTTGCTCGCGTTCTTGAGGTCGATGAGGTGGCCGAACTTCTCGTCCTGCTCGCGGGCGCGCTCTTCGTCCTCCGCGCGATAGAACACCTGGAACAGCAGCTCGTCACCGAGCTCGGCCTCGAGACCGGCGGTCTTCGCCTGCTCGACGCTGATCTCGCGGCCCTCGATCGCGTCCTCGGGGTCATCGACGACGTTGATGATCAGGAACAGATCGACCGAGCCCGTCTCCGGGTTGAACTTCGCTTCCATCTCGCGCGCCATGCCGAACGTGCGCTTGGCGGCCGTGAGGATGGCCTGCTCGAGCGCGTTGATGAGCACGCTCTTGTCGATGTTCTTGTCTCGGCCGACTTGCTCGAGAACCATGTCGAGTTTGGCTTCCATGACCCTTCGTCCTTCAGTGCTTTTGCTTGTGCCGCTTGGGGCTGAAATCGCGCTTGGGTTCGGTGGGCGTGCCGACGCCGGACTTGCCGTGCATCACGGCGTCCCAGTCGGGAACGAGCTTGGCGTGCTCGATGTCGTCGATCGGGAGCTGGAACCGGTGGCCGTCGACGTCGATCTCGACCTTGCCGTCGACGACGCCGTGCAGCTTGCCCTTGAAGTTCCGCCGCTCGCCGCTCTCGGTGTGCAGCGGCATGTGCAGCTGGATCTTCGCCTCGCTGCCCTTGAAGTGCGTGAAGTGCTCCGCGGTCCGCAGCGGGCGATCGATGCCCGGCGAGCTGACCTCGAGCGAGTACGCCTGCGGGATCGGATCCTCGACGTCGAGCACGGCCGACAGCTCGCGCGAGATGTTCTCGCAGTCCTCGAGGTCGACGCGGTCGCTCGGAACCTCGCTCAGGTCCGTGACCTCGGAGAGCGGCAGGTCGACCTGCACGCGCAGCACCCACCCGCCCTGCTCGAGCACGAAGCGCAGGTCGACGAGCTCGAAACCGGACTGCTGGAGCACCGGCTCGATGATCGAGATCAGCTTGGTATGGAGGGGGTTGCGAGACATCGAAGGGCAGGTTTGGGCGAAAAAAAAGGTGGCCGTAAGGCCACCCCACCGCGAAGCGATTGAAGCTGCCGGATGGGTACCACCGCCCAATCTGCACCGCAAGGGGGATATTGGCGTGGTACGACCTGTCCGATGAGCTGGGAGCTACGCGTCGGCGCCGTCCAGATGAGGTCGACCAGCGACCTCGCCGCCAACCTCGGGGTCGTGCGCGAGCTGACCGGCCGCGCCGCCACCGACGGCGCCCGGCTGGTCGCACTCCCCGAATGCTTCTCGTTCCTTGGCCAGCGCGAGGGCGACAAGCTCGCCATCGCCGAGAGCCTCGCCACCGGCGGCCCGATCCTCGGGACCCTGCGCGAGCTCGCGACCAAGCACGGCATCTGGATGCTCGGCGGCGGCACGCCCGAGATCGTCGCCGGCGACGCCAAGCGTACGTACAACACCGCGATCCTCGTGAACCCGCGCGGCGAGATCGCCGCCACCTACCGCAAGATCCACCTGTTCGACGTCGACATCCCGGGCGGCGCGGTCCTCCGCGAGTCCGACGCGACCTGCGCCGGCAGCGAGCTCGTCGTCGCCGACATCGAGGGCGCCAGGGTCGGCCTGACGATCTGCTACGACGTCCGCTTCCCCGAGCTCTACCGCACGCTCGCGCTCGACCGCGGCGCCGAGGTCCTGATGGTCCCCGCCGCGTTCACCGCGCACACGGGCGCCGCCCACTGGCACCTGCTGCTGCGCGCGCGCGCCGTCGAGGATCAGGCGTGGGTGGTCGCCCCCGCCCAGTGGGGTCGCCACAACGAGAAGCGCGAGAGCTTCGGCCACACGCTGATCGCGGACCCGTGGGGCACGCTCGTCGGCGAGCAGCCACAGGGCGACGGCGTCGTGATGGCCACGCTCGACGGCGCGACGGTCGCCAAGCGCCGCGCGCAGATGCCGTGCGCGCGCCACGCCGTGCTGCGCCGCTGACGCGGAGCAACGCGCGAGCGATCAGCCCAGCGCGGTGACGAGCTGCTTCATCTCGTCCGGATCGTCGACGGCGATCGCGACCTGATGCCGCCAGATCGTGCTCTCGCCCGGCGCGAGCTGCACCTGGCGCACGACCTTGCCCGTCACGTGGTGCTCGATCTCGCGCAGCACGACCGTCAGCTTGACGTGGTCGCCCAGCGCGAGCGTGCGCCGCGAGTACAGCAGGAATCCGCCCGCACTGACGTCGCGCGTGATCGCGATCCCCTGCTTGCCCTCCGCCGTCTCGATCTGCCCCGGCAGCGACGCGGCAAGCCGCTGAGAGCTCCGCCGGTCGTCCGTCACGCTGCGCTCCGTCGATGCGTCCACGGCGCGGACCTTACACCGCGCGCCCCGACCGTCGCCCCCCGGGTTCTGACAGCGAATCACGCTCGCGACGCCCGGACTGCGCATCACAGTCCGCGTACGCGCTGGGACACCTCACGCGGCGGCGTGACAGCCCGCCGCACGCAGCGTCAGCAGCACGACACCGCCCCCGATCACCAGGCCGAGCATCACCGCGTCGATGATGCCGCAGAACCGGTCGCCGGTGCAGCGCCGGTCGCCGCGCTACCCGCGCTCGCGCCGCCCGCGGCCGAGCCACTCGCCGCCGACCCGCCCGCGGCCGAGCCACTCGCCGCCGACCCGCTCGCGGCCGAGCCACTCGCCGCCGCGTGCTTCGCGCGCGCTTGCGCGATCGCCTGCTGGATCTGCTCGTCCGTCATCCCGGCGTGCAGCTCGACGTAGTCGCCCGCGCTGCCCGGCAGCCCGGACGGCAGGTCGACATTGCCCGGCTTCGGCATCGCCGAGCCCTTGTTCTTGCCCTCGAAGCCCATCACGAAGTTCGAGACCGCGTTGCCGCACGGCTTCGCGAGGATCAGCACGGTGACGAGCATCGCGCCCGTGATCACGATGCGGAACATCTCGGGGCCGGTCAGCCGGATGCCGCGGTTGCGCGGCAGCTTCGGCACGGGCTCGGAGTCGCCGGCTGGCTCGCTCGCGGGCTTCTCGATGTCGTCGCCGGCCACGACTGGGTTCTACGACACACGCGCGTGGTCCGCCACCGCGTGGTCGGGAAACGACCTACGAGACGAAACACCTACGAGACGAAACGACCTACGAGACGAAACGACCTACGAGACGACGGCGAGGTCCGCGACCTCGAGCTCCGCGCTCCGGCGGCCCTGCCAGGTCGAGACCGTCGGCACGAACGCGACATCGATGTACGCGCCCGCCTCGACGGGGCGCTCGCCGAGGCCGAAGCCGATCGCGGTACGCTGGATCTGCTGGTGGTCCTCGAGCGTCAGCTTGAGGTGCGAGCCGTCGCCGACGCGGCGCGCCTGCGTGACCTTCGCGCGGCGCGTGACGAGCAGCGGCGCGGGGTTTTCCTGGCCGAACGGGCCCAGGCCGGCGAGCTCCTGGGCGAGCCGCTCGTCGACCTCGCCGAGCCGGACCTCGGCGTCGACCTCCTTGGCGGTGCTGATCGGGCCCGAGCCTTCCGCGAGGCGCGTGACCACCGTGCCGAGCAGCTCGGTGAGCGCGGCGACCGAGTCGCGCTTGATCGTGAAGCCGGCGGCCGCGGCGTGGCCGCCGAAGCGCTCGAGGCACGGTGCGGCGCAGGCGAGCGCCTCGTAGAGGTTCACGCCGCCGGTCGTGCGCGCGGAGCCGCGGCCGATGCCGGTCGCGGGATCGATGCCGACGACGAACGCGGGCCGCTGGAACTTGTCGACGAGCTTGGCGGCGACGATGCCGACGACGCCCGCCGGCCAGCCCTCGCCCGCGAGCACGATCGCGGGGCCCGGATCGTCGCCGACCTTGGCGAGCGCCTCGTCCATCACGCGGTCCTGGACCTCGCGGCGCGCGGCGTTCGCGGCCTCGAGGGCCTGCGCGCGCTCGGCGGCGGTCTGGGCATCGGCGAGCAGCAGCGACAGCGACGGCTCGGCCGCGCCGAGGCGGCCAGGCGCGTTGATGCGCGGCGCGAGCTTCCACGCGACGACGCGCGCATCGATCTCGCGCTCGGCGTCCACGCCGGCGGTCTCGAGCAGCGCGGCGATGCCGGGACGCACCCTGCCCTGCAGGCGCTTGAGGCCGAGTGAGGTCAGGATCCGGTTCTCCGCGGTCAGCGGGACGAGATCCGCGATCGTGCCGAGCGCGACGAGATCGAGCAGCTCGCGGACATCGGGCTCGGGCCGCGCGCGAAACCAGCCGCGCTCGCGCAGCTCGGTGCGCACGCTCGCCGCGACGTAGAACCCCAGGCCCACGCTCGCCATGCCGCGGAACGGGAACGTCGAGTCCGCGCGGAACGGATTCACCAGGCTCAGCGCCGGGTGCACGCAGCCCGCCGCCGGTACCGTGTGGTGGTCGACGACGATGACCTCGAGGCCGAGCTGCGCACCGACCGCGATCGCCTCGACGTCGCTCGTGCCGCAGTCGCCCGTGATCACGACGCGGCAGCCGCGCGCGTGAAAGTCCGCCGCCGCCGCGGCCGTGAAGCCGTAGCCCGCATCGCGCCGCGCGACCGCCGCCTCGACGCCCGCGCCCACGCTGCGCAGAAAGCTCGTCAGCAGCGCGCAGGTCGTGATGCCGTCGACGTCGTAGTCGCCGAACACGCCGAGGCGCTCGCCCTTGACCACCGCATCCGCGATGCGCTCGACCGCGCGCGAGAGGCCGGCGAGCCCGGCGGGCGGCCGCAGCGCGCCGAGCCGCGGATCGACAAAGCCCCGCGCGTCCTGCGGGTCGGAGATGCCGCGCGCCGCGAGGCACCGGGCCGTGGCCGGCCGCACGCGCAGCGCGGTCGCGAGACGATCGACGACACGCTCGTCGACGGAACGGAGGCGCACTTGCACACGCGCACGCTACGTCCCCGGTCTGACACCGAACCGCGCGAGATCCCGGGCAAAAAGCAGATCCCGGGGATCGGTGAACGCGAGTTCGCGCGATGGCGAGCCCGCGGCGCGAGCCCACGCACCGCGCGCGGTCGAGGCTAGGCCTCGTCGGAGCTGGCGGCCGCCGTCGACGGCTGCGGCTGCGCGCGCACCGGCACGGCGCGCTTCTTCGGCGGGCCGGAGTACCAGCGCCGCGAGATGTACATGAAGATCGGCGAGGCGAGGAAGATCGACGAGTACGTGCCGACGATGACACCGATGTTCATCGCGAACGCGAAGTTGCGGACCTCGCCGGTGCCGAAGATGTTCATGATGAGCGTCGTCGCGAACACCGTCGCGGACGTGAGGATCGTGCGGACGAGCATCTCGTTGAGCGAGATGTCGACGATACGCTCGAGCTTCTTGTCCTTGAGCTTGGCCTGATTCTCGCGGATGCGGTCGAACACGATCACGGTGTCGTTCGTCGAGTAGCCCATGACCGTCAGCAGTCCGGCGACCGAGACGAGCGAGACGTCGGTCCAGGTGATCGCGAACACGCCGATGACCATGATCGCGTCGTGGATCGTCGCGAACGCGGCGCCCGGCGCGTACCGGATGTCGAACCGGAACGCGAGGTAGAGCATGATCAGGAAGATCGCGAAGACGATCGACTTGGCGGCATCGTCGCGCAGCTTGTCGCCGGCCTTCGCGCCGACCGTATAGGACTGGTCGATGTGCACGTCGACGCCCGGGAACGCCGTCTCGAGCAGCTTCTCGTACTGCTTGTCGACGCCGTGCATCGTGAACACCTCGGTGTACTCGCCGGTGCCTTCGTCAGCGTGCGAGTACTGGGCGGCGTCCTTGTCGTTCCACGGGACGACGTCGAGCCCGTCGGACGCGAACACCGGAGCGGCGTCCTCCTGCGTGATCAGCTTCTTCGTGCGCACGAACAGGCGATCGCCCGACCACGTCGCCTTGCTGATCTGACGGTCGGCGAACTTCGCCATGAAGTCGGCGGTCGCCTTCTTGCGCTGCGGCTCGGTCAGCGCCGACGACCGCGGCGACTTGATGAGCAGGCCGTTGACCGTGACGTCGCCCTTGGGCGTCGACTCGGTGTACGAGATATCGGAGAGCTCGATGCCCTCCTCGTGCGCCTTCGCGAACGCGTCGCGCACTTTCCCCGTGTCTTCCTTGAGGGGCGCGCCGGTCTGGTCGCGGAACGAGACGATGATCTCGCTGCCGCCTTTGAAGTCGGTCGTCCAGTTCATGTACTCGCCGTGCCGCGCCTTGTTCAGGAACAGCGCGCCGATCGACGCGGCCATCAGCAGGACGGAGATGATCAGCCAGATCCGGAACTTCGCGACGAACGCGAAGTTGTTCCCCGGAGGCAGCAGGTAGCGGAACTTGTGCGGGTGGTCTGCTTTGTGCTCGGCCATGGCTGCCTCAGATCGAGAGGGTGTTGAGCTGACCCGACTTCTGGTGCCGAGCAACGGTCCAGTCGAAGAGGATGCGGGTGACCCAGATGTTGGTGGTGAGCGTGGTGAAGACGCCGACGAGCAGCATCACCGCGAAGCCCTTGATCGGGCCGGAGCCGTACTGCAGGAGCACCCAGCCGGCGGCCGCGGTGGTCAGCTGGCCGTCGAGGATCGCGCTGAACGCGCGCGAGAACCCGAGGTCGATCGCGCCGCGCACGGACTTGCCGAGTAATAGCTCGTCTCGAATTCGCTCGTAGATGAGGATGTTGCCGTCGACCTCCATGCCGATCGACAGCACGATCGCGGCGATGCCTGGCAATGTGAGTGTGGCGCCGAACAGCGCCATCACGGCCAGGGTCATCAATATGTGGAACACGACCGCGAACACCGCGATCCAGCCGGACCACTTGTAGACACCGACCATGATCACGATGACGAGGATGATGCCGATGATGAAGCTCATCCGCGTCTTCGCGATCGCGTCCGAGCCGAGCGTCGCGCCGACCTTCGACGCGGTCTCCTCGCGGAGCGGCGCCGGCAGCGAGCCGGTCTTGAGCACGGCGACGAGCTGATCGCGCTCGCGCTCGGCGACCGTCGGGTCACCGCTGCCCATCGTGATCTGGCAGCGGCCACCGGTGATCGCGCCGTTGATGATCGGCGCCGACTTCACCTTGTCGTCGAGGATCGTGGCGAACTTCATGCCCGAGATCTGCGTGGTGACGTCGCCGAACACCTTGGCGCCGTAGCGGTTGAACTCGAGATCGACGACCGGGCGGTTCGTGTTCGGATCGTACGAGCCGTACGCGTTCGAGATCGACGAGCCGGTCAGGCGCACGCCGCTCTCGAGGTAGTACGTGATCCAGAACTTGCGATTGTCCTTCGCGCCCGGCGGCGGCTCGTTCACCTCGAAGCCGATCTGGTGATCGTCGGGCACCTTGAACGACGGGTCCTTCTGGGCGAGCCCCTGGTAGTTGAGGTCCTTGTCGCCGAACAGGTACCGCTCGATGATCTCGCGGCCGGTCACGGTGCACTTCGTCTGACCGTTCTCGATCACGGACTGCTTGTTGAGGCAGCCGTGCACCTTGGCCCACGCTTCGGGGACCATGTCGGTGCGGTCGTACGCCTTGAGGAAGTAGTCGGTGTGCGTGGCGCCGCCGTCCTCCGGCTTCCACTGCGTGATGTCGGCCGTGATGCCGAGGCGGACCGCTTCGGGATCCGTCGCCTCGCCCGTCTTCGGCTTGCTGCCGACGTGGGCGAACAGCTTCTTCATGTACGGCGAGCCGTCGTGCGCGGAGCTGTCCTTGGTGCAGCCCTTCGGCGAAGGCGTCGTGCAATCGTCGACGACCTTCATCTCGAGCTTCGCGGTGCGCGCGATGATGTCCTTCGTCTCGGCGATCGACTCCTCGTCGATGCCGGGCAGCTCGACGATGATCTGGTCGCCCTTCTCGACGACGCTCGGCTCCGCGACGCCCTTCTCGTTGATGCGCTCGCGGATCGTGGAGACCGCGTTCGTCAGTGCCGACTTCTTGAGGCTCTCCGCGAAGTCCCCCGAGACCTTGAAGCACAGCGCGTTGGCGCCGGAGTTGCTCGGGCAATCGACCCACACGGCCATCTTCTCGGGCGTGTCGATGTAGTCCTTCTCGACCCAGTTCTTCGCGTCGTCGTGCGCCTGCTTGCTCTCGGCGAGCACGGTCACCGCGCCGAGCGGCTCGGCGGGCGTCTTGACCACGGACTTGTCGTAGTGCTTGTCGGCGAGGCGCGACTCGATATCGCGACGGATCTCGCCGGCGCGGTCGTCGATCGCCTTGTCGAGGTCGATCGAGTAGACGATGTGCAAGCCGCCCTGGAGGTCGAGACCCAGGTTGATCTTCTTGCTGAACAGCGTGTTGAACACGAAGCTCGGCAGCGCCTTCTTCGCCCCCGCGACGAAGTCCTTCGTCCCGGGGAAGCTCGGCGTGAGGATCGCGACGCAATACAACAGGATCGCGGCGAGCGCGACGAAGCGCCACTTCAGACTACGGTCCATGGAATCACCCTGACGTTAAGCGGCGTTGCTCTGCGGCGCGTTCTGCGGGACCTTGCCGTCCCACTTGGCGTCGATGTACGAGCGCGGGATCCGGACGCGAACCTTCTCCTGGATCTCGAGCACGACGACGCCGTCATCCGAGACACCGGTGATCTTCCCGATGACGCCGCCGCGGGTGATAACCTCATCACCCTTGCCAAGCTTGGCAAGCATCGCCTGGAACTCCTTCTGCTTCCGCGCCTGGGGGCGCAGGATGATGAAGTAGAAGATGCCGAACATCATCAGGATGGGCATCGCGGCTTGAAGCATCTGCATGGGCGCTATCCTCGGAAAATCCGGGGGTTAGTAGCATCGTGCTCGGGCTGGGTCAAGCGCGGGTTCCCTCGGCGAGGATGCGCTCGCGAAGCCGTCTCACGTGAAGCGCGTAGTACGTAAGATTGTGCAGAGTTGCGAGCCTCGCGTAGAGGATCTCCTTCGCGAGGTACAGGTGTCGCAGGTACGCGCGCGAGTGTGTCCGGCACGTCGAGCACGGGCACGACGGATCGATCGGGCCCAGGTCGAGCCGGTTCGCCGCGTTCGGGATGTTGACCCGGCCGGCCGCCGCGAACAGGTAGCCGTTGCGCGCGTTGCGCGTCGGCATCACGCAGTCGAACATGTCGATGCCGGCCGTGATGCCGCGCTCGATGTCGGCCGGCGTGCCGACGCCCATCAGGTAGCGCGGGCGATCCGCGGGCATCAAGTGCGCGATCTCGTCGAGGACCTGATACGTCTGCTCGACCGACTCGCCGACGGCGAGGCCACCGAGCGCGAAGCCATCGAACGGCAGCGCCGTGATCTCGCCGAGGTGGCGACGCCGGCGATCGAGATCGACGCCGCCCTGGATGATTCCGAACACGCTCTGGCCCGGCGCGTGCGGCGCCTCGAGCGAGCGCCTGGCCCACGCGGTCGTGCGGCGCAGGGCGACCTCCTGGACGTCGGCGGGGGCGTCGCCCGGCGGACATTGATCGAAGACCATCGCGATGTCGCTGCCGATCACGCGCTGGATGTTCATCGAGACCTCGGGCGTCAGCCGGTGCTTGCTGCCGTCGATGTGCGAGCGGAACGTGACGCCGTCGTCGTCGATCTCGTTGATCGCGGCGAGCGAGAACACCTGGAAGCCGCCGGAGTCGGTCAGGATCGGCCGGTCCCACGCGGCGAGCCCGTGGAGGCCGCCGGCCGCGCCGAGCACCTCGAGGCCGGGCCGCAGGTAGAGGTGGTACGTGTTGCCGAGGATGATCTTGGCGTCGAGCGGCGGCGTCTTGAGCTCGTCGGCGGTCATCGCCTTGACGGTGCCAGCCGTGCCGACCGGCATGAACACCGGCGTCTCGATGTCGCCGCGCGGCGTGTGCAGGATGCCGGCGCGCGCGTGCCCGAGCGTCGCGAGCACCTCGAACGAGAAGCCCTTCGTCGGCAGCTGCACTAGCATCGGTGCACCAGCATCGCGTCACCGTAGCTGAAGAAGCGGTAGCGCTGCGCGACCGCGTGGCGATAGGCGGCGAGTACTCGCTCGGTGCCCGCGAACGCGCACACGAGCATCAGCAGCGTCGACTCGGGGAGGTGGAAGTTCGTGATCAGGTGCTGCACGAGGAATTGATGTCCGGATCCCGGATAGATGAAGAGATCGGTGGTGCCGCTGCTGGCCTTGCCGCGGCTCGCCTCGAGCGCGCGCAGCGCGGTGGTGCCGAGCGCGACGATCGGACGGCCGCTCGCGAGGAGCTGCGCCGTCTCCTCGGGGATCGTGTAGCGCTCGCGATGCATGTGGTGCTCGCGAATGTCGCCGACGCGGATCGGCTCGAACGTGCCGTAGCCGACGTGCAGCGTCACCGGCGTGATCGCGACGCCACGTGCGCGCAGCGCATCCGCGATCGCGGGCGTGACGTGGAGACCCGCGGTCGGCGCGGCGACGGCGCCCGGGTGCTTCGCGAAGATCGTCTGGTAGCGCTCGCGATCGGCGGGCGTGTCCTCGCGCTGCACGTAGCGCGGCAGCGGAATGTGGCCGACGCGGTCGAGCAGCGCGTACACGTCGCCCGGCACGCGCACGACGACGGAGCCCTCCTCGCCTTCGCGCGCGGTCAGCAGCTCGATCGATGCGCCCGGCACCTCGACGCGCTGGCCCGGCTTCAGCGGACGCCGCGCGCGCGCGAGGCAGCGCCACGCGTCGGGACCGAAGCTCGGCTCCGGCTCGAGGAACAGCAGCTCGACCTTGCCGCCCGAGACCTTCTGCCCGAGCACGCGCGCGGGGATCACGCGGGTGTCGTTGACGACGAGGACGGCCTCCGCCGGAAGCAGCTCGACGAGGTCGGTGATGTGCGCGTCTGCCACACTCCCGTCCTCGCGGAGGTGCAGCAGGCGCGAGGCGTCGCGTTCCGGCGCGGGCACCTGCGCGATCAGCTCGGGCGGCAGATCAAACGTGTAATCGGACGGCGAGAACAAGGCGCGGGAAGCTAGCATAGACGTGCGTGAGTCTCCCGCCACGCGCGTTGCGACGCGCACCGACGTCGGCGAGGATGCCGTCGTGACGGGGGTGGATTTTCGCGCGCTCGTCGACGGTGGCCCCGACATCGTCACGGTCTGGGATCGCGCGCACCGCTACATCTACGTCAGCGGCGCGATCGAAGCGGCCGCCGGGCGCACGCGCGAGGATCTCCTCGGCAAGACCGCGGAGGAGATCGCGGCGCCCGACGCGCGCGAGCTGTGGCGCGAGACGATCGATCACGTGTTCCAGACCGGCGAGCCGAGGACGATCGAGCGCACGATCCAGACTCCTCGCGGCGCGCGGCGCCTCAACGTGCGCGTCCTGCGGCTCTCCGACGAGCATGTCTGCGCGGTCACCAGCGACATCACCGATGTCCAGTCGACGCGCGCGCTCGATGCGGCCGTACGCGTGATGCCGTTCGGGATGTGCATCGCCGAAGCGCCGAGTGGCGCGGTCGTGTTCGCGAACGATCAGCTCTGGCTGCAGTTCGGGATCCCGCCGCAGCAGATGGCGTCCGTCGACGACTACGCGAGCTTCCCGCTGTACACGGAGTCGGGCGAGCGCATCCCGAATCACGATCGGCCGCTGGCGCGTGCGCTCCGCGGCGAGACGGTGATCGGCGCGCGGAGCTTCATCGTTCGCGATGGCGGCCGGCGCGCGATCGAGATGAGCGCATCGCCGGTGCGCAATGCATCGGGCGAGGTGATCGCGGCGGTGGCGACCTTCCACGACGTCACCGAGGCGGTGCGCGCCGGCCGCGCCGCACGCTACCTCGCCGAGGCGAGCGCGCGTCTCGAGCAGTTCGATCCGACGACGTCGTTGCAGACGATCCTCGATCTCGCCGTCCCCGATCTCGCCGATGCCGTGTTCATCCACCTCGCGACGGGCGGCCAGCCAGTGCGCGCCGCTGCGACGCACATCGATCCGGAAGCCCATCGGGCGATCCAGGCCGGCGTCGGCCGCCCGGAGGTCCTCGGCTCGGATACCGCCATCGCACGCGTGCTCGCGGGTGGACCGCCCGAGCTCGTCGCGGTCGACGATCAGGTGCTACAGCGCGCGTCGCTCGACGACGAACAGCTCGCATCCCTGCGCCGTCGCGGATATCGCCACGCCGTGGTCGCGCCGCTCGCGGGCCGCGAGGGCGTGCTCGGCGTCGTGACGTTCTCGCTGATCCTGCCCGGCCGTACCTACGATGCCGCCGATCTCGCGATGCTCGGCGAGCTCGCCCGCCGCACCGGCAGCGCGCTCGAGAACCACCGCCTGTTCCTCGCCGAGCAGGAGGCGCGACAGCGCGCCGAGACCGCACGCGATCGCACGCGCAGCCTGCAGGAGCTGACGGCCAAGCTCTCGGGCGCGCTCGACGCCGCGCAGGTCGCGCAGATCATGGTGAGCGCGGGCGCGAGCGCCGTCGGCGCGGCCGCCGGTTTCGCGTGGCTCTTGCGCCGCGATGCCGTGCTCGAGCTCGTCGCGGCCGAGCACCGTGGCACGCACGCCCCCATCGACGAATTCCGCAGCATCTCGCTCTCCGATCACGTGCCGATCTGCGACGTCGTGAAGACGGCGAGGCCGCTGCTGTTCGAGAGCGCCGCCGCGATGCAGCTCGGCTATCCGGGAGTCATGGAGCCGGGCTCGACGCCGTTCGGCGCGTGGGCCGTGATTCCGTTCGTCGCGAGCGAGGTCGCGATCGGCGGCGTCTCGTTCTCGTTCGCGAGCGAGCGCTCGTTCAGCGAGGATGATCGCGCGCTGCTGGTCGCGATGACGGGCCAGGCCTCGCTCGCGCTGGAGCGCTGCAAGCTGCTCGATGCCGAGCGCCGTGCGCGTGCGCAAGCGGAGGCCGCACAGCTGCGCGAGCGCCATCTCCACGTCACGGCGGCGAAGCTGTCTCGCGCGGCGACGATCGCCGAGGTCGGGGCGGTGATCGCGCGCGCCGGCGCGGAGGCGTGCGGCGCGTACGCTGCGCTCGCGGCGCTGCGCGGCGACGACGTGATGCGCGTCGTCGGCTCCAGCGGCGCGCGCAACGCGGGTCTGCTCGCGCGCGTCTCGACGGTGCCGCTCGACGCGGCGATCCCCATGGCCGAGTGCGTGCGGCGCGGCGAGATCGTGTGGGCCTCGACGCCCGCCGAAACCGCGAAGCGCTGGCCCGCGATCGCGGACTCGATGCGCGAGGTGGGCATCCGGTCGTGCGGCGCCGTGCCGTTCTCGTTCGAAGGCCGCACCGTCGGCGCGCTCGGGTTCGCGTGCGACGCGGAGCGGCTGCTCTCGGCGTCGGATCGCGAGCAGCTGACGGCGCTCGCGCAGCTCGCCGCGCAGGCATTCGAGCGCGCTCGCCTGTACGAGCAGCTGCAGACGCGCGAGGAGCAGCTGCGCACGGCGCTGGCGGGCGCGCGCGCCGGCACGTGGTCCGTCGATCTGCGCACCATGACGGCGACGCGCGACGCGAGCTACGCCGAGGTCCTCGGCCTCGCGCCCGACGAAGAGGTGAAGGCGGATTTCGGCAGCGTGCATCCCGACGACGTCGAGATCGCGCGCGCGGCCTTCGAGCGCACGCTGCGCGAAGGCGTTCCGTACGAGCCCGAGGTGCGCGTGCGTCGCGGCGACGGCCGCTACGTGTGGACGCGCTCGCACGCGCGCTTGCTGCGCGGCACCGACGGCCAGCCCGACGTCCTCGCGGGCCTGGTGTTCGACATCGACGAGGCGAAGCAGGCCGCGCTGCGCGCCGAGGCGGAGCGCCGGATCAACAACACGCTCTACGAGATCTCGGCGCAGTTCGCGCGCGAGCTCGATCCGCACAAGCTCGTGCAGATGATCGTCGACGAAGCCGCGCGACTCGTCGGCGCGGAGACCGGCGCGCTGTTCGGCGAGGACGGCACCGTGTACGCGACGACCGGCGATCCGCCCGCGCCCGAGGCACGCAGCCGCCTCGCGTTGCCGGTGGCCACCGGCGGGCAGACGCTCGGCATGGCCGTGTTCACGCATCGCCTGCCGGACCACTTCACCGAGCAGCACGAGCGCCTCGCCGCCGCCATCGCGACGCAGGCGGCGACCGCGCTCGAGAACGCGCGCCTGTATCAGACGGTGCGCACGCAGAACGACGAGCTCGAGGTCGCTGTCGATCGAGCGCGCACGGCGGATCGGCGCAAGGACGAGTTCCTCGCGATGCTCGGCCACGAGCTGCGCAACCCGCTCGCGCCGATCACGACCGCGCTCGAGCTGATGGATCTCAAGAGCACCGGCTCGCTGCTCGGCAAGGAGCGCGAGGTGATCCGGCGGCAGGTCGAGCACCTGTCGCGGCTCGTCGACGACCTGCTCGACATCTCGCGCATCACCGGCGGCAAGGTCGCGCTCGCGACCGACGTCGTCGAGCTGTCGTCCGTGATCGCGAAGGCGGTCGAGATGGCGAGCCCGCTGCTCGAGAAGCGCTCGCACCCGCTGACCGTCGATGTGCCGCGTGAAGGGTTGCCGATCCTCGCCGATCCGACGCGCCTCGCGCAGGTCTTCCAGAATCTGCTGACGAACGCGGCGAAGTACAGCGAGCCGGGGGCGCCGATCGCGGTGCACGCGCGGCGCACCGGCGGCATGCTGATCGTCGAGGTCGTCGATCACGGCATGGGCATCCCGCCCGAGCTGCTGCCGAACCTGTTCGACATGTTCGTCCAGGGCGCGCGTGCGATCGACCGCTCCGAAGGCGGGCTCGGCCTCGGCCTGACGATCGCGAAGAGCCTGTGCGAGCTGCACGGCGGCACGCTCGATGCCGCGAGCGCGGGCCCCGGCACCGGCTCGACGTTCACGATCCGCCTGCCCGCCTCCTCCGTGCCGGTCGCGCAGAGCAACCGGCCGACCGCGAAGATGCACAAGCTCGTCAAGAGCGCGCGCGTGCTGGTCGTCGACGATAACGTCGACTCCGCGCAGATGCTCGACGCGTACCTGCGAGAGCTCGGCCACGAGCCCGTCGTCGCGCATGACGGCCCGGGCGCGCTCGAGGTCCTCGATCGCTTCGTGCCCGACGTCGCCGTCCTCGATATCGGCCTGCCCGTCATGGACGGCTACGAGCTGGCGCGCCGCCTGCGCGAGCGCCTCGGCCCCGAGAAGCTGCGGCTGATCGCGATGACCGGCTACGGCCAGGAGTCCGACAGGCAGCGCGCCGTCGAGGCCGGCTTCGATCATCACCTCGTCAAGCCGATCGCGCTCGACGCGCTGACCTCGCTGCTGCGCGACGAGTAGCTGCAACTCGCGGCAGGCCGGCGTGTCCGATGCTAGGTTCCCAGCGATGCGTGCCTGGCCGTTCGTGATCCTGCTCGCCGCGTCGCCGGCTGCTGCCGCGCCGGTCGCGTCGCTGACCGCCGACCTCGGTGCGGGCTCCGAGCCGATCGCGATCGACGGCGCCGGCGCGCTGACGATCGGCACCTCGACGCTGCAGCTCGGCCCGGTCGTGCGGCCGAAGCTCTCGGCGGCGGTCATCGGCGGCGTGCCGACGGTCGTCGTGTCGACGGCCGACAAGGCGATCGTCGTCGAGAAGGCGGGCGGCGCGTGGAAGGAGCGCATGCGCGAGCCGATCGGCGGCGTCGGCGAGGATGCGGACTACGCGACCGACATCGCCGCGCTGCCATGGGGCCTCGTGCGGTACCAGACGCGGCAGGGCTATCACCGCTGCGACGGCAAGCCCGCGCTGCTGTTCGCCGAGCTGTGGGACGGCACGAAGTTCCGGCGGCTGTCGTCGATCCCGACCGACGTGCCGGTCAGCGCGCCGGTGATCGCGGCGCACCCCGATCCGGCGGCGGCGCCGGCGCCGATCGTGTACCAGGCGCGGATCGCATCGACGCAGCCCGGCGCCAGCGACGCCGGCGCGCTCAGCATCCCGAGCGAGCTCACCGACGGCAACCCGGCGACCGCGTGGCGCGAGGAGCTCGCGAACAGCGACGGCACCGGCCAGTTCTTCACGTTCGAGCCGCGCGCGGCGAGCGCGAAGGCGGTGCAGGTGCGTGTCGTCGCGGGCGCGGGAAACCGGCTGCGGCGCGTCGCGCTCGTCGCGGCGAGCGGGGCGTGGCACATCGACCTGCCCGACTCGAAGGAGCCGCTCGTCGCGGACCTGCCGGCGCCGGTCGCGGGCTGCGTCACCGCGATCATCGAGTCGACGTACGGGCCGCCGAAGGGGACGACCGCGATCGCGGAGCTCGAGGTGTTCGCCGAGGGCGAGCGCACGGGCGGCGGCGAGGCCGCGCTCGCGAAGGTCGTCGCGGCCGGCAGCGACGGCATGCGCGGTGCCGAGCAGGAGCTCGCCCGCCGGGGCGCGGCCGGCGTCGCCGCGATCGAGGCCGAGCTCGCGCACGCGCCCGACGACGCGACGCGCGGCCGCCTCGTCCACGCGCTGCTCCAGATCCACGATGCGGCGGCAGGCGCACCGCTCGCGAAGGCCGTCGCGCAGAACTGGGTCGACCGCACGGATCTCCCCGCCGCGATCGCGGCGCTCGGCGCGCTCGGTCAGGCCGCGGAGCTGCACGACCTCGCGTCCGCCGAGCACGTCGACCTCGCGCTGCGCATCGCGGCCGTCCACGCGCTCGCGTCGGCGCCGCAGCAGCTCGTCGAGATGGCGGGCGTCGGGCCGCGCGAGCTGCGCCACGCGACGATCCTCGAGCTGTCCGCGCTGCCGGTCGCGACGCTCGTGCCCGCGGCGCAGGCGCAGACGAACGCGGCCGCCGCCGGCGATCTCTGGCGTGCCGTCACGCGCCGCGCCCGCACGGTCGCCGCCGAGCGCCCCGCCGCGCTCGCCGCGCTCACCGCCGCCCTGCCCGCCGCCGGCGACTACGAGCGCCGCTACCGCATCGTCGACGGCCTCGCGACCCTCGGCGACGCCGACGCGCTGCGCACGATCGCGCGCCTGCTCGACGGCCTGCCCGACAACGCCGAGCGCGCCGCGCTCGCGCAGGTCACCGCGCTCGCGATCGCTTCGAACCCGCGCCCCGAAGCGTTCCCGACGCTCGTGATCTTCGCGCGCGATCGCGATCCGGGCGTGCGCCTCGCGGCGCTGGCCGCGCTCGCCACGGCGACCGGCGGCCCCGGCGGCCCGTGGCACGCGCCCGAGGGCCCCGACGAGATCGACAAGGTGCTCCAGACTTCGCTGCTCTCCGACACCTGGCCCGAGGTCCGCCGGCGCGCCGCGCAGACACTCGGCTCGCGCTGCCAGCGCCCCGGCCCCGCGAAGGCGCTCGCCGAGTCGGTCGCGCGCGACTCGGATCTGCCGACGCGCAGCGATGCGCTCGCCGCGCTCGTCGAGTGCAAGGCCGCCGGCGTCGCCGACCTGCTCGCCCACGTCTGGGACGATCGCAAGCTGCCCGTCGAGCTGCGCCAGCACGCGGTCGACCTCGCCGCGCAGCTCGGCGATCCGGCGCTCGGCGCCCGGCTGGTCGCGAAGCTCGACGCCTGGCGCGGCGCCGCCCTCGACAGCGAGGATGCGCTCGCGCTCGCGCAGAACGCCGCGTACGCCGTCGGCCGGCTCGCGCCGCCCGGCGCGGGCGAGGCGCTGATCGCCGCGCTCGACGACAGCGCGTATCCGGAGATCGTCGCGTCCGCCGCGACCGGCCTCGGGCTCATGGGCAAGGCGTGCCCGGCCGCCGCGCGCACGCGCCTGCGCGAGCTGTCGCACTCCGACGAGCGGCAGGTGCACACCGCGGCGGCCCGCGCGTTCGCGCTGTGCGGCCGCTGACCACGCGCCAGCACGCGCGCGCCACACGCCACACGCCCGACCTAGTTCGGCGCGAACGCCTTCTCGACGAGCTCGGCGTCGAGCACCTGGTCCGCCGCGACGCGCGTCGCCGACAGCGGCTTCATCAGCGTGCGCACGCGCTTGGCGGCCAGCTCGTCGAGCTCGTCGACGAGGCTCGCGCGCAACCCGAGCGTGCGGCCGCTGGCGAGCTCGCGGTCGGCCTCCCACACCGTATCGACGGTGACGGCGGCGAGCACCGCGGCGCGATCGGCCGCAAACAGCCCGCGCTCGTCGTGCGTGACGACGAGATCGACGTCCGGGATCGCGATCGCCATCTGGACGTCCCACACGACGATCGTCTTCACCTCGCTCGTCCCCTCGGGGACAACCATCATCACCGTCGGCACGAAGCACGGCGGGACGTCGCCGAGGTTCAGCTCGAGCTCGTCGAGGATCTCATCCTTCGCGTAGTTCCAGCGCCAGACGCCCGCGTTGCGCGCGGCCGCTTGGGCGAGCGGCCGCTCGACGCCTTCGTTGCTCGCGATCGCCTTGTGCGCGAACTCGTTGCCGGCGTTCCAGCCGCGCAGGAAGCCCTCGGCGCTGTACGGGCCCTTGCCCATGCCGTGCATCTGCGATCCTCGATCTCGAGGCCGAACTCCGCGATGAACGAGGTGAGCTCCGCTTGCGCCTCGAGCCCGAACACGTGCGGGCGGTAGTAGTTGATGTTGAACGACACGGTCGCGTCCGGCTTCTCGGGCGAGAAGTCGAAGCCGAAGTAGACGCCGGTCGCTTCGTTCTCGAAGAACGCCTGCGTCTCGCTGACCTTGTAGCCGCGCTCCTCGAAGAACGCGCGAACTTCCGCGAGGTCGAGCGGCTTCGTCGGCCGGAAGTAGAGGTCGTAGCTCATCGCTACGCGACGCTACTACAGGCCCGCGAGCGCGTCCTTCAGCTTCTGGTTCTGCGGCTCGAGCTCGAGCCCGCGCTGGAACATCGACTTCGCTTTCGGCGGCTGGCCGAGCTCGATGTGGATCTTGCCGAGCGCCCAGTAGACGTCGCCCTTGGTGACGCCGGCGTCGGCATCGATGTTCTGCAGCACGAGCGACTGGTAGATCTTGCGCGCCTTCTCCCAGTCGCCGGCCGCGAAGTACATGCGCCCGAGGCCCGTCATCGTGATGACGTCGGTCGGGTTGACGCGCAGGGCCTCCTCGTACGCCGCGAGCGCGCCGGCGCGATCGCCGCGAGCCTCGAGGATGCCGCCCTGACGCTGGCGGAAGCGCGCGACGTCCTTCATGCGGCGCTGTGCCTTGGCGTCCTCGGCCAGCTTGTCGTAGATCGGCGCCGCCTCGTCGAGACGGCCCGCCGCGAAGTACAGATCGGCGAGTGGACCGAGCACGCGGACATCGGTCGGCGCCGCCTGGCGGGCCTGCGAGAGCGCGGCGAGCGCGGCGTCGGTGCGGCCGGCCTTGCGCTCGAGCTCCGCGATCTCGACGAGCAGCGACAGGCGCTCGCCATCGGTCACGGTGGCGACGCGGCGCGAGAGCATGTCCGCGAGCAGCACGTTGTCGCGGCGGTCGCGGGCGAGCTTCTCGAGCGCGGCGATCGCCGGGGCGTGTGCCGGATCGTGGCGCAGCACCTGCTGGTAGTGCTGGATCGCCGTCGACTCGTCGTGATCGCCGAGGCGCGCGACCTCGCCGAGCCGGAAGAACAGATCGGCGGCGTCGCGGCCTTGCGGCGACAGGCGCAGCGCCTGCTCGAGCGTGCCCTTGCACTTGTCCCAGTCGCCCGAGCGCTCGTAGATCTTCGAGAGCCGGGTCAGCGCGGCGACCGAGCCGGGCTCGCGCTTGAGGATCTTCTCGAGGATCTCGCCGGCGGCATCCGGGTTGTCGAGCTGACCTTCCCAGACGTCGGCGGCGCGCGCGAGCGCCTGGATCTCGGCGGGGCCGTCGCCCTGCACGGCGTGGAGCTCGGCGCGCTTCTCGAGCAGCTCGACGAGATCGTGGCCGCGGCCGTTGGCGGCGAGCAGGCGCTCGAGCTCGTCAAACGCGCGGAGGTACGACGGATCGACGTCGAGCGCGGCGTACCAGGCGGCGATCGCGTCGTCGACGGAGCCGCGCCGCTTCTCGGCGAGCTCGGCCATCTCGGCGTGGATGCCGACCTTCTCCTGCTTCGTCTTCGCGAGGTCGAGGCGGCGCGTCTGGATGTCGGCGACCGCGATCCAGTCGTTCGCCTTCGCGTGCGCAGCCTCGAGCTGGCCGAGCGCCGAGAGGTCGTCCGGAGCGAGATCGACGACGGCCTGCCACGCGGCGACACCGCGCGGACCATCGGCCTCGAGCTGCGCGATCTCGACGCGCAGCGGCTTCTCGTCATCGGGCGACGTGGCGAGCCGGGCCGCATGGCCGAGCGTATCGACGAGCGCGGTCTTGTCGCCGGCGAGCCGGTAGAGGCGCGCGAGCTGGTCGTACGCGGCGCGATCGCTGTCGTCCTCGTCGGTGACGTGGCGCCACGCATCGATCGCGCCGGCGCGGTCGCCCATGCGCTCGCACAGCTCGGCGACCTCGGCGTACGCGGCGCGCTTGTCGGGCACCTCCTGGACGATGCGGCCGCGCTGGCGCAGCGCATCGGCGAGCGCGGTCGAATCGCCCTTTTGGCGCAGGATCGCGATCAGCGGATCGAGCGCGTCGAGCGAATCCGGCGCGAGCTGGATCGCCTGGCGATAGATCGTGACCGCGTCGTCGTTGTGGCCGAGGCGCTGGCGCAGGATCGAGCCGAGGAACACGAGCAGGCCGACCTGCACGTCGGGGTCGCGCTCGAGCGCGTCGGGCGAGTGGACGATCGAATCGACCTTCGCGGCGGTCTCCCGCCACTGGCCGAGGCGGTCGGCGAGGCGCTCGGTCTCGGCGAGGGCCTGGTCGCTCGCGGGGTCGAGCGAGAGCCAGCGCAGCGCGGCGTCGAGTGCCTTCGCGCCGTTGTTGAGCTTGCCCTCGTAGAGCTCCACGAGCCGGCCGAGGACCGATGCCTTGTCGAGCGGATCGTCGATCACGCCGAGCTTGGCCTCGAGCACGGTGACGAGGCGCGCGGCGTCGTTGTCCTGCTCGAACAGCGGCTCGAGGATCTCGATGATCTCGGAGCGCTGGTCGGGTGCCGATGCGAGCATGCGCTCGAGCGCGCTGCGCGCCTGCGCGTGCGTCGGCACGAGCTGCAGCACCTCGCGATACGCGGCGACCGCGGCGGCGGGGGCGGCGAGCGTGGTCTCCTGCAGGTCGCCTTCGCGGAAGCGGTACTCGGCCGCCTGCGCGTCGTCGTCAGCAGCCTCGGCCTGACGGCGCAGCGTCGCGGCGAGATCGGCCCACTTGCCGGCGCGCGCCTGCACGCGCTCGAGGGCGGCAAGCGCCGGACGCGTGTCGGGCCCGTGCGACGCACGGTCGTACGCCTTCGCGGCGCGCTCGAGGTCCGAGAGCCGGTCCTCGGCGATCTGGCCCAGGCGCATCGCGTACGTCTGCTCGACGTCGGGCGGCAGCGCATCCGCGGACTCCGCGAACCGCTCGTCGAGCAGCGCGGCGAGCTCGCGCCACAGGCTCTGCGACTCGGCGAGGCGCAGCAGCGGGACGAGCAGCTCGGCGTCGTCGGGCGTGTCGGCGAGCGCGCGGCCCCACACGACGAACGCCTGCGCCGGCTGGTTCGCGATCGACTCGCGGACGTCGGCGAGAGCCTCCCAGTCGGCGCGCCGGTCGGCGGGATCGCGATCGGCCAGCGCGAGCCTGCGCTCGTAGACGCGGATCAGGCCCGGCGCGTCGCGATCGGCCTTGTAGACGCGCTCGAGCAGCGGCGAGACGGCCTCCGCGTGGTCGTCGTGCGCCATCAGCACCTCGAGCGAGGCGCGCGCGGCCTCGTGCGACGGCAGGACGCCGAGCACGGCGCCGTAGCGCGGGATCGCCGCGTCGGGGTCGCTCATCTCGGTCTCGACGAGGTGCGCGGCGCGATACGCGAGGTCGGCGCGGTCGCGCGCGGCCGTCGCGAGCAGCGCCCTCTTGTCGAGGACATCGAGCAGCTCGGGCCACATCTTCTGATTGCCGTAGATCCGGTCGAGCTCGGCGAGCGCGGCCGCATCGCTCGGGTCGTCGTCGAGGATCGCCGTGTAGTGCTCGATCGCGCGGTAGACGTCCTCGAGGTGGTGCTCGTAGACCTGCGCGGCCGAGTGGCGCAGCTGCTGGCGCAGCTCGACCTCGGTAGTCAGCTCGATCTTGCGCTCGAGCGTGACGGCCATCTCGCGCGCGTTGTCGGTGTCGCGATAGAGCCGCTCGAGCGCGTCGAGCGCCGCGAGATCGGTGTCGTCGACGCCGAGCACGTTCTTGTACGCGGTGATCGCGTTCGGCTTGTCCTCGAGGACCTCCTCGTAGAGCGCAGCGACGCGATGGAGCAGCACGAGGCGCACGCCGGCGTCCTCGGTGAGATCGGCGCGCCGCTCGACGACCTTGACGAGCTCCGGCACGCGGCCTTCGATCGCGAGCAGGCGATCGAGCGCGGCGAGCGCGACGAGATCATCGGGCCGCGACTCGTCGACCTTGCGCCACGCGTCGATCGCGCGCGGCAGGTCGTTGCGCTGCACCTCGTGGATCTCGGCGGCGCGCGCCCACAGGCCCGCGGCGAGCTCGCCGTTCGGCGCGTTCGCGGCGCCTTCCTCGACGGTGAGCACGGCCTCGTTCCACGCGTCGAGCTTGCCGGCAAGCGACAGGAGCTTCGTCAGCGCCGCATCGTCGGCGACATCGATGCGCCACGCGCGCGCGAGCGCAGCCAGCGCGAGATCGATCGCGCCGCCGCGCTCCTCGTGGATCTCGGCGATCTCGTGCAGCGTCTGGACCTGCGTCGGCGGGTCCTGGATGTACTCGAGCTTCGCGTCGAGGATGACGACGAGCTTCTGCCACCAGTCCTGTTCGCGATACACCGGCTCGAGCAGCTCGGTGATCCGCTCGCGGTGCTCGTCGTGCACGACGAGGCGCTCGAGCGCCGCGACGGCGCGATCCCACAGCACGCCACCCTTGATGACCTCGTCGTACTGATCGAGGGCCGCCGAGATGTCCTGGAGGTTGGTCTCGTAGACGTCGGCGAGCTTGAGGCGCAGCTCGGCCTGCTCGCGTGCGTCCGTCGAGCGGCCCATGCGCGACTCGATCAGATCGACGAGCTCGTGCCACTGGCTGCGCGAGCGGTATAGCCGCTCGAGCTCGCCGACCGCCTCGCGATACGTCTGCTCGATCTTCGGCGAGCCGCCGCTCTCGACGACGAGCACGACCTCGCGCCAGCCCTCGATCGCGCGCTGCGGATCGCCGAGGCCGTCCTCGAGCAGGCGCGCACGCTTGACGAGCGCCTCGCGGCGCAGATCGTCGTCACCGCGTGCGATGACGTCGTCGTAGATCGTGACGAGGTCGTTCCACCGCTGGGCGCGGCCGAGCAGATCCTCGAGCCGGCGCACGAGCTCGCCCGCATCGGGCACGGCCTCCTCGACATCGATCGCCAGCGCGCGGCGGTACGCGATGTACGCGGGGTCGATCTGGTTGAGACGGCGGTCGTAGATCGCGGCGGCCGCGATCGCGATCTCGCGGACATCCGGCGACTCGCCGGTCTCCTCGTCGAGGTACTGCTGGTACGTCTGCGCGACGAAGTCCCAGTCGCCGACGATCGACGCGAGCCGCTGCAGCTGATCGCGCACACCCGCATCATCGGGCGCCTCGCGGAACACCTTCGAGTACCAGCGCAGCGCGCTCTCGAAGTCCTCGAGCTGCTCTTCATACAGCCGCGCGACGAACCGCGTGATGCGCAGCCGCTCCGTCGGATCCGCGGCGCTCTCGAGCTTCGCCTCGTGCACGCGGATCAGGTCGTGCCAGCGATGCTGACCGACGTAGATCGGCTCGAGCACCTCGGCCGCCTGCGCGCGCGCATCGGGATCGAGCAGCAGCCGCTCGAGCGCGTCGAGCGCGGCGGACTGCTTCTGGTTGCCGCCGAGCGCGGCCGCGTAGTTATCGATCGCGGCCTCGATGTCGCGCAGCTGCTTCTCGTGGATCTGGCCGAGCTGGACGCGCAGCGCGACCGCCTCCTCCATCGACGTGACGAAGCCGAGCCGGCGCTCGTACAGGTCGACGACGTCGTGCCACCTGCCCTGCCCGCTGTAGAGCTCCTCGAGCGCGTAGATCGCGTCGCCGCGCTCGGGCGCGAGCCCCAGCACCTGCTCCCACGTCGAGATCGCATCATCGGCGCGGCCGAGCTGCTTGTAGATCGCGGCCGCCTCGACGAGCGCGCCGACGCGATCGTCGACATCCGTGCCCGGCAGCTCCGACTGGCGCAGCAGGATCTCGGTCAGGCGAACGTCGTCGTTCGTCTCGCGATAGATCGACTCGAGGGCCGCGAGCGCGCGCCGGTCCTCCGGCTGGCTCTCCAGCACCTTCTGGTAGTACTCGCGCGCCAGCTCGACATCGCGGCGCACCGCGCGCGCCAGGTCGGCGATGTCGAGGTAGAGCCGCCGCTGGATCTCGGCGTCGTAGACGTCGGGCGCGACCGCGCGATAGGCGTCGATCAGATCCGCCTCGCGGCCGAGCTCGCCGGCGAGCCGCTCCGTATCGGCGACGACCTGCGCCATCTGCAGCGAGCCCGGTGCGTGGCGCAGCGCGAGCAGCTGGGCCTCGAACGCGCCGGCCTTGTCGGCGAGGCGGTGCTCGCGCAGCTGCACGACCTCGGCGAGCGCGCGCAGCTTCGTCGTCTGATCGTCGGTCCACTCGGACTGGCGCAGCGACAGCTGTGCGAGCCGCTCGTCCTGCGCGGTGGCCGCGTAGATCGGGCGCAGCACGTCGGCCGCGCTGACGCGGAGGTCGAGATCGCCGAGCGCATGCTCGACGGAGGCGAGCGCCTCGCCGTGCTGCGGCTCCTGCTGGAGGATGAACGCCCAGCGGTCGAGCGCGTCGGTCGGGCGGCCGAGCGGGCCGCCGTAGAGCTTCGCGATGTCGACGTGCAGCGCGATCTGCTCGTCGCCCTGCGCGAGCGCGGCCTGCCGCTCGCGGACATCGAGCAGATCGGCGTGACGGCCGGCCGCGCCGTAGAGGCGAGCCAGCTCGGCGAGCGCGCGTGCATGCTCGCCGTCGCGGTCGAGGACTTCCAGCCACGCCGCGATCGCCTCGTCGGGCTCGTGCAGCTCGCGCTCGTGGATCTCGGCGACGCGCGACAAGAGCGGGATGTCTTCTTCGTTCGACGCGATGTCGATCTTGCGGCGCAGGATGTCGATCAGGTCGCGCCAGCGCGATGCGCCGTGGAACAGACGCTCGAGCGCGTGCAGCGCGCCCGCATCGCTCGGCTGATCCGTGAGGATGTCGCGCCACGTCGCGATCGCGGCCTCGCGATCGCCGAGCCGCTCCTCCTCGAGCTGTGCGACACGCGCGAGCAGCGTGCGCCGCTCGCCGGCATCCTCGGCCCACTCGGCCTGCTTGCGCATGATCGAGCGCAGCTCGGGCCAGCTCTGCTGCTCCTCGTAGAGGCGCGCGAGCGCGGCGCCGGCGCGCCGGATCGTCGTCGGCGACGTCGGATCGGCGTCGAGCAACCGGCGGTACGCGGCGATCGCGTGCGGCGCGTCGCCGACCTGCATGTCGTAGTACGTCGCGAGCTCGCCGAGCAGCGCCGCGCGGGTCGTCGCGTCGGTCTCGGGCGTCGCGTCGACGGCCGCCTCGAACGCCGCCGTCGCGTCCGGCCAGCGCTGCAGCCACTGCGCGAGACGCGCGAGCTCCACACGTGCACGCTCGTGCGACGGCTCGAGCTTCAGCACCTCGAGCCACGCATCGAACGCGTTGCGCGCGCCGCCGAGCTCGGCCTCCTCGAGCGCCGCGAGCCGCGCGAGCAGCTCGACGGCCTCGGTGCCCGTCACGAGCGAGCGCTGCACGCGCAGCACGCCCGCGAGGTCCTTCCACAGCTTGTCGTCCTCGTAGAGCGGCTCGAGCACGCGCGCGACGCGCATCTGCACGGCCGACGCCTTCGGATCCGTGAGCAGCTCCTCGAGCAGCTCGCGCGCATCGGCGTGGCTGCGGTGGCGCGCGATCACGTCCTCCGCGAGATCGACGGCGCGGCTCGGATCCTTGAGCTCGTGCGCCCACAGCTCGGCGCGGCGGTACGCGAGCTTGGTCTGCTCGGCCGGCACGTCGACGTGGTCCGCGCGCTTCGCGAGCAACGCCTCGAGCTCGGCCCACTGCTTGCCATCGCTGTAGATGCGATCGAGCGCGGCGAACGCGTCGGTGCTCGCGGCATCGAGCTCGAGCACGCGGCGATAGGCCGCGGTCGCGCGCACGGTGTCGCCCAGCTGCTCTTCCTCGATCTTCGCGAGCTGGAGCAGCGCGGCGAGCTTCGCCTGCTGGTCGAGCGTGACCTCGGCGCGGCGCTCGAGCAGCGCGCGCAGATCGGTCCATCGCGTGTCGGCGCGATACATCGCGGCGAGCGCATCGAACGCATCGCCGGCATCGCCCTCGACCTCGAGCACGGTGATCCACGCGCGCTCGGCCGTCGTCTTGTCGGCGAGCCGGTCGCCCGCGACGTGCGCGAGCTCGGTCGCGATCGAACGGATCTCCGCCGGCGAGCCACCCTTGCTCTTCAGCGTCGCGAGGCCGGCGGCGAGCTGGCGGCCCCATTCGCCGTCGCGGCCGAGCTGACCGGCGAGTGCGGCGAGCGATCCGCGCGTGTCGAGGTCGGCCGGATCGGCCGTCATCACGCGCAGGCCTGCGTTCCACGCCGCGCCCGGATCGCCGAGGTCGGTGTGGTAGAGCCGCATCAGCTTGCGGTCGATCTCGATCTTCTCGTGCGGGTGCGCGTCGTCGCTCGCGCGAATGACCTCGAGCGCGGCCGCCTGCTGCGCGGTCTGCTTCGCGCGCTCGAGATGCGGCAGCACCTGGCGCGCCGCCGCCACGCGCTCCTTCGGCTCGAGCTTCGCCGCGGTCGTCGGCGCGAGCACGATGCGCGCGACCGCCTCGACGGCCTGCGGGCGCACGCCGCCCCCGACCGCGATCACGCCGAGCGCGTCGCGGTAGTAGCCGAGCGCCTTCTGCGGGCGATCGAGGCTCTGGTCCTCGAGGTTGCCGAGGCGCATCAGCAGATCGAAGCGCGGCTGGCCATCGGGCGTCTGCGCGAGCTCCTGCGCGAGCACCTCGCTCAGCGACTCCCAGTCGCCCCGCGCCTCTTCGACGCGAGCGAGCGCGCGCAGCGCACGCGCGTGACCGGGCACCGCCGCCAGGGCCTCGTGATACGTCGCCGCGGCGCCGTCGAGGTCCATCAGCTTCTGCTCTTGCAGGCCCGCGATCTCCATCAGCAGGCCGGCCTTCGTCGAGGCGTCCTTCTCGCGCGCCGCGCGCCGGCGATACGACGCGAGCAGCTCCTGCCAGTCCGCGACCTGCCCCGCGAGGTCCTCGAGCTGCGCCTCGGCTTCCTTGTCGTCCGGCTGCAGCACCAGCACCTGGCGCAGGTAGCCGCGCGCGCGCTCGGGATCGCCGAGCCGCTTCGCCGCGATGATCGCGAGGCGCCGATTCAGCTCGAGCTGCAGCGGTGCCGGCAGTGGGTTCGTCAGCGCGCGCTCGAACGCGGCGGCGAGCTCGCGCCACTCATCCGGCTCGCGCGCGAGGCGCAGCACGTCCTGATAGAGCTGCGCGCTCGTCGGCTCGAGCTCGAACGCGCGCACCGCCCACTGGAACGCGAGCGTCTTGCTCGCGAGCTTCTCCTCGCAGAGCTTGCGGATCTGCGCGATCTTCGCGAGCCGGTCCGCGGGCTCCTTCGCCGCCGACAGCTCGATCTCGAGCACGGAGAGCAGGCGCGCCCACTTCTCCTGCTTCGTGTAGATCGGCGCGAGCGCCGCGGCCGCACCGACGTGCATCGGCTCGACGGCGAGCACGCGCTCCCACACCTGGCGCGCCTTCTCGACGGCCGGCGGCGCACCGTTCTCGGCGCGCTTCTGCGCGAGCTCGGCCGCGCGCTGCACGAGCGGCAACCGCGCCGACTTCGCATCGAGCCGGTCCGCGATCGCGAGCAGCGCCTCGACGAGCTCGTCTTCCTGGCCGAGCTTCGCGTACAGCTGCTCGAGCCCCGCGAAATCGCCCGCCATCGCGTACAGCTCGCGCAGCGTGCGCAGCGCCTTCGCGTGGTTCGGCTCGATGTCGAGGATCTCCTTCCACGCCGCCGCCGCCTGCTGCGGTGCGCCGAGCCGATCGCTGTACACCTGCCCGAGCTTCTCGAGCAGCGCGATCGCTTCCTTGCCCTTCAGCGCCGCGCGCTGGCGATGCATGATCTCGGCGTACGCGAGGTAGCGCTTCTCGCGCTCGTACAGCGACGACAGCGCGGCGAGCGCCTCGGCATGATCCTCCGTCTCCGCGAGGATCGTGTTGTAGATCTCGATCGCGAGCCGCGTATCGCCGAGCCGCTCGGCCGCGAGCCGCGCCATCTCCATGCGCTTCGCCCGCCGCTCCGCCGCCGGCAGCGGCGCCGCCTCTTTCCCGATCAGATCGATCAGCTGCCGCCACTGGCGACGCTTCGTGTAGATCTCCTTGAGCCGGTTGACGGTATCGGTGTCCGTCGGCGCGAGCTCGACGACTCGCTCGAGCGGCTTGATCGCGTTCGCGAAGTTGCCGAACCGCTCCGACCACAGATCCGCGACCTCGCGCAGCAGCTTCACGCGCTCGCCATCGGGCACGCCCGCGCTCTCCGACTTCTTCGTCAGGATCGCGATCAGATCGTTCCACCGGCCGAGCGCGCGATACTTCGCCGCCAGCTCGTCGGTCGCACGCGCGTTCTCCGGATCGAGCTTGAGGATCGCGTTGTAGGTGTTGATCACCATCACGTCGAGCCGCAGCCGATCGCGATAGATCTCGATCACGTCGAACAGCTTCGCGACGCGCCCCGCGATATCGCCCTCGGGCAGCCGCTCGATCTCGTCCTTCATCAGGTCGAGCAGCGCGTTCCACTTCTCGGTCTTGCGATACAGCCGCGCGAGCGCCGCCCGCGCATCCGTGCTCGTCGGGTCCTGGCGCAGGTGCTGCTTCCAAGCTTCGATCGCCTTCTCCGGGTTGTTCTGCTGCTCCGCGAGCTGCGCGATCTCGACGCTCAGCGACTTGTGCTCGCCGCTGTCGCTCCGCGGCCGCGCGCCCTTCTCCGCCTGCTTCAAGAGCGACATCAGCTTCCCCGTGTCGCCCTTCGCCGTGTAGTACGCGCGATAGAAGTCGAGCGCGGCCGGGTGCGCCGGATCGACCTTGCGGATCCGCTGGAAGTAGCCCTCCGCGCCGTCGAGATCGCCGAGGTGCTTCCACAGCACCATCGCGACCTGCAGCAACATGCCCAGATCATCGCCCTCGCGCCGCGCCTTGAGCGCCGCCTGGTACGCCGCGACCACCGCCGGCCAGTCATTCGCCGCCGCCGCCGCATCGGTCACGATCCGCAGCGCGCGCGGATGCGCCGGATCGATCGCGAGCACGCGCCGGATCGACTGCTCCGCGCGAGGCGGATCGCCGAGCGGCCCCTTCGCCAGCTCGTGCAGCGCGATCAGCGCCGCGACCTTCTCGTCACTCGTCGCCGCGCGCTCCGCGCGATCCGCGAGCAGCTTCCCCAGCTCGTCCCACCGCTGCGCCTTGCGCAGCAGCCGCACGAGATGAAACGCGGCCTTGCCGTTCTTCGGATCGACGTCGAGCGCCTTGCGCAGGTGCGCCTCCGCCTCGATCGCCTCCGGCTCGAACCGCACGTAACACTCCGCCGCCGAGACGAACAAGCTCGTCGCGAGCGACCGATCCGTCGAGTCCGCCGCTTCCTTCAGGTACTTCGCCGCGAACTTCTTCCAGTTCTTCTCCGCGACGTCGATCTCCTCGAGCGCCTCGGTTGCCATCGCGTCGCCCTTGCGCAGCTCGAGCGCGTGCCCGAACGCCGCCCGCGCCGCCGCCACATCGAGCAGCTCGCCGTCGAGCGCCATGCCCTTCTCGATCAGCAGGTCCGCCTTGCGCCCGCCATCGGGCGTCGCGGCCAGCTCGACATCGAGCAGCGCGACCACCGCATCCGGCCGCCCCTTCGCCGCGAGCGACTTCCGCGCCGCCGCGAGCCGCGTCGCTCGCTGATCCGCTGGCGCGCCGCGCGCTGCCTGGCCCAACGCTTCGAGCGTGTGGGCATCATCGGGGTCGTGCTCGAAAACGGCGAGAAGAGAAGGCAGGTCGGCCATGGATCCCGGTCGCGAACGCTCGGCCGCAACCACCCGAGCCTCGCAGCGGAGATGCTACGTCCCCGGCCCGGCCGTTACAACGCCGATGGCCAATTGGATCACACGCTTACGCGAGTCTCTCGCACGAGCAATTCGCAACCGATCCTGGTGCAGGATAGGCCCGAAATGGATGCGGCGTCCGAATTCGAGCGGTGGGTAGGCCTCATAGCGCAATCGGCGGCGCGGATCGCCGTGCGCCTGACCGATCCCGAGCACGTCCCACCTCTGCCCGAGTCACTCACAGCGACGCCCGGCTCGCGGGCCCAGACACTCGGGCTCGCGCTCGGCCTCTCGGATGACGAGATCGAGCTGCTGTGGTCGATCGTCGCGCGCGCGGCCGAGCCGTCGATCAACGCGAACGCGCGCGTCGTGTTCGGCCCGGAAGCTCGCGGAGGCGTCAGCCTCGCCCAGCACATCGCGTGGCGGGAGCTCCCGTTTGCTCGGAGCCGCGCGCTCCTCGACCTCCTCGACGGTCGCCACCGCCTGCGCATGAGCGGAATCGTCACCGCGATGGGCCCCGAGCCGTACGACGTCATGACGCCGTGGACGACGAGCGTCCGCGTCATCCAGTACCTGCTCGGCGACGACACGATCGATCCCGACATCGCCGCCACCGGGGGCATCGTCCCGCTCGGCGTGCTGCGCCACTCTCACGAACAACGCACCGTACTCGAATCGCTGCACGGCTGGATCGCCGCAACGACGCCCGCAACGGTCCTCCTCGAGGGCGCCGCGGGCTCCGGCCGGCGGACGGCCGTCGCGCTCGCCGCCGCACCGCGGCGCGTCCTGGCAGTCGATTTCTCGCGCGTCGCCCCCCGCCGCGCCGAGCTGGTGCTCGCCGCCCTTCGCCGCGAGGCGCTCCTGCTCGACGTGATGCCCGTGATCGCCAACCTCGACGAGCTGTGGGCGAAGCTCGACGAGGAGACGAAGAACACACTCGTGCTCGCCCTCGACGCGCTCGACGGCCCCGCCGTGATCACGACCAGCGCGCCGAACGTCGAGCTGCGCGCCGAGCGCCGCATGGTCGTCCGCGCGCGCTGGCCGCTGCCGGACGCCGCGACGCGCCGCGACCTATGGATCGATGCTCTGGGGGAGACGCCGAACGAAGCCGAGCTCGACCTCGTCGCGCATCGCTACGCCCTTGGCGCCGGCGGCATCTTCGCGGCGGCCCGCTCCGCCCGCCATCGCTCGTCGACCCCTACGCTCGAATCACTCACCGCCGGTGTGCAGGACAACATCGCCGAGAAGCTCGGCGAGCTCGCGAAGCGCGTCGAGATCACGCAGACCTGGGACGAGCTGGTCCTGCCGCCCGACACGCTCGACGACGTGGTCGCGCTCGTCGGCCGCGTCCGCAACGCGCACGCCGTCCTCGACGGCTGGGGCTTCCGCAAGAAGCTCGCGCGAGGCGCAGGCGTCGCCGCCCTGTTCTCCGGCCCGCCGGGCACCGGCAAGACGATGGTCTCCGGCCTGATCGCGCGCGAGCTGCAGCTCGAGATGTACCAGGTCGATCTCTCGCGCATCGTCTCGAAGTGGATCGGCGAGACCGAAAAGCAGCTGGCGAAGGTCTTCGAGGCCGCCGAGGCCGGCCATGCCCTGCTCCTGTTCGACGAGGCCGACGCCCTCTTCGCCAAGCGCTCGGCCGAGGTCAAGTCCGCGGTCGACCGCTACGCGAACCTCGAGGTCAACTACCTGCTCCAGCGCGTCGAGAGCTTCGGCGGTATCGTGATCCTCACGACGAACCTCGACACCAGCATCGACCCCGCGCTCCGCCGCCGCCTGGCAAGCCACGTCGTGTTCGGCGCGCCCGAGGCCGAAGAGCGCGCGAAGCTCTGGCGCGCGATGCTCGATGTGGGCGCCCCGCTCGCCGCGGACATCGACGTGCGCGTGCTCGCCGAGCAGTTCGGCGCGATGACGGGCGCCAACATCCGCAACGCGACACTGACCGCGGCGTTCATGGCCGCCGACGAAGGCGTCTCGATCGGCATGCACCACCTGCAGCGCGCCGCGCGCAGCGAGTACCGCGCGATGGGCCGCATGCTCACGCGCGACGCGCGGCGCTGACGCACGATCGCCCGCTCACGCGCCTGCCCACCACGCGTCCTGCGCGCCGTTCGAATCGTACACGGCGACCTCGTACTTGATCTCGACGAGGCGCGCGACCGCGAGCAGCTGCGGCACGAGCGCGTCGACGGCCTGGTCGACCTCCGCAAGCCGCGTGACGCCGTAGAACCGCCGGTTCACGAACTGCACGAGTCCCTCCGCGACCTGGGCAAACGCGTTTCGCGACGGATGCCAGCCGGCCGCGGCCGCCGCCGCGACGAGCGCAGCACGCTCGCCCTCGTCGACGACGCACCTGATGTGGACCTCGGTATAGATGCCCTGCGCGACGGCGAGCTCCGCATCCTGCGGCGTCACGTTGCCGTGCGTCGCGTCGTACTCGAGCTTGAGGCGCGTCACGCGCACGCCCGAGTCCTGCAGCAGCTTCTCGCGCGACCTCAGCAGCGCCTCGATGTCTGCCTGATCCTCGAGCCCACGGCTCCCGGTCTCGTAGTGATGCGTGATCATGTAGTCGGTCTGCGCGCGCTCACCGCGGCTCAGCTCGATGACGGTCAGCTTGCCGTACGTCAGCTTCGCCGCCCGCTCCGCCTCGGCGAGCGAGCCCGCCTCGATCGTGATGTGGCTATGAAACTTGCCGGCGAGCGGAACGCGAATCTGAAAGTGCCGCAGCGCGCGGCGGTTGTAGTGCCAGTACGGCCCGACCGCGACCTCGCGAACGCTCGCCCAGCACGGCCGCCCCTCGCCGATCGCCTCGTCGCGCAGCGCCCCGCCAGCGACCGTGGCGAGGTACGTGTGCACGAGCTTCCCGCCGCGCGTGTCGAAGCCGACGAACGGCGGCGTGTCGACGAGCGCGAGCTCGAGGCCCGTCTCCTCGCGTGCCTCGCGCAGCGAGGCCGCCGCGGTGTCCTCGCCCGCCTCGACGAGCCCGCACGGCAACGCGAGGCCCGGCTTGTCGTAGCGCGCGAACGCGAGGATGCGCGGGCCGTTCATCACGATCACGCCTGCAGCGACCGACCTCACGCGACATATAATGCCGCAGTGGCGATGCCGGTGCCCACGCGATGCGCCGCGCCGTCGATCGCGCCCCGGCGAGATCGCGATCGCCGTCTCCCTCGGGCGGTCTCATGGCCTCACGCGTGACGTACGCGTGCACATCGCGGATGGCGGAGAGCTCGACATTCCGGCCGGCCTCGTCATCGCCTCGCGCCGGGCACACGCCTCGTCCTGCACCGCGCTGGCTATTCGCCGCGAGCGGCGCTCGAGCCGCACGTCTGACGTCAGCAGGCGGCGTGGATCGCCGCGGCCAGCTTCTCGACTTCCGCCGGATCGAGCACACCG
>CAYUNM010000052.1:0-58159 GCA_964446175.1 uncultured Kofleriaceae bacterium
ACAACACCACGCCCATCACGATCACCGCGACCCCTGCCACCGGCTGGCAGCTCGCTAGCTGGGGCGGCGATTGCGCGGGCGCGAGCATCAGCACCGGCACGTGCAGCGTCGTGATGACGGCCAACCGCAACGTCACCGCGACGTTCACCGCGCAGCAGTTCACGATGACGACGTCCACGACCGGCGGCGGCAGCGGCTCGGTCAGCGGCGGCGGCACCTACACGTACAGCCAGAACGCGGTCCTCACGGCGACGCCGGCAGCAGGGTCGACGTTCACCGGTTGGGGCGGTGACTGCCAAGGCACGGCCGGCAATCAGTGCACGATCGCGATGTATGCGAACCACAGCGCGAGCGCGAACTTCGAGCTCGACCAGCCGCTGACGGTCACCGCCGGCACGGGCGGCACGGTCGTCTCGTCGCCGGCCGGCATCTCGTGCACCGGCGCGACCTGCTCGCACAGCTTCGCGTACGGCCAGCTGGTGAAACTCGACGCCACGCCGGCCACCGGGTATCAGCTCACGTCCGTGAGCGGCGCCTGCTCGAGCCTGCCGTGCACGGTGACGATGGACCAGGCCCGCAGCGTCGGCGTTCAGTTCGCGCCGCTGACGTACCGGTTCAGCCTGAGCCTGCTCGGCGACATGCAGGGCAACGTCACGGTGACCACGCCGAAGGGCACGACCCAGTACACGGCGAGCACCGCGTTCCCCGTGACCTACGGCGATACGGTCAAGCTCACGGCGATGGCCGGCAACGCCGACATCCTCTTCGCGGGCTGGGGTGGCGCGTGCAGCAGCTTCGGACAGACGCTGACGTGCACCGTCAACATCACCGGCGACACGAGCGCGTCGGCGACATGGCTGCGCACGTCGTATCCGTACACGGTCACCGCAACAACGTTCGGCCCGAACGGACTCCCGTTCTACGTGACGTACGAGGCGGCGACCAATCAGACGGCGGAGTGTCAGTCATCGCAGGCGCCCGGCACGAGCTGCGGCGGCAACCTGCGGACGCTGTCGCAAGTGAAGCTCGTCGCGCACGTCCCGCCGCCCGACTTCGCGCCGTACCAGTGGAACACGCCGCCGACCTGGACGAACTGTGACGCGGTCTCCGCCGACGGCCTCACGTGCACGTTCACGCTGAACAGCAGGCGTGCGATCACGGTCAGCGGCGACACGCGCTACCAGTAACTCGCTGATTTCGTTCAGCACGGCCGCCGACGAAAATAGGAAGGTCGGACCGGTGTATTCCGTAGTAAGCACCGGCCCACATGAAGTCGACGAAGGTTGCGGTGTTGTCAGTGGCGGCGGCGGCGATGGCGGCGTGCTCGGGCGATCCGGTGCGCCATACGCCCGATGCGACGCCGGCGGATGCGGCGGTCGACGCGTCGCCGGACGCGTACGTCAGCCCGGCGATGCTCTCCGGCACGCCGGCCGACACGGACTTCGGTGACGTCGTCGTCGGCCAGCCGAGCTCGAGCGTCAGCTACACGATCTCCAACGACGGCGACGAGACGTCGGGCACGCTCGGCGTGATCGTCGACCCGACGGCGAGTGGGTTCGCGGTCTCCGACAACACGTGCAGCGGCATCACGCTCGCCAAGCACGCGACCTGCACGTTCGCGATCGCGTTCACGCCGGGCGCGGCCGGCATCTCGATGGCGACCGTGCACATCGCGGCGACGCCGGGGGGCGAGCTCACGCGCAACGTGATGGGCAACGGGCTCCAGCCTGGCGCGCTCGATATCGTCCAGGCGAGCCACGCCTTCAACCCGCGGCTGATCGACGGCACGCCGACGACGGCGACGTTCACCGTGAAGAACACTGGCCAGGTCGCGACCGGCACGCCGATGCCGTCGATCACGGGGACGGCCGGCGCGTACGCGATCGCCTCGACGACGTGCAACGCGCCGCTCGCTCCGAACGCGACCTGCAGCGTCGGCGTGACGTTTCACCCGACGACCGTCGGCAGCAAGCCGGCGACGCTCGTCGTCACGGGCTCACCCGGCGGCTCCGACTCCGCGACGCTGTCGGGCACGGGCATCGCCCACGTCACCGTCACGAAGACCGGCAACGGCACCGTCACGTCGAACATGACGGGCATCGACTGCGGCTCCGGCTGCGCCACTGACTTCTCGGCCACTCCGGTGACGCTGACCGCCGCACCTGACATGGGCGCGAACTTCACGGGCTGGATGGGCGACTGCAGCGGCAGCACGACGACCTGCACGCTCGATCTCACGGCCAGCAAGAACGTCGTCGCCGCGTTCGCGCCGCAGCGCTTCACGCTCACGACGTCGACGACCGGCACCGGCATGGGCACGGTCAGTGGTGCTGGAATGTACGATTACGGCACGCCCGTGACGGTCACCGCGTCGGCGGCGACCGGCTCGACGTTCACCGGCTGGGGCGGCGACTGCGCAGGCATGCCCACCTGCACGGTCACGATGACGGCGAACCACGCGGTCAGCGCCAACTTCGACGCGAACCCGGAGACGCTGACGGTGAGCGCGAGCGGCGGTGGCACCGTCGTGTCGACGCCCGCCGGCATCTCGTGCAGCGGCGCGACGTGCACGCACGACTTTGACTACAACCAGATGGTCCGGCTCGACGCGGTGCCCGACGCCGGCCACCAGCTGTCGGCCGTCGGCGGCGACTGCACGACGCTGCCGTGCACGGTGACGATGGACCAGGCGCGCAGCGTGCGCGTCGGGTTCTCGGCGATCACGTACAAGTTCAACCTGAGCCTGCTCGGCGACATCCAGGGCAACGTCACGGTGACCACGCCGGGCGGCACGACCGTGTACAGCGCGAGCACGACGTTCGGCGTGACGTACGGCGATCAGATCCGGTTGACGGCGATGGCGGGCAACGCCGACATCCTGTTCGCCGGCTGGGGCGGCGCGTGCAGCAGCTACGGGCAGACGCTGACCTGCTACGTCGACATCACGGGCGATACGAGCGCATCGGCAACGTGGCTGCACACCTCGTACACGTACACGGTCACCGCGACGACCGTGACCGCGAACGGGCTCCCGTTCGACGTGACGTACCTGGCCGCGACGAACCAGTCGGCGGAGTGTCAGTCGTCGCAGAGCCCTGGCACGACCTGCCCGGGCACGCTGAAGACGCTGACGCGGGTGGACCTGGTCGCGCACCTCCCACCGCCCGACTTCGCGCCGTACCGCTGGAACACGCTACCGAGGTGGTCGAACTGTGACTCGGTCTCCGCCGACGGCTTCACCTGCACGTTCACGCTGAACGGCAGGCGCGCGATCCAGGTCTACGGCGACACGACGCACTGAGGCGCTCGCAGACGCGGCTGCGGCGCTACCGATCGGCCGCGGCGATCTGGCGGCGAACCTCGGCGAGGTCGTTGCGGAGCTCGGCGGTCAGCACGTCGTTCTCGCTCTTGAGCGCCATCGCCATCACCAGCACTTCTTCGGCGTCGGCGAGCTTGCCGGCGGCGCGGAACGCGGCCGCCAGGAGACGCGCGCTCGACGGATCGTCGGGCGCCTGCGACTGCGCCTTCTTCGCGTACTCGACCGCCGTTTTCGGCTGGCCGGCCGCGAGCGCGCAGCTCGCCGCGCGCCGCAGGTAGCGCGTGTGCGGATCGATCCGCACCGCCGCCGCGAACAGCTTCATCGCGCCGAGTGCGTCGCCGGAGACCTCGAGTGCGCAGGCGCGCTCGAACAGCTCGCTGCCGTATTCCTGCGGCGTCTGCGGCTGCTCGCTGCCGATCGCCGGCTGCACGCCGGTGTGGCCGGTCGACTTCTTCTCGGGCGTCGTCAGCTTCGCGTACGCGCGGCTCACCGCCTCGAACACCATCGCGAGACGGTCGCCGAAGCTGCCGAGCTGCTTGCCGTAGAAGCGGTCGGGGTGGATGTCCTTCGAGAGCTTGAAGTAGGCGCGCTTGAGCGTCTTGTCGTTGACGCCCTTCTCGACGCCGAGCAGCGCCCACGGGTCCTGACCGTCGACGAGCCGCGCCATCGCGAGGATGCGGATCTTCTCGGCGTGCGAGAGGTCCGTCGTCTCGGCGAGCGCCTTCTTCTCGGCCTCGCTCGGCCGCGGCAGCACGACGTTGGCCTCCGCGTCGCGCTGCTCCGGTGTGCGCCGGAGCGTCGGGCCGTCGAGCGTGACGTCCTTGAGGTTCGGCGGGAGGCGGCTCGTCGGCGCGTCGACCGCGACGGACGAGGCCTTCGTCAGCGTCGGCGGATCGTAGTGATCGCGCGGCGGCGCCGGATGCAGCGGGGCGGCCGGTCGCGTGCCGATCGGCGGGATCGCCGGCACGCTCGTGATCCGCGGAGGCGGGATGCCGATGCCGCGCGGCGGCGTCAGCGGCCTCGCCGGGGTGGCGCTCACGTCACCTCGCGGTGCGCGCGGCGGCAGCGCTCCGGGCGCGGGCGCGGTGGTCTCGCCCGGGAGCAGCAGCGCGCCGATCGAGCGCAGCTTGGTGAGGATCTGGATGCCGCGATCGACCGGGAGCCCGGTCTGGAGCAGCACCTCGCGCATCGTGAGCATGCCGTCGATGCGCGACAGCACGAAGTACTCCTCCGGTCCGACCTGCGCCTTGAGCGGATCGAACCCGGGGCTCACCCGCAGCTTCATCGCGGACGACCCGAGTCCCGCGATCTCGCCCGGTACGGAGCTCACCCCGAAACTCTATCAACAATTACGTGCTCGAGGATGGCCTTGCCGACGTGGAGGCGGTTCTCCGCCTGAACCCACGCCAGCGAGTGCGGTCCGTCGAGGACGTCGCCGGTGATCTCCTCACCGCGGTGCGCGGGAAGGCAGTGCAGCACGATCGCATCGGGAGCGCCGAGCTTGACGAGCGCGCCATCGACGCAGTAGCCGGCGAACGCCTTCACCCGCGCGGCCGCCTCGGCCTCCTGTCCCATCGACGCCCACACGTCGGTCGAGATCACGTGCGCGCCGGCGGCCGCGGCCTTGGGATCGCTGCCGATCGTGATCGAGCCCTTGCCGCTCGTCGCCTGACGGTCGCGCGCGGCGCGCAGCACGTCGACATCGGGGCCGAAGCCCTCGGGGCACGCGAGCGCGAGCTCGAGCCCGAACAGGCCGGCGGCCTCGATCCACGAGTTCGCCATGTTGTTGCCGTCGCCGATCCACGCGTAGCGCAGGCCCTCGATCCGGCCGAGCTTCTCGCGCACGGTGAACAGGTCGGTCGCGACCTGACACGGGTGGTGCTGGTCGGAGAGCCCGTTGATCACCGGCACGCTCGCGTGGCGCTGCAGCATCGCGACGCGCTCCTGACCGAACGTGCGCAGCACGATGCCCTGGCAGTAGCCGCTGAGCACGCGCGCCGTGTCCTCGATCGGCTCGCCGCGCGCGATCTGGCTGCCCTGCGACGTCAGCACGACGGCATGGCCGCCGAGCTCGAACACGCCGACCTCGAACGACACGCGCGTGCGCGTCGACGCCTTCTCGAACACGAGCGCGACGCTCTTGCCGGCGAGCGTCTTCTGGTTGCGATTCGCCTTGAGGTACGCGGCGCGATCGAACAGCCCGGGCCACAGCTCGACGGGAACATCGCCGAGCGTCAGGAACCCGCGCGGCTTCACGACGCCTTCCCCGCGCCCTCGGCGAGGACGCTCTTCAAGATCGACACGGCCTCGTCGAGCTGCGGCCGCTCGACGACGAACGGCGGCGCGAACCGCACGACGTTGCTGCCGGCGACCGAGAGCAGCATGCCCTTCTCGCGCGCCTTCGACGTGACCTGCGCCGGCATGCCCGCGACGACGACGCCGCGCAAGAGGCCGCGCCCGCGCGTGCCCGTCACGTGCCCGGGGAACTCCTTGACCAGCTCGGCGAGCTTCGCGCCGAGGTACTCACCGCTCTGCGTGACGCGCTCGAGCAGGCCCTCCGCATCGATGATCTCGAGCACCGCGATCGCCGACGCGCACGCGAGCGGGTTGCCGCCGAACGTCGTCGCGTGCGGCACCGCGCCGCCCGCCGCCTGCGTCAGGCCCTGCGCCGCCTTCTCGGTCATCGCGACCGCGCCGATCGGCACGCCGCCGCCGAGGCCCTTCGCGAGCGTCATCACATCCGGCGTCACGTCGTCGTGCTCGTGGCCGAACAGCTTGCCGGTGCGCCCGACGCCGGTCTGCACCTCGTCGAAGATCAGGATCGTGCCGGTGTCGTCGCATAGCCGGCGCAGCCCCGCGAGATAGCCCGGCGGCGGCACGACGATGCCACCCTCGGCCTGGATCGGCTCGACGATGATGCAGCACGCGTGACGGCCCTCGAGCGCCTTCGCGGCCGCATCGAGATCGCCGTACGGGATGTGCTCGACGCCCTCGACGAGCGGCCCGAAGCCCTCGCGGTACTTCGGCTGCCCGGTGATCGCGACGGTCGCGAACGTGCGGCCGTGGAAGCTGCCGTGCGTCGAGATGATCTTCGTGCGCTGCGGGTGACCGGCGACGACCGACTGATAGCGGCGCGCGAGCTTGAGCGCGCCCTCGTTCGCTTCCGCGCCCGAATTGCAGAAGAACACGCGGTCCGCGAACGACCGATCGACGATCGCCTTCGCCGCCTGGATCTGCTGGTCGTTGTAGTAGAGGTTCGAGATGTGAACGAGGCGCTCGAGCTGCGCCTGCACGCGGCGCGTGAACTCGGGATGCGCGTGCCCCAGGCCGCAGACCGCGATGCCGGCGGTCATGTCGAGGTAGCGGTTCCCGGCGACGTCCCAGACCTCGCAGCCCTTGCCCTTGGAGAGCACGATCGGCTGCGGCTTGTTGTTCTTGAGGAGAACCTTGTCAGCGAGCGCCAGGAGGTCGGCTTGGGTCATCACCCCGTCGGGTTTACCACTAAAGGATGTAGCGAGTTAGGTCTTCGTCGGCGACCAAAGCGCCAAGCCGTTCGCGCACATACTGAGGCGTAATCGGAATCGTCTGCGCGCCGATGTCGGGCGCGTTGTAGAGCAGATCGTCGAGCAGACGCTCGAGCACCGTGTGCAGGCGGCGCGCGCCGATGTCGTGCGTGCGCTTGTTGACGTCGGCGGCGATGCGCGCGATCTCGGCGATCGCGTCGTCGGTCCACTGGATCGTCACGCCCTCGGTCTGCAGCAGCGCGGCGTACTGGCGGGTGAGCGCGTTCGTCGGCTCGGTGAGGATGCGGACGAAGTCCTCGGCGAGCAGCGGCTGCAGCTCGACGCGGATCGGGAAGCGGCCCTGCATCTCGGGGATCAGGTCGCTCGGCTTCGCCATGTGGAACGCGCCCGCTGCGATGAAGAGCACGTGGTCGGTCTTCACCGGGCCGTACTTCGTGGTGACGGTCGAGCCCTCGACGATCGGCAGCAGGTCGCGCTGCACGCCCTCGCGCGAGACGTCGACGCCGGCGCGATCGCTGCGCGTCGCGATCTTGTCGATCTCGTCGATGAAGACGATGCCGGCGTTCTCGGCGCGCCGCACGGCCTCGCGCGTCGCCGCTTCCTGATCGATCAGCTTCTCGGTCTCCTGCGCGGTCAGCACCTGCCACGCCTGCGGGACCTTGAGCTTCTGGCGCTTCGTCTTGCGGCCGAACTGCCCGAACATGTCCTTGAGGCCGGAGAGTGCGCTCTCGTCGATGCCGGGCTGGCCGCCGAGCACGTTGATGAACGGGTTCGCGTCGTCGGTGATCTCGACCTCGACCTCGCGGTCGTCGAGCTTGCCCTCGCGCAGCATCGTGCGCAGCTTCTCGCGCGTCGAGTCCGACTCGCCGGTCAGCGTGCGGCCGCCGCGCGGCAGCAGCAGATCGAGCAGGCGATCCTCGGCGGCTTCCTTGGCGCGCGGGCGGACCTTGCCGGCCTCCTCGTCGCGCACGAGCTTGACCGCGACCTCGACGAGATCGCGGACGATCGAATCGACGTCGCGGCCGACGTAGCCGACCTCGGTGAACTTGCTCGCCTCGACCTTGAGGAACGGCGCCTTCGCGAGGCGCGCGAGCCGGCGCGCGATCTCGGTCTTCCCGACGCCGGTCGGGCCGATCATGATGATGTTCTTCGGCGCGATCTCGTCGCGCAGGTCGCCTTCGACCTGCTGGCGGCGCCAGCGATTGCGCAGCGCGACCGCGACCGCGCGCTTGGCCTCGCGCTGCCCGACGACGTAGCGATCGAGCTCGGTGACGATCTTCGCCGGCGTGAGGTCGCTCATGGCAGCTCCTCGATCGTCAGCGACGTGTTCGTGTAGATGCAGATGTCGGCCGCGATCTTCATCGCCTGCTCGGCGATCGCGCGCGGCGGCAGCTCGGTCGCGGTGAGCAGGGCGCGCGCCGCGGCGAGCGCGAACCCGCCGCCGGAGCCGATCGCGCAGACGCCGTCGTCGGGCTCGATCACGTCGCCCGAGCCCGAGAGGATGAACGTGCTCTCCGCATCGGCGACGACGAGCATCGCCTCGAGCCGGCGCAGCGCGCGGTCCATGCGCCACTCCTTCGCGAGCTCGACGGCCGCGCGGCGCAGCGGAGAGCGCTGCTCGCGGAGCTTGTCGTCGAGGCGCTCGAACAGCGCCATGCCGTCGGCGGCCGAGCCGGCGAACCCGCCGAGCGCCCTGCCCTCGCCGAGCCGGCGGACCTTGCGCGCGCCGCCCTTGACGACCTGGTTGCCCAGCGTGACCTGCCCGTCGCCGGCCACGACCACGTGCGGGCCGCGGCGCACCGAGAGGATCGTGGTCGAGTGGATGTCGGGCTTCACGGGCAGGTCGTAGCATAGAATGCATCCATGCGAGGCTGGCTGATCGGGGCGGCGCTGCTGCTCGCCGGCTGCATCGAGGACCACCTCACGGCGTGCGATGACGGCACGTCGTGCCCCGCCGGGCGCGTGTGCGACGTGGCGCATCACGGCTGTGCGGCGCCCGACCAGCTGACGGCGTGCGCCGGACTGCCCGACGGCACGGCCTGCCACGCGGCCGCGCTCGACGGCGCGTGCTTCGACGGCGTGTGCCTCGTGCCCGGCTGCGGCAACCGCGTCGTCGAGGCAGGCGAGCAGTGCGACGACGGCAACCACGTCGGCGGCGACGGCTGCTCCGCGGATTGCCGATCGAACGAGCAGTGCGGCAACGGCGCGCTCGACGGCGCACTCGGCGAGGCCTGCGACGACGGCAACCTCGCCTCGCACGATGGCTGCAACTCGCGCTGCCAGCTCGAGACCGCGCAGTGGACGATCGAGCCCGGCATCCTCGAGCGCATCCCCGCGACGTCGGCGTTCGATGCCGCGCACGGCAAGCTCGTGCTCGTCGGCGGACGCGTCGCGTGGCTGTGGGACGGCGCCGCCTGGAGCACGCCCGCCGCGCTCGTGCCGCCCGCCGACGCGTGGCAGAGCGCCGTGTACGACGAGGATCGGATGCGCGTCGTCGCGATCGGCAAGCGCGGCAGCACGTTCGTCGTCGCGGAGTGGGACGGCACGCAGTGGACCGAGGTCGCGCAGGCCGGCGCTCCCCCGACCGACGATCTCCAGACGACCGTCTACGATCCGGTGCGCCACGGGGTGCTGTGGCTCAGCACGACCCACTACGGCTATCTGAAGGCCGGCACGTGGTCGACGATCGACATCGCCCCGTTCACGCCGACGCCGCCGATTCACGCCGCCTTCGATGCACAGCGCGGCACGGCCATGGTCGATGAGGCGATCCCGGCGCAGACGTGGAGCTTCGATGGCGCGAGCTGGACACTGGGCCCGCCGGCCCAGCCGCTCGGCAGCGCGCACGCGCTCGTCTACGACGGCGATCGCCACCAGATCCTGGCGATCGGCGGCCTCGACTCCTCGAGTGCGGCGCGGCCGGAGGTCTTCGCGTGGACGGGCACCGCGTGGCAGGACACCGGCGTCCGCATCCCCGCGCGCGCGGGCGCGGTCGCGTGGTGGGATGCGGCGCGGCACGTCGTTGGGGTCGCCGGTGGTACCGACGGCGCCGGGCGTCGGCTCACCGACGTGCTCGACATCGCGGGCTCGATGGTCGTCGCACATCCGATCGTGCAGCCGGCGGGCACGGGCCCGATGACGTACGACATCGGCCGCGACGCGATCGTCCAGAGCGACCTCGGCTCCGGCACGTACGCGTGGAACGGCAGCTGGCAGAAGGTCTCGCCGACGCACGTCGGCAGCGCCGCGTCGCTCGTCTACGACCCGGTGCGCACGGCCGTGCTCGCATACGACGACGGCAGCGTGCTCCAACTCGACACCGGCTGGCGCACGATCGCCGCCGCGACCAGCGTGCCGACCGTGACCTACGACTTCGCGCGCCGCGGCGTGGTCAGCGTCACCGGCACCGGCACGTACATGCTGCCGAGCACGGGCAACTCGACGCTGATGACGATCGCGGCCGCCCCGCCCCAGAACCCGACGGCCGGCGCGTTCGATCCGGAGACGCGCGATGTCGTCGGCATCACGCTGACGGGCCTCGTCGAGCTCGCGGGCACGCAATGGACGACGTCGGCGTTCGCGCCGAGCGGCCGCTACGCCGTGATCAGCGCGCTGCAGACGGCGTCACTCGTGTTCGTGCCCGAGGACGGCAGCGCGGGCAGCCAGCTCTGGGAGCGGCGCGGCGGCGCGTTCCGCGAGCTCGCGGAGCTGCCGTTCAGCGGCGCGTTCGTCGGCGCGGCCGAGCGTGGCCGAGGCCGCCTCGCGATCGAGATCGACGAGACGACCGGCGTCGTGTTCCTCGAGCGCCAGCTGACGAGCAGCCTGCCCGACGAGACGTGCACGCCCGGCGACGATGCGGACGGCGACGGCGCCGCCGGTTGCGCCGATCCAGACTGCTGGCAGACGTGCGGGCCCGCCTGCCCGCTCGCGACCAGCTGCCCCTAGCTCTTCTTCGCGCGCGGGTGCGCCTGGTCGTAGACCTTCATCAGGTGGTCGAGCGACACCTTCGTGTAGATCTGCGTCGACGCGAGGCTCGCGTGACCGAGCAGCTCCTGGATCGAGCGCAGGTCGACCTCGGCGTCGAGCAGGTGCGTCGCGAACGAATGGCGCAGGCCGTGGGGCGTCGCCTTCGCGTGCACGCCGCCCGCGATCGACCACGCGCGCACCATGCGCTGCACGCTGCGCGGCGTGAGGCGCTCGCCCATCGCGTTGACGAACAGCGCCGCGTCGGTCGCGCCGAGCCCGCGCCGCGCCGGCAGGTACGCGGCGAGCGCCGCATCGGCCTGCGAGTGCAGCGGCACCTCGCGCGACTTGCCGCCCTTGCCGCGCCGCACGAGCACGATCGGCACGCCATAGCGATCGCGATCGATGTCGGTGATGTCGAGTGCGCACGCCTCGCTGACGCGCAGGCCGGTCGCGTAGATCAGCTCCATCATCGCGGCATCGCGCAGCCGGAGCAGCAGCTGGCGCGACGCCTCCTCCGCCGACAGCGTGCGATGGCTCGTGCGCCCCGTCGCGCCCGGCGCCTCGACGAGCCGGAACGCATCGTCGACATCGAGCGCGCGCGGCAGGCTCTTCGGCTTCTTCGGCCCGCGGATCGCGGCCGCCGGATTGCCCCCGATCACGCCGCGCTTGACGAGGAACCGGCAGAACGCGCGCACGCTCGACAGCTTGCGGCTCATCGTCGCCGGGCCGTTGACGCCGAACAGCGCGGCGAGCTGGCTGCGCACGTCGGTCGCCGACAGCCGCGCGAGCGGAACATCCTTGCCGCGCTTGCCCGCGAGGTGCTCGCGCAGCGCCCGCACGTCGCGCAGGTAGACCTCGACGGTTTTCGGCGAGTACGCGCGCTCGACGGTCAGGTACTGCTCGAACGCGGCGAGCGCGGCATCCCAGTCCACGCGGCCAGGATCGCCCGGCGCGCCCCCGCGAGCGAGTTTTTACAGGACGCCCGCGGGCGGCGTCACCGTGACCTCCTCGATCGACAGCTCTGGATGCGTGACGATGCCGGTGACGAACGCGGCGACGTCGACAGGCTTCAGCATCTTGCCGCGATCGAAGCCCGGCCGATCGTCCCAGATCGGCGTATCGGTCGCGCCCGCGAGCACCGCCGTCACCCGCACGTCGTACGGCCGCGCCTCCGCGGCGATCACGCGCACGAGCCCCAGCTGCGCGGCCTTCGCCGCGGTGTAGCCGCCGCAATCCGTGAACGCGTGGTGCGCCGCGTGCGATCCGATCACGACGAGGTGCCCGGTCTTGCGCGGCTGCATCCGCCGCAGCGCCTCGCGCGCGCACGTCAGCGTGCCGACGACATGCACGTCGAGCATCGCACGCAGATCGGCGACGCTCGAATTGACGACCGGCCCGAACGTGCCGGTGCCCGCCGACATCACGACGATGTCGACCTGCGGCAGTGCATCGAACACGCGCTTGACCTCGGCCTCGTCGGTGACATCGAGGTGCGCGGTGCTGACCTCGCCGAGCACGGGCGCCTGCACGTCACCCGGCGCGAACCGCCGCCCGCACGCGAGCACCGCCGCGCCTTCCTCGGCGAGCGCCTCGGCGCACGCGGCCCCGATCCCGCTGGACCCACCCGTGACGATGGCGAACTTGCCGAGCAGCCGCTTCACGCGGCAAGCCTACACCGCGCGCCGGGGGTTGGGCTCGTGGCGCGCTACGGCGTGCGCGGCACGAGCGCGTGCTCACGCGGCGCGCGGCCGGCCGAGAGCGGCGAGCCACGCGTCGAAGTCGGCCGCGGCGCGCTCCGCCATGCGCGGCTTGCGGTTGTCCTTGCGCAGCCCGAGCAGCGGCGGCAGCAGGCCGTAGTTGACGTTCGTCGGGCCGTACTTGTAGTTGCCCTCGCGCGGCGCGGTGACGTGGTTGTAGAGGCCGCCGAACATCGTCGTCGGAGGCGGCGGAGCGACGCGCTGGCCGCGCAGCTCGCCCGCGAGCAGCCACGCGACCATCAGGCCCATCGCGGCGGACTCGATGTAGCCCTCGACGCCGGTCAGGAGGCCGGCGAAGCGCACGCTCGGCCGGTCGCGCAGCTCGAGGTGCGGCCCGAGGCGCGCGGGCGCGTCGATGTACGTGTTGCGATGGATCGAGCCGAAGCGCAGGAACTCCGCGCTGCGCAGCGCCGGAATCATCTGGAAGATCCGCTGCTGCTCGGGATACGCGAGCCGCGTCTGGAAGCCGACGAGGTTGTACGCCGTGCGATAGCGGTTCTCCGGGCGCAGCTGCACGACCGCCCACGGCCGGTGCCCGGTGCGGGGGTCGCGCAGGCCGATCGGACGCATCGGCCCGAACCGCAGCGTCTGCGGGCCGCGCTCCGCCATCACCTCGATCGGCATGCAGCTCTCGAAGTAGCGCGGCTCCTCGAAATCGTGCGGCAGGATCTTGCGGCCCGCGTTGACCGCCTCGACGAATGCCTCGTACTCGGCCTTGTTCAGCGGGCAGTTGACGTAGTCGCCGACGCCGGTATCGCCGCCGGCCGCGCGCGGCTCGTCACCCTCCCCGATGTCGCCCGCGGGCTCGCCGACCGCATCGGACGCGGGCGCGGCATCGCGGCCCCACCGCGACGCGCGGAACGCGTGGTCCCAGTCGATCGAGTCGGCGGCGACGATCGGCGCGATCGCGTCGTAGAAGTACATGCGGTCGCCGCCGAGCTCGGCGCGGATCACGTCGCCCAGCGCGCCCTCCGTCAGCGGGCCCGTCGCGACGATCACCGGGTGCGCCGGCAGGTCGTCGAGGCGGCGGCGCTCGATGCGGATGCGCGGGTGGAGCGCGAGCCGCTGCGTGATCGCGCGCGCGAAGCCGAACCGCTCGACGGCGAGCGCCTGCCCGGCCGGCACGCGATGCTGGTCGGCGCACGCGATCACGAGCGAGCCCGCACGCCGCAGCTCCTGCTTGAGCAGCCCGGCCGGTGCCACCGGATCATCGCTGCGCAGCGAGTTGCTGCACACGAGCTCGCCGAGCAGCGGGCTCTGGTGCGCCGGCGACATCGCGCATGGCTTCATCTCCACCAGCGCGACGCGCAGCCCCGCCTCGGCGAGCTGCCACGCGGCCTCGCTGCCGGCCATGCCGCCGCCGACGACCGTGACGTCGACCGATCGCTCTCCGCCGCTGGGCTCCTCGCTCACGTCACCCCTATACCAAGACCAGCTCCGCGCCGCCCGTCTGCATCAGCATCTCGATGTTCGCGCGCGTGAAGCCGTCGGCCTCGCGGCTCGTGATCGCGACCGAGTAGCTCTGCTCGGCCGGGTCGAAGAGGTCGTCCACGAACGACTCCTTGGGCGAGATGCTCTCGATATCGGGCGCCATCAGCGCGAGCTTCGCCTCTTCCTTGCCCGCGCCGTGCAGCAGCGCCCCGGTCGGCCGGTGATACAGCACGACACCCGCGTGCGGCGCCGACAGATCGAACCGCTCGCGCACGCTCGACGGCATCGACTCGCCGAGCAGCGCGACCGGCACGAACGTCTCCGCCCAGGCCGCCTGGCCCTCGGCCTTCTTGCGCGCGTCCCACGCCGCCAGGTGGTGGGCGATCAGCTCGGCGCGCTTGTCGGCGCCCAGCCGGTCGAAGTCGAAGAAGAACGCCTCGGCATCGCCGAGGATCTGGATGATCATCGCGCGGCCGGCGTGCGTCGCGAGCGGCGTGCCGTGCTCGCTGGGCACGGTCGAGACCCGCTTCGCCTTCGCCGCGGGCTTCTTCGCGAGCGCCTTCGCAGGCTTGTTCGCGGCAGGCTTCTTCGCGGCCGCCCTCGCCACGGGCTTCTTCTTCGCGGCCGCCTGCTTCGCGGCCGCCTGCTTCGCGGCCGCCTTCTTCGCGGCAGGCTTCCTCGCGGCGGCCCTCGCCACGGGCTTCTTCTTCGCGACCGGCTTCTTCTTCGCCTTCGACGCTGCACCCTTCTTCATGCGGCCCTCCGCCCCGACTATCGCGCAGGTCGGGGGCAGGCGTCGCGGGAGCGCGGCTCAGCGCTGCAACGTCGCGCGCGGCAACGACTTCCCGCCACGCCGAGCCGACTTCCCGCCGCGCCGGCGGCGCGACTCGCGCGCGCGGACCACGATGCCGAGCACCGTCGCCCCCGCGAGCGCGAGCCACCACGTGATCAGGCGGCGCTCTCCTCGGACTCGTCCGCGCCCTCGCTGCGCCAGTCGCACTCCATGCAGCGGAGCGTGATGCCGCGCTTGGTCTCCTTCTTGAGCACGAACTTGGCCTGGCACACCGGGCACGGCTGCGGGATGGGCTTGTCCCACGCGACGAAGTCGCACTCCTTGCTCTTCCAGTTCGTGCAGCCGTAGAACGGCTTGCCGCGACGCGAGCGCTTCTCGGCGATCTGGCCGCCGCAGCCCGGGCGCGGGCACTTCACGCCGAGCGAGATCGGCTTCGTCGTCTTGCAGTCCGGATAGCGCGTGCACGCGAGGAACGAGCCGAAGCGGCCGCGCTTGATCGTCATCGGCGCGCCGCAGGTCTCGCAGACCTCGTCGGTCGTCTCGGGCGGGACCTTCTCCCACGTGCCGTCGAGGTTCTTGACGACCTCCATCGTGTTGCGGCACTCGGGGTAGCCCTGGCACGCGAGGAAGTTGCCGTTGCGGCCCCACTTCACGACCATCGGCTTGCCGCACTTCTCGCACGTCCAGTCGGTCGGAATCTCCTCGCGCTTGACGTCGCGCATCTCCGTCTCGGCCTTCGCGAGCTCCTTCTTGAACGGGCCGTAGAACGAGCCGAGCAGCTTGCGCCAGTCCTCGTTGCCTTCCTCGACGTGGTCGAGGTCGCTCTCCATCTTCGCCGTGAAGTCGGAGCTCACGATCTCCGGGAAGCTCTCGACGAGCAGCCCGTTGACGAGGATGCCGAGCTCGGTCGGCCAGAACCGCGCTTCCTTCTTCTCGACGTAGCCGCGGTCGACGATCGTCGACATGATCGCGGCGTACGTCGACGGGCGGCCGATGCCGCGCTCCTCGAGCTCCTTGACGAGCGACGCCTCGGAGAACCGCGGCGGCGGCTGCGTGAAGTGCTGCTCGGGGCGAACCTCGAGGAGCTCGATCGATTCGCCGACCTCGAGCGGAGGCAGCAGCTTGTCGGCGTTCTCGGCGACGGTCGCGTTCGGATCATCCGACTCGGCGACCTCGTACACCTTCGTGTAGCCGGCGAACTTCATCACCTGGCCGGTCGCGCGCAGCTGGGCCTGACCGCGGTCCATGTCGACCGTGGTCTGGTCGTAGACGGCGGGCACCATCTGCGACGCGACGAACCGCTGCCAGATCAGCGTGTACAGCTTCACGAGCTCGGGGCCCTCGGGATGATTCGCGAGCGCCTGCGCCACGCGCTCGGGCGGCCACTCCATCAGCGTGGGACGGATCGCTTCGTGCGCGTCCTGCGCGCGCTCCTTGTTGCCGTACGTGTTCGCGGTCTCCGGCAGGTACTCCGCGCCGTACGTCTCGGTGATGTGCGCGCGGACCGCGGTCAGCGCGTCATCGGAGATACGCGTCGAGTCCGTACGCATGTAGGTGATGAGACCGGTCGGGCCTTCCTCGCCGAGCTCGACGCCTTCGTAGAGGCGCTGCGCGAGCGCCATCGTGCGCTTCGCGGAGAACCGCAGCTTGCGCGCGGCGTCCTGCTGCAGCTTGGACGTGATGAACGGCGCCTGCGCCTTCTTGCGGCGCTCCTTCTTCTCGACGCTGCTGACGACCGCGTTACCGGCGCGCAGCTCGGCCGCGATCGCGTTCGCCTCGTCCGCGGTCTTCGGCTCGGCCTTCTCGCCCTTCCAGCGCCAGATGCGCGCGTCGAACTGCGGCGGCTGCGACGCCTTGCACGTCGCGTCGACCGACCAGTACTCCTCGGGCTTGAACGCCTTGATCTCTTCCTCGCGCTCGCAGACCAGGCGCACCGCCACGGACTGCACGCGACCGGCCGACAGGCCGCGCTGCACCTTGTTCCACAGGATCGGGCTGATCTTGTAGCCGACGAGGCGATCGAGGATCCGGCGCGCCTGCTGCGCGTCGGTCTTGTGCATGTCGATCTCGCGCGGCGCCGCGATCGCCGCGGTCACGCCCTTCTTCGTGATCTCGTTGATCAGGACGCGCTTGAGGTTCTTGTTCTCGCCCTTGATCTCCTCGGCGATGTGCCACGCGATGGCCTCGCCCTCGCGATCGGGGTCGGATGCGAGATAGACGGTCTCGACCTCGCGCGCCGCCTTGCGGATCTCGCCGAGGACCTTCTTCTTGCCCTCGATGACCTCGTACACGGGCTCGAACGTGCCCTCGTCGAGGTCGACGCCGATCTTCGACTTCGGCAGGTCGCGCACGTGGCCGACCGACGCCTTCACGATGTAGTTCGCGCCCAGGTACTTGTTGATCGTGCGCGCCTTCGCCGGCGACTCGACGACGACGAGCGCGCTACCCGGCTTCACCTTCTTGGGCTTCTTCGGCTTCGCCTCGACCTCTTCCTCGACGACCTCGGGCTTCTTGCCACCCTTGACGGCCTTCGCGGGCTTCTTCTCGGCGGCCTTGGGCTCCGGCTTCTTGGGCGCGGCCTTCGCAGGCGCGGCCTTGGCCTTCTCCTTCGTCGCAGCGGCGGCCTTGGCCTTCGCGGCCGGCTTCTTGGATTTCTTGTTGTCCTTCTTCGTCACGACTGCCTCGCTTCGATCGACGGGAGAGCACGCAGAACGGCGCGCACCGGCAAGCCGGTGATACGCACCACGGAATCGACATCTCGGGCGCCCGCCGCGATGGCACGGCGGATCGCCTCGGCGGTGGCATCGAGTGCCACCGGCGCGGGATAGCGCGGTGCGCCGCGAAGGGCATGCATCACATCATCAGGCGACTCGACGAGCGCCGCACCCTGGCCGAGCAGGCGGTCCGTGCCCCGGCTTCCCGGCCAGGCACACACGAGCCGCTGCTGGTTCTTCGCAGCGCGCGCGGTCGACAGCGATCCGCTGCGCACGTCCGCTTCGACCACGACCACGAGATCGGCGAGCGCGCTGATCAGAGGATTGCGCTGCAGGAACGTGCCGGGGCGCGGCGCGAGGCCGGCCGGGAACATGCTGACGAGCGCGCCACCGTGCTCGACGATCCGATCGAACAGGCGCGCGTGGCGTGCGGGATAGAGCACGTCGATGCCGCTGCCGAGCACGACGGTCGTCGTGCCGCCGCCGGCGAGCGCGCCGCGGTGAGCCGCGCCATCGATGCCGATCGCGCCGCCCGAGACGATATGAACGCCCGCGGCCGCGAGGTGCTTGCCGATCGCGTGAGCCCGCGCCGCGCCATCGCCGGTCGCCGCTCGTGCACCGACCACCGCGACCGCCGGTCCCGCGCTCAGCACACCACGCACGGTGAGCTCGCGGTCCCAGCCCGCAGCGCGGAGCCGCTCCGGGAAACCATCACTCCCGGGTGCCAGATGGGACAAAGCGAGCGTCACAAGGGGAAGGGAATTAGCCACCCGGACCGGCGCCGTCAAGTCGCAGCGAGTCGGCGCGAACAATTTCGCGGGCTTGCGCGACCGCCCTACATCTATATAGGGGCGCGCTACTTCGCCTTCTGCATGATCACGAGGTCACCGGTGCCCATCTCCTGGACGCTCAGCGTGACCAGCCCCGCGGAGATGTTCTTACCCACCTCGACCACGACGATCTCGCCGATCGAGCGCGCCGGAAAGCGCCGGTCGTCCTGGCCGACCAGCACCTCGGCGCGGCCGGGATACGCATCGCCGCGGCGCACGACGAACATCCGGTTGCCGACCGCGATGCCCGACTTCTCGCCGAGATCGATGAACACCAGCTCGCCCTGACCGATCAGCTCCTGCGGCTTGAGGCGCGCGACGATCGTGCCCTGCGCGTCGACGCTCGGCGGCACCGGCGCGACCGTCTTGAACTCTTTCAGCAGCGGGCCGACCTTGAGGCCGCGCTCGATCTCCTGGCTCGACTCGGTGATCACGCCGCGCGCGCGCTTGTCCTTGTTGACGCTGACGACCTCGACCGTGCCGACGACGTGCACGTACGAGCCCTTGTCCTTGACGGCCTTCGTCGGCTCGTAGATCGAGTACTTCTGGCCGACCTTCGGCTCCTTGTTCTTCGGGTAGCGCAGGTAGACGCTATCGCCGGTGCCGAGCAGCTCCTTCTCGTCGACGGCGCCGTCGATCGTGATCGCGCTGTCGAGCTCGGCCTTCTCGACGAACGCCGTCTGCTTGAGCGCGACGCCCGTGCGCTGCTGCGGCGCGGGGAGGTTATCGACCGGCGCGAGCGTCGCGCCCGCGCCACTGCCCTGCTGCTCCGGCTCCTGCTCGTTGCCGGCGAACACGCCGCGCGGCAACAGACGCACGAGGTCGCCGGGATAGATCCAGTGCGGGTTCGTGATCTGCGGGTTGTACGACCAGACCTTCGGCCACTGCCACGGATCGTTGAAGTAGTACCAGCAGATGTCCCACAGCGTGTCGCCCTTGCGAACGACGTGGAGCTCCGGCACCGGACCCGCGTGCACCTCGGCGGGCTCCTGCGTGCCGCCGCCGCCCTGGTCCTCGCCGCCGACGTAGAAGTTGTGCGGCTGATCCTCTTCGCCGCCGACGACCTGCGCCGTGCCGTCGGGCTTCACGACGACGACGTTTGGCTTCTGCGGCGCCGGCTGCTGCGGCGGCGGCGCGGCAGGGAGCGGCGCGGGCGCGCTGCCCGGATCGAGCGTCACCGGCGCCTGGGGCACGGTCCCGCTCGGATACACGGGGACCTGTGCCGACGCGACGGCCGGCGCAAGCACAACGAGCAGCAAGAAGGCCTTCTTCACGGCGTCTCCAGTCGCTTCGCCGCGAGCGCGGCGGGCTCGGTCTTCGGATACAGCGACACGACCTGCTCCAGCACGGCCTTCGCCTTGTCGGCCTGGCCGAGCGACTGGTAGCAGAACCCGACTTTCAAGAGCGCATCCGGCACCTTGTTCCCTCGCGGATACGTCTCGATCGTAGCGCGGAACTCCGCCAGCGCATGCTGGTAGTCCTTCTGCGCGTAGTAGGTCTCGCCGAGCCAGTACTGGGCGTTGTCGGCGTAGTCGTTGCGCGGGTACTTCTGCAGGAACGCGTGGAGCGCGGAGATCGCCTCGTCGCTCTTGCCGGCCTTCACGAGCTCGACGGCAGCGCGATAGTCCTCGCCCGCGTCCGCGTTCGCCGGCAGCGCATCGCTGGTACGCGCACGCACGCGCGGGGCCCGCGCGATCGCGTGATGCTCGGCCTCGGAGCTGAGCGACGTGCGGCGCGGCTCGTCGTCGATCACGGCGACCTTGCCAGCCGCGGCATCGCCTTCATAGACGATCTCGCCGCCGTCATCGGCGACACCGACGACGCGCTGGCCCGGCGAGAGCCCGCTGCCGGCGCTCGCGCTCGCGGGCGGCGCCAGCGTCTCGACGGGCAGGACCGGCACCGGCGCGTCGCTCGCGGTCTTCTCCTTCGCGAGGGCGAGCTCGTGCTCGAGATCGCGGATCTTTCGATCCTGCGCACGATGATCGGCGCGCAGCTCGACCACCTCCGAATTCAGTCGACGATTATCCGCGCGCAACGCAGACATCGGCGAAGCGCAACCGACACTCGCGAGCAGCACGACCCAGATCGTATGACGCGTGGTGGTCACAGCACCGAAATCGTAGGCCGCGGTGGGTGCCATAGCAAAATTTCACGCGGCGCATACCGAGGTGCTTCGATAAGCGCTCAGTCGTCGCGCAGCTCCTCCAGCGAGCGGCGCTCCGCGTTGACGCCGAGCTTCCGCGCGACGACGGCGGCGCCGACCATCAGCACGGATGCGCCGAGGTAGCCGTAGAACAGCTGCATCGGGCTCTTGGCGTCGATCAGCGCGCCGAACACGACCGGGGCGCCCGCGCCGACGAGCGTACCGAACGCGTAGAACACCGCGATCGCGCGCCCGCGCAGCTCGACGGGGAACAGCTCGCTGACCGTGAGGTACGCCGACGATGCCGCCGCCGAGGCGACGAAGAACACGACCGACCACGCGAGCGTCTGGGTCAGCGCGGTCAGCTGATCCTCGACGAACAGGATGCCGGTGATGACGAGCAGGATGCCGGACGCGGCGTAGGTCGCGGAGATCATGACGCGGCGGCCGAGCCGGTCGAACAGCGGCCCGAGGACGAGCGGACCCGTGAAGTTGCCGATCGCGACCGGCACGATGTAGAGGCCGACGCGATCGGGCGCCACGCCGTGGAACACGCGCAGCACGAGGGCGTACGAGAAGAAGATCGCGTTGTAGAGCGTCGCCTGGCTGAACATCAGCGTGAAGCCGAGCGCCGTGCGCCGCGGATAGCGATGGATGAGCGTGTGCAGCAGGTAGCGCAGCCCGACGACGCCAGAGACGTGGACGGGCACCGGCTTCTGGCCGTGCGGCTCGCGGCCGACCTCGCGCTCGATCGCCTCGACGGTGTCGTGCGCCTTCTTCGTGTAGCCGTGGAGCAAGAGCCAGCGCGGCGATTCCGGCACGTGGCGGCGCACGACGAGCACGACGAGCCCGAGCACCGCGCCCAGGCCGAACGACATCCGCCAGCCGAGGTCGATCGGCAAGAGCGACGGATCGAGCAGCAGTAACGTCAGCCCGGCGCCCGCCGCGATGCCGACCCAGTAGCTGCCGTTGATCGCGAGATCGATCGTGCCGCGTATGCGCGCCGGGACGAGCTCGTCGATCGCGGAGTTGATCGCCGCGTACTCGCCGCCGATGCCGCTGCCGGCGAAGAAGCGCAGCGCGAGGAAGACCGGCAGGTTCGGCGCGAGGCCGGAGAGCGCCGTCGAGGCGAGGTAGAGCGCGAGCGTGACGAGGAACAGCTTCTTGCGGCCGAGGCGGTCGGTGAGGTCGCCGAACACGAGCGCGCCCGCGACCTGCCCTACCAGGTAGACGGTGTTCGTCAGGCCGATCTGCGCGGCCGACAGGCCGAGCGTGCGCGGGTCCTGCAGCGTCGGCGCGAGGTTCGCGATCAGCGACGCCTCGAGGCCATCGAGCACCCACGTGATGCCGAGCGCGAAGACGACCTTCTTGTGCCAGCGCGACCAGCCGAGCGAGTCCAGGCGCGGCGGGACGTCGGACTCGATCCAGCTGCCGATCTCGACGTCGGGCGTCATGCCCGACAGTGTGCGCGACTACAGCTTCGTCGCGTCGAGAATCTCACGCGCGCCTTGCGCGAGCAGATCGTCGGCCAGGCGCTCGCCCAGCGCGGCGGCCTCGGCGAGCGGGCCGATGACCTGCGCCTTGAGGATGCGCGTGCCGTCGGGCATGCCGCACATGCCGACGACCTTCACCTGATCCTTCGGGAGCGCGATCGCGTGCGCGGCGAGCGGCGTCTGGCACGAGCCGCCCATCTTCGCGAGGAACGAGCGCTCGGCCGCGACCTTCTGCGCGGTCTGGTCGTCGTGCATCGCCTTCTTCACGAGCTCGCGGACCTCGTCGTCGCCGTCGCGCGTCTCGATCGCGAGCACGCCCTGCGCGACCGCCGGGATCGACGTCTCGAGCCCGAGCTCCTGCGTGATCCGCTCGGCCATGCCGAGGCGCGTGAGGCCGGCGGCGGCGAGCACGACCGCATCGAACTCGCCCTCGTCGAGCTTGCGGATGCGCGTCGGCACGTTGCCGCGCAGCATCTTGATCTGCAGATCGGGCCGGCGCGCGAGCAGCTGGGCCTGGCGGCGCATGCTCGAGGTGCCGACGACGGCACCCTTCGGCAAGTCATCCAGCGTGGTGCGCGTGCGGGCGCACAGGGCATCCCAGGGAACCTCGCGCGTCGAGATCGCGGCGAGCGAGAGGCCGGGCGCGAGCTCGGCGGGCACGTCCTTCATCGAGTGGACGGCGAGGTCGGCGGTGCGGTCGAGCAGCGCCTGCTCGATCTCCTTGACGAACAGCCCCTTGCCGCCGACCTTCGCGAGCGGCACGTCGAGGATCTGATCGCCCGTCGTCTTGATGACGTTGAGCTCGACGGTGGTGCCGGGCGAGACCTTCTCGAGCTCCGCCTTGACGTGGTTGGCCTGCCAGAGCGCGAGCTGGCTGCCACGGGTTGCGATCACGAGACGCTTCATGCCTGGGCCTTTCGCTCCGCAGCTTGCTCGGTCGCCGCCGTTTCCGCAACCGGCTCGTCTTCCGAGTGCGTGTGCGCGGGCTCGAGCCCGAACAGCTCGCAGACGATCGCGGCGCGGACCATCGCCTCGTCGGCGCCCGCGGCGCGCAGCGCGGTGGTCGGCGTGTGCAGCAGCTTGTTGACGACGAGCTGCACGGTCCGCTGCAGGAGCTCGCGCTGCTGGTCGCGCGTCAGGTCCTTCTTCGCGAGCTGGTCGAGCGCCTTGTGGACCTCGGCGTCCGCGACGTGTGCGAAGTGGTCGCGCAGCGCCTTGATCGTCGGCACGACGCCCTGCGTGCGCAGCCACTGCTCGAACTGCCCGGCCTCGTGCTCGACGATCTTGCTGGCGTGCTCGGCCGCCTTCGCACGCTCGGCGAGGTTCGCCTGGACGACCTTGTCGAGCGCGTCGATGTCGTAGAGGTAGACGCCTTCGAGGTCGTTGATCGCGGGATCGGCGTCGCGCGGGACGGCGATGTCGATCACGATCATCGGCTTCCATCGCCGCGCCTTCGTCACCTTCTTGAACAGCGACTTCGTCAGGATCGGCTCGCGCGCGCCCGTCGAGCTGATCACGACATCCGCATCGGCAAGCAGCTGCTCGAGCTCCGCGAACGGCTTCGCCGTGCCCTCGATCTCGGCCGCGAGCGCCTCCGCCTTCTCCGGCGAGCGGTTCGTCACGACGATCTTCTGCGCGCCCTCGCTGTAGAGGTGGCGAGCCGCGAGCGTCGACATCTTGCCCGCGCCGACGACGAGCACGTTCTTGCCGGAGAGGTTGCCGAACACGCGCGACGCGAGCTCGACCGCGACCGACGAGACGTTCGCCGAGCCGCGCGCGATCGGCGTCTCCGTGCGCACGCGCTTCGCCACGCCGAACGCCCGCTCGAGCGCGCGACCGAGGACCGGGCCCGTCGTGCCCGCCTTGCCCGCGATCCCGTACGCGGCCTTGAGCTGGCCGAGGATCTGCGCCTCGCCGACGACGAGCGAGTCGAGCGACGACGCGACGGAGAACACGTGGCGGATCGCCTGCGGCCCCGTCCGCGCGTACAGCGCCTCCGCCACGTCGCCCGGCTTCACCCTGCGCTGCTCGATCAAGAACTGGCGGACGACGGTCGCCGCATCCGCACCCGCCTTGCCCACGCCGTACACCTCGACGCGGTTGCACGTCGAGATCAACAGCGCCTCCGCGACCGGCAGCTCCGCCGTCATCGCGCGCAGCGTGTCGGGCAGCTCGTCCTCGCGAAACGCGAGCTTCTCGCGGACGTCGACCTTCGCCGTCCGCCAGCTGAGCCCCACGACGAAGAGCTCGCCGGCGCCCGTCATCCAGCGATCCGTCTGATCAGGTAGATCACGAGCACGGCGAGTGCGCTCGCGAAGCCCTCGAGCGTCAGCCGCGCCGCGCGCCGGCCGCGCCACCCATAGATCTGCCGCGCGACGATCAGCGTCGCGAACGCGACCCACGTCACGCCGGCGAGCACGTACTCGATGCGCCCGAAGCTCTCGCCGAGCCGCGACACCCACACCGCACCGAGCACGAGCGCGATCGTGAAGATCGGAAAGCCCGCCCAGATCAGCCGCTGCGAGATCCGGTCGAGCGCCTCGATCGGTGCGCCGCCGTCCTTGAACGCCGCACCGTCGAACTTCTTCTTCTTCAGCGCGCGATCCTCCGCGATGTAGATCGCGGACAGTGCGCTCGCGAGCGCGAAGATGCCGACGCCGACGGTCGCCAGCACGATGTGGATCCGTCCCAGCGACGACAGCGACTCGGGTTCCGCGCCCGCCGGCGACAGCCGCGCGACGAGCAGCAGCATGAGCGACACCGGCAGCACGACGACGCCGCCGAGCGTCAGCCGGTAGCGCGTGCTCGCGATGAAGTAGCCGCCGGTCAGGATGAACGCGAGGAAGCCGAGCGCCTCGCGCACGCTCTCCGCCGGATGCACGTGCTGCACACCGCGCCAGCCGATATCCGTGCCGTGCGCCGCGAGCGCGATCCCGACGAACACGAGCGCCGCCGTGCGCACGCGCGTATGCCCGGCGAGCACGACAAACAGGAGCGCGGATGCTGCCGCGTACGCGACCGTCGCGACCCAGAAGGCCGGGGACGGCGCGACGGAGAGGACGCGCATCGGCTCGGTCATGCCATCCCTACGGTCAGGCAACCCGACATGCCATCCCTACGGTCAGGCAACCCGACATGCCATCCCTACGGTCAGGCAACCCGACATGCCATCCCTACGGTCAGCGAACCCATCATGGCGGCAGCGGTTCGCCGATGAAGCCGTCGATCACGTCGTACGCCGTGTCGTTGTAGATGACCGAGTTGGCGAGCTGCTCGGCCCCCATCGCCTCGAGCTGCGGCTTGGACTTCACCAGGCCGATGAGGTCGTTCGGATCGGGTGCGGCGCCCGTCGTCTGCACGAAGCACACGGCGGGAGTCATCGTGAACGCGCGGCCCAGCTCGGTGAGGATCATCCGGTCGCCCTCGAGCGCGGCGCGGCCTTCGGCGGTCCACGCATCGAGACGATCGACCGAGATGAACAAGCGCGACATGACCAGCGCAAATTGTACCAGCAGCCCGGCCAGGTTGCGGAGCCCACGGAGAGGGGTTACATAAGCAGGACCACCGGAGGTAGCGATGGCTAGCGCGAACGTCAAAGAGCTCACCGACGCCAACTTCGAGGCCGAAGTCCTCAAGTCCGACGTCCCCACCCTCGTCGATTTCTGGGCCGTCTGGTGCGGCCCGTGCAAGCAGATCGCGCCCACGGTCGACGCCCTCGCCGACGAGTACAAGGGCCGCCTCAAGGTCGCCAAGATGGATGTCGACCATCACCAGGTCGTCCCGCAGCAGTACCGCGTGACCTCGATCCCCACGCTGCTGATCTTCAAGGGCGGCCGCGTGGTCGGCCAGCTCGTCGGCGCGATGCCGCGCAGCAAGCTCGAAGCCGAGATCCAGAAGCACCTCTGATACGATCCCCTGCATGCGCAGGGTCCTGGTGCTCGCCGTGCTCGCGACCGCTTCGGTCGCGCATGCATCGCCGCAGAGCGACGTCACGCGGACGTTCCAGGCGTTCGTCGACACGGGTGGCAACGCCGACACGGCGGCGCTCGAGCTGTTCATCCCGCCGCAGGGCGACTCGCCCGACGAGCACTTCGAGTGGCCGGCGCTGCCGAAGGACCGCGGCGAGGCGCGCGGCTACCTCGACAAGCCGAAGGTCGTGATCAAGAAGCTCGCGATCTCGCCGTCGGGCACGTCGGCGTGGCTCGCCGCCGAGATCCAGAACGCGTCGAAGCCGCTGCGCGCCAGCGCGTTCCTCGTCAAGGACGACAAGGGCTGGCACGTCACGGCCGCCCACTGGTCGCGTGGCGCGACGCCCGCGAAGCCCGCGCAGTGCAAGTCGCTCGCGTTCGAGTGGCGCCCGCACGCGCAGGTGCCGGAGGCGGCGCGCGAGCCGGTGCTCGCGGTACTCAAGACGCTCGGCCACGACTTCACGAAGGTGATGGCGCCGGGCGGTGTGATCTTCGGCGTCGGGACAGCGCGGCCCGACTTCGCGCACTGGAAGGTGACGGGGCCGTGGCACGAGGCCGGCCAGGACCTGTCGGCGCGCGCGAACATCGCGCCCGATGGGCAGCTCGCGTGGATGGCGCTCGAGGTCGGCGGCCCGACGGAGCTGTGCACCGACTTCCGCACGTTCTACGTGCTCGCGAAGGACAAGACGGGCTGGCGCGTCGTTCACCAGCACTACTCGCTGCCCGCGAAGTCGCCGTAGCCGCGCGGCAGAAGATGCCGCTCCGCCGCGGAGGATGCCGCTCGCTGCCACGCGGAGCGCGCTAGCCTGATTGCATGCGGTGGCTCCCGCTGGTGGTGCTCGCGGGATGCACGCATACCAGCGTGTTCGCGCAGCCGCACGCGCTGGTCGCGCACGCGCCCGACTTCACGGCGGGCGGCCGCGCGCGCGTCGATGTCGAGCAGGGCGGCACGACCGGCGTCGATCCGGAGGATGTCGTCGCGGTCGTCGTGCGCGGCAACGAGCAGCGCCACCTGTGGGGCCTGATCACGACCGGTACGCCGGATGAAACGCGTCGGCTGACCGTGCGCAACCTCGTCGCCGGATGCCCGGGTGCGGAGTGCCTCGCGGACCGGGTACGCGGGCCGATCCGCGTCGGGACGCGGTCGCGCATCGATGCGGCGCGCGTCGGGATCGGCGCGTTCGGCGCGGCGGCGACGGTGGTGAGCCTCGCGTGCATCGCCGAGTGTCGCGATCCAGGCGGCTGGGCGTATGTCGGCGCAGGGCTGGCGCTGACCACGCTTCTCGTGCCGCTCGCGACGACGTTCTGACGCGACGCGCACGCGCTGCGGTGCGAGCCGGTCAGCGGCAGCGAGGCGTTTGACCTTGTCGGCCGGCGCGCGCGCCGCCATGCTTTTTGCGTGCGGTGGTTCCCGCTGATCGCGCTCGCCGCGTGCACGCAGAGCCAGTCGCCGGTGCGCGGCTCGTTCGCGTATCGCTACGCGGATGGCACGCGCGTGCCCGTCGACCTGCGCGGCGCGCTGTTCCAGGCGTACGTCGAGGACGCGGCCGGGTTCACGCCCTACCCGGCCGAGCCCGTCGAGGGCCGCGCCGACGGCACGTTCGAGCTGCCGGCGGTGCCCGACGGGCCGTTCCTGCTCCGCCGCAGCGGCGCGGGCTACTACGGCGTGTTCACGCCCGAGGACGATCACGACGTCGCGAAGACGATCGACGTGCTCGGCCGGCCGGGCGCGCAGCCCGCGAGCACGGCGACGAAGCTGCAGCTCGACGTGATGGGCATGGCGCAGTGGCAGCCATCGGACCGGCTCGTCCTCGACTGCGTCGAGAATGCGACGGAGCTGTACGCACCGGCCGTGATGCCGGCGCTCGCCGCCGACGCGACCGAGATCCACGGCACCGTCGCGTGGGGGCGCGCCACCTCGTGGGGCCCCGACGGCGTGCCGTACCTCATGAACGCCGACGACACGCTCCACATCACGCGCCAGTCGACGCACGAGACCGCCGGCGTGACGACGCGCGTGCTGACGCAGCTGCTCAGCGTGCCGGCGCCGCCCCAGGCCAACGGCGACACCGCGTCCGTCAGCGGCGCATTCGTCGACGTGCCCGCGACCGCGCGCATCGCGATCACCGTGCGCGGCGACGCGCTCGCCTCGCTCGTGCCGGCGGGCACCGTGCCGTCGCGGCTCGGGGCGTCACTCGTCGCGGGGCCGGCCACGCCGCGCGCGGCCCTGCTCGGGCCCGAGCTCGCGAGCATCTCCACGTCCGGCGCGACGACCGCGACGCGCGTCACGCTCGCGTACGGCAATCCGTTCGAGTGGTCGCCCGCGGTCGGCGCGTTCTACAACGCGACGCGCGAGGTGCACGTCGACGCCGCGCGCACGGCCACGGTCGCGTTCTCCGCATTCTCGGAGACGGTGCCGATTTCCGGGGACACGTACACGTTCGAGCCGCTGCTCGGCATCGACGCCGTGACGGTCGCCGGCGCGTCGATCGACACCGACCGGATCGCCGTGCCGCACCAGCAGGCGATCGAGCTCGCGTTCTCCGGCCCGACGGACTTCACGCGCGGCCGCGTCGTCGTGTGGCGCGCGGATCGCGGGGAAGCCGCCGCGTCGGTCGCGTTCGACCACCTTCCCGTCGACCTGCCGCCCGACATCTTCGAGGACAGCGCGCGCTACACGCTGCAGATCGACGTCGAGGTCGACGACGGCCACGGCCACGTGCGCAGCGCCGGCTACTACAGCGACGCGTTCTCGCTGACCGCTCAGTAGCCGTGCTTGCGTAGCGAGACGTTCGCGACGAGCCCCATCGCGATGAAGAACGTCACGAGCGAGCTGCCGCCGTACGAGATGAACGGCAGCGTCACGCCGACGACCGGCGCGATGCCGAGCACCATCGCGACGTTGACGACGACGTGCCAGAACGTCATCGCCGCCACGCCGACGCAGATCACGCTGCCGACGCGGTCGCGCGCGCTGAGCGCGACGTTGAGGATCCACAGCGTCAGGAACGCGAAGACCGCGAGCAGGAACACCGAGCCGGCGAAGCCCCACTCCTCGGCCCACACCGAGTACGGGAAGTCGGTCCAGTGCTCGGGCACGAAGTTGAACTGGTTCTGCGTGCCGGCGAGGAAGCCCTTGCCGAGCAGCTTGCCGGAGCCGACCGCGAAGATCGACTGCTGGGTGTGCCAGCACGTCTTCGTCGGGGCGACGCCGCAGTCGATGAAGCCGAGGATGCGGTCCTTCTGGTAGCCGTGCAGCTTCTCGAACAGGAACGGGATCGTGCACAGCGTGCCGCCGAGCAGGTAGACCATCGGCCAGATGTTCGGGCTCGCGAGGAAGCCGACCGTCAGCACGATCAGGAACAGCAGCACGGCCGTGCCGAGGTCCGGCTGCACGGCGATCAGCACGAGCGGCAGCACGAGCAGCGAGAACTTGAAGCCCCACGACGCCGGCGACCACCACCATCCCTGGTAGTGCGACGGCTCGCTCGACGAGAACAGGCGCGCGAGCAGCAGGATCACGGCGAGCTTCGCGAGCTCCGACGGCTGGATGCCCATGCCGAAGATGTTGAGCCAGCGATACGTCTGGCCGTGCGTATCGACGTCGCCGCCGGTGCCGCCGAACAGGCGCGCGACGATCAGCAGCACGACGGAGATGCCGAAGATGCCCCACGCGAGGCGCACCATCGCGCGGTAGTCGATGATCGTCGCGACGACGAACGCGATCGCACCGACGATCATCCACTCGACCTGCTTGTCGAACTTCGCGTTGTGGCGGACGCCGCGCGTGGCCGAATACAGGTTCAGAAGGCCGATCGCGCAGATCGCGAGGACAGTCAGGATCAGCGGCCAGTCGACGGCGGCGCGGAACCGCCGCCAGCGCGAGACGCCGATCGTGGCGCGCGGAAGCGTGATGCCCTTCATCAGTGCACCCTCTTCACGGCCGGCATGTCCTTCAAGGGCGTGCCGAGCGGGTGAATCTTCGTGAAGTAGCCCTCGATGATCTGCTTCGCGATCGGCCACGCGACGTTGCCGCCCGCGCCACCGTGCTCGACGAGCACGACGATCGCGATCTCCGGATCCTCGGCGGGCGCCCAGCCGGCGAACCACGCGTGCGCGGAGTTCGGGTTCCACTTCTCGAGGTCGCGATCGCTGTCCTCGTGGTGGTGCTTCTTGACCTCGGCGGTGCCGGTCTTGCCGAGCACCGTGAGGCCCTCGATGTGGCCGTGCTCGTAGGCGGTGCCGCCGAGCTCGTTCGTGACCTTGTACATGCCGCGGCGCCACGTATCGAGCGCGTCGGCGGGCGTCTTGACCTGGTGCTCGACCTTCGGCTGGTAGGTGACGATCGGCCGGCCGTCGTAGGACTCGATTCGATCGACGACCTGCGGGACGTACAGCGTGCCGCCGTTCGCGATCGCCGCGTACGCCATCGCCATCTGCAGCACGGTGACCTCGACGTCGCCCTGGCCGATCGATGCGTTCGTCGCGAAGCCCGGGCGATAGTGGCCCTTGCTCTCGTACCAGGCCTTCGTCGGCATGCGCCCCGGCGAGTCGCCGTTGATGCCGAGCTGGGTCGGCGCGCCGAAGCCGTACTCGCGCGCGACGTCCGCGATCCGGTCGAGGCCGATGCGCTCGGCGAGCTTCCAGAAGTACGTGTCGCACGAGTGCTGGATCGCGCCGAGCAGATCGATCTTGCCGTGCGTGCCGTGGCAGCGGAAGTGCGTACCGTTGAGCGTGTACTCGCCGGTGCAGAACATCGGCTCGTCCTCGGCCGCCTGCCCGTCCTCGAGCGCGGCGAACGCCGTCGTGAACTTGAAGATCGAGCCCGGCGGATAGGTCGCGCGCAGCGCCTTGTCGATGAACGGCTTGCGCGGGTCCTGCGCCATCAGCGTGTACTCGGCCTGCGTCAGGTGGCCGGTCATCACGTTGGGATCGAACGACGGCTTGCTGACCATCGCGCGGATCTTTCCGGTCTTCGGCTCGACGATCACGATCGCCGCCGCGGCCGTGTGCGAGACCGCCTTCTCGGCCATCTTCTGCAGGTCGGCGTCGAGCGTCAGCACCAGGTTCGCGCCGGGCACCGGATCGATCACGCGCTCGCCCTGGATCAGCGACGCGGCGGTCTTGTCATCGAGGCGGTTGCCGCGCGCGTCGACCGCGAACCGCTCGACGCCCTTCTTGCCGCGCAGGTAGTTCTCCCACGCGCTCTCGAGGCCATAGCGCCCGACGAGCTCGCTCGTCTCGTAGCCCTGCGCGCCGAGCTTGTCGGCCTCCGCCTCCGTCATCTGCGTCATGTAGCCGATGAGGTGCGCCGCGAGGTCACCCTGCGGGTAGTAGCGATACGGCTCGTGATGGACCTCGACGCCGGGCAGCCGCGACCGCGCCTGCTCGACGAGCGCCGCGCGATCGCGCCCCTGGTCCTCGAGCACGAGCACGGGCGCCTTCGCATCGCGCTTGCGGCCGACCGCGAGCCGCTCGTCGATCTTCGCGATCTCGTCATCGCTGAGCGCGAGCATGCGCGCGAGCTCTTCCTTCACCTCGGGCGTCAGGAGCTTCGGCGTCGCGTAGATGTTGAACGCGGGGCGGTTGTCGGCGAGCGGCACGCCGTTCTTGTCGAGGATCTTGCCGCGCACGCTCGGCAGGTACCGCTCCTTGACGACGTTCGAGACCGTGCGCTCGTAGTAGCTGTCGCCGCGCATGATCTGCAGCTGCCACAGCCGCCCGACGAGCAGCGCGAACGCCGCGATCGCGACGAGCGCGACCCACCGCAGCCGCCGGTGCAGCTCGGGCAGCGCCGGCCCGAAGCCGCTGTCACCGCGGATCATCACGGGACCAGGCCCTCCAGCGCCGCATCGCGCTCGCGGTGCGTTCGTGCGTATGCCGCGTCGATGCGGCGGAAGATCTTCCACACGAGCGGCCCGACGAGCGCGGTCACGATCGCGGCGACCGCCGCGTGCTGCAGCTCGAGCGCCGCGCTCGCCGTCGGCAGCCCGTGGAACCACGCGCGCAGCATCCAGCCCGCGAGCGCGCTCACCAGCGCGATGAACCCGGAGAACGCGATCGTCATCGACGCGCCGCGCACGAAGATCCGCTGCTGCGTCGCGCGCGCGATCTCGGCGGTGACGGCGAGCACGAGCGACGTCAGGCCGGGCGGCGTGCCGCTGACGACGTCGATGAGATAGCCCAGCACGACGACGCCCGCCGTCGACGGCGCGCGATACGGCCGCAACGTGTACCCGAGGTACGCGGCGGTCAGCGGCCCGATGCCGGGAATCGCGTCGTGCAGGAAGCCGGGCATGAAGCGCCACACGGCCGCGAGCAGCACGCACATGACGTACGCGACGAGCACGATCGTCGCGGTCCTCATGCGTGCCTCCCGCACATGCCGACGAGCAGCAGCACGAGCACGAGCACGGCCCACTTCAGCCAGCTCGGGCGCCCGACCAGCTCGCTCATAGCGCGCGGCCTCCAAACGCCGGCTCGCTCTTCTTCTTCGTCTTCGCGTCGGGATCCGGCGGCGGCGGCGGCGCGAGCAGGACCTCCACGGCGCGCACGCGCGACACGTCGACGGCCGGCTGGACCTGGACGCGCTGGAACATGCCGTCGTCGCGGTCGACCTTCGTCACCTTGCCGACGACGAGGCCCGGCGGAAAGCTCGCGCCGAGGCCGCTCGTGACGACCTCGTCGTCGACCTGGACCTTCGCGTCGGGGCGCGACTGGCGCTCGAGCCACTCGATCGTGCACGCGTACGAGTCGGCGCGTCCGAGGCCGGTGAGGATGCCGCGGCCGCCGGTGCGCGGGATGACGACCTCGACCGACGACGACGGGTCGCTGATCAGCGTGACGTCCGCGTAGTCGCCGTAGACCTTGTTGATGCGGCCGATCGGGCCGTCGCCGGTGATCACCGGCATGCCGGGCGCGACCTCGTGCTCGCCGCGGTCGATGCGCAGGCGCAGCACGCGGAACGAGGACGACAGCGGGGCGCCGATCACGCGCGCGCCGAGCGTGTCGGCGGGCGTCTTCTTCTTGACCATCGCGAGGTCCTCGAGCGCCTGCACGTCGTAGGCGCGGCGGGTCATCGCGGCGAGCTGCTTGCGCAGCTTGTCGTTCTCGGCGCGCAGCTCGCGGTTCTCGTCCTCGACGTCGACGAGCGAGACGTAGCGGCCCCACATGCCGCCGAGGCCCTCGACGACCCACGATACGCCCGCCTCGAGTGGCGCGGTGATGCGCAGCAGCGCGGCGTCGAGGCCGGAGGGCGTGCCGCGCGCGAGCGATGCACGCAGGACGAGCACCGGCACGAGGACCAGGATCCCCGTCAGCGTCCAGTCGACGAGGCGCCGGCGCAACGTGGTCATGGCTTATCCGACGAGGAATTCCCGGTGGAGCGAGGTCATTAGCGAAGGGCGACTCAACGCAGGGCGATTTCCCGGAGGAGCGACAGCTCGTCGAGGACCTTGCCGGTGCCGAGCACGACCGCGAGCTGCGGGTTCTCGCACACCATCACGGGAAGGCCGGTCTCCTCGCGGAGCAGCACGTCGAGGTTCTTGAGCTGCGCGCCGCCGCCGGAGAGCACGATGCCCTTGTCGACGATATCGGCGGACAGCTCGGGCGGCGTGCGCTCGAGGACGGAGCGGACCGCATCGACGATCGCGTTGACCGGCTCCTGGAGCGCCTCGCGGATCTCGTCGGAGTTGACGAGCAAGGTCTTCGGCACGCCGGCGACGAGGTCGCGGCCCTTGACCTCGACGGTCATCGGCTCCTCGAGCGGATACGCGCTGCCGATCTCCTTCTTGATGATCTCGGCGGTGCGCTCGCCGATCAGCAGGTTGTACTTGCGCTTGATGTACTGGACGATCGCCTCGTCCATCTTGTCGCCCGCGACGCGGATCGACTTGGAGAGCACGACGCCCGCGAGCGCGATCACCGCGACCTCGGTGGTGCCGCCGCCGATGTCGACGATCATGTTGCCCGTCGGCTCGGTGATCGGCAGGCCGCCGCCGATCGCGGCCGCCATCGGTTCCTCGATCAGGTAGACCTCGCGCGCCGCCGCCGCGAGCGCCGAGTCTCGCACCGCGCGCTTCTCGACCTCGGTGATTCCCGACGGAACGGACACGATCACGCGCGGGCGCACGAGCGTGCGCCGCTGGTGCGCCTTCTGGATGAAGTAGCGCAGCATCGCTTCGGTGACTTCGAAGTCGGCGATGACGCCGTCCTTCATCGGACGGATGGCGACGATGTTGCCCGGTGTGCGACCGAGCATCTCCTTCGCCTCTTTACCGACGGCGAGAACCTTCTTGGGGCCTTGCGATGCCGCCTGCACCGCAACGACGCTCGGCTCGTTGGCAACGATGCCGCGTCCTTTGACGAACGTCAGCGTCGTGGCCGTCCCGAGGTCGATGGCCAGGTCGTTGGAAAACATTCCGTAGACCCAATCGAAGAGCATGGTGGTTCCTACAAGCGGCGTGTGACAACGCCGCGGAAAAGTCCCGAAAGTCGCTGCGGGGTTATCACGCGAAAACCGCTGGACGCAAGGAGAATCGCGGGAGCCCGAACGGTCTTCAGTGGCGTTGTAATCCGCCGGGGGCCGTTCTAGAACGTGGCGTCCCCATGCTGGAAAACATGCGGCGCCAGGGTGCGTCGATCTTCGTCTATTTGATCTTCTGCCTGCTGATCGCGATCTTCGTGATCAACTTCGGTCCGCAGGGCGGCGGACGCGGCGGCTGCCATGGAACCAGCAACCAGGTCGTCGCGGTCAACGGCGAGGACGCGACGCAGACCGCGTATCGCATCGCCTACTCGGCGAACCAGGCGAGCGGCAAGCAGAAGACGTGGGTCGCGATCGAGTTCCTGATCCGCCGCGCGATCCTCGCGCAGGAGGCCGAGTCGCGCGGGCTGATCCCGACCGAGGGTGCGATCCAGAACGAGATCAAGAAGGGCTGGTTCTTCATGGCCGGCCAGCGCATGAGGATCCCCGGGATCTTCGACGAGAACGGCGTGTGGAACGTCAACGCGTATCACAACTGGGTCAGCCAGCTGAACGTCTCGCGCAACTCGTATCAGGACGAGCAGGAGCGCAGCATGCTCGCGTGGATGATGGCGACCGTGCTCGAGGACTCGGTCGTCGTGTCGCGCGAGGAGGCGCTCAACGAGTTCCTGTTCCAGGGCAACACGGCGATGTACGACGTCGTCGCGTTCAAGCCCGAGGTCTACCGCTCGGCGCTGAAGATCACGGATGCCGATGTCGACCGGTTCATCGCGTCGCACGGTCCCGAGATCGAGGCGCGCTACAAGGCCGACGAGCGCACGTACAAGGGCGTGAAGCCGCAGGTGTTCCTGCGCCAGATCTTCATCGCGAAGCCGGCGGCGGCGGGCTCTGGCTCGGCCGCCGCTCCCGACGACGGCAAGGCGAAGCTCGAGGCCGCGCGCGCCGCGATCGGCACGAGCAAGGAGAAGTTCGCGGCCCAGGCGAAGGAGCTGAGCTCCGACGAGGCCGCGCGCAACAACGCCGGCGAGCTCGGCTGGCGCACGCTGGAGAACCCGATGCTCGGCGACAAGGCGCTCTCCGACGCCGTCAAGACGCTCAAGCCCGGCGAGGTCTCGCCGGTGATCACGACCGATCGCGGCTCGTTCCTGCTGATGGTCGAGGACAAGCGCGAGGGCGACCTCAGCTTCGATCAGGTCAAGCGCGAGATCGCGAAGGACCTCGCTCGCGACACGTGGGGCAAGGAAGCGGCCAAGCGCGCGGCGCTGACCGCGCTCGCGGCGGCGCAGTCCGGCCCCGTGCACAACCTCGACGCGCTCTACGAGAAGGACAAGAGCGAGGGCCCGGGCCCCGGCCTCGACCTCGAGAAGATCATCAACAACCCGAACCTCACCGACGAGCAGAAGCAGCAGATCCTGCAGCAGCTGATCCAGCAGCAGCAGGGCGGCGGCGCGGCGCCCGGCGGCGCGCCCGAGGGCGATGGCCCGCACGGCGAGATCACGGTCGAGTCCACGGACACGCCGGCCGGCTGGTACGCCGATGCGAACGGCGCGAGCGGTTCGGCGGGCTCCGCGGTCGCGGCGGCCGGCTCGGCGGCGGCGGGTTCGGCGACGGCGACGGCGACCGGCTCGGGCGCAGGCTCGGCGGCCGCACCGCCCGCCCCGCCCGCTCCGACGACGAGCGAGATCAACACGCCGAGCAAGGACCAGCTCCCGGCGATGGCAGACATCCCCAAGGCGCACGTGACGCGCTACGGCCCCGCGCCGCGCTCGCCGCAGATGCCGGGCCTGGGCCAGAACAAGGACGCGATCAACGCCGTGTTCGACGAGCTCGAGCAGGGCGCGCTCGCCACGAAGATCTACGAGGGCGAGCACGGCGACTACATCCTCGTGCAGCTCGTGCAGCGCCAGAAGCCGAACGTCGCGGACTTCGACAAGGACGCCGACGAGCGCGTCGCGAGCCTGCGCGAGCAGCGTGCCCAGGCGTTCCTCAACGAGTGGCTCAAGGAGCGCTGCGAGAAGCTCGTCAAGGACGGCAAGATCGTCACGAACAACGAGCTGCTCGTCGAGCGCGACGATCAGGGCCGCGTGCTGCCGACGCAGTACCGCCCCTGCATCTCCTTCAGGTAAAGTCCTGAGGTGCTCGCGGGGACCGCCGGTGCGCGCCGGCTGCCGTTCACGTTCCACGCCCAAGGCGGCGTCGGACGGCTCGTGCTCGCGGATCAGACCGTCGGCGCGCTGACGCTCGAGCGGCTCGAGCTCGAGGTCACGGACCTCGGCACGGATCCGGGGAACGCGGCGGCCGAGCGGTTCCAGCGCCGGCGCACGCGGCTGCGCTCGCTGAGCGTGAAGGTCGCGCCGGCCGCGCTCGACGAGCGCGTCGAGCAGGTGCGCCGGCAGCTCGCCGGCCTCGGCATCACGAACCTGCACGCGCGGCTCGCCGATGGCTACGTCAGCCTGCGTGCGCGCGCGGCGGATGGCCTCGCGGCGGCCGACCTCTCGCTGCGCATCCACGTCGTGCACGCGGGCACGCACCTGCGCGCGCTCGCGAGTCACATCCGCGTCCACGGCCACCTGCCGACGCCGGGCCCCGTGCTCGCGGATCGGATGCTCGCGACGCTGCTCGGTGCGACCGACGCGGCCGGCATCACGGAGCGCCCGCACGCGCGCGGGCTGTGCGACGTCGAGATCGATCTGATCGGCGCGCTCTTGTGGAACCTGATGCCACCGGCCGGCTGGCGGTTGCCCGCGGTCACCGACATCGAGCTCGGCACCGTGAAGATCGCGCGCGGCGGCATCGAGGTCGCGTATGGCCCGGCGGGGAGCCGCGGCGGCGATGTCGGCGTGCGCCCGGTCGCGACGCAGCTCGCGGCCGCCCACGATCTGATGCACTCGGCCGATCAGCAGCTGCGCTCGGGTCACGTCGAGGACGCGATGCGCGGCTATCGCGCGCTGCTCGCGGCCGGCGGACCGGAGCAGCCGCTGCTGCTCGAGCGGATCCTCGCGCTCGCGGCCGCGCGCCCGGCGTGGTTCTTCGACGGCATCGAGCTCGCGCGCCAGGCGCTGGGCCGGTGGCCGGGTTTTCCGGCCGCGCACGCGGCGCTCGCCTCGATCGGCCTCGCGCAAGGCGACGCGCGCGACGCGGCGAGGCACCTGACCGAGCTCGCGCAGCAGGCGAGCGCCGACGGCGACGACGATCAGGCCTCGCTCGCCGCCCTTGCGGGCGCGCGGCTGCTCCGCGTCCTCGAGCCGCGCAGCGCGACGCAGCTGTACGAGCTCGCGCTCGCGCACGATCCGGCGTCGACCGAGGCGGCCGACGCGCTCCTCGATCGCCTCGCCGACGAGCAGCGCTGGCCCGAGCTCGTGCGCGTCCTGCGTGCGCGCGCGACCGCCGCCGAGCCGGCGCGTGCGGTGCAGCTTCGTCTGCGCCTCGCCGACGTGTTCGCGCAGCACCTCGACGACCTGCCCGGCGCGCACGCGGAGCTCGCGGCGGCGCGCGCGCTCGCGCCCGATGATCCGGCCGTGCACGAGATGGCCGCGACGATCCTGCAGGCGACGGATCCGGCCGCCGCGATCGAGGCGTGGCGCGAGGTCGCCCGGCTCGCCGACGCGCGCGGCGATGCAAAGACCGGAGCGCGCGCCTACGCCGTGCTCGGCGATCTGATTCACGACACGCAGACTTCGGTCGGTGCCGAGGGCGCGTGGCGGCGCGCGCTCGAGCTCGATCCGCTGCAGGAGAGCGCGATCGCGGGGCTCGCACGCGTCGCGGCGATGCACGGCGCTCACGAGGAAGCGGCCGCGCTCTACGAGAGGCTGCGCGGCATCGGCTTGCCGCAGCAGCAGGCGGCGCGTCACGAGCTCGCGCTCGCCCAGTCGCTCGTCGCGCTCGGCCGCCTCGACGACGCGCGCGCCTCGCTGCGCCGCGCGACGCTCGTCGGTGGCGAGACCGCCGCGGAGGCGCACGCCGTGCTCGCGAAGATCGCGGAGGCCGCCGAGGACAAGGATCACGCGGCCGCCGAGCTCGACACCGCGATCAGCTCGCTCGTCGGGCTCGCGCAGGAGACCGGCAAGGCCGGCCCCGGCGACGAGCGCCTCTACACGCGGGCTGCCGAGCTTGCCGTCGCGCGCGCCACGCTGCTCGACAAGACCGGCGGTGACGCGTCGCAGGACTGGGAGCGCGCGCACGACCTCGCGCACGAGCACGCGCCGCAGATCGCGCGCGATGCCGCGCTGACGATGCTGTCGCGCGCGAGCGACGGCGCCGGCGAGCGCCGCTGGATCGATGCCGTGCTCGCGACGCGGCCGCCTCCCGCCGAGCGCGCCGCGCTGCTCGTGCACCGCGCGGACGTGCGGCGTCGCGGCGACAAGCCGGACCTCGCGGCCGCGATCGCCGATCTGCACGAGGCGCTCGCGCTCCTCGAAGACGATGACGTCGAGCAGGCCGCGCTGCGCCGCAAGGCCTATCAGCTCGAGGCCGACGTGCTCGCGAAGAGCGGCGACCAGCGCGCGCGCGCCCAGGCCCTCGCCGCGCTGGCGCGGCTGGCCGATCGCGCCGTCGAGCGCGCCGAGCACGAGACCGCCGCCGCCGCCGCGTGGCTCGCCGCCGACGAGCCCGCCGCTGCTCTGCCCCACGGCGCACGCGCCCACGCGACGCTGCCTCCCGACGTCCCCGCGCCGCTCAGGCGCGACGTGCTGACCACGCTCGGCGAGGCCGCGTGGCGCCAGCGCGCCTGGCCCGACGTGATCCGCGCGTACAAGGGCCTCACCGAGGATGCCGCCGCTGACCCCGCGAAGCTCGGCACGTATCGCTATCGCCTCGCCGTCGCCGCGGATCGCAGCGGCGACACCGACCTCGCGAAGTCCGCGCTGCGCCCGCTCGTAGAGGACGCCGACTCCGATGCCGCGCGCGCGACGGCGCCCGAGGTGCGCGGCCAGGCGCTCCGGCTCTACGCGGATCTCGCGGAGCGCGCCGGTGACCTCGCCGGTGCGGCGACGGCGCTCGAGGGCTTCGCCAGCGTCTCGATGCAGGCCAGCCCGAGCGCGCGCGCCGACGCGATGTACCGCGCGGGCGAGCTGTTCCGGCGCGCCGACCGCCCCGACGACGCCGTCTCCTGCCTCGAGCACGCGCTGCGGATCAGCGACACGCACCTGCCGGCACTCGATGCGCTCGAGCTGGCGTGGCGCGAGCGCGGGGACCTCGAGCGCGTCAGCGTGATCCTCGGCCGCAAGGTCGCGGCGACCGCACGCCATCCGCAGCGTCAGAAGCCGCTGCTGTCGCGGCTCGGCGATCTGCAGCACCAGCTCGGCCGCCCCGACGTCGCGCTCGCGACGCACCAGCGCGCGCTCGAGATCGATGCGACCTGGCGCCCGTCGCTGCGCTACGTGACGACGAGGCTCCAGGACGAAGGGCAGCTCGTCGCGGCCGCCGGCGGCTTCGCGCAGCTCGCGGGCGAGCTCGCCGGCGACACCGGCATCGATGCGGGGCTCGTCGCGCGCGAGCGTCACCTCGCCGCGAAGGCGCTCGGCGAGCTCGTCGCGGCGCTCGACGATGCCCAGATCGAGGCCGTGCGCAGCGTCGCGCTGCCCGCGCTCGAGCGCGCCGGGCTCGATCCGACGACCGAGGTCGCCAAGGGCCTCGCGCGCCTCCGCGGCGCATCCCTGCGCACCGAGCAGGCCGAGCACGAGGACACGCAGAGCGGCCGCATGAAGGGTGCGGCGGCGGGCGCCTTGTCGCTGCGCGATGCCGCGAACCGCGCGCGCGCCGCCGGCAACGTCCAGGATACGTTCGCCGCGCTCGAGGCCGCGAACCACGTCGCGCCCGGCGACCCGGACGTGCTGACCGAGCTCGTCGAGCTCGCGCTGCAGCTCGGCGATCACACAGCGGCCGCGCGCCACCTGATCGCGCTGTCGAACGTCGCGAGCGGCAGCAAGCGCGCCGACGCGCTCGTCCAGCTCGCCGACCTCTACTACGACGAGCTCGACGACACGACGCGCGCGCGCCAGGCGATGCGCGACGCGGCGGAGGCGTACGGTCACGGCATGCGGCGCGAGTCGACGCTGCGCATGCTCGCGTCGGAGGCATCGTCGCAGCTCGCGTGGGACGTCGCGGTCGAGGCGCTGTCGGGCATCGCGCCGGCGCGCCGCTCGTCGCCCGACTGGATCAACCTCGCGACCGCGCTCGTGCGCGCCGGCAAGACCGGCGAGGCGCTCGCGACGATCGAGGAGGCGACGACGTCGGGCCGCTTCGACGACGGCGGCGCGCTGCTCGCCGAGCTGCAGGCCGAGACCGAGCGCAAGGCGCAGCTCGCGCGCTCGCTCGAGCAGAAGGCGCGCGTGGCGCCGCCGGCGGAGGCGCGCGCGATGCGTGCGGAGGCGGCCGCGCTGTGGGACGCGATCGGTGGCGTGCACCCCGAGTCGCCGAGCGAGTCCGGTCAGATCAAGCTGCTCACCGACGAAGGCCCGAGCGTCGTGATCGAGGCGACGCCAGAGGAGGCCGATGCGGCGATCTTCTCGGCGGCCGCCGCGGCCAGCGGGGAGCGCCTGCTCGCCGCGCACCGCGAGCAGCCCGACGACCCGGGCATCCTGCTCGCGCTGCTGGTGCACCTCGGCGACCGCGAGCCGAAGCTGCGCCGCGAGATCCTCGATGGTGTCGCCGCCGAGGGCAGCGGCCGCTCGCAGGCGATCGCGCTGCACGAGCTCGCCCTGATCGCGCGCAGCGAGCGCGATCCGATCCGCGCGGCCGCGCTGTGGACGAAGGCGCATCGCGTCGACCCGAGCTACACGCCGGTGTGGATGCCACTCGCCGACGCGCTCGCCGCGTCCGACGAGATCGACCTCGCGTGCGAGCTCTACGAGCAGATCGCGGCGAATTCCGCGTACGACGCGCAGGCGCGCGCGTGGGCCCGCGACCGCGCCGAGGCGCTCGGCCGCGATGACTCCGTCGTCTCCGGCGAGATCGGTGCGAAGCCGGCGCCCGCCGAGATCGTCGAGCAAGCGAAGGACCTCGCGGAGAGCGACGATCTCCCGGGCGCGATCGCGAAGGCGGAGGCCGCCGCGGAGGCCGCGCCCGAGGATCCGGCGCCGCTGCAGCTCCTCGAGCAGCTGTACTTCGAGTCGGGCGACATCACCGCGACGTCGGAGGCGATCGGCCGCCAGCTCGTGATCGCGCACGACGCGAACGAGCGTGCCGCGCTGTGGCGCCGCCGCGCGAAGCTCTATCGCGACGCGCTCGGCCGCGACGCCGAGGCCTATCGCTGCCTCAAGGAAGCGCACGCGAACGCGCCCGCCGACGCCGAGATCGCGTACCAGCTGCGCACGGCCGCGATGGTGCGCGGCGAGTGGGGGCTCGTCGCGTCGCTGCTCTATCGAGAGATCGCGGCCGCCGCGAACCCGCGCGATCGCGGCGCGCTCCACCTCGAGCTCGCGCTGATCTTCCAGGAGAAGCTCGACGATCCGGCGCAGGCCCAGGTCAACTTCGAGCAGTCGCTCGCGTTCGATCCGAGCATCCCCGCCGCGAAGGCCCCGCTCGCGAGGCGCTACGAGGCGATCGGCCGCCACGCCGATGCCGCGCGTCTCTACGAGGAGGCCGCGAACGGCGCGCGCCCCGCCGACAAGATCGCGCTGCTCGCGTCCGCGCAGCGCTGCCGCTCGCTCGTCAAGACCGACTCCGGCGATGTCGCGACGAAGCTCGAGCGCGCCGAGGAGCGCGGCGATCTCGAGGCCTCCGCCGAGCTCGCGCGCACGCTCTGGCAGTCGGAGCCCGGTCACGCGGCCGCGTTCCGCACGCTCGCCGGCGCGGCGCGCGTCAACGGCGATCTCGCGGGCCTGACCGAGCTCGCCGAGGCGCGCGCCCAGCACGCCGGCTCCGCGACCGAGCGCGCTGGCGCCTGGCTCGAGGTCGCGCGGCTCGCCGACGAGCTCGATCATCCGAGCGATGCCGCGCGCGCCTACGATCGCGTGCTCGCCGACGATCCGCAGCACTCGGTCGCGCTCGACGCGCGCGCGCAGCTCGCCTATCACGCGTTCGACTTCGAGACCGCGTACCGGCTCTACGCGCTGCTCCCCGCCACCGACAGCGCGCTGCCGCTCGAGGAGCTCTCGCTGCGCCGCTCGATCATCGCGGAGCGCCTCGGCAAGCAGTCCGAAGCGCTGGAGCTCGCGCGTGTGGCCGCGACGGCCGCGCCGGTGCGCCGCGATCTGCAGATGCGCGTGCGCGAGCTCGCGGCGCATGCCGACGAGCTGCAGGTCGCGATCGAGGCCGGCAAGGCCGTGCTCGACCTCGTGCCGCTCGAGGATGACGAGGCGATGCTCGCCGCCACGTTCGCGCTCGTCGAGCTGTACCGCGCGGCCGGAGCGACCGGCGCCGCGATCCCGCTGCTCGAGCGCGTCGTGCGCGATCACCCGCACCACGCGACGGCGATCGAGCACCTCGCCGACCTCCACGTCGCGCGCGGCGACTGGCCCACGGCCACGCGCTACCTCTACCAGCTCGTGCCGCTCGCGAGCTCGCCGCCGCAGCGCGCCGAGCGCCTGTTCCGCCTCGGCGAGGCGATCCTGCTCCACCTGGGCGACATCGAGCGCGCCGACGACGTGTTCCTCCGCGCCTCCGATATCGATCCGTCGCACGTGCCGACGCTGCGCCGCCTGCTCGACGTCTACTGGCGCGCCGACGATCCGGGCGCGCTCGTCGACGTCGCCTCCGAGCTCGTGCGCACGGGCGGCATCGCGATGTCGGCGGTCGCGAAGAGCTCGCTCGCCCAGGCGGTCGTCGCGGCCGCGCTCGTCGGCGAGACGCAGCTCGCGCAGAAGCTGATCAGCGCGCTCGGCGACGAGGCGCCGACGCGGATCGCGGCGTCGCTCGCGGAGCTCGAGAAGCGCAGCGGCCGGTTCGAGCTGGCGTCGGCCAAGACCGCGATCGAGGAGCTCGGCCGGCGCGGCATGCTCGACCTGACGAAGGTGCGCGCCGCCGCGACCGGCACGGCGCTCGCCCGCGTGTTCTGAGTCAGACGCCGAGGCGCGCCGCGAACGCGATCGTGGCGGCGTTTTCGGGCAGGTTCTCGAGGAAGCTCGCGCGCCACGACGCGTCCGTGATCTTCGCGGCCCGTGCGCGCACGCGCTCGCGTGCCCGCCGCGCCTCGCGCGCCGCCGCGACATCGCCCGCGGCGTGCAGGCACGTCGCGTACATCAGCCGCACGCTCGACTCGCCCTCCTCGAGCGCGCCGAGCTCCTCCATCATGTCGAAGCCCTTGCGCGCGAGCGCGAGCGCCTCGCCGATCTGCCCGCGGCCGAGCATCACGCGCGCGAGCCCCGCGTAGATCGCCGGCTGCGACGGCGGCAGCGACAGCGCGATCGCGCGCCGGATCTCGCGCTCGCCCGCATCGACGTCGCCGCACTCGGCGAGGATCTCGCCGAGGTAGAACCGCGACGCGCCCTCGAGCCGCTTGTCGCCCTGCTGCTCGAACATCGCGACCGCCTCGCGCTCGACGCTCTCCGCCTCGCGCAGGTGACCGATGCGCTGCAGCGCGCGGCCTAGGTTGTGCTTCGCCGTCGCGACGACGTGCGACAGCCCCAGCCGTGTCGCCGTCTCGAGCGCCTCGCGCAGGTAGCGTTCCGCCTCGCCGAACGCGCCGATCTCGAGGCATGCGTACCCGACGTGGCCGTGCTGCATGCACGCGTATCGGAGATCTCCCGCGCGCTCGAACTCGCGCGCCGCCGCGAGCTCGCTCGTCAGATACGCGCCGGCGTCGCCGCTATACATCGCGCGCGAGCTGCGCACCTGGTGGATGCGCGCGAGGATGCCCGGCTCGCTCACTTCCTCGTCGGCAAACTCGACCTGGTCGAGCAGCTTCTGCGCGAGCTGGAACTGCCCGACGTTGAACAGCTGGAACGCCGTGTGCGCGATCGGCGTCGCGCGCGCCGCGAGCTTGCACGCCGCGTGCGGAGCGGCCGCCGCCAGCGCCTCGCCGACCGCGACGACCCCCGCCGTGTCGCCGAGCTTGCCGAGCGCCTCCGCGGTCTCGCCGGCTGCCGCGAACCAGCGCGCGCCTCCCGCGGGCGTCAGCGTCATCGCCTCGCGACCGCAGCGCGCCGCGCGCGCGAAGTCGCCGCTCCACTTCGTCGCCTCGGCCTCGGCGAGACGCAGTGCCCCGAGCACCTCGCCCTGCGCGCCGTGCTGCACGCCGCGCGCGGCCCGCGCCGCCGCCGCCGCGAAGTCCCCCGCGACGAGCGCCTGCTCCGCCGCGCGCCGGTAGTAGTCGACCGCCGCGCCCGGCTCGCCCGCGCGCTCGTAGTGCTCGGCGAGCACGATCGGCTCGTTCTCGCCGGCGTGCTCGAGCCACTTCGCCGCGAGCGAGTGCCCGAGCTTCTTGTCGGCGTCGGTGAGCATCGCGTACGCCGCCTCGCGGATCAGCGCGTGGCGGAACGTCAGCTCCTGCTCGCCGGGGAACCGCGAATTCGCGGCGACCGCGATCAGCTCGCGCTCGACCAGCTCGTCGAGCCACGCGCGTGCAGGCGTATCTCGCGTCGCGCCGCCGAGCAGCGACATCACGGCGCCGCGCCAGAACGCCGGCCCGAACACGCTCGCCGCGCGCAGCACGCGCCGCGCGTCCGCCTCGATCCGCTCGAGCCGGCTCTGCACGACGGCGACGACCGTCTCGGGCATCGCATCGCCTTTGCCCTCGACGACGGCGCGCACCAGCTCCTCGAGGTAGAACGCGTTGCCTCCCGCCTGCTCGACGAGCCGCGCCACCAGCGTCTCGCTCGCCCGCTCGCCGAGCACGGCGCGCACGAGCTTCTCCGCGCCCTTCCTCGTCAGCTCGTCGAGCCGGATGTGCTGGGCGCCGCGCTCGAGCCACAGCCGCGGGAACACCTCGTGGACCTCGGGTCGCGCGAGCGCGAGCACGAACAGCGGCCGATCGCTGACGTTGCGCAGCGCGCTCTCGACGAGACGCACGCTCGGCAGGTCGCCCCAGTGCAGGTCCTCGAGCACGATCACGAGCGGCTGGACACTGGTCTCGATCGCGACGAGGTGCTCGAACGCGCGCCGGATCTGGTCGCTCATCAAGAGCGCGTCCTGACGGGCCGCGCGCAGCTCGACCGCCTCCTCGGCCGGAAACGGCGCGTCGATCAGCTCGCCGAGGAACATCGTCGTGCGCACCATGTCGACCGACGCGTTGCGCAGCACGCGCGCACGCAGCTTCGCGCGCCGGACCTCGAGCGCCTCGCCATCTTGAATGCCCGCCGCGCGCCGCAGCGCCGGCGCGATCATCCCGAACGGCGCGCCCGCGCGCAGCGGATCGCCGCGCCCGAACCACACCTCGACCGGCTCGCCGCGCTCCTTCAGCCGCCGCAGCAGCTCGAACCGCACGCGCGACTTGCCGACACCCGGCGCGCCCGTCACCACGACCGCCTTCGCCATCGGCTCGGCGAACGCCTCGTCGAGCAGGCCCCCGAGCAGCGCGAGCTCGCGATCGCGCCCGACGCACGGCGTCGCCTTGCCGAGCAGCGTGCGCGTGACCTCGACGACGTCGCGCTCGCCGGCGATCATCAGCCCCGCCTCGTCGCCGCGCACGACGAACCGCGAGTCGAGCAGCCCGGCCGTCACCTCGTCGATGCGCACGTCGACGCCGCCCGCCCCGACGAGCCGCGCCGCGCGATCGATCGCCTCGCCAACCGGCCAGCCACCCGCGATCACGCCGCGCCCGGTCGCGAGCGCCATCGGGGCCGTCGGCGCGATCTGCTTCAAGGCGAGCGCGCACCGCGCGGCCTTGATCGCCTGGTCGCTCGCCGCGTCGGTGCCGAGCACCGTGACGACGTACGAGCCGTCGACGATCCGCTCGAGGCTGCCGCCGTGCTCCTGCGCGACCTCGCGCAGCGGCCCCATCACGCTGTCGGCCGCCCGCACCTCGCTCGGCAGCGTGATGTCGTGATCGGGGAGCGTCGCGTCGCTGACCGGCGCCTCGCCACCTCCGATCAGCACGACGCACAAGAGGCGCTGCTCGGTCCCGGTCAGCGCCGCGGTCACCACCGCCTCGGGCGGCCGCTCGCCTCCGAGCCCGCCGATGTTCGCGAGCTCCGCCGCCAGCGCCGCTCCGTCGCGCGGCCGCTGCTCGGGCGACTTCGCGAGCGCGCGCGCGATCAGCCGATCGAGCGCCGCCGGCAGATCGGGCCGCGCCGCCGCGAGCCGCGGCGTCTCCTCGAGCAGGATCTTGGCGAGCACCGCCATCACGTTGTCGCCGAAGAACGCGGGCCGCCCGGTCAGGCACTCGTACAGCACGCACGCGATCGCGAACACGTCCGCGGCCGGCGTCACGTCGCGCACGCCGCGCGCCTGCTCGGGCGCCATGTACCCCGGCGTGCCGATCATGATGCCGGTGCGCGTCGCCATGCGCGTCGCATCGGCGAGCCGCGCGACCCCGAAATCCAGCACCTTCACGCGCGCCAGCTCGCCACCCGCGAACATGATGTTCGACGGCTTCACGTCGCGATGGATGATCCCCTTGGCGTGCGCCGCGCCGAGTGCCTCCGCCACGCGCCGCGCGACGTCGAGGCTCTCCGCGGGTGTCAGCGCCATGCGCACGGTGCGCTGGCCGAGCGTCTCGCCGTCGAGCCACGCCATCGCGAGCCACATCTCGCCGGCCGAAACGCCGCTGTCGATGTAGCGCACGACGCCCGGGTGCCGCAGTCCGGCGAGCACGCGGATCTCGCGCGCGAACCGCTCGCGGGCCTCTCCCTGCTCGACGCGCAGGACCTTGATCGCGACGAGCTCGCCGCTCGCGACATCGCGCGCGCGCCACACGGTGCCCATGCCGCCATGACCGGCGACCGCTTCGATCGCGAAGCGTCCATCGAGCACCTCCCCGGCTTGCATCCCGCGGCGAAGGTACGACAGTCTGCTCCTTCGCGCTCGCTAACCCGGACGTACCCGCCGCGCGATATCGCGGCGATCGCCATGCGTGCGACAACGGTCGTCCATGACATTTCGCTCCACGCTTGTAGTCTGTCTCTCGAGCATGCTGGCGACTGCAGCCTGCACCGGGGACAAGGGTGCCGACGGCGCGAATGGCGCCAACGGGACGAACGGCAGCAACGGCATGAACGGCACGTCGTCGCTGGTCAACGTCACCGCCGAGCCACCCGGGTCGAACTGTGCCGACGGCGGCGAACGCATCGACTCCGGCGCCGACACCAACGGCAACGGCGTGCTCGACGCCAGCGAGGTCACGAGCACGTCGTACGTCTGCAACGGCGGCAACGGCACCCAGACGCTCGTCACGACGACGCCGGAGCCGGCAGGCTCGAACTGCGCGGCCGGCGGCCTGCGCGTCGACGTGGGCGCCGATACCAATGGCAACGGCACGCTCGACGCCAGCGAGGTCACCTCGACCTCCTACGTCTGCAACGGCACGTCGCCCGCCGCGGACCTGATCGCGATGACGAGCGAGGCGCCGGGCGCGAACTGTCCCTACGGCGGCGAGCGCATCGACACCGGCGCCGACACCAACGGCAATGCGACGCTCGACGCGAGCGAGATCACCTCGACCGCGTATGTCTGTGCCGGCGCGCCGGGGCAGACCTCGCTCGTCGCGACCTCGACGATTCCGCCCGGCGCCGTGTGTGCGACCGGCGGCGTCCAGATCGCGGTCGGCCTCGATACCAACGGCAACAACACGCTCGACGCGAACGAGATCACCTCGACGCAGAACGTCTGCAACGGCACGAACGGGCTCGAGTCGCTGATCACGGTCACGGCCGAGGGCGCCGGTGCGAACTGCGCCGCCGGCGGCGAGCGGATCGACGTCGGCATCGACGACAACGGCAACGGCACCCTCGATGCGGCCGAGATCGACAACACCGCCTACGTCTGCAACGCGAACGGCTCTCCGGCGCGCTACGTCTACATGGCGAACTGGGCCGGTTTCAACACGAGCTTCGACGTCTATGACGTCAGTGCGAACACCTGGTCCGCAAAGGCCGCCCTCCCGGTGAGCAGCCGCGGCCAGCTGACCTCGCTCGGCAAGACCGTCACGTACCTCGGCACCGACAACAACATCTACATCTACGACATCCTCACGAACGCGTGGACCACCGACGGCGCCGGCCCCGGCAGTCTCTCGAACTTCGCGTTCTTCGAGGCGCAGGACAGCAAGCTCTTCGTGTGCGAAGCGGGCACGACGACGCTCAGCGTCCGCGCGGCTGGCACGTGGTCGTCGGTGACGCTTCCGATCCAGTGCTCGATCGCCGGCGGCGTCGATCCGGCGAAGCACGAGATCTACATCAAGGAGTTCGGCCAGGCCGGCTTCACCGTCGTCAACTCGCAGACGAACGCGGTCGTCCGCACGATCAGCGACACCACGAACATCGGCGAGAACACGTCGAGCGCCGCGTTCTACGGCGGCAAGTTCTTCACGCGTGACTCGTCCGGCACGATCCTCTCGCTCGACGGCGTGACCGGCGCGCGCACCGACACCGGGGTCGATCCTGGCGACTACTACCCGGGCTTCGTGACGGACGCGCCTTCGCACCTGATCTACATCAAAGGCGGCAACAACATGGGCACCTACGATCCGACCACGAACACGTACAAGAGCCTGGCCGGCGGCCCCACCACCCAGGGCACGCTCGCGACGATCACCACGACGTACTGAGAGAGAGCGGTTGCGACGGCCGCGGATCCGGACGACAGTTCGCGGCGAACGCAAAGGAGCGGGATGATGATGATGAAGAGCGTCGTGCTGGTGTCGTTGGTCGCGAGCGCGTCGGCGTTCGCGGGTGATCCGAAGCCGCCCGGGCCGCCCGCGGAGCTCACCGGCATGGCGAAGTCGCTGGCGGGCACGTGGAAGTGCACCGGCAAGGCCGAGCTGGGCGGCGTGACCGGCGACATCAAGGGCACGCTCACGCACAAGGCCGATCTCGACGGCTTCTGGATCTCGTCGTCGCTGACCGCGACCGCCGGTAAGGCGACGTTCCACGCGACGATGATGATGACGTTCGATGCCGGCTCGAAGCGCTTCTACCGGATGAGCGCGACCAGCCACGGCGGCCACGGCACCGAGTGGGGCACCGTCGAGGGTACGAAGACCTCGTGGGAGGGCGAGGACTACTTCGGGGGCAATAACCACCGGGTCCGCGGCACGGACGAGCTGGTCTCTCCGAAGGAAGCCCACATCACCGGGGAGTACTCGGATGACGGCGGGAAGACCTGGAAAATCGACCACGACGTGACCTGCAAGAAATGACGAGTCGGCAAGGATTTCGCGGGTAACTCCCCGGGATCCCGTTGACGGGGACGTAAGGGTGATTACGTTGGCTCCGTCATGAAGATCGACAACCTCACCGTCAAGGCGCGCGAAGCCCTCGCCGCCTCTCGCGATGTCGCCATCGCGAAGCACAACGCCGAGATCACCGCCGAGCACCTGCTCGCGGCCCTTCTCGATCAGGAGGGCGGCGTCGTGCCGCGCATCCTCGGCAAGCTCGGCGCTGATCCACGCGTCGTCCGAGCCGATCTCGACCGAGCGATGGAGAAGCTGCCGCGCGCCCACGGTGCGGCGCTCGACGTCGACTTCGGTCGCCAGATCAAGGATACGTGGGAGGCGGCCGCCAAGCAGGCGCAGGAGATGAAGGACGAGTTCATCTCGACCGAGCACTTCCTGCTCGCGCTCGCGGCCGGCAAGACCCCGGCCGGCGAGGCCCTGCGGCACGCCGGTGCCACGAAGGAAGCGATCCTCGGGGCGCTCGTCGAGGTGCGCGGCAACCAGCGCGTCACCGATGACGATCCCGAGGCCAAGTACGAGGCGCTCGAGCGCTATGCGCGCGATCTGACGAAGCTCGCCGCCCAGGGCAAGCTCGATCCCGTCATCGGCCGCGATGACGAGATCCGCCGCACGATCCAGATCCTCAGCCGCCGCACGAAGAACAACCCCGTGCTCGTCGGCGAGGCCGGCGTCGGCAAGACCGCCGTCGTCGAGGGTATCGCCCAGCGCATGGCGTCGGGGGACGTTCCGGAGTCGCTGCGCGACAAGAAGATCCTGTCGCTCGACCTCGGCGCCCTGATCGCCGGTGCGAAGTATCGCGGCGAGTTCGAGGAGCGTCTCAAGGCCGTGCTCAAGGAGGTCGCCTCCAGCAACGGCCAGGTAATCATGTTCATCGACGAGCTGCACACGCTCGTCGGCGCCGGCGCGGCCGAGGGCGGCAACGATGCCGCGAACCTCCTGAAGCCGGCGCTCGCGCGCGGCGAGCTGCGCTGCATCGGCGCGACCACGCTCGACGAGTACCGCAAGCACATCGAGAAGGACAAGGCGCTCGAGCGCCGGTTCCAGCCGGTGATCGTCGACGAGCCGAGCGTGGAGGACACGATCGCGATCCTCCGCGGCCTCAAGGATAAGTACGAGATCCACCACGGCATCCGCATCCTCGATGCGGCGCTGGTGGCGGCGGCTCGCCTGAGCCATCGCTACATCCCGGCGCGTCAGCTGCCGGACAAGGCGATCGACCTCGTCGACGAGGCCGCGTCGCGCCTGAAGATGGAGATCGAGAGCGTCCCCACGCCGATCGATACGCTCGAGCGCCGCATCGTCGTGCTCGAGGTCGAGCGCGCTGCCCTCGAGCGCGAGAAGGGCGACCGCCGCGCGAAGCAGCGGCTGCCCGAGGTCGAGCGCGAGATCGCCGAGCTCAAGGAGCAGGCGAGCGGCATGAAGGCGCAGTGGAAGCAGGAGCGCGACGTGATCGCGGCCCTGCGCTCCAAGAAGGAGAAGCTCGATCAGCTCAAGACCGAGCTGGACCGCCTCCAGCGCACGGGCGACTTCGCGCGTGCCAGCGAGCTGCGCTTCGGCACGATCCCGCAGGTCGAGAAGGAGATCGCGACCGATACGGCGAAGGTCGAGGAGCTGCGCAAGGCGGGCTCGTTCTTGCGCGAGGAGGTCACCGAGGACGACATCGCGGCCGTGGTCGCGAAGTGGACCGGCATCCCCGTCGAGAAGATGCTCGAGGGCGAGGTCGAGCGCCTCGGCAAGATGGAGGACCGGCTGCGCCTGCGCGTGATCGGCCAGGACCAGGCGGTCGGCGCCGTCGCGGCAGCGGTGCGCCGTGCGCGGGCTGGCCTCAAGGATCCGAACCGTCCGATCGGCAGCTTCCTGTTCCTCGGGCCCACCGGCGTCGGCAAGACCGAGCTCGCCCGCGCGCTCGCGGAGTTCCTGTTCGACGACGAGACCGCGATGGTCCGCATCGACATGAGCGAGTACCAGGAGAAGCACACCGTCAGCCGGCTCGTCGGCGCGCCTCCGGGCTACGTCGGCTACGACCAGGGCGGCCAGCTGACGGAAGCGGTCCGCCGCCACCCGTACAGCGTCGTGCTGCTCGACGAGATGGAGAAGGCGCACGCCGACGTCTGGTCCGTGCTGCTGCAGGTGCTCGACGACGGCCGCCTCACCGACGGCCAGGGTCGCACCGTGGACTTCAAGAACACGGTCGTCATCATGACGAGCAACGCCGGCAGCCAGCACCTGCTCCGCATGACCGACACGAACCGCACCGAGATGGAGCGGCTCGCGATGGATGACCTGCGGCGCACGTTCCGGCCGGAGTTCTTGAACCGCATCGACGAGATCATCTTCTTCGACCCGCTCGGCGAGTCGCAGCTCGGCCAGATCGTCAAGATCCAGGTCCAGCGGTTCCAGAAGCTGCTCGCCGAGCGCCAGATCACGCTCGCACTGACCGACCAGGCAGTCGCCAAGGTTGCGGAGGCTGGGTACGATCCCGTGTACGGCGCGCGTCCGCTCAAGCGTGCGCTCCAGAAGCTCGTGATCGATCCCCTCGCCACGCACCTGCTCGCCGGTGACTTCCAGCCGGGAGACCACATCGAGGTCGACGCGACCTCGGCGGGCGAGATCACGTTCCACAAGAACGTGAAGGGGGCAGCTGCCTGATATGCCGGCCCAGATCGACTTCGATCCGAGCATCGACTTCTACAAGGTGCTCGGCGTCTCCGAGAAAGCATCCGCGGACGAGATCAAGAAGGCCTATCGCAAGCTCGCGAAGGCCAATCACCCGGACTCGACCGGCGGCGACAAGGCCAAAGAGCAACGCTTCAAGCAGATCTCCGCGGCCTACGACGTGCTCGGCGACGCGAAGAAGAAGGCGACCTACGATCAGATCCGCGCCGGCGGGTTCGATCCGCGCATGGGCGGCATGCCGGGCGGCGCCACCTACACGTACTCCGGTGGCGGTGGACCGGGAGTGTTCGATCTCGGCGACCTGTTCAGCCAGTTCTTCGGCGCGGGCGGCGGCCCGGGCGGCCGCGTTCGCGTCGAGCGCATGGACTTCGAGCCGGGCGGGCGCGGCGGTCGCGATGGGCGCGGGCGCACGCCACCCAGCGCGCCGGTCGAGGACGCCGAGTTCGAGCAGCGCGTGCAGGCCAGCGACGGCTCGTGGCTCCGCGTCGAGGGTAGCGATGTCCACAGCGACGTGAGGATCTCCTTTGACCGCGCGATCCTCGGCACCGTCGCCAGCGTCGCGACCATCGACGGAAAAGCCGATGTCAAAGTCCCGCCCGGCACGGCCAGCGGCAAGAAGCTGCGGCTCAAGGGCAAGGGTGTGTCCGGTCGCTCCGGACAGCCCGGTGACCACTACGTCACCGTGCAGATCGACGTGCCGAAGGACCTCGATGATGAGGCCAAGAAATTGCTGGTGCAGCTCGTGCAACGTCTGCGCAAACACGGGCACAACAGCTGAGATTGGGTATTCTCCAGGAACACCTCGATGACCAAGCACACCGAGACAGCCGGCCAGTATCCCGTCATTCCCCTCCGCACGGAGGTCCAGCTGCCTGGCCATGTCGGGCCGCTCGAGATCGGCCGCGAGGCATCGGTGCGCGCGATCGAGGCCGCGACCCGCGATGACAACCTGATCGTCATCATCCCCCAGAAGAACCCGGCGGTCCGCGACCCCGGCCAGCGCGACCTCCACGAGGTCGGCGTGCGCGCCGAGATCGTCCAGGTCGTCAAGCACTCGCCCGGCCGCTTCACCTGCGTGATGCGCTTCCTCGAGCGCGTCCACATCGATGCGCTGGTCGCGACCGAGCCGTTCCTGGTCGCCAGCGTCTCGCAGCTCGTGTCGACCTCGACGGTGGGCGCCGAGGAGCTGCTCAAGGTCACCACGAAGGTCCGCGACTACCTGGTCGCCGTCGTCACCGACGCGCAGGCCAAGGAGAGCAAGAGCGCCGAGGGCAAGGAGCCCCGCGGCGAGCTCACGCGCGCGCAGGTCCAGGCGATCATCGATCCGGACAAGCTGGTCGATGCAGCCGTCCCGTACCTCGAGCTCGAGCGCGACGACCTGACCACGCTCCTGATCGAGACGGATACGATGAAGCGCCTCGAGCGCATCATCCCCTCGCTCGAGCGCCAGGCGACCGTCCTCCGCCTCAAGGCGGACATCGGCGCCGAGCTCGAGGGCGAGTCGAGCCGCACGCACCGCGAGCGCGTCCTGCGCGACCGCATGCGCCAGATCCAGGAGGAGCTCGGCGAGCAGGACGACAACGCCGAGATCGACGAGCTTCGCAAGAAGATCGAAGACAGCAAGATGAGCGACGAGGTGCGCGCGGTTGCCAAGAAGCAGCTCGCCCGCATGAGCCAGATGGCGTCGTCGTCGCCCGAGTACAACATCGCGCGCACGTACGTCGAGAACCTGCTCGAGATCCCGTGGAACGTGACCACGGAGGACCGGCTCGACGTCTCGGCCGCCCGCGCGATCCTCGAAGCCGAGCACTCCGGCCTCGAGAAGGTGAAGCGCCGCATCCTCGAGTTCCTCGCCGTGCGCAAGCTCGCGCCGAACAAGCACGGCCCGATCCTGCTGCTCGTCGGCCCGCCCGGCGTCGGCAAGACCTCGCTCGGCCGCTCGATCGCCTCCTCGCTCGGCCGCAAGTACGTCCGCATCTCGCTCGGCGGCGTGCGTGACGAGGCCGAGATCCGCGGCCACCGCCGCACGTACATCGGCGCCCTCCCCGGCCGCATCGTCGCGGGCCTCAAGAAGGCCGGCTCGATGAACCCGGTCTTCGTGCTCGACGAGATCGACAAGCTCGCCGCCGACATGCGGGGCGACCCGGCCGCGGCCATGCTCGAGGTCCTCGACCCCGAGCAGAACAAGGACTTCGTCGACCACTACGTCGAGGTGCCGGTCGACCTGTCCAAGGTCATGTTCATCTGCACCGCGAACCAGCTCGATACGATCAGCCAGCCGCTCCTCGACCGCATGGAGATGGTCGAGCTCTCGGGCTACACCACGCTCGAGAAGCTCGCGATCGCGAAGAACCACCTCGTGCCCAAGCAGCTCGGCGAGCACGGCATCGGCAAGGACCAGCTCCAGCTCGACGACGACGCCCTCGAGGACGTCATCCACAGCTACACGCGCGAGGCCGGCGTCCGTAACCTCGAGCGCGAGATCGCGGCCGTCTGCCGCGGCGCCGCCGTCAAGGTCGCCGAGGGCGCGACCTCCGTCCACATCACCAAGCCGATGCTCGAGGAGCTCCTCGGCCCGCCGCGCCACGTCTCCGACATGGCCGAGCGCAAGCCGGAGGTCGGCGTGATCACCGGCCTCGCCTGGACGCCCGTCGGCGGCGACATCATGTTCATCGAGGCGCGCATCTACCCGGGCAAGGGCGACATCCGCCTGACCGGCCAGATGGGCGACGTGATGAAGGAGTCCGCCACCGCCGCCGTCAGCTGGGTCCGCGCCAACGCGACCCGCCTCGGCATCGACCCGGACAAGATCGCCAACTCCGACCTGCACATCCACCTCCCGCAGGGCGCGATCAAGAAGGACGGCCCGTCCGCGGGCGTCGCCCTCGCCTGCGCGGTCGCCTCCGTCTTCTCGCGCCGCCCGATCCGCAACGACGTCGCGATCACGGGCGAGATCGACCTCCGCGGCCACTCCCTCCCGGTCGGCGGCATCAAGGAGAAGGTGATCGCCGCGCACCGCGCCGGCATCAAGATCGTCTTCCTGCCGGAGCGCAACCGCAAGGACGTGCTCGAGATCCCGGAGGAGGTCCGCAACGACCTCGACATCCGGTTCGCGACGAAGATCGACGACGCGCTCAACGTCGCGCTCGCCGACGCGCCGACCCCGACGGAGCCCGAGCCGGCGATCCCGCCGCCCACGGCCCCGTCGCGCGGCTCGATGCCGGACCGCCTGCCGAGCTGATGGCCCGCGGCGCCGTCGCGCGGCTCGCTGCCGGAGCGCCTGCCGAGCTGATGGCCCTCGCGGCGCCCGCGCCCGTGGCGTGCCGCGCCCCGCGCGCACGGCAGCCGGCCCTCGCGCCGCCGCTGTGCACCGTTCTCGCGGAGTGCAGCGGGCTGGCGCTCGTCCTGCTGCTCGCCGCGTGCGAGAAGGCCGACCACGGGCCGCTCGCGACGCGCGAGCAGTGCGACCGCATGCACGCCGAAGCGGTCGCGCTGGCGGATCGCGTGAATGCGCGGGGTCCGGGTGCACCCGAACCTGGCTTCCGGCGGATGAACGTCTTCGGCGACTGGCGTCCCGAGCTGTGCGCCGAGCGCATGACGAGCAAGCAAGTCGACTGCATCATCGCGAAGTACCGCGCGAGCGAGCTCGACACGTCGACCTGCAAACCCGAGGTCGACCTGCGGCCTGCCGACGCGCGTCGGTCATCCGCCGAGTGCGAGCGCTACGTCGCGAAGTCTCGCGAGCTCGCGCTGGCGGCGCCGCCACGGTCGGGCCTGACATCGGCACAGCTCACGGAAGCCGTCGTTCAGGGCGCCACGAACGAGTGCGCCGGCTGGCTGTCGCGCGCCCGCTACGAGTGCGTGCTCGCCGCGACCACGGATGACGCGCGGCGCGCCTGCCCGCTCTAGCGTGCGGCGCTGACGTCTCGCCGATCACGACAGGTCACCGGCAACCAGCACTCCCTTCGAGCACTTCCGTTCGAACCCGCGTTCGAACCGCCATTCGTACGAAACACGAAACCGGCCCCGCGCCACATGTCTCCGCCGTCGTGCGCGGATCACACGTCGCATGCGCTGCGCACCGCGCTATCGCGCGACGAGCTCGTAGATCGCGCCGGTCAGCTCGACGATGTACAGCTCGCCGTCAGCATCCGTACCGAACGAGCTCACCTGCTGCAGCACGCCCTCGCGGTCGAGCGCGGCCTTCCAGTCCCAGTGGTCGCGGATGCCGTCCGGGCTCCAGCGGAACGAGCGCAGAAGGCCCGTGCAGTAGTCGGCGTAGAAGTACGTGCCGGCGAGCTGCGGGAGCGCGCGGCCTCGATAGACGCGGCCGCCCGTGATCGAGCAGCCCTCGTCGTGCGGGTACTCGGTGACCGGCAGCGTGAGGCCCTCGCGCGCGCAATCCGCCTTGTTCGCACCGGTGTCGGCATCGAAGCAGTGCGTGCCTTCCATGATGTTCCAGCCGAAGTTGAGGCTGGTCGTCGGCGCGACGTCGACCTCTTCCCACAGGTTCTGCCCGACGTCGCCGATGTAGAGCGTGCCATCGGTGTCAAACGAGAAGCGCCAGGGGTTGCGCATGCCGACGTGCACGATCTCCGGCTGCGGATGATCGACGTCGAAGCGCAGGATCTTGCCGAGCAGCGCGTGGAGGTTCTGGCCGTTGCCGTGCGGATCGTTGGCGGCGCCGCCGTCGCCCATGCCGGTGTAGAGCTTGCCGTCGGGGCCGAACGCGAGGTTGCCGCCGTTGTGGTTCGAGTACGGCTGCGCGATGCGGATCAACTCGCGCGCGGTCTTCGGATCGATGCGGTCGGCGGTCGCGTGGTACTCGACGATGTGAGTCGCCATGTCGCGCGACGTGTAGTTGACGAACACGCGCCCGTTCTTCGCGAAGTCGGGATGGAACGCGAGGCCGAGCAGGCCTTCCTCGTTGCCCTCGGACAGGCCGCCGATCGTGAAGAACGGATCGGGGAGCAGCTTGCCGTCCTCGAGGATGCGGATGCGGCCGCGCTGCTCGACGATGTAGAGGCGCCGCGTGCCCGGCGCCGGCGTGATCAGCACCGGGCGATCGAGGCCATGGACCACCTCGCGCAGCGCGAGCTTGCCGGCGACGTCGGCGGGGACCGCGTAGAGCTTCGCGTCCGGCGGCGCGACGGCGGCGCTGCCACGGGCGAGCGCGGGCGCAGGCGCGGGTGGTGCCGGCGCGCGATGCGGCTCGGGATCGTGCTTGCCGCACGCGGCGGCGAGGACCACGAGGAGTGCGAACCGCACGCCGACGTTCTGCCATGGAGTGCCAGCGAGCGAAAGGCAGGCAGCCGGCAACTCGAGTGGCCGGCCGGGCGCAAGCGCGCGGATCGCCTGGGTCGGGCCGCGGCACGGTCGGTGCTACCTGCCCCGGGAGCCATGCAGGTCAACAGCCACGTCGCTCGCAAGCAGACCACGGCGACCCCCGTCGTCCTCAAGATCAACGCGAAGAACGCGAAGGACCTGCAGCGCTACTTCGAGTACTCGCAGTCGGGCGTGGAGGTGCTGGAGGACGGGCTCAAGGAAGTGTCGTTCGGCGAGTTCCTCGTGGAGCAAGGCGTCGTGACGCGCTACCAGCTGTTCCGCTCGTTGCAGATGCAGGACCGGCTGCCGGGCGTTCGCCTCGGCGAGTGCGCGGCCGCGCTGGGCTACGCGCCGATCGCGCAGATCGAGCGGCTGTACGCCGCGTTCGCGCAGCTGCACACGGTGATGGTTCCCTAGGAGCCTGTAGGTCATAGATCGGCAGGTTCCGGACTGAACACACGATCCGG
>CAYUNM010000053.1:0-56411 GCA_964446175.1 uncultured Kofleriaceae bacterium
GGCTCGGCGGGCGCGAGCGGTTCTGCCGGCGCGAGCGGCTCGGCGAGTGCGGGCGGCTCGGCGGGTGCGAGTGGCTCGGCGGGCGCGAGCGGTTCTGCCGGCGCCGGCGGTTCTGCCGGTGCGAGCGGTTCTGCCGCTGCGGGCGGCTCGGCGGGTGCGAGCGGCTCGGCGGGCGCGACTGGTGCTGCCGGCGCGAGCGGTTCGGCGGGTGCAAGTGGCGCAGCCGGCGCGAGTGGTTCGATCGGAGCTAGTGGTGGAGCTGGCGTGAGCGGGTCCGCGGGCGCTGGCGGCGCAGCGGGTGCCGGCGGTGCAGCGGGTGCCGGCGGCGCAGCGGGTGCCGGCGGTGCAGCGGGTGCCCGCGGTGCAGCGGGTGTCGGCGGCGCAGCGGGTGTCGGCGGTGCAGCGGGTGTCGGCGGTGCAGCGGGTGTCGGTGGCGCAGCGGGTGCCGGTGGTGCAGCGGGTGCCGGTGGTGCAGCGGGTGTCGGCGGCGCAGCGGGTGTCGGTGGTGCGGCCGGCGCCGGCGGCGTCGCGGGCGTCGGCGGCGCAGCGGGTGGTGCAGGCGCGATCGGCGGCGCGGGCGACGTCGGCGGCGCGGGCGGCGTCGGCGGCGCAGCGGGTGGTGCAGGCGCGATCGGCGGCGCGGGCGATGTCGGCGGAGCGGCTGGCGGCGCGGGGGCTATCGGCGGCGCAGCGGGTGGCGCCGGCGCGATCGGTGGCGCGGGCGATGTCGGTGGAGCGGCGGGTGGTGCAGGTGCGATCGGTGTCGCGGGCGGCGTCGGCGGCGCAGCGGGCGGTGCAGGCGCGATCGGCGGCGCGGGTGCCGTCGGCGGCGCGACGAGCCGCATTGGTGGCGTCGGCGATGTCGGCGGAGCGGCGGGCGGTGCGGGCGCGATCGGCGATGCCGGCGCCATGGGCGGCGCGACGAGCAGCATCGGCGGTGCGGCGGGCGCAGCCTCCATCGACGGCGGCGTCGGTGGCGCGAGCTCGAGCATTGGCGGCGCCGCTCACGCGGGCGACATCGGCACTGGCGGCCTTGGCGGCGTCTCAGGCGCGCCGAGCATGCCGGGCGCTCCGTCGAGCGGCGTGCCTGGCGTCGGCGATGTGACCGGCAGCGCGAGCGTCGGCGTGTCGTCGGCGGGCGGCGTCACGACCTCGACCGGCAGCTCGTTCAGCGGTGGCGTGCCGGGGGCCGGCTCGATTCCGGGGCAGGGTTCGGTCGACTCGGCGGTCGGTGGGAGCGTCGGTTCGCCGGGCGTGCCGAGCGCGAGCGACTACACCCCGGATGGCCAGGTGGCCGGTGCGAAGGCGGATGCGGACCTTGCGGTTGGCGACGCGCAGAGCAGCGCGACGGCGCGTGTCGTCGACGACAGTGGGTATCGCGATCCTCGCTCCGTCGGAGCCGATGCGCAGGCGGACGCGCAGGGGCGCGTGGATGCGAGACTGGCGCCGGCGAACGAGGCGCAGGCAGACGTCGATCAGGCGCGCGCGGATGCGGATCGGGCGAAGGACGTGGCGGCGGATCCGGGCCGCGAGGCGCACTCGCAGGCGCAGGCGCGCGTCGATGCAGAAGTCGAGGCGCGGACACCGGAGAGCGTGCGCGACGCCCAGGCGGCGCGGGCGGATGCGCAGTCGAAGGCAGCAGAGGCGCGCGCGGTTGCGGGCGATCCCGAAGCGGCGGCGGAGGAGCGTGCACGGGCGGAGGCGCAGGCGCGGGCGGAGGAGAAGGCGCGCGAGGCAGGCGTGCCGACCAGCGTGGGTGTGTCGGGCAGCGTGTCCGGCGGAACCGACGGCGAGAAAAAGTAGGGGAAGCTCCGAATTCTTGGGGCCTTTGATGCGCGGCATTGGCGCGTTTTGGAGGTTCCCGTCGTTGATCGAGCGGGGCCCCGTTTCCTATGATGATGGCGCGTTCGAAGGGGTCGAAACGAAAGGATCTTCGCAGGTGGACGAGGAAGCGTTGATCGCTTGGCAGGATGTGCTCGATATGGTCGCGGCGGGAAGGCCGGGAGAGGTGTCGTGCCCGTACTGCAGTCATCGTCCGCTGACGATCGAAGAGGTCGATCACTCGACTCGCATCTCGTGTCCCAAGTGCAAGAAGTTCATCCAGGGTCGCTTTCAGCCCTGAGGACATGAATGCCTGATAATCGTGACTTCCTCGGGAAGGGATTCCGCTTCCCCGTTTCGTTGAACTTGAACGGTGGCGTGTCGACGAGCGCGCTCGAAGAGAACGTGCGCCAGTCGATCTTCATCATCCTGGGGACGGCTCCGGGGGAGCGGATCTACCGCAAGCACTATGGCTGCCGGATCCACGACTTGATGTTCGAGCCGAACAATCCGCTGACGGCCGCGCGCGCCGAGATTTACTGCGAGGAAGCGATCTACAAGTTCGAGCCGCGGGTGTCGAAGGTGAAGTGCGAGGCGAGGTCGAATCCCGACGAGCCGAACCGACTCGACATCCGCATCGAGTACGTGATCGCGGGCAAGAACGACGCAAAGCGGAACCTGGTGTTCCCGTTTTACCTGCGCGCGCAGGAAGAAGAAGACGGCGGCGCGTCTACGAACGGCAAGGCTGATCAATGATTCCACCGCCCAAGCTCGACGACCGCACGTTCCACGACATCGTCGAGGAAGCCATCTCGATGATCCCGCGCTATGCGCCGGAGTGGACGAATCACAACCCGTCCGACCCGGGCATCACGCTGATCGAGCTCGCCGCGTGGATGACGGACTTGCTCATCTATCGGCTCAACCAGGTTCCCGACAAGAACTACGTCGCGTTCCTGAACCTGCTCGGGATCAAGCTGCGCGCGCCGAAGGCGGCGAAGGCGTTGACGCGGTTCACGCTCGTCGAGGGCGCGGCGAAGCAGCGGGTGCCGCGCGGGACGCAGGTGTCGACGCCGCAGGCGACCGAAGAGAACACGGTGACGTTCGAGACGGCGCGCGACGTGGTTGTCACGAACGCGAAGCCGGACCGCTGCTTCTCGTATTTCGACGAGGCGTACAGCGAGAACAGCCGGTACATCGATCCGGCGCCGGGGGCGGTCGCCGACTCGTTCGAGATCTTTGGCGGCGCGCAGCGGATCGAGCGGTACCTGTACCTGTCGGATCCGCGGTTCGCGAATACCGGTGACCAGTCGCTGCTGCGGATCTTCCTGGGGACGCCGGAGCATGGCGGGCGGGATCTGGCGCGCCTGCTCGAGTGGGAGCACTGGGATGGGACGCGGTGGAAGGATCTCGAGCCCGCGCAGATCGACGTGGATCGGGGTGAGGTCGCGTTCCTCGGGCCGATTCGGTTCGAGCCGACGACCGTGAACCACGTCGAGGGGCTGTGGGTGCGCGGGCGGCTGGCGGAGGTGCCGGAGTCGCCGAGCGATACCGAGATCGATACGATTCGCGCGCGCGTCGAGGTGGTGGGCGAGGGCCTGTTGCCCACGCAGGCGTACGCGAACCTGGACAACAACGCGTTCCTCGCGCTCGACCTGTCGAAGAATCTGTATCCGTTCGGCAAGGAGCCGAAGGCGGATTGCGTGCTGTACCTGGCGTGCGACGAGCTGATGCAGACCGCGGATGCGTACATCTCGATCGAGATGCTGCTCGCGGACTCGACGGTGATTCCGCGCCCGAACCCGAGCGATCAGCTCGTGCTCGCGTGGGAGTACTGGGACGGCAAGCGGTGGCGCGGGCTGGGGCGGACCGCGCCGCGCGGCGCGCTGCCGGGGACGGGGGACGAGCTCGGCTTCCACGACGACACGAAGGCGATGTCGCAGTCGGGGACGGTCAGCTTCCGGCGTCCGAAGGACATGGAGGCGCTCGAGATCAACAGCGTCTCGAAGAAGTGGATCCGGGTGCGGATCGAGAAGGGCGACTACGGCGAGCAGGGCAGCTACACGCTCGACAACGAGCGGTGGGTGTTCAAGGACGATCGCCCGGTGCGGCCGCCCGCGCTGCGCACGGTGACGTTCCGCTACCGCGAGGACTATCGCGACGTGCGGCACTGCCTGTCGTTCAACGACTTCCAGTTCACGGACTGCACGGAGGTCGCGCGCACCGAGTTCACGATCTTCCAGCCGTTCCAGGCCAAGCCCGAGGAGTCGCCCGCGCTGTACCTCGGGTTCATGAACAAGCCGCCGAACGATCCGCTCGGGCTGTTCTTTCAGCTCGAGGAGGAGCTCGGCCTCGGCGCCGTGCCGACCGACGAGGCGGAGGTCGCGACGAAGGAGCTCGAGAAGTACGAGCAGCTGCGGCGGCTGGCGTGGGAGAACGGCCAGCGCGTCGTGTGGGAGTACTTCGACGGCCGCGAGTGGCAGCCGCTCTCCGTCGATGACGAGACGCAGGGCTTCACGGCGAGCGGGTTCGCGTTCTTCCTCGCGCCGGATGACTGGGTCATCTCGAGCAAGTTCACCGAGGAGCGGTACTGGCTGCGCGCGCGGCTCGAGCAGGGCGGGTACGTCAAGCCGCCGCGCGTGCGCATGATCGTCACGAACGCGATCGACGCGTTCAACCACGAGACGATCCGCAACGAGACGCTCGGCAGCTCGGATGGCTCGCCGCTGCAGACGTTCAAGTTCTTGCGCAGTCCGCTGCTAGATGACGAGGTCGTCGAGGTCCGCGAGAAGCAGAAGCCGCCGGCCGAGGAGGTCACGGATCTCGGGCCGGATGCCGTCCGCCCCGTCGAGCCGGAGAACCCGCAGAACAACGCGCACTGGGTGCGTTACAAGCGCGTCGACAGCTTCTTCGCGTCGGGACCGCGCAGCCGGCACTACACGCTCGACTACGTGTCGGGCCAGATCTCGTTCGGCGATGGCCGGCGCGGCATGGTTCCCCCCGAGGAGCGCAACTCGATCGTCGCGACGAGCTATCGCATCGGCGGTGGCTCGCTCGGCAACGTCAACGCGAACACGCTGACGTCGCTCGGCCGCGCGCTCGCGTACATCGAGACGGTGACGAACCCGCTGCCGGCGACCGGCGGCGCGGATCGCGAGACGATCGAAGAGGCGAAGAACCGCGCGCCGTACACGATCAAGAGCCGCGATCGCGCGGTGACGACCGAGGACTACGAGATGCTGGCACTGCGCGCGTCGACGCAGCTCGCTCGCGCGAAGTGCGTGCCGGATCGCAGCAACCGCGGCCACGTCACGCTCGCGCTCTTGCCGAAGGCGGATACACGCGGCGAGGAGATGATGCGCCGGCTCGTGCCGAGCAACGAGGTGCTGCGCCAGGTGAAGCGCTACCTCGACGATCGCAAGCTCGTCGGCACGGTGCTCAACGTGATCCGTCCTCGGTACAAGGACGTCTCGCTGCGCGTCGTGCTGATCCGCCGCTCGATCGGGACCAGCGATCGTCTGCGCAAGGACATCGAGGCGAAGCTGCGGCGGTTCCTGCACGCGCTCGTCGGTGGGCGCGATGGCAAGGGCTGGGAGTTCGGCCGCCCGGTGCTCAAGCCCGAGCTGATCCACCTCGTCGAGGAGGTGCCGGGTGTCGAGGGCGTCGATCACCTCGAGATCCGTGACGAGCAGCGCAACGTCGCGATCGAGCACCTCCGCCTCGAAGACGACGAGCTGCCGTTCCTCGTCCACGTCCACATCGCGGAGAAGGTCCGCGACGACATCAAGTAATGGTGGCCGAGGCTCTCAACAGGCGCGTCGTCCGCGTCCCTGACGTCGTCGGGCGACAGATGGACAAGGCGCGCATCGTGCTCGAGGACGCCGGCCTCACGAAGGTCGTCGTGCTCTATCGCGAGAGCTACGAGGATCGCGACACCGTGCTCGAGCAGCGTCCCGCGCGCGGCCAGATGGTCTACGAGACCACCGAGGTCACGATCTGGATCGCGCGCCGCGGCTACGTCGAGCACCTGCCGGCGATCTATCGCCGCAGCGATGCCGTCGGCCGCAACCTCGTGCGCGACGTGTGCTTCGTGTTCGAGCACATGTTCGACTCGATCGAGCAGCACATCACGGATGGCTGGCGGTTCTACGATCCGCACGTCGCGCCGCCGGAGTTCCTCGACTGGCTCGCGAAGTGGACGGCCTTCACGCTCGATCTCGACTGGCCGGAGGCGCAGCGCCGCGCGCTCGTGAAGCGGGCGGTCGACCTGTATCGCATCCGCGGCACGAAGCGCGGGCTCACCTTGTTCTTGAAGCTGTTCACCGGTCACGAGCCGGAGATCAAAGAGAACGAGTGGCCGTTCAAGGGATTCCGCGTCGAGGGTGAGGGCGCCGAAGAGGGCGCTCGCATCGCGCTCGACTCGGTCGTGCTGCCGCCGGTCGAGCTCGCGCACTGCTTCGTCGTGCGCATGCCGATCAAGTTCGAGGATCTGACGCCGGAGATGGTGATCCGCGTCCACCAGATCATCCAGCAAGAGAAGCCCGCGCACACGAACTACTACTTGGAGTTCGCGGAAGAGAAGGGCGAGGTCGAGCTGCGCGAGTTCTTCGCGATCGGCCTGCGCTCCGGCATCGGCATCGGTGCCGAAGTCGTCGAGGAAGACGAAGAGAAGCCCGGAGACAAGAAGCAATGAGCGAGAACGTTCAGGGATTCAAGCGCATCAACTTCTTCAAGGGGTTTCTCACCACCGAGAAGGACTGGAACGACGCCGAGCGCTATCACATCGACAAGCGCCGCCTCCACAACCGGATGATGCACTCCGCCGGCATCGTCTACGGGTTCTCGGGCGACCTGCGCGTCACGGCGCGCGCGCGTGGTGACCTCTCCGTCGAGGTGCAGACCGGCTACGCGATCGACGGCATGGGGAACGACCTCATGATCCACGACGCGACGATCCGCAACATCAACCTCGAAGAGTTCAAGCTCCCGCAGACGATCTACGTCGTGCTCCGCTACTACGAGGAGCTCACCGACTTCATCGCCTACAAGGAGAACCTCGAGTACAAGGGCCACCGCCGCGTCCTCGAGTCGTGCAAGGTCGAGATCAGCCAGACCGAGCCCGACATCATGCGCGAGGTCGAGCTCGCCCGCATCTACCTCGAGAAGGGCGTCAATCGCATCCGTGATGCGCGCGACCCGGCGAACCCGGCCCCGAACGAGATCGACATGCGCTACACGCCGCGCGGCGGCATGAGCGGCTCGCAGCTACCCGGCGCGCTGCGGCTCCGCCTCGACCAGCTGCTCAACCAGGTCCGGCGCGGCGCGCTCGAGTACACGCGGCGCGGCGTGATCGCGGCGCACGATGTCGTGCAGGCCTGCAACACGGCGCTGATGCTGCTCGCGGCGAACCAGCTCGACCTCCGCAACATCTTCGAGATCTTCCGGCTGATCATCGACACCGAGGGCGAGATGTCGCTCGACGTCGACGTCCATCACCCCACGATCGCGCAGAAGAAGGAGTTCTCCGAGTACCGCCGCCAGATCGAGATCCTCCGCGGTCTGCTCGCCGAGAACAAGAACAACACCGAGGCATTCCAGAACCTGCTCGCGTACCAGGCGAAGTGCGCCGAGATCGCGGTGGCCGCGGTCGCCGGCGAGAAGCCGGTGCTCGTCGCGCCCGAGGAGAAGAAGGAGCAGAAGCAGGCGGACATCAAGGATTGGGAGGGCGTGAAGGTCATGCCGCAGCCCAAGCCGCAGATGAACCTCGAGGGCATCGAGTGGGTGCTCGTCGACGAGATCGAGATCCTCAACAAGGAATCCGAGGACAAGCACATCTTCACGATCAAGGAGGCGAAGGACTCCTACCGGTCGCGCCAGAAGCTCAAGTATCCGGACGGCACGACCGTCGAGGATACGGGCCGCGCGCACGTCGATGGCTACAGCGAGTTCAAGCTGCTGAACATCACGCCGGGGCGGCCTGTGGTCGTCCTGCGCCGCATGGACTACGTGTACGGCGACTACGAGATCGAGATGTCGGTGAACGGGAAGAAGGCCACGATCGTCTCGTGCGTCGGCACGGATCGCGTTCACCGCTGGCGTAACTGGCCCGCGATGCTCCCCGCCGAGGCCGTGACGGAGGGGACGATCCTCGTCCGCCAGCAGTCGGTCACCGCCGGCCGCGACATCAACATGTTCCACATCTGGGTCTACCAGCCGAAGTAACGCGAAGCGCGCGGTGACACAGGTGCTAGAATCGTCGTCGCTTCGGGGGTGATGAAGCCATGTTCCTCAAATACATCGACTTCATCTTTCAGCCGTTCCGCGCGATCAACAACAAGATCATCGGCGCGAAGAACTTCCGCGGAAACATCAAGGTCGACATCGATCGGTCGAAGTCGATGCTCAACCGCGGCAAGAACGCGGCTTCGCAGGCCAACCAGAAGATGAACCAGTACGCGGGCGGGCAGCAGCAGCAGGGCCAGCCGCAACAGCAGCAGCAGCAGGGTTATCAGCAGGGAGCCCAGTACATGCAGCAGCCAGGAATGCCGCCGGGGATGCCACCAGGAATGCCGCCGGGAATGCCGGGAATGCCAGGGGCACCGGGCGCCGCGCCCGGCGCGCCGAGCGCGAACCCGCCGATCCGCACGAGCGGGTTCTGGATCTTCAAGAAGAAGTTCTGCACGCAGTGCCAGCAGCAGCTGGATCGCTCGTGGGACGCGTGCCCGTACTGCGCGCAGATCGCGGCGCAGGCGGCGGCCGCTCCGGCGAAGCTGCAGAAGCTCAAGACGCAGGCATTCGTGCTCGACGCGGCGGGCGGTCCCGGCAGCATGCAGCTGCTCGGCTGGCTCATTCCGCTGCAGGGGCCGAACAAGGGCGAGCTGTTCACGCTCTCGCCGAACACGACGATCGGCACCACGCCGGACTGCACCGTCTGCCTGAGCGACAAGTTCATGTCGAGCAAGCACGCCGAGATCAAGGCGGAGAACGGGATGTGGATCCTGCGCGACGTCGGATCGACGAACGGCACCTACGTCAACAACAAGCGCATCGATCGCCACGAGCTCGTCGACAACGACTTCATCAAGTTCGGCTCGGCGATGTGCAAGTTCAAGAGCCTATGAAGCGCGCACTCCTCCTCCTGTTTATCGCTGCGTTCGCGTTCGTTCGCGAAGGCATCTCGCGTGCGGATGAAGGCGGCGTCGAGGTCTACCTCGAGGTCAAGTCGCTCGATCCGAAGGACCCGAAGTTCAAGGAGCAGGCGCCGCAGATCCAGGCGACGGTGATCCACGCGCCGAGCGGCATCCCGCAGGACAAGTTCACGCTCTACGAACCGGGCGCGAAGACGAAGGTCGAGTTCAAGCCGAGCGCGATGCACGGCTACACCGAGGGTAGCGAGACGATCGCGATCGCATTCGTCATGCTCGGCTGGGAGATCTGGATCGGCAACGACGACCTGCTCCCCGACGACGACCCGGCGCGGTATCCCGGCGTGCTCAAGGCGCTCGAGCAGGCGCTCGAGAGCGTGAAGTTCTCCGCGAGCCAGCCCGCGGGCTCGCTCGGCGAGCTGATCGTCTACAACGACAAGGCGACCGTGAAGGTTCCGATGGGCCCGCTGGGGAACATCAGCGGCTCATCCTTCGGCACGCAGAAGGACTACCAGAACACGAAGGGTCGCGAGCTCGAGAAGGGCATCGAGCAGGCGCTCGCCGACCTTCACAACGCGAAGGCCGCGCGCAAGGCGCTGATCGTGATCACCGACGGCACGGATACCAACCCCGACGCCGCGAAGGCGCAGCTCGCGAACCTCAAGAAGCAGGCCGCGCAGGATCACGTCCAGACGTTCGCGATCATCTACCAGGGCGTGCAGGTCGGCGAGCCGCCGCCGGTGATCATCGGCTCGATGATCTCGCAGACGACGACCGTGACGAGCGCCGAGAACATCGCGACCGCGCTCAACAACATCCTCGCGCGCATGAACGACCGCGTGTACCTGACGTTCCCGACCTACGATCCGAAGCTCGGCGTCGGTCTGCCGTGGGACGGCAAGTCGCACCAGCTCGTCGTCAAGGTCGACAAGGACGACACCGAGCCCGTCGACATGCAGATGGTCCCCGTGTGGTCGCCGCCGGTGAAGGGCGGCTTCCCGACGTGGCTGCTCGTGCTGATCATCGTCGTCGGCGTGCTGCTGCTGCTGTTCATCGGCTCGAAGGTGTTCGGCGGCTCCAAGGAAGAGCCGGCGCCGATGCCCGTCGCGATGCCGGCGATGCCAGTCGCCGCGGAAGCGCCGAAGCCCGCCGGTCCGATGAAGACGGTGATGATCGGTGCAGGCGGCGATCAGGACGGGTTCCCGATCGTCGGCTGGCTCGTGCCGCTCAACGGCGCCGATGCGTACAAGACGTGGAAGCTGCGCGCGGGCATGACGAAGATCGGCACGGCGCCGCCGGCCGACATCGTCGTCAACGACGGCTTCATGTCGACGGAGCACTGCCAGATCGTCGTGTCACCGGCGGGCTTCACGCTCGTCGACAACGGCTCGACGAACGGCTGCTACGTCAACGATCGCAAGGTTTCGAAGCACGAGCTCGTCGACAACGACATGATCACGCTCGGTAAGACCAATCTGAAGTTCAAGTCGATCAACTAGCGTGTCTACTGGAGCGTTGATAGCGCTCATCGCCGGCGGTGCGGTGCTCGTCCTCATCGTGATCGTCGCGGTGGCGGCGAAGAGCAACAAGCCGAAGCAGCAGAAGATCTGCGGCGGGTGTCGTCGCGTCATGCTGCCGGTGTGGACGAAGTGCCTGTTCTGCGGCTGGGCGCCGGTCGCTCGCCTCGAGTTCATCATGGGCCCGATGGCGAACCAGACGCTGCCGCTCGACGGCGAGGTCACGACGATCGGCTCGGTCGCCGGGGCGACGGTCGTGCTCGCCGATCCGGCCGTGTCGCGCAAGCACGCGGCCATCCGCAAGGTCGACGGCAGCTACGAGCTCGCCGACCTCGGGTCGACGAACGGCGTCTACGTCAACGGTCACAAGGTCCCGAAGAAGACCCTCGAGATCGGGGACATCATTCGCGTCGGGAACACCGAGGCCGTGTTCAAACAGGGTTGATCTCCGTCGCGCGGCGAGCGTGGTAGGATGACGTAAGCTAATGGCACGCCTCATTTTCCGGGACAGCCAGGGCCGGGAGGGAACGGTCGAGCTGTCCGCGACCGAGACCGTCTACGTCGGCCGCGGCCTGGAATGCGCGATTCGCACCGACGACGGCATGGTCTCGCGCCGCCACGCGCAGTTCCGCATGGAGAACGGGCGCTACGTCGTCGAGGATCTCGGCTCCGCTAACGGCACGCACCTCAACAACGTGCGCGTGCAGAAGCAGGCCGTCGGTCACTCCGACGTCGTGCAGTGCGGCTCGCTCGTCATCCGCGTCGTCGACGAGGGCGGCGTCAACATCGTCCAGCAGCAGGTGCCCGTCGGTGGCGCTCCGCCGCCCAAGAAGGGCGGCACGATGGTGCTCGATCGCGGCGATGCACCGCCGCTGCCCGGCGGTGCGCCCGGTGGCTTCGGCGGAGGCGCGCCCGGTTTCGGCGGTGCGCCCGGTGGTGGTTTCGGTGGTGCGCCCGGCGGTGGCTTTGGCGGCGCACCCGGCGGCGGTGGCCCGGGCACGTTCGGTGGTCCTCCCGGGATGCCCGGCGGCGCGCCCTACGGTGCTCCTCCGTCGATGCCCGGTGGCGGCGCGCCGTATGGTGCTCCGCCCGCGATGCCCGGCGGTGGCCCCGGCACGTTCGGCGGTCCTCCGGGGATGCCCGGCGGCGCACCGAGCGCCGGCGGTGGCTCGCCCGGCGGCAGCTCGCCGAACCTTCCATACGGCGGCCCGCCCGGCATACCTGGCGGCAGCATGTTCGGCAATCGCCCGGGCGGCTTCGGCGGCTCGGCCGGCGCGGCCGGCAGCGCGAGCCCGAGCATCGCGCCCGGCAGCGCGATGTCGCCTTTCGGTGCTCCGCCGTCGATGCCCGGTGGCGGCACGGTTCCCGGTGGCGCCGCGCGCGGCGGTGCGCCCGGCGGTGCGCCGTACGGCGTTCCTCCCGGCATGCCCGGCGGTGCGCCCGGTGGTGCGCCCTATGGTGCTCCGCCCGCGATGCCGCTCGGCAATGCGCCGACCGGCTACGGCGGTCCGCCCGCGATGCCCGGCGGCGGACCTGTCTCCGGCAACGCGCCGACCGGCTACGGCGGTCCGCCCGCGATGCCGGGCGGTAACGATCGTCGCGACCCGAGCATGTTCGGCCGCGGCGGCCTCGTCGGCAGCGGCGCGCCCGCACACAAGGTCGACGACGCGGAGCAGAAGGTCCTCGTCGACCTCGGCCTGCAGGCCGATCCGAGCAAGCTCGATCGCGAGGTCAAGCAGCTGAAGGCGGATCTCGAGAAGGCGACCGCGAACTACGAGCGCGAGGTCGCCGATGCCAAGCGCATCCGCGCGGAGAGCGCGACGCTGCGCGAGCGCATCGAGGAGCTCAAGGCGGCCGTGAAGGACCGCGAGGAGCAGGCGGCCGCGCACGATCGCGTCGCCGACGAGCTGCGCGAGGAGCTCCAGCAGACGCGCAACGAGCTCAACGCGACGCGCGGGCAGATGGGCGAGATGGCGGACAACATGGCCGCCCGCGAGCGTCAGGCGGCGCGCGCGCAGGAAGATGCCGCGAAGATCCGCGCGACGATGGAAGACTCCCAGCGCCAGCTGATGGAGCTGTCGCGCACGAAGGACGAGGGCTGGAAGAAGCTCAACGAGCAGCTCAGCGAGATCGAGCACCTCCGCGCGGTGATCAACGAGCAGGAGCGCATGCTCGAGGAGCGGCGCGTCGGGTTGATCTCGCAAGAAGAGGTCATCAAGGAGCTGCGCGCCGACAAGGAGAAGATGTTCAAGCAGATCGCCGCGCTCAAGGCCGAGCGCGACGAGGCGGCGACGACGGCATCGCGCACGGCGGCGCAGATCGTCGGCATCGAGGAAGAGAACAAGCGCCTCGGCCGGCTGCTCGTCGAGTCGCAGACCGATTCGGCGCGCGGCGGCACCGCCCAGCCCGATCACCTGCTGCGCCTGCAGGGCGAGATGAAGGATCTCCGCGTCGAGCAGAAGAAGCTCGAGGCGGATCGCGAGCGGCTGCAGGAGCAGTACGAGCTCGCCGAGCGCGATCGCCAGAAGCTCGAGGGGCGCCTCGCGCAGGTCGAGGTCGAGCTGCAGGAAGCCGTGCACGCGAAGGTCGCGGCGGAGAGCGCGCGCAACGTCGCGCAGGATGCGCTCGCGAAGTCCGAGGTCGCGCGCCACAAGGCGGCCGAAGACGCGCTCAACGCGGCGAAGGCGCGCGATGCAGCCTCGACCGGCGGCGACGACGCGCGCCGCGAGGCCGACAAGCTCAAGAAGCGCATCGCGGAGCTCGAGACGGCGCAGAAGGCGACCGGGCCGGCGCTCGATCCGGCCGAGGTCCAGCGCGAGCGCGAGGCCGCGGAGCGCAAGCTCACCGAAGCGACCGCGCGCGCCGAGCAGGCCGAGCGTTCGCTCAAGGCCCTCGAGGCCGAGCGCGACGCCGCGAAGACCGACGCGCAGAAGGCCCGCGCCGAGGCCGCGCGCGCGAAGGCGAGCGCCGACGCGCAAGCGGAGGCCGTGATCGATGCCGTCGGGACGCCCGCGGGCTCGCCGGAGCTCGCCGCGAAGGCCAAGGAGATCTACGACGCGATCAACGACATCCTGTCGGAGATGCGCAACAACATGGTGCTCGTCCAGGGCGAGCTGCCGAACCTCACGGCGGACGCCGAGACGATGCAGGCGGTCGGCGATGCCGTCGAGGCGCTCGTCGACAGCGCGGAGACGGCGAAGGGCGCGCTGCGCGGGCTGCGCGACCTGGCGGAGAGCAAATGACGTCCGGGGTTTGGCGAGCGAGAGCGAGCGAACAATGACGATCGAGCACAAACGCAGCAGCAAGGCCGAGATCGAGGATCTGATCCGCGCGCGGTACTCGCTGATCTGGGTCACCTCGCACGAGGAGAATCGCGTCGAGGAATCGCTGCGCAAGCTGTGTGTCGAGCGCGAGATGCGCCTGGAGGTCTGGTCGATCACCGAGGGCTTCAAGGTCCTCGCGAACGGGCAGGGGACGCGCGACGTGAAAGATCCGATGAAGGCGATCGATCACGTGATCCGCAGCGAAGGCCGCGCGCTGTTCGTGCTGCGCGACTTCCATCCGTTCCTCAAGGAGCCGGCGGTCGTCCGGCGCCTGCGCGATGCCGCTCACGAGCTGCGCAAGACGAAGAAGACGCTCGCCGTGCTCTCGCCGGTGACGAAGGTCCCGCCCGAGCTCGAGAAGAGCATCGCGGCAGTGCTCGACTGGGAGCTGCCGAACCGTCAGGAGATCGAGCAGGCTGCTCGAGATCTCCTGCCGAACCTGCCACCCGCTACACAGCAAGAGGTCGAGAGCGATCCGACGTTCATCGAGCGTGTCGTGGAAGGCGCGCTGGGCCTGACGCTTGTCGAGGCGCAGAACGTGTTCGCGAAGAGCGCGGTGCGCACGCACACGTTCGACCTCGAGACGATCCTCGAGGAGAAGAAGCAGATCATCCGCAAGAGCGGCATGCTCGAGTACTACGAGCACCGCGAGGAGTTCTCCGACGTCGGCGGTATGGACATCCTCAAGGACTGGCTCGTCAAGCGCCGCAATGCCTTCGGCTCACGCGCCCGAGATTTCGGCCTGCCGCTGCCGAAGGGCATCCTGCTGATCGGCGTGCCGGGCACCGGCAAGTCGCTCACCGCGAAGGCGGTCGGCGCGCTGTGGCAGATGCCGCTGCTGCGCCTCGACGTCGGCAAGATCTTCGCCGGCCTCGTCGGCAGCTCGGAAGAGAACATCCGCACCGTCATCAAGACCGCGGAGGCGATCGCGCCCGCGATCCTGTGGATCGACGAGCTGGAGAAGGGCTTCTCCGGCACCGGCTCGAGCGGCCAGACCGACGGCGGCACCACGAGCCGCGTGTTCGGCACGTTCATCACGTGGCTTCAGGAGAAGACGTCGCCGGTGTTCGTGATCGCGACGGCGAACAACGTCCACCAGCTGCCGCCCGAGCTGCTCCGCAAGGGCCGCTTCGACGAGATCTTCTTCTGCGACCTCCCGGATCGCGAGGACCGCCGCCAGATCCTCGACATCCACCTGCGCAAGAAGAACCGCGACCCCGGCCAGTTCGACATGGACAAGCTGATCGACGCGACCGTCGACTACTCGGGCGCCGAGCTCGAGCAGGCGGTGATCGCGGCGCTCTACGATGCATTCGATTCCGGCGCCGACCTCACGACCGAGGGTCTGCTCAAGACGGTGCGCGACATCGTCCCGCTCGCGATCACGATGCGCGAGATGATCGAGGCCATGCGCGAGTGGGCGCGTACGCGCGCTCGCCCGGCTGCCGCTCGCGGCAGCAAGCCCGCCAAGAAGGAGGGCTGGATGGCGAAGTACGGCGCGCCGACGGCGAACCTCGGCGACAAGGGCCCGGAGTCCGACGACGGCGAGCGGAAGCTCGAGCTGTGACCCGCTCCCCGTACGAGGGAATCCTTTCGGGGTAGAAAGCCGTAGACTCAGGAGAACGCGATGTCGCATTTCACCAAGTGCGCCCTGAAGATGACGAACCTCGCCGCGATCAAGAAGGCGCTCGCGGACCTGAACTACAAGTTCACCGAGGCGCCGCAGGGCCAGACGGCCACCGTGCGCGGCTATCGCGGCGACAAGCTACAGGCCGCGATCTCGATCGACATGGGCCGCTACGACGTCGGCGTCATCGACAACCAGGACGGCACGTACGACATCACGGCGGACTGGTGGGGTGTCGAGACGACGAAGGGCGTCTCCGAGGAAGAATTCAAGAACCAGCTCTCCCAGAAGTACCAGTACCACAACGTCAAACAGGCCTGCGAAGACAAGGGCTACTCGGTCGAGGAAGAGGTCAACGAGGAAGACGGCTCGATTCGTCTGGTCGTCAGAAAGTGGGTCTCCGAATGAGGAAGCAGGACATCGAGATCGTCATCAACGCGAAGGGCGAGGTGACGTTCGAGGTGAAGGGCGTCAAGGGCGGCAGCTGCCTCGACGAGACCAAGTTCCTGGAACAGGCGCTCGGCGGCGATGCCGCGGTCGTCGACCAGCAGCGAACTAGCGAATATTACGAGCAATCCGAGGGGTACGTGTCGACGTGGGCCGGGGAAGGCAAGGACGAGTAAGTCCGTACTAGGACCAGCGTGGCGGACGAGGACAAAGCGCAGGAGCCTTCTGCCGACCAGCTCACCGACGAGCTGGCGAAGAAGTACGACCCCGAGCGTCTGCTGCGCATGCTCGCGAAGCGCGCCGGCAAGGGCGAGTCGCTCGAGCACTCGGTTCGCAGTCGCTACGAGAAGAAGTTCGGCGTCGACCTCGGTCACGTCCGCATCTACTCGGGCGAGTTCGCCGAGGAGTTCAACCGTCAGAAGGGCTCGTACGCCGTCACGATCGGCGGCACGGGCGCGATCCTCATGGGCGGCTCGCCGGAGAAGACCGGCGCCGCGGGGCAGGCACTGCTCGCCCACGAGCTGACGCACGTCGCGCAGCAGCAGCGCGGCCTCGGTGGCGGCCTGCACCGCAAGGCGATCAACGAGATGCCGTTCGCCGAGGAGCACGAGCAAGAAGCCGATGCGGTCGAGCACGCCGAGCACGCCGAGGCGATGGGCGGCGGCGCGGCGCACGCCCAGGAGCAGGCCGCGAAGGCACAGGCCGACGCCAAGTCGGTCGCCGAGCAGATCGAGAAGATCAAGCAGCGCGTCCTCGACATGATGGCCGACGCGGCGCGCAGCCAGATGCTGCGCAACGGCATCGTCCGTCGAGCCTAGTGGTAAGCTCGCGGCGTGAGTGACAGCAGCGCCGACGCCGGCGTCGTCCAGTCGCGAGTCCAGCTCGAGCGCCTCGTCGCCGAGGACGAGCTCGCCGGCCGCACGATCAGCGGGTTCGCGGCACCGAGCGTCGGCCTGCGCTCGATCGACCTCGACGGCGTCACGATCCAGCGCCTCGACCTGCGCGGCGCGGACGCCGACGACACGCGCCTCGAGCGCGCGAGCCTCGAGCAGTGCGACCTGCGCCAGATGTCATGGAAGGGCGCGCTGTGGAACCGCGTCCGCATGAAGGACTGCGACCTCACCGAGCTCGACCTCACCGGCGCGCAGCTGCTCCGCTGCGACCTCGGCCCGGTCCGCATGGCGCGCGTTCGCTTTCACCGCGCGCGCCTCCAGGACTCGACGTTCAAGGACAGCGAGCTCTACTCCGCCGACTTCGCGAGCTGCGTGATGCTCAAGTGCACGTTCGAAGGCTACGAGCACGCGACGGTCTCGCTCTCGCGCACGGACTGGTCGGGCGCGGCGCTGTTCGAAGTCGACTTCAAGCGCGCCAACATGTACGGCGCGGTGATGCGCGGCGCAGTGCTCGTGCGCTGCGACCTGCGTGGCGTGAACCTGTGCAGCGCCGATCTCACCGGCGCGCGCTTCGTCGGCTGCGACACCAGCGGTGCCGACCTCGACGGAGCCAGCTGGTAAGGAGCCCTATGCCGTCCCGTCCCGACCTGCGCGAGATCGCGAGCAACGTCAAGGAAGCGTTCGCCGACCTGGATCGCGAGACGCTGCTCGACATCCTGACGTTCGTGCTCAAGGAGTACGTCGTCGAGGGGCCGCCGCCGATGCTGATCCATCAGGCGGAGACGCTCGCCGATCTCAAGAACGCCTCGTTCGCGCAGATCATCGCCGCGCTCCAGACGCGCTTCGATCATCCCGAGCTGCAGCAGTTCGCGGTCGACGGTGATCAGGTCAGCGTGCGCGTCGGCGGCGTGATGCAGCCCCTGCTCGCGCCGCGCGGTGGCGCCGCCGCCAGCCCGGCCGCGGCCGACCTGCCGCGCCCCGCGGCGGGCGTGCGCGTCGTCGAGACCACGCTGCAGAACCGGCCGCCGCAGGCCGCGTCTGCGCCGCCGGCCGCCGCCGCTGCCGCCCCACTGCGCGCCGTGACTCCCGCGCAGCAGCCGGGCCAGGCGCCGCCGCCGTCGCGCGGGCTGTCGGTCCGCGGCCGCCCGTCGGGCGAGGGCAGCGAGGCCGCGCCCGCGCAGCCGCCGGCCGCATCCGCGCCGCAGCCACCCGCAGGCGCGCAGCCGCCGGCGCCCGCCGCCGCACCGGCCGCGCCGAAGGATGACAAGCCCGAGGGCGGCGGCGACGACGCATCGGCGCGCTTCTCGTTGCTGGAGCTCGACTGATGTCGGCCGCCGCGCACGTGGATCGCACGCTGGCTCGACTCGCGGGGGCCTGCTAGATGTCGGCCGCCGCGCGTCGCTACTACGAACGCGGCCGTGCCGCGCTCGAGACCGGCGACCTCGAGAGCGCCCAGGAAGCGCTGCGCTCCGCGCTCGACCTCGCGCCGCACTTCGGCAACGCGCGCGTCGCGTATGCGGTCGCGCTCGCGAAGGCCGGTGATTGTCCGCGCGCCGCGACCGTGCTGCGCGCCGGAATCCCGCGCGCGAGCTCGCCGGTCTCCGCGGCCGCGATGTACGCGACGCTCGGCGATGTGCTGACCCTCGGCGGCGACTTCTACGGTGCCGAGGAAGCGTTCAACACGGCGGCTCAGACCCCGGGCTACGAGGCGCGGGTCGCCTCCGGCCTCGCTCGCGTGTACGCGCGGCTCGGCCGCTTTCGCGATATGGCCGAGCAGCTGCGGCGCGCCGCCGCAGCAAAAGCCTGACGCGCCGCTGTAAAAAGCCTGACGCGCCGCTGTGAGAGCCTGACGCGCCGCTGCCCGAACCGCGCGCATCACGCGGCGTCCCACTTGTTGTCTGGCCGCACTGCCTGGCGGTTTTGGACGACACGGTTCGCGCGCGATCCTCGAAGGCTCGAGGCGAAGGCCACTCCGCGTGCTCGGTTCGCGGGCGCGCGCGTTGCAGTGCTGCGACTGCGAAGGGAGGACGTATGAAGCTGATCTCCATCGTGCTCGCCTCGGCGCTGCTTCCGGCAACGGCGCTCGCGAGCCCATCCAAGAACACCCATAGCAACAACCGGGACACGTCCGCGACGAGCACGCAGAGCGTCGAGGTCGAAGCATTCGAGTGGTCGTCGGGGCAGGGACGCCTCGGCCTCATGCTCGAAGGTCTGACGCCACAGCTCCGCTCGTACTTCGGCGCACCCAATGACGCGGGCCTGCTCGTCGCGCAGGTCGTGCCGGATAGCCCCGCGGCGAAGGCCGGCGTCCAGGTCGGCGACGTGATCACGCAGGTCAATCGCCAGCGCGTTCAGAGCGCGGATGACATCATTTCCGCGACGCGCTCCGCGAACAGCTCGATGGGCACGTCGAGCAGCTCGAACAGCTCGAGCAACACGAGCAGCTCGAGCACCAACGCGAACAGCTCGAGCACCAACGCGAGCATGGCGAACAAGGTCCAGATCCACGTGATCCGCAACCACCAGGCGCTCGACCTGCAGGCGACGCTCGGCTCGCAGACGAGGACGCCCGGCGCGTAGCGGAGCGCAGGAGGACACGCGGGTAGCAGGCACGACCCACACCCCTCGCACGCCGTCCCGGGATCATGCAGGGCGCGGCAAACGGTCGCGTCGCAAACAATGCGCCGCAGCCAAACGCTTTGCGTGCGTACCATCGGCGAGATGCGCATGCTGTTGGTGCTCGTCGCCGCGTGCTCGGTCTCCGATCCGACGCCGGTCCGGCCGCTGCCGCTCGCGCCGCTGCCGGCGCCGGCGCACGTCGAGACGGATCGGTTTCGCGATGCAGAGGCGTGCGGGCAGTGTCACCTGGTCGACGACACGACGACCGTGCTGCACGACGCGACCGGCTCGAACGTCGCGCCGGTGCTGCTGTGGCGGTCATCGATGATGGCCAATGCCGCGCGCGATCCGTACTACCTCGCCGTGTTCGCCGAGGAGCGCACGCACACGACGACGCCCGCGACCGTCGACGCGGTGTGCACGCGGTGTCACGGGCCCGCCGGCACCGAGGAGGATCCGGCGCTGTCGTTCGACGACATGACGGCGGGCTCCGGCTCGGCGGCGGTGCTCGCGCGCGGCGGCGTGACGTGCACGCTCTGCCACCAGATCGATCCCTCGAACCTCGGCGACGAGTCGTCGTTCACCGGCAAGTTCGTCATCAACTACGGCCGCAAGATCTACGGCCGCTACAGCGACCCGATGACGAACCCGATGATGCTGATCGTCAACTACACGCCGACGCTCGGCGATCACATCGAGTCGAGCGCGCTGTGCGCGACGTGCCACACCGTGACGATCGGCTCCGTCGTCGAGCAGGCGACGTTCCTCGAGTGGCGGTCGTCGACGTACTCGCCGATGCAGCCGTGCCAGTCGTGCCACGTGCCGACGGTCGACGACGCGAATCACGCGATCTCGGCGCCCGTCGCGTCGTTCCCGTCGGGGCTCGCGCCGCGCTCGCCGATCGGCAAGCACACGTTCGTCGGCGGCAACTCGTACATGCTGTCGCTGCTCGCCGATGCGATCGACTGGTCGGGCGCCTCGATCGCGCCCGGCGAATTCACCGCGGCCGCCGCGCGCGACGACGCGCACCTGCAGACCGCCGCGCAGCTGTCGATCGTCGATTCGCATCGCGAGGGCGATACGGCCGTCGTCACCGTGCGCGTGACGAACAAGACCGGGCACAAGCTGCCGACCGGCTATCCGTCGCGGCGCGTCTGGCTGCACGTCACCGCGGGCTCGTTCGAGTCGGGCGGGCAGCCGCTGACGAGCCAGCCGCATCGCGACGTGATCGACTCGCCCGGCCAGGCCCAGATCTGGGAGGCGATCATGGTCGACGGCAACGGCCAGCCGACCCACCGCTCCCTCGACGCGCGCGGCTACAGCAAGGACGATCGCATTCTGCCGGCCGGCTTCGCGCCGTCGAGCGCGGACCGCAGCCGCACCACGCCGGTCGGCACCGTCGGCGACGCGTCGTTCCAGCCCGGCAGCGACGACGTCACGTACCGGATCCCTGCCGCCGCCGGCACGCCGATCGCGATCGAGCTGCTCTACGAGGCGCTGCGGCCCGAGGTCATCGACGCGATCGATGCCTCGGCGACGCCCGCCGGCACGCGCTTCGTCGACCTCGCACGCGCGCGCCCCGTGACGCCCGTCGTGATGGCGACGCTCGCCGCGACCGCCCCGTGACCCCCGTCGTGATGGCAACGCTCGCCGCGACCGCCCCGTAGCGCGATCCAGCGCGCCCCTCCCCGCGAGCGGTCCCCATGGGCCCGGGATTTTCGAGCGCACCCTCGGATTTCCGAGGAGCCGCCGCGCCGAAACGCTAGGTTCGCGCTGGCATGCGAGATGCTCCGTGCGCGCGCGTGCGAGGCTTGTCGATGGTCGCGCTCCTCGCGCTGGGGCGGGTCGCGCACGCGGATAGCGGCGGGGCGGCGCACGCGGATAGCGGCCGGGCGGCGCACGCGGATAGCGGCGGGGCGGCGCACGCGGATGGGAGCGCGGACGTCCGCGTGGCCGATGCCAGCGCGACCGACGACGACCTGATCGACCCGAGCACCGGCGACTACGTGGCCGCGCACGTGGAGCCGCGGGCGGGCGAGGTCATCGAGGTCCATGGCGAGGCGCCGAAGGCCCCGGAGCAGGCGACGATCCGCGCCGAGGAGCTGCACGTGCTGCCGGGCGGCGGCAACGACGCGCTGCGCAGCCTGACGAGCCTGCCGGGCGTCGCGCGCATCCCGTTTGGCCTCGGCGGGCTCGCGCTGCGCGGGGCCGCGCCCCACGACACGCGCGTCTACCTCGACGACATCCCGGTGCCGATCCTCTACCACTTCGGCGGCTTCGCGTCGTTCGTGCCGATCGATGCGGTCGATCGCGTCGACATGCTGGCGAGCGGGGCAGGGCCGCAGTGGGGCGGCGGCATCGGCGGCGTCGTGTCGCTCGCGTCGCGCAGCGCGCATCCGACCGTGTGGTCCGCGGACGGCGAGGTCAGCCTGCTCCATGCGGGCGTGCTCGCGACGGGCCCGGCCGCCGATCACGGCAGCTGGATGGTCGGCGTGCGCCGCAGCTACATCGATGCCGTGCTCGCCGCGGCGCAGGTCGACATGGCGCTCGCGCCGAGCTACCTCGACGGCCAGCTGCGCTGGGAGTCCGGCGATCGCCGGTGGGCCGCGATCGCGTTTGCGTCGAGCGACGACCTGCACCTGATTCACGATCCGAACAGCAGCGTGTCGGTCGGCGGCGTCGACAACGCGGGCGTCACCGCATTCGACTACACGTCGCGGTTCGCGCGCGCGGGGCTGCGCTACAGCCACGACGGCGTGACCGTCGCGCCGTGGGTCGGCGTCAATGCGCTCCATGCGACGGCGACGCAGGACATGCTCGAGAAGGGCTACGACCGCTCCGACGGGCTGTACGGCACGCGCGTCGACATCGCGAAGCCGCTGCTCGGCGGCATCGTGCGCTATGGCGGCGAGGCGACCGCGACGTACTACGACTACTCGATCACCGGCGTGCCGCCCGCGTCGCCGGGGATGGCGCCGGGCAACCACATCGTCAGCCGCGAGGGCCAGCGCATGACGACCGACGCCGGCCTCTACCTCGAGCAGCGCTGGGTGCTCGCGGGCGGCGCGGTCGAGCTGCGCCCGGGGCTGCGCTTCGACTACTTCGATCTCGACGGCACGCCGTCGCTCGATCCGCGCCTCACCGTCGTCGAGCACGTGCACGGCGCGACGCTGACCGAATCGCTCGGCATGTATCACGAGTCCCCGCTGATCACGGATCTCGATCCGATCTTCATGCGCGACTCGCTCGCCGCGCCGCAATCGACGCAGGCCGCGGTCGCCGGCGAGACCGACTTCTTCGGCCTGTTCGAGGCGCGCGCGACGGCCTACTACCAGCAGCAGGACTCGCTGCCCGTCGACGTGATCTCGGGCGCCACGCCGGTCTCGGCGAACGGCGGCGAGGAGGGCGGAGGGCTCTTCGGCATCGCGCGCGAGCTCGTCGACGCGCAGTTCGGCAGCTACTCGTATCGCGAGGACATCGGCAAGGGCTATGCGTACGGCCTCGAGCTGATGGCGCGGCGCGAGGTCGGCGCGTTCACCGGCTGGATCGCGTACACGTACAGCCGCGCGTATCGCACGCGCGATCCGCGGATCGATCCCGTCGAGTATCCGTGGGTGCTCGATCAGCCGCACGTGCTCACGCTCGTCGGAACGCGCCCGATCGCGGCGCACTGGCGGCTCGGCGGGCGGCTGCGCCTCGCGAGCGGCAACCCGATCACGCCCGTCGCGGGCAGCTACTTCGACCAGACGACGCACAAGTGGGTCGCGCTCGACGGGCCGATCATGTCGGAGCGGCTGCCCGCGTTCGCGCAGCTCGACGTGCGCCTCGACCGCACGTGGCGCCACTGGGACCTCTACATCGACATCCAGAACATCACGAACAACGAGAACGTCGAGGGCGTCGACTACACCGTCGACTATCGCGACCGCACGTACACGACCGGCCTGCCGATCCTGCCGTCGATCGGCCTGATCTATCGGTCGCAGTAGGCGAGCTCAGTAGCCGTGCATGCCCTGCTGGTACGCGGGCTGCGGCACCCAGAGCGGATCGACAAACGCCTGCGCGAGCACGACCGTGATGTTGTCGGTGCCGCCGTTGTTGTTCGCGGCGCGGATCAGGTTCTCGGCGACGACCTCGAGCGACTCGCCGCTCGTCATGATCTCGCGGATCATCCAGTCGTCGACGAGATCGCTCAGCCCGTCGCAGCACAGCAGGAACACGTCGTTGTGCTCCGGCATCATCTGGTTGTGCTCGATCTCGACGGACGCATCGAGGCCGACGGCGCGGATGATCACGTTGGAGGTCGCCGGGCCGAGCGTGCCGATCAGGTCCGGCCGGTCCTGGTAGAGGTTGCGCAGCGAGTGGTCGCGCGTCAGCTGCTGCAGCATGCCGTTGCGCAAGAGGTAGGCGCGCGAGTCGCCGCAGTGACAGATGTGGACGACGTTCTCCTCGAAGCGCAGGCCGACCGCGGTCGTGCCCATGCCGTGGCACGCCGGATCGCTGAGCGAGCGCTGGAACACCGCCGCGTTCGCCGCCTTCATCGCCGCGACGAGCGGATCCTGGCCGGGCGCCGGCGGCGGATCGCCGGTCTTCAAGGCGTGGACGATCGTGCGGATCGCGATGTCGCTCGCGACCTGACCCGAGGCGTGACCACCCATGCCGTCGCACACGACGTACACGCCGAGGAAGTCGTCGTAGTACATCGCATCCTCGTTCTGCGTGCGCTGCGCACCGACGTCGGTGCGGCCGACCGCGCGCAACAAGAAGCGCTCGACGGGAATCTGCCGCGGCTCGGTCATCGTCCGCTTCGCTCCGGGCCCGTCATTCTTCGACCCTCCGGTTCGGCATCTTCAGCAGCGCTTCCGTCCACGAGCGATAGCGATCCGCCCGCGCCTCGCGCACGAGCGCCATGCCCTCGTCCCACGGGCCGGGTTCGCGGCGGGGCAGGGTCCAGCGCGTGCGCATCGCGGTCGCGACCTCGGCGACGAGATCGACGCGCTCCTCCGCGATCGGATCGACGATCTCGAACAGCTTGTCGAAGAACGTCTCGGGGCGGTGCAGGTCGCGTAGCAGCGCCTGCGGCGTGCAGTCCTTGAGATCGTCGCGAAGGTCCTCGCTGATCTCGACCTCGCGCGGCTCGGCGAGCGCGAAGCCCTTCTCGGCCATCGTCTCGTCGAACATGCCCACGTCCTCGCGGACGCGAACCTCGATCTTCGCCTCGAAGTTGCGCAGCGTCTCCGGGTTCTCCTCGACGCGGAACAGGATCGATCGCAGCAGCGCGGGATCCACGGCCGCGGTGGCCGCCTCGCGCTTGCGGCGGACCTCGAGCACCTCCGGATCGATCTCGGGCTCGGCCGCCTGCTTGCCCTGCTCGGCGAGCTGATCGAACGACGGCAAGCCGAACCATCGCTCGAGCGCGGCCATCTGGCCTGCATCGAGGATGTCCTTCACGCGCTTGTCGTCGTCGTCGGTGCTCATGTCACAGCTGGCACACGATCAGGTAAGCGATCACGCCGACCGCCACGCCGGTCAGCAGCGACACGATCCAGAACATCGTCGACGCGCCCTGGACGATCGCACCGGTGACCGGTGCGCCGTGGGCCGCCGCCGCGATCGGGCCGCCACCGCGCGCCGCCGAGATGACGCCTTCGCTCGGCTGCAGCATGACCGTCTTCTGCGGTCCGCTCTGCGGCGCTTGCGGCGGGAAGCCGCCCCCCGGCGTGCCTTGCGGCGCCATTCCCGGCGGCATCATTCCACCCGGCCCCGGCATGCCCCCCGGCCCCGGCATGCCCGGCTGCTGCTGCAGCATCGGCGACATCCCGGCGACGATCGTCTTCTGCGCGTGGCCGGCAGGCATGAAGCCGCCCTGCGGCGGTTGCTGCCCACCGGGCATGCCGCCCGGCATTCCACCGGGCATGCCGCCCGGCATTCCACCGGGCATGCCCTGACCCGGCACGCCGCCCGCGAACGGGCTCTGCGCGATCATCGTCTTCGCCTGCGGCGCCGACGCCTGATAGCCACCACCCGGCGGCTGCGCGAGGCCGCTCTGCTGCGGCGGCGGGAAGCCCTGCGGCTGCATCGGCTGGCCGCCCATCCCGCCTTGCGGGTGGCCCATCATCGCCTGCGGGTTCGGCGCGATCATCGTCTTCGGCACGCCGCCACCGCCGATCGCGACGCCGCCGGCGTTGAGCTCGGCGAACACCTGCTGGCAGTGCTGCATCATCTCGCCGGCGCTCTGGTAGCGACGCGCCGGATCTTTCTCCATCGCGCGGCGCACGATCGCCTGCACGGGATACGGCACCGAGTCCGGCATCGGCGGTACCGCGCCGTGCATGTGCATCTGGATCACGGTCATCGGGTTGTCGTCGTTGTACGGGACGTTCCCGGTGAGCATCTCGAACGCGAGGATGCCGAGCGCGTAGAGATCGCTGCGCGCATCGAGCGGCAGCCCGCGGCCCTGCTCGGGCGACATGTACTGCGGCGTTCCGAACACGACGCCGGCCTGCGTCTTCATGCGGTCGCCCTCGAGCAGCTTCGCGACCGAGAAGTCGAGCAGCTTCACGAAGTCGGGCGAGCCCGCCATGTTCAGCAGGAACACGTTATCGGGCTTGATGTCGCGATGGATGATGCCGATCGAGTGCGCCTCGGCCAGCGACGCGCAGCACTGGATCAGGATCTTGACGACGCGGTTCGGCGCGATCGGGCCGCGCTGCAGCGTGTCGCGCAGCGACTGGCCGTCGAGGAACTCCATCGTCATGAACAGACGCCCGTCCTGCGTCTGCCCGAAGTCGAACATGCGGATCGTGTTCGGGTGCTGCAGGCGCGAGCACGCCTTCGCCTCGTTGTAGAAGCGCTGGACCCACGTCTGATCGCCCTGCATCTGCTGGTTGAGCATCTTCAGCGCGATGACGCGATCGATCGACATCTGGCGCGCCTTGTAGACGACGCCCATTCCGCCCTCGCCGACGCGCTGCTGGATCTCGTAGCGGCCGTCGATGACTTTGCCGAGATACGGGTCCTGCTGGCTCACGGAGGGCTCAACTTCACGCGAGAGTTCGCCCCCAGCTGATCCGCGTTGAGCCTGACCTTGCAGAGCGAGGCCTTCTTGTCGGCGCGGATGACCTTGGAGTCACCGCCGGGAAGCGGCGTGTCGCTCTGGCCCTGCAGCACGACGCACGACCAGCCGACGGCGACGTTCTTCTCGCTGCCCATCGCGACGGTGATCAGCATCTCGCCGCCCTGCACCTCGTTCGCGATGATGCGGCCGACGACCGGCGCCGCCTTGATGCTGCAGCGCGGGTTATCGGGATCGGGCGCCGTCGGATCGCACGGCTTGAAGTCGGAGAGCTTGCACGCCTTCGCCTTGCTCGTCGGCGGGTTCGGGCAGACCTTGTCCCAGCAGGCCTGGTTCGTCGGATCCGGCGGATCGGGGCACTTGCCCTTGCAGCCGGGCCAGTTCGGCGGCGCGCCGGCCGCCGGGCAGAACATCTTGCACTCGGGCTTCTTCGGGTCGAAGTTCGTGTCGTCGCACGGCTCGATCACCTCGGGCAGCGCGGCGAGCTTCGGTGGATCGGGAATCTCGACGGTCTTCCAGTCGACCGTCGACGCGCCGCCACCTTCCTTGAAGTCGACCGTCAGCTTGTACTTGCCGGCATCGCCGCGGCTCGGCGCGTAGACGCGGATGAAGTACTTGCCCGACGCGTTCTCGAGCGTCGCGGTGCGGATGCGCGCGCGGCTGCGCTTGCCCACCTTCTTCGACGTGACGACCGGCGTGTTCCACTGATCGAACACGTCGAATGCGAGCTGGAGCCCGGGGCGCGGCGGCTGCCACTGCAGCTTGAAATCGAGGACGCCGACGACCTTGTCGGGCAGATCGACTTCCTTCCAGTCGACGCGGTCGCCGCCCGGATAGGTGACGATGCCGCTCGCCTTGCCTTCTCCGTTGTCGATCGTGATCGGCTTGGCGCCCTTGATCTTGCCATCCGGGCCTGTCGCCGCGTCCTGACCGACGGTGCGCGCGCACGAAGCTAATGCGAAGACGAGGCACACGGCCACCGCCCCCACCGATTTCCCGAGCATGCGTGTGATGTTACGTCCGATCGCCGCCCGGGTACAAGCGGTCACGGAGTCAGGTCGACGGTGCTGGCGTGATTGACCTGGTCCGGCGTCGCCTTGACGATCGCGGTGCACGCGCGGTCGCTACACGAGGCGACCGTGAACGTGATGCCCGGCTGCCCGGTGACCTTGCCGTTCATGCCGGCCTTCAGGTTCTTGCCGGCGAACGTGATCATCGTGTTGCCGCCCGAGACCGACACGCCGATGATCCGGGCCGTCACCGCGGTTGCGGGCGGCTCCTTCTTCGGCGGCGGAGGCGGCGTCGAGCCGTGATGGCGGGTGACGACCGCGGTCTGCGCCGGCTTCCAGTTCTTCGGCGCGTCGTCGCTGATCGGCACCATCGGCAGCGCGGGCAGGAACGCGACCTCCGCGGGGAAGTTGCTGTCGCCCTGGCTCGCGGCCGTCGGCTTGAACGCCGCCTTCAGCACGTAATCCGCCGAGTCCATGCGGCCGTTCAAGTACATGTGGATCAGGTACTTGCCGGCATCGAGGTCGAGCAGCGCCTTCTGCTTGGTCAGGTTGCCGGCGTCGCTGTCCTCGGCGATCACGCGGTAGCCGGGATCGAGCACCTCGATCGGGAGATCGAAGTCATCGCCGACGTTCTCGCCGGGCGTGATCTCGAGCCGCAGATCGAGCTCGCCGTGCGCGGGCAGATCCGCCGCGTACCAGACGGCCCGCCGGTAGTCCGGATACGACAGCTCGCCCTCGGCCTTCGCCTCGCCCTTGTCGTCCCACTTGAGCGTCTTCGGCTTCTTCCAGGGCTTGGCCTTGTCGCCCGTCTTGTAGCCGTTGTGTTGCGGGATCTGCGGTCCGCCGCACGCCGCGACGAAAAGCAGCAGGAGAGTCACCCGTCCCATGGCGTTGACGATAGCACGCGCGGGTGGCACATCGCGGTGGTGAAGGCCGTCCTGTTGCTCCTCGTCGCCGCCTGCAACAACACCCAGGTCGCGGGAGGCGCGACGGACGGCCCGAAGGTCTTTGCATCGGTCTGCGCCACGTGTCATGGGCCCGGCGGCAAGCCGACGGAGGCGATGATCCAGCGCCTGAACGTCCGCGACCTGACCGCGCCCGAGTTCCGCGCGCGCGTCACGCCCGCGCTCGTCGAGAAGCAGGTTCGCACCGGCTCGAAGAACAAGATCATGCCGTCGTTCGACGGCGCGCTCAGCGACGCGCAGATCAAGTCGGTCGCGGCCTACGTCGCGTCGCCGACGTTTCCGAAATAGCTACGGCGTTCCGAGCCACACCTCGACGCCGCTGAACACCGGCACGACGAGATCCTCGAGGCCATCGCCGTTGACGTCCGCGGCGACGATCGCGCTGCCGCCGCTCGTCGCGGTGAGCGTGCCGGCGGCCTCGAACCCGGCATCGGTCGCGAGGTAGAAGCTCACGGTCTGGTCGAGGTAATCGCCGAACACGAGGTCGAGCCGGCCGTCGTGGTCGAAGTCACCGGCGGCGACGGCTCGGCGGGAGATCGGCAGCGTCTGGCTGGGCGACGCGAGCCCGATGCTGCTGCCGTACGAGATCGTGGTGCCGTTGGCGGCGACCGCGACGAGGTCGCGAATGCCGTCGCCGTTCAGATCGAACGCGTAGAGGCGCCGCACGCCGCCCGCGGGCAGCGTGAAGTCCGAGGCGAACGTCACCGTCCCCGAGCCGTTGCCGAGGTAGAGCTTGGCCGCGCCGGTCGTCGCGCTCGCGGTCACGACGTCCTGATGGCCGTCGCCGTTGAAGTCACCGGCGACCGCGTCCGCCGTGTCGACGGCGAAGCCCGTCTCGGCCTGCACGATCGTGTTCGACGCCGGCTTGACGATGTGGAACCCACCGAGGCCCGAGGCCGTGTTCTGCGAGTCGGTCCACGCGGCGACGAGCTCGGGCGTGCCGTCCTCGTCGAAGTCGCCCGACGACAGCACTGGCAGGTAGTCGGTGAAGTTGCCCCACGCGGTCTTCGTGAACGTGTAGCCGCCGGCGTTGTGCAGCAGGAACGCGCCGAGCGGGCCCATGCCGTCCCAGTCGGTCCCCGCGATGTCGTCGATGCCATCGCGATCGAAGTCGGCGATGATCGTTCGGGCCGGATCGTTCGTGCGGACGCTCGTCTGTCGCGTGAACGCGCCCGCGCCGTTGTTCCTCATGACGTCGACGAACGTCGCACCGCCCGCGTCGTCGGGACAGGACACCGCGAGATCGAGCGCACCATCGCCGTCGAGGTCGCCCGCGCTGACGCTGTCGGCGGCGTTGTCGGTCGCATACGTCACCGGCGCGCCGAGCTTGACGCTGCCGTGCGGCGCCGAGATCGAGCGCAGCTCGACGCGCACGTACGAATTCGCGCTCGGCCCGAATTCGACCCGATACGTGCCGCCGGTGAGCCGCGTCCCGCGCCGCAGCTTGCTGCACTCGGTCGACGGAATGTAGCGCGAGCACTCGGTGATCGCGAGACCGTTGTCGCCGATCATGCGCACCGGGATGTTCGGCGTGCCGAGATACAGCTCGAGCGTGTCGGGCGTGTCGATGTAGACCCAGCCGCCGTAGCCACCGATGGTCGCCGGCAGATGGACGCCGTAGACGGAATCGGGCGCGAGCGTGACGCGATCGACGTAGCCGACCTCGAGCAGATCGTTCGCGGTCATCGGCGTGTCGCCGGCCGTCGTCGCCTCGCAAGCGTTCGTCGCCTCGGTCAGCTCGTCCGCGGTGCACACCGGCGGCGTCGTGACGCGCGTCTGGATGTGCAGCCGGACGTAGCTGACGGTCGTCGGTCCAAACTCGAGCCGCACCTCCTGGCCTCCGGTCAGCGCGTACGTCCCGACGTGGCGCAGGTACGAGCACTCGCTCGAGGTGATCGATGACGTGCAGCTCGGCGCGATCTCGTTGCCATCGCGATCGACGACGCGAAACGGTGGGTTCGAGCTGAGATAGATCTCGTACGTGCCCGTCTGTGGCGGTTCGAAGCCGACCACGCCTTCGTAGTGGCCGCTGACCTGCGACAGCCGGATCCCCCAGCCGATCGTGTCGTTCGACACGCCCGTAAGGTCCCGCCAGCTTGTCGAGAGCGGAAGCGCCGTCTGCCTATTGAGCGGCTTGCTGACCTTGATGCACGCGTTGTCGAGCGCCGATGTCCCGCCGATGTCACAGGTGAGCGCCTCGTCACTGCTCGACGTCGACGAGGCTGCGCAACCTACCAGGAACAGGAGAGCGGTAACGCGCATGACGGTGCGCGCTGCGACGGCTATGCCATTTCGGCGAGCACGAGCGGATCGTCGTCGACGTGCGCGGCGACGATGTCACGGGCGCCCAGGTGCCCGAGCGCCCAGATCGCATGTGCGCGGACGACCGGCGATGGGTTGCCGAGCAGCGCGACGAGCGCGGGGACCGCATCGTGCGAGCCGGTGTTGCCGAGCGCGACGGCGACATTGCGCAGCAGCACTTCCTTCGACGCGCGACGCATCGCGGTGCGCTTCACGAGCTGCCGCAGCTGGTTCGCGCCGATCTTCGCGAGCGCGATCAGATCCGGAAGCGCGTGCTCGATGGAGCGCGGCCGCAGCAGCGGATCCGGCTCCTCGCCCGCGCCCGCGTTGAACGGGCAGACCTCCTGGCAGACGTCGCAGCCGAACACCCACGTGCCCATCTGCGCGCGCAGCTCGCGCGGGATCACGCCCTGGTGCTCGATCGTCAGGTACGAGATGCACTTGCGCGCATCCAGCAGGTACGCGTCGACGAACGCGCCGGTCGGGCACGCATCGAGGCACGCGCGGCACGATCCGCAGCGCGGCTTCTGCGGCTCGGCGGCCGCGGGGAGCTCCACGTCGACGAGCAGCTCGCCGAGCACGACGTAGCTGCCGAGGCCGGGCGCGATCAGCATCGTGTTCTTCGCGACGAAGCCGAGGCCGGCGCGCTCCGCCCACTCGCGCTCCAGCACGGGCGCCGAGTCGACGCACGGGCGCGTCGCGACCGGCCGGCCGAGCCTGGCCGCGAGCGCGTTGCCGAGCGCGACGAGCTTGTCGCGCATGACGAGGTGGTAGTCCTCGCCGCGCGCGTAGCGGGCGATGCGGCCGCGCAGCTGGATCGGCGCGTCGGGCCCGCGAGCGGGCGGGTCGGGATCGCGGCGGTCGTAGGCGAGCGCGACGACGACCAGCGAGCGCGCGGAGTCGAGCAGCGTGCGCAGGTCTCCTCGCTGCCTCACGTGCTCGGGCTGCGCGAGGTACGCCATCTCGCCGGCGTGCCCGGCGGCGAGCCAGCTCGTGTACAGCTCGTGGCGGCGCGGCGGCTCGATCGGGACGATCGCGGCGCGGTGGAAGCCCAGCTCGCGCGCGAGGTCCGCGATCACCGTAGGTCCTCGCCGCGCTCGGGCGCGCGCCTCATTCGCGCGAGCCTTCGCGGTCGTCGTCGGCGGGCTCGTCCGCGAAGTAGACGGCGTCGTACGGCACCGTGCAGTCGCGCTCGCGCGGCTGCGGATACTCGACGCGCGTGCCGCGATACGTGCGCACGATGACGCGGTCCTCGTCGATCTCCTCGATGTAGTCGGGCACGATCGGCACCTTGCCGCCGCCGCCCGGCGCGTCGAGCACCAGCATCGGCACGGCCATGCCGTTCATCCAGCCGCGCAGCCCCTTGTACAGCTCCTGCGCGGCCTCGACGGGCGTGCGCAGGTGGTCGGTGCCGATCACGGTGTCGCCCTGGAACAGGTAGTACGGCTTGACGCGCGCGCGCAGCAGGCCGCGCATCAGCGCGCGCAGCGCCGGCACGCTCGAGTTCACGCCGCGCAGCAGCACGGTCTGGTTGCCGACGGGGATGCCCGCATCGACGAGCCGCTCGCAGCCGGCCTTCGCCTCGGGCGTCAGCTCCTTGGCGTGGTTGAAGTGCGTGTTGATGAACAGCGGGTGATGCTTGCGCAGCGCGCTCGTCAGCTCGGCGTCGATGCGCATCGGGCACACGACGGGCAGGCGCGTGCCGATCCGGATCGTCTCGACGTGCGGGATCGCGCGCAGGCGGCCGAGCAGGTAGTCGAGGCGCCGCGTCGAGAGCAGCAGCGGATCGCCGCCGGAGAGCAGCACGTCGCGGATGCGCTTCGTCTTCGCGATGTACTCGAGGCCGGCCTCGAGCTCCGCGGTGGTCGGCGGATCGTCGCCACCGACGAGCCGGCGCCGGTTGCAGTGGCGGCAGTAGATGCCACACCGATCGACGACGAGGAACAGCACGCGATCGGGATACTTGTGGACGACGCTCGGCGCCGGGTTGTGCGTGTCCTCGCCGAGCGGGTCGCGCAGCTCCTCGTCTCGGATGTCGGCCTCGAGCGCGCGCGGGATCGCCTGCAGGCGGATCGGGCAGCTCGCGTGCACCGGATCCATCAGGCTCGCGTAGTACGGCGTGATGCCGACGCGGAACAGCGACGCGCTCGCGGCCAGCCCGGCGCGCTCCTCCGGCGACAGCGTGACGGCGCGCGCCAGCTCGTCGGCGCTCGTCAGCATGTGGCCGAGCTGCCAGCGCCAGTCGTTCCATTGCGCGTCGGGCACGTCGGCGCGGCGGACCGGCTCGGGGGCAAGTGGCAGAGCCGTCCGCCCTTCGGGCATTCCCTCGGACTGCGGTGCCGCCGTGCTCGCTGCGCTGCGCGCGGCGGGCGATCTACAGTCCTCGGTCACCACCGGGGGCGTATAGCACGGGCGCGGGCGAGCACGTCGGCGAGGCCCTCCGTCGTCGGGAGCGCGGCCAGCTCCTGGTCGGTGACCCACCGCGCGTCGGCGGCATCCGTGCCGGCGGCCAGCGTGCCCCCGACGACGCGGGCCAGGTAATCGAGGATCACGAAGTGGAAGTCGTCGCCGAAGCGCTCGATCACGCACACGAACGGTCCGACCTCGACGGTCAGCCCGGTCTCCTCGCGGACCTCGCGCGCGACCGCCTGAGCGAGCGTCTCGCCGGCCTCGAGGCGGCCTCCGGGCACGCTCCACAGGCCCTCGCCGGGCGGGCGCCCGCGCTGGATGACGAGGACGCGCGGTCCATCGAGGATGAACGCGCCGACGCCGACGACCGGGATCACGCGCGCGCCTGCTTCTTCTTCGCGGCGGCCGGCTTCTTCGGCGTGGCGGCCGGCTTCTTCGGCGTGGCGGTCGGCTTCTTCGGCTTCGCCTTGGCCGGGGGTGCCAGCTTCACGAGCGCCGCCGTCGGGCACACCGGTGCGAGCAGGCAGTGCTCGTGATCGGGATTCTTCGCGGTGCACACGCGGCGGCCGTGCCAGATCAGCCGGTGCGCGACGATCGTCCACTGATCGCGCGGCAGCACGGCCATCAGGTCCTGCTCGATCTTCACGGGCTCCGTCTCCTCGGTCAGCCCGAGCCGCTGCGCGAGCCGCGCGACGTGCGTATCGACGACGACGCCTTCGTTCTTGCCGAGCGCCGTGCCGAGCACGACATTCGCGGTCTTGCGCGCCACGCCCGGCAGCTCGACGAGCTCGTCCATCGTCTGGGGCACCTCGCCGCCGTGCCGCTCGACCAGCGCCTTCGCCATCCCGATCAGCGACTTCGCCTTCATGCGGAAGAAGCCGGTCGAGTGGATCTCCTCCTCGAGCGTGGCCTGATCCGCCTTCGCGAGCGCCCGCGCGTTCGGGTACTTCGCGAACAGCTTCGGCGTGACCGTGTTGATCATGCGATCCGTCGACTGCGCCGACAGGATCGTCGCCACGAGCAGCTGATACGCATCTTGATGGTCGAGCTCGCACGTCGCGTCGGGCCACGCCTCCGCGAGCAAGCTCGCGATCTTGGCGGCCTGCGCGGGTGTTGCTTTTGCCCCGGCGCGACGCGGCGGGGGTGTGCTATTCCGATGGCGTCCCATGGCCGGTCGTCACGGTATCACCTTCTGTCTTTCGCTCGCGCTCGCCGCTTGCGGCTCCACTGCCAAGGAGATCAACACCGCGAAGCACTCGGTCTACAACGCCGACTTCGCGATCGTGTTCAACGCCGCGCTCGATGCGACCCGTTATCTCTACCCGAACATCAACGACAACCCGGGGCCGGGCAACATCTCGACCGCGTGGCACGAGGTCCGCTACTCCGCCGATCAGGACGCGGACATGTCGAACCAGCAGACGCTCGCGAACGCGCAGGGCGTCAACCCGCAGTACGCGAACACGCAGGGCATGAACCAGGCCGGCATGCCGACGCGCCTCGCGTACAAGCGCTACTACATCCGCTTCGACGTGCGCGTCGTCGGCGGGCGTCCGTGGCGCGTCAAGGTGATCGGCCACGCCTCCGAGTGGTCGCCCGGCGCGGCGCTGCCCGTCGAGCTGCACGGCATGGCGCGGCCGCACTGGCTGCAGGGCCGCACCGAGGCGCTCGAGGTCGCGATCTATCGCAAGATCAAGCAGTACGCCGAGTACGTCCCCGACAAGCTCGAGAACACCGAGGTCGCCGAGGACGTGCCGAAGACCGATCCGTCGACGTTCAAGGCGGTGCCGGCCGGCGCGGCGAAGACGCTCGCGGAGGTCGCCGACATCCTCAAGAAGCGCGACTACACCGCGCTGCGCGGCGAGCTCTCCGACGACATCGTGTGGTCGCTCGGCGGCGGCACGGGCGCGGACGTCGCGATGGCGACGTGGCAAGCTGACCCGGCGAGCTTCGATGCGATGGCCGCCGCGATCGCGGGAGGCTGCGCGGCCGAGGGCGATCGCAAGGCCGAATGCCCCGGCGGTGCGCCCAAGGCCGGCACGTATCAGCTGACGCTCGAGGAGCGCGGCGATGCGTGGAAGGTCACCTCGTTCGTGCGCGCCGAGTAAGCGAGATCGGCTGCGCGTTCACGCTGAACGCGCCTGACCGGGTTAGCACTTGCTATCCGCCGTCGAGACGCGCGTTGCGCAGCGCGAACTACGGAGCGCGCGTGCATGTCTGCGTGAGCGCGAGGGAATCGCGCCGGTGTGAACCGCGTGATCGAGCGCGGTTCGCGGGCTCGGTTGCACGAGTTGCGCACATTAAGCACGTTGTCAGGTTCGATCGCGCACGCGTACGGTCTCGGACGCCATCACACGAAGTCGGGAGGGCGCCTTGTCGAAGATGCTATTGCTCGTCGGAGTGCTCGCGGCCTGCGGTCCGAGCAGCAAAACGTTACCGGGAAACAACGGGGGCGGCGTCGACAGCGGGAACGGCGGCGGCCTGTCGATCGACGCGCCCGCCTGCGCCACATCCGTGGTGACCGCGCAGAAGGTCGCCCTCGACCTCTACATCATGCTCGACCAGAGCTCGTCGATGAGCGAGTCGGTGACCGGCGGGACGAAGTGGAGCACCGTCAAGTCCGCCTTGACGACGTTCCTCGGCCAGCCCGGCCTCGACGGGATCTCCGTCGGCATCCAGTACTTCGGGCTCCCCGACTCGACCGGCTTCAGTGACTCGTGCACGGCCGCCGACTACGCGCAGGCCGCGGTCGAGATCGCGCCGCTGCCCGGTGTCGCGTCGCAGATCACGACGTCGATCAACGCGCACTCGCCGAACACGCTGACGCCGACGTCGGCCGCGCTGCAGGGCGCGGTCGATCACGCCAAGGCATGGGGCATGTCGCATCCCGGCGAGGTCACGGCCGTGATCCTCGCGACGGACGGACTGCCGAGCGAGTGCGACACGAGCTTGACGACGATCGACGGGATCGCCGCCGCGGCGTTCGCGGGCACCCCCAAGGTCCCGACGTTCGTCATCGGCGTCGGCAGCTCGCTCGCGAACCTCAACGGCATCGCGATGGCGGGCGGCACGAACATGGCGTTCCTCGTCGACACGGGCGGCAACGTCAACCAGCAGTTCCTGCAGGCGATGAACGACATCCGTCACGCCGCGCTCGGCTGCACGTACTCGATCCCGACGGACCCCAACGGCGGCATGGTCGACTACGGCTCGGTCAACATCGTCTATCAGCCGGGCAACGGCGGGCCGCCGATCACGCTGCCGAACGTCGGCACGAAGGCGATGTGCCCGGCGAACGGGCAGGGCTGGTACTACGACAACCCGCAAGCACCGACGAAGATCGTGCTGTGTGACTCGTCGTGCTCGGGCATCGAGGTCGACACGACCGGCAGCGTGAACATCACGCTCGGCTGCTCGACCGTCATCCTCTGATCGCTCAGGTCTTCTCGATCACGATCAGCGCGTTCGAGTCGGGCAGCTCGACGGGCGCGTCGTCCTCGTCGGTGAGCTCGATCTTGCCCGCGAGCCCGTCGCGATAGCCCGGCTGCAGGTAGCTGCGCTGCGCGAGCGGGACGTCGACGACGTGCGCGCCCTCGCACCACTGCAGCAGCGAGTGCACGTACGCGTTGTAGGTCATGAGGCCGTACAGCTCGCGCACCTCGTACGGGAACGACGCCGGGCCCCACGTGTACGTGTAGAGGAACTCCATCGCATCGGCGGCGGAGAGCTGGACGCGGTCGGGGGAGAGCTCCGCGTACTCGATGCGGCGGCCCTCGAACTGCGCGACGTACAGGTCGAACGTCGCACGCGCGTCGGGCGCGACGAACGTGATGCGGCGCGTGGCATCGGGCGGGCGGATGCCGTCGCGGATGACGATGCGGCCGCCGCGGCGCAGCGAGGCGTAGGCGGCCTTGATCACGCGCTCGACGGCGGCCATCGAGAACGGCGGCGTGGCGTACGAGTAGACCTCGTGGAGGATCGAGCAGAACACGACGGTATCGACGTCGTGCGCGAGCTCCGGCAGCTGCTCCGCCGCGCCGAGCACGACGCGCCACTTGTGCCCGCCCGCCTTCGCGCGCGCCTCGAGCGCCTCGATGACCTCGCGCGACAGATCGACGCCGATGATCTCCGCCTCGGGGAACCGCTGCTCGAGCAGGTCGAGCACCACGCCGCCGCCCGGGCCGATCTCGACGATGCGGCCCGGCCTGACGTAGTCGAGCATGCGCTGCTTGTCGCTGCGCGCGGCGTTCATCGTCGCGAGGTAGCTCGCCTCGTTCGCCACGCGATCGAACTCGTCCTTGCGCAGACCGTAGAGGTCACACAGCGCCTTGAGCATGTGATGGAACTGCGCCTGCGAGCGCTGCTCGTAGATGCCGAGGAGCGTGAGCAGCGCGGCGCTCTCGTCGCTGTCGGTGACGTCGATGACGACGGCATCGGGGACGGTCGTCGAGGCGAGCCGCGTCGTGATCGCGCCGAGCGGGCCGAGGTCGGCGCGGCCCGCGAGCAGGTCATGGATCGAGTGGCGCGCGAGCGCGGTCTCGACGAGCCGGATCCGGTAGCGCACGGCGGGCGCATCGCCGGCGAGCCGCGCGACGAGCGGCCGGAGCTGTGCGTGCCACGGCCGCTGCGTGTCGACCCCGTGCGTGTGGGCCGCGCCGATCGCGACCGCGAGCACCGCGAGCTGCGCGGCAGGGGAGAGCGGGCTCGTCGCGGCCTCGCAGTACCAGAGCTGGCAGGTCGCGAGCGCGCGCGCGAGCGTGTCGAGCGCGAAGTCGTCGAGCTGGGCGACGGCCGCCTCGATCGCGCCGACCGGCTCGCCCGCGGCCTGCCGCCCCGCGCGCAGCGAGCGCAGCCTCTCGACGAGCGCGGCCCGCGTCGGCGGAGGAGCCAGTGCGGCGAGCGCCTCGGCCGGCTCGGTGAAGCTCGCCTGCGCCGCGACGATCACGAGCTGGTCGCGGACACGCGCGAGCTTGCCCAGGAGCGCGTCGTCGAGCAGGCCTTCGCGCACGGCCGCCGTGTCGCACGCGTTCAGGACGTGCAGCCCGTCGAGCGCGAGCGCGATCGCGCGGTGCGGCTCGACATTCAGGACGCGCCCGAGCGATGGCGCGAGGTCGCGCAGCGCACCCATCAGCGGCGCGAACATCAGGATCGGGCCTTCGCCGCGCACGTGCTGGCCGGCGAGCCCGTGCGCCTCGACCCACGCGATCGCCAGCCGCGTGAGCGGCGCGGACAGCTCCCACGTGCGGTTCGCGCGGCGCAGGATCGCGGCCGCGGCCTCGTTGTGCACGTCGAGCGCGATGCCCTGCGCCTGCCACTGCGCGCGGAGCGCCGGCGACGCCGTCTTCGCGATGTCGAGATGGAGGATCGCGGCGCGCAGCGCCGGCCCGAGGCCCGCATCGAGCACGCGCCGCGCGATCGTGGCGAGCGCCGCGAACGCCGGCTCGCTGAGGCCCGCATCGCGCTGGAACAGGAACAAGTCGCTCGCTTCGAGCCCCGCGAGCTTCTTCGCGAGCAGCCGCGACGCGATGTGATCGAGCAGCGGGCGTCCGCTCTCGCTCGGATCGTGCTCGACCTGCGACGGCGCGGGATGTGCGAGCGCCGCGACCTCGGGAAACGCCGCCACGACCTGCTGCGCGGCGGCCGACTCCGGTTGCCGCAGCGTCTCGAGCGCGGCCGCCGCGAACCGCGTGTCTCCCAGGATGCAGCCGACGAGCGCCGGCGGGGCGAGCCAGCTCGCGACCTGCGCGGCGCCGGCGCGCTCGAGCGCAGGTCTCAACAACGAGACCAGATCGTCCACCAGATCGATTCTAACGCCGCACTGGAATGCCGATGGCCGCGCATTACACTGATCTCATGCGCGCGCTCGTGGTTGCGGTTCTCGCTGTAGGTGCATGCAAGCCGCACGAGCACGCGCAGCGGCACGTCGCGCTGCCGCCGGGACATGCGCCAATGATCGACCACTCGCCGAACCCGACGTTCCCGACGACGCGCCCGCGGATCGAGGCGCGCAAGCAGGGTGGGATCGCCGGCGTGATCGCGTGGGAGGTGAAGCTCTGGGACGACGGCACGATCGAGCTCTCCGGAGAGGCGTGCCACGGCACGTCGCGCGCGACGCTGCCGCCCTCGCGCGTGCGCGAGCTCGCGGGCGCTCTCGACGAGCTCGATCTCGAGCACGCGCCGCGCACGAAGCCGACGTGCGTGGATGAATTCACGACCAGGATCGTCGCGAGCGGGCACGCGCTGTCGCGGGATGACTGCGGCGGGTCGAACGACGCGACGCTCGACAACGCGCTCGACCTGCTCCGCACCGCGGTCAGCACGGTGCCCTGCGATCAGCGGTTCCTGAAGTAGGGGCCGGTCACATCCGCGCGATTCGCGGCGATCGGCCTGCTCAGACGCTGAAGGACGAGCCGCAGCCGCAGGTCGACTTCACGTTCGGATTCTGGAACTTGAAGCCGGCGCCCTGCAGGCCCTCGACGTAATCGATCTCGGTGCCGACGAGGTACATCAGGCTCATCTCGTCGACGACGCACTTCACGCCGGCGACCTCGAACTGACGATCGACCTCGGCCGGCTCGTCGAAGTAGAGGTCGTACGAGAAGCCAGCGCAGCCGCCGCCGACAACGCGCAGGCGCAGCGCCATGTTCGCCTCGATCCCCTCGGCCTCGCGGATCTCGTTGACCTTGGTGGCCGCGACCGGGGTGATGAGGAGCATCGACTCGGGACCCTGCGGGGGCTCGAAATCGCTGGTAGACGGTGCAGTTGCCAGATCAGACATCGTGCTGGACCTTACCCTCACGTGAGGGTTTGAGCAAGCGCGATCGGTGATAAGGTCACGGGATGCCGAGCTATGACGCACTGCTCCGCGACCTGCGCGGCGCGATTCCCGAGACCGACGCCAAGGGTCTCGCGGGAGCCACCGTGATCGACTGTCGGGAGCCGGACGAGCACGCGCAGGGGGCGATCCCCGGCGCGGTGTTCATCCCGCGCGGCTTCCTCGAGGCGCGGATCGAGAAGCACGTCGCGGATCGCGGCGCACCGGTCGTCATCTACTGCGCGAGCGGCAACCGGTCGCTGTTCGCGGTGCGCTCGCTCCAGGAGATGGGCTACACGAACGCGCGCTCGCTCGCGGGCGGGTTCTCCGGCTACAAGCGCGCTGGCCTGCCGTGGGAGGTGCCGCACACGCTGCGCGCGGATCAGGAGCAGCGCTACTCGCGGCACGTGCTGCTGCCCGAGGTCGGCGTCGCGGGGCAGCAGAAGCTGCTCGCGGCGAAGGTCGTGTGCATCGGTGCAGGCGGGCTCGGCTCGCCGTCGTCGATGTACCTCGCGGCGGCCGGCGTCGGCACGCTCGGGCTGATCGACGACGACGTCGTCGACGCGTCGAACCTGCAGCGCCAGATCCTGCACGGCACCGACCGGCTCGGCACGGCGAAGGTCGAGAGCGCCGAGCGCACGCTGAAGAACCTCAACCCCGACGTGCGCGTCGACAAGTACCGCGCGCGCCTGACGAGCGAGAACGCGATCGATCTGCTCGGCCGCTACGACGTGATCATCGACGGCGCCGATAACTTCGCGACGCGCTACCTCGTCAACGACGTCGCGCTCCGCCTCGGCAAGCCCGTCGTCCACGCGTCGATCTTCCGCTTCGAGGGCCAGCTGACCGTGTTCCCCGCGAACGGCTCGCCCTGCTATCGCTGCCTCTATCCGCAGCCGCCTCCGCCCGAGGATGCGCCGTCGTGCGCGGAGGGCGGCGTGCTCGGCGTGCTGCCCGGCATCCTCGGCGTGCTGCAGGCGACCGAGGCGATCAAGCTGATCCTCGGCATCGGCGAGACGCTCGCCGGGCGGCTGCTCGTCTACGACGCGCTCGCGACGAAGTTCCGCGAGCTCAAGCTGCGCCGCGATCCGAAATGCCCGACGTGCGGCGACGGCGTCGACCGCACGAGCATTCCCCTGATCGACTACGAGCAGTTCTGCACTACTCGTCCGTCGACACGTTGACGCTGACATCACCGGAAGCACCGAGCGAGCCCGCGTGCTGCATCGCGGCGGCACCGGCGAGCGGCAGCAGCTGGTTGCCCGCGATCGCGACCGAGAAGATCAGGTCGCTGCCGTCGGCGAACACGTCGAGCTGATCGAAGTACTGGCGCAGCGACTTGTTCGGATCGATCGCGTCGATCTTCGAGGTGATCGTCGCGACCGCGCGCGCGACATCCGCCGGCGAGCCGAGGTGCAGGCCGGCGTCGAGCGCGAGCGCATCGGTGACGTTGAGCGAGAAGTACACCGTGCCGAGCTTCTGCGACGTGTACGGCGAGATCGCGCCGTTGACCGTGCCGACGATCGGCGACGCATCGGAGAGCATCGCCCACACCGATGCATCGGTGTTGACGTCGGCGAGCGCGTCGGTGAAGCCGGGCGTGCCGCGCAGGCCGTGCGTGCCAGCGGCGACGTCGAGGATGCCCTGGCGCGTCGCGGCGGCGGGGCCGATCACGAACAGCGCGGTCGCGTCGTCGACGAACGTGAAGCCGAAGTGGCTCTTGTTGTCGGGCGAGTCGATGATCACGACGTCCTGATCGACGGTGACGTGCGGTCCGTCCTTCTGGATCTCGGGCACCGCGCGCTGGTTGAAGCAGGCGGTCGCCTTCGCCTTGTCGAGGCCGTGTACGACGATCGTGCCGCTGATCGAATCGCCGCCGAGGCCGGTCAGGCCGATCGTCATGTGCGTCAGCGACGCCATCGGATCGAAGCCGCAGTCCGCGACGAACGACTTGATGTCGGGCGAGTCCGCGAGGTCCTTCGCGACGAACTGCTGCCACAGCGCGCTCTTCTGCAGCTGCGCGAGGTTGAGGCCGATCACGGCGTCGGCATCGGCGGGCACGTACGCGAGGTCCGCATCGGCGACCGAGCGCGACGCGATCTGGCGCGGCGCCGCCGTCGGGCCGAGCGCGGGCGCGTGGGCGAGGCCGCCTTTGCCGGCGCCGAGGCGCAGGGCAGGTTGCGGCGCGGCCTTCGTCGCGATCGGCGCGGCGTCGTGGTGAGAGGCGAGCAGATAGACCGTGGTGCCGGCGGCAACGGTGGCCGTCGCGGCGAGAGCGAGCTTGAGCATCGTCGATCCTTTCGGGCCTTTCGGCCTCGGGTTGGCATCGACATGGGGAGCGATGGCGGTCACCGCGATCGCGGCGAGCACGGCGGCGACGAGATCGCGGCGCGGGCGTTCACCACGCAGCGAGCGCTCGACGAGAGAGGTCACGCCGTCGGCGAGATACCGGCGGCCGCGCGTCAGCCGCTGCATCACGGCGGCCTCGCTCGTGCCGAGTGCCTCCGCGACCTCGCGGATCGACTGGTTCTCTCGATAGTAGAGGACCAGCACCTCGCGATACGTCTCGGGGACGCGGTCGAGCGCGTCGCGGACGAGCCGCTCGACCTGGCCGCGCGCGGCCTCGTCGAACGGGTTGCCATCCGCGATCGGTTCACCTTCGTCGACCAGCTCGTCGCGCCGCCGCGCCTTGCGCGCCTTGCGGGCGAGGTTGCGCGCGATCCCACACAGCCACGGCCGTAGCCGTGCGGGCTCGCGCAGCCCGGCGAGCTGGCGCCACGCCGCGATGAACGTCTCCTGGGCGACGTCCTCGCTGAGCACGTGGTCGCCGGTCGAGCTGAACGAGACGGCGCAGACGAGATCCTGGTACCGCGCGACGAGCCGGCCGAACGCCTCGTGCTCGCCGCGGCGGCTCGCCTCGAGGAGCTCGATGTCGGTCACCGCGTCGCCGTCGCTTCCCATGTCGGGGCTATGTACTTCGAGCCCCGACAAACCTGACAGGAAATCTGCAGGTGCCTGAACTAGCGGTACAATCTGCCGGAATTGATCAACGCCGGCCAGACGATCGGCAGCTACCGCATCCTGAACAAGATCGGGACCGGCGGCATGGGCGCGGTCTATCTCGCCGAGCATCCACTGATCGGCAAGCGCGTCGCGCTCAAGGTCATCCACCGCGAGCTCGCCGGCAACAAGGAAGTCGTCCAGCGCTTCTTCCAGGAGGCGAAGGCGGTCACGCGGATCGGTCACGAGCACATCGTCGAGATCCACGACTTCGGCGTGACGCCCGAAGGCGACCACTTCTACATCATGGAGTACCTCGAGGGGAAAACCCTCGCGCAGGTGCTCTCGGCCGAGCGCATCCTCGACACGCGGCGCGCGCTCCACATCGCCGCGCAGATCGCGAGCGCGCTCGGCGCCGCGCACTCGAGCGGCGTCATCCACCGCGATCTCAAGCCCGACAACGTGATGCTGATCGATCGGCTCGGCGACAAGGACTTCGTCAAGCTGCTCGACTTCGGCCTCGCGAAGATGTTCGCGTCGAACAGCGCGGTGAAGACGGCGGCCGGCGTGCTGCTCGGCACGCCGCAGTACATGTCGCCGGAGGCGTGCGAGTCGCGCGCGACGGTCGACGGCCGCACCGACATCTACGCGATCGGCATCCTGCTGTTCCAGATGTGCACGGGGCGGCTGCCGTTCGACGGCGAGTCGATGGGCGAGGTGCTGGTCAAGCAGATCCAGCAGCTGCCGCCGGCGCCGCGCGCGATCAACCCGAACCTCCCGCCTGCCGTCGAGCAGCTGATCCTGCGCTGCCTCGCGAAGAACCCCGACGCGCGCTTCCCGACGATGGCGCAGCTCCGCGAGGCGCTGCTCGATCCGGACGCCTATCTCCACAAGTCGCCGCCGATCGCACCCGCGCGCTCGCTCGCGCCCGGCGAGGCGGGCATCTCGGCGCGCGACGTGATCGCGCACGCGGCCGCGCAGGCCGCGCAGCAGAAGACGCGGCTCGGCACGGGCAACGAGCTGCCGCTGCCCGCGCCCGCGCCGACGCTGCCGGGCAACACGGGTGCGAAGACGGTGATGGCCGATACGTCGCGCGGCACCGGCACGCAGCGCGTTCCCGACATGGCGCCGCCCGCGCCGCCGAAGATGAACACGATGCGGATCGCGACGCCGCTCGGCTACTCGTCGCGTCCGCCGCGCCGCGTGTGGCCGATCGTGCTCGTCGCGGGCCTGCTGCTCGGGCTCGGCGGCGGCGCGTTCGCCGTCGCGTGGTTCGGGCGCGGGTCGGGCAACGCGGCCGAGGCGGAAGCCGGCACGGCGTCGGGCGGTAGCTCCGCGCCGCTCGCGGTCACGCCCGCGCGTCCCGATGCGGCCATCGCGGTGACGCCGGTGCGTCCCGATGCGGCGATCGCGGTCGCGCCGGTCGTCGACGCGGCGCCTGCGATGGCCAGCGTCGTGATCGATTCGGCGCCGCAGGGCGCGGAGGTCGTCGGGCCCGACAAGAAGTCGCTCGGCAAGACGCCGGTGAAGCTGTCGCTGCCGATCTCCGACATGCCGCTCGAGTACGAGCTCGCGCTCGCCGGCTACCGCAAGAAGACGCACCAGGTCGTCGTGTCGGGCAACACGGTGATCACCGTGCAGCTCGACAAGGCGCCGGTCGTCGTGCGCCCGCCCGGTGGCGCCCATCCGAAGGGCTCGGCGCACGACAGCACCGGCATCAACGGCCTCGAGCGCCCCGAGTGATCACAGGATCGGTGGGTTCGGGCAGCCGAAGATGATGTTGACCGTCGCGACGGTGTGCGTCTTCAGCTCGTCGCACGAGGTGCCGTACAGCGTCACGGTGTGCGTCGCCGGGTCGTAGTCCCAGCCGCTGGTGTGGCTCGGGTCGCGCGGCACGCTCGTCGTGTGATCGAACCACACGTACAGCTGGCCGGCATCCGGCGGCGCCGGATCGACGGTGATCGCGCAGCTCACCGCCTGGCTCGCGATCGTCGCGATCGTCGTATCGAGCGCGGCCGCGTCGTCGGCCTGGAAATACTTGTGGGCGCCCGCCTGCGGCGCACCGCCCGCGGCGGCGAGGTTGTCGAGCTCGGTCGCGTTGACGCTGCTGCCGAAGCCGACGACGAACGTCGTCACGCCGCGGCTCTCGAGATCGGCGACCGCCGACACCGCGCCCGCGGCGCCGCCTCCGATGCTGCACCCGGACTGGCCTCCGTCGGTGACGAGCAGCAGGTAGCTCCTGCGGTCGGTCATCGCGAGCGAGGGATCGGTCGCGGCCTGCTCGACGCCGGTATCGATGTTCGTGACGCACGGGCCCTTGGCCGGGTACAGCGCGTCGCCGGTGTCGAGCGCGGACTGGAGCAGCGTGTCGATCGCGGTCGCGTCGTGATCGGCGAGCGGGAACGGGATCGCGTCCTGCGCGCACGACTCCCCGGTCGTGTCGGGGAACATCGTCAGGCCCCAGCGCAGCGCGTCGGGGTAGCCGGCGAGCGCGTCGTGGAGCGCGGTGACCGCCGCCGTCCACTTCGTCGTCTGCGTGCCGGCGAGCAGCTGCTTCATCGAGCAGCTGCGATCGAGCACGACGAGGAAGTTCGCCGGGTGGAACTGCAGCGCCAGATCCTGGCCGCCGCAGGTCGCGTCGGGCGCGCCGTCGGGGGCGGCGTCCGCGGTCGTGGCGGGGGCGTGATGGCTGCAGGCGGCGAGGGCGAGGACCGCGAGGGTCAGCTGGCGCATGCGGCGCCGTAGAGCAGGGGCCGTGCCCGCGCAACCCCGCGAACGCGCAGGGCACCCTGCGCGCGTTGAAGGGAACACCCGACAGCGCGATGGGGTCAGTTGACCTGCTATCCTGCCCGCATGTTGTTCGCGGTGATCGCAGGCCTGGTCGCGCTCGTCGTGACGGGCCTGCTGTCCGCGCGAGCCGCCGCCGCCGAGGGCAAGCGCGCCGCGCAGAAGGCACTCGACGAGGCGCGCGCGCAGGCCGCCGCCGAGATCAAGGCGGCCGAGCTCGAGGCCGCCGCTCGCAAGAAGGCGCTCGAGACCGCGGCGCGCGCCGAGGCGCTGCAGGCCGGCCAGGAAGCGGATCGCGAGCTCGCCGACGCCGAGGCGAAGGCGAACCGCCGCGAGGACGCGCTGCGCGAGCGCGAGGCCGAGGTCGACGCGATCGTCGATGCGACCGAGGCGCGCGAGGGTGCGCTCGACTCCGTGCATCGCGATCTCCAGAGCAAGCGCGACCGCGCGAACGGCATCACCCAGGATATCGAGCGCAAGCAGGCCGCGTTTCGTGCCGACCTCGAGGCGCGCGCCGGCATCAAGGCCGTCGAGCTGATCAAGCAGCTCGAGCACGGCTGGCTCGAAGCGGCGCGGGCGCGTGCCGCGGCGCTCGTCCGCAATGCCGAGCAGACGACGACCGATCCGGCGCACGACCGCGAGGCGCGCCGCGTGATGGAGATCGCCGCCGCACGCTGCTCGATGCACTTCCTGACCGAGCGCGACCTCCGCACGCTGCGCTGCGGGCCGCAGCTCGTCAGCGTGCTGCTCGACAACAACGCCGCGCTGCACGCCGCGCTCGAGAAGGTCGCCGGCATCCAGCTGCAGATCAACGACGACAAGGACGCGATCCGCCTCGAGGGTCTCGACGGCGTCGGCCGCGAGGTCGTGCGCCGCGCGCTCCATCGTATGGAGAAGAAGCCCGAGACGATCGACGACGCGCGCAAGTCTCCCGAGGAGTGGGCGACGAAGGTCCGCGACGTGCTGCAGCAGGAGATCCGCGCGCTCGGCAAGAAGGCGTTCGCGCAGCTCGGCATCCCGAAGGCGCATCCGGAGATCGTCGATCTCGTCGGCGCGCTCAACTACCGCACGAGCTACACGCAGAACCAGTGGCTGCACGCGGTCGAGGCGAGCTTCCTCGCCGGCATGATGGCGGCCGAGCTCGGCCTCGACGAGAAGCTCGCGCGCCGCGCCACGCTGATGCACGACATCGGCAAGGCGCTGACGCACAAGATCGAGGGCAGCCACGCCGTGATCGGCGCCGAGATCGCGCGTCGCGTCGGCGAGAGCGAGATCGTCGCGAACGCGATCGGCAGCCACCACGCGGACGAGCCGGCGAACAGCGTGTACGCCTACCTGACGGCCGCCAGCGACGCGATGAGCGGTGCCCGCCCGGGCGCGCGCCGCGAGCAGACGGAAGGCTTCTCGACCAAGCTCGAGGATCTCGAGCGCATCGGCATGGACCGCCGCGGCGTCAACTACGCGCACGCGGTCCACGGCGGCCGCGAGCTGCGCGTCTACGTGCGGGAGCGCGATGTCGACGACGTCGGCGTCGTCGAGATGTCGACGGAGATCGCGAACCAGATCGCCGACGAGATGACGTTCCCCGGGCAGATCAAGGTCACCGTGATCCGCGCGTTCGAAGCGACGTCGACGGCGAATTAGCGACGCGCGGCCGCGCACGGCGTGCCCGTAACGCGCGCACTGCGACGCGAATCCGTCGAGCGCGTGCGTGCGCCCGAGGGCATGCGTGATGCACGCGCACACCGACACCATGGCGAATCAACAGGGCAACGGGCAGAACGGCTATCGCAATCAGCATCGCGACGAGGACGAGCGCCGCGGCGAGCGCGACGCGGAGTATCGTGGAATGGGGCAGAGCGGCTACGGCGCGGGACGCGACGCCGACGACAGCTCGATGGGCACGCGCACGCGCAACCCCTCGTGGGGCGGCGCCCCCACGGATCGCGGCACCGACGATCGGTGGACCGGTCGCGGCACGCAGAGCTGGGGCGGCGAGCGCGAAGGCGATCGCGATGATCGCCACTACATGCGCGGCACCTGGGAAGAGGGCCGCATGGGCTACTCGCAGGGCTACAGCTACCGCGACGGCGATCGCCCGAGCTTCGAGCGCGGCATGCACGACTACGATCGCGGCTACGGGCGCGGCCCCGGCGGTGGCGGCTACGAGGAACGCTCGGGTACGGGGACGCGCGAGCAGCAGGAGCGCGGACCGCAGGGCTACGGCGGCGAGGGTCGCTCGGGCTATCGCCAGCACCAGACCGGCCTCGGCGGCGCGCAGGGCCTCGAGATGCCGCGCGGCCCGCATCGCGGCAAGGGACCGAAGGGCTTCGAGATGAGCGACGACCGCGTGAAGGAGCGCGTGTGCGAGGCGCTGCACGAGGATCACGACGTCGACGCGAGCGACATCGAGGTCAGCGTCTCGAAGGGCGAGGTCACGCTGATGGGAACCGTCGAGGATCGGATGACCAAGCGAATGGCCGAGGACTGTGTCCTGCAGTGCGCGGGCGTGCGCGACGTCCACAACCAGCTACGCGTGCGTCGCTAGTTGCGCTGGCGCGCTGGATGCACTTTCGCGTCGACGCCATGTTCGACGAGCACGACGATCCGAAAAAGCCGCATCCAGTGCACGACGCTCGCAAGCGCGAAGGTGGCGCCGAGCGCGCCGAGGCGCGCAAGGACGAAGGCCGCGATCATCACCGGCACGTCATCGTGCGCTGCTAGTCAGTGCGGTTCGATGCTTCGTGGCGGGGCGACCGCGGCCGGTGGCACACCCGCGAACGCGGCCGCCGCACCGGGGACCGTGCTCGCGCAGATGCTGCCGGCCTTGCGCGCTGGCGCCGGCTTTTCCCGGACGGGACCGGCGAGCCGAGCGCTCGCATCTCTGCATTCTGACGGGGGGTTCGTCAGGGCGCTGATTCTTACGTAAAGGTAAGGTTGTGCATTGACATGCTGCGTTTACGGGCCCATAGTCCCCTCAGAGCCGTAGAACCTTACGTTCACGTAAGGGTTTGATCATGGACGACCCGAAGGACAAGCTACTGCGTGTAGGCGAGCTCGCGAAGGCGGTCGGCAAGACCGTGCGCGCGATGCACCTGTACGAGGAGCTCGGTCTGCTCGAGCCGCGCGCCCGCTCCGAAGGTGGCTTCCGGCTCTACGGTCCCGAGGCTGTCGATCGCATCCACTGGATCGTGAAGCTCCAGGCGATCGGCTTCACGCTCGCCGAGATCCAGGGCTTCGTGAAGGACTTCCGCGAGGCGCACTCCGCTCCGGAGGCGAGCGCCCGCGTCCGCGCGCTGTTCCAGGACAAGCAGCAGCAGATCCGCGAGCAGATCACGCAGCTACAGGTGATCGAGAACGATCTGACCGAAGCACTCGCGTACCTCGACTCGTGTCAGCCCTGCTCCACGGAGCATGGCCCGAGCGAGTGCGCCGCGTGCGACCACCACGGACATCAGAAGGACAAGGCGCCGCTCTTGTTCGCCGGCTTGTCGAAGCCTGCTTCGAGCGACGAGAAGCCCTTCGATGTGCCGGTCTCCGGGCTGTACCGCGAAGGAAACAACTGATGAGTCTCAAGCTGCCCATCTTCATGGACAACCACTCGACGACGCCGGTCGATCCGCGCGTCCTCGAGACCATGCTGCCGTTCTTCACGCAGCAGTTCGGCAATGCCGCGAGCCGCAACCACGTGTTCGGCTGGCAGGCCGAGGCGGCGGTCGAGCACGCACGCGACCAGGTCGCGGCGCTGATCGGCGGTGACGGCAAGGAGATCGTGTGGACGAGCGGCGCGACCGAGGCGAACAACCTCGCGATCAAGGGCGCGGCGAGCTTCTACAAGAAGCAGGGCAACCACATCATCACCGTCGAGACCGAGCACAAGAGCGTGCTCGATACGTGCAAGCGCCTCGAGCGCGAGGGCTACACGGTCACGTACCTGCGTCCCCGCAAGGACGGCATCGTCACGCCAGAGATGGTGACCGAGGCGATGACCGACAAGACGGTCGTCGTCAGCATCATGCTCGCGAACAACGAGATCGGCGTCGTCCAGGACGTCAACGCGCTCGGCGCCGCGATCAAGGCGAAGAACAGCAAGACCCTGTTCCACATCGACGCCGTCCAGGGCGCCGGCAAGGTCCCGTTCGACGTCAACGCGGCGAAGGCCGACCTCGTCAGCGTCTCGGCGCACAAGATGTATGGCCCCAAGGGCGTCGGCGCGCTGTGGGTGCGCCGCAAGCCGCGCGTCCGCATCGATCCGATCATCGACGGCGGCGGTCACGAGCGCGGCATGCGCTCCGGCACGCTGGCCGTGCCGCTGATCGTCGGCTTCGGCAAGGCGGCCGAGCTCGCGAAGGAAGAGATGGGCGCCGAGGCGATCCGGCTCGCCGCGCTGCGCGACCGGCTGTATCGCGGCCTGTCGAAGCTGCCCGAGACCTACGTCAACGGCTCGATGGAGCCGGGCCGCCGGCTGCCGGGCAACCTCAACATCTCGTTCGCGTTCGTCGAGGGCGAGTCGCTCCTGATGGCGCTCAAGGATGTCGCGGTGTCGTCGGGCTCGGCGTGCACGTCGGCGTCGCTCGAGCCGAGCTACGTGCTCCGCGCGCTCGGCACCGGCGACGAGCTCGCGCACTCGTCGATTCGCTTCGGCATCGGCCGCTTCAACACCGAGGAGGAGGTCGACTACGTGATCGACCTCGTCGTGAAGTCGGTCGAGAAGCTCCGCTCGCTGTCGCCGCTCTGGGAGATGCACCAGGACGGCATCGACCTCAACTCGATTCAGTGGACCCCGCACTGAGGAACTAAAGCCATGGCGTATTCAGACAAGGTCATCGACCACTACGAGAACCCCCGCAACGTCGGCACCTTCGGCAAGGAGGAGGATGACGTCGGCACGGGTCTCGTCGGCGCGCCCGCGTGCGGCGACGTGATGCGTCTGCAGATCAAGGTCAAGGATGGCCGCATCGAGGATGCGAAGTTCAAGACGTTCGGCTGCGGGTCTGCCATCGCGTCGAGCTCGCTCGCGACGGAGATGATCAAGGGCATGACCCTCGATCAGGCCGCCGAGATCAAGAACACGCAGATCGTCCAGGAGCTCAACCTCCCGCCGGTCAAGATCCACTGCTCCGTCCTCGCCGAGGACGCCATCAAGGCGGCCATCGAGGACTACAAGAAGAAGCACCAGAGGTAACGATGATGTCCACCGCTGCTGCACAGAGCGATGCGAAGGCCCCGCCGGTCAACCCGCGCGAGATCGAGATCACCGAGGCCGCGGCCCAGGAGATCGCGAAGCAGCGCGACAAGCGCGGCAATCCCGACGCGATGATCCGGGTCGGCGTGCGCGGCGGTGGCTGCACGGGCTTCACGTACGTGTTCGAGTGGGCCGACCAGGTCCGCCCGACGGACAAGGTCTTCTCGGCGCACGGCGTGTCGGTCGTCGTCGACCCGAAGAGCCTCGTCTACCTCGGTGGCATGACGCTCGACTTCGTGCGCGGGATGATGGGCCACGGGTTCAAGTTCAACAACCCGAACACGAAGGGCAGTTGCGGCTGTGGAGAGAGCGTCCAGTTCTGACGCGTTTGGGCTGCTCGGCTTGCCGCCGCAGTTCGATCTCGATCCGCAGGTGATCGAGCGCGCGTTCCACGACAAGAGCCGCGACGTGCACCCGGACCGGTTCGCGAGCGCGCCGGCGGCGGAGCGCGTGGCCGCGCTGTCGCGATCGCGTGCGCTCAACGACGCGTACAAGATGCTCAAGAACCCGGTCGCGCGCGCCGAGTATCTGCTCGCGCAGGCCGGCGTCACGATCGGGGCGAACGAGAAGCTCGACCCCGCGTTCCTGATGGAGATCCTCGAGCTGCGCGAGGAGCTCGCCGAGGCGCGCGCCGCGCAGAAGCTGCCCGAGGTCTCGCGCCTGCAGCGCGCGATGGCGGATCGACGCAAGGCAGCGGTGGCCAAGCTGCCCGCGCTGTTCTCGCAGGGCGACCTCGCCGCGATCAAGGAACAGCTGATCCTGCTGCGCTACCTCGACCGGTACCTCGAGGAATGTGACGCAGCGCTAGATGAAGAAGACTGAATCATGTTGATGCAGATCGCCGAGCCAGGCCAATCCACGATCAAGGAGGCCTGCAAGCCGCGCGTCGTCGGGATCGACCTCGGCACGACGAACAGCCTCGTCGCGCACGTCGCCGACGCCTCGCCCGCCGTGCTCGGTGACGATCCGATCGTCCCGTCGGTCGTCTACTACGGCGGCCAGGTCGAGGTCGGCCGCGCCGCCGCGCGCCACGCGATCGAGGAGCCGCGCCAGACGCTGGCCTCCGTGAAGCGGCTCATCGGCCGCGGCCTGCGCGACATCGAGAGCGTGCGCGGCATGCTGCCGTACGAGCTCGAGGGCGACGACCGCGCCGTCAAGATCAAGCTCGCCGGCCGCGCCGTCTCGCCCGTCGAGGTCTCGGCCGAGATCCTCAAGGAGCTGAAGGCGAGGGCAGAGCGCGAGCTCGGCGGCCCGATCGAAGGCGCCGTGATCACCGTCCCCGCGTACTTCGACGATGCCCAGCGCCAGGCCACGCGCGATGCCGGCCGCCTCGCCGGCCTGGAAGTCATGCGCCTGATGGCCGAGCCGACCGCGGCGGCCGTCGCCTATGGCCTCGACAAGGGCAGCAAGGGCACCTACGCCGTGTTCGACCTCGGCGGCGGCACGTTCGACGTCTCGATCTTGAAGCTCGTCGAGGGCGTGTTCGAGGTGAAGGCCACCGGCGGCGACTCCGCGCTCGGCGGCGACGACCTCGACCGCGCGATCGCCCGCGCCAAGCTCCCCGCGCTCGTCGCCTCCGGCGCCGCGACCGACATGGCCCGCGCCGTCGGCCTCGCGCGCCAGCTCAAGGAAGCGCTCACCGACCACGACCCGGCGACCGTCTCGCTCGCCGCCGACGAGGTGTCGCTCACCCGCGCCGAGCTCCGCGACATCGCGCAGCCGCTGCTCGACCGCTGCGGCAAGGCCTGCCGCCGTGTCCTCAAGGACGCCGACCTCTCGCGCGACGAGCTCGACGGCGTGATCCTCGTCGGAGGCTCCACCCGCTCGCCGGTCGTGCGCGACTACGTGCGCGAGGTCTTCGGCAAGGAGCCGCTGTGCGACCTCGATCCGGACCAGGTCGTCGCGCTCGGCGCGGCCGTCCAGGCCGACGTGCTCGCGGGCGGCCAGCAGAAGGTGGTCCTGCTCGATGTCGTGCCGCTGTCGCTCGGCATCGAGATGATGGGCGGCGTCGTCGAGAAGCTGATCCACCGCAACACGACGATCCCGTGCGGCGCGACCCAGACGTTCACCACGTACGCCGACAACCAGACCGGCTTCGACATCCACATCCTGCAAGGCGAGCGCGAGACGGCCGAAGCCTGCCGCTCGCTCGCGCGGTTCACGCTCAAGGGCGTGCCGCCGATGATCGCGGGCATGGCGCGCGTCGAGATCACGTTCCTCGTCGATGCCGACGGCCTCCTGCGCTGCACGGCCAAGGAGCTGACGACCGGCAACGAGGCCTCGATCGAGGTGAAGCCGTCCTACGGCCTCACCGACGAGGAGGTCGAGCGCATGCTGATCGAGTCGTTCGAGCACGCCGAGGACGATCTCGCGGCGCGCAACCTGCGCATCGAGCGCGTCGAGGCCGAGCGCATCCTCGCCGCCACGCGCCAGGCGTTCGTCACGGACGCCGCGCTCCTCACCCCCGACGTCCGCGCCGCCGGCGAGGCCGCGATGCACGCGCTCGAGGCCGCGATGGCCGGCACCGACTACCTCGCGATCCGCCACGCGACCGAGGCGCTCGACCACGCGACCAAGCCGTTCGCCCAGCTGCGCATGAACCGCGCGATCGACGCCGAGCTGCGCGGCCGCACGCTCGACGAGGTCGAGCGCGAGGTCGCCCACGGCGATGCCGAGCGCCATGCCGAGCACGCCGGCGAGCAGAGGAGTCGCTGATGCCGAAACTGACGTTCCTCAACCCCCACGGCAAGAAGTCGACCGGCCCGCTGACCATCGACGTCAAGTCCGGCGAGACGATCCTCGAGGTCGCCGAGGAGCACGGCGCGCGCGTAGGCCATGCCTGCGGCGGCAACCTCGCGTGCTCGACCTGCCACGTCTACGTCGAGAAAGGCTTCGACTCCCTGCCCGAGATCTTGGACAAGGAGAACGACATCATGGACAAGGCGTTCGACGTCCGTCCCGAGTCGCGCCTTGGCTGCCAGTGCCGCATGGGCGAAGAGGACGTCGTCGTCGAGATCAGCGACGAGTCGCTGCGCGCCTGGATGGACGAGAACCCCGAGGAGCGCAAGAAGGAAGCGGCGGCCGCGCCCGCGCCCGCGCCCGCAGGGGCTGCCGTGACCCACCGCTAACCTGACGCCACGGCGCCGCGACGCATGATGTTCGCGATACGCTAGCGCCTCGTGCTCGAAGCAGAGCTTCTCTGGGCGCTCGGCGTGCTCGCCGGGCTCATCGTCGTCGCCGCGCTCGTCAACTGGGTGAACCCGTCGCATCGCGCGCGGCTGCGGCGCGTGATCACGCTGTTCCTGCTCTACGGCATCGCGCTGGGCGCCGGCTACGCGTTCCGCGCCGGCGGCAACCCCTCCTGGGCGAACGGCTGCTTCATCGCCGCCGTCATCCTGCGCGCGTTCTCGCTCGTCACCCTCGTCGCGCTGCTCGTCTTCTCGATCCTGCTGCCCGCGCTCGGCGTCGTGCTGCCGATGATCGCGAGCGACCTCCTCGTCGGCTTCGGCTACATCATCTCGACCCTGATCATCCTCGAGCACCGCGGCCTCAACCCGACGAGCGCCGTCGTCTCGGGCGCCGTCGTCTCCGCGGTGCTCGCGATCTCGCTCCAGTCGACGCTCGGCAACATCGTCGGTGGCATCGCGCTCCAGCTCGACGACTCGATCCACGAGGGCGACTGGATCCAGCTCGAGAACGGCAAGCAAGGCAAGGTCCGCGCGGTCCGCTGGCGCCACACGATCGTCGAGACGCGCGACTGGTCCACGATCATCGTCCCCAACGCCCAGCTGCTCGCGAACAACATCACGATCCTCGGCAAGCGCGACGGCGCCCCCGCCCCCCAGCGCATGTGGGTCTGGTTCAACGTCGACTTCCGCTTCCCGCCCACCCGCGTGATCGAGGTCGTCACCGAAGCGCTCCTCGACCAGCCGATCGAGAACGTCGCCGCGGACCCCAAGCCCAACGTCGTCTGCATGGACTTCTCGCACGACAACCGCGAGTCGTTCGCGTCCTACGCCGCGCGCTACTGGCTCGTCGACCTCGCCCCCGACGACCCGACCAACTCGCGCGTCCGTGCCCGCATCTACACCGCGCTCCGCCGCGCCGGCATCCCGCTCGCCGTCCCCGCCCACACCGCGTTCGTCGAGCTGAAGGACGAGCAGCGCACGCACAAGCGCGAGGTGCGCCAGGTCGACGAGCGCCTCGCCGCGCTCGCCACCGTCCACCTCTTCCAGTCGTTCAAGCCCGAGGAGCTGCGCACGCTGGCCGAGGGCATGTCCCACATGATCTACACGCGCGGCGAGCGCATCACGCGCCAGGGCGCGGTCGCCCACTGGCTCTACGTGATGACCTCCGGCACCGCCGACATCCGCATCGTCACCAAGGAAGGCGAGCACGCGACGGTCGCCAGCATCAAGGCCCCCGACTTCTTCGGCGAGATGGGCCTGATGACGGGCGAGCCCCGCACCGCCGACGTGGTCGCCACCAGCGACGTCGACTGCTTCCGCCTCGGCAAGGAGACGTTCCAGCAGGTCCTGCTCAACCGCCCGAACATCGTCGAGGAGCTGTCGCAGAAGCTCGCGACCCGCCGCGTCCAGCTGATGGCGATCCGCGAGGGCCTCGACGAGGCGAGTATGAAGTCCCGCGAGGAGAGCGAGCGCGACCGCATCCTCGGCAGCATCAAGTCGTTCTTCGGCCTCTAGGTCACCACACGACGACGTGCATCTGATCCGCGGGCTCCCAGCACGTATCCGTGCCGCGATACCCGATCTGCGCGACCAGCACGTTCACGCCCTCCGCGTGCCACACACCGTCGAGAAACGCCGGGTTCTCGCACGGCGGGCACTTCGGGCACCGCGCGTGGTCGCGCGCGAGCCACGGCGTGCCGTCGTACGTCGTGACCTCGCGGTCCGTGTTGTGCCGCAGCACGTGCAGGTGCGTGCGGTTCCAGTCGACATCGAGCCCGTCCCCGATCGCCAGGTGCGCCTCGCCGCCATCCACCGGCTTCTGCATCTCGAGCGCGTGCATCGCGACCAGGTCGTGCATGTCGTGCTGCCGCACCAGCTCCGCGTTCGCTGCCGCGAGCCGCTTCTCGAGCGCCGGCGTCGGCTTGCCATCGACGACCATCGCCTCGAGCTCGTTCGAGCTCATCACGTCGATCGTCTGGATCACCTTGTCCGTCCGGTCGTGCAGCTCGAGCTTCAGGTTCGGATACCCGCGCCCCGCATCGCCGCCGCTGATCGGCACGACGACGACCTCGCCGCCGCGCGCGACGGCGGGCAGCATGTTCGTCGCAAACTTCCCATCGACCCACGCGACGCTCGGCGCCGGCGTCGCGCGCGGTGCGGCCGGGGCCGGATGGTTCTCGATGACCTCGCCGCCAGACGGCTTCGGAGATCCGCCGCACGCGGCG
>CAYUNM010000053.1:56511-57882 GCA_964446175.1 uncultured Kofleriaceae bacterium
AGCTGGCGCGATACTCGGCGCATGGGGACGCTGCGATCTGACACATCGCCGATCTCGCCGGCGCGCCTGAGCGGCAACGCCATGAGGGTCGCGCGCGAGGCCGTGCTCGACACGCTGACGAACGCACCGTCGTCCTTTGGCGCGCTGTACGGAGCGGCGTCGCGCTTCGCGAAGCGCCGCCTCGGCGTACACGCGTTCGCCGCTCTCGTCGATCAGCTCGCCGAGGTGAAGCTGATCCGGCGCTGGGTCTTCGACGGCATCGGCTACGCGCGCGCGACCGGGCTCGATTGGGCTCGTGCGCGGCGCGGCTATGTCGCGTGGCTCGATCTGCGGCCGCTCGACCAGCTCACGGTCGAGGACCTCGCGTACGACCACGTCGGCCTGTGGCTGACGGATCGATCCGGCGGGCTCTGAGCTCGAGGTGCGTCGCGCGCTCGGCGCCGTTCACGCGGCTCGCGAGGCGAGGCACAATGCGCGCGTGAAGGGCGTGCTGCTGCTCCGTCGTCGCCACCGCTGGCCGGAGGCTCGCGGCGCGGGTGCACGCGACCGTGCGCTGCCGCTGTCCAAGGAGGACGTCGTGCGGCGATATCGCGGCGTGGACGGCGAGCCGTGGCTGGACGCTCTCGACATCGATCCCGAGCCCGGCGACGGCCTCGCGGACATCGCACGCTGGGACGAGCTTCGACATGCGGCGGAGTCGCTCGAGGGGCGCGACGTCTTCGACGCGATCGTCGTCACGCGCGGCGATGCGGTGGCCGACCTCGAGCTCCTCGGCTACGACGTCGGCTGGGTCAGCGCGTCCGGTACGTTTTCGTCGATCTTCCACGAGGCGCTGCACGGAGCGTGTGCGGAGTTGCGCGCGCATGCGGCAGGCTTGAATTCGGCACTGTTGCTGGCGGGGCGGGCCGAGGTCGATGCGTACCTCGCGTCGCGCCGCGCCCTGCTCGCGAGCGGTGCTGAGCTCGAGCGCGCGAGAGATGTCGAGGTCCTCGCGATCTGGGGGCGAGCCGCCGCTCCGGTGCCGGCGGTGCAGCGTGCGCGGCGTGGCCGACCGAAACTGGCGTCCTTACCCGCGCCCGCCAAGGATACGCGACTGTCCGACGCGATCTGGACGCGACTGGTGCGCGGCGCATCGCTGTCGGATCTGGATCTGCCACGAAAGGGGCGCCGCACCGTCGTCAGCGCGCTCGACGTGCCGGCCAGCGGCGGGCACGTGCCGCGGCTGAAGGGCGTCTCGCTCCGACAGCTCGACTTCAGCGGCGCGGATCTCTCGGACCTCCGCCTTGACGACGTGCAGATCGAGGACTGCGACTTTCATTCGGCGACGTGCGAGATGTGGCGGATGTGGTCCGTCGACGTGCGGCGGACCTC
>CAYUNM010000054.1:0-57838 GCA_964446175.1 uncultured Kofleriaceae bacterium
ACTTGCCGAGCAGCTGCGGCGATGCCGGGTTCGTGTAGTCGACGACCTGGAAGCCGTCGTCCCACGCGTTGAGGTACGCGATGCCGTTGTCGACGGACAGGTCGTGCACCATCTGGCCATTCGTGCGGAACGAGCCGAGCTTCGCGGGGTGGAGCGGATCGCTGACGTCGTAGATCGGGCACGTCGCGTCGTAGTTGCCGAGGTACGCGTACAGCTTGTTGTTGCGCGACTCGACGGCGACCGTGTGCGCCTCCTCGGAGATCGTGGCGGCGAGCTGCGGGTGCGCGGCGTCGGTCACGTCGACGATGTCGACGCCGTAGTCCGCGATCAACGCGTAGCGCTTCGCGGCCACGTCGACGATCTTGACGTCGTTGCTGTACCCCTGCTGCGCGCGGCGATAGATGCCGAGCTCGATCGGGTGTGCCGGATCCGCGGTCTCGATGATGTGCAGGCCGTCCTGGCGGATGAGGTACGCGAGCGTGCCGTCGACGCGCACGTTGAACGTGTAGCCGGGGCCCCACGTCGGATCGTTCAGCTGGCCGAGCAGCGTCAGGCCGTCACCCTCGCCTTCGCCGTTGACGTGCGTCGCGCGGATCATCTTCGCGGTGCACACGCGGCAGCTGCCGGAGTCGCACACGGCGCGATCGGCGCGGAACGAGCCGTCGGGTGCCTGGTTCGCGATGCGGATCGCGATCTCGTAGTTGACGCCGCCGCGCGAGACGCTGCGGCGCTGCAGGATCGCGTCGTCGTCGATCGTGCCCGGGTTCGCCGGATCGCGGTCGACGATCACCTGCGAGCCGGTGCGCGCGAAGTGGAAGCTCGAGACGCTGCCGACCTGCGTGCCGGTCAAGAACCAGCGGCCGTCGGGATCCCAGCCGGCGAGCGTGCCCGGCACGAACGGACCGAACGCCTCCTTCGTCGCGAAGCCGCCGGTGGGCTCCGCCACGTTCGTGCAGCCCGGCGTGAAGTCGGGCACGGCCGTCGCCGAGTCGGGCGCCGCATCGATCGACGGCGGCGCATGGTGAGAACCGCCGCTGCACGCGGCCAACAGCAGGAGGGCCCTCTTCACGACGCCAGCATTCGCCGGCCGCCCCGGTGCGGCAAGCCGCACGGCCTCACAGCACTTGAACCTGCGAGGCGTCGACGCCGCTAGCGGGCGCCCATGAACGTCTCGGCGAGCTGCCGCAGCCGCAGCACGACCGGCACGCCGTCCGCCGACGAGAACGTCAGCGTCTCGCCGAACTTCACGTTATCCGCGGCCTGCCACGCGACATACGCCTTGCCCGCCGGCGAGCCGAGCAGCGCGTTCAGCTTGTTCTCGTACTCGCCCTGGACCTTCGCGACCATCGCGCGGCCCTCGGCACCCAGGCGCCCCTCGGTCGCATCGGCCTCCGCCGTGATGCGGTTCTTGTACTCGAGCGTCTCGGCCTGGATGTTCTTGATGCCGATCAGGTAGCCGTCGGAGACGCTCGCGGCATCGATGCCGAAGACGGTCGCCGCCTTCGTCTTGAGCGCGTCGACATCCGCGGGCGCCATCGCGGCGAGCCGTGCGCGCACCGCGCCCGGCGTCTCGTCGGCGACGTCGAGCAGGCCGACCTGATACGCGCGCTCGAGCAGCGCCTGGCGCTTGCCCCACTCCTGCTGGCGCTGCGAGACCTGCGCGTTCGTGCCCTGCTGGTAGTTGTCGAGGCTCTGCTGCACGGTCGCGAGCTTCTGCGACGCCGCGTCGAGCAGCTTGTTCTGCTCGTTGAGCTGGATCGTCTGCAGCTGCTTCTCGTACTCGTCGCGGTAGCGCACCGCGCGCACGAGTACCGTCTGCGCCTCGAGGTGCATCGCGGCGAGCTGCTTGTTCAGCGCCTTGAGCGCGGCGTCTTGCGCGGCGAGGCGGCGGTCGGTCGAGTAGAAGCCGACGGAGTCGAGCACGGCCATCTGCTCCCGCAGCACGCTCGTCGCGGTCTCCTCGGCGAGGCGCATGTAGCGATAGCGCCCGTCCGGATCCTGCACGTGGTTACCGGCCGCGACGAGCTGGTGTGCCTCGCCCGGCTTGATGCGGACCGGGATCGAGATATCGAGCTCGACCGTGTTGTTGTCCTTCGTGCGGATGACGAGCGGCCGCTGCGGCCCCTTCTCGTCGGTCGTGAAGTCGAGCATGAAGTAGTTGCTCGGCACGCGGATGATCTTGTGGATGCCCGGGATGCGCATGTGCCACCCCGGCCCGAGATCCTCGTCGAGCACGCCGCTCGTCGCGCTCTGGCGAACGCCGATCTCGTTCGGCGCGATCGTCGACGTGAAGATCGCAGGGACGATCCACAGCGCGAGCGCACTCAGCACGAGGACCTTGCACGCGGTGATCAGCTGGTTCACTTGCCACCTCCCACGTTCTCGAGCTGCACGCGCTGCGGAGTGCCGTCCTCGCGGTACGGCTGGATCTCGATCGTCACGCCCTTGAGCCGCTCGCCGAGCCGCTGCATCACGCGCTCGACGGGCTGGTTGCGGAACGCGTCGATCTCGGCCTTCTTCGCCGAGTACTCCGCGTCCAGCTCGCCCTTGAGCTGATCGGACTGGCTCTTCGCACCGCTGCGCGCGGCCTCGCCCGCCGCGACGCGGTCGATCTTGTACGCGTCGACCTCGCGGTGCGTCTGTGTCTGCGTGGTGACGGCGGTCGCGAGCTCCGCCTCGAGCTCGGCACGCTTCGTCTGGATCACCTTGTTCTGATCGCGCTCGACCTCCGCGAGCTTGCGATCGCGCTCGGTCTTCGCGCGCTGCAGCTCGGAGTCGATCACGGCGAGCTGGTTCTCGGCCTGGTTGCGCGCCTCGATCAGGTCCTCGTACTCCTTCGAGAACCGCGGCCGCGGCGTGACGATGCTCGTGACCTCCAGGCCGTGCTCGCCGAGCAGCTTGTTGAGCCGCGCCTTCGCACGCGCCTCGGCCTCGCCGAACGTCGTCGGGTTCGACACGCCGATCGTCGACTCGCGCCCGAACTCGTCGCGCAAGATCGAGCGCACGTACGGCAGCATCCACTCGTAGTACGCGTGGCCGAGGCCGGAGTCGCGCAGCGTCTCGTCGGCCTTCGAGCCGATCGCGCGGAACAGGATCGTCGTGTCGTTGAACGCGAAGTTCGAGCCGTCCGAGGCGCGGACCTGCAGCTCGCGCACCTCGAGCGGGCTCTTGTTCACCGTGCCACGCAGGTGAAACGTCTGCGGGCTGACGTCCATGATGTAGACGTCGTGGATGCCGAACGGCAGCCGCATGATCAGACCCGGCTGCGTGATCACCTCCATCGATCCGGTCACGTTGTTGACGCGCACCGCGACCTGACCGGCCTCGACGCTCGCGCACGAGTGCGATGCCAGCGCCACCACCGCGATCGCGCCGGCGGCCAGCCACAACCTCGATGGCTCGCCGCTCGACCCTTTCACCACACCACGTAACCTCGTCTTCCAATCAACCATCTCAGGTCCTTCCTGCGGAAGGCCTGAGATACAAGCCCACCCACCCCCCACACCCCGCCTCGCTTCGCTCGGCTCTCCGCATCCCGCGATGCTATCGCGCCCGCACCACGACCGCGAGCAGGTCCTCCGTCGGCGTGCCGCGTCTCAGGGCATCTTCGACGAGTACCGCCGCGAGCCGGCCGCTCGCGAATGCCGCCTGGCGCAGCTGCGACTGCCACGCGGCATCGTCGAGACCGCGCAGCCCGCTCGATGCGACGACGAGCAGCGTGTCGGCCGGCAGCGGCGTCGTCCCGCGCGTCGCACCGTCGAGCGTCTCGGCGCGCGGCTTCGTCTGCAGGAAGCCCGGGCCGAGCTGCACCGCATCCGGCCGCGACGCCTTCATCGAGCCGAGCGGCGCACCCGCGTCGAGCGACGCGACCGGCCCGACGAGAAACGCGCCCGGATGCCCGGCGCATGCCCACTCGACGTCGCTGCCGATGATCGCGAGGAACGCCGCGACCGGCTCGCCGCCGCGCATCACGCCGTCCGCGGTCGCGCGCATCGCGGTCAGGATGTCGTCGAGCGACGTCGCGCCGATCGTCGCCGCCGCGAACGCGCCGGTCAGCGCCGCCGTCGCGAGGGCCGCGGGCACGCCGTGCGCCTGCGCCTCCGTCGCGAGCAGCGCGAGCCGCCCGTCGTGAAGCTCGATCGCGCTCCAGCCGGCGCCGGTCGTGTGCTCCGCCGTCCGGTACTCCGCCGCGACGGCCCACTTGCCGAGCTCCGACTCGCGGCTCGCCGACGCCTGCAACCGCAGCGCATCCGCGACCTCGACCTCGCGCGCCGTCTCGCGCTCGCGCGCCGCCGCCTGCGAGAGCCCGATGAACGTCAGCGCGCGCGCCGCCGCCTTCGCCGACTCCGCGACGACCCCGCGCTCCGAGTCGCGCAGCGCCTTGTCGTAGTCCGCCTCGAGGAGCCCGACGAGCTCGCCTCGATCGACCAGCGGGACGAGCAGGCTCGCCTGCCCGCCGAGCGCCTCGAGCTTCGGTCGCAGCGCGCCGAGCCGCATCGTCGCGAGGTCCGTCACGGCGACCGCATCGGGATTCCTCACGAGCCACTCGCGCACCTCGCGATCGAGCCCCGCGAGATCCGTGCGCAGCCGCTTCATGACGATCCCGCCCGCGTTGCGCCACAGCGCCGTCAGCCGCTCCGCGATCTTCGCCGGCGTGTCGAGCGACGTCACGCGCGCGATGAACTGCTGCAGCGCCCGGTCCTCGGCCACCGGCGCCCGCCGCACGCGCGCGACCGCCCACGCGATGCCGGTCAGGATCGTCCACACCGCCGCCGTGATCGTCGCGATCACGACGGTCGTCACGCCCTCGAGCGCGCGCGACAGCGCGACGATCAGCACGACGGCGACCATGAACGCGAGCAGCTCGATCGCGGCGCTCGCATCGAAGCCCTGCGGCCGCAAGAAGTCCGTGCGCAGCACCAGGTACAGCGCGATCACGGCCGCGGCCGACGCCGACAGCCACGCCATCGGATACGGCATCGCGATGCGATACAGCACGAGCGTATCCAGCGACCCGATCGCGCCGCACACGAGCACGCCGAGGATCAGCCGCGTGTTGCGCCTGCGCTCGCCACTCGGCGTCGAGCGCCGCACGATCACCAGCCCGACGAGCAGCCACACGATCAGCTGGCTGACCTGCACGCCGGTCAGCGGCCCCGGCCGCATGTAGAACACGCCCCACGGCACGACCTGCACGCCGGGCACGACCCACGACGTCGCCCACGTCACGACGAGCGACACGCCGCCGATCAACGCCGAGATCCGCGCGATCCAGCGATGCCGCTCCAGCTGACCGCTCGTCGCGAGCAGCACGAGCAGCAGGTTCGGCCCGATCATCCCGACGGTCCCCTGCGCGATCCGCAGCAGGCGCGTCGCGAGCGCCGGATCCGTCGTGCACATCGCGAGCCCCTGACACATCGCCCACGGCAGCGCCGTCACCGACGACGCGATCACGCCGAGCCGCATCACGCGATCGCCGCGGATCACCGCCGCCGCGAGCGACACGCTCGCGATGACCGCCGTACAGAACAGGTACGGTGCAGCCAGCCAGCTCCACCGCAGGCTCTCCACGCTTCCAGCCTACCCCGGCGCCCCGCGGGGCGGGACTACTTCGGCCAAGGAGCGTCGTGCTTCGCACGCGGTCGATCGCTACGCCTCAGGGCGTGGCGAGCTGCAGGCTCAGGTCGTACCGATTGTAGGCGCACGCGCCACCGCACGCGCCCTGCCCCGACGGCTTGACGAGCAGCCCGTAGCTTCCGCCCGGCGGCACCGTCAGCTTGATGCACCGCTCGACATGCGCCGGATCACCGACGGCATCCGCACACGGCACGTCCGTCCCGATCTGCGTGTTCCCGGCGAGGTCCCACAGCTCGAGGCTCAGCACCTCGTACGCGACGGGAAACACGATCCGCGCCTGCGCCTGCACGCTCGTGCACTCCGCCGGCGTCTTGAACGCGAACCAGTCCGCCGCGTCGCCCGCCGGCATGCACCCCGCCGCCTGGAACCGCAGCGACACGCACGCGAGCTGCGGCACCTGCTGCGCCGTCATGCTCGTGTCATCGCCCGCGATCTCGGTCCCCGCCTCGCACGCGAACGGCATCTCCGACGACGCGACCACGCACGAGTCCGTCACGCCATCGCACGCCTCGCCGGGCGGGCACAGCTCCTCGGCGCCGCACAGATACGACCCGCTCGCGATCTCCGGCGAGCACGCCGCCAGCAGCACCAGCACCAGCGCCCGCATCACCAGCTCCAGCTCCCACCGATGCTCGCGCCCTCCGGCCCGATCGCGACATGCGGATGGATCACCGTCGTCTCGGACTTCGGCGTGGTGACGATCAGCCCCACGACCGCGCCGAGCACCAGCGCTCCGCCGATCCCGTAGAAGATGCCGGCCTTCACGGCCGAGTCGTGCGCGCGGTCGTAGGTCGCCTGGCGCTCCGCCGTCCACGGCACCGACGTCTGGCGATGCGCCGAGACCTCATCCGCCGCCGACCGCGAATCGAGATTCCAGTACACGCCGACGCCACCGAGCAGCGCCCCCGCACCGGCCACACTCGCCAAGATCGCGATGTTCTTCGTCGAGCGCTCGCCCGGCGTCGTCACGATGATGTCCTTGTGCCGCAGGCTCGTGCGCAGCGCGGGCGAATCACCGGGCGCGCCCTGCGCCTCCGTCGGACCCGGCAGCTGCGTCGCAGAGCCCGCGCCATCGGGGCTCACGCCCTCGTCGGGCACGTCTGCACGCGCCGCGAGCGGCACGAGCAGCGCCAACGCCACAACCGTTTTCATCCCGCGTACGTTCGCATATGCTCGCCTTCGGTGTCACGCCGAGCACCTCGGTACCGCATTTCCCTCGCGGCAACGGTATCCCCGCTGCTCGGCGGCGAGCTCGTCGTCTGCCGCACCCGCGACGTCTCCGACGTCGGCGTCTGCCTCGACACCGCCGCCTGGCTCCCCGTCGGCACCCGCGTCTCGCTCGCGCTCACCGACCCGCGCTCCGGCTCCGTCACCGAGGTCATCGGCGACGTCGTCCGCGAGGACAACGGCAAGGAACCCGCGCTCGGCCTCTTGCTCATCGACCCGCCGCCCGAATGGAAAGCCCTCGTCCTGACCGCCGCGCGCCAGTCGGGCACGCACGACAAGCCCGGCCGCCGCATGCGCGTCCTCGTCATCGGCGACCCGCACCGCCAGCGCGGCGCGATGGCGCTCTACGTCTCCTCCGGCTGGGACGTCGTGTTCGGCGACCACGACTTCGCGCTCCACGAGGTCCTCTCCGACATCAAGGTCGACGCCGTCATCGCCGAGCTCGACGCCGGCGACCCGCGCATCGAGACGATCATGTACGAGGCGAACAAGTCGCAACCAGGCGCCCGCCGCATCGTGCGCGGCCTCGGCCGCGGCAGCTGCGACCTGGTCCACCGCTACGTCGACCGCGACGCCGGCCTCGAAGCCCTGCTCGACGCGGTCACCGCCAACCTCGGCTGATCACTTCTTCGCGCCGGTCACGTTCCACGTCTGCGCGCAGAACGGCTTGTTCGTGTCCTGCCGGATGTACGTCGCGGTCAGCGCGAGCTGCAGCGCTCCGCCCTGCGCGCGCCCGACGATCGCGTACCGCGCCGACAACCCACCGACCGACGTGCCGATCAGCTTCGTCGTCTTCGCGTCGATCGCGCCGTCCTTCGCCGGCTTCCCCACGAGCGCGAACATCGGATCGAACGAGACGTTGAGCGCGCCCTTCTTCACCGCGATCGTCAGCTTGCCCTTCGTCATCGTGACCGGATTCGCACTGCACGTGCTCCCCGCATCCGCGTACGTCACGTCGTAGGTGCCGGTGCCATCGTCGGCGAGCGCCGGCGTCGAGAGGCCGAGGACCGCGAGGATCGCGAGCGTACGCATGCGACGAGCATACGCCGGCTCGCACCGCGTGGACGCGCTGCCGGCCGCCCCGCTCACCAGCGAACGTCGTGCAACGCGGCGCGCACGAGGCCCTCGAGCCCCGCGTCCACGTCGACGTGCAGCCGCGCACGTGCAACGGCCCGCTCGGCCTCGTGCGTCGACGCACCGAGCGTGGTGAGCGCGAGCACCGCATCCGCCGCTACGGCATTGGTGTCGCGTTCGCGTTCGCGTTCGCATTCGCGTTCGCGTTCGCGTTCGCGTTCGCATTCGCGTTCGCGTTCGCGTTCGCGTTCGCGTTCGCGTTCGCGTTCGCGTTCGCATTCGCGTTCGCGTTCGCGTTCGCGTTCGCGACGGACCTTGCGCGTATGGGGGACCTGCAATTCCCCCACGTGGGGGACCACCTCCAATTCCCCCACGTGCGGGACCTCGAACGCGCGCGTGACCACGAGCTCCGGCGCCATGCCCGTGATCGTGATCTCGCCGCGATGGACGGCCCCATGATGCCCGCCACACAGCGTGGTCAGGTTCTCCATCTCGTGCCCGCCGCCCCGCGACCGCCACACGATGTGATGCACGTGGAGAAAGCGCGCCGAGCGGCAGCCCGGCACCGTGCACCGATGTCCATCGCGCTGCCTCACCGCGCGCTCGGTCGCCGGCGGCACGGCGCCCTTTGCGCGACCCGGCGAATCGAGCGATCCGATGAACCGCGCGTCGCACGCCGCCTCCTCGTACTCGGCCTCGCAGATCGCGATCGCGCGGCCCGCCGCGTGCTGGCGCGCCTGCTTGCAGCTGTCACAGGTCGTGATCGCGATCTGGGCGGGCGGCGCCTCGTCCAAGCCGCCCGCGTACCCACGACACAGCTCTCGATCAGCTCGCTGTCATCGATCCGCTCGCCGCGCGCCGCATCGATCGCCTGGCGCGCACTGCGCAGGGCTGCCCGCGCCGCCGGCCGAAGCACCATCGTCACGCGCTGCGGTCGCACATCCGGCTTCGGGTCATCGCTCGGCGCATCGCCGTGCTCTCGCTCGGCCACCAGCTCCTCGATCTCGCGCAGGTTCTTGCCGCCACACGCATCGAGCCACGCCTCCTCCGTCTTCGCCGTCGCGATGCGCGTCAGCTCGCGAACGGCGCTGTAGCTCAGCTCGCCCGTCGCGAGCGCGTCCTCGATCGCCGGCAAGCTCTCCAGCGCCTCCGCGACTCGCAGCCGCTCCGCCGCGACCTGCGGCCCATATCCCATCGCGTGCTCCAGATACTCGCGCATCGAGACCATCCCCAGCCGCCGCCACAACGTGACGCGACGAAAGAGCCGCGAACGTGCGCGAGCGCCGAGAAGAACGGATCGGACGCTCGACCACTACCATCGAGCTCGAGCGAGCGTTCTGCAGAGCAAACGGCGGCGCGGTGGACTTGTGACCGGCCGCGCTCGTCTTCGATCGCGACGCATACGCGGCCGCTCACAGGGTCCCCCGCGCCCAACCCTCGAGCGAGCGCTCCGTTGAAGAGAGAAAGAGATTCCGGAGAAGAAGAGCAGAGAGCTCGAGCGGCTCGATGTCGCGACGCACGGCCGCATTCAGGGAAGCAGCCGCGAGCGGGTTCACAGGTCCCCCACGTGGGGGACCGTCCACCCGCGGGATCGTCGACCCGCGCGGCCCGTGCACACGTCACCACACCGCGCCTCGCCACCACACCACGCCTCGCCACCACACCGCGCCTCGCCACCACACGGCCCCGCGGCTCTAGAAGATCTCGTCCGCGAGCAGATAGCCGCCGACCGGGCGTGCGTCCGGCGACCACGCCACGTCGGCGCGCACGAGGAACGCGCGGCCCTGCTGCAGCCGCAGGCCTGCGCCCGTTCCCCAGTGGATGCCGAGGCCGGTGCCGTCGAGGTCCGGGCGTGGGTGCGTCGGGTCGAACCAGAGGCGGCCCGCGTCGAAGAACGTGGCGACGCCCAGCGACAGCTTGCGTCCCCAGGCGGTGAAGCGCGTGAGGTGCGTGCGCAGCTCGGCGTTGCCGAAGATCTTGGCCTTGCCGTAGAACGTGTAGGCGGGGACGCCGCGCACGCCGAGCGAGCCGCCGATCGCGGAGGTGTCCTCGTAGCGCGAGAGCTCGTAGAACGGGACGTCGCCGACGAGGAGGTCGCCGACCGCGCGCAGCGCGAGCGTGTTGCGGTCGGAGAGCGGCAGGTACGCGCGCAGCTGGACGTCGTACTGCTGGTACGCGTAGGGGAACGCGTCGCCCAGGCGCGGCGAGGCGCGGAATTCGAACGTGTCGTAGGTGCCGGAGCGCGGCGAGATCTCGTTGTCGCGCGAGTCGTAGACGAGGCCGGTCTCGCCGCGCACGACGGAGTGCGAGGGGACCGAGGGCAGCTGCATCGCGAGCGTCGAGGATGGTGCGTAGGTCAGCTGGTTGTAGAGGTACTGGCTGCCGGCGAGCACGGACCAGCCTTCGCCGAGGAACCAGCGCGTCATCACCTGCAGCTGCGGATGCATGCGCGTGTAGAAGTCGCGCTGGGGCATCGAGGTCTGCGGGATCGAGATGTTGTTGCCGAAGCCGTAGAAGCGGAGCGCGGTCTCGCGCGTGAAGGAAGGACGCACCTCGAGGCGCAGCCGGCCGTCCCAGAGCTGCGGGATGATCAGGTTGACGAATGCGTCCTCGTACGTCGGAGAAGTCGGGTCGGACTTCGCCGCGACGAACAGCGCGAACTGGAGCTGCCAGCGGTAGGGGACGGTGTGGCCGTCGAACGACGCGATGGAGCCGATCGCGCCGCCGCCGAAGCCGTTGTCGGTATCGCCGCCGACGAGCGGGAGGATGCCGGTCTCGGTCTCCGTCTTTTCCGGAGCCTCGGAGTGTGTCGAGGTCTCCGGCGCATCGGGCGCTGCCGCCGCACGGCCGCACAGCGAGCCCACGAGCGCGGTAACAAACGCGGCGGCGCGGGCGATCCGGTACACGTACGCTGCAAAGTGCAGCGCTCGTGCCGCTAGTCGCGCGTCTCGAGCTCGAGCCGAACGATGCTCGTGCGCTGCTTCTCGAGCACTTCGCGCAGCTGACGCTGAGCGAGCTCCTCGCGCAGGCGTGCGGCCCGGTCACGCGAGGCGCGGCCGACCGCGGCGAGCGCCACGACGCGCGCGACCGTCACGGCGACCTGGGTCGCGGCCTCGATGACGACCATGCGATCGGCGGGGTCGCGGAGCGCGCGGTCCACCGCGATCATCAGGCGGTCGAACACCATCTCGGCGTCGGCGAGCACGGACTCCTCGGAGTCGCCCCAGGCGAGGCGGCGCGTGACGGAGTCATGCAGCTGGAGATCGAGGCCGGGGACCGACTCGCCGCCGATCGAGAGCGCGCGCAAGAGCGCCTGGAAGACCTCGGCGCCGGGCGGATCGCGATCGCCGTGCTCGACGGTGTCGAGGACCTCGTCGCGCAGCACGGAGACCGCTTCGATCAGATCGACATCGGACATCTACCACTCCGTGGTGCCGCGCTTGTCCCACGGCTGCGATTGGTCGATGGTCGTCGCGAACTTCTTCTCGAGCTCGGCGCGCTTGCGCTCGGCGCGCGCGACCTGATCGCGGAGCTGGCCGGTGACGGCCTGGGTCTCGCGCAGGCGATCGGAGTACGGCGCGACGGCCTCGAGCACGAGCCCGGTGACCGCGCCGACGAGCCGCTGGTGCGCGGACGAGATCGCGGAGAGGACCTTCGCGCGCAGCGCGTCGGACGCGCTGATCTGGTGCACGCTCGAGGCGGTGATGATGCGCACGGAGTCGAGCGCGTCGTAGAGCGGCATGACGCCGGCGTCGTCGACCGAGCGCACGCCGTAGAGGTCGCGCGCGGCGAGGACGGCGGCCGCGAAGTTGCCCGACGAGTCCGTCGCGATCGCCTCGAGCGACGACAGGATCTGCTTGACGAGCTCGGCGCGCGGCGAGGTGCGGGCGCGCGCGATCGTCAGCGTCTTGCTGATCGCGGTCAGCACCTCCTCGCTGACGCCGGAGTGGGTCACGGGCCGGTCCGGGCGCAGGAACGGGACGGTCGGCTGATCGAGGAAGCTCTCCGGCGACGGCGTGTCGATCGTCTCGCCGACCGCGGCGTGCACGTGGATCAGATCGGCATCGACCTGGCGCAGCCGCTCCGCGAGCAGGCCGCCGAGAGCGAGCTCCGCGACGACGAGCGCGCGCGACACCGCGATGTCGAGCAGGAAGCCGAGGTTCGCATCGGCCGCGCGGATCTCGTCGACGACCGTGCGCGCGCTCATGCCGAGGATATCGACGAGGTTGCGCACGGCCGACCACTCACCGCCGCGCTCGAACCACGGTCCGGCGAGGTTCTGCGCGAACGTCCACACGTTGACGCCGGTCGACTTCTCGAGGTCGTGGAAGATCGCCTGGCACAGCGAGAGCGCGACGAGGTCGAGCGCCTCGTCGGGCGAGAGCCCGCGGCAGATCGGGTTGCGCGTGATGCCGCGCTCCTTCGCGACCTGCAGGAAGCGCGACCGCTTCTGCCACCAGGCGACCGCGCCGTGCGTGCGGACGACCTGCGTCGAGGTCGGCGCCGTCGACGGCGTCTCGATCACGATCGTCGTCACGTTGTCGCCGCCGCCGCCGCGCAGCGCGAGATCGATCAGGTCGCGCGCGACGTGCTCCGGCGCGTCGCCCGAGCCGAGCAGGTACTGGATCGCCTCCGCCGACGCGTAGCCGTAGAGCCCGTCCGAGCACAGCAGCAGGCGGTCGCCGGCCTTGAGCTCGAGATCGAGCACGTCGACGCGCGTCTCGGGCTTCGCGCCGAGGTTCCGCGACAGCACGTTCTTGTACGGGTGGCGCTCGGCCTCCTCCGCGCTCAGGAGCCCGCGATCGACGAGCTCCTCGACGATCGTGTGGTCGCGCGTCAGCGACTGCAGGCGCCCCGCGCGCAGCAGGTAGCACCGCGAGTCGCCGACGTGCGCGACGATCGCGCGCTTCGCATCCACGACGAGGCACGCGACGACCGTCGTGCCCATGCCGTGGTGCTCGCGCGACTCCTGCGCCGCGTTGAACACGGTCAGGCACGCGTGCTGGATCGCGGCCTCGAGCAGCGCGCGCGGCTGCAGCGATGCGCGCCGCTGCGTGACGAAGTCCGCGAGCGCGTCGCGCGCGGTCTGCGAGGCGACGTCGCCCGCGTTCGCGCCGCCCATGCCATCGAACACGACGTACAGGCCGCGGACCGGATCGACGATCATCGCGTCCTCGTTCGTCGTGCGCACCTTGCCGACGTTGGTGTCGCCGGCGATGCGCAGCCCCGCAGCGGGCGTCTGGCTCACGCGGGTGGCAATCCCTTCTGCTCCCGCGTCGACAGGTCGCGCCACTGCGCGACCCGGCGATCGAGCTCGTCGGCGATCAGGTCGTTGACGGCGCGCGCCGTCGACGCCGTGACGCGCGTCAGCATCAAGGTCAGCTCGACCGCATCGGGCGACTCCTGGGCGACCTGCGCCGCCGTGTCGCCGATTGCGACGAGCATCGCGAGCACCGCGGCGGGGCCTTGTGCCTCGGCCGCGCGCATCGCGAGGAAGGTGTGCAGGAACGCGCGATGCAGGCCGACGTCCCCGGTCGTGAGGAAGTTGCCGAGGTGCTCGAGGACGGCGTCGATCTGTGCGGAAGCAGCCGCTTCGTCGAGGCGGCCCAGGGTCGGATCCAGCGTGGCCCGGATCTCGAGCAGGCGCTGCAGAATCGTTGGGCGCAGGGCGTCGTAGGCACGTGCCACCGGTGGCGCCGTCGACATCCAGGCGATGGTATACGATCCACGCAGCGAATGTCCGGAGCCACGACGGTCAAGGGCGGTCGCATCCTCGTCGTCGACGACGAGCCGATGTTGCGCGACACACTCGCACAGGTGATGTCGGAGGAGGGCTACGTCGTCGACACGGCGACCGACGGCGTCGAGGCGCTCGATCGCGTGCGTGCCGTGCGGCCCGACGTGATCCTTCTCGATCTGATGATGCCGGGCATGAACGGCCGGCAGTTCCTCCAGACGATGAAGGACGACCCGGAGTACTCGGCGATTCCGGTGCTGATCATGACGGCCGTGCACGGCCTCGACGTGAACCTCGCCGGGAGCGAGGTCGTCGAGAAGCCGTTCCAGATCGAGGATCTGCTCAACAAGGTCGCGCTCGCCGTGTATCGCGCGCGAGATGCCGACCGCGTCGTCGCGCTGCCGCCCGTGCCGGCCGAGCCCGCGCCCGAGCCGAGCGGCGACCGCGGCGTGATCCTGATCGTCGAGCAGAACCGCCAGCGGCTGCAGCAGATCGACGTGCACCTCAGCGGCCGCGGCTACACCGTCGTGTCGATGACGCGCGCGCTCGGCCAGCTCTCGCGCCTGGCCCGTGCGCTGCGGCCGCGCGCGATCCTGATGGAGCTGACGAGCGAGGGCGTCGCCGAGGTCGTGCGCGAGCTGCGCACCGAGCACATCCCGATGCTCGTCTACACGCGCGGCCCCGCGCCGTCGCCGTCGGTGCCGAACGTGCTCGACCACGCGAGCGACGCCGATCTCGTCAGCTTCGTCGACCGCCAGAGCAAGATGTCGATCTAGCTATTTCTTCTTCGGCGCCGCAGCGGCAGCGGCGGCCGAGCCGGAACCCGAGCCGGCGGCCGGCAGCACTTCCTTCTCGACGACGGCCTTCTTCGGCACGAGCACGATCTCGATGCGCCGATTGAGCGCCTTGTTCGAGCGCGACACCGGCCGGTACTGGCCGAACGCGAGCGCCGCGAGGCGCGTCGGATCGATCTTCGCGCTGTCCTGCAGGTAGTGCACGACGGTCAGCGCGCGCGCCGCCGACAGCTCCCAGTTCGTCGCGAACCGCACCGGCGGCACCTCGGGCGGCGGCGGCGCTGCCTTCGCGCCCTTCGGCAGCTTCTTGGGCGCGGCCTTCGCCGGCGGCGCCTTCGGCGCGGGCGGGATGTAGATCGGCATGTCGTCGGTGTGCCCCTGCACCCAGACCTGCTTGTCGGGCATGTCCTTCAGCGCGGCCGCGACCTTGTCGAGCACGGCCTTGCCCTTGTCCGTCAGCTTGTCGTCGCCGACGGCGAACAGCACCTTGTCGACGAGCTTCAGGTGGATCTCGTCGCCTTCCGTCGACACCGAGCCCTGGCTCTTGTCGATCGTCGCCTGCAGCTTCGCGGCGGCGGACTCGCTGTCGGCTGCCTTCGTCGTCGCCGCGGCCGCTGCCTTCTCCGCCGCGTCGCGCGCCGCCTTCTCGTCGTCGAGCTGCTTCGCGAGCGCGTCGGCGCGGTCCTTCTCCGTCGAGGCCGCCTTCTGCGCGGCCACGACCTCGGCCTTCGCCTTGTCGCCACCGCCGTCCGGACGATGCGCGACGTAGCCCGCGCCCGCGCCGAGCACCAGGATCGCGACCGCCGCTCCGATCATCTTGCCGTCCACGCGGCCCCCTTTCTTCGGCAGCTTCGTATCGCCGCTGCGCTGTGGCTTCGGCACGGGCAGCCGCGGGTACACGCTGATGCCACTCGCGTCCGGATCGTCCGCCATGATCCGAGAATAGATCAATCGCCCATCGCCGCGCCGCCGTTGCGTGGGTCGGCCGCACCACGCCAGCCGTTTTGTGTACGCACGATCGCGTTCGCTGCACCGTAGATGCGCTCCGGCGTGCCCATCACGAGGTTGTAGCCCTCGCTCTTGAGCACGCGCTCGGTCTCGGGGCTGATCGCGCCCGGCTCGACGACGACCTCGTCGGGTAGGTGCTGGTGGTGCACGCGCGGCGCGCTGATCGCCACCTCGACGGGCAGGCCGAAGTCGATCACGTTCGAGATCGTCTGCCAGACCTCCGTGATGATGCGCGAGCCGCCCTGCCCTCCGACGACCATGAACACGCCGTGATCGTCCTCGATGATCGTCGGCGACATCGACGACAGCATCCGCTTGCCCGGCTCCGGCTGGTTCGCCGGGCCCTGGACGAGCCCGTACGCGTTCGGCGTGCCCGGCTGCGTCGTGAAGTCGTCCATCTCGTTGTTCATCAGGAACCCGGCGACGTACACGCCGTTGCCGAAGCTCGTGTTGAGCGTGAACGTCAGCGCGATCGCCATGCCGTTGCCGTCGACGATGCTGAGGTTCGTCGTGTGCGTGCCCTCGAGCAGCTGCGCGACGGCCTTCGACGGCGTGGCGCGCGGGCCGATGGTCGCGACCATCGCGTCGGCAAACTCCTTCGACAGCAGCCGCGCGATCGGCATGTCCTTGACGTACGCCGGATCGCCGAGCAGCTCGTTGCGCGCCGCATACGCGCGCCGCCACACCTCGACGAGCCAGTGGATGTGCTCCGCGGAGTGCCAGCCGAGCTTCGCGAGGTCGACGCCCGCGAGCATGTTCGCGGTCATCGCGATCACGATCCCGCCCGACGACGGCGGCGGCATCGTGATCAGGTGCTTGCCGCGGTAGTCGAAGCGCAGCGGGTCACGCCAGATCGCGTGATAGCCCGCGAGGTCGCGCGCCGTGATCAGGCCGCCGTGCTGCGCCATCTCGTCGGCGATCGCCTTCGCGACCGGACCCTCGTAGAACCCGGCCGTGCCCTGATCCGCGATCCGCTGCAGCGTCGCCGCGAGCTCCGGCTGCTTCACGATCTCGCCGGCGGCGTGCTTCACCGCCCACGGCCCTCCGTTGATCGGGGCGCGCGCGAGCCGGCGCTCGAGAGACTTCGCGAGGATCGGATCGACCGCGAACCCGTCGCGCGCGAGCGCGATCGCCGGTGCGAGGTCCTCGCGCCACGTCAGCTTGCCGTTCCAGTGATGCAGCTCCCACAGGCCTGCCACCGTGCCAGGTACGCCGCTCGCGAGATCGCCGCGCAGCGACGCGCCGCTGCCCGCGTGCACGAACATGTCGGGCGACGCCTTCGCGGGCGCGGTCTCGCGGAAGTCGAGCGCGCGCGCCTCCTTGCTCGTGCGCACGACCGCGAACCCACCGCCACCGAGGTTGCCCGCGCTCGGATGGACGACCGCGAGCGCGAAGCACGTCGCGACCGCCGCGTCGGCGGCGTTGCCTCCGTGGGCGAGCACGTCGCGGCCGACCTGCGTCGCGATCACCGACTCCGACGCGACCATGAACGTCTTGCCGGTCCCCGCGAGCGACGGGTCGACGTGATAGTCGGGGGTCCACGCGACCGGCGCGGGTGCGGGCGGCGGCGGCTGCGGCGCCGGCTTCGAGCTGCTCTTGCAGGCGACGGCGACGACGACGAGGGCGAGGGCGAGCCGTTTCACGGGCGCATCCTACGACATCGATGTCAGGGATCCCCGCCCTGGCGCCATCTCGTCGCGGGTAAGCGCGCGCAGCGCCACGGGAACCCGCGGCACGAGCGCTGCTGAAGGGCACCAGGCATGAAGCGCCTCCTCTCGATCACCCTCCTCGCGGCCTGCGGCGCCGGCGGTGCCTCCCAGGGCCATGGCGCGTCGGCGGGAGCCGATGCCGGCGTCGGCGGCGTCAGCTTCGGCGGCCAGCAGGACATCGGCCAGTTCCGCAACATCATCAACAACGGCGGCATCCCCGGGCCCGACACGCTCGACGCGAACGGCTTCTTCAACGAGCACTACGCGCCGCCGCCCGCGAACGGCTGCACGAACACGCTCTGCCTCACGCCCGGCCTCTCCGTCGGCTTCGACTGGGTGCAGGAAGCAAAGCAGGCGACGCTGCAGATCGCGATCAACACGAACGTCGATCCCGCGAACTATCCGAAGCGCCCGCTCGATCTCGTCGTCGTCGTCGATCACTCGGGCTCGATGTCGATGGACGGCCGCCTCGTCAAGGTGAAGTCCGGCCTCGACACGCTGATCGACTCGCTCGCCGATACCGATCGCCTCGCGATCGTCGAGTTCGACGACCAGGTGCAGGTCGATGCGCCGCTCGCCACGCTCGACCGCACGCACCTCCATCAGATCGTCGCCGGGCTCACGCCGCGCGGCGCGACCGACATCTACGACGGCCTCAAGGCGGGCTTCGACCTCTCGGTCGCCGGCCTCGACGCGACGCGCGAGTCGCGCGTGATCTTCCTCTCCGACGGCCTCGCGACATACGGCAACACGAGCGACCCCGCGATCCTCGCGATGGCCGACGGCTACGTGTCGCGCGGCATCGGCCTGACGACGATCGGTGTCGGCAACGACTTCGACGTCGCGCTGATGCGCGGGCTCGCCGAGCACGGCGCCGGCAACTTCTACTTCCTGCAGGACGCCTCCGCGGCAACGGAGGTGTTCCAGCAGGAGCTCGCGTACTTCGCCTCGCCGATCGCCCTCGACATCCAGATCGATGCGGTCGCGGGCAGCGGCTTCACGTTCGGCGACGTCGTCGGGTCCACGCTGTGGAGCTCGTCGGCCACCGCGGGATCGATGCACATCCCCGCCGCCTTCGTCGCGAGCCGCACCGACAGCAACCCGGATCCGACGACGGGCGGTCGGCGAGGCGGAGGCAGCATGCTGTTCATCGCGGTCCAGCCGACGGGCAACAACCCCGACAACAAGATCGCCGACATCACGCTCAACTACCGCGTGCCGGGCACCGGCGAGATCAAGACGCAGACCGTGACGCTGCAGTACCCGACCGGCGGCGAGACGCCGTCCGTCGACGCGCCCTACCTCTCCGCGCCCGAGATGGCGAAGCGCTACGCGATGTACAACCTGTTCCTCGGCCTGCGTGACGCGCTCCAGCTGACCTCGCAGCCCGCCTGCGCGATCACGCCGCTCCAGGCGATTCGCACGCACGCCGCGACGTGGAACGCGACGCGCGAGGATCCGGATATCGCCGATGACATCACGCTGATCGATCACTTCATCGCGAACCTCCAGGCGGTGGGCGGCTACTACCAGTGCGGCCAGGGTTACCCGACCGACTATCCCGACGGCGGAACGGACTATCCGCAGGACTACGGCTACGGCGACGACGAGGCGGCATGTAACGCCGGTGGAACGCCGGGCTGGCTCGCGCTCGTGGGCCTGGCGCTCGTGGCGGCGCGTCGGCGCAAGCGGTAAAACCGCTGCATGTTCGACCCCGCGGTGTTTGCCGCGCGCCGCGATGCCTACATGAAAGCGATCGGTCCCGCGAGCGTCGCGGTCGTTCGCTCGCTGCCCGAGCGCCTGCGCAACGGCGACGCATTCTTCAAGTTCCGGCAGATCAGCGACCTGCAGTACCTGACCGGCTTCGCCGAGCCCGACACGACCTTGATCCTGCGCCCGGGCGCGGACACCGAGCGCGTCGTGATGTTCGTGCGGCCGCGCGACCCGGAGATGGAGACGTGGGAGGGCAAGCGCGCGGGCGTCGAGGGCGCGAAGAGCGTGTTCGGCGCCGACGCCGCGTATCCCGCGAGCGAGCTGCCGGGCAAGCTTGCCGAGCTGATCGCGAACCACGAGGAGCTGCACTACGCGCTCGGGCTCGACGAGGAGATGGACAAGCTCGTCACGCAGACGATCTCGCGGCTGCGCAAGCTCGAGAAACGCGGCAAGCGCCCGCCGCACGCGGTCGTCGATCCGCGCGACGCGCTGCACGAGCTGCGGCTGCACAAGCGTCCCGAGGAGCTCGCGAGCCTCAAGAAGGCGGTCGCGATCTCGACCGAGGCCCACATCGCCGCGATGCGCGCGGGCCGGCCCGGCGTGTTCGAGTACGAGCTCGAGGCGCTGATCGACTACACGTTCCGGCGGCGCGGTGGTCAGGGCGCCGGCTACACGTCGATCGTCGGCGCGGGCGAGAACGCGACGATCCTCCACTACATCGACAACCGCTGTGCGATCGCGGAGGGCGACCTCGTGCTCGTCGACGCCGGCTGCGAGTACGATCACTACACCGCCGACATCACGCGGACGTGGCCGGCGAGCGGCACGTTCACGCCGATCCAGCGGCGCGTCTACGACATCGTGCTGCGCTGCCAGCTCGAGGCGATCGCGATGGTCGCGCCCGGTGTCACGCTCGACGACATCCACAACCACTGCGTGCGCCGGCTGACCGAGGGCATGATCGCGCTCGGCCTGCTCGGCGGCTCCGCCGAGGATCGGATCGCCGACCAGAGCTATCGCCGGTTCTACATGCACGGCACGTCGCACTGGCTCGGCATGGACGTCCACGACGTCGGCGCCTACATCCGCGGCGGCAAGGCGCGGCCGCTCGAGGCCGGCATGGTGCTGACGATCGAGCCCGGGCTCTACATCGCGCCCGACGCGGACGCGCCGCCGGAATTGCGCGGCATCGGCATCCGGATCGAGGACGACGTGCTCGTTACCAGTGATGGCCATGACGTGCTGACCGCGGCCTGTCCCAAGAAGATCGAGGACATCGAGAGTGTGATCCGGGGGTGAATGCCCCAGCAGGGTGAGGCGCTCCCTCAGCAGCGCGCGATGATTTGAGCTCCAAGCATCAGGATCTGCGCAACTTGTCCACCAGGGACAATCGACCCTAGCCGGCACGCGCCTTGATGTAGCGAGGCCCCATGCGGACGCTCGCGCTCGTCTTCGTAACGCTCGTTCCGACTCTCGCTCGGGCCGAGCCGATCCGGCGCGACATCACGATCGAGGGCGGTCTCGCGCGCCAGGCGCTGCCCGACTCCGGCAACCCCACGGCGGCGGTCGCGCAGAGCCGCATCATCTACCTGAACCACACGGGCGCGCTGCTGCGGCCCGGCAACAACAACTCGTCGACGAACACGTCGTCGATCCCGCAGCAGCAGGTCCAGATCCCGGCGTGGAACGCGAGCGCCCAGACGTGGGCCGACACGGTCTCGTGCTTCAAGGACCTGTGGTCGCGCTTCGACGTGCAGATCGTCGATCAGGATCCGGGCAACGTCCCGCACATCGAGGCGATCTTCGGCGGCACGCCGGACCTCGTCGGGCTGCCCTCGAACGTCGGCGGCGTGTCGCCGTTCACGACCGACTGCTCGATCATCGAGAACTCGATCGTGTTCACGTTCACCGACGCGATCTCCGGCATCACGGCGCGCCAGGCGTGCGAGATCATGGCGCAGGAGGTCGCGCACTCGTACGGGCTCGATCACGAGCTGCTCGCGTCGGATCCGATGACGTACCTGCAGTACAGCGGGAACCGCGCATTCCAGGATCAGGCGGTCTCGTGCGGCGAGTACTCCTCGCGTGCGTGCGGCATCAACGGCAGCACCTGCCGCGCGAACCAGAACTCGGTGCAGCTGCTGCTCGCGCGCGTCGGCACGGCCGGCGACAACGTCGCGCCGGTGCTGAGCTGGACGTCGCCGCTCGACGGCGAAACGGTCGAGCCTGGGTTCGCCGTCGATGCGACCGGCACCGACAACATCGCGGTCGCGGGGGCCACGCTCTACATCGACGGCGCCGTCGCCGACTCGCAGATGAGCGCGGGCCCGTTTTCGTTCTCGACGTCCCCGATGCTCGCGGAAGGGTCGCACACGCTCAAGGTCGAGATCACCGACGGCCACAACGTGCAGTCGGAGACGCGCACGGTGACGGTCGCGCGCAACGCCGGCGGCAGCAGCGGCGGAGGTGGCAACACCCCCGGTGGCGGCGGCACCGACCCGAGCGGCGGCGGCAGCAACTACGACAGCAGCGTCGAGACCGGCGGCTGCACGACGGGCGGCGGAGCGCCCGGCCTACTGCTCGTCATCCTCGGGATCGGGCTCGTGGCTCGCCCCCGGCTTCGCCGCCGGTAGCTTGATCGTCGGCTCCTCGGGGTCCGCGCGATACAGGAGCACGGTGTTGCCGAGCACCTGCGCGACCTCGCTCTTGGTCTTCTGCGCGAGCTCGTCCGCGATCTCGTGGCGGTCCGCGCCGGCGTTCTCGCCGACCTTGACCTTGATCAGCTCGTGATCGGCGAGTGCCTGGTCGACGGCCGCGACGAGCCCGTCATCGATGCCGCCCTTGCCGACCTGCACGAGCGGCTTGAGCGGGTGCGCGAGCGCGCGAAGGTGACGCCGTTGCTTGCCGGTCAACATCGGCCGCGAGTTGTACCAGCATTTTTCCGAGGGAACAGCGCTTGCCGCGCGTTCCGGCCGTAGGACCCTGAGAGTCCTCTCAGAATCGTCTCAGGATCGCGGGGCGGGCATGCGCGTAGGGTGCCCGCATGCGCAGGTCGCTCGTCCTCGTCTTCATGCTCGCCGGAGCGGCGCGCGCGGAGGATCTCGCGGAGCCACCCGCGATCGACGCGACGCCGACCGTCGAGTTCACCGCCGCGACCGGCTTCGCCGCGACGCTGCCCGAGCTCGCGGCCGCGCGCGAGTCCTCCGCGATCGTCGCGCACACGCGCGAGCAGCTCCCCGCCTTGTGGGCGCCGCTGGTCGTGCGGCTGATGCCGCAGCTCGCGTTCGGGACGCCCAGCGGCGCCGGCGTGCGGCTCGGCATCGAGCAGGCGGTCCCGCTGACCTCGCGGCGCGAGGCGGCCCGCGCGTCGCTCGACGCGGAGGCGCAGCGCCGGGCCGCGGAGGCGGCGGCGCTCGAGATCGAGGCGCGGCTGGACATCGCGCGCGCGTGGATCGACAGCTGGTCCGCGGGGGCCACGCTCGTCGAGGCGCGGCGCACGCGCGACCTGGCCGCGCAGATCGTCGCCGTGACCCAGCGCGGGCTCACCGCCGGCGCCGCGACGACGCCGGAGCTCGCCGATGCCCGCGCGCTGCTCGCCTCCGCGGAGACGGCCGTCCTCGATGCGGAGGGCCGCGCTCGCGATGCGAGCTTCCGGCTCGGGGCGGCCGTCGCGGCGGCCGGTCCGCGCCGCGCGACGGGCGAGCTGCCGGCTGTCGTGCTGCCTCCGCTCGCCGAGCAGCGCGCACGGCTCGCCGCGATCGCGGACATCCCGATGGTACGCGCGCGCCGGATCGCGGCGGTCGCGTCGCGCGCACGGGCGGCCGAAGCAGCGGCGCAGCGGACGACCGAGATCCTCGTCGGCGGCGAGCTGACGCTCGATCCGGGCGGGGATCGCCGCGTCGCCGCAACGGTCGGCATCGCCCTGCCGCTCCACGATCGCGGCCAGCGCGAGCGCGGCGAGTGGCTCGCGGAGGCTCGCCTGCTCGAGGGTGAAGCGGAGCGGGCCGCGCGCACGGCGCGGTTCGAGCTCGCGCAGGCGCTGCACGATGTCGAGCACTCCGGCGAGCTGCTCGACGAGATCGATCGCGCGCTCGTGCCGGCGGTCGACGATGCGGCCGCGCGCCGCCACCGCGCGTACGAGCTCGGCGAGTCGACGCTCGTCGAGGTGCTCGCCGCAGAACGCACCGCGATCGCCGGTCACCAGACCGCGATCGCAGCACGCGCCGATCACGCGTGGGCGCTCGTCCGGGCCCGCGCGCTGCTCGACGCAGGAGGTCAACCATGAGGACCTGGATCGTCGTCGCCGCGCTCGCGGCATGTGGCAAGGAAGAACCACCCGCGCCGCCGCCGCCGGCGGTGTCGAGCGCGCCTGCACCGTGGGCCGACGTTCGCGCCGCGGCCGGCAGCCCGCTGCTCGACGCGCCCGCGGTCGCGCTCGCGGATGCGGAGCGGCAGGCCGAGCTGACGGTGCCGTCGCGCGCGCGTATCGTGCGCGTGCTCGCCGCGGCGGGTGATGCGGTCGAGGCCGGCGCGCCCCTCCTCGATCTCGCCTGTCCGGATCTCGCGACCTCCGCCGCGACCTACCTCGCCGCGAGCGACCAGCTCGCCGCCCTCGCCCGTCGTCACGATCAGCTCGATGCGCTGCGCGCGGAAGGCCTGGCGCGCGCGAGCGAGCTCGCGTCCGTCGAGCTCGACCAGGCGAGGCTGCGCGGCGAGCGCGATGTCGCGGCCGCCACGCTGCGCGCCGCTGGTGTCGACCCGGGCGGGGCGCGCGAGCTCGTCGAGAGCGGCGGGCGGCTCAAGCTGCGCGCGCCGATCGCGGGGACCGTGATCAAGCTCGACGCCGCGATCGGCCAGCTGCGTTCTCCCGACAGCGGCGCCGTCGCCGAGCTCTCCGCCGGCGGCGTTCACCGCGTCGAGGCGCGCCTCGCACGCGTGCTGCCCGACCACGCGACGTTCGTGTTCGTGCCGGCGGGCGGCGGCGAGCGCCCCGCGACGCTGCTGCGCGTCGAGCCGCGCCGCGATGCCGATGGCACGACCCGCGCGTGGCTCGACGTCGACGGCAGCGGGCTGAGCGCCGGCGAGCCCGGCCGCGTGCGCGCGAAGCTCGGTGACGACGTCGTCGCGATTCCGGCGGGCGCACTCACCGCCGATGCCCACGTGTGGCGCCGCCGCGGTGACCAGCGCGAGAGCATCGCCGTGACGGTCGTCGCGCGCTCCGGTGCGGACGCGCTCGTACGCGGGCTGGCCGTCGGCGACCAGGTCGCCGCGCGCGCGGAGGGTGCGCCGTGATCGACCGGATCGTCGGCGCGTCCGTCGAGCGGCGGCACCTGGTCGTCACGATCTGGGCGCTCGTCACCGCGGCCGCGCTCGTGCTCGCGACGCGCCTCAAGCTCGACGCGCTGCCGGATCTGACGAACCGCCAGGTCCAGATCCTGACGCGCGCGCCCGGCCTGACGCCGGAAGAGGTCGAGATGCGCGTCACGCGTCCGCTCGAGATCGCGCTCGGCGGCCTGCCCGATCTCGAGAACCACCGCAGCGTCTCGCGCTACGGCCTGTCCGCGATCACGGCGGTGTTCGACGACAACAGCGACCTCTACCGCGCGCGCCAGCTCGTCGCGGAGCGGCTCGGCAGCGTGTCGCTCCCCGACGGCGTCTCGCCGCCCGAGCTCGGCCCGATGACCGGCGGCCTCGGCGAGATCTTCCACCTGACCCTGACCTCTCCGCGGCGCACACCGTCGGAGCTGCTCTCGCTCGCCGAGCTGCGCGTCGCGCCCGTGCTGCGCAGCGTGCCCGGCGTCGTCGAGGTCAACACCTGGGGCGGTGCGCAGCGCACGCTGGCGGTGCGTCTCGATCCGATCCGGCTCGCCCAGCACCACCTGACGATCGGCGACGTGCGCACGGTCGTCGAGCACGCGATCGGCGGCGCGCCGGGCGCGGCCGTGCCGGTCGGCGACCGCCAGATCCTGCTGCGCGCCGTCGCCCGTCCCACGACGCCGGCGGAGCTGGGCGAGATCGTGATCCGCGATGCGATCCGGCTTGCGGACGTCGCGACGATCGAGGACGGCACCGCGCCGCGCATCGGCGCCGCGACCGCGAACGGCCACGGCGAGACCGTCTACGTGATGGCGCAGATGCTGCTCGGAGGCAACGCCCGCGACGTCACCGCCGGCGTGCGCGAGCGGCTGCCCGAGGTGCGGCGCCTGCTGCCCGAGGACGTCGAGCTGCGCGTCGTCTACGATCGCAGCCAGCTCGTCGACGGCACGCTCGTCACGATCTCGCACAACCTGCTCGAGGGCGGTGCGCTCGTCATCGCCGTGCTGCTGCTGATGCTCGGGCGCCTGCGCGCGGGACTCGTCGTCGCGCTCGGCATCCCGATCGCGATGATCGGCGCGACCGCCGTGATGGTGCTGCTCGGCGTGCCCGGAAACCTCATGAGCCTCGGCGCGATCGACTTCGGCCTGCTCGTCGACGGCGGCGTCGTGCTGATCGAGCGCGTGTTCCACGATCTCGGCGGGCGCCACTGTGTCAGCGACGCCGACCGCGTGCATCGCGTCCGCGCGGCCTGCCAGACGGTCGCGACGCCGATGTTCTCGTCGGTGCTCGTGATCCTGCTCGTCTACGTGCCCGTGCTGACGATGACCGGCGTCGACGGCAAGCTGTTCCGGCCGATGGCCGTGACGGTCGTGCTCGCGCTCGCGACCGCGCTGCTCGCGGCGCTGACGCTCGTGCCGGCGCTCGCCGCACTCGTGCTTCGCGGCAACGCGATCCCGGCGCGCCCGCCGCGCATCGTCCGCGCGATCGACAGCGTGTACGTGCGCCTGCTCGGCTGGCTCCCGAAGCTGCGCATCCCGATCGCCACCGTCGCGATCCTGCTGCTCGTCCTCGCGGGCGTGCTGTTCCGCGGCGCGGGCAGCGAGCTCACGCCACAGCTCGACGAGGGCGACCTCGTGATCCAGACGACGCGCGCGCCCGACCTCGGTGTCTCGGGCGCCGTCGCGCAGGCGGGCAAGATGGAGAGCGCGCTGCTCGCGGTGCCCGAGGTGCGGCAGGTCGTGTCGCGCATCGGCAGCCCGGCCGTCGCGACCGACGTCATGGGTCTCGAGCAGGCCGACGTGTTCGTCGGGCTGCAGCCGCGTTCGAAGTGGCGCGCCGGCCTCACGCGCGACGCGCTGATCGCCGAGCTGCACGCGCGCATCGAGAGCGCCACGCCGGGCAGCGAGCCGGCGTTCACGCAGCCGATCCAGATGCGCTTCAACGAGCTCCTCGGCGGCGCGTCGACGGACGTCGTCGTCAGCGTGTTCGGCGATGACCTCGTCATGCTGCACCGGCTCGCCGAGTCGATGGCGGCGGCCGTGTCGGCCGAGCCGGGCGTCGTCGACGTCCGCGTGCTCGCCCCCGACGACGTGCCGCTGACCGAGGTCCGGCCTCGGCCGTTCGACACGACGCGCCACCAGCTGACGAATGCGGACGTGCTCGATGCCGTCGAGGCGCTGCGCTTCGGCGTGCCGCTCGCGACGACGTTCGACGGCCCGCGCGTCGTGCCGATCGTCGCGCTGCTCGACACGCGCGGCGAGCTCGCCGATGCGCTCGTCCCGGGCCCGGCCGGCGCCGCGCTGCCGCTCGACACCGTCGCCGACGTCACGACGACGACGACGCCCGCGATGATCCAGCACGAGCGCGGCCAGCGCCGGCTGACGATCGGCTTCAACGTGCGCGGCGTCGATCTCGGCCACGCCGTCGCGGGCGCGCAGAAGCGCGCGTCGCTGGTACCACTGCCGCGCAGCTACTCGGTCACGTGGGGCGGCCAGCACGAGACGCTGCAGGCCGCGCATCGCCGGCTGCGCATCGTCATGCCGCTCGTGCTCGCGCTGATCACGGCGGTCCTGATGATCACGTTCCGGCGCGCGCGTCACGCGCTGATCATCCTCACGCACGTGCCGTTCGCGTGCGTCGGCGGCGTCGTCGCGCTCGCGCTGCGAGGCTTGCCGATCTCGATGTCGGCCGCGATCGGCTTCATCGCGCTGTCGGGCATCGCCGTGATGAACGGCGTGGTGCTGCTGTCGCAGGTCCGGCTCGGCGAGCTCGCAGGCCTTGCGCCGGCAGACGCAATCGTTGCAGCCGCGCGCGAGCGCGCGAGGCCGGTGCTGATGACGGCGCTCGTCGCCGCGCTCGGCTTCATCCCGATGATGCTCGCGACCGGCATCGGGGCCGAGGTGCAGCGCCCCCTTGCCACCGTCGTCGTGGGCGGTCTACTTACGTCGACCTTGCTGACGCTCGTCATCCTTCCCGCCGTGTATCCGTGGCTCGGAGGCAAGCCGCGATGAGGATCCTGGTCGTCGAGGACGAAGAGCGCACCGGCAAGCTGCTGCAGCGTGGACTCGTCGAGGAAGGCCATCAGGTCGATCGCTGCGCCCACGGGCTCGACGCCGAGGGCCAGGCACGCGACGTCGCGTACGACGTGATCGTGCTCGACTGGGGCCTGCCGGATCTCGACGGCGTGGCGCTGCTGCGGCGCTGGCGCGAGCGCGGGCTCACGACGCCGGTGCTGATGCTGACGGCGCGCGGCTCGGTCGGCGAGCGCGTCACGGGGTTGCGCGCCGGCGCCGATGACTACCTCGTCAAGCCGTTCGACTTCGACGAGCTCCTCGCGCGCATCGAGGCGCTGCATCGCCGCGCGGCCGCCGGTGCGCAGCCGCCGCTCGGCGATGTCGCGATCGACGGAAACGCGCGCGCCCTGGTCGTCGGCGAGCGGCGCGAGTCGCTGACCGCGCGCGAGTGGCAGCTCTGGACCACGCTCGCCGAGCACCGCGGCGACGTGCTGACGCGCAGCGAGCTCTTGTCGCGCGTGTGGGGGCCCGACTTCGACGGCGAGCCGAACGTCGTCGACGTCTACATCGGCTACCTGCGCAACAAGCTCGCGAAGACGGGCAGCGAGCACGTCGCGATCCGCGCGGTGCGCGGCCTCGGCTACCGGCTCGAGGTCGTGTGACGCTGCGCACCCGGCTCGCCGTGTTCGGCGCGCTGCTTCCGGCGCTCGCGCTCGGCCTCGCCGTCGTGATCGCCGGCATGTGGCTGCGCGACGCCAGCGAGCGGGACCTCGATCACAGGCTGCTCAGCCAGGCGGCCGTCGAGAGCGTCGGCCTGTTCGACGGACCGGGTGGCCGCCCGCACGTGCACGTCGAGCGCTCGCCGCTGGCCGACGAGGTCGCCGACTTCACGGCGATCGCCGCGATCTACGCCTCGAGCGGCGAGCGCGTCTCGGAGCTGCGCGATGCGTCGCACGTGCCGCGTACGCTCGTCGCGAGCGGCCCGATCGGTGTCGCGCAGCTCGCGACCGCCGGCGACCGCCGCACGTTGACGATGCGCGTCCGCGCCGACGACGGCAACGTCTACACGCTGTGGATGAGCCTGCCGTTCGACCCGATCGATCGCGTGATGACGCGCTACTACGCGGCGACCGGCACCGCGCTCGGCCTGCTCCTGCTCGTCCTGCTCGGCGTCCAGCTCGCCGTCGGGCGCCGTCTCGTCCACCGCGTCGACGCGATGATCCGCTTCGCGCCGCGCCTGCGCGAGGCGGCGGGCTCCGGCGGCCTGCCGCCCGATCCCGTTCTCGACGAGCTCGGGACGCTGCGCGAGGCGCTTCGCGATGCCGCCGATCGCGTCGCCGCCGCGCGCGCCGAGCAAGATCGCCTGCTCGCCGACGCCGCCCACGAGCTGCGCACGCCGCTGACCGTCATCCGCACCGAGCTCGACCTCGCGCTGCGCCGCGAGCGCAGCCCCGAGGAGCTCAAGGAGGCGCTGCGCTCCGTGCGCGGCGAGACCGGCCGCCTCTGCGATCTCGCATCGTCGCTGCTCGACCTGCAGGCGTTCCGGCACCACGGCTTCGATCAGCAGCCGCAGGATCTCGTGCCGATCGTCGAGGAGGCGTGCCACGCGATCGCCCCGCTCGCGGAGGCGAAGCACGTCGCGATCCACCGCGATGTCCCGCTCCGCGCCATCGCGCAGCTCGACGACCGCGCGATCCGGCAGGCGATCGACAACCTGCTCGCGAACGCGCTCCGCTACGCGCCCGAAGGCAGCGCGATCGAGGTCGTGCTCGAGCGCCGCGGCGACAGCTGGCGCCTCGCGGTCGCCGATCGCGGCCCCGGCATCCCCGCCGAGAAGGTCGAGGACATCTTCGAGCCGTTCCATCGGATCGGCACGTCGGCGGGAGGCGGCGGCCTCGGCCTCGCGATCGTGCGCGAGGTGATGCAGCGCCATCAGGGCCGCTGGGGTGTGGATCTCTCCCACCGTCCCGGCGCCTGCGTCTACATCACGCTGCCCGCGTAGGAAGCACTCCGAGACGCGCACGTTCGCGTGAACAACCTCCGCGGGCGCGCGTCTTGGAAAGTGATGCGCGTCGTGCCCGCGGTCCTCGCGACCCTCCTCCTCTCCGCGACCGCGGGCGCGGACGCACGTCATGTCCGCATCGAGACGCGCCACCACGGGCCGATCCACGTGTGGGTGCCCGACGGCTACGATCCCGAGCACGCGGGAGTGGTCGTGTACGTCCACGGGTACTTCGCGAACGTCGATGACGCGTGGCGCGAGTACAAGCTCGCACATCAGTTCGACGCCTCGGGTCTCGACGCGATGTTCATCGCCTGCGAGGCGCCGACGAGCCCGGTCGATGCCGTGTCATGGCCCTCGCTCTCCGAGCTCCTGGCACGCGTCGATGCGGAGCCCTCGCTCGAGCTCCCCGCCGGCCCCGTGATCGCGGTCGGGCACTCGGGCGCGCACCGCACGCTCTCGGAGTGGCTCGGCGACCCCGACCTCCACACGCTCGTGCTGCTCGACGCGCTGTACGGCAAGGTGGACGAGGTCGAGCAGTGGGTCACCAGCTCGCCCGAACATCGCCTGATCGACGTCAGCGTGATCACGCGTCCCTGGGCCGAGCAGCTGCACGGCGACCTGCCGGAGACGGTCGTGTACGAGGGCCTGCCGTCGGTGCGCGCCGATCACGGCAAGAGCGCGCGCAGCGCGAGAGTCGTCCACGTGCGCGCGCGCGTCGGGCACATGCCGCTCGTGACGAACGGCCGCGCGCTGCCGACGGTGCTGCGCACGCTGCGCCTGCCGCGCGTTCGCTAATCGTCGTCGCCGTCGCCGGCGAGCCAGCGGTTGAGCGTCTTCGTGTCGACGCCGAGCTCGGCCGCCGTGCGCGCCTTGTGGCCGCCGAGCTTGTCGAGCGCCCACCGCGCGTAGCGGCGCTGCAGCTCGCGGACGGGCAGCACCGCGCCATCGAAGCCCTGCTGCGGCGGCGCCGGCGGCTCGCGGAGCTGCACCGGCAGCTCGGCGACCGTGACCTCGGCCGCATTGCCGAGCAGCACGCAGCGCTCGATCACGTGCGCGAGCTCGCGGACGTTGCCGGGCCACGCGTGATCGAGCAGCACCGCGAGCGCATCGCGGTGAAAGCCGGTGACCGGCGACTGCGGGTGGCGAGCGCGCGAGTCCGCGAGGAAGTGCTCGACGAGCAGCGGGATGTCCTCGCGGCGGTGGCGCAGCGGCGGCAGCTCGATCGAGACGACGTCGAGCCGGTACATCAGGTCCTCGCGGAACGTGCCCTCGCGGATCTTCGCGCGCAGATCGCGGTGCGTCGCGGCGATCACGCGTACGTCGACGGTGCGCTCCTTCGTCGCGCCCACCGGCCGCACCGTCGAGGACTCGAGCACGTGGAGCAGCTTGGCTTGCAGCGCGGGCGACATCTCGCCGATCTCGTCGAGCAGCAGCGTGCCGCCGCTCGCATCGGCGAACAGGCCCTCGCGATCGGTGACGGCGCCCGTGAACGAGCCCTTCGCGTGACCGAACAGCTCGGACTCGAGCAGCTGGTCCGGCAGCGCCGCGCAGTTGACCGCGATGTACGGCCCGCTCGAGCGGACGCTCTCGCCGTGGATCGCGCGCGCGACCGCGCCCTTGCCGGTGCCGGTCTCGCCGGTGAGCAGCACGGGCACCTTCGTCGCCGCGACGCGCCGCACGACCTGCAGGACCTGCTGCATCGCCGGCGACTTGCCGACGAGCCCGGCGAGCGAGTAGCGCTCGCGCACGCTCTTGCGCAGCGCCTGGGTCTCGCGGCGCAGCTCGCGATCCGCGAGCGCCCGCTCGACGAACACGAGCAGCTCGTCGAGCTTGAACGGCTTCGTCAGGTAATGAAACGCGCCCTTGCGGATCGACTCGACGGCCGAATCGATCGCGCCATACGCGGTCATGACGATCACGGGGACATCCGGCGCCGTCGCGCGCGCCTGATCGAGCAGCGAGAGGCCGTCGATCTCCGGCATGCGCAGATCCGTGACGAGCACGTCGGTCTCGGGCAACAGCGCGAGCGCCTCGCGTGCACTGCCGACGGCGCGCGCCTCGAAGCCGCGGTCCGCGAGGCCGTCGGCGAGCGTCTCGGCCATCGGCAGCTTGTCGTCGACGATGACGATCCTAGGCATGCGCAGCTCCCGGTAGGGTGATCGAGACCTTCGTCCCGCGCGGCTCGCGCGCCGCGATGCGCAGCGCCCCGCGATGTGTGGTGGCGATCTCGTTCGCGATCGCGAGGCCGAGCCCGGTGCCCTCGCCCTTCGTCGTGAAGAACGGTTCCTTCGCGCGCGCCGCGAGCTCCGGCGTGATGCCCTGCCCCTCGTCGATGACGACGAACGCGACCTCGTTCGCCTCGTCGCGCACCTCGACCCGCACGGTGGAGCCACGCGGCGACGCCTCGCACGCGTTCAACAAGAGGTTCACGAGCGCGTGCTTGAACAGCAGCGGCTCGCAGCGGACGATCGGCACCTCCGACGGCACGGCGGGCAGCAGCGTCACGCCGGCGCGCGCGAAGCGGTGCTCGACGAGCGCGGCAGCCTCGCGAACGAGCTCGCGCGGCGCGATCTCCTGCATCGCGATCGGCGCGCCGCGTGCGAGCCCGAGCAGGCCGCGCACGACCTTGTCGATGTGGGCCGCCTCGTCGAGGATCGCCTGCGCGTTCTTCGCGATGCGCTCGTCGCCGTGTGCGCGCGCGAGGATCTGCTCGGCGCGTCCGACGATCACGCCGAGCGGCGTCGACAGCTCGTGCGCCACGCCCGAACCGAGCGCGGCCATCGTCGCGGCACGCGACAGGCGCTCGAGCTCGCCATCACGGGCGCGGGCCGTATCGGAGACCGCGAGCTCGCGCTCGAGCGAGAGCTGCCGGCGCTGCCGCGACAGCGCGACGCCGCCGAATGCACCGACGAGGCCAGCCGCGAGCAGGATCGCGCCGAGCATGCGCTGCTGGCCCGCGCGATCGCGGTCGCGCTGGTCGGCGGCGGTCGAGACGATCGCGATCGCGTCGCCGTTCGGCGCACGTGCGATACCGGCGACGGCCGTGCGCTCCGGGAGCCCGAGCATGCGTGCGCGTTCCCGGTCGACGCGCCAGGTCCTCACGCCGCGGGTCGCGGCCGCCGCGAGCTCCGGTAGCTCGATCGGCGTGCCGTCGAGCGTGTGCGCGTGGCTGCCCGCGGAGATCACGACGACGCGCGTCGTGCCCGGCTTCTCGAGCTCGCCGAGCGTGCCCGCCGCCTGCCGCGGAATGGAAGCCTGCGCGACCGCCGCCTGCTCTCGCCCGAGATCACCGAGCTCGGCCTCCGCACGATGGCGCTCGTTGATGAAGGCGAGCACGCCGATCGCGGCGACCGCCGCCACCATCGAGAACAGCAGCCATCGCGTCGGGATCAGCGGCACGCTCCTGGGCACCGGCGCAGCAAGACGCACGCCACCTTTGCGCGCTATGGAGTTCGCGGAGTTGTACCGATTCGCCCCAGGCATGATTCCAACCAACAGGGAAATTCTCCCGGTGGCGTACCCCGCGCGCCACGTGCTGTCGATGGTTAGGCGCGGCACGCCGGCTGCTATCTGCCCGGCCGAACATGCGACCGGTCCCTGTCTTCGTCGTCCTGGCGCTCGCTCGCGCCGCGGCGGCGGATCCCCGCGCGATCACGCTGCGCGAGGCGATCACCTATGCACGAGCACATCAGCCGTCTCTCGCGGCCGCGCAGGCCCGCGTCGAGGTGGCCCGAGCCGAGGCGCAGCTTCCGCGCGCCGCCCGGTTGCCGCGCATCACCGCCGGCGCCGAGCTCCTCGTCGGCACGAACAACAACACGACCGCCTCGTACGGCGGACCGCTCGGCTTCGACGTCCCGCGCATCGGCGGCACGCCCGCGAACGCGAAGACGTCGCTGACGCCGGAGCCCTCGACGCTCGCCGGTGTCGGGCTGCGCCAGGAGGTCTACGACTTCGGCCGACTCGACGCGCAGGCCGCCGCACTCGATCTGTTCGCGCAGGCCGCCGAGGAGGACGCCGCGCGCGCCGACCTCGATCTCGTGATGTTCGTCGAGGAGAGCTTCTACGCCGTCCAGGGTGCGCGCGCGATCGAGCAGGCCGCGGCGGCCGCCGTGAAGCGCGCCGAGGAGCACCGCAACTTCGCGAAGGCGAACGTCGACGCGCAGCTGCGGCCGCCGATCGAGCTGACGCGCGCCGATGCCGATCTCGCGCGACGCCAGGCCGACGAGGTTCGCGCCGCCGGCGCACTGCGCGCCGCACAGGAGGTGCTCGCGGCCGCGATCGGTGCGCCCGACGGCGCCCTCGATGCTGGCACCGACGACGTCGTGTACGCCCCGCCCGCCGACCAGACGCGCGCCCTCGGCGATCTCGAGAAGCGCATCCCGGCACTGCGTGCGGCACTCGATGCACTGCGCGGCCAGCAGGCGCTCACGGCCGCGATCGAGCGCGAGCTGCGTCCCGATCTCAGCCTGTCCGCGGGCGTCACCGGCCGCGCGGGAGGCAGCGAGGTCGCGACGAATCCGACGCCGAGCGGCGCGGGCTGGCTTCCCGACGTCCCGAACTGGGACGCGCTCGTCGTCCTCAGCTGGCCTCTGTTCGATCGGACCGTCGACGTGCGCGCGGACGTGTCGCGGCACCTCGAGCGCGTGCGCGCCGCCGAGCTCGACAGCGAGCGCGAGAAGCTTCGCGCCCAGGTCGAGGGCAGCTACTCCGAGCTCGACGTCGCCGAACGCGCGCTCCCCGCGCTGCAACGCGCCGTCGAGGCCGCGACCGCCAACGAGGACCAGGCGAACGCCCGGTTCAGCAAAGGGCTCGGCACCGCCGTCGAGCTCGCCGACGCCGAAGCCTTGCTTACCGACGCCCAGATCCAGCTCGCCATCGGCCAGTTCCAGCGCGCCCGGGCCCGTGCCCGCCTCGCGCGCGTCATCGCGGAGGTATTGCCATGACCGACCAGCTCCCAACTGCAACCACCCAGCGGCGCCGCCTGATCGGCATGCCGTCGATGATCCTGCTCGGCGCCCTCGGCGGCCTGCTCGGCGTCGGCGGTGCGTTGTACATGCGCGCGGCATCCAGCACGAACCAGGTCGCGCTCGCGCAGCAGCCCAAGCCGGTGACCGCGATCGTCGGCGTCGCGAAGCCATTCCAGCCGACGCGCCGCTACGTCGGCACGATCGAGCCGTGGCTCTCCGCGAACGTCGGACCGCAGATGGTCTCGGCGTACGTCGACACCGTGCTCGTGCGGCCCGGCGATATCGTGAAGCGCGGCAGCGTGCTCGCGACGCTCGATTGCCGCAACGCCTCCGCGATGAGCAAGGTGATCGCGGCGCAGGCGCGCGCGCTCGATGCGATGCGCACGGCGTCGGCGCACGAGGCCTCGCGCGTGTCGAGCCTGCTCGACGGCAAGTACGTCTCCGAGAACGAGGTCGACCAGAAGAAGGCGGAGGCCGCGAGCAAGGAGGCCCAGCTCGCCGCGCTGCAGGCGCAGGCGATCGGCACCTCGCTACAGGTCGACGACTGCGTGCTGCGCTCGGCGTTCGACGGCGAGATCGCCGACCGGCGCGCGGATCCAGGCTCGTTCGTCCGGCCGGGCTCGTCGATCGCGACCGTGATCGACCGCCACATGGTGCGCGTCTCGGCGGAGGTCCCGGAAGAAGACTTCGACGTCGTCGCACCGGGCACGCCCGTGCGGCTCCACGTGCTCGCGACGAACAAGGACCTGACCTCGCGGATCGCGCGGCGCGCGCCGGCCGCGGATCCGGGGACGCGCACGACGCACATCGAGATCGACATCGACAACACCGACAAGTCGCTCCCCGTGTGGACCACGTCGGAGCTGTCGATCGACGTCGGCCAGCCGATCGCGGCGACGGTGCTTCCGCTGCCCGCCGCCGACATCAAGAACCGGAAGGCGAAGGTGTTTGTCGTCGAGAACGGCGCCGCGCACCTCCGCCGTGCGGCCGTGATCGGCGAGCGCGACGGCCAGCTCTACGTCGATCCGAAGGCGCTGCCCGCGGGCGCGAAGATCGTCCTCGAAGGCAAGAACCTCCTCAGCGACGGTGATGCGGTCACCGCGAAGGTCCAGCAGTGACGGAGCTCTCTCTCAAGAATCCGATCGCGATCGCGATGATGTCGATCGCGGTGATCGTGTTCGCCGCCGTCGTCACGCCGAAGATGTCGGTCGATACGTTCCCCGAGCTGACGCCGCCCGTGCTCGTGATCGGCACCGCCGCGCCTGGCCTCGGCGCGAAGGACGTCGAGAAGACGCTGACGTGGCGCTTCGAGAAGTACGTCAGCGCGACGCCCGGCGTGGACCACGTCGAGAGCACGTCGCGCAACGGCCTGTCGGTCGTGTACGTGTGGCTGAAGTGGGGCACCGATCTCAACGCGGCGCAGACGCTCGTCCAGCAGCAGGTGCAGTTCGCGATGGCCGCCGTGCCGAAGTCGCTCGGCGTGATCCCGCCGTTCGTGCTCCAGTACGATCCGTCGAATGCGCCGGTCGTGCAGGTCGCCGTCTACGGCGGCGGCCTCTCGGGCCCGCAGCTCTACGACTACGCGCTCAACGAGATCGAGCCGCGGCTCGAGTCGATCCCCGGCGTCGCGAGCGCGTCGCTCAACGGCGGCCGCCAGCGCCAGATCAACATCGTCGTCGATCCGGTGAAGGCGCAGGCGCGCGGCCTGACCTCGTCGGATGTCGCGGCGGCGGTCGGCAATGCGAACGCGCTGCTGCCGTCGGGCGAGCTGATCCAGCCGAAGTTCGACGCGATCGTCTACACGAACGCGATCGCGAAGGCCGTCTCCGACATCGGCGACGCCATCGTCAAGCGCACCGACGGCAAGCCGGTGCGGATCAAGGACGTCGCCAAGGTCATCGACGGTGCCTCGCCGCCCACGCAGACCGTCGCGATCAACGGGCAGGACGCCGTGTACCTCAACGTGCTGCGCGTCCCCGGCGGCAACACGCTCGCGATCGTCGACTCCGTCAAGGACACGATCGCGCACCTCAAGGGCCTCCCGCAGGGCCTGCACGTCGAGCCGATCTTCGACCAGTCGACGTTCGTGCGCACGTCGTACGACGGGCTCAAGAAGGAGATCGTCCAGGCGCTCATCCTCGTCGCGCTCGTGATCCTCGTGTTCCTGCAGAGCATGCGCGGCACGATCGTCGTGTCGCTCGCGATCCCGCTGTCGTTCGCGATCACGTTGATCGTCCTGTACTCCACCGGCCAGACGCTCAACGTCTTCACGCTCGGCGGCCTGACGCTCGCGATGGGCCGGCTCGTCGACAACGCCGTCGTCGTGCTCGAGTCGATCCACCGCTATCGCCAGCGGGGGCTCTCGAGCTACGAGGCCGCGCTGCAGGGCACGAAGGTCGTCGTGCTGCCCGTGCTCGCCTCCACGCTGACGACGATCGCGGTGCTGCTGCCCGTGCTGCTGTTCGCCGGCCTCGCGAAGAAGCTGTTCGTGCCGCTCGCGCTGACGGTCGCCGTGTCGATGGTCGCGTCGTACTTCGTCTCCGTCGCGGTCACGCCCGTCGCCTGCCACCGCCTGCTCGGTCACGCCGAGCCCGGCCGGCTCGCGAAGCGCCTCGAGCGCATGATCACGGCGCTCGCCGAGGGCTACTCGCGCTCGCTGCGCCGCATGCTGCCGTACGCGTGGGGAATCATCATCTGCTCGGTCGTGCTCGTCGTCGCCTCCGGGTGGGTCGCCGCGCGCCTGCCGAGCCAGTTCTTCCCGGCGATCGACGAGTCGATGGAGCGCGTCTACGTGCGGCTCGCGCCGGGCACGTCGCTCGAGGACTCGTCGAAGCAGATCCAGGACATGGGCGAGACGCTGCGCAAGGAGCTGCCGCCGGGCATGGTGCAGCTCGTGCTGACGAACGTCGGCTCGCCGATGGCGGCGCGCTCGGCGATGAACAGCCCGAACTGGGGCCCGCACATGGGCTTCATCCGCCTCGCGCTCACCGATCCCGAGCACCGCTCGATCTCGCAGGACGATCTCGCGAACCAGATCCGCGCGATCCTGAACAAGCACTATCCCGGCGTCGAGTTCCTGCAGTGGCCGGGCGGCCTCGTCGCGAGCGTGTTCTCGAACGGCTACCTCGCGCCGCTCGCCGTCGAGGTGCGCGGCGACAACCTCGAGCTGCTCGGCGATCGCGCCCGTGCGGTCGCGGAGGTGGCGCGCACCGTCCGCGGCATCCGCGACATCTACCCGACGCTCCAGCTCGACTATCCCGAGGTCCACATCGATACGAACCGCGAGGAGGCCGGTCAGGTCGGCGTGACCGCACGCGCCGCCGCGCAGACGACGCTCGAGGCGACGCTCGGCAACATCAACACGCCGAGCATCTGGGTCGACTCGAGCAATGGCGTCTCGTACTACGTCGTCACGCAGTACGACCCCGATCGCCTCTCCGACCCCGAGCAGCTCGCGACCGCGCCGATCAAGGTCGCCGGCACCCACGCCGCGGCGATCACGCTCGGCTCGTACGGCACGGTGCGCCGCTCGACAGGTCCGATCGCCGTCGAGCGTAACCAGCTCGCGCGCGCCGCGCACGTGCTCATGCAGGTCGAGGGCCGCGACCTCGGCTCCACCGCGGCCGACCTCGAGGAGGCGCTGAAGAAGGATCCGCGCACGGCGGGCCTGCACGTCGACTTCGTCGGCCAGGTCGAGCTGATGCGCACGACGTTCTCCGGCCTCGGCCTCGCGATCGGCCTCGCGATCATGGTCGTGTTCATGATCATGGCGTCGCAGTTCAAGTCGCTGCGGCTGCCGTTCATCATGCTGTTCACGATCCCGTGCACGCTGATCGGCATCGTGCTCGCGCTGCTCGCCGGCGGTCTCGGCTTCTCGGTGACCGCGCTGATGGGCGTGCTGATGGTCGTCGGCATCGCGGTCTCGAACGGCATCCTGCTCGTCGACCACGCGCGCATCCGGCTCGACGAGGGACTCTCGAAGATCGAGGCGATCATCGATGCCGCACGCACGCGCTTCGTACCGATCGCGATGACGACGCTCGCCACCGTCATCGGTCTCGTACCGACCGCACTCGGGCTCGACCGCGGTGCCGAGGCGAACCGGCCGCTCGCGCTCGCCGTCGTCGGCGGGCTCACCTCGTCGACGATCCTGTCGCTGTACCTGGTCCCCGTGATCTTCGTGATGCTCGCGAAGGTCTCCACGCCCCCGACGAGTCACGAATGACGCGCATCCTCGTCCCGCTCGCGCACTCGCCGGGCAACGATCACGTGCTCGACTACGCCGCCGCGCTCGCGAAGGGCAGCGACGGCACGATCACGCTGTTCCACGTCTACGAGCCGCCCGGCGCGATGGTCGGCATCGTCCCGGGCGCGACGGTCGAGGGCGAGCTCGCCGCGGATCGCGCCGCGTCCGGCGTGCTGCTCGACGATGCCCAGGCCACGCTCGCGCGCCTCGGAGTCCCGGCGGTCAGCGTGGTCCTCGAGCGAGGCTCGTCACCGCACGACGCGATCGTCGCGCACGCGCGCGGCTTCGATCTGATCGTCATGGGGACGCACGGCCGGCGCGGGCTCGATCGCGTGCTGCTCGGGAGCATCGCCGAGCGCGTCATCCGCGACGCGCCGTGCCCGGTCGTGACCGTTCACTTGTAGGGGGCGGCACCGGAGCCCGCCGGCGGCTTCGAGACCGTCGAGGTGAGCTGTTGCTGCGCGCGGCGCAGCGCGGCGCGCAAGGCATCGCGGTCGGCGGCGGTCGCGGCACTCTCTTGCTGCGCGCGCTCGAGCTCGCTGCGCAGCGCATCGCGTTGCTGCTGTAGCTGATCTCGCTCGGCCAGCGCATGGTCGAGCCGCCTGCGAGCGTCGCGCCAGTAGCCCTCGTACAGAGAGCGCTGCTTGTCAGCGGCGAGCGTGGCGCCCTTCGCATCATCGAGCTGCTCGACGAGCTGGCGTGTCGCGGCGGTCGCGGCGCGCAGATCCTGTTCCTTCGTCTGCAGGACCGCCTCGCCGATGCGGCGCTCCTCGGCGGTTGCCGTTTGCAGTGACGCGAGCTCGGCGCGGCCCGACTCGAGCTGCTGGCGCGTGGTGTCGAGCATCGCCTGGGTGTGCACCATCTCGTCGCGGAGCTTCGCGAGCGACGCGCGCTGCGCCGCGGCCTCGATGCGCATCTCGTCGCGATCATCGCGCAGGCGGTTCGCCGTGAGATGCGCGCCGAGCGCGATCGCGAGCATGACGATCGCCACGAGCGTCGGCGGGAACAGCTGCCGGTGCCGGCGCGCCCACAGCGCGGCGCGGGCGCGCTGCGTTTGATCGAAGGACGTCGGCCGGTGGGCGATGAACGCCTCGACATCCGCTGCCACGGCGGCGGCCGTCGGATATCGCTTCGCGGGATCGAGCTCGAGGCAGCGCTCGACGATCCGCCGGAATCGCTTCGGCACGCGGCGCCCCCACGTGGTGCGGGTCAGCGGCGGCACGGGCGCGCCCGAGCTGGCCTTCTCCCATGCAGCGATCCCGCTGCCTCTCGCGCCCCAGGGCCCGGGCCCGCCGAGCAGCGCATAGGCGAGTGCGCCGAGCCCCCAGACATCGACCGCGACCAGGCGAGCGCGGTCCGCGGGCAGATATGGATCGAGCGAGGCCGGCAACCCGCGCGCTTGCTCCGGTGCCATGTACTCGGGCGTGCCCTGCACGCAGAGTGGCCCATCCACGCCGCTTCGGATCAGTGGTGTCGCCGCGAGCCCGGGCGTATCCGACGCTGCGCTGATCGCGAGACCGAAGTCGGCGATGCGCGCCTTGCGCGAGATCGGCATGATCAACACGTTCCGCGGCTTCACATCGCGGTGAAAGACGTTGCGGAGGTGGGCCTCGTGAATGCCGCGCGCGACCCGCGCCGTCCACATCGCGACCTCCTGGACGTCACGTGCCGGCACCTCGGACGCCGGGCGTCCCACGACGAGCTCGCCGCGATCGGGGTCGTGCTCGGCGACGAGCTCCATGACGATGAAGCTCGGCTCGCCCTCGTGCACGTCGAGGATGCGGACGACGTGGTCGCTGATCACGTCGCTCGCGGCGCGCGCCTCGCGCAGCACGTCGAAGCTCGCGACCTTCTCGAGCAGCTTGATCGCGACCGTCCGCCCGAGCTTGCGGTCGTGGGCCCGCCACACCGTCGACGCGGTCCCGTGGTCGAGCAGCATCTGCAGCTCGTAGCGCTCGTCGCCGTACTCTCCGAGCGAGGGAACCGCATCGGCGCGGCGCGCGTCGCGCTCGGCGTGCAGCCACACGAGCCCCTGCTCGACGAGCGCGGGATCCGCCGAGAAGGCCTCCTCGAGGAGCTCGCGCCAGCGCCGCCGCGGCTTGCCGGCCGCCGTCGCGAGCACCGCCTCGACGTCAGGGCCGCTCATCACCAAGGAAGACGTCCGGCGGGGCAAAATGTTCGCCGGCGGCCGGCCACCCCGAGCGCGCGCGCGCGCACATCAGAAGAAGTTGCCGATCGTGAACTCGAACACGAGCGGGTCCTCGCCGACCTGTGCGTCGAGCGGGATTCCCCACTCGAAGCGTAGCGGGCCGATCGGGGAGATCCAGCGGAAACCGAAGCCGACCGACTTGCGGATGCCGGAGGTCAGCGACTCCGGGAAGCGGAAGCACGGGTCGAACTGGATCGGGATCTGGCCGCGCCGGGTGTGCAGCCCCGCGCAGTACCGGTCCTCGAGGTTGTACGCGTTGCCCATGTCGTAGAACACGACGCCGGAGATGCCGACCTTCCTGAACAGCGGGAACTCGATCTCGTTGTTGTTGATGATCTGCATGTTGCCGCCGAGCGGCAGGCTCCCGAGGTCCTGGCCGACGTCACCGGGTTGCTGGGTCAGCAGCTTGGGGCCGAGCGAGAACGGCGCGTAGCCGCGGATGTTGTAGATGCCGCCGAGCAGGTAGCGCTCCGTGATCGGGACGCCGAGCGGATCCTGCGAGGTCGTGACGCCGATCTCGAGGTTCTGCTTCAGCACGAACGGCCCGCCGATCGGCATGTAGTGGCGGATGAAGCCGCCGACGCGCACGAAGCGGTTCTCGGATCCGGTGTAGCGGTCGGCGTACTCGGCGAACACGGTGTTGTACCAGCCGGCCGTCGGGAACATGCGGTCGTTGCGGGCGTCCCACGAGAACGACGCCTTGATCGACGACGTGAAGCCGCCGCGGAACAAGTTCGCGACGCTCGTCGACGCGATCGGCGCGGCCACCGCGCCGAGGTCCGCGAACCCGCCCGCGTTCGTCGTGACGCTGACGTCCTCGAGCTTGTAGGTCAGGAACGCACGCACGTCGCGCACGCGCGCCTCGAACAGCAGCGGGTAGCCCCACGTCAGCGTGCCGCCCGAGGCGTTGCGGAAGTACGTGTAGAAGCCGAGGCTCTGGTTGTAGAGGTCGAACGCGAACGTCCAGTACGTGTCGAGGAAGTACGGCTCGACGAAGCGCAGCAAGAACAGCTGGCGGAGCGAGCTGATCTGCGCCTGCAGCGCGAGCGTCTGGCCGCGGCCGAACAGGTTGTTCTGGCTGATCTGCGCCTGCGCGATGAAGTTCTCGACGCTGGAGAAGCCGGCGCCGATCTGGAACGTGCCGGTGGGCCGCTCGGTGACCTCGACGTTGACCTCGACGAACTCGTCGGACGAGCCGCGCTTCGTCGAGACCACGACGTTCTCGAAGAAGCCGAGCGCCATGATGCGGCGCTTGCTGATCTCGAGGTTCGTGTTGTTGAACAGCTCTCCCTCGGAGACCTTCATCTCGCGGCGGATCACCTTGTCGCGCGTCTTCGCGTTGCCGCGGATGTTGATGCGCTCGAAGTAGGTCCGCTTGCCGCGCGAGATCTCGAAGGTCAGGTGGATCTGCCGCTTGTCGAGATCGACCTTCGTCAGCGGCGAGACGTTCGCGTACGCGTAGCCCTGGTCCTGGTAGTAGTTCGAGACGGCCTCGCGCGCCTCCGCGATCAGCGTGCGCGAGAACCGGACCCCCGGCTTGACGTAGACCCGGTGCAGGTTGTCCGCGACGCTCCCGATCAGGTCGCCCTTGAACGTCACCGAGGCGATCGTGAACACCGGACCCTCGTCGATCGGGATCGCGAGGTACATGTACTGCTTGTCGCGCGAGAGCCGGATCTGCGGCGTGCCGACCTTCACGTTCGCGTAGCCCTTGTCCCAGTAGTGCGCGCTGATCACGAGCAGGTCGCGCTCGAACGCCTCCTGCGAGTACGTGCCGGCATCGTTGAGGAACGAGAACGCGTTCGGGCGCTGCGTCGCGATCGTGCCGCGCAGCTCGTCGTCGGGGATCGAGTTGTTGCCGATGAAGTCGATCTCGCGGATCTTGACCTTCGACCGTTCGTCGATCTTGTACCAGACGTCGACCTCGGACTCGTTGACGGGCTTGATCTCGTAGTCGACGGTCGCGAGATAGAACCCCTTCTGGACGTAGAGATCCGCGATCTTGTCGCGGTTCTTCTTCACCTTCGAGATGTCGACGATCGAGTCGAGCTCGAGATCCAGCACCTCGTTGATCTTCGACAGCTCGAGGTCGTTGTTGCCCTGGACGAGCACCTTGCGGATCGACGGCTTCTCCTTGACCGCGAACGTCAGGATCAGGCCGCCGCGATCGGAGATCTCGCCCTCGACGTCGATGTCGGCGAAGAACCCCATCTTCCACATCGAGCGCAGATCCTCGCGGAGCTTCGCCGGATCGAGGAGCGTGCCCGGCTTGCTGAGCAGCTGGACGCGGATCGCGTCGTCCTCGACCTTGCGGTTCCCGCGGAACTGCACGCGCTCGATCGGACGGCCCGTCCAGGCGACAGCCGCGCTCTGCGGCGTGGCTTCGGCGCCCGAGCCGCTCTCCGCGCCACTGCCCTCGCTCGCAGGTGCGCCGCTGCCCGCGCCACTGCCACTGCCACTGCCGAGACCGGCGGGGAGCTCGGGAAACGGGTCGGCCCACGCGAGCGCGGACGCAGCGACCACAACAACGACGATCAACCACTTCATTCAGCGTTCACCGGCATATGAGCGGCTGTGGAACGCGACGCCGACCGTCGCGAGCCACTCCTCGCGGTCGAGGATCCCCGTTCCGGCCGATGCCTCGAGCAGCAACCACGGCGTGATCCAGGCACCGGCCGTCACCCGTGCCTCGACGACGCCGGAGCGTTCCGCGGTCGCCTTGTTGTCGTTGATGTTGTGCGTCAGGCGAATGCTGCGACCGCCACCGAACAGCTCGGCGCCGACCTCGAACCGGGAGAGCGCGAGCCGCGCACCGACGATGCCTCCGCCCTCGACGAACGCGCCGAACGGATACGTGTCGCGCGTCAGATCGCCCATCGCGACCTCGATGCCGGCGTAGAGCCCATGCCCGCCGGCGGTGATTCGCACGTCGCCCGCCGCGAGATCGGCGTAGCGGACGAGGTCGGCCCCGCGCGTGATCATCGTCATCGGCGGGACCGGCGGCGCGAGCACGTGCCGCATCCCCAGCCCGAGCTCGACGGCCATATCCGGCTCGCGCGCGATGCGCCCCCACTCGCCGAACCGCCGGCAGTGCTGGTAGCCGACGACATCGTGGTCCTCGTGGCAGTCATCGGTGAGCACCCACGGACGCTCGCCGTGGTCGACATCGCAGACGCCGCCCTCGCACGGCCCCATCGGCTCCGCGGTGGCGCGGACCGCGAGCAGCGCGAGGATGATCGCGACCTTCACGGGGCCCCGAGCTCCGGCGCGCGACCGACGCACGTCCAGGCCGGCGGTCCGCCGACGATGCGGCCCGTGTCGACGCAGACGTCGTCGAACGGCACGGCGACGCGCGCCCGGTACTCGATCGTCTCGCTCGCGAGCGCGCGACCATCGAGCGGCAGCCGGCGCAGCTCCGCCCGAGGGTCATACGCGACCAGGTCGATGTCGGCGTTGTCGACCTGCCCGATGACGGGCGGGGACGCGAGGTCGAGCCAGACGGGAGTGTCGCAGCGGTTACCGATGTCGTACGCGAGCACCGCGCCGAGCGGGCCGTCCGGCCGGCGCGCGACCGCGAGGTCGATGCAGCCGAGCGAGATACGTTGCCCCGCGAAGTCGTGCCCGAGCGCGGAGAACGAGCCGGCCCGGTAGGAGCATCCGGCCGTCGCTGCCAGCACCCAGATCGCACGCACGCCCGCGCACGCGAGCACATCGCGTGCCACGCGCACACGCCGCTCTGCGCGTGTCTGCCGGCCGGGAGCTGGGAGAAACTCCCAGCCGCCCGGGCGTTTTTCCGCGCTAGACGATCTGGTGCAGACGCGACGCGCGGCGCAGCTCGCGGCGGCGCACGAGGAAGTACACGACGGGGACCGTCATGCGCGACAGCAGCAGGGACGCGACTTCACCCGCCATCAGCGAGATCGCGAGCCCCTGGAAGATCGGATCGAACAGGATGATGAACGCGCCGACGACGACCGCGGCCGCCGTCAGCACCATCGGCCGGAACCGGATCGCGCCCGCATCGACGACCGCCTGCTCGAGGGGCACGCCTTCGGCCAGCCGTTGCTCGATGAAGTCGACGAGGATGATCGAGTTTCGCACGACGATGCCCGCGCCGGCGATGAAGCCGATCATCGAGGTCGCCGTGAAGAACGCGCCGAGCGCCCCGTGTGCGGGCAGGATGCCGATCAGCGAGAACGGGATCGCCGACATGATCACGAGCGGCGTGATGAACGACTGGAACCACGCGACGTTCAGCACGTAGATCAGCACGAGCACGGCCGCGAACGCGAGCCCGAGGTCGCGGAACACCTCGTACGTGATGTGCCACTCGCCGTCCCACTTCATCGCGAACTTCTCCGTCGAGAACGGCTGCGTCGCCGTGCGTTGCTCGAGCGAGTAGCCCTCGGGCAGCTTCAGCGCGTCGATCTTCGGACCGAGCGCGAGGATCGCGTACACCGGGCTCTCGATCTCGCCGGCGACGTCGGCGGTGACGTAGACGACCGGCATCAGGTTCTTGTGATAGATGGCCTTGTCCTCGAGCGTCGTCTCGGGGTGCACGAGCTCGCCGATGCTGACGAGGTTGCCCGCGATGCCGGCGACCTTCAGCGACAGCAAGCGATCGAGATCCGAGCGCTCGGCGCGGCCGAGGCGCACGAGGACCGGCACGTCCTCGCGTTCGCGCTCGTCGTGGACGAGGCCGACCGCCGCGCCCCCCGACGACAAGGTCAGCGCGTCGACGATCTGCGCCTCGCTGATGCCGTTGAGCGCCGCCTTCTCCTTGTCGATCACGAAGCGCGTCTTCGGCTGATCGTCCTCGACGTACCAGTCGACATCGACCACGCCGGGCGTGTGCTCCATCTGCTCGCGGACCTGGCGCGCGATCGCGACCTGCCGCGAGTAGTCGGGGCCGTAGATCTCGGCGACGAGCGTCTCGAGCACGGGCGGCCCCGGCGGGACCTCCGCGACCTTGACCTTCGCGCCGAAGCGCGCCGCGATCGGAGCGATGCGCGTGCGGATGCGCTTCGCGATCTCGTGGCTCTGCGCGTCGCGCTCGCCCTTCTCGAGCAGGTTGACCTGGATATCGGCGACGTTGCTGCCCTGGCGCAGGTAGTAGTGGCGCACGAGGCCGTTGAAGTTGTAGGGGCCGGCCGTGCCGACGTACGTCTGGTAGCTCGTGACCTCGGGCTCGTGCCGGATCGAATCGGCGAGCGCCTGCGTGACGCGATCGGTCTGCTCGAGCGTCGTGCCCTCCGGCATGTCGACGATGACCTGCATCTCGCTCTTGTTGTCGAACGGCAGCATCTTCACGCGCACGAACTTGATGGCGACGAGCGACATCGCGCCGAGCAGCATCACGACGACGCTGGCGAGGAACACGGTGCGGAAGCGCGCCCGGCCGAGCAGCCGCGACATGAAGCGGCGGTACAGGCGCGTGAGCCTGCTCTCGGCCTCGTCGTGCGACCCGTGGGCGCGCCGCAACAGGCGAACGGTCGCCCACGGCGTCACGATGAACGCGACGATCAGCGAGAAGATCATCGCCGCCGAGGCGCTGATCGGGATCGGCCGCATGTACGGGCCCATCAGCCCGCCGACGAACGCCATCGGCAGGATCGCGGCGATCACGGTCATCGTCGCGAGGATCGTCGGGTTGCCGACCTCGTCGACGGCGCGCACCGCCACGTCGGCGAGATCCGCCTTGCGGTTCTCCGGCATGCGCGCGTGGCGCGCGATGTTCTCGACGATCACGATCGCGTCGTCGACGAGGATTCCGATCGAGAAGATCAGCGCGAAAAGCGTGATCCGGTTCAGCGTGAAGCCGAGGAAGTAGAAGACGGCGAGTGTCAGCGCGAGCGTCGCCGGGATCGCGAGCATGACGATCGCCGACTCGCGGCGCCCGAGCGCCAGCCAGATCAACAGCCCGACGCTGATGACGGCGATGCCCATGTGCAGCAGCAGCTCGTTGCTCTTTTCGCTCGCGGTCGCGCCGTAGTCGCGCGTCACCGAGACGTGGACATCGCCGGGCACGACGGTGCCTTTCAGCCCATCGATCTTGCGGAGCACGTCCGCGACGACCGCGACCGCGTTCTCGCCCTTGTGCTTGGCGACCGCGATCGTGACCGCCGGTTCCGTCGTGCTGCCCGTGCCGAAGCGCACGTAGGTCGAGGGCTCCTCGGGACCATCGGCGATCGCGGCGACGTCGCGCAGGAAGACCGGCTTGCCGGCACTCGCGCCGACGACGACGCCCTCGACGTCGCGGGAGGTGGCCAGCAGCGTGCCGGTCTCGAGGAGGATCTCGTGGTTCTGCGAGCTCACCGCACCGGCCGGGCGCCTCTCGTTTGCCGCGATCAGCGCGCGCTCGATCGCCTGCGGAGTCAGCCCGCGCGCGGCCATGCGCTCCGGATCGAGCAGCACGCGCAGCTCGCGGCGCTCGCCGCCGATCAGCGTCACCTCGCTGACGCCCGAGACCTGCTTGACCTGCTCCTGGAGCTCGGCCGCGATCCGGCGCAGCTCGTACCCCGAGTAGCGCGCGCTCGAGAGCGTCAGCGCGAGCACGGGAACGTCGTCGATCGAGCGCAGCTTCACCAGCGGCGGCGACGCGCCGTCGGGGATCACGTCCATGTGCGCGGCGAGCTTCTGCTGCAGCCGCACGGTCGCGCGCTCCTCGTCCTCGCCGACCTTGAACCGCACGATCACGGTCGCGAGGCCGGGGCTCGAGGTCGAGTAGATGTACTCGACGCCGGGGATCTCCCAGAGGTAGCGCTCGAGCGGCGTCGTGATGCGCTGCTCGACCTCCTTGGGCGATGCACCCGGCATCCGCACGAAGACGTCCGCCATCGGCACGACGATCTGCGGCTCCTCCTCGCGGGGCAGCCGCCACACGGCCACGGCGCCGATCGCGATCGACGCGATGAGCACCAGCGGCGTCAGCTTCGAGTGGATGAACATCTTCGCGAGCCGGCCCGCGAGCCCGAGCTTGGGCGCGCTCACGGCTTCACCTCGACCGGGACGCCGTCGCGCACGCGCGTCGGATCCACGACGACGGGCTCACCGGCCGCGAGCCCCGAGAGCACCTCGGTCCAGCCGTCCTGCACGTCGCCGCGCGTGATCATGCGCAGCCGCGCGATGCCGCTGTCGATCGTCACCACGCGGTCGAGGGCACCGAACGAGGTGATCGCCGTCGTCGGCACGACGAGCTTCGAGCGCGTGCCATTCGCGAAGCCGACGCGGGCGAACGTGCCCGGCGGGATCGCGCCGACGCTCGCCGGCAGGTCGACCTTGACGAGGAACGCACGCGACGCGACGTCGACGTTCGGCACGATCTCGCCGACCGTCCCCGAGACCTGCTGCGGGCCGATCTCGACGCTCACCGGATCTCCCATGTGGATCGCCGCCGCGCGCGACTCCTCGACGGGCACCTCGACGCGCAGGCTGCCACCGTCATCGAGCACGAGCAGCGGCAGCCCCGGCGACGCGAGCGCGCCCGGATCGACGCGCCTCTCGACGACCCGGCCCGCGAATGGAGCCGTGACGCGCGCGTAGTCGAGCGTCGCCTGCCCTTCCGCGAGCGACGCCCGCGCGACATCGATCGAGGACCCCGCACCGCGCACGCGTGCCTGCGCGGCCGAGAGCTGCGCGGCGGTCGTGCGCGCCTGCGCATCGGCCTCGTCCATCGCCTGGCGCGTCACCGCACCCTCGGCGAACAGCTTCGCCGTGCGGTCGCGCGAGATCTTCGCGAGCTCCGCCGTGGCCTTTGCCGCCTCGAGCGCACTCTGTGCCTCGGCTTGCGCGTCCATCGCCTGCGCGAGCTCTGCGCGCTGCCGGCCGACGCCGGCCCGCGTGTCGTTCGCCTCGAGCTCGACGAGCAATTGCCCCGCGGCGACCGTGTCGCCGGAGCGGACGTGGATCGCCCGCACGTAGCCGGAGGTCTTGCTCGTCAGCGTGATCGTCGTGCGGCCGCGAACGGTGCCGCTCGCCCGGTAGAACACCGGAAGCGGCATTTCGTGCGCCTGCGCGGTCGCGACGGTCACCGGGTGCGCAGCTGGTTCGCTCGCGCGCTCGTGATGACCGCAGGCGGCGAGCACCGCGATCAGCGGAACAACGTACCGCGCTCGCGACCGGTGACCGCGAGGATCTTCGCGAGCGGACAGAACCCCGTGAACTGCGATTGCAGCAGGTTCAGCCCGACGAAGCCCGGCATGATGAGGAACCACGGGCTCACCGTGGCTGCAAGCAGCGTTCCGGTCAGCACCACGAGAGCGGCGAACACGAGCACGATTCGATCGATCGACATCCGTTACCTCCATGAGAGTTACCCTGCGATCCGGCGCCGCACGTCATCCATGTCGAGCGCGCGCACTTGCGTGATGAGCTTGTCGAGCACCGCCGGCGGCAGCGCGCCGGGCTGTGCGAACACGAGGATCCCGTCGCGAAACGCCATCAGCGTCGGGATCGCCGTCACCTCGAACGCGGCGGCGAGACCGGGCTGCGCCTCCGTGTCGATCTTGCCGAACGTGATGTCGGGATTTGCGCCCGCGGCACGCTCGAAGACCGGCGCGAACGCGCGACACGGACCGCACCAGCTCGCCCAGAAGTCGAGCAGCACGATGCCCTTCTCGATGGTTGCTTCGAAGTTCTGTTCGGTGACTTCGGTCGTCATGTGGCGTGAGAGCCAGCACGGCGCGAAAGGATTCGCGTGGTATCCATCCGGCATGGGTGACAGCGAAACCACGCTGATCGAGGCCGCGCGCACGGGCGACCGCCGCGCGCTCGACGAGCTGCTCGCGCGTTACGAGCAGCCGATCTATCGGTTCGGCCTGCGCATGTGCGGCGACGAAGAATCCGCGCGCGAGGTCCTCCAGGAGACGATGCTCGCCGCCTTTCGCAACCTGCACGGCTTCCGCGGTCAGGCCGCGCTCTCGACGTGGCTCTATCAGATCGCGCGCAGCTTCTGCATCAAGGAGCGCCGCGGCGCTCGCACGCAGACCGCGCTCGACGAGGAGATGCCCGACACCACCGCGCCACCGGATGCGCAGGTCCACGCCCGCCAGATCGGCGAGGCGCTCTCCGCCGCGATCGCCGCGCTCCCTGCCGAGCAGCGCGAGGCGCTCGTGCTGCGCGACGTCGAGGGGCTCAGCGCCGAGGAGGCCGCGAACGTCGTCGGCATCGAGGTCGGCGCGCTGAAGAGCCGGCTGCACCGCGCGCGCATGGCGATCCGCGAGCACCTCGCGGGCTCGATCGCCTCCGCTCCCGAGCCGTGCCCCGCGCTCGCGCAGGAGCTGTCGGCGTACGCCGCCTCCGAGATCGACCAGGCGACGTGCGTCAAGATCGAGGCGCACCTCGCGAGCTGCCCGCGCTGCACGGGTGCCTGCGATGCGCTCAAGCGCACGGTCTCGATGTGCCGCGCGATCCCCGGCGACGCGGTCCCCGCTCCCGTCCGCGCGGCCGTGCGCGGCGCGATCCTCGACGCGATCTCCCGCTGAACCCTTTCGGCCGCCGCGGGCTCTCACGAGCATGGCCCCCGGAATCACGAAGACGCTCCCGCTCGACTACGACGCCACGCTCGCCAAGCTCCCCGACGCCCTCAAGACCGAAGGGTTCGGAGTCCTGACCGAGGTCGACGTCCAGAGCACGCTGCGCGCGAAGCTCGGCCTCGAGTTCCGCCGCTACAAGATCCTCGGCGCGTGCAACCCGACGCTCGCGCACAAGGCACTCTCCGCCGACCTCGGCGCCGGCGTCATGATGCCGTGCAACGTCACCGTCTACGAGGACGGCGCACGCACGGTCGTGACGGCGGTCGATCCGATGGAGACATTCGCCGCCGCGGACCCGACGCTGCGCCCGATCGCGGAAGAGGTCCGCGCGAAGCTCGCGCGCGTGCTCGACCGCCTCGGCTGAGTCACGGCGCGCGAACGCTGGCGTCGAGCACGACCGGCACCTTCAGCGCCGCCGAGACGATGCAGCGCTGCTCGGCTGTCTCGAGCAGACGGCGCGCGCGGTCGACATCGAGCGCGCTGACCTCGAGCTCGACGTGCAGCGTGATCGACGAGAACGTCGGCACCGGATGGCCCTTCTCGAGGACCGCCGTGCCACTGCTCGCCCACTTCATCACGACGAGAGCGTCATGCCGCGCGTACGCCTCGAACGTCGTCCACAGGCACTCGAGCGCCGCCGCGACGAGCAGCTCCTCGGGGCTCCACACCTCGTCGGTACCGCCGAACTGCACGGGCGCACCCGCGGCGATCGGCGCCTTGCCGGGCGCACGCAGCTGACGGTCCGCGAGCTCGACCGTGTAGTGATGTGGAAACGGCTTGATCTGACTCATGCGACGCTCCGGCGCTCGAGGCGGCACGTATCGATGCCGAGCACCTTGTACAGCGGGCAGAAGCCGACGATGCCGGTCGCGAGCGGCACGAGGCCGACGAGCCCCCACAGCGTCCGCGGCCCGACGAACACCAGCAGCAGCAGCGCGAGCCCGAGCGCGACCCGCAGGATGCGATCGACGGATGCTTCGTTGGTCTTCATGTCTTGTTAGAGCCGCCGCGCGCACAAAGGGTTCGCGCATAGCGTGCGCTCAGGAGCTCGACGCGACGATGCGGCCTTCACGGATCACGACGAGCTCGCCCTCGGCAAGCGGACGCCAGCGCTCCGTGGTCAGCGGCACGCTCGCGACGAGCACGACCTCCTGCTCGCTCGCCTCGATGCAGCGTCTGCACAGCACGTGCAAGCCCGGCGGCTCGATCGCACCGCTGTCGCTCTTGCGGCGATGGCCGTGCGCGAAGATGACCTCGCCGTCGCTGTAGAGGAAGTTCGCCGGCCCGCGCGTGCGCAGGTCCTTCGCGAATTCCGCGACGGCGTCGAAGCGCTCCTCGAGTGTCGGGACGCGCTCGTCCCACAGCGGCCGCAGCCGGTCGAGCAGCGCGCAGAACGCGTGCTCGGAGTCGGTATCGCCGACGGGACGAGCCCAGCGCGCGCGGAACCGCCCATCGCTCTCGATGCCCGGCAGCATGCCGTTGTGCGCGAAGATGTGCGTGCGGCCGCCGAGCTCGCGCTGGAACGGCTGGGTGTTGCGCAGCATGCGGTCGCCCTGCGTGGCGCGGCGCACGTGCGCGACGACGAGATCGCTGCGCGGATCGCGGGCCTGCAGGAAGCCGAGGAGATCGCTGCCGTGCGCGGGCTCCGGCTCGCGTACGAGGAACGCGTCGCCACGCTCCATGTACGCGACCCCCCATCCGTCGCGATGCGGGCCGGTGCCGCCGCCATGACGCGCCAGCTCGCCGAGCGAGGCCTGGATGCTCGTCGGGTTGCGCGCCGACATCGCGAGCAGCTCGCACATACCCGTGAGAGCCCGCGGCCGCCGAAACGGTTCACTTCGCGACGGCGCCGCGCAGATCCAGCAGGGTTTGCGCGCCGCTGCCGCCCATCAGCACGAGCTTCGCGTTCGGAGAGGCCGCGAGTGCCTTCGACGCGTCGATCTCCTGCAGCTTCAGGATCGAGGCGGTCAAGAAGACGCCGACCGTCTTCTCGTACTCCGCGGTGGCCTTCGCATCGATGCGCTTGGAGTCGGCGGCCGCCTCGGCGGCGACGCGCGTGGCATCGGCGGCGGCCTTCGCGCCGGTCAGCTCTGTCTCGGCCTCGGAGTCGGCCTCGATCTTCTTGCGCTCGGCCTCGGCCTTCGTCTGCATCAGCCGCTGCTCGTCCTCGGCCTCCTGCTTGGCGAGCACGAACTTCATCTGCAGCGCCTCCTGCTCGGCGGCGAGCTTGTCGGTGATCTTCTGCTGGATCTGGGCCGGCAAGGCGACGTTGCGAACGAGCACCGCCTCGAGCTGGATGTGCCGGCCCTTGATCGCGGCCTCGACACCCTCGCGGATCTGGCGCTCGATCAGCTCGCGCTGCGTGGAGTAGATCTCCTCGGGCTTGAAGCGCCCGACGACGCGGCGCGCCTGCGAGCGCAACGTCGGTCCGATCAGCACCGCGTAGTAATCGGGGCCGAGCTCCGATCGAGCGCGACGACCTCCTCCGGAACCGCGTGATAGCGGATCGACGTGTCGAGCGTGATGCCGAGGCCGTCGGCCGACTGCACGTCGAGCCGCTCCTCCTTCTCCTGCGAGCGCACGCTGTACGTCGTGGTGTGATCGAACATGCCGACGTGCCAGTCGCCGGGCGGCAGAGGCTTGGGGCGCACGCCATCGGGCGTCTTCACGACGCCGACCTCGCCGGATCCGATGTGTGCATACGAGCACGCGGCAGTCGCCGCGACGAGAACGAGCCAGACCGAACGCATGAGTCCTCCTCTCAACCGCCGAAGCCGGCGGTGACTCCGATCGTGATCGTCGGGATGTGGTGAATGCCGCCGAGGTCGACGAGCCAGTCGCGCGCCGCGGCGGCGAGTAGCGGATGCCGCCGGAGACCGCATCGAGCGCACCCGTGCCGTCCGGTGCATCGACGCCGAGCTTGTCGAAGCCCGCCTCCACCGCGAGCCCCGACGGCAGCTGGTAGCCGGCGCGGGCGCCGAAGCACCAGCCGCTGTCGCTCGGCGTCGACGTCGCGCGTGCGGCCGCGTCGCTCGTACCGATGAACCACGCGTGACCGGTATCGGCACCGAGGAACCAGCCGTGAGGCGCGCGGCCTCCCCGCCCGTGCCCGCCGCCGAACGCGCCGACCAGGATCGGATCGATGTGCCACGGCAGCGGATCGGCCACGGCAACAGCCGGAACGACCACGACGACGACCACGACCAGCTGGCGCATGAAGCCTCCCGTGATGGCGAGGCGCACGAGCAAGCCGCTTGCCACGCGCAGGTCGGCGAAATGCGCTCGACGTCATGGCGGGCGACGGGAATCGCTCCCGAATCGCGCGGAAAAATGTCAGGGCACGGGCATGGCGGCCTGCCCGGTAGGTACCAGAATCCGCATCATCGATGATCCCGATGCAGGTTTGACACTGCTGCCCCTGCGGCGTCACATGGCCGCCATCTATTGAAGACAAGGTGTCGCCAATCATGACGAAGCGACTTGGTCTCGTGACCGCGACTGTTCTGCTTGGCGCCGGCCCGGCGCTTGCCCAGCCCGCGCCCGCCGGCGCGGATCCGACGCCGCCGCCCGGCGCCGGCAGCAACACCGAAGCGCCGCCGCCTGCACCGCCGCCCGCGCCTCCGGCCCCGCCGGTGACGGCGCCGCCTCCGGTCGTCGAGACCGCCCCGCCCGCCGCGCCGGCGCCGGCGCCCGCCGCGGACGAGCCGGCCCCGACGTCGTTCAAGATCGGCAGCGCGTACATCACGCCGATCGGCTTCATGGACTTCACCGGCGTGTGGCGCAGCAAGGCCGCCGGCGGTGGCATCGGCACGAACTTCGGCGCCATCCCGTACGGCCCGCCGAACACGGAGCTGTCCGAGAGCCGGCTGAGCATGCAGAACTCGCGAGTCGGGTTTCGCATCGATGCGCCGGTCGCCGGCTCGCACGTGATCGGCTACATGGAGGCTGACTTCCTCGGCAACAACCCGGGCAACGTCGCGGTGTCGAGCAACAGCAACACGCTGCGCTCGCGCCTCTACTGGGTCGACGTCAAGAAGGGCAAGCTCGAGCTGCTCGCCGGCCAGAGCTGGAGCCTGATCACGCCGGGCCGCTCCGGCATCTCGCCGCTGCCGGGAGACATCTTCTACACGCAGAACGTCGACGTGAACTACCAGGCGGGTCTCGTGTGGGGCCGCATCCCCGAGCTGCGTCTCGCGGTTCACCCGTCGAAGCAGGTCTCGGCCGCGATCGCGATCGACCAGGCCGAGCAGTACATCGGCGGCTCCGCCGGCGGCAGCACGATCACGCTGCCGGGTGCGTACTCGGGGCTCGCCGGCACGCAGCTCAACAACGGCACGACGACGGTCAACGCGCCGACGTTCCTGCCCGACGTCATCGTGAAGGTCGCCGTCGACCCGACGAAGTCGATCCACGTCGAGGCGGGCGGCGTCGAGCGCCAGTTCAAGATCTTCGCGCCGAACAAGGACCAGACGTTCTCGGCGACCGGGCTCGGTGGGTTCCTGAACTTCAACGTCGGCACCCCCGAGATCCACCTCATCTCGAACAACTTCTACAGCTCGGGTGGCGGGCGCTACATCTTCGGCCAGGCGCCCGACCTCGTCGTCCACGCCGACGGCACGCTGAGCACCGTGACGTCGTGGTCGACGGTCGACGGCATCGAGGCGACGGTCAACAAGACGACGCTGCTGTTCGGCTACTTCAGCTACCTCGGCATCGACAAGTCGGTCGGTGATGCGGTCGCCGGTACGCCGTGCGCGAGTGCGGCGTCGTGCGTCGGCTACGGCTACCCGGGCTCGCCGACCAGCCAGAACAAGGATCTGATGGAGGGTACGATCGGGTTCAACCAGACGTTCTGGAAGGACGCGAAGTACGGCGCGCTCAACGTGATGGGGCAGTACTCGTACCTGTCCCGCGAGCCGTGGGCGGTCGGCATGGGCAAGCCGTCGAATGCCAGCCTCAACATGGTGTTCCTGAACCTGCGCTACACGCTGCCGGGCGCGGCTCCCAAGCTGCCGGATTGATGCCTCCGTCGTGTTCCGAATCCGTCACGCCACCGTCACGGAAGGCATGCTAGAGGTGTCGATATGAGCGGTCTGGTGCTGGTCATCGAAGACGAGGTCGACCTCGCGACCACGCTCGAATACAACCTCCGCTCCGAGGGCTTCCAGGTGCGGCTCGCGCACAACGGCCGGCAGGGCATCGCGGCCGCGACGACCGACCCGCTGCCCGACGTGATCGTCCTCGATCTGATGCTGCCGGATCTCTCGGGCACCGAGATCTGCCGGCGGCTCCGCGAGGGAGATCGCACGCGCGACGTACCGGTCATCATGTGCACGGCGAAGGGCGAGGAGATCGATCGCGTCGTGGGCTTCGAGGTCGGCGCCGATGACTACGTCGTCAAGCCGTTCAGCGTGCGCGAGCTCGTGCTGCGCATCCGCGCGCAGCTCCGGCGCCGCAGCCAGCGCGCCGAGGGCGAGCCGTCGCTGATCCGCTTCGGGCGGCTCGAGATCGATCGCGACGCGCACCGCGCGTGGGTCGACAAGACCGAGGTCTCGCTGACCGCGCTCGAGTTCCGGCTGCTCCACCAGTTCCTGTCGCGCCGCGGCCGCGTGCAGACGCGCGATGCGCTGCTCTCGGACGTGTGGGGCATCGACGCGGACGTCACGACGCGCACCGTCGATACGCACGTCAAGCGGCTGCGCGAGAAGCTCGGCGACGCCGGCGCGTACATCGAGACGCTGCGCGGCGTCGGGTATCGCTTCAAGAGCGAGCCCGACGAAGTGAGCGAGCAGATCGCATGATCTTCGGGCTGGTCGCGCTGGCGCTCGTCGTCGCGACCGCGCTCGTCACCGCCGTGGTGATGAACCGCCGGTTGCGTCGCCTCGCCGACGCGACGCACCAGCTCGTGCGCGATCCGAAGCGCCGGCTGCCGACGGCGTCGGTCGGCGGTCCCGAGCGCGAGATCGCGCAGTGGATCAATGCGCTCGCCGGTGAGGTCGCGAGCCAGCGCGACGCCCTGCAGCGCGAGCGCACGCTGCTCGGCTCCGTCGCCGATGGCCTCACGCAGGGCGTGATCGCGCTCGACGGCGACCGCCGCATCGAGATGCTCAACGAGGCCGCGCGCAAGATGATCGGCGCACCCGGCACGATGATCACGGAGTCGCTGCTCGAGCTCGTGCGCGTGCCGGAGCTGCGGCTACTCGTCGAGGACACGAAGGACGCGACGGCGGAGATCCAGCTGCCGAACGGCCCGCGCGCACTGATCCGTGTCGCCCGCACGTACGGGCGGCCCGGCTGCGTGCTGCTGCTCGAGGACGTCACGGCGATGCGCCGCCTCGAGACGGTGCGCCGCGACTTCGTCGCGAACGTCTCGCACGAGCTGCGCACGCCGGTCGCCGTGATCCGCGCGAACGCGGAGACGCTGCTCGCCGGCGCCAAGGACGATCCGGTGATGGCCGGCAAGCTGATCGACGGCCTGCACCGCAACGCGGAGCGCCTCGCGCGCATCCTCGCCGACCTGCTCGACCTCTCGCGCCTCGATGCGGGCCAGTACCGGCTCGACATCGCGCCGGTGCAGGTGCGCGCGATCGCCGAGCAGTCGCTCAGCGCCGTCGACAACAAGCGCGGCATCGCGGTCGCGATCGAGGTCCCCGAGGGGCTCGGCGTGAAGGCCGACGCCAAGGCACTCGACCAGATCCTCGTCAACCTGATCGACAACGGCTGCAAGTACGGCGGCGCCCACGTCTGGGTGCAGGCGACCGAGCTCCCCGATGCCGTGCGCATCGAGATCCGCGACGACGGCGCCGGCATCGCCGACAAGCACCGCGAGCGCGTGTTCGAGCGGTTCTACCGCGCGGATCCGAGCCGCTCGCGCGAGGCCGGCGGCACCGGGCTCGGGCTGTCGATCGTCAAGCACCTCGTCGAGAGCATGGGCGGCGAGGTCGGCGTCGAGCCGAACACGCCGCGAGGCAGTATCTTCTGGTTGCAACTCCCCAACGCCCAAACCCAGGTGGCCGCATGATCACGTCGCACACGAACAAGGACTTCGAGCAGGAGCTGCGCACGCTGCGCGATCGGCTGTGCGCGATGGGCGGCCGCTGCGAGCAGCAGATCGTGCGCGCGATGGAGGCGCTGGAGGAGCGCGACGTCACGCTCGCGAAGCAGGTGATCCAGGCCGATCACGAGATCGACCAGGACGAGATCGACTGCGACGAGCTGGCGTTCCAGATCCTCGCGACGCGCCAGCCGGTCGCCTCCGACCTGCGCTTCATCACGATGGCGCTCAAGCTCGTCACCGATCTCGAGCGGATCGGCGATCTCGCCGCCGGCATCGCGAAGCGCGCCGTCGAGCTGAACCCGCTGCCGCGCCTCGAGCCGAGCGTCGATCTCAACCCGCTCTCCGCGCTCGTCCAGAAGAACCTCCACGCGGCGCTCGACGCGTTCGTCGCGAAGAACGCCGACCAGGCGACCGCCGTGATCGAGGCCGACCGCAACATCGACAAGCTGAACGCAAGTCTGTTCGCGGAGCTGCTCGCCCACGTCGCGACCGATCCCGCCAGCGTCACGCGCGTGCTCCCGCTGACCAGCGTCTGCAAGTACCTCGAGCGGATCGGCGACCACATCAAGAACCTCGCGGAATCCGTGGTCTA
>CAYUNM010000055.1:0-6039 GCA_964446175.1 uncultured Kofleriaceae bacterium
TGGCCGTACGTCGAGGGCCTGCGCATCGACGAGGCGATGCACCCGCTCGCGATCTTCGCGACCGGCCTCTACGGCGAGGAGCTGCCCGCGCAGGATGGCGCGCCGGTGAAGCTCGTCGTCCCGTGGAAGTACGGCTTCAAGGGGATCAAGTCGATCGTCAAGATCACGCTCGTCGACAAGCAGCCGCCGACGACGTGGAACAAGCGCGCGCCGCGCGAGTACGGCTTCTACGCGAACGTCAACCCGCACCACGATCACCCGCGGTGGTCGCAGGCGACCGAGCAGCGCATCGGCGAGAGCGGCCGCCGCGCGACGCTGATGTTCAATGGCTACGCCGATCAGGTCGCGAGCCTCTACACGGGGATGAATCTCGATGAGTACTTCTAGGAAGGTCATCGACAACCAGTTCGCGAAGACGCTCGTCCTCGTGAACGGCCTCGTGCCGGCCGCGCTCCTGATCTGGGATGCGTTTCACGGCGGCCTCGGCGTCAACGAGGTCAACTTCGCGATCCGCACGACCGGCCTGCTCGGCCTGGGGCTGATCACGCTGTCGCTGCTGATCACGCCGCTCCGGCGCATCACCGGGTGGAACCAGCTGATCGCGATCCGCCGCCGCCTCGGCGTGCTCGGCTTCAGCTACATCCTCGCGCACTTCTTCATCTTCTTCTGGTGGGACCGCGACGGCTCGATCGGCTCGACGATCACCGAGATCATCGAGCGCCAGTACATCTGGTTCGGGATGGGCGCGCTGCTGCTGATGGTGCCGCTCGCGATCACGTCGACCGACGGCATGGTCAGCCGGCTCGGCGCGAAGAAGTGGAAGCTGCTGCATCGCCTCGCGTACCTCGTCGGCATCGGCGGCGTCGTGCACTACTACCTGCTCGTCAAGTCCGATACGCGCCCGCCGCTCGTGTTCGCGGCCGTCGTCGGCGCGTCGTACCTGTGGCGCATGGGCTCGCACTACGTCGACCTGCGCAAGGAGCTCGCAGGCACGCACCAGAAGCTGCTCGCGGCGAAGAGCGAGGTGCCGAAGCAGAAGCCATTCTGGTCGGGCGAGCTCGTGCTCGCGCGGATCTTCGACGAGACCCACGACGTCAAGACGTTCCGCTTCGTCAACCCCGACGGCGGCAAGCTGCCGTTCGAGCACGTGTCGGGGCAGTACCTGAACCTCAAGCTCGAGATCGACGGCAAGCGCGTCAATCGCAGCTACACGATCGCGTCGTCGCCGACGCGCCAGCACTACTGCGAGATCAGCGTCAAGCGCGCGCAGCTCGCGTCGAAGTGGATCCACGAGAACTGGCGCGAGGGCATGCGCATCAAGATCGGCGCGCCGTCGGGCAAGTTCTACTTCGCGGGTCACGAGGCGGAGCGCGTCGCGCTGATCGCGGGCGGCGTTGGCATCACGCCGATGATGTCGATCACGCGCAGCCTGACCGACCGCGGCTGGAAGGGCGACATCTACCTGGTCTTCTCGGTCCGCAAGAAGCAGGACGTGATCTTCGCCGAGGAGCTGCGCTACCTGACGGCGCGCTACCCGAACCTCCACGTGCTCGTCACGCTGACGAACGATCCCGACGCGGAGCACGACGGCGCGCGCGGCCAGATCAGCCGCGAGATGCTCGAGAGCTTCATCCCGAGCTTCGAGCACGGGCCGGTGATGCTGTGCGGCCCCGACCCGATGATGACGGCGATGCGCCAGCTGCTCGTCGGCATGGGCATCCCCGACGCCGAGATCCATCAGGAGGCGTTCCTCGCGCCGCCGCCGATGTCGATCGAGGAGGCGGCCGCCGCCGAGGCCGTCGAGGTCGCCGACACCGCCACGATCAGCTTCGCGAGGTCCGGCAAGACGGCGGAGGCGACGCGCGAGCAGACGGTGCTCGAGATCGCCGAGGAGAACGGCATCTCGCTCCCGTTCGAGTGCCGCTCCGGCATCTGCGGCCAGTGCAAGACGAAGCTCGTCTCGGGCAAGGTCGCGATGGACACGCAGGACGCGCTGACGCCGGGCGACCGCGCGAAGGGCCTGATCCTCGTGTGTCAGGCGCGCTGCGCGAAGGACATCGTGCTCGACGCGTGAGAACGGTTGCAATTTGCCCCGCGTGATAATATGCTTTGTACACAAACTAATTTCTTGAAGGGTGCGGCCACGACGGCCGCAGGAATCGGGCTGGTCGGGCCGCCAGTCGCCTCGCAGGAGACATGCGCGGATCCGATCTGTTCACCGACCCCACCTGGCTTGCCGCGATCCGGCGCGATCGCGTCGCGTTGCTGCTCGATCTCGACGGCACGCTGATCCCGTTCGCGGCGCGGCCCGAAGAAGCCGTGCTCGACGCGGCCGCCGCGGAGCTGCTGGGGGAGCTCTCCGCGGCGGGCGTCCAGATCGTCATCGTCACCGGCCGGCCGCAGCGTCTCGTCGATGACATGTGCGCCGCCCTCCCGCACGCGTGGTTCTTCGCCGAGCACGGCGCGTGGCACCGGTGCGCCGGGCCATGGACAGCGCCGCGCCACGATGTGCCCGAGCTGCGCGAGCTCGCCGGCACGCTCACGGAGTTCCTGCAGTATCCGGGTACGCGCGTCGAGCACAAGTCCGTCGGGCTGGCGCTGCACTGGCGCAGCGTGCATCGCGAGCAGCGCGAGGCGGCGATCGCGGCGGCCGAGCTCGCGTGCGAGGAGTGGCTCGAGACGCACACGCACTGCGAGCGCATCGACGGCGTCGAGATGCTCGAGGTGCGGCTGCGCTCGGTGCACAAGGGCACCGCCGTTGCCAGCGTGCGCGAGCGGCTGCCCGACGTGCCGATCATCGCGATCGGCGACGACGAGACCGACGAGGACATGTTCGCCGCGCTCGGAGACAACGATCTCGCGATCGCCGTGCGCAACCTCCAGCGCCGTCCCAGTCGCGCTCGCCACTGGTTGCCGTCACCGCGCGAGGTCCGCGGGTTCCTGCGCTGGCTGCTCGACGTCCGCCGCAGCGACGATGCGATCGCACCACCGCGGTTCGAGCTCCCGGCGCAGACCTCGACCGCCGCCCGCGCGCGCCTCGTCGTCGTGTCGAACCGCACGCCGACCCAGGTCAGCGGGAGGCATCGCCAGGTCGGCGGCCTCGTCGCGGCGCTCGAGCCCGCGCTGCGCACGTTCGATGGCGTATGGCTTGGCTGGAGCGGCATCGAAGGCAGCACCGGCGAGACGCTGACGATCGACGACAGCGGACATCCGATTCGCGCGTCCTTCGACATGCCGCACGACTGGCGCGAGCACTTCTACAGCGGCTTCTGCAACCGCGCGCTGTGGCCGCTGCTGCACGGGTTCCCGAGCCGGGTGCGCTTCCGCGACGACGACTGGAAGGCGTACGTCAAGGTCAACGATCACTACGCGCGTCACGCGGTCGACCTCGTGACCAAGGACGGCACGATCTGGGTTCACGACTACCATCTGCTGCTGCTCGCGCGCGCCGCCCGCGAGCGTCACTACTGGGGGCCGATCGGCCTGTTCGTGCACGTGCCGTTTCCGCCGCCGTACGTGTTCGAGACGCTGCCCTGGGCCGGCGAGATCCTCGCCGCGATGCGCGACTTCGATCTGGTCGGCTTTCACACCGAGCAGTGGGCGGAGAACTTCCGCGCGTGCTTGCGCTCGCACGATCAGCGCGCGCGGCGGCCCCAGCGCGTGCCGCACATCGGCGTGCTGCCGATCGGCATCGATCCGCTCACGTTCAAGCACACGGGCGACGCCGCCGCCGATGTCGAGGTCGCCGGGCTGCGCGCCGTGCTCGGGCCGCGCCGGATGATCCTCGGCGTCGATCGCCTCGACTATTCGAAGGGCATCCCCGAGCGCCTGCTCGCGTTCGAGGCGCTGCTCGAGCGCTACCCCGAGTGGCGTTCGCAGATCTGCCTCGTCCAGGTCTCCGTGCCGTCGCGCGAGGAGGTCCCCGAGTACGCCGAGCTGCGCGTCACGGTCGAGAAGCTCGTCGGCCGCATCAACGGTCGCTACGGCGAGGCCGACTGGGTGCCCGTGCGCTACCTCTACCGGTCCTACGATCACCGCGTGCTCGCGCAGCTCTACCGGCTCGCCGACATCGCGCTGGTCACGCCGCTGCGCGACGGGCTCAATCTCGTCGCGAAGGAGTTCGTCGCCGCGCAGCGCGCCGAGGAGCCGGGCGTGCTCGTGCTCTCGCGATTCGCGGGCGCCGCCGCCGAGCTCGCGCACGCGGTGTTGACGAACCCGTACCACGCCGATGGTCTCGCCGCCGACCTCGACTACGCGCTGCGCATGCCGCTCTCGGAGCGCCGCCGCCGCCACGAGCTGCTGTGTGCGACGATCGCCGAGTCCTCGCCCGAGCGCTGGGCGTCGCTGTTCCTCGGCCGTCTGCGCGAAGCCTGGCGCCCGACCGCCTGACTGGCTCGGTGCTTGCTGCACCGTCGTGCATGACGAACGTGATCCTCTGGATCTGGCTCTCGGCATGCGTCGCATGTGCGGTGCTCGTCGCGGTCGACGTCATTCGACATCCACCGAAGATGTGGATCATGGGCATCGTGTGGCCGGTGACCGCGCTGTGGGCGGGGCCGCTCGGCGCCGCGGCGTACCTGCGACTCGGACGCGCGCGCACGGAGGATCCGCCGCTCGGCGTGGCGGCGGCGAAGGCGACCACGCACTGCGGCGCCGGCTGCACGCTGGGCGACATCGTCGCGGCCGCGATCACGATCGCGGCGCCGTTCTCGCTCGCGGGCTACGCGATCTTCGGAGACTGGCTCGTGTCGCTCCCGGCGGCGTTCGCGTTCGGCCTCGTGTTTCAGTACTTCACGATCGCGCCGATGCGCCACCTCGGCCTCAAGCGCGGCATCGTCGCGGCCGTGAAGGCCGATAGCCTCTCGCTCCTCGCGTGGCAGGTCGGCATGTACGGCTGGATGGCGATCGCGCGGTTCGCGATCCTCGGCCACCCGTACGACAAGACGACCTCCGTGTTCTGGGTGATGATGCAGATCGCGATGCTCGTCGGGTTCGCGACGAGCTATCCGGTCAACGTGTGGCTCGTACGCGCGGGGCTCAAGGAGCGCATGTGACTTGCATCGGCCTGTGGCATGGGAGAAGCCGAGAATGCAGGCGTACGCGAAGCGTGGCCGAAGCGCCATGGTGAGTCCGCGGGCGCGCTGTGGAGTGCGCTTGCCGCGAGCGTCCTCGTCGCGATCGCGGTCGCGCTCGCGGTGACGGTGCGCAGCGCGTTTCTGTTCGTCACGCTCGGTTCGCTCATCTACGAGTTTGTCGAACGCCCGCTCGCGCGCGCCTCGAGCCCGCGCAGCACGATCCTCGCGAACGGCCTCGCGCTGCTCGTCGCGTACAGCGCGCTCGCCGTGTTCGGGCTGCGGGGCGAGCCGTCGACGGTGCAGGAGGGGGTCACGCTGGCGCGGGCGGGTGCCGTCATCTGCGCGATCGCGATCCTCGGCGGTCTGCTCGTGCTCGTCGGCGCCGTCCATCCGCCCGCCGGGTCGACGCTGCTGCTCGTGACGCTCGGAATCATGCACGAGCCGCTGCAGCTCGTGTGCGTGTTTGTCGGTATCGTCGTCATCACCGCGTGCGCGTGGGCGATCAACCGCATCGCGGGGCTCGATGTCCCGATGTGGAGCTCGCCGAAGCCGTCCCCCTACCAGGAAGTCGCCTCCGATAGATGATTTGAGCTCAAAGGATCGGTGATACTGGGACCGTGGTCGATGTCCTCCTGGTGCTCGCCCTCGCCGGGCTGATGCAGGCGGTGCACGGGTTCAGCACGGGGGGGTGCCGGCGGCGGTACCGAGCTCGCCTTCGGCTACCTGCTGCTCGTGTCGTTCTTCGCCGCGCGCGTGATCAACCGGTTCGGGTTGCCGCGGCTGACCGGCTACCTGCTCGCGGGCGTGGTCTCCGGGCCGTTCGTGCTCGGCCTCGTGTCGAACGACATGGCGACGTCCCTGAAGATCGTCAGCGACGTCGCGACGTGCATCCTCGGCCTGACCGCGGGCGGCGAGCTCAACCTGAAGCGCATCAGGCCGTACCTCGGGACGCTGCGCGCGATCA
>CAYUNM010000055.1:6139-18271 GCA_964446175.1 uncultured Kofleriaceae bacterium
GGCGAGCTCAACCTGAAGCGCATCAGGCCGTACCTCGGGACGCTGCGCGCGATCACGCTGTTCGGCGTCGTGGCCGCGATGTTCGCGCTCGCCGCGCTCCTGTTCCTGCTGCGACCGATGCTGCCGCTGTTCAGTGGCCTCTCGATGACGCAGGCGCTGGCCGTGTGCGGGCTCGTCGGCGTCGCGCTGTCGGCGCAGTCGCCGGCGGTCGTGATGGCGCTGCTCTCGGAGATGCGCTCCGATGGTCCGGTCAGCCGCGTCGTGCTCGCGACGGTCGTGCTCGCCGATCTCGTCGTGGTCGTGATCTACTCGGTCGTGGCGGCGCTCGCCGGCTCCGTGCTCGGCGGTGAGGTCGATCTCAAGGAGACCATCATGACCGTCGGCTGGGAGCTGTTCGGGTCGATGGGCTTCGGCGTCGTGATCGGCGTGATCATCGCCGTGTTCTTGCGCCACGTCGGCAAGGGGGCGGCGATGTTCGCGCTGATGGTGTGCGTCGTCGTCGCGGAGATCGGCGCGCGCGTCCACCTCGATCCGCTCGTCGTCATGCTCGCGCGGGCGTGTGGCTCGAGAACTTCTCGCGCACCGATGCGAGCAAGCTGCTCCGCGGCTTCGAGTCGGCCGAGCTGCCGGTGTTCCTCGTGTTCTTCTCGCTCGCCGGCAGCCGACTCGACATCTTCCAGCTCTGGGCGATGGCGATCCCCGTCGTCGTGCTGGCGGTCGCGCGTGCGGGTGTCTTCTATGTCGGGTGTCGCGCCGCGTGCGCGCGCTCGGGCGCCGATCCCATGGTGACGAAGTACGGCTGGACAGGTCTCGTGCCGCAGGCCGGTCTATCACTCGCGCTCGTCGTCGTGATCCGCAACAGCTTCCCGACGTTCGGTCCAGCAGCGGCGGTCCTGCTGCTCAGCGTGGTCGGCGTGAATCAGCTGATCGCACCGGTGCTGCTGCGGATCACGCTCAAGCGCAGCGGCGAGGCCGGCAAGCGCGCCGAGAACGTGTTCGCGGCTCACTGAGGGGCGTGGCGGCGGCGGGCCCACCAGCCGCGCACGCGCGTCTCGCCGTGGTCCATGCGCTCGGCGATGCGGCGCGAGATCCCGCCGATCATCGCGAGCCCGAACAGGATCGCGAGAATTCCCGGCCCGGGGATGAACAGCATCACGATGCCCGCCGCGATCAGCAGCACACCGATGACGATGTGCGCGGCACGCGCAGCGCGCGATTCCCGCTGCACGTGCTCGTAGTGGGCACGGAAGCGCTGCCCGGGCGGCGCATCACGAAATCGATGCCACGCGTGTGCGACGCTCATGCACACGCTGGGAATTCACGCGTCGTGCCATCGGGGATCAGCGCAGCGGCGCCCAGCTCGTCTTTGCCCTGAGGTACGCGCCGCCGAACGGCGGCTGTCCGCTCGCCGGACCGATCACGTAGTCGGCGCGGCGGTTCGCGCGCTCGTCGGTGTTGTCCGCCGTCTTCACCTTCGGCACGTCCTCGCCGAAACCCGCGACGACGATCGGCACCGCGATGCCGTGCGCCTTGAAGTACTTGCCGATCGCGGTCGCGCGTGCGAGCGACAGCTTCTTGTTCTTCGCCGATGGACCGACGGTATCGGTGTGGCCGGCGACGTAGAGGCGCACCTTCATGAACTTCGACGCCTTCGCGACGACGTCCTTGATCTTGTCGATCGCGGCATCGAGCTTCGCGGCCTCGCCGGGCTCGATCGTCGCCGAGTCCGTCGCGAAGTTGACGTCCTCGTGCGCGACCTCGACGGACCACGGCACGAGCTTGACGTTCGTCGCGGCACCGTCGGCGGCCGCCACGCGCAGCTCGAGCATCATCACGCGCGTCGCCGCCGGCTGCGTCCACGTGATCGCGAGCCAGCCGGTCTCGTCCTTGTAGCTCGCGCTGCCATTCCCGAGCTCGCTGCCGTCCTCGCCGATCGCGGTGATCGTCGCTTCGCTGATCGCACGCGATGGCTTGAACTGCAGCGTGTGCTTGTCGAGATCGAGGTGCGCGCTGTCGTACGTGACGTGGATCGGAGCGGGCGCCGCGGCCACAACCGAGGCGAGAGCCATCACGACGAAGAGGATTCGCACGCGTCGATGATAGCTCAGCGAATCTGCCAGCTCACGTGCACGGATCTTGCGGAGGGGAAACCCAGGAGGATTTCCCATGACTAGCATCAAGACGATCCTGTTCGCCGGGGCGGTCGCGCTCGGCCTCGGTGCGTGCCACCACGATCATCCGGTGAACACGCCCGCCAACAACAGCTACGGCACGACCGGCGATCAGACGTCGGGCGCGCCGGCGCCCGTCGAGGGCTCGTACAACAGCAGTACCGGCAACGCGACGACGAACCCCGATGTCAACGGCACCGGGCAGACCGGCGCGGCGGGCGTGCAGTCCAGCACGGACGCGAACGCGAGTGGCACCGGCGCCGCGCCCGCGCAGAACCAGACCTCGAGCCAGACGACGTCGCCGTCGGCGGGCACGCTGAACTCGACCGATAACGCGAGCCGCACGAACCAGAACAACAGCGACACGAACGGCGCCCGCCAGAAGGGCAACTACAACAACGTGAAGAACAGCGTGCCGTCGAGCACCAACGGCACGAACGTCAACACCGACAGCGACATGGATCGCACGGGCAACTCGGGCACGACGAAGGAAGGCAACCCGGGCACCGCGGACCAGCCGGATCGCTAGATCGCGCGCAGCTGCGCCTGGCTCACCGCAACGTGGCGAGCGGACTGCTCGCTGGTGATCAGGCGCAGCACCTCGTTCTTCAGTGCTGATGACGAGAATGGCTTCTCGAGGATCGTCGCGCCGGCGCTGACGAGCGACTGCGCTTCCTCGTCGTTCGAGTAGCCGGTCGCGATCAGCACGGGCACGGTGCTGCGTTCGCGCAGCCGCCGGAAGCACTCCGCGCCGCCCATCACCGGCATGCCCATGTCGAGGATGACGAGGCGGATGTCGGCCGCGTGCTTGCTGAACAGCTCGAGCGCCTCGGCGCCGTTCTCGGCCGCGACGACATCGAGCCCCATGCGCTCGAGGAGCCGCTTCGAGGTCGTGCGCACGGCCTGCTCGTCGTCGACCAGCAGCACGGTGCCGCGTACGACGGCTTGCTCGGACAGGACGCGCGTCGCGATCGTCGTCGGACGCGCCTTCGACATCGGCAGCCGGATCGTGAACGTCGCGCCCTTGCCCGGCGCGGAGTCGACGGTGACCGAGCCGCCGTGCGATTCGACGATGCCCCACACCGTCGACAGCCCCAGGCCCGTGCCCTTGCCCTGCGGCTTCGTCGTGAAGAACGGCTCGAACGCGCGGCGCTTCGTCGCTTCGTCCATGCCGGAGCCCGTATCGGAGACGACGATGCAGGCCTGCTTCGTCTCGACGTCGAGGTCCGTCGTGATCGTCAGCGTCCCGGCGCCATCCATCGCGTCGCGCGCGTTGAGCGTCAGGTTGACGAGCACCTGCTCGAGCTGCGTCGCGTCGGCCTCGACACTGGCGTCGATGAGGCGCAGATCGCACTTCACCGTGATCGACTTCGGCAGCGTGCGCTCGATCAGCGGCATCACGACGCGGACGACCTCGTCGAGCCGCACGATCTTCTTGCGGTACTGCCCGCGCCGCGAGAACGCGAGCAGGCCGCGCGTCAGCGCTGCACCGCGCTCGGTCTGCGCGATGATCTGATCGACGTCCGCGCGCTGCTTCGTGTCGACGATGTCGGCGAGCAGCAGGTGCCCGAGGCTGCGCACCGAGGCGAGCACGTTGTTCATGTCGTGGGCCATGCCGGCGGCGAGCGTGCCGATCGCCTCCATGCGCTGCGAGTGCAGCAGCTGGTCCTGCAGGCGGTCGCGCTCCTGGTTCGAGCGCTGGAGCTCGTGGAGCTGTATCGTCAGCCGGCGTGCCGACTGCGATGCCGCCTCGCGGTGCTGCTCGGAGCGGATGAGCGAGCGGCGCATCGTGAGGTGCACGACGAACGCGGCGTAGCTGCCGGCGACGATCGCGGTGATGTAGGGCATGGTGTCGGGGCCGCCCGCACGGACGAGCAGCGGGATCGCGAAGCCCGCCGCCATCGTGATCGTCGCGGTGGCGATGCGCGTGTCGAGCGCGACGGCGGCGTTCGCGATCTGCAGCAGGAAGAACAGCGCGTAGACCTGACGGTTCGTCGCGTACATCGAGGCCGCGATCGACATCATCCCCGTCCACGGAAGCGCGCCCGATGCGACGAGCAGGAACCGCTCCGGGACCTTGTTCGCGAACAGCAGCGCGGCGAGCGCGATCGCGATCGCGAGCATCGCCAGGTCGAACAGATACACCGGCAGCGGCGGCATGATGCCGAGCGGCCCCGCGAGCGCGACGATCAACGTGTGGCCGATGACGGCGGAAGCCCAGAGCCGGCGGCCCCGCTCCCTGACGGCGGGCAGGATGACCAGTGCCGAGTCCTGTAGGTCCACGCGAGGAGTATCGGCCGCTTGCCGGAAATGTTTCGGGCAGCGCTGGGGTGTGCCCGGGGCAGGCCGATGTGGGCAGGCGTAGCCCTTGCAGCGACATCTGCTGTGGCAGAAACGTCGGTCGAGCGCGAACAGCACGTGGTCCTGACGTGGGCGGCCATCGTCGCGCTGATCGCGGTGTTGTGGCTCGCCCTGCCGATCGGCGCCGGCATTCTCCTCGGAATGTTTCTGGCATTCATGGCGCAGCCGCTCTTCGAGCGCATGAAGTCGCAGGTCGGGACGCGCGCCGCTGCCGCGGGCACCGTGGCGGGTGCGATCGTAGGGCTCGTCGTGCTGCTCGGTGGGCTGGGGTGGCTGTTCGTCGTCCAGGGCACCGCGCTCGCGCAGCGCGTGATGGACGAGATGAAGCCGGGCGGCGTCGTCGACCGCGCGATCCAGCAGGTCGGCGAGTGGGCGGACCGGCTCGGGGTCTCGCACCAGCAGCTCGAGGATCACGTCCGCGGGCTCGCCAACGGCGCCGCCGCGCGCACCGTCGGCATCGCGACCTCGATCGCGGCCGCGACCGGCGGCACGCTGCTCGCGCTGTTCTTCGCCGTGCTCGCGATGCACTACGTGCTGCGCAACTGGAATATGGTCTCGCGCCGCGCACAGGCGGTGCTGCCGCTGCGCGCCGAGTACACCGCGGACCTGTTCGCCGAGTTCCGCCGCGTCGGCCGCACGACGCTCCTCGGCGCGATCGGCACCGCGATCGCGCAGGGCATCTTCGCGACGATCGGCTACGCGATCGCCGGCGTGCCCGAGCCCGCGTTCTTTGGCGCGGCGACCGCGATCGCGTCGTTCATCCCCGTCGTCGGCGTGCTGACCGTCATCGTGCCGATCGCCGTCGGGCTGTTCATCCTCGGCTATCCGGGGCATGCCGTCATCGAGCTCGTGTGGTCGCTCGCGACGGTCGTCACCGTGAGTGATTACGTGATCCGGCCTCGGCTCGTGCGCGGGAGCACGGAGGCGCCCGCGATCATCACGTTCGTCGCGCTGTTCGGTGGCGTCGAGATCTTCGGCCTCAAGGGCTTGATCGTCGGGCCGGTGGTGATGTCGCTCGCGCTCGCGATCCTCCGGATCTACGCCGAGGACGCGCGGCGGCGCCGCAGCGGCAACGCGTGAGCTAAGGTGGCTGCATGCGCGCGCGACTCGCCGTGGTCGCTCCGGACCTCGCGAAAGGCGTGCGAGCGGCGGTCGCGACGCTGGTGCCGTTCTACCTCGCCGGCGCGTATGGCCGGCCGGAGCTCGCGTGGGTCGCGCTCGGCGGCTGGCTCGGCGCGCTCGCCGATCCTGGCGGCGCTCGCAAGACGCGCGCGCTGGCAACGCTCGCGTTCGCCGTGCTCGGCGGCATCGCGGTCGCGGCCTCGGCACTCGCGGCGGCCACGCCCGCGATCGCTGCGCTCGTCACGTTCGCGATCGTGTTCGCCGCGTCGCTCGCGCGCGCGCTCGGCGCCACGGCCGGCAGCCTCGGCACGTCGATCGCGATCTCCGCCGCGATCGCGGCGTCGCGGCACGGCCCGTTGCTCGAGGGCGTATGGTTCGCGGCGGGCGTGGCCTGGGCCGCGCTGTCATCGACGATCACGTTGCCGGCCTGGCCGCACCTGCCGGTTCGCCTCGCGATCGGCCGCGTGTTCGACGCGCTCGCCGCCTACACCGACGCGATCGCGACCGCGCAGCGCGGCGAGTGGTCCGAGGTCGCGCGCGTGCATCAGCGTGCCGTTCGCGCCGCGATCGAGAACGCGCGCACGACCGCGCTGGCGCTCCGCGCCCGCCGCTCCGGCGAGAGTGCCGCTGGCGCGAACCTGCGCGTCATTCTCGGCGCCTCCGAATCGATCTTCTTCCACGTGATCGCGCTCGCCGAGGAGGTCGAGCACGGCGGCCGCGTCCCCGACGACCTCGCGGAGTCATTCCGCGCGATCGCCCGCGACCTCTACACGCGCCGCGACAACGGCGGGCCGTCACCCGCCGGGGACTCCGAGCTCGTCTCGTACACGCGCGACGTCGCCGAGGTCGCCCGCGATCTCGATCGCATGCCGGCGACGCTCGTCGCGGCCGCGCCCGCACCGACCGGGCTCGCGTGGGACACGCTCGGCGACGCGCTCTCGCTGCGCAGCCCGATCTTCCGGCACGCGCTGCGCGTCTCGATCACGGGCGCTGCCGCGCTCGTCGCGGGCCGCGCGATCTCGCCGCTGCATCCGACGTGGGTCGTCGTCACCGTGCTCGTCGTGCTGCAGCCTCACCTCGGGCCGACGCTCGTCCGCGCCGCCGAGCGCGTGATCGGCACGATCGTCGGCGCCGCCGTCGCGCTCGCCGCGATGCTGCTGTTCCGGTCGCCGCTGACGCTGTCGATCGCGATGTTCCCGCTCGCCGTCATCGCCGTCGTCACGCGCCCGCGCAGCTACCGGCTGTTCGTGCTCTTCCTCACGCCCGTGTTCGTGCTCGTCACCGCGTTCGGTCACGCCGACTGGCACGTCGTCGGCGCACGCATCATCGACGTCGCGATCGGCGGCGCGATCGCACTCGCGGCCGCGCTGTTCGCCCCGTCGCGCGAGCTCCTGCGCTTGCCCGACGCGCTCGCCGCGATGCTCGAGGCGGTCGCTCGCTACGCGCGCCTCGCCGGCGGCAGCCCCGACCGCACGGCGGTCGTCGCCGAGCGCCGCCGCGTCGGCATCGCGCTGGAGGCCGCCGAGGCCTCGCTCGAGCGGATGCTCGCCGAGCCCAAGTTGCTCCAGTCGGGCGTCGAGGACGCGATGTACCTCGTCACGTATGCGCGGCGCGTCTCGGCCGGCATCACCGCCCACCTCGAGACGACCGGCACGCTGCCCGCGCCGATCGCCGACTACCTCGCGACGGCCGTCGATGCCGCGCGCGCGCACCTCCTCTCCGGAACGCGCGCCCTGCCACGCGAGCGCCCACACGCCGAAACGCCGGCGCTCCAGCACCTCGTGCGCCGAGGTGAGCTGATCGCACAACGCGCCGATCCGCTCGCGCGTGCCTGAGCACGACGCTCCGGCGGCTCGACGGCGACGGACACGAGCACGAGCTCCGCGAGCGACACGTCGGGCAGCTACAAGCGCTGACCGGCGCCCGAGCGATGCGAGAAATTGGACTCGGCGCGCGAAATCCGATCTTCTGCATGCATGAAGACCCGCCGCCGTAGCGCCAAGAAGCTCGTTCTCCCGCTGATCGCCGTCGGCATGATGACCGCGGCGATGGCCTACGACGGCTCGCATCGCTCGCCGTCCGGCTCGGCCCACGCGCCCACGGCCGCCGCGCGCGTCGCAACCCCGCACACGCGCTAGGTGTCGCAGGGACGTCGCAGGGACGTCCCGGCAACACGCGCGCTCGACGTGCGTCTTGCCTGCATGAGCACTTCGCCTTCCGTCCGCGCCCGCGTTCCGTGGTTCCGGCTTGCCGTGCTGCTGCTCGCCATGGGCGTGATGCTCTCGCACGTCGTGACGACGATGCTGCTGCCGTCGCGCCACCCGACGCTCTCGGATCGACGTCGCGCCGACCAGGAGCAGTTCGTCGCCGCGCGGCGTGCGCGTCTCGCGAAGCTGCTCTCGGAGGGCGACGGCTGTCATCCGGCGATCGCGCACGAGCTCGCGAAGGCACTCGTCTTCGACGGCCAGTCGGCCCGCGACTACGCGGCGGACTACGAGCGTCGCTGCGGCGCGGACCCGGTGATCGAGCACTGGGCCGCCGCCCCGATCCCGAAGGCGACGCTCGCTAGCGCTCGATAGACGTCTCCCAGCCATCGTACTCGCCGCCGCAGGCCTCGGCGGCATCGACGAGCAGCATGACGACGTCGTGGATGTGGTCGAGCTCGATCGGGTCGGTGCGCGTCGCCCGCGCGCCGTGCTTGCTGCCGCCGTCGTCGCCCTCCGCCTCCGCGGCAAATCCGAGCGCGCGCACCCGCTCGACGAATGCATCGCGCTGCGCTGCCGACGGAAAGTACGCCCAGTGATCGACGGCGCGCGGCGTGATCAGCCGATCGCCCTGCTCCTCGAGGATCTGCACGAGCCGCCGGTCGTCCATCCACTGCTTCCGCTCGGCATCGGGCAGCAGCAGCTCGTGGTAGTAGCGCCAGCCCGGATCCGCGTCCTGGCGCACCTGCACGCGCCGCGGCCCGGGCGCGCCGAGCGCCTCGACGTGCGCGAGCCGTCCGAGCGGCCCGTAGAACGCGATCTCCCACGAGCCCTGCGTGCGCACCCGCCCGGCGTAGAAGAGCCCGTGCGCGCGGAGCGCCTCGATCGCCGCTTCCTCGAATGCGTTCAGCACCTCCGCCTCGTCGGCTGTACCCGCACCGTGCGGCCCCGGATCGCGCATCGCGATCTCGACCGAGTACCGCACGTCGGCGCCCGCCGGCCTCTCGTCCTCGAACCCGAGGTTGACGTAGATCGACGCCGGCTTGCCGTCGACGAGGCACGGGTAGAAGTCGAACGCATCGGTCACGCCTCGTGGGTAGCACACGGTCTGGCGTATGCTCGCCTCGTGACGCCGGTCGTGGTCGCGTGGGTGCTGCAGCTCGCATGGGAGATCGTGCGCAGCTCGCTCGGTAGCGCTGCGTTCACGCCGCGGCCGATCGTCTTGTCGTTCGCGGTGACGCTCGCGACGACGCTCGTCGCTGCCGCGGGCTTCGCGCAGGGCGCCCGCCGGCTATCGGGTCGCCGCCGCGTCGGTGCGGTCATCGCATGCATCGCGCAGCTCGCGATGGGCGCGGCGCTGATCGCGCGCGAGGTCCTGGTTCAGGACCACGACTTCGCCGTGGCGCGCGTGCTTCGCAACGGAGGCTGGACCGGTCTCGAGATCGTCGCGATCGTTGGCCTGGCGATCGCCGCCGGGCGTCGTGGCTGGTGGGTGGCGCCGCCCGCGATCGGACTCGTGATCTTCGCGGTGCCTCCGAGCACGGTCTGGATCGCGCCGCTGCCGCCGGTCTCGCTCGTCGTACGCGGCATCGTCATCGTGCTGTGCGGCTTGCTCGTCGACGAGACGCGGCGCAAGCTCGCGGCACGCGATCCAGATCTGCGTCGCGGGGAGCGCGGCATCGTCCTCGACGAGCGGCTGTCATGGTTCTTTGTCGCGATCGAGATCGCATCGCTCGCGACGCGGAACATCGCGACCATCGTCCCGTCGCTCACGCTCGCGGTGGTGAACATCGCGGGCGACATCGTGTTCATCGTCGCGATCGGGATGATCGTCGGCGCGCGGCTGCCGCGGCTGCCACGCTGGCCGCTGTACGCGGCGGCGACGTGCACGGCCGCCACGCTGGTGCGGTCGACGCGCGTGTGGCTGCTGACGCTCACGACGCACTGGGGACACCTCGATGCGGTGCCGCTCAAGCCCGTGCACTGGAGCTACAGCGTGCCGGGGATGCTGTCGAGCGCGTTCGCGCTGGCCGCCTACGGTGCGTTCGCGTGGTCGACGCGCCGGCGGCCGACGCTGATCGCGGTCGCGGCGAGCGGTGTCTGCCTGGTGGCGTGGTCGTCGCTCGCGATCGTGGGCGCAGCGCATCTTTCGCGCGCGGCGGTCCTCGTCGTCACGAACGTGACGGCCGCGCTGCTGTATCGCTCGCTGCGTCCAGCGTTCCGCGACGACACGCCCACCGCTCGCGCTCTGTAGCGTCCGCGCGCTCCATGATCGAGGGTAAGGCGTCCCCCTCGGCGTACCAGGCCGCTGTCGCAGTCGCGCGCGCCTGCGAGTGTCTCTACGCTCGTCGCATGCGCTGGCTCCTCCTCCTCCTCGTCCTCGTCCTCGTCGCGTGCTCGCACCATCCCTCCGTCGACCGCGACGCGATCATCAACGCACGGGATCGCGATCCGGGCGACCGCGCGAAGGACGCGCAGCGAAAGCCCGGCGAGCTGCTCGCGTTCGCCGGCATCGCGCCCGGCATGCACGTCGCCGATCTCGGCTCCGGCACCGGCTACACGAGCGAGCTGCTCGCGCGCGCCGTCGGCGCGAATGGCAGCGTGATCGCGCAGGACTCGCCGCACTGGGGAGGTCCATGGATGGACACGCCATGGGCTGCGCGCCTCCAGCGGCCGGCGCTCGCGCACACGACGCACGTGATGCGAGGCTGGAACGAGCCGTTGCCGCCCGACGCGCACGATCTCGACGTCGTGACGTTCGTCGCCGCGTACCACGACGTCAAGGCCGAGAAGGACGACACCGCGAAGCTCAACAGCGCGGTGTTCGCGGCGCTCAAGCACGGCGGCACGTACATCGTGATCGACAACAGCGCGAAGCCCGGCACCGGCACCGACGCGTGCGAGCCGCTGCACCGCATCGACGAGCAGGTCGTCCGCGACGAGGTCGTCAAGGCCGGCTTCACGCTCGCGGGCACGGACGACTTCATGCGCAACCCGAAGGACACGCGCGACTGGAACGCGGATCCCGGTGCGAAGGACCCGCGCGCGCACACGCAGGATCTGTTCGCGCTGAAGTTCGTGAAGCCTTAGTGCGGCCTTAGTGCGCCTTAGTGCGACGTCCACATCACGACGCCGCCTGCGAACCGGTCGGCGCCGAGCAGCTTCTGACCGGGCGGCGGCGTCGCGAGCTTCTTCGCGGCGCCCCACGCGTGCGTCTGCGTCGCGACGAGCATCTCGTTGGAGTGCGCGTCGAAGCGCAGCATCGCGATGGTGCCGTCGCTGTCGAAGCGCTGCGCGTGCTCGCCGTCGAGGACGGTCGCGCTCTTGTCGGAGGCGTAGCCCAGGCGGCCGTCGCGCGAGAACCACAGGCTGTGGACGCCGCCGCGGTCGCTGATCACCGTCGGCTTCGCATCGCCGATACCTTCGAACACCGCGAGCGGCGTCGTGAACGCGAGGCGGGTGCCGTCGCGCGTCAGCGCCGCGTTCGTCACTGGATCCTCGACGGTGCGCAGCTCGTGGAGGTCCTGCGGCGCCGCGACGTCGAGCGCGAGCACGTGCGTCCCGCTGTCCTGGCGATCGAACACGACGATGCGGTCGCCGCCGGCCGCGAAGCGGTCGAGGCCCCAGTCGATCATCAGCGTCGCCGGCGCGCCTGCTCCCTGCGGGATGGCGACGAGCGCGTTGCCGGCCAGCGCGACGAGGCGGTCGCGCGTCCACTCGAGCTGCCGGATCCGCTGGGGCAGCTGCGCGACCTCGTGCACGTCGCCGCTCGCGAGGTCCATCACGACGACGCGCTCGTGCTCTTCCCCGACGACGGCCGCGAGCCGCGCACCATCGGGCGAGAAGCGCATCTGCGAGCCCGCGCGGTAGTCCGCGAGCGTGCGCTCGACGCCATCGGCCGCGCGCACGTGCAGCTTGTCGACGAACGCGTACGCGAGGTACGCGCCATCGGCCGACACCTGGAAGACGTCCTGCGTCGCGAGCTGCCCCGGCTCGCGCGTCTCCGCGGCGAGCACGACCGGCGTGCCGTCGTCGCCGACGAGGATCAGCTGCTCGGCGCGCGACCTGCGCACCCAGGCCATCGATCAAGGCCACGCGGAGCGCACGTCGAGCAGCTGGGCGAGGGCCACCGTCGCGAGGAGCGCCTTCATCGAGAGCACGACACGCGCTCCCGGCGGCGGTTGCAGTCGTCCGCGCGAATCGGTCGTCGCTGCGGAGCTAGCCGACGCTGCGCGAACCGCTGCGCCGCGCGCTCAGCCACTCGCGCGTGTGGC
>CAYUNM010000055.1:18371-56369 GCA_964446175.1 uncultured Kofleriaceae bacterium
TAGCCGACGCTGCGCGAACCGCTGCGCCGCGCGCTCAGCCACTCGCGCGTGTGGCGGAACGCGGCTTCGGCGGCCGCGAGGATGTCCTGCTCGCTGTGCTGCTCGGCGGCGATGCGGTCGAGCTGGCGCCCGAACGCGAGCCAGTGGTCGTTGATGTGACCCTCGTAGGCGCCGAGGTACGCACATGCCTGGCCGACCGCGGGGAGCCGCTGGATGAGGTGGCGGCGCACGCCCTCCTGGAGCAACGTGCTGCGCTCGACGACGTAGAGCCAGCCGAAGGCCTCGCTCGCATCGCGGAAGATCGTGATGGCGGGGCAGGTCGGGATGCGCGACAGCTCGCTCGGGGTGAGGCCGAGCGCGAGCAGGTCGCGCGCGATCAGGCCGGCGCGCAGCAGCTGGCGGTAATCGAGCATCCGCGCGACGCCCGGCGTGTACTTGCACGCGGACTCGAACGGCGCGATCAGGCCGTAGGTGCGGACGAGCTGCGTCGAGTAGTCGGCCAGCGTGACGTCCCCCCGGAGCAGGTCAAGCCACGGATCGTCCACGTCGGCATGGAGGTGCCGCGTGGCGAGGTTGAGCTTGGTGAGGAGGCCGCTGACCGACTGCACGGGTGACAGCTGTCTACCTAGCAAGTGTCGTTCGCGGTTGGCTACCCGAGATCCGTCGGGTTAGCTGCATTTCTCCGTGCGCGAGCGTCACACGAGCGAATACGCACGGCGCTCCCGCGCACACGTTAAGAGTGAGCACGCGTTTGTGTACGGGTGACGACGTTCCTTGCACCCGCGATCGAATCCCTGCATGGTCATCAACGAATGGTGCCTCGGGAGCTGTTTCAGCCGCGCGTCGTGCGCGGAGATGGGGTCACGGCACCCAACGTGCTGCTCGTCGACGACAACGACGCCAACCTCGTCGCGCTCGAGGCGACGCTGTCGCCGCTGCGCTGCAACCTCGTCTACGCGCGCTCCGGCAGCGAAGCGCTCGCGCATCTGCTCCGTGAAGAGTTCGCGCTGATCCTGATGGACGTGCAGATGCCCGGGATGGACGGCTACGAGACCGCGCGTCTCGTGCGCGCGCGCCGCAAGACGCAGCACGTCCCGATCATCTTTCTCACCGCACACGACTACGACGCGGGCGGCGTCAAGCGCGCGTACGATCTCGGCGCCGTCGATTTCCTGCCGAAGCCGCTCGATATCGACGTGCTTCGCGCGAAGGCGCAGGCGTTCATCGCGCTGTACGAGCGGACGCTCGAGGTCGCCGAGCTGCGCGCCGAGCGCGCCCTGATCGAGGAGCGTGCTCGCCAGGAAGCGGAGGCGCTCGCGCGCGACATGGCACGCTTCGTCGAAGCGGACCGCCGCAACACCGAGCTCCTCGCGCTGCTCGCCGACGAGCTCGGTCGCCCGCTCGCCGCGCTGAAGGGCGCGATCGACCCGCGCGCGGCCGCGCAGCTCGCACGGCTGAGCCGCGTCGTCGACGAGCTTCGCGCGATCACGCGGATCTCCGTCGGTTCGCTCGCGCTCGAGCGTACGTGTGTGGATCTCGGCGCGGTCGTCGAGAGCGCACTCGATGACGCCAAGGCGCAGCTCGCCGGCCGCGAGATCGCGCTGGCGCCGTCGTCAGAGGCGATCGCGGTCGAGGTCGATGTCGCGCACCTCGGGCACGCGCTCGTCAACGTCCTCGACGAGGCGGCGCGCGTCACGCCGGCCGGCGGCACGATCTCGGTCACGTGGGGCCGCGAGTTCGGCCACGCGTTCGTCAAGATCACCGATGCCGGCGGCCCCGCGCACCTCGACAAGGCGTTCGATCTGTTCGCGCCGTCGGAGCGCGGCGGCGGCCTCAACCTCGGCCTCGCGCTCGCGAAGCAGCTCGTCGATCTGCACCGGGGCACGCTGCTCGCGACGAGCGCGCAGGTCGGCACGCGGTTCGAGCTGCGGCTGCCCGCGACCGAGTTCCCGCTCGACGCCGCGCGCAACCGTCTCGTCACCGCTCGCCAGCGCGCGCTCGAGCGTCCGCGCAGCCTGCGCGTGCTCGTCGTCGCCGCCGATGACGAGCTCGGCGAGGTGACCACCACGCTGCTGATCGGCCGCGGTCACCAGGTCACGCGCGCCCCCGATGCGCGCACGGCGCTGGCGCTGGTCGCCGAGCATCGCCCCGACATCGCGCTGATCGATCTGTCGCTGCCCACGATCGACGGGTGCGAGGTCGTGCGCCTCGCCCGGGCGCTCGAGCCGCCGCTGGGGACTCGCTTCGTCGCGATCACCGACGGCACCTCCGGAGAGACCGACCGCGCGACCACCGGCGGCTTCGAGCGCCACGTCGCGCGTCCGCTCGTGTCGTCCGCGATCGTCGCCGCCGTCGAAGCGGACTGACGCGCCGTCGGGAGCTACCTCGCCGAGCGCGATCGCTACGCGCGACGGCGCGCGTCGTGCGAAATCGCCACGCGACCCTGGTAGATCCTCGCGATCCGGCGTCCCGCACGGTGCGAATGGCGATTGCATGGTCATGCCGTGAACCCTCCATGGCGGCGACGTCCTGGCTCGCGCGACTTGGCTCGCTCACGGCGTCGTTTCACGCGGCGGCTGACGCACAGCGTCTCGCGATCATGGATGTCGCGTCCGTCGCGCAGTACCGCGCGTATCTCGAGCGGATCTACGGGTTCGAATCGGCGGTCGAGCTGGCGGCGTCCAGCCTGCCGCCTGTCGTCGATGCGGCGGGGGGCGCGCGCGCTCGCATCGCCCGCCTGCATCAGGACCTCCTGGCGCTCGGCCTGACCGAGAACTGCATCGCGACGCTCCCGCACGCGACGATCGAGCTGCGCGGCACCGGCGACGCGCTCGGCTACCTGTTCGTCGTCGAGCGGCACACGCTGCTCGCCGGCCTGATCCGCCGGCACCTCGCGCCTCGGCTGCGCGACGCATTCCCGATCGCGCGCGCCTACTTCGACGCGCACACCGAGGGCGGCCGCCACCTCCGCGAGTTCGGCGATGCGCTGACCGCATCACTCACGCGCAAGGAGTCGCGTCCCGACTCGATCCTCGCCGCCGCTCGCCGCGCGTTCGAGATCCAGCAGCAGTGGTACACGCGCACGAACCGCCGCATGCGGCGCGCCAGCGAGGCATCCGCGGCCCTCACCCAGCCCACCCGCACCCCGCGTGATGCCGCCTAGAGCTGTCCTCACGCGCGTCGACGATCGCACGAGCGCGCCGGGAGCCGACGCGGACGCGCAGCGCCTGCTCCTGCTCGCCGCCCCCGCGAACCTCGCGACGTATCGTGCGTTCCTCGCGCGGCTGTACGGGTTCGAGGCGCCCGTCGAGGTCGCGCTGCAGATGACGAGCGGGCTCACCGACGTGATCGATCTCCGCGCGCGCATCCACACGCGCCTGCTTCGCTCGGACCTCGCGGCGCTCGGCATCGTCGACGTGATGACGATCGCGCGCTGCCGGCACATCCCGCGCTTCCACAGCATCCTCGAGGCGCTCGGCTGGATGTACGTCATCGAGCGCGGCCGCATGCTGCACTCGATCCTCCACCGCCACCTCCAGGAGACGCTGCCGGTGGTCGCGGGCTCCGCGGCGACATACCTCGGGTCGGAGCGCACGGCCGCGCGGCGCATGCGCGAGCTCGGTGCGACGCTCGAGTCGGTCGTTCGCACCGACGGCGACGTCGACCACGTGCTCGACGCGGCACACGGCGCGTTCCGCGCGCAGGCGAGCTGGTATGCCGACGAGCAGCGCCGGCACGTCGCCTGAGCTAGACGGCGTACGACGCGCGATCGACGGCAGGGTCCTCGGCGAGCGCGGTGCGGATCCGTGCGCCCATGTCCGAGGTCGACAGCACCTTCTCCGTCGGGCCGGTCACGATGTCGGCGGTGCGCGCACCGCTCGCGATCACCTCGTCCACCGCGCGCTCGATCGCATCGGCTTCGGCGGGGAGGTTCAGCGAGTGGCGCAGCAGCAGCGCGGCGCTGAGGATCGTGCCGATCGGGTTCGCGATGCCCTTGCCGGCGATGTCGGGTGCCGAGCCGTGGATCGGCTCGTAGAGGCCGCAGCGGCCGTTGCCGAGCGAGGCACTCGGAAGGAGGCCGAGCGAGCCGGCGAGCACGGCGGCCTCGTCGGTGAGGATGTCGCCGAACATGTTCTCCGTGACGACGACATCGAACGACTTCGCGTGCGTGACGAGGCGCATCGCGCACGAGTCGACGAGCTGGTGCTCGAGCGTGACGTCGGGGAAGCCGGCGGCGATCTCGGTCGCGACCTCGCGCCAGAGCCGCGACGACTCGAGCACGTTCGCCTTGTCGACGGAAGTCACGCGCTTCTTGCGGCCGCGCGCGAGCCGGAAGGCCAGCGTGACGATGCGGTGGATCTCGTCCTCGCGGTACTCGAGCGTGTCGACAGCGCGGCGGTGCAGGTGGCCGTCCTCGCGGAACTTCGGCCAGCCGAAGTAGAGGCCGCCGGTCAGCTCGCGCACGAACATCACGTCGACGCCCTCGACGCGCTCGGGCTTGAGCGGCGAGACGCTGGAGAGCGCGGGATGCACGCGTACCGGGCGGAGGTTCGCGTACAGGCCGAGCGCCTTGCGAATGCCGAGCAGGCCTTGCTCGGGACGCACGCGCGCCTTCGGGTTGTCCCACTTCGGCCCGCCGACGGCGCCGAGCAGCACGGCATCGGCGGACTTCGCGGCGGCGAGCGTGGTCGCGGGGAGCGCCTCGTTGGTGCGATCGATCGCGATGCCGCCGATCAGGTGCTCGGCGAACGAGAACTGGTGCCCGTAGCGGTTGGCGACGAGCAGCAGCACGGACCGTGCCTCGTGCACGACCTCGGGGCCGATTCCATCACCCGGTAGCAAGACGATCGTGGCCTTCATCTGTTTCCTTTCGTGCGAGCCAGAGCCCGTGCTCGATGCCGTCGACGAGCGCCACCAGGGACGCCTCGACGATGCTGGGAGATGCGCCGACCGTGGTCCAGCGCGGGTTGTCGTTGCGGAAGCCGTGCCCGAAGCCGTGATCGATGAGCACGCGCGTGACGGCGCGAGTTCCGTCGCGACCGTCGATGATGCGGACCTTGTAGTCCTCGAGGTGGATCGACTCGATCTCGGGGTACGTGCCGACGAGCGCCTTGCGCAGCGCCGCGTCGAGCGCGCTGACCGGGCCGTTGCCCTCGGCGGCGGTGTGGACGAGCGTGCCCGCGACGCGCACCTTCACGGCCGCGTCCGCGTAGCCGTTGCCGAGCATGACCTTGTAGTCGACGAGCTCGAACGGGGCCGCGTAGCCCGGCTGGTTGCGGCGCAGCATGACCGCGACGGCCGCGCCGGCCGACTCGAACGAGTAGCCCTCGTGCTCGCGCTCCTTGACCGTCGACAACACGTCGGCGGCTGCGAGGCCGTGCTCCTCGGCGAACGCCTCGACGTTCGCGCGCCCCGCGAGCTCGCTGACGACGAACCGCGTGCGGTTGCCGAGGCGCTCGGGATCGACGTGCTCGTACGAGTGCGGCGCGCGGCGCACGGCCGCGACGTGCACGCCGCCCTTGTGGGCGAACGCGCTGCGCCCGTAGTACGGCGCGTGCTCGTCGAACGCGAGGTTCGCGATCTCGGCCACGAACCGCGCGACGCGCCCGAGATCGACGAGCGTGCCGGGACGGATGCAGCGGCGTCCGAGCTTGAGCTCGAGATCCGGGATCAGCGTCGTCAGGTTCGCGTTGCCGCAGCGCTCGCCGTAGCCGTTGATCGTGCCCTGGACATGCGTCGCGCCGCCGCGCACGGCCGCGAGCGAGTTCGCCGTCGCGAGGCCTGCGTCGTCGTGGGCGTGGATGCCGACCGGCACCGTCAGCTCGCCCTTGACCAGCCGCACGCGCTCCTCGACATCCCACGGCAGCGAGCCGCCGTTCGTGTCGCACAGCACGACCGCCTCGGCGCCGCCGCGCACGGCCGCCTCGAGCGTCGCGATCGCGTACGCGAGATCCTCGCGCGCGCCGTCGAAGAAGTGCTCGGCGTCGTAGATCACGCGCCGCCCGTGCGCCGCGAGGTAGCGCACGCTCTCCTCGATCATCACGAGGTTCTCGTCGGGCGTCGTGCGCAGGACCTCCTGCACGTGCACGAGCGACGTCTTGCCGAACAGCGTGCAGGCGCGCGCCCCGGAGTCGAGCAGGGCGGTGAGGTTCGCGTCGTCCTCCGGCTTGATGCCGGCGCGGCGCGTGGCGCCGAACGCGGTCAGCGTCGTGCGGTGCCAGTCGAGGTCGCGCGCGCGGCGGAACAGCTCGGCGTCCTTCGGGTTGGAGCCCGGCCAGCCGCACTCGACGAACGCGACGCCGAGCGCGTCGAGCTGCTCGGCGATCCGCAGCTTGTCGGAGACGGCGAGCGAGATGCCTTCGCGCTGGGCGCCGTCGCGCAGCGTCGTGTCGTAGATGACGAGGTCAGCGTTGCTCATGAGCCGTGATCCGATCCGAGAACGTCAGGATGTAGGCGAGCTCGTCGAGCCCGCTCGCGAGGCAGTGCTTCGCGAAGGGATCGATCGAGAACGCGAACCAGCTGCCGTCGGGCAGCGACACGCGCTCGCTCTGGAGGTCGACGGTGAGCTGGAGCGCCGGGTCCGCCTTGAGCGCGAGCTCGAGCCGCACGCACGCCGACTCGGGCAGTGCGACCGTCAGGAGGCCGTTCTTCGTCGCGTTCTCCTTGAAGATGTCCGCGAACGAGCGCGCGATCACGGTGCGGAAGCCGAAGTCGACGAGCGCCCACGGCGCGTGCTCGCGCGACGAGCCGCAGCCGAAGTTGCTGCCCGTCACGAGGATCTGCGCGCCGCGCTCCTGGCGCGGGAACGCCTGCCAGTCCGCGAACAGGTTCTCGCCGAGCCCGGTCTTGCGCGTGCCCTTGAGGAAGCGCGCGGGGATGATCTGGTCGGTGTCGATGTCGTCGGCGGGCAAGACGACGGCGCGCGAGGTGATTCTCATGGCGTGCCTCCGAGGGTGCGGACGTCGGTGATGCGGCCGGTGATCGCGGCGGCAGCCGCCGTCTGCGGCGATGCGAGGAACGTGCGGCCACCGCGGCCCTGGCGCCCCTCGAAGTTGCGGTTGCTCGTGCTGACGGCGTACTGGCCGGGCTCGATCGCGTCGCCGTTCATCGCGATGCACATCGAGCAGCCGGGCTCGCGCCACTCGGCGCCCGCGTCGCGGAACACGCGGTCGAGCCCCTCGGCCTCCGCGGCGCGCTTGACGGCCTGCGAGCCGGGCACCACGAGCACGCGCACGCCGGGCGCGACCTTGTTGCCGCGCATCACGCTCGCGGCGGCGCGCATGTCGGAGAGCCGCGCGTTCGTGCACGAGCCGATGAACACGACGTCGATCGCGCGGCCGAGCAGCGGCTCGCCGGGCTGAAGGCCCATGTAGCGCAGCGCCTTCGCGAGCGCGGCGCGCTCGGCGGCCGGGGCGGCCTCCGGCGACGGCACCGCCGCCGTGATCGGCATGCCCATGCCGGGATTCGTGCCGAACGTGATCATCGGCTGGATCGCCGTCGCGTCGATCACGACCGTGCGGTCGAACGCCGCGCCGTCGTCGGTGTGCAGCTCGCGCCAGCGCTCGACCGCCGCCGTCCAGGCCGCGCCCTGCGGCGCGTGCGGGCGGCCCGCGAGCCACTGAAACGTCGTCTCGTCGGGCGCGATCATCCCCGCGCGCGCACCGGCCTCGATCGACATGTTGCAGACCGTCATCCGGCCCTCCATGTCGAGCGCGCGGATCGCCTCGCCGGTGTACTCGATGACGTGGCCGGTCGCGCCGCCGACGCCGAGCTTCGCGCACATCGCGAGCACGAGGTCCTTCGCGGTCACGCCGCGCGGCGCCGCGCCCTCGAAGCGAACCTCGAGCGTCTTCGGCTTGCGCTGCAGCAGGCACTGCGACGCGAGCACGTGCTCGACCTCGCTCGTGCCGATGCCGAACGCGAGCGCGCCGAATGCGCCGTGCGTCGAGGTGTGGCTGTCCCCGCACACGATCGTCATGCCGGGCTGCGTGTAGCCGAGCTCGGGGCCGATCACGTGGACGATGCCGCGATTCGTCGAGTCGGCGTCGTACAGCGTGATGCCGTACTTCTTGCAGTTCTCGGCGAGCGTGCGCAGCTGCGTGCGTGCGGCGTCGTCGGCGATCGGCAGGCCGTTCGTCGGGAGCGAGTGATCCATCGTCGCGACCGTGCGGTCGGGGCGGCGCACCTCGAGCTTGCGCTCGGCGAGGCCGGCGAAGGCCTGCGGCGAGGTCACTTCGTGGACGAGGTGCAGATCGATGTAGAGGACCGCGGGCCGGCCGGCTTCTTCGGCGACGACGTGCGCGTCCCAGATCTTGTCAAACAGCGTGCGCTTCATCGCGGCTCCTCTCGGTGCGGGACGTGACGGTGATGCGGTTCAGCGCGCGCAGGTACGCCTGCACGCTCGCGACGATGATGTCGGTGTCGGCGCCGGCGCCATGGAACACGCGGCCGCGCTGGTCGCGCACGCGCACGGTGACGTGGCCGAGCGCGTCGATGCCCTCGGTGACGGAGTGCACCGAGTACTCGAGCAGGCTCGCGCGCGCGTCGACGATCGCGTCGATCGCCTTGTACGCCGCATCGACGGGGCCCGTGCCCACGCTGGCTTGCACGCGCACGTCGCCATCGCGGCTGCGCAGGCGCACGGTCGCCGTCGGCATGCCGAGCGTGCCGCAGCCGACGTGGAGCGCGTCGAGCAGGTAGGCCTCGCCGGTCTCCGGCACGTCCTCGCGGACGATGACTTCCAGGTCGGCATCGGTGACGTGCTTGCGGCGGTCCGCGATCGCCTTGAAGCGCGCGAATACGCGATCGAGCGCCGCACCTTCGAGCGCGTAGCCGAGCTCGGCGAGCCGCGACGACAGCGCCGCGCGTCCCGAGTGCTTGCCGAGCACGAGCGAGGTCGCGCTCGCGCCGACGGTCTCCGGCTTCATGATCTCGTACGTCGCCTGGTGCTTGAGCAGGCCGTCCTGGTGGATGCCCGACTCGTGCGCGAACGCGTTGGCACCGACGACCGCCTTGTTCGGCTGCACGGCCATCCCGGTGACCGTGCTGACGAGCCGGCTGACGCGCGTCAGCTGCGTCGTGTCGATCCGCGTGCCGACGCCGAAGCGCGGCGCCCGCGTGTGCAGCGCCATCACGACCTCCTCGAGCGAGGAGTTGCCCGCGCGTTCGCCGATGCCGTTGATCGTGACCTCGGCCTGGCGCGCGCCCGCCGCGATCCCCGCGAGCGTGTTGGCCGTCGCGAGACCCAGGTCGTCGTGGCAGTGCACGGAGAGGATGACGTGATCGGGGACGCGCGCGCGGATGCCCGCGATCAGCGCGCCGAACTCGTCGGGCGTCGTGTAGCCGACGGTGTCGGGGATGTTGATCGTCGTCGCGCCGGCGCGCACCGCGAGCGCGACCACCTCGTGCAGGAAGTCCGGATCGCTGCGGCCCGCGTCCTCGGGGGAGAACTCGACATCGGCACACAGCGAGCGCGCGTACGCGACCATCTCCGCGACGCGCTGCAGGACCTCCTCGCGCGTCATCCGCAGCTTGTGCCGCATGTGCAGCTCGGACGTGGCGAGGAACGTGTGGATGCGCGGGCGCGCGGCCAGCTGCACGGCCTCCCACGCGCGATCGATGTCGCCGCGCGCGGCGCGGGCGAGCCCGCAGATGATCGGCGGCTCGGTGAGACCGCTCCCCGGCGCCGGTGCGGCTCCGACCTGCTCGGCGATCGCGCGTACGGCCGCGAGGTCATCCGCCGATGCGGCCGGAAAGCCTGCCTCGATCACGTCGACGCGCAGCCGCGCGAGCGCGCGGGCGACATCGAGCTTCTCGGTCGACGTCATCGTCGCGCCGGGGGACTGCTCGCCGTCGCGCAGCGTCGTGTCGAAGATGCGTACGTGCTGCATGGCCTACTCGCCCGGCTTCACGGTGACGGGATCGAGGAACGGCATCATCGCGCGCAGCTTCACGCCGACCTCCTCGATCGGGTGCTTCGTCTCCTTCGCGCGCTCCGCGTTGAACCACGGACGGCCCGTCTTGTTCTCCTCGACCCAGCGGCGCGCGAACGTGCCGCTCTGGATCTCGGCGAGCACGGTCGCCATCGTCTCCTTGACCTTGCTGTCGATCACGCGCGGCCCCGAGACGTAGTCGCCGTACTCGGCCGTATCGCTGACCGAGTAGCGCATGTAGCTCAGGCCGCCGCGGTACATCAGGTCGACGATCAGCTTCAGCTCGTGCAGGCACTCGAAGTACGCGACCTCGGGCTGGTAGCCGGCGGCGGTGAGCGTCTCGAAGCCCGCCTTGACGAGCGCGCTGACGCCGCCGCACAGCACGGCCTGCTCGCCGAACAGATCCGTCTCCGTCTCCTCGGCGAACGTCGTCGCGAGCATGCCGGCGCGGCCGGCGCCGATCGCAGACGCGTACGACAGCGCGAGCTGGCGCGCCTGGCCGCTCGCATCCTGGTGCACGGCGACGAGCGCGGGGACGCCGCTGCCGTCCTGGAACGTCTCGCGCACGCGGTGGCCCGGGCCCTTTGGCGCGACCATCGACACGTCGACGTCGGCGCGAGGAACGATCGTTCCGTACCGGATGTTGAAGCCGTGGGCGAACATCAGCGTCTTGCCCGGCGCCAGGTTCGGCGCGATGTCGCGCTCGTACACGGCGGGCTGCGCCGTGTCGGGAACGAGCACCATGATCACGTCGGCCCAGGCGCATGCCTCGGCGACCGGCGCGACCTCGAGGCCGCGCTCCTTCGCCTTCGCGAGGCTCTTGCTCGTGGCGGGAAGCCCGACCTTCACGCGAACACCGCTGTCCGCGAGGTTGAGCGCGTGCGCGTGGCCCTGCGAGCCGTAGCCGAGAATCGCGACGCGCTTGCCGCGGATCAGCGAGAGGTCAGCATCCTTGTCGTAATAGAGCGTTGCCATCGTCCTTTGCCTTTCGCTACGCCGCGCTCGTGCGCGGTAGTTCACTGGAGTTCGTGATGTCGGTTGCAGAGTCCGCGCTGCGCACCATCGCGACGGCGCCCGTGCGCACCATCTCGACGATTCCGTACTCGGCGAGCACGCCGGCGAGCCCGTCGATCTTCGAGCGCGGCCCCGTGATCTCGAAGATCAGCGCCTCGGGCGCGACGTCGAGCACGCGCGCGCGGAAGACCTCGGCTAGCTGCAGCACGTGCGCCCGCGAGGCCTGATCCGCACGGACCTTGATCAGCGCGAGCTCGCGCTGCACGCACGGCTTCCGCGTCGTGTCCTCGACCTTGAGGACGTTGACGAGCTTGTAGAGGTTCGCCTCGATGCGGCGCGCCGCGTCGTCGTCGGCCTCCATCACGATCGTCATGCGCGACACGCCGGGGACTTCCGTGCGCCCGACCGTGAGCGAGTCGATGTTGTAGTCGCGACGCCGGAACAGCGACGTCACGCGGTTGAGCACGCCGGGGAGATCCTCGACGTGCATGATGTACGTGCGCAGCTTCGTCATTCGTCCTCCGCGGTCTCGACGATCGGGCTCGGGCGCCGGATCATGTCGTGCAGTGCCGCGCCGGCCGGGACCATCGGGTAGACCGAGTCCTCCTGCTCGACGCGGAAATCGATCACCACCGTGCCCTCGGCAGCGCGGGCGAACGCGACGGCCGTCTCGAGGTCATCGCGGCTGGTCACGCGAACGCCTGCAAGGTCGTGCGCCTCGGCGAGCTTCACGAAGTCCGGGCTCTTCAGCGGCGTCGCCGAGTAGCGGCCGTCGTAGAAGAACTGCTGCCACTGGCGGACCATGCCGAGGTAGCCGTTGTTGATGATCGCGATGTGGAGCTTGATGCCCTCCTGCGCGATCGTCGCGAGCTCGCAGGCGGTCATCTGGAAGCCGCCGTCGCCCGCGATCACCCACACCTCGTCGTCGGGCGACGCGAGCTTCGCGCCGATCGCGGCCGGCAGCGCGAACCCCATCGTGCCGAGGCCGCCCGACGTGACGAGCTTCCGCGGGTGATCGTGCTTGTAGTACTGCGCCTCCCACATCTGGTGCTGGCCGACGTCGGTGACGACGAGCGCGCGGCCCTGCGTGATGCGCCACAGGTCGTGCATGACGTGCGCGGCGAACAGCCGGCCATCGTGCGGCATCGTGACGATGTCGCGCACGGCCGCGTCGCCCTTGAACTCGGCGATGCGCGCGAGCCACGGCGCGCGGTCGCGCTCGGCGACGAGCGGCAGCAGCGCCTCGAGCGTCTCGCGGACATCGCCGACGAGCGGCAGGTCGACGCGGACGTTCTTGTTGATCTCCGCCGGATCGAGCTCGCAGTGGATCTTGCGCGCGTTGACCGCGTAGGTGTCTAGCTTGCCGGTGACGCGGTCGTCGAACCGCATGCCGAGGGCGATGAGCAGGTCCGCTTCCTGGATCGCGTGGTTGACCCAGGCCTCGCCGTGCATGCCCATCATGCCGAGGCTCAGCGGGTCGGTCGCGGGGAAGCCCCCGAGGCCGAGCAGCGTCGACGCGACGGGGATTCCCGTGCGATCGACGAACTGGCGCAGCTGCTCGCCGGCGGCGGCCTTGACGATGCCGTGGCCGGCGAGGATCACGGGCCGCTTCGCGCTGTCGATCATCTCGGCGGCGCGCGAGAGGTCCTCGATGCCGGCGCGGTGGTCGGGGCGATAGCCGCGCATGCGCACGGGCGCGTCGCTCCACACGGGCACCGTGTGCGCTTGCTGCGCGTCCTTCGTGATGTCGACGAGCACGGGGCCGGGGCGGCCCGAGCGCGCGAGGTAGAACGCTTCGCGGATCGTGCGCGCGATGTCGTCGACGTGCGTGACGAGGTAGTTGTGCTTCGTGATCGGAAGCGTCACGCCGGTGATGTCGATCTCCTGGAAGGCGTCGCTGCCGATGAGGCGCGATCCGACCTGACCCGTGATGCAGACGAGCGGCACCGAGTCGAGCATCGCGGTCGCGATGCCAGTGACGAGGTTCGTCGCGCCGGGGCCCGAGGTCGCGATCGCGACGCCGACCTTGCCCGACACGCGCGCGTAGCCATCGGCCATGTGCGCCGCGCCCTGCTCGTGCCGCACGAGCACGTGGCGGATCGAGCTCTCCAGCAGCGCGTCGTACGCGGGCATGATCGCCCCGCCGGGATAGCCGAACACCACCTCGACGCCCTCGCGCTGGAGCGCCTCCCACAGGATCTGCGCGCCGGTCCGCTGCGAGCTCACGGGGTGCCTCGCCGATTCATCATCCCGTAGAACCAGCCCGCGTCGTCGAGACCGTCGGGCTCCGGCTCGTCGTCGAAGCACCACGCGCTGTGCACGGGACCGACCGGCGGCAGCGCCGGGCTCTGCACCGTCAACGCGAGCAGGTGGTTCGAGCGCTCGCGATGCGAGGCCATCTCGAGCTCGGCCTCGTCGGCGACGTACGTCGAGCGCATCGGTACGTCCGCGGCATACGCTGCGCGCGCATAGGCGATCGCGCGCATCAGCGCCTTGCGGCTGACATCGCGATGCACCGCGATGCGACATCCGACGAGCGCGTCCTCGACGTTCGTGATCAGGACGACGTCCATGCCGCTGCGTGCACAGCGGCCCGTGTGCAGCGCGCGTGCACACGCGAACACGACGAGCGCACCGCCCGCGATCCGCTCCTCCGCCTGCCGCCACACCGTCGTGTCCTCGTGCGCGCGCACGACGACGATCTCCGCCGCCGCGACGGCCGTCCCCGGCTGCGCGACCTCGAAGCCGTCGCCGGTGGCGCGCCACCACGCGGGCGTGTCGCCGAGCACGCCGATCCTCACGTGGTTGCCGGCACGGCGCAGCGCGAACGCATGCTCGCGCGCCTCCGCGTCGTAGCCGAGCACGGCGACGGTGGCACCTTCGAGCGTGAGCGAGCAGTCGGGATCGAGCGCTTTCATGCATGCTCCTTCTTCGGTTGCGTGTTCGGCGTTGGTGGCTGCGAGCTGGGTTGCGGGCGCGTGACGGCGCCCTCGGAGGCGGATGCGACGAGCGCGACGTACTTGCCCATCACGCCGCGCGTGTAGCCATGGGTGCGCGTCGCGCGCTCGCGGCCGCGGAGATCCGCGTCGACATCGAGCCGGCGCGCCGCGACATCGAACGTGATCATGTCGCCGTCGCGGACGTACGCGATCGGCCCGTCATCGGCGGCCTCGGGCGCGACGTGCCCGGCCATCAAGCCGTGCGTCGCGCCGCTGAACCGCCCGTCGGTGACGAGCGCGATCGAGTCGCCGAGGCCCTGGCCGATCAGCGCCGCGGTCACGGCGAGCATCTCGCGCATACCGGGGCCGCCGCGCGGTCCCTCGTGGCGGATGACGACGACGTCGCCCGGCTTGATCGAGCCGGCCTGCACGGCCGCGAACGCCGCCTCCTCGCCGTCGAACACGCGCGCCGGGCCGGTGTGGCTCTGGCGATCGTGCCCGGCGAGCTTCACGACGCAGCCGGCGGGCGCGAGCGATCCGCGCAGGATCGCGAACCCGCCGCGCGGCTTGAGCGGCTCCTTCGTCGAGCGCAGCACCTGCTGGCCCTCCGCGGCGCGCGCCGAGGCGGTCTCCTCGCGCAGCGTCTTGCCGGTGCACGTCGGCGCGTCGACGAGCAGGCCCGCATCGAGCATGCGGCGCACGAGCACGCGCAGACCGCCCGCGTTCGTCATGTCGACGGCGGTGAACCGCCCGCCCGGCTTGAGATCGGCGAGCACGGGCGTGCGCGCGGCGATCGCATCGAAGTCGTCGATCGCGAGCGGCACGCCGGCCTCGTAGGCGATCGCGAGCAGGTGGAGCACCGCGTTCGTCGAGCCGGCCGTCGCCGCGACCGAGGCGATCGCGTTCTCGAATGCGGTCCGCGTCATCAGCGAGCGCGGCCGCACGTCGCGCGCGATCATGTCCATCACCAGCGCGCCGCACGCGCGCGCGGTCTCCTGCTTCGCGGGATCCGCGGCCGCGACCTCGTTCGCGCCCATCGGCGACACGCCGAGCATCGTGATCGCGACGCTCATCGTGTTCGCCGTGAACTGGCCGCCGCACGCGCCGGCACCCGGGCACGCGCTGTCCTCGAGCACGCGCAGCCGCTCCGACGACATCGTCCCCGCCGCGTGCGCGCCGACGGCCTCGAACACGTCCTGGATCGTGACGTCCTTGCCCTCGAAGCGGCCCGGCGCGATCGGCCCGCCGTACAGCACGAGGCCGGGCACGTCCATCCGCGCGAGCGCCATCACGCACGCGGGAATCGTCTTGTCACAGCCGGAGAGCGCGACGACGCCGTCGAGCAGGTGCGACTGCACGAACAGCTCGATCGAGTCCGCGATCACCTCGCGCGAGACGAGCGAGCCGCGCATGCCCTCGGTGCCCATCGTGATGCCATCCGACACCGCGATCGTCCCGAACTCGATCGGCGTGCCGCCGGCCGCGCGCACACCGGCCTTCACGTGCTCGGCGAGCGCGCGCAGGTGCACGTTGCACGGCGTGACCTCGGTCCACGTGTTCGCGATGCCGACGAGCGGGCGCTCGAGATCGGCGTCGCTGAACCCGGCGCCTTTCAGCATCGCGCGCGCCGCGGCTCGCGATGGACCCAACTTGATCTTGTCACTGCGCATCTTCCACGTGCCTTCCCCAAAAAGGGCTGAAACGAAAAAGCCCCCGCTCCGTTTCCGGGGCGGGGGCCGATTTCGGACTCGATGTCCTGTTAAATCGGAGGCCCGCCGCCCCTAATAAGGAGCAGGCCGACGATAATGAGGAGCACGGGCGCAACCACGCCCACCTCGACTACCGAGCCGGCAACAAGAGCCCGCGAAGCGCTACGGCCGAGCTTCGTGGTACCCATCATCGAGATTGACCGTAGGGGAGACAGCGCACTGCGTCAACATAAATGATGCTGCGCGTCATTCACCGTACATGTCGGCCTAGGCGTTAATCATACGAAACGACGACGGTTTTCGTCATCCAAAAAAAGTCGTTCCCGTCTCACGACGAATGCACGTCGAGTGCATCGCGCGCCCTGTAATGCTCGCGGACCCGCTGCGTCTTCGGGGCAAATGCACGCACTTCCGCGTGCTGCAAACCGGAGAAAGCCAGATGACGAAGACCAAGAACGAGAACCAGAACCAGTGTCGTTGCAACGAAGGCCAGCGCTGCACCCGTACGGGCGGCTGCGCTTGCAAGCAGTGCGCGTGCGGCAAGCAGTGCGGCAAGTAACGGCCTGATCGCAGGCACGGAAGGGACGCGAGCGATCGCGTCCCTTTCGCATTTTCGGAGCTGTAATCGTCGCGCGCACGCCCCGTCGCACGGTCATGACCAGACGCTTGCTCCGCATCGCGACGCTCCTCCTCGCGCTCGTCGCGCCGCCGCTGCTCGCGGGCGCGCTCGCGATCCACCTCCGCACGCGCACGCCGGCCGCGCTCGATCCGATCGCGCTCGACGCGACACCGGGGCCGCGCCCGCCGACCGCCGGCCGCCGCCTCGCCGTGATCGTCGCCGGCAATCGTGGCACCGAGATCACGGACACGCTGCCGCTCGTCGAGCTGCTCGAGGAGAGCGGCGCGTTCGACGTGCGCATCGTCGCCCCGCGGCGAATCGCGTCTCCGTTTCGCAGCGCGGGCCTCGGCGGCGCCGGCCTCGACTTCGTTCCCGATCTGAGCTTCGCCGACTACGACGCGCTCGTCGGTCACCCGCCCGATCTGCTGCTGGTGCCGTACCTCGGCGCCTGGCAGCGCGAGGACGCCGCGGTCGTCCCGTGGATTCGCGCGCACGTCGGCCCCTCGACGCTGCTCCTCTCGATCTGCCAGGGCGCCGAGATCGCGGCCGCCACCGGCCTGTTCGACGGCTATCGCGCGACCGGCCACGACCGCGGTCTCGACGCGCTCGCCGCCGCGCACCCGCGGATCCACTACCAGCGCGGCGTGCGCTGGGTGCGCGATCGCAACCGCTTGTCCTCCGGCTCGCTCACGGCCGGCCTCGACGCCACGCTCGCCGCGATCGACACGCTCGCCGGCCGCGACGCTGCGCTGCGCGCCGCCGCCGCGACGTCGTACGGACACACGTCGTACCTCGACGACCCGCACGCGACGCTCTCGCGCGACCGCACCGGCCTGATCCTGGAGCTCGCGTACCGCTGGGAGCGCACGAAGGTCGCGGTCGTGATCGGGCAGGGCGACCGCGAGTCGGCGATCGCCGCGCTGCTCGACCTCTACGCCGCGACGCTGACGACCGACGCCGTCGCCGTCGCGATCACGCCCGGCGTCCTCGTGACCCGCCACGGCATCCGCCTCGTTCCCCACGACACGACCGCGCACCTCGCTCGCTATGACCACCTCGCGTTCGCGACCGCGCTCCACGGCTCGAGCTACGACGCCGCGCTCGGCGAGATCGCGCGTACCCACGGCCCCGCGATGGCGCCCGCGGTCGCCCGTGGGCTCAACTACCCGGCCGGCGAGCTCGCCGGCGGCTTCCCCGTCGGCGTGACGGTGCTGCTCCGCATCGCGGCGCTCGCCGCGCTCGGCCTAGTGGTGCGCGCTCTCGCCGCACGAGCAATCGAGGCAGCCGTGCGTCGCGCACGTGCCGCACGCCCGCGCGACCTGCTTTCGCAGCGCCTCGCGCGCGCGGAAGATCCGCACGCCGGCGTTGTTGCTCGAGATGCCCGCCTCGTCGGCGTAGTCCTTCACCGATAGCCCGTCGACCTCGACGCGCTTGAGCGCCGCCGCATACTCCGGCTTCAGTGTATCGGCGAGCTGCGCCACGCACCGGCACACGACGCGCTCGAGCTCGTCGTCCTCGCGCGCCGCTTCTTCGTGCGCATATGCCTCGTTCCGCCGCGCCGCCGCCGCGTTGCGCCGGTAGTAGTCGATGATCGCATTGCGCAGCACGCGATAGAACCAGCCGACGGCCGTCTCGCGCACGCTGTCGAGCTTGTCGATGCTGCGCACGAACGCGTCCTGCAGGATCTCCTCGGCGGTCGCGCGATTCCCGACGCGCTTCTCGACGAACGCCAGGAACTCGCGGTGATTCGCGACGAGCGTCGCCGCGATGTCCTCGACGGGAGCCGACTCGTCCGGGGCTTCGTTCGCCATGCCTCCCGAATCTAACCGCTGGCGTATCGCTTGCAACGCTTGCTCTACGAGCTCACCCGAGATCACCGTGGACCTGCTAACCGAAGACACGCTCCAGCATGCCGTCTTCATCCTCGTGCGCATCGTCGAGGCGGCCGGTGCGCTCGTGATCTTCTGCGGCGCCCTGATGGCGCTCGTGCGGTTCGCGTGGCGTGCGCTCGTGATGAGGCGCGCGGACGCGTTCGTCGCGATCCGGCTCGATCTCGGCCGATTCCTCGCGCTCGGGCTCGAGTTCCAGCTCGCGTCCGACCTGTTGCGCACGGCGGTGGCGCCGAGCTTCGAGGAGATCGGCAAGCTCGCGGCGGTCGCCGCGATCCGCACCGGGCTCAACTTCTTCCTCGCGCGCGAGATCCGCCGCGAACGCGCCGAGCTCGAGAGCGGCAAGCCACACCTCGCATGAGGCTCTCGCTCGCGATCGTCGGCGCCGCGCTCCTCGTCGGGCTCGTCGCCTGGGTGCGCACGCACGATCTCCGCGGCGCGCTCGCGCTGATGCTCGATCTCTGGGTCGCGGCGGGCCTGCTTCACCTGGCACACGCCGCGACGTGGCGCGCGATCGCCGGTGCGGCCGCGATCATCGCGACCCGGAAGCTCGTCGTGCACGGTCTGGACGCCAGCCGCGCACGGCTCACGGCTCGCAGCACGGGCACGCGATCATGATCGTGACCTCGGCATCCTGGTGGGGCCGGAGCGACACGCGCGGGTTCGGCGCGTAGACGCCTTCCGTGCCCAGGACCATCAGCTCGTGCGCGCCAGATCCGGCGTCGATCGAGAACGCGCCACTCTCGTCCGAGACCGCGACCTGTGACTCGACCTGCTGGAGCCCGGGGACGTCGAGGAACGCGGTCGGCGAGGATCGCGTGGTTCTCGTCCTCGGCCACAGCGGCTCGCCGGCGCGAGCTCCGTCGGTCGCTGGCGTGCTGGAACGCGGCTCGCCGCGCGCGGCTCCGTCGTATGCGCCGCCGGTTGCGCGCACGCCGCGACCAGCCACCACACCAGCGTGCGTTTCGAGCTCACGGGGCTACGCTAGCGAGGCGCTCGCCACCGCACCATCGAGGACTGCTGTCAGCGCGAGATGCGCGCGCGTCACGCGCGACCCCCTATAGATCGACGCTGTCGAGGAAGTCCTCGTCGCCAGCCGAGGGCTCGCGTGTCACCGCTGGCTCGCGGCCGCTCCCGGCCTGTGCGCGCGCGACCGCCGACTCGCCGCCGCTTCGCGCGTGCGCCTGCGCCACCGCCGAGCACAGCGTGCAGGCCTGCGGCGCGTGCGGCGCATTCGCGCGATGCAGATCGATCACCGCGCGCGAGATGTCCGCGAGCTCGCGACGCACCTCGCGCCGGCGCCCGCGCACGCGCTCGATCTTCATGTCGTCGTAGCCGGTCGTCTGGTGTCGCATCCACGCGATCACGGCGGCTCGCGCGCGCTCCTCGATCGGGATCCGCTGCGTGCGCGCGACGGTGCCGCTGCCGACGGGCGTGGCGTGCGCGGCCACGCGCTTCGCGAGCTCGCGGGCCAGCGCTTCCCAGCGCGGCGCGAACCGCAAGAACGCGAGCACCTCCCGCTCGAACTCCACCGCGTACGCCGCATGCCCGCGCTCGCGACGCGCGACGTCCGCCTCGCGCTTCTTCGCGTACGCTTCCGTCGAGCGCTCTGCCTCGAGTGCGGCGCGCGCGGCCTCGATGTGCTCGCGCGGTGCCCACAAGCCCTTCGAGAACGCCTTGCGCCCGCGCCGCTCGATCACGACCCACGACGGCCCGGCCGCCTTCACCCGCCGCGTCAGCCCGGCGTCGCCCGGCGGCAGGCACGCCCACCCGGCGGGCGGCGACATGCGCCGGCCATCCGGCGCGACGAACACACGCGGATCGGCGGTCGGGGCTAGCGTCAAGGACTCGGGCACGCGGGGACGCTACACCACGGCTGTGACGGCGCGGCCCGCTTCACTCACCGACCGCGCGGATCTTGAAATCGTCGTCGGTGCCGGGCGCGAGCAGGTGGCGGTCGCGAAGCAGGCTGCTGCAGCGGCGCCTGCCGGTACGGCACCGCGCGCTCGACCGACGGCACCAGCGTTTGCATCGCGTGAAGGTCATCCCACGTCAGCGTCTCGCCGCTGACGACGAGCACCGCCGGGCCGGACGAGGCCTCGCGCCGCGCGCTGTGCACGAACGGCCACGCCGCCGCGACGACGACCACGCTCGCCGCCACGCCCGCGACCGCCCACTGCACGACGCGCCGCTCGCGCGTGAGCCACACCGCCAGCTGACCGAGCGCCGAGCCGAAGGCCGCCGCCGCGAGCGTCTGCCACCACGCGGGCCGAAATCCCGTCGCGACGAACAGCGGCGTCACCGCCGCCAGCAACACCAGCGCTCGAAGTGCTACCCGCACGTGCCACCCATATGGCTCCTGGATAGTAGGCTACGCGCATGACGCGCAGTTCTCACCCGAACAACTCTCCGCAACCGATGCCGGGCAACGTGCGCGGCGCCCTGGCCAAGGCCAGCCTGCTCGACGCCTTTCGCGCGCGCCCCGACTACCAGCAGAACGGCTACCTGAAGTGGATCGCCACCGCCGCCGGCCCGGCCGCCAAGCAGCAGCGCCTCGATCAGATGCTCGACGAGCTGAAGAAGGGCGGCCTCTACCAGGGCGAGGCGTGGACGCCACCGGCGAAGTCGTGACGCTCCCCGCCGGCCGCAGGCTCCTCGTCTCGACGATCTCCGCCGATCCGCTCGCCGGGATCGACGAGGCATCGGTCGTCGCGATGGAGGCGCCCGATCCGGCGCGGCTGTCGTCGCGCGACGTGATCGTCGCCGTCGCGAGCGCGTCGATCGGCTGGGTCGACCTCCTGATGATGAGCGGCCAGTACCAGCACGCCGCGAAGCCGCCGTACACACCCGGCCTCGAGTACGCGGGCACGGTCGCGTGGGCCGGCGCAGACGCGGACGTCGCGGTCGGCGAGCGCGTCCTCGTCGATCCGTTCCTCGCCGGTCCGCGCTCGCTCGGCGAGTACCAGGGCTACGGCGGTCTCGCGACCTACGCCGTCGCGCCCGGCGAGGCCGTGCATCGCATCCCCGGCGAGCTCTCGTTCGACGAGGCGTGCTGCCTGCTCGGCAGCTACGAGACCGCGTATCACTGCCTCGTCACGCGCGGTCGCCTGCAGGCCGGCGAGACGGTGCTCGTGCACGGCGCCTCCGGCGCGGTCGGGCTCGCCGCGGTTCACATCGCGAAGCTGCTCGGCGCGACGGTGATCGCGACCGGCCGCTCGCCCGCGAAGCTCGAGGTCGTCGCCGCGCAAGGCGCTGATCACGTCATCACGACGACGCAGCTGCGCGATCAGATCAAGGCGCTGACGGCGGGGCAGGGCGTCGACGTCGTCTACGACGGCGTCGGAGGCGATCTCTCCGTCGAGAGCCTGCGCTGCGTGCGCTTCGGCGCGCGCTACTTGATCGTCGGCTGGGCGGCGACGCCGTTCGTCACGCGCACGCAGGCGAACCTCCTGCCGACGAACCTGATCATGATGAAGGGCCTCGACGTCCTCGGCTGCCCGACGGCGATCTCGACCGCCCACGATCCATCGACGCGCGCGCCGCGCCTCGCGCAGATCCTGGGCTGGGCCGCCACCGGCAAGATCCGCCCGCTCGTCGCGCGCCGCTACGCGCTCGCCGACGTCGCCGACGCGCTGCGCGCGAAGTGGCACGGCGAGACCGTCGGCGGCATCGTCGTCCACCCCTGATCAGTACTCGCCGCCGACCGCGCGTGCGAACAGCACGTTGTTCTCGAGATAGATGTGCTGGCGCAGGTCCGTCTCGAGGGTCGCGAGGCGCGCGTACAGCGACGCCAGCGCCGCATCGGCGGGCGCCTCGTAGTCGTTCGTCAGCGTGCGAATGCGCCCGAGCTGCTCGTCGTGCGACTCGTGCTCGCGCTCCATCATGCGGATCGGCATGTCGATGGGCCCGCCGCGCTTGCCGCCGCGCAGCTCCGGAAACAGCACGCGCTCTTCCTTCATCATGTGGGCTTCGAGCTCGTTCTCGAATTCCTCGAGCAGCGCGGCGAGCTCCGCGCGGCCGAGACGCCGCGCCTCCGCGACGAGCACGGGCAGGTCGCGCCGCAACCCGGCGTGATAGTGCTGCTCGATGTGGTCGACGATCTCGGCCTGCGAGCGCAGCTCCCAGTTGATGGGCTTGGGCGCGGGCGGGGCAGGGGGCGGCTCGGCGGCGACGACCGGCGGCGGTGCCTCGGCCGGCTGCGCGCGTCGCGCCTGAACCATGCCCTCGATCCGATCGACGATCCCGCGGGCCCGCGCCGGCATGCGCGCTCGCGCGCTGCGGAGGAGCTCCTCGAGCTTGCTGCGAAACGGTTGCATCCGCGCGCGATAACACGCCATTCGCCCGCGTTGCTGCGGCAAGACAGCACACGCGACGCCGTGACGCGCCGCTCACGCGTGCCCCTCCTGCGAGCGCCTCGCAATCGCGGTATGAGATGGACGATGTCCACGGTCGCCGACGAGCGGAGCGTCGCACCTACGGGAGCATCCGTGCGTCAGCTCGCGGCGGCGCCGCACCGCCTGATGTTCTTCGCCGGCGCGCTGAACATCCTGCTCGCGATGATCTGGTGGGCGGTCTGGCTGGTCGCGTCGCGCTGGCCCTCGCTCGTCACGATGAAGTACCCGCCGGTCTATCCCGGCTGGATCCACGCGTTCGTGATGCAGTACCAGATGCTCGCGAGCTTCTTCTTCGGGTTCCTGCTCACGACGTTCCCGAAGTGGACGAAGCAGCCGGAGGTCGAGCGCCGCCACTTCCTGCCCGTCGGTATCGGCCTGCTCGCGGGTCAGCTCGTCACGCTCGCCGGCGCGCTCACCTCGCACGCCGCGATCGTCGTCGGCGTCGCGCTCACGCTCGTCGGCTGGACGGCCGCACTCGCCACGCTCGCCCCGATGCTCTGGCGCGAGCAGGTCACGACCTGGCACGCCCGCTCGTGCGTCGCCGCGCTCGCGCTTGGCTACGCCGGCATCCTCGCGTTCGGCGCGTTCCTGCTCGGCGCCTCGCCGACGTGGGCGGTCACGAGCATCAAGATCGGCAGCTTCGGCATGGCGCTGATGGTGTTCTTCACCGTCGCGCATCGCATGTTCCCGTTCTTCGCCGGCAACGCCGTCGCGAACTATCAACCCTGGCGCCCGATGTGGCTGCTCGCCGCCGTGTGGGCCGGCGTCCTCGTCCACCTCGCGCTCACGCTTGCCCAAGTGTTCGCCTGGCTCTGGCTGCCCGACGCGGCGCTGCTCGCACTGACCGCGTTCGCGTGGGGACGCTGGTGGCCGCGCGGCACCAAGCCCGGCCTGCTCACCGTGCTCTTCATCGGCCTCGCGTGGCTCCCGATCGCGATGCTGCTCTACACGATCGACGACCTCGCCTATGCCACGCGCGGCGCGTACGAGCTCGGCCGTGGCCCGGCCCACGCCCTGTTCATCGGCTTCTTCGGCAGCATCCTCGTCGCGATGGTCACGCGCGTCACCCAGGGCCACTCCGGCCGCCCGCTCGTCATGCCCACGCTCGCGTGGTTCGCGTTCGTCGGCATCCAGCTCGTCGCCGCGATCCGCATCGTCGGCGATCTCGCGCACGACCCGTTCGCCTGGTTCGCGATCGCCGCGATCGCGTGGCTCGTCGTCCTCGCCCCGTGGGTCGCCCGCATCGGCCGCATCTACCTGTCGCCCCGTGCCGATCACAAGCCCGGATGAAGATCGCCGACTTCCTCGCCGCGGACCACGTCCGCCTCCGCGCGCTGCTCGCGCAGGCGACCGCCGACCCGTCGCGCATCGAGCTCGCGCCGTACCGCGAGTTCCGCGCCGGCCTCCTCCGCCACATCGCGATGGAGGAGAAGGTCCTGTTTCGCGTCGCGCGCGACCGCCTGGGCTCGCCGCTCCCCGTCACGATCCCACTCCACGCCGATCACGCCGCGCTCGCCACGCTGCTCGTCCCGTCGCCGACCCACGCGCTCCTCACCACGATCCGCGAGATCCTCGTCGAGCACGACCCCCTCGAAGAAGGCGCCGACGGCCTCTACGCCGAGTGCGAGCGCCTCGCCGGCCCCGACCTCGACGACGTCCTCGCCCGCATGCACGCGATCCCACCGGTACGCGCCTCGCAACACGTCGACGAGCCACGCATTCACGACGCGATCGCGCGCCTGCTCGCCGCCCGCCGCTGAAACGTCAGCTCACGGGAGCTTGCCGAGCCCGCGCTCGAGCGCGCGCGACAGCAGCCGCTTCAGCGCCCCGCCGACGATCGGCAGCGAGTCGTAGTCGATCGTCCATGTCACGCGCGATCCGCTCCCGACGCTCGCGAACTCGAGTCGCCCGCGGTGATTGCGCACCGGCCCGGCGCCGCGCGTGATCCGGTACTCGATCGAGCGAGACGGCTCGATCGCGGTCACGGTCTCCTCGAGCCGGAGCAGCCCGAGGCCCATTCGCCGCACGGACCCAACTCCGTTCGGTTCGCTCTCGCCATCGCGAACGCGCCGGACGGGCACGCCAAAAACGCGACTCAGCCGCTCGTGATCGGCCAGCTCCGCAAACAGCTCCTGCACCGGCCGCGACGATGCATGCACGACCTCGACGGTGTGATGTCCCATGGCGGCGAGTCTACGTCAGCGCGACCGGCCACGCGTCGTAGGTGCAAACGGTCGTGTTCACACGGCTTGCGTGCGGCGGTCGCGTCTCGATGATGCAACACACCGTCACTGCCGTGCGCGCCGGTTCGACTTGCAACGCAGCTCGGCGCCCGCGGTATATGATGGTCCGATGGGCTCTGACTACGCCGACGAGGAGGTCACCGGCAGCGCCGATGTCCTGCCGACGGATGATGTCGAGCTGTGTGCGCAGATCAGCGTCGACGGCGTCGTGTCGACGCACGTCCTGCCGATGGCGGGCGTGATCGAGGTCGGCCGCGCGGCGGGCTGCGATGTCGTGATCGATCATCCGTCGGTGTCGCGGCGGCACGCGCGCCTGTCGCTCGCGCCGCTGCAGATCACCGACGAGAACAGCCGGAACGGCACGCGGCTGCGCGGGACCTCACTCGAGCCCGGCGTCGCGGCGCCGCTCGCGATCGGCGAGGCCGTTCAGCTCGGCCAGATCACGATGCTGATCCATTACAAGACGCTCGTCGCCGAGGGCCCGACCGGCAGCGCGCTGCGCTGGTCGAGCGAGTCGCTCGTGCGTCAGATCGAGATCGAGTGCGCGAGGTCGGCGCGCAGCGGCTCGCCGTTCGCGTACGCGCGGCTGCACGTCGACGCGGGCGAGCTGGCGTACGAGCAGCTGCGCGCGACGCTGCGCACGACCGACATCGTCGCCGACAGCCGCCGGCGGTTCGAGCTGCTGCTGCCCGACACGTCGTCGGCGCAGGCCGCGGGAGCGACCGCGCGGCTCCTCGATCTCGCCGCGGCGTGCCGCGCCGACGTGCGGATCGCGGTCGCGCGCTATCCCTACGACGGCACGACGGCCGAGGCGCTGATCGCGCGCGTGTGGGAGCAGCTCGACCGCCAGCCGGGCACGGGCGCGGCGATGGACGCGACGCGTGCGCTGATCGCACAGGTCGCGGGCGCCGATGTTTCGGTGCTGATCAGCGGCGAGACCGGCGTCGGCAAGGAGCTGTGCGCGGAGATGATCCACCGCCAGTCACCGCGTGCGCTGCGGCCGTTCGTCAAGCTCAACTGCTCCACGATCACGGAGTCGCTGATCGAGAGCGAGCTCTTCGGGCACGAGCGCGGCGCGTTCACCGGCGCGACCGCATCGACGCCTGGCTTGCTCGAGTCGGGCCAGGGCGGCACGGTGTTCCTCGACGAGATCGGCGAGCTGCCGCTCCACGCGCAGGCCAAGCTGCTGCGCGTGCTCGAGGAACGCATCGTGCGCCGCGTGGGCTCGAGTACCGGGCGCACGCTCGACATCCGCTTCGTCTGCGCGACGAACCGCTACCTGCCAGACGAGGTCGAGGCGGGGCGCTTCCGTCGCGACCTCTACTACCGGATCAACGGCGTCACGATCGAGATCCCGCCGCTGCGCGAGCGCACGGCCGAGATCGCCGCCCTCGCGCGCGCGTTCGCGGCGAGGCCGCGCGGTAGCACGCCACCGGCGCCGCTCTCCGATGACGTGATCGAGGCGCTCGCGCGTCATCCGTGGCCGGGCAACATCCGCGAGCTCCGGAACACGGTCGAGCGCGCGCTCGTGCTCGCGGGCGGCGGCCGCGTGACCTCCGAGCATCTGCGGCTCGATCCCGAGCCGCCGCGTCGCAGCTCCGTGCCGACGCTTCCGATCGAGCGGATCTCGAGCTCCGAGATCACGGGCGAGGGCTCGCTCGCGACCTCGGTCGCGGAGGTCGAGCGTCGCCGGATCCTCGAGGCGCTCGAACGGTGCGGCGGCAATCAGACGCGCGCCGCGCGCATGCTCGGCATCTCGCGCAACACGCTGCTGACGCGCCTCGACGTCTACGGCTTGCCGCGCCCGCGCAAGAGCTGAGCGAGCCCCCCGAGTGCGAGGACGAGGCCGGGCGAGCCGCCACCGACGGTGCAGCCCGCGGCCTCCGCCGCGAAGCACGCGTCGCCGCCGTCGGCCGCCGCGCGACACGTCTCGCCGGCAGGACACGTGAACCCCGGCACGTCCGTGAAGCACCGCTGCGTGCACACGCCCTGCATCTCCCCGGCCGTCGCGAGGCACAGCGCACCCGCGCAGTCGGAGTTGCTCGCGCACGCCGCGCCCTCGGCACCGGGGCTCGGCGCGACGTGCCTGCACAGCGCATCGACGCACGCGAGCCCCGCGGGACACGCGCCGGCCTCGCACGCCGGGGTGCAGAACGACCAGCGTGGCTCGTCGAGCGCGGGCAGACATTGGCCAGCGGAACAATTCGCGGCGTACCAGCAGCGATCGCCAGCTCCGGCGGCGCCCACGCCCGAGCGCGCGAGCACGCTCGCGATGAAGTCTGCGTGCGTGTCGACGCGCGTGTGACGCGCGAGCTGCACGCAGCTCGGATCTCCCGACGACGCGACGCCGAGCACCCGCTCTCCCGCTCCTCCGTCGAACAGCGCCGGTCCGCCCGAGTCGCCCTCGCAGGCCTGCGACGGTGCGGCGTGCGAGGTGAGCCGCAGGTCGTCGATCGTATCGATCGCGGACGTGCCTGTACGTCGCGCGGCGGGCGACTGATCGCCCGCGACCGTCCATCCGAATCCGACGACGCGGATCGCCGACCCGGGCGACGCGCCGTCGAGCGCGGTCGCGATCGCCAGCGGCGCGACGCCGAGCGTCGGCTCGACGATCACGACCGCGACGTCGTGATCGAGCGTCGTCGGATCGAAGCCGTCGGGCACGAGCGCGGCGAGCGCTGGATGATGGCTCGCACCGACGAGCGCATCGCCGACCGCGACATCCGGCAGCGAGCTGCCGCCAACACAGTGAGCCGCGGTGAGCACCGCCTGCGGCGCGACCACCGTGCCCGAGCACACGAGCGAGTCACCGAAGCCGAGCGCGACCACCGCGGCATCGCTGCTCGGCGTGCCACCCGTGATCGGCAGCGGGCTCGCACCGGCGGCGCCCCCACTCGCCGCCAGCGCGAGCCAGACGAAGCGGCTAGCAGCCAAACAGCGCAATGACCGCCGTGATGTTGTAGCAGTAGTACCACTTGCCCTGACGGCACCAGTCGTCGTGCTTGGCGCAGCCGCTGTGATAGCAGCAATCGCCGCACACCCACGACCAGCACGAGCACCCCGGGCCGCACATGCCGTAGCAGTCGTTGCCCGCGTTCGGGTACGCGGTGCAGAAGCTCGCCGTATCCGAGGTCACCGCGAGCGGCTCGACGTTGATCGACAACGCATCCGCGCTCTGTCGCGCGACCTTGTGCAGCGCGAGGCTCGCGGGGAACGCGCTACCGGTGATGCCCATCGAGCCGAGCGTGCGCGACAGCAAGGGCAGGCTCGCGACCTCCGGTACGCTCAGCATCTCGTCGAGGACGTTCATGTCGCCGGTCCAGTGCATCTGGCTGTCGTCTTGCGACGCCGGCCCCCCATCCGGCTCGGCGCGGACCTGCGCGACCCAGCCCTTGTCGACCTCGAGCGTCAGCCTGCCATCGAGGTACTTGAACACGTACGACGTCGAGGTCGTCTGCGCGTCGAGCAGCACGTGGCCCGCCGTCGCGACGTGCATGTACAGGTCGTCGCCAGCGCGCGCGCTGTCGAAGTCGATCACGAGCCCCGCCGGATCGACATAGCTACCGGCGATGCGCTCCGGCGTGCGGACGCGCAGCGTGACGCCGTCCTGCGTCAGCGGCGGCGGCGCCGCGGGCGGTTCGGATGCCGTCTGACAGGCAGCGATCGCGAGCACGGATGCGAATGCGACGATGATCTTCACGGGGCCCCCTCACGCCCCGGACATTTCACGGCTTGTGCCCGCCCGCGCACCCACGACTTTCGCCACGTTGCGTGCGCTCACGCACGCGCGGAGCAGCGGCTAGCGCACCCCTTGGGCAAGTTGCTCAAAGCTCGCGCAACTCGCCCGGCCGCAATGGCTGCGCGAGCTCTGACGGGCGGCGGCGCAGCATCCGAACGTCACGGTGGCGCAGTTCAACCGCAGCGACGACGCCGTGATCCTCGGATACGCGCGCGTCGCGTCCCCGCAGGCGACCTCGCTCGCTCCTCTGCTCGCGCGTGCGCTCGCTCAGCTGCACGCGAAGGTTCCGTCGCTGCGCACGTACACCGCCTCGGGAACCGAGCACACCGTGCTCGAGAGCGATGCGCTGTACTCGCTCTCGGTGTCGGGGGTCACGTTGCGCCAGTGGCTCGCCGACCGGATCGCCGGTCACGACGTCTCCGACGTGACGTGCGACGGCTGCTTGCCAGCGCGCTGAGCCGGCGCTCGTTTGACCGAACTTATTTGTCGGGCGGGAGGGCCGCTGCGCATAGCTTCCGCGCATGCATCGATTCCATTGCCTCGCGTTCGTCGCGGTGGTCGCCGAATGCGCGCACTCCAGTAGCAGCGCCAGCGGGGCCGACGCGTCGAGCGCGGACGTCGCCGACAGCGGAGCCGCGGACGGTCAAGCCGCCTGCGCGGCGACGGAGATCTGCGACGGCGTCGTCGACGATAACTGCAATGGCGTCGTCGACGAGGGCTGCGGTCGCTGTCCGCTGCTGTCGGTCGCATGCGCGTCGGGCTGCTGCTCGGTCGATCGCTGGGAGGTCTCGAGCAAGGGCGCGTCGGCCACGTCGCTCGACGTCGATGACGCGGGCGATATCTACTTCGTGTACTCGGTACCGGGCAGCAACGGGTGGACGACCGAGCTCGCGGTGTACGACGCCCAGCCCGGGACCTGGCGCACGAAGGCACTCGGCGTGGGTACGTATCGCGCACGCGTGAAGCTCGACTCGCAAGACCGCGTGCACGTCGTCTACGGCGCGAACGGCGGCGCGCTCTTCTACGGGCGCTCTGACGACCACGGCGTGAGCTTCTCCGCGACGCAGATCGGCGTGCTCGACATCGGCGGTCTCTTCGACCTCGCACTCGACAGTACCGGCGCACCGCACATCGCGTACGCCGGCAAGCAGGACTACACGTCGTTCTCGAACCTGCGTTACGCGCACGTCGGCGCGTCTGGATGGACCTCCGAGATCGTCGACGCCGAGAGCCACTCGAGCGATTACCCGGATATCGAGATCGGCTTCGCGGACCGGCCTCACATCGTCTACGACGCGTACGAGCCACCGGGCGTGACCGCGACCACGAAGCGCTACGCGTACAACAACGGCAACCGCTGGGTCTTCGAGAACCTCGATACCCAAGCGGTCGGGCACACGTTCAGCGGCGATCAGTACTTCTCGTCGCACGTGCTGCGAATCGCACCCGACGACACGCGCGAGCTCATGTACACGCGTCACGACGGCTCGAACGAGACGCTGGTGCTCGCGAAGCGAGGTCCGCTCGACGCCGACACCTGGCAGCAGACGACGATCACGGGCGCGAGCGACTTCGCGACCCCGGTGATGTTCATCGACGAGGCGGGCATGCATGGCGCGCTCTCCGATGGCTTGCGCATCCATCGCGAGGCCGCGGGGGCGGTGTGGACGAGTGCGGCCCTCGGCATGGCCGGGACACACGTCGCCACCGCGCGGCGCGGCCGCTACCTCTATGTCGGCTTCGTGGCGGAGACGGGTCATCCGACGCTGACGGTTCTCGACTTGAAGATGACGCCGTGAGCCGCCTCGCCGCCCTGCTTGCCGTCATCGTAATCGGCGCGTGTGGCGGTTCCGCCGGCGCGGGTGGTGCCGATGCGCCTTCCGGCGACGCCTTGACCCCGGACCAGCTCGCGTGCACGCCGCGCGCGGAGAGCGACGTGCCGGCGCACTTCAAGGGTCCCGACTACGTACCGGCGCTCTCCGTCGAGGGCTCGGTGACGCAGGGTGGACGCACCTGGCAGATCCAGAGTGCAGCCGTCGACATGCACCACCTGCGCGATCCCGATCTCGCGGACCGCTGCGTGATCGACTATCGCGTGCTCGCGTTCCTGGAGCGCGATGCTCCGACCTGCGTCCTCGCTCTTCACTTCATCAACAGCGGCAACGATCGAAACCTCTACGAGCTCGCGTTCGACACGCGCGGCTGTCCCGGCGTCGCGAGCGCCGACGAGATGTTCTGGGAGAGCTCGACGCCGGTGGCTCCGCTGTGGCCGGTGCTCGCCGGCTCGCTGCTCGACGTCGATCAGTTCGACGATTGCGCGGACGCGACCGTCGCGTTTCCCGATGTCGTGCTCCCGATCCCGGCGCCGTACGCGACGACCGTGTCGCTCGCCGGGCTGCGCGTCGCCGGACGGTTCGGGTCGCGTGCCGACATCGACTTCAACGGGACATGCGACGTTCCGGTCGCGGCGGAGTGCCCCTCGGGGACGGCATCGCCGAGCGGCGTGTGCGACCCGTACTGAGCGACCGCTGACACACGTGGGGGCGATCCTGCGCGCGAGGCGGCCCTTGCGCCCGGCTTCGCCGTGTGTCAATACTGAACTCAATGGTTCAGTATTCGAAGGCGGCCCAGCTCGACGCGACGTTCGCCGCGCTGTCGGATGCCACGCGGCGGGGCGTGCTCGAGCAGCTCGGGCGCGCGGATGCGTCGATCACGGCCCTCGCCGAGCGCTTCGACATGACGCTCACCGGCATGAAGAAGCACGTCGGCGTGCTCGAAGATGCCGGGCTCGTCGCGACGGCGAAGGTCGGCCGCATCCGGACGTGCACGCTCGGCCCGCGCCGCCTCGACGAGGTCACGGCCTGGATCGACCGCTATCGCCAGCGATGGAGCGCGCGCTTCGACGAGCTCGACCAGGTACTCGAGGAACTGAAGCAGAACGAGAAGGAGAGATCCCGATGAACGACGACACGACGGTCCAACGCAAGTCCGAGCGCGAGGTTGTCATCACGCGCACCTTCAATGCACCCGCGCGCCTCGTGTTCGAGGCCTGGACGAAGCCCGAGCTCATGCGGCGCTGGTGGCTCCCCAAGTCCGCCGGCCTCACGCTCCTGTCCTGCGAGATGGACGTCCGCGTCGGCGGCACGTACCGCTTCGTCTTCGCCGCCGAGCCGCAACCCATGGCGTTCTTCGGCCGCTATCGCGAAGTCGTCCCGCACTCGCGTCTGGTCTGGACGAACGACGAATCCGGCGACGCCGGCCAGATCAGCACGCTGACCCTCGAGGAGCGCGGCGACACCACGCGGCTGGTCTTGCACGAGCTCTACCCGTCGAAGGACGCGCTCGACGCGGGCATCGGCGCCTACGACGGAATGGGCGAGTCGTTCCGCCAGCTGGACGAGCTCCTCGCCGGATGATGCTGGACCGCTGCATCCGCGCCCTGGCGTGCTTGTAGAATGGCGGCGTGCCCGATTCCCTAGGCGGAGCTGCAACCGCCGTTCGTAATGCGCTGGATAAAGCCGCGCGTGGCCTTATCGACCGCGAGATCCTCGTTGACCTCGTTGCGCTGGCCGCAGTCGCCGGTGAACACGTGCTCGTTCTTGGTCCACCCGGCACGGCCAAGAGCCAAGCCGTGCGGCGCGTCGCGCGTGCCTTGGGAGGACGCTATTTCGAGTACCTGCTCGGCCGATTCACGGAGCCGAGCGAGATCGTCGGTCCGATCGATCTGCGACGTCTGCGCGACGGCGTGATCGAGACACAGACGGCTGGGATGCTTCCCGAGGCCGAGATCGCATTTCTCGACGAGGTGTTTCTAGGTTCGACCGCGATCCTCAACACGCTGCTGAGCCTGTTGAACGAACGCACGTTTCGACGCGGCTCGACGGCGATTGCCGTGCCGTTGCGTGTCTGTGTGGGCGCTGCGAACCATCTGCCGGACGACGAGACGCTCGCGGCGTTCGCGGATCGGTTCCTGCTGCGCTGCTTCGTGTCGCCGGTGGGCGATTCGCAGCTCGAGGACTTGCTGGAAGGCGGGTGGCAGGTCGATCTCGAACACGAGAGCCAGCCGGCGAGCATCACGGATCTCGATGTGCTTGCTGCGGCAGCGCGTGCCGCTGATCTCGCCGTCGTTCGTCCTCGTCTTGCGGAAGCCGTGCGCGCGTTGCGCGCCGCGGGCATCGCTCTCACCGATCGTCGCGTCGTGAAGCTTCAGCGCCTGATCGCAGGTGCAGCTGCCCTCGATGGTCGCTCGAGCGCAGGCGACGCTGACCTCTGGCCGATCATCTACGCCGTTCCGACGGCCGAAGCACAGGCTCAGGCGCGGGAGGTCTTGCGGCCGCTCCTCGCATCGAGCGCCAACGCCACGCTCGCTGCCGCGGCAGCGGAGGCGTCGCTGTCACCGGTCGCGCGCGCTGCGCGTCTGGTGGAGACCGCGCAGGCATTGCTCTCGGCAAAGAACGATGGAGAGCCGGCAGTGTGGCGTCTCAAGCTCGAGAGCGTGGCCCGCGAGATCGATGCCGGATTCGCCGCCGATGCACGGCCCGCGGCGCTGGCCGAGGCCAGAGCGGCCATCATCGCTGCGCTCGCCGAGGCTCCCATCGAGACGTCGTGACGGACGCGCGAATCCCCGTCGAGTGGACGCCGCGACACGCGCCGCTGGAGGCTCGCGCCGTGGTTGCGTCTGGTGCAGCTGCCAAAGCCTTGGGCCGGAGGCTCATCGAGCTCGACGACGCCGCACTACGCTCGCTCGCTGCCGTCGCAGGCGACGACTCGATCGTCGTGCTCGGTGAAGCAGCCGCGCTGCCGTGGGCGGACGGTGTCGTCTACCTGGGCCGCGACGAGACGGCGCCCGATCTGCTGTTGCCGACGGCGCTGTCTCCGACCGTTCCTGCCGCGGTGCTCGAAGCAGCGATCCGGAAGCTTGTTCCGAAGGTAGCGCCGATCGCGGTGCTGCCGTCGCCTGCGCGGTTGATCCCGTGTGGCGCGGCGCGGTCGATGGATCGAGCGCTGCTCGTGACGTGGCTCGGGGCGACATGATCGACCTGCCGATGGGACTCGCGTCGTGGGCGACGCAGCTCTCGGTGCTGCCGAACGACCTGGCGTTGACGCTCGCGCCCTGGGTCGGACGCCTCGCGCTTGCCGTCGGGCCACTGCGTTCGGTCCACACCCAGCACTCTGGCGAGCCAGACGGATACAGCGGCCTCTCGCGCCGCGGTTCGTACGAGCGGCTGGTGACGGCCGAATGGGGAGTCGCCGACCTGTTTCCCGAGGAATTCCTCCGTCGAGCCGCGTCGGGAGAGCACTTGTTTCTCGATCTCGCGCGCCGCGAGCCTCGTGGTGCGTTGCGCAGCATCGCGATCGTCTCCGCGGGTCCTGCGCAGCTGGGTGCACCGCGCCTCGCGCATATCGCGACGTTGATCGTCCTCGCGCGTCGTGCGGCTGCCGCAGGTGCGGGCTTCTCGTGGGGCGTGCTCGAAGATGAAGAGCATCGGCTCACCGACGGACTCGATGAGGACGGGATCCGACGACTGCTCGGCGCGCGGACCGCGGCGCGCGCTCCATCCGACGCGCTCCATCTGTGGGCGAGAGCGATCGGCGGCGGTGCAGAAACGGACTTCTGGTTTGTCGGCGCTGACGAAGATGCCGCAAACGGGGCGCAGGTTCGCGCCTCGCGAATCCTCGTGCGCGATGTCCTCGAGCCAGGGACACGGGCACTCGAGCTCGAGATCGATCGGCGGGGACCGTCGGCGAAGTTGCGGTTGGAGCTTCCCGCACCGGAACAGTGCGCACGTCTACTTCGCGATCCATTCGCACGCGGAGGCAGCACGCCGCGAGTCACGGCGGCGAAAGGGCAGGCGCGCGGGATCCGGTTCGCTCCGGGTGGACGCCGGATCATCGTCTGGCTCGCGGGAGGTGCACTCGAGAGCTGGGCGATTCCGTCATCGCCGCGCGACAAGGTCGGGAGCCCTCGCACGTGGATGCCGCCCGCGGGTCATGCCCTGCTGTCCGTCGGCATCGGCAAGCGTTCGGTTCTTGCCGTCACGTCGAGCCGAGAGCGCCCGACGCAACCCTTGCTGGTCCACAGCCACAATTCGCCGCTCTCTATCCGGTTCATGTCACCGGACCTCGTGGATGAGATCGCGGAACGTCTCGCCGCCGGCGTCGAGGTGCCGGTCGGGACGTGTGCGTTGGTTCGTGTGCGTGACACGCCGACGCCCGATCTACACATCGAGATCCTGGGACGCTTGTTCGAGGTTCGCGGCTTCGCACTCTGGCCCAAACCAGGAACCGTGTTGACGGCGTTCCCGTTCAATAGCGGCGTCACGGAGGTCCCACCACGCGTCCTCGCGACAGCGTTCTTCAAGAAGAGCTTCGTGTGGGCGCAGTCGCACGAGAATGGCGACATCACCGTCACGGAGGCGACGGCGAGCGGCAACAAGCCGATGAGGGTCGCGAGCGTGCACGAACATCCCGAGGTGCACTTCGGATTCGCGCTGCCGACATCGGAGCGGTGGGGCGTCGCAGCGATCTCCGGACCGTCGAGCTGGAATCTCGTGGCTCCCACGATGGAAACGACGACGATCAACTCCACCGCGCCGGTGGTTGGCGTTTGCGTTCGCTACGGTGCCCCCGCGCTCCTCACGCGCCCCCATCCGTACCGTCTTGCGTGGCTCACGACCGATTCGCACAAGCCGCTTCACCGCGAACGGTTGCCGGCGGCCAGTGCTCCGATCGTGTCTGCTGCCGTTTGTGCGTCGCAGCCGAACATCGCGTGGCTCACGGAGGCGGGCGAGGTCGTCGTGTACTCCACGCATTACAATGCGGTGTTGCTCCGACGCTCGCCAGGAGACGAGTCGTGATCCGACCGCGTCGCCTCGCGCATCGCGGAACCGTCGTTGCGACGGGATTCGTGATCGATTCGGGGCTCGTGGGAGCTGCCGAGGCGCGTCGACGCGTCCTCGCGTTGTGGATGCCGGGTGCGATCGTCCGCGAGCTCGAAGGTGCCTTTATCGTCACGGGCCTGCGCGCGACGCGTGTTCGAATCGGACTCGCTCCGGGATCGCCGCTCGTCGAGCAGCACGGCGTGCTGGCCGCGATGCCGCTCGACGCGGATGAGGCGGCAGCCGTCGCAGGCCCGGGCAGCATCGTCCTCGCGCGAGCGGGTGCAGCGGAGCCTCTCGGCGCGACACGAGAGGTCGATCTTGCGGACTGGATCGATCTCGACAATTTCCAGCTCGCCGTCGTGAAGCCATTGGCGGCGCCGCCCGCGCGAGTCGCGATCCCGACGCCTCCGACCACCGACCTTCGTGTCGTGACCGGTGCGCCCGCGGAGGACGGCCGCGTGAAAGACGTGTCCGCGGCGCTGATGCGATCGAAGTCGATGTCGGTGCGAGGCACCGGAGCGTCGTCGGCGTGGAGTCGCATCGTGCAGTGGCTGTCGCTTCGCCTGCAGCCGGATCCCAAGGCGCTTCCACCGCCCGGCGGTTCGACGCCCGCGCGGCTCTCGTGGTTCGACAGGCTGCGCAGTCGAATGGCCGAGGCTCTCTGGAGGAGCCGCCTCGGCAGGACGCTCGGGCGCCGGCACGCCGAGTATCTGCGCCGAGTTCTCGAGATGTTCGATCGTGGGCAGCTCGAAGATGCGCTTCGTCACGCGATCCCGCTCGGCGGCGAAGGCGGCGAGGGACGGCTCAGCGTCAAGGTACCTCGTCCGCGCGAGAGCCTCGCGCTGACGTTTGGTGCGCGCGCGAAGGGCTCGATCATTCCTGTCGCGGACGTCGCGATGGCGATGATGCGCGACCGCTATCGTGCGGCAGCAGCTCGACTCGAGCAGACCGATCGCATCGACGAGGCAGCGTTTGTGCTCGCGGAGCTGCTCTCCGATCCGATGGCAGCGATCGCACTGCTGGAGCGTCACAAGCGCTACACGGTGGCCGCGCGACTTGCGGAAGCTCGTCGCCTCGAGCCGGGACTCGTTGTCCGACTCTGGTTTCTCGCTGGAGACCGTGAGCGGGCGATCGACACTGCACGAGCACACCGCGCGTGGGCAGACGCCGTCGCGCGTCTCGAGAAGTCCGGAGACTCGCGCGCTTCCGTGCTTCGCATGTTGTGGGCGGACCACCTCGCAGACACGGGCGATTTCGTCCAGGCAGTCGAGACGGCCTGGCCCGTGGAACCCTCGCGAGCGTTGGTCGAGGCGTGGATCGATCGCGGCATTGCGCTCGAAGGCTCTGGCGCCGCGCGGCTTCTCGTGAAGAAGCTGGTCATCGCGCCGTCGAGCTTCGCGAGGGTCGCACCGGCGATGTTGGAGATCGTGACGCGCTCGGACCCGGACGCGGTGCGACAGCACGTGGCGATGGCTGCCGAGCTGGTCAATTCGCCCGTGAGCGCCGAGCTGCAGACGATCGCTCGTCCCGTGGTGCGCGCTCTGGTCCGGGACTCAGCGGCAGCGGTCGTGGCTAGCAAGCCGCAGCTGATCGAGCATCTCGTCAAGTTCGCCGACGATGCTGCACTTCGCGCGGATCGGCCCCCCTTGCAGGCGCCCGCGGGAGCGCCATCGATTCGGGAACGTCGAGACTCCACCGAGCTCACCTGGTCGCCTCACGATGCCGGGGCACTCCCGGTCTACGACGCGGCGTCGTTGCCTGGCGATCGCCTGTTGCTCGCGCTCGGCGAGCTCGGGGTGCGACTCATCGGGAGGAGGGGACAGACGCTCGCGCACATCGACCAGCCGGCGAATCGGCTCGTGATCTCCGATCACGGAAGCCGCGCATTGGCGATCGCCGCGCGCGGGCAGGTGCAGCGACTCGCCCGCCTCGATCTGGTCGAGCGACGCGGAGCACACTGGTGCGACGCGGAGTTTGACGGCGCCGCCGATACGTTCGACGGCGACCTCTGGATCGCGACGCGGGGTCCGGAGGTGTTCGCCGTCGATACGACCGCCTCCCGCTGGCGTGCCGTCTGGGGTGTCTCGGTCGACGGGCCCTACGCGCGCTGCTCGATCCGTCGTGACGGACGGTGGTTCGTCGTCGCCGTGCAGGCCGGCGAGGAGCTGGCGCACTGGCACTACGACGGCTTCACGCTGCGCTCGCGGAAGCCATGGGAGCGCATCGGCAACGAATACGTCGTCGTCTCGCCGAAGATGACCGAGAAGCCGTTCGTCGTGCGCGATCCAGAGGAGGCAGCGGTGAGCGACGTTGCCGCGATCGCCGGGATCGCGCTCGCTGGGGAGCTGGCGATCATCAACCGCCACGGCAGGTCAGGGTGTGTGTTCGAGTGCATGCATTCCGACGCGCGCAGGGCCGTGGCAACGTTACGGCTCGAAGGCGCCACCAGTGCGTCTATGCGTCTGGCCGACACGGTCCTGACCGTCGCCGACGACCGCGGCCGAGTCATCGTCTTCGACGTCGAGCGCGGCGCCGTGCTCCGCGAGCTACGCACGTCGTGAGCGATCAGTTGCGCGCGCTGGCGGCAGTGTCGAAACGGAAGAGGACGACGCTACCGGGGCCGAGGCTGAACGGATACG
>CAYUNM010000056.1:0-34206 GCA_964446175.1 uncultured Kofleriaceae bacterium
AGGCCGTGCCCGAGCTCATCGCCGAGATCAAGAAGATCAAGGCGAGCCGCTAGGCATCGCGGGCAGTTACACGGGGCACGCGCGGAACTGTCCGCGCGTTGTCCGCACGACGGAAAAAGAACGGCCGGTACCTCTCATCAGGGTCGGCCGTTTTCGTTGCGCGAGCGCCGGTCGCGCGTCAGACCGCGGCCAAGACGCGGTCCGTCAGCCGACCCCGCTCGTCACGCTTGAACTCGTACACGGGCGCATCGGCCGGCACGTGAAAGGCCACGCGCTGGTAGTCGCGCTCCCAGTGATCCGGGCGCAGGTGCGCGTAGTGCTGCTCGGTGACCGTCACCGAGTGGTGCCCGAGCACCTTCGAGAGCGCGAAGATGTCGCCGCCGTTCATCACCCAGTGGCTCGCGAAGGTGTGTCGGCAGTCGTAGAGCCGCAGCTTCGTGTCGAGCCCCGCTCGCTTCACCGCGAGCTTGAAGACGTCCCGCACGCCCTGCTGCGTGCGGGGCTTGCCTTTCTTCCCGGGGAACACCAGCTGCTCGCCGCCACGTCGCAGCGCGCGCTCGCGGAGCATGGGCAACACCGCATCGAGGACCGGCACGCGCCGCACCTTGCCGCTCTTCACGGTGCCCTTGCTGCCCCGCTGCACGACGATCAGCCGGCGGTCGAGCTCGAGGTCGCTGTGCTCGAGGCAGAGGACTTCGTCAACGCGCAGCCCGCTGCCGAGCATCAGCGCCACGATGTCGCGCACATCCCCCGGGCACTGCACGAGCAGCCGCGTGATCTCCTCGCGCGTCTGGATCCACCGGTAGTCGCGCATCGGGCGCTCGATGCGCTCGACGCCGTGGCACGGGTTCTTGTCGATCCAGCGGCGCTTGACGAAGTACGAAAACGCGGACGCGAGGCAGGTCAGCGCACCGTTGACCGTCGCCGGGGCCTTGCTGGTCGCGAGATCGTCGCGCCACTCCATCACTCGCGCGGACGTCACGCGCGAGAGCGGCAACGTGCGCAGCGCCGGCAGGATGTAGATGTTCATGCTGTTCGAGTAGCTCTCGTGCGAGCGAGAGCCCCGCTTTTCGAGCGATGCGAGCCAATCCTTGGCGGCCTCGTCGAGCGTGCGCTTTGTGTCGACCTCCTCCGCGAGCTCGCCGGCGCCGATCATCTCCTGGGTGACCTCGTGCTTGCGCTCGGCCGCCTCGGCGAGCCGACGCGACGCGAACGAGCCGACGTAGACCTTCCGGCGCCGTCCGCGCGCGCATTCCTTGTGGGAGCACGTCGTCGTGCACGGCGCACGCATGCCGTAGACGTCGAACATCTCCCCGCGCTCGCGAATCACGACAGGCCTCCGCGGCCGATCGCGCGCCGCAAGCGGGCCTGCTGCGCGTCGATGCTTTCGTCGGGGTTCTCGTAGATCGCGACATACGCGGCTGCTAGGGCGAGCGCCCGCTGGAACCGCCCCGGGTCGAGCTCCGCGAGGCGGCGGCCGAGAGCGTCCCACCGGTCGAGATCGTCGGTGTCCTCCGGCGCGAGCGGCGCGAGTTCTTCGATGACCATGGCTAGTGGACCTCCGCGCTCGTAGATGCGTCGTCGCACGACTCGGCGCCCTCCTCGTGCACGCGTAGAAGGTACCGAGCGAGCACGCCGGGGCCGGCCGCGTCGAGCGTCTGCGCGGCCCGATGCTGCGCGAGATCGAACAGCACGCGCTCGTGCGGCGTCGCCGCGGCGGCGAGAACGCGCTTGCCCAGGTGTCGGTGGTGCGCAGCCGCGTGAACCACGGGCGCGAGGTCCTCGGTATCGAGCAGCGGCGCGAGCTGCCGGATGGCGCGCGCGATCTGCGGGCACGTGAAGTCCGCGCCGAGGAAGTCGTACTTCGTGAGGTTGAGGGCCTCGAGCAACGCGTCGGCGTTGTCCTGGCGGACGAGCTCGGCGACGTCGCGATGGAGGGCAGCGAGCAGTGCAGCACGGACGTTCTTCTTGGACATGGCGTATCTCCGGAATGCAGACAGGTGCCCGCCGCCCGGCTCTCGCGGTCGCGGTGTCTAACGCCTCGGCCACGGAGTGTGGCCAAGCGACGAGCATGATGGATGAATTGAAGCGGCCGGCGAGTGCTCCGTGGGTGAGGCGTTAGACCCGACAACCGTACCACGGGAAAACCGGCCACGTGGCCGGTTTAGAAGCCGCCGAGCATGTACCCGACGTTCACGCCGACGTCCGCATCGCCTTCGGCGGTCGCCTTCGTGCCGCGCGGAGCGTGCGTGAAGTCGACGGTGATCTTCGTCTCGTTCGACGAGCGGCCAGCGAGCGCGCCCTGCACCTGCGACGAGATGTCGGGACGCGCCGCAGACATCGACGCGCGTGCGCCACGCCCGATCAGCGGCGCGCGAACGCCGGGCGTCTGCCCATTCTTGGCGGCCGTGATCGTGCCTACCGGGTCATTCCAGAACCCATCCGGGAGCGCCTTGTCGAAGAGCCCGTCGATGGCGTCGCTCAACGCGAGCACGCTCGCCGTGATCGCCGCGATCTCGAGCAGCATCGGGTTCGTCAGAACGGCGACACTGAGCTGCGCGAGCGCGCCGATCAGCGGCCCGGCGAGCACCGCGCCGAGCGCGATCGCAACGGTCTTCCAGCCGCCGATCGCGTCGACGAACCCCATGACCTTGTCGTACGCCTTGCCGATCCAGGCGACGAGCGCCTGCACCGCGCCGGGCAGCTTCTCGCCGAGCGCCGTCGCCCACGCCTTGAGGTCCTCGCGGTGCCCCTTCAGCCAGTCTCGCAGGCGATCGACGATGATCTTCAACGCCGGCGCGAGGCCGGACACGAGCGCGGCCTTCACGCCGTCTTCCGCAGCGTGCAGCTCGTGGAGCGAGTCATCGACTGCACCGGCTTTGTCGGCAGCCTCCTGCATGTCCGGCGAGAGTTCGCGGTATCGGTCGCGTAGTTGCTTCACGCCAGCGGCGCCCTTCGCGAGCAGCGGCGCGAGCGAGCTGTCGCCGAACGCCTTCTGCGCGAGCGCCGCCCGGCGCGCAGGGTCGGGCAGCTTCGCGATCGCGGCCGCCATCAGATCGAAAGCCTCGGCATTGTCCTTGGCGCCCTGCACCTGCTTCAGCAGCGCGGGGCTGACCTTGCCGAGGAACGAGTACAGCCGGCCCGTGTTCGCGCGCAGCTGGCCGATGTTCTGGTTGAAGTTCGTCAGCCCCTGGTCGAGTGCCTCGACGGGCGCGCCGGCCTTCTCCGCGGCGTAGCGCATGCTGGAGAGAAAGTCGACGCTGACGCCGACGCGCTCCGCGGTGTCGCCGAGCTTGTCGAACTCGTCGACCAGGCCGAAGAGACCGCGCACGGCGAGTCCCGCGACGCCGCCGATCACCGCGACCTTCGCGAGCAGCCCCTCGATCGCGCTGCCGACGCCCTTGAAGCCGTCGACCAGGCTGCTCAGCCCGCTCTTCTCCCCGAAGTCGGAGAGCGCCTTCTTGAAGTCGCGCGCCGGCCTCGTGGCAGCGTCGAGCCGCGCGTTGATCTCTCTGATCTTGGCGCTCGCGGCGTCGATCGTTCGAATCGTGATGGACAGCGTGGGGTTCTTGTCGGCCATGGCGGTTCCTCTTCTAGTTGTCGACGCCGACGACGGCGGCGAGAGCTTCCAGCAGCGTGCGCAGGTCGGCCGCGAATGTCGCGACCTCGTCGACGAGCACACGCAAATCGTCCACGGGGCGCCTAAGTGCCGTGAGCTTGTCGTCTTCGAGGTCGCGCGCACTCACGCGGCTCAGCTGGCGGCCAAGCGCGACCAGCTTGCCGGCGATGCTGAGCCGGCGTCCCAGTGCGACGAGCGCCGAGCCAATCTCGTGGAAGGCGTTCGACGCGGCCTGTTGTTCTGTCGTGATCATCGGTTGCCGGTTTACGACACGGTCGAGGAGACTTCCGCGCTGAGCGCCGTGCCGGTGACGCTCGCGTCGGTCGCAACCGACAGGTACAGCAGGTCGCCGGGCGTCAGCATCGTCGGGATGACCGGGTCCGCCGAGTCGGTGATCGCGACCGACATCGTGGTCGCGGCCGAGGCGTCGGTGGGCTTCGCGCCGGTGTAACCGCCCGACTGGGCGTAGTTGTCCGAGACGTAGTTCTTGCTCGCGTAGCCGCCGATTGCGACCGCGCCGAGTACGCCGATGGAGAGTCCGATTCGCTGAAGACCGAGTTTCATGTTCGCTGTCCCTTTCTTCTCGTCGTGAGCGCAGGGGCTTTCACGGCTTCACGCCGCCGGCCCACGTATCGACCGTCGAGCCCTGTCCAAGGCCGGTGAATGCGCCGGCCCCGACGCGCTCGTGCACGCGCGAGACCGGGGAGTCGGGCCAGTCGAGCGCGACGATCGCGCCGTGGATATCGAGGGTGCCCGCCAACGCGTTCGCGAGCGTGTTGATCTCTTCGAGCACGGGGGCAACTTCCGCGACTGCTCGCTGCAAGAGGCTCGCGCGCCGGTCGAACTCGGCCTTGACCGCCTGCTCGGCGCGCTTCCGTTCCGGCTCGATCGCGGCGCGAGCCCTGGCGAGTGCCTGCTCGGCCGGCGCGATCAGCAGCGCCGCCGCGTCGCGCGCGGTCATGGCAGCGGGCAGAGCCTTCGCAGGCGCGCGGCCCGCCTGAATCTGCGCCGGCAGCTCGGTGACGGTGCGCTCGGCGTCCGCGAGCTCGAGGCGGCGCGCGTCGAGCGCGCGCTCGGCCTCCGCCGCGGCGGCGCGGGCGCGCGGCAGCGCCGGGTGTTGCTCGTCCGGGGTCAGCCCGCGAACGAGGTCCGCCGCGGTCGGCAATTCGATCTTGAGCTTGTGCGTCTTCATGCTGCCCCCCTGCTGTCGTTCTCGATGTCGCGTGCGATCTGGTCGGCGAGATCGGTCGCCGCGCCGAACCTCGCGGCGAAGTGTCGACGGAGCCACGTGTGATCCGTGTGCCGTCGGAAGCCCCACATGCGCGCGAGGTCATCGGCTTGCGCCTCTTCAGCGACCGCGGCGCGAACGAGCTGCTCCGTGTCGCCGCCGGTGAGCTTCACAGCTGCGATGCTGCGCGCCGCGAGCTCGTGCTCCGGCATTCGAACCCGCGCCGCGAACGAGCGAAGCGGGGCACCCCAGCTGTGCCCGATCTCGTGCGCAACGATCGGCGCGAGGTCCTCGTCGGTCACTGCGCCGGAGAGCGCGATCACGTGCGGCTGATCGCCGACCGGCGTCCGCGACGTCGGCATCATCCCCTGCCAGCCCTGCGCGCCGCGGCCGACCTCGATCCACGTCACGTGCTCGACGGCATGCCACGCGACCGGCGCGGGCAGACGCCGGAGCACGTCGACGACGAGCGCGCGCACGGAGTCGTCGCCCGCGAACTCGAGACGAGCCAGGTCAGGCTCCGGCGAGCCGGCGGCGATCCAGCGCCGGGTGCGTGCGAGCGCGGCGTCGTTCACGAGTGAGCGGATGATGTTCGCGTCAAGTGCGGCGAGCGCCAGGTACTCGGGCAGCCGCTCGATGCGGCCCGCGAGGTCGAGACCGTCGAAGATGCTCATCTGCGAGACATCCCCGAGAACGGCGTTCGCCAGCCTTCGATCGTGTACTCGCCGAGCGCGAGCGTGCGCTCGTACCCGGCAAGCTGCTCGTTCGACAGATGCGGCGCGGTGCGAACGAGATCGGCGATGCTCAGCACACGGTCGCCGAACCTGATGACCGGGTCCGCGAGCCCCGAATGTTCGCCGAGGTCCGCGAGGCGCGCTGCCAGCGACTCGCCTCGTGCGCGACGAGCCGTCTCTCGTGCGTGCTGCTCCGCGAGCCTCGCGGCCGCGGCGGCGGCGTGGGCCTCGTCGACCTTCCGCTTCCGCTCGGCCTGGGCCGCCTCGGCGGCAGCACGACGCTCGGCGGCGGCGCGCTCGAGCTCGGCGGCGGCGTGCGCCTCCTGGCGTCCCCTCGCGGCTTCGAGGCGGGGGGCGAGGGCCTCTGCGGCGAGCAGCGCGCGTGCGGCCGGCGCGAGCGAATGCTCGGGCACACCTGCGATCTGGCGGGCGATCGCGAGCTGATACAGCGCAACGGCCTTCGCGGCGGCCTTCGCCTTCGCGGCGCCGATGGTCTCCAGCTCGTTCATCGGCACCGCAAGCGAACCAGCAGCGGCGGCGACATCAGCTAGGCACTCCTGCGAGCGAAACAGAGCGGCGAGAGCGGGCCAGCTGTGAATCGAGCGCCCATGCGCGCGCGCGGCGTCCTCTCCGAATGAGGAGACGCGAAAATCGGCGATCATCGCGCCGTACATCGCGATCGCGTCCGCTGGCGTCGGCGTGATCTCGTACGGGCACAGCTCGGCAGCTGCTGCCTCCCACTCGGCTGCGCACGCTGCCGTGGTGGTGGCGAACGATGTCGCCCACTCCGAGCCGAGCGGCAGCGTCTCGAATGCGGCGACGTGTGATTCAGCGTTCATGGTTTGCTCCGAAATCGGCGAGGTAGCAGCCTCGCGTGCTCGTCCCCGGAAGAGACCGGCCCCTGCAGACCGGCGGAGACCGACGACGCAGCACGCGAGGCATGCTCCACATGCTCCGGCCGGCTCTCCGAGATACGACACGCAAAGCGACGCGGGATCTGCGGAACGTCCTCGCGGTCGTCGATCGCATCGCGCATCGCCCGCGCGATCGCGAGCAGCCACACTGCGAGCGCGACATCCTCGATGCGCTGCAGCTGGCGCACCGAGATCCCGAGCTCGGCGGCGACCGCGACCTGCGAGCGGCGACCGAGCGTGTAGTCGCGGAGCGCGGCGGGCTTCACTGGACGAACTCCGTGTCGTTTGGGTCCTCGTCGCCACCGAAGAATCTCGTGATCGACTCGTCGGAGATCTCCTCGATGCACTCGCGGATCAGCTCCTCCAGCAACGCGAGCTGCGCGGGCGTGAGCTGCGGGCAACGCTTGCCCGTCCGCGGCACCACCGACAGCACGCGATCGCGGACGAGCGCGAACATCTTCCGGACGTCGGGGATGACGATGTCCCGCGGCAGGTACTGACGGCGGAGCTCCTCGAGCTTCATCTCCGCGATGTCGGCCTCGGCGGCCTCGCGGCGAGCCTTCGCCCACTCGATGCGCGCCCGGTTGACCGCTCGCGTCTTCGCTTGCTCGGCGGACTGTTTTCCGCCGTCGAGCCGCCATCGGTCGCGCCGCTCGCGGCTGTTCTGCTCCCATTCGCGATCCGCGAGGGCGGCGTCGAGGATTCTCGGCGCGCCGTCGACGCGCACCACGCTGGCGAGCAGGCGACCCTCGGCGACAGCCTTGGAGACCGCCTTCGGGGTGACGCCGCGATGCTTCGCGTACGCGCTCAGCGTCATTGCCGAGCCCTTGAACCTTGTACTCATCGGCAGTCTCCTTTGCGAAGCGGATCCGCGCGGCCTACGGCACCCGCTTGGCGTGCCGCGCCTGAGGGGAAACTAGGCCGCCCGGACGGGGGGCCGGTGCGGCGCCGCGCGTCGGTCGTCACCAGCCGCTGCGCGACGGCCGCGATCACATCGCGCGCGAGGAACATCCTGCGACGCGCACGCCCGCGAACGCGCACGACGCCCGCGGCGACGAACCTCGAGAGCGTCGCCCGCGGCACGAGCGCGATCGCCTCTGCGTGGGACAACCACCATGCGTGCCGGTGCGGCGGCGGCCTGCCCGCGCAGCGACGCTCGAGATGCGACAGCAGGTCGCGGACGTCGACCGCGACGGCGCACGAGGCACAGCGCAGCGCAGGCTCGCGGGCGCTGGCCAGCGCATGCCGCTGCTTCGCGGCGATCCCCATGCGGTGGTAGTCGTTCGCGGGCTCGCTCATGCGGCCTCCTTGAAAACCGGCCACGTGGCCGGTTTACGAGACGGACCGGTCACGGCTGCGCTCCCTGTGACGGCCGGTGGTTGACGGCCCAGCGCGGGACGTCGGACATCGAGATCTCTTCCCAGGCGGTGCCGCCGTCCTTCGCGCGCCCGAGCGTGTAGTGCTGCAGGTAGGTGCGCGATCGACGGTCGTACCAGCACAGCGCTACGAGGCCGGTCGCGCCGCCGGCGCGGTGCTTCGGCACGTAGACAAACGTCGGCGACAGGTACCAGCGCGGTGACTCGATGCAGTGGGCCGGCGCGAGCAGGATCGCAGCCGTGCAGTTCTTGATCAGCTCCGAGCTACCGCTGAAGTCCTCCATGTGCGGCACGATCTGGCGCGCGCGCATGTCTCTCTTCCGCAGGTGCGCGACGAGCAGCACGGGACGACCGAGTCCCAGGGCGACGTGACGGATCATCTTCACGACGGACCCGAGCGCGCGGTGTTCCGTCTCGTCCTCGGCGACGTCGACGTAGTGCAGATGGTCGAGCGCGATCAGATCGGTCTGCTCGGCGACCGCGCGGAAGTGCTGCTGGATCTCCGCGGCGCCGAACCTTTCGCCCCGGTAATACGTGTGCAGCCGGCCGAACTGCTCGAGCATGAGCTGGTCGGCGGCGCGTTCGAACGGTGCGGCGGCCTCGGCGCAGCGGCACATGATCCAGTCGAGGTAGTTCAGCTCGCTCGCGCGAGGGTGCGAGGCCTTGGTCGCGAGCTCGACGATCAGCGTGAACTTGATGCGGCGCTCGATCTCGTCAGGTTCCGCCTCGAGCGCGAAGTAGTGAACGCGCTTGCCGGCGCGGGCGTTCGCCTTCGCGATTGCCGTCGTGATGTCGGTCTTGCCCGCGCCGGTCTCCGCGCCGAGCAGCACCAGGTCGTGCGGAAGGATGCCGCGGAGGCAGTCATCCAGAAACGAGTGGTGGTACGGCAGCACGCGCGCCGCGTTCGCGCGCCTGCGATCGGCCTCTCCGGCGATCCGGGATGGTGCGGAAGCGAACTCGGCACCGCTCACCAGGGACTCTCCTCGGCTTCGATCTCCTCGGCCTCGGCGACCGCGTTCTTGAGGATCAGCAGCCGCGATCGGATGTATCGGATCTCCTCCTCGTCGCGAGTCTTCGGCAGCTCGCCGAGCAGCACCCGCCGCGCGACGCGGGACTCGACCTTCGCCAGCCGGCGCTCGAGCTCGGCGCGGCGAAACGCGATGCGCTCGCGCCAGCCCGTGACGATGGCCGTCATGATCCACCCCCGCCGATGTTGCAGACCGTGCCGTCGTCGAACCTGACGATCTCGAGCGGGGGGAGCGGGCGGGACGCGTTCGCGGGCTTGGCATCGCGCCGGCCGCGTGCGGCAAGGTCCTCGAGCGCCGTGCGGACCCGCTTCGCCTGCAGCAGCGTTGCGGGCCGAATCGGGTACTGCGTCCCCTTCCAGGAGCGTCCGACGTGGTCCACCGCGCGCGCGACGTCATCAGGCGTCAGGTCGTCCGCGGCGAGCGCCCGGCACAGCTTCCGGGTGTCCTTCGCGTCCGCCTGGTACTGCGCGCCGTCGATCGCGTTGATCGCGGCAACCGCCGCAACCGCGATCGCGGCAGCCCGCTCGTCCAGAGGATCGCGACGCGCCGCACGGCGTCTCTTCTTCTCTTCCTTCTGTTCTTCTTCGTTAGTGGGCGTTCTGTCGGCCGTTTCGCCGTGCCAAGCTTGGTCGTTTGACCTATCGAGGCTTGGTCGTTCTGATGGCCAGGCCTCCGCGTTTACAGAGTGCTCGTGAAACGTTACGACTGTTCCGCGCTTGGTCGTCTGGATGGCCAAAACGCGCAGCGTGGTCAGTCGTTCGATGGACGTTCTGACGGCGCGCTCTGTCAGGCCAACCGCCGCTGCGAGCTCGGCGCGGCCCATCAGGCACTGGCCCGGCTCGAGATCGACGATGCCGTGACTGCCGAGGCACGTACCGGGTGTCCAGCGAGCACGCGACGCTAGCTCGAGATACACGCGGAGCGTGTTCGGGTCGCGGCACACGGCCCGGTAGACGGCGTGCGCCACCTTGAAGAACGCCGCCATGGCTAGGCCCTTGGGTCGCGGATGGGTTCAGTCAACGCCGGCAACGTGCCCAAGGGCGACACGCTCTCTGGGTAGGCGCTGCGTAGGTGTGCTACCAGCGCGCAACGGATTGCCTCGGCACCCTCAGGGTCGCCGCGCTCGAGCTCGCGCAAGTCCTCGAGGTTGGCGGCGAGGCGCTGGCCGACGGTTGTCGCGTGCGGGGTCATCACGCCGCCTTCCGGGTGTGGCTGGCGATGAACGCCGCCATCAGCTCAGGCGTGGTGAAGACGCGGCGGCCGATGCGCACGCAGCCCAGCAAGCCGCGACGGATGTACTTCGAGGTCATGTCTCCCGACCACGGCCAGTCGGACCTCGCGGCGCGGAGCGCCTCAGTCTTGAGTGGGATGAGTGTGTCCATCTGCGGACTGATTCAGCCCGAGACGGCGTCCCGCGTCGGTGGACATTCGAACGGCCGGAGCTAGGCCGTGTTGTCCACCGCTCTATCCGAGGCGCTTCAACATGTCTTCGACGCCATCAAGTATCTCGATCGTTCTCGCCCACGGGCAGCGCTGCAAACGCATCTCGTGGCGAAACTCCAACAGCTCGCCGCGCAATTCGTCGCGCCACCGATCCATGCGCTTGCGGAGCGCGCTGTCCTTCGGTTCGCTTGATTCGTCAGCAAGAAGCGCGGCGATCTGGTAGCCCGTCGCTCCGCGATCGAGCAGAACGCGCCACGTGGTCTCGGCGATGCCTTCGCCTTCGCGCGCTCGCACGCGCTCAAGTGCGGTATTCCACGCCATCGTGGAGGTCGAGAGGATCGCAAGCCTCGCCGCGGTGTGCTCCTCGACCAGCCGAGCGCGCTCGGTTGCTTCCACGACGACACCGGCGGCCACGAGTTCGTCGACCTTGGCGATCAGCCCTTCGAGGTGCGCCGCCTCGCGCAACAGCTCGGCGTGAGTCTCGCGGCGCTCGATCCGCCGTCGAGCTTCAGCGCGCGCATCGATAACCTGTTCGGGCGTGGGCCGCGGTTCTCGCGGTTGGGCTACTGGCATGGGGCGTCCCCGTCGCCCCGGATGAAAGGTCGGCCCTGCGCCGGGGAAGCGCAGGTCACGTCGGTCATGACTCCGACGAGTGGCCTGCGTGCGAGCACAGCACGCGCCTCTGACATCCCCTTGTCCGCGAGTTCTCCGCGCGCGGAGTTCGCCGTCGACGGAGACGTGCGGAACGCATCTGACGCACGCGGAACGATTCTCCCGACGTCGTAACCACTTGGAGCGCGGAGCACAGCGCCGAGATCAAGAAGATCAAGGCGAGCCGCTAGGCGCGTCGCGTTTCGCTTGCACGCCACGGCGCCTCGCGGTTCCGTGGCGTTTTCATTTTCGGACGCACGTCCGCCACGCGGACGCATCGGACGCCGCGCGCTCGCGATCTCGCGTGGTTGCGTGCGGCACCGTATTCGCAGTCTACGCGGCGCGTGGAGGCGCTATGGTCGTCTCGATGGTCGACGTGGAACAGATCCGGCGGTTCACGCGCAAGGAGTACGACCTCATGGTCGAGCGCGGGATCATCGAGGAAGACGAGAAGGTCGAGCTGCTGCGCGGGCAGATCGTCCCGATGAGCCCGATCGGCAGCCGTCACACGAAGCTGATGATCTGGCTCACCCAGCGGCTCATCCGTGGCCTCGATGAATCGTACGAGGTCCGTCCCGCGTGTCCGTTCGCGGCGGATGACTACTCCGAGCCGGAGCCCGACCTCGCGGTTCGCAAGCAGGACGACCGCCGCGATCACCCGGACGAGCTGCTGCTCGTGATCGAGATCTCGGACTCCTCGCTGCGCAAGGACCGCGGCCTCAAGCAAGCGATCTACGCGGCGTCGGCCGTGCCGGAGTACTGGATCTTCGACGTGCAGCACGACCTCGTCGAGGTCTACACGCGGCCGCGCGGCGAGGCGTACGAGCAGCTGCAGACGCTGCGCGCCGGCGATGTGCTGCGCCCGACGCAGATCCCCGAGCTCGCGATCGCGATCGACGAGGTGCCGCGCTAGTCGCGCCCGTAGCCAGTGTTCGTCGCGCGACTGCTGGGCTAGTCGCGGCGCCAGTGCTCCGCGCGCGACGGCAGCGGCGGGGCGGGCGTGCACGGCGCGAGCGCGAGCGGCGGTGCGACGTCGCCGGCGACCACCTCGAGGCCGTCGGCGGTGCACGCGGTGACGTGGAACGGCGCGCGCCCGGTGCACGCGTCGGCGCGGCGCATGAAGCGGCGCGAGATGCTGCCCTCGAGGCCGGCTGGCGTGCGCATCAGATCGATCACGCGCGGCGCGAGCACGAGGTCGGCCGAGCCGGTGACGAGGTCGGCCGAACCGGCTGCGACGGCGGCGGAGCCGTGGGCGTCGTCGAACATCGGGTAGGCCTCGAGCGTCGGGCCGTTGTCGAGCAGGTGCCAGCGCTCGCCGGCCGGCGTCGTGTAGACGCCCTGGAGGTCGTCCTTGCACGTCGCCGCGCTCGGGTGACCGCACGCGGCGAGCGCGAGAGCGGCCGTGCCGAGCAGCAGCAGCGTGATGTACGCGCGGCTCGCGCCGGCGCACGCGGTCACAGGCCGGCCTGGGCCTTGAGTGCTTCGGCCTGGTCGTGGGCGCGGAGCGCGTCCACGATCTCGTCGATGTTGCCGTCGATGATGCCGGGCAGGTTGTGCTTGGTCAGGCCGATGCGGTGATCGGTGACGCGGTCCTGCGGGAAGTTGTAGGTGCGGATCTTCTCGGAGCGGTCGCCCGAGCCGACCTGCGACTTGCGGGAGGCGGCCTCGGCCTGCGCCTGCTTCTGCTGCTCGGCCTCGAGGATCTTCGAGCGCAGCATCTTCATCGCCTTCGCGCGGTTCTTGATCTGCGAGCGCTCTTCCTGGCACGCGACGACGACGCCGGTGGGCATGTGCGTGATGCGCACGGCGGAGTCCGTCGTGTTGACGTGCTGGCCGCCCGCGCCGGAGGAGCGGTAGGTGTCGATCTTGAGGTCGGCCTCGTTGATCTTGACGTCGACCTCGTCGGCCTCGGGGAGGACGGCCACCGTGGCGGCCGAGGTGTGGATGCGGCCCTGGGCCTCGGTCTCGGGCACGCGCTGGACGCGGTGCACGCCCGACTCGAACTTGAGCTTGGAGAAGACGTCCTTGCCCTCGACGAGCAGGATGACTTCCTTCATGCCGCCGGACGAGCCCTCGCTCATCGACATCGTCTCGAGCTTCCAGCCCTGGCGCTCGGCGTAGCGCGAGTACATGCGATAGAGGTCGCCGGCGAAGAGGGCGGCCTCGTCGCCGCCGGTGCCGGCGCGGATCTCGAGGATGGCGTTCTTGCCGTCGTTCGGATCCTTGGGCAGCAGCAGGATCTTGATCTCCTGCTCGGCCTTCTCGCGCTGCGCGTCGAGCTCGCGGGCTTCCTCGCGCGCCATCTCGCGCAGCTCGGGATCGCTCTCGGCCTCGACCATCTGCCTGGCCTTGGCGAGATCGTCGATCAGCTTGCCGTACGCCTTCCAGGCGTTGACGAGCGGATCGAGCTCCGCGTGCTCGCGCGAGAGCTTCATGAACTCGGCGCGCTTGTTGATCACCTCGGGCGTGCCGAGCAGCGCGCTGACTTCTTCGTGACGACGCTCGAGCGTCGCCATCTTGTCGCGGAAATTTCGTGAGTCGAACATGGCCGCCCTCTGAGGCAGCGGCTGGGATCAGGCCTTGTTCTGCGCCTTCGCGTACTTCTTGTTGAAGCGATCGATGCGGCCGGCCGTATCCATCAGCTTCTGCTTGCCCGTGAAGAACGGGTGGCAGTTGCTGCAGATGTCGATACCGAAGTCTCCGCGCGTGGAGAACGTCTCGTGGACGGCGCCACACGCGCAGGTGATGCGAGCGGGCTTGTAGTGCGGGTGAGCGACGGTGTCCTTCATAAGAGCGGGTAGATATAAGGACAATAGAGGCCGATCGCAAGGGCCGTTAATCACTTGCGATCACGAGTGCTTGGACCGGCCGCCCAGACGGGCAGGGGCCTTGTCCGGATAGAGAGGCAGGATCTCGTGCCCGACCCGAAGGTCGTGGACACTCCGGTACTTGGCCGCCAGATCGAGCGACAGGTACACCTTGTTCGTATCGAACAGCCCGAAGCTCGTCGAGACGATGATCTGTTCGTCTCCGACCATCTCGTAGCCCTCGGGGATGACGTCGTGGCCGTAGATGCTGAGCGTGCCGCCCAGCGCGCGCAGGAAGCGACGTGCCTCCGCCTCGCTCGCCGAGCGCGCCCACAGGACCTTGCCGACGACCGGCGTGTCGAGCACGTCCAGCGGCGACGACAGGCCCGCTCCGGAGAGGTCGGCGCCTTCGAGATCCGCGATCGACTCGATCACGGCCGCGGGAGCGCCGTGCGTGAAGATCGCACCGCACTTGCTGACGGCGGCGAGCGCGAACGTGTGGATGATGCCGCGCATGCGCGCGGTCGCGGCGGGACCCAGGATGTGCTCGAGCAGCGCGACCTCGTCCGCTGCGAACTTCGCGGTGTGCGGGCCCCCGATGTGGCCGTGCTCGTGATTGCCGAGCAGCGCGTGGACGCGGCCCGGGTACTGCGCCGCCAGGCCGGCGTACGCGATCATCACCTCGCCCGAGGCGTCGCGATAGTACTCGCCCAGAAAGTCAGGCCAGTCCTCCGGTTCGATGTGCGGCCCGTGGATCAGGTCGCCCGTGAAGATCAGGTGAGCATCGCCCTCGTAGGTGATCAGGGCCTGCTCGAAGATCTCGACCATGCGCTGGTAATCGCGCATGCAGCCCTGCAGGTCCGTGCACACGAGCAGCCGCCCTCGGTCGGGGAGCCTGATCACACGGGCCATGCGACTTCGAAGGTAACACTAGACGTGCTATTGGTCTTAGGCCATGCGACGCGTTCGCGCGATCATCTCTGGCCGCGTGCAGGGAGTCGGCTATCGAGCCGCCACTGCCACCGAAGCCCGCCGGCTCGGAATCTTCGGGTGGGTTGCGAACCGCTCCGACGGAGGCGTCGAGCTCGAAGCGGAAGGCCCACCTGACAAAGTCGATGCGCTGCTTGGCTGGTGCGAGTACGGCCCGCCGCAAGCGCAGGTCACGAAGGTCTCGGTCGACGAGCTCGTCGTGACGAACAAGGACCGCGAGTTCAAGGTCCGCTAAGGATCGATCGAGCTCGTTGCGCTGACGAACTCGTTGAGCGAGCTCGCGCCGCTGATGCTGTAGAGCGTCGTCGTGGGGTGCGAATACGCCGCGCACGTGCCGTAGTTCGTGTAGACGGTGTCCGCGAACGGCGTCGAGACCTGGTGCAGCTCGATGTTGTAGTCGCAGCTGCCGGCCTGCGGCGTGATGTACTTGCGCGCGTACTTCGGCACCGGTGGCGCGGTGCAGCCCGCGGGCCCGGCCGAGACCTCGATCAGATCGATCGGCTGCATGCACTGCGCGTCGCGATAGAACGTCTGCACGAAGCCGCCGAACGGCAGGCAGACCGTCGTGCCGTCGGGGAGGTTGGTCGGATAGCAGTCGGTGCCCTTCTGCGAGTCGTAGACGCTGTAGTCGCGGAAGCGCAGGCCCTCGGGCGTCGTGTAGTGGACGAGCTGGATGCGATGACTCGCGAGCGCGTCGACGGTGCGGGAGAACGTCGCGATGGGGACGTCGGCGCCCGCGCCGTAGTACGTGACGCCGGTCGAGGCGGTCTCCGCGGTGCAGGTCTGGCCGCTGAGGTAGAACAGCGGCGAGCTCGCGATCGCGCCCGTCGAGCTCGCGAGGTGCGGCAGGTCGCCGGGGCACGCGGTCTTCGGCGCGTACTCGATGTACGACGGCGCGGCGCACGCGCTGGTGAGGCCGACCGTCGGCTGCGTGCACGAGGCGTCGTGGAAGTCGCTCGCGTACCAGGCCGTCGTCGGGATGCACTCGCCGGTCGTCGCGCCGTCGGCGAACGTCTCGGGGTAGCAGTCGGTGCCGAGCTGCGTGTCGTGGAGGCGCGTCGGCAGGCGCATGCCGTCGGCGCTCGCGTAGAACGTCGTCGCGAGGCGGCCGGCTTCGGTGCCGGTCGTCGTCGTCACCTCGACGAGCATCTGCGGCGTGATCTCGCCGCCGAGCGCGTAGAAGTCGTAGGAGGTGCCGCTGTACGGGCCGGCGCACGAGCCGTCGTAGTTGCGCGTGTAGTAGCTGGCGGCGGTGGTCGCCGCGCCGCGCAGGTAGAGGTGCGCGGGGCCGGAGTTGCACGCGGCGTAGTGCCACTCGAGCAGGTACGGCGGCGGTTGCTGCACGCAGCTCGGGTCGCGATAGACCTGGCCGATCTTCTGCGAGCACTGCGCGTCGGTGTAGACGACGCTCGCGCTGTGATCGGGCGTGCAGTACGTCTTGCCGTCGGACCACGCCGGGTACGGGTAGCAGCTCTCCTTGCGCTGGGCGTCGTAGAAGCTGTTCCACTGGCGCGTGCCGTCGGTGAAGTCGAACCACGTCAGCTTGAGCCGCGTGCCCGAGCGGGCGCCCTCGTTCGCGTTGACGCCGGCATCGCCGCTGCCACTCGCGGGCGCGTCGATCGCGGCCGGCGGCGAGCCACTGCACGCCGCGACCAGCACGACCACGAGCGCACGGCCGCCCATGGTGCAAGCGTACTACGTCTCCAGGCCGAGCAGCTCTTGAGCTTCGGGGTCGGGCGGGCGGCACACGACGCGGTCGACCTTCGCCATCTTGGCGTGGATCACGTCACATACCGGCGTGAACGAGGCCTTCTGGAACGCGCGGATCGACGCCTGGTTGTGCGCCTCGATGATCGCCCAGCTGCGGTAGACATCGCTCTCGCGCAGCGCCTTGGCGAGGTGCTCGAGCATCGCGGGAGCGACGGCGCGGCCGCGGGCGGCCGGCGACACGAACACGCTGTGGATGTACGCGTCGTACTTCATCATGTTGAGCTGGCGGCCCAGCTCGGGGACGTCGACGGGGCCGCGCGCGGTCCAAGCGATGCCGGCGGAGCGGATGCCGAGGCGCGCGAGCACGGCCTTGTCGCCGCGGCGCCAGAACTTGCGCGCCGTGATCTCGTCGAGCGCGAGCTGCTCGATCAGGTCGGCGCGGGCCGCCTCGTCGAGCTTGTCGTAGTCGGCCTCCGTGAACGTGCCGATCTCGAGCCCGGCGGGCGCGGTGATGCCGCGCGTCCACAGCTGGCCGCGATACAGCACGTAGCGGTCGTACTGCGCCATGCTCGCGGCGGCGCTGCGGATCTTCGTCCACGCGGCGCGCGCCTGCGCGGCGGCAACGCTCGGCGTCTCGCGGGCACGCCGCGCGCGCTTGGCGACGGAGTTGTACGTGCGGCCGACCTGCGCGGCCGCGCTGTGGCCCCAGATGCGAACGGCGAGCGCGCTCTGCTTCGACGTCGGCAGCGTCGGCATCGGCACTTCTTCCGAGGCGCCGAGCACGACATCGAGCGCGATGCAGCCGCGCGCGCGCGCGGCGAGCGCCTCCGCGTGCAGCAGCCGGCCGGCGCGCTTGCCGGCCTGCGGATCGACCGCCATCGCGAGCACGACCGCGCGATCGCCGTCATCGACGACGAACGCGGCCGCGATCGCCTCGCCCGCCGCATCGTCGAGACGCGCGAGCCGGACCTTGCCCTGCTTGCCGAGCTCGAGCGCGACCTCCTCGAGCAGCGCGGACGCCTCGTTATCGGCGAGCGGCGACGGCTCGTCGCGCTCCGCCCACTCGAGCCGCGAGAGCCGGCGCAGCGCGCTCATGCCCTTGCGCAGCGCGCCGAGATCCTCGCCGAACGTGGTGATGACGCCCGAGGCATCGGTCGACTCGGCGGGCGCGAACGCCAGCGCGATCCGCGTGGCGCCGCCGGCGCTCGGGGCGCTCTCGATCGAGAAGCCGCCCGGCGCGAGGCGCTGCACGAGGTTCGCGCGCACGCGCGACGGATCGGCGAGCGGCTCGAGATCGACGACATCCCAGCTCGCCTGCTCGTCGATCAGCGCCTTCGCGAACGCGGCGCCGGCGCGGTCCTCCCAGCCGGGGCGCGCGAGCAGATCGAAGCCGGGCGGCCGCGGGCCGGCATCGCCCATCATGCGCAGCTCGCGCGTCTCGAACATCGCGACCCTGACGGTGCGGCGATAGAACGGCGCGATGCAGACGATGTCGCCGGCGCGCAGGCCGGTCGTCTCGTCTTGCGCCGCGCGGCCGACGAGCACGTGCAGCTCCGCGTTGAGCGTGTTGTGGTACGCGTGCCACCACGGGATCAGCCAGTCGGGGCCGCGAAACAGAGCACCTGGCGTGGTTCCGGCGAGGGTTCGCCACTCGGCTTCGAGGGCTCGAAGCACGTCGAGGTCGCGGACCACGGAGACATCGATCGGCATCCGCCGTTCGAACGTATCACGGGTAGCCGCGTTGCCGTTGGCAACGGGCGCCGTTGCGGATGTCGTCGTTCGATCGCCCTCGAATCGCTCCATACGACCTGGAATGCATGGCAGATGCCTGCCGGGTCGCAAGACGACGGTTCAGCGAGAGCCCGCTCACCCGTCGATCAGCGCTTCCGCAGCGTGCGTGCGAAAAAGCCGTCGGTCCCGTGCTGGTGCGGTGTGACCGTGAACGCTTCGCCGCGCGACACGTCTTTGCCCCGCCCGCCGAGCACGTCCGCGAGCGGCAGCGGATCGCACGGCAGCGACTCCGCGACGCGCTCGTTCTCCTCCGCGAGCAGGCTGCACGTCGCGTAGACGACGCGTGCACCGGGTGCGCCGAGCTGCAGCGCCGACGCCATGATCTCGCGCTGCTTCGCCGCGAACCCGGCGATGTCCTGCTCGCGCAGGCGCCAGCGCGCCTCGGGATTGCGGCGGAGTGCCCCGATCCCCGAGCACGGCGCATCGACGAACACGACATCGGCCTTGCCGCGCAGCGCATCGAGCTGCGGATCGTCGACGCCCATCGCCTGCACGTTCGAGACTCCCGCGCGCCGCGCGCGCCGGCGCAGCTCCTCGAGCTTATGCGTGTCGACATCGGTCGCGATGATTCGCCCGCGATTGGCGAGGCGCGCCGCGATCGCCAAGGTCTTGCCACCGGCTCCCGCGCAGTAATCGATCACGAGCTTGCCGGGCGTCGCGAGCTCCGCGAGCAGCTGGCTGCCTTCGTCCTGCGCCTCGAAGGCGCCGCGCTTGAACGCGGCCGACGCGAACAGGTTGGTGCGGCTCGTCACGACGAGCGCGGTATCGCTCCAGCGTCCTGGCTCCGCCGCGAGCCCTTCCTTCGCGAGCTCCTGCTGCAGCGCCTCGCGCGTCGTCACGAGCGTGTTCGCGCGCACCGTCATCGGCGCGCGGCCGTTGAGCGCCGCCGCCAGCGGCTCCGCCTCGTCGCCCCAGTCCGCGACGAGCCGCGCCGCCAGCCAGTCCGGGAGCGAGTGCGCGAGCGCGATCCGCTTGTCGATGCGCCGCTCGCCGGCGATCGCGGCATCGACTCCCGCCACCGCGGTCCAGTCGAGCTCGTCGACCACCTTCGCCGCGCGCGCCGGATCGATCAGCTTCTCGAGCACGAGCAGCGCGAGCAGCCGCTCGAGATCACGCGGCGGCTTCTTCACGCGACGCGCGCGCTCGAGTGCGAGATCGACGCGCCGCAGGTGCCGCACGAGGCCGTACAGCGTCTCGCTGACGAACCTGCGCTCGTGTGCGCCGATCCACGTCTCCTTGCGAAACGTCTGCGCGAGTCGGTCGGTGACGAACCCCCAGTCCATCCGCGTGCGCTGCCACAGCTCGAGCAGCAGGGCGCGCAGCCGGCCGCCTTCTGCTACAGAAACCGCGAGCTTGCGGTCGGCGAGCCGGTCGAGGTCGGGCACGTCCGTTTCCTAGCATTTACGCGCCGCGTAATGCGCCGAAATGGTGAGCACATTTGATTGCGAGGTACCCATGCGCGGCGGTACGCATCCTTCTCAAATGAGCACCACCGCCGCCCCGCCGGCCGCGCCCCCGAGCGCTGCTGCTGGCAAGCAAGCCGAAGTGAGCCTGAAAGATCGCGGCAACCTCTTCGAGGTCGCCACCAAGCAGATCGACAAGGCGATGAAGCTGATCAACCTCGATCAGGATGTCGCCCAGATCCTCGCGCAGCCCAAGAACGAGCTGATCGTCAACTTCCCGGTCCGTCGCGACAACGGGAAGATCGAGATGTTCAAGGGCTACCGCGTGCAGCACAACAACATCCTCGGCCCGTACAAGGGCGGCATTCGCTATCACCACGAGGCGAACCTCGACGAGATGAAGGCGCTCGCGTCGTGGATGACGTACAAGAGCGCGCTCCACGAGATCCCGTTCGGCGGCGGCAAGGGCGGCATCAAGTTCGACCCGCGCCAGTACAGCAAGGCCGAGCTCGAGCGCATCACGCGCCGCTTCACGGCCGCGCTCGGCAGCAACATCGGCCCGGACTTCGACATCCCGGCGCCCGACGTGAACACCAACAGCCAGACGATGGTCTGGATGATGGACACGTACATGAACATCGTCGGCGCGAGCGACCGCAACACGGTCCGCGGCGTCGTCACCGGCAAGTCGGTCTCGTCGGGCGGCTCGCACGGCCGCGCGGAAGCGACCGGCCAGGGCGTCGTCCACTGCATCACCGAGTGGGCGAAGGACAAGAACTTCAACCTCGACGGCTGCCACGTCATCATCCAGGGCTTCGGCAACGTCGGAAGCTACGCGGCGCGCCTGCTGTCGCAGAAGGGCGCCGTCGTGATCGGCGTCGGCGACGTCGGCGGCTACATCGCGAACACCGAGGGCATCAACCCGCACAAGCTCGGCGAGCACGTCCACAAGACGGGCTCGGTCACCGGCTACAAGGGCGCGAGCAAGATCACGCGCGAGGAGTTCTTCTCGCTCGACGCGCACGTGTTCGTGCCGGCCGCCCTCGAGCTCGAGGTCGGTGTCGCCGAGGCGAAGGCGCTCAAGGTCAAGATGATGGTCGAGGGCGCGAACGGCCCGACGTACCCCGAGGCCGAGGACATCCTCCTCGACAAGGGCTGCGACGTCATCCCCGACATCCTCTGCAACTCGGGTGGCGTGATCGTCAGCTACTACGAGTGGCTGCAGAACAAGCGCGCGGAGCAGTGGGAGATCGGCGACGTGCTCGGCCGCCTCGAGCGCCGCATGAAGCAGACCTACGCGAACGTTCGCCAGTACGCGATCGCGAACAAGACCGACTGGCGTACCGCGAGCTACGCGATCGGTCTCGAGCGCCTGCAGCACTGCTACAAGGAGCGCGGCATCTTCCCGTGATCGTGGCGAGTCGTGGCGCTGCCGTGCGGTGGCGCCACACTCCCGCAAACCTCCACTAATCTGCTTGTGCTCACTTCGGTGGCGCGGCAGGGTGCGGGCTGCGTGGCGGCGTACGACTTCCTAGCTGGCGGCGGCGAGATGGGAGCGCTGATGCGCTCGTTCGACTGGTCGAGCACGCCGCTCGGCCCGCCGCAGGCGTGGCCACAGTCGCTGCGGACGATCGTCGCGACGTGCATCAACTCGCGGTTCCCGATCTTCGTGTGGTGGGGACCCGAGCTGGCGACGCTCTACAACGACGCGTACCGCGACATCCTCGGCCGCAAGCATCCGCGCTCGCTCGCGCAGGGTGCGCAGCAGCTGTGGGCCGAGATCTGGGACGTGATCGGTCCGATGATCCGCGGCGTGCTCGAGACCGGCGAGCCGACGTGGTCGGAGAACCAGTTCCTGCTGCTCGATCGCTATGGCTTCTCCGAGGAGACGTACTTCACGTTCTCGTACTCGGCGCTGCGCGGCGAGTCGAACGAGATCGCCGGCATCTACGCGACGGTGGCGGAGACCACGCGGCAGGTCCTCGGCGAGCGCCGGCTGCGCACGCTGCGCGACCTCGGTGCGCGAACGTCTGATGCCGCGAGCGTCAGCGAGGTGATCGGCATCGCCGCGAACGTGCTCGCGGACAACCCGAACGATCTCCCACGCTGCCGGATCGAGATCGGCGCCGTCGAGTGCCGCGACGGCGAGCTCGCGTTTCCGGCCGGCGCGATCACGCTGTGCGTGGAGCCGAGCAAGCGGCTGGTCCTCGACGACGAGTATCGCGGGTTCCTGTCGGTCGTCGCGGGCCAGATCGCGGCGGCCGTCGAGCGCGTGCGCATGCTTCAGGAGGCGCGCGATCGCGCCGAGGCACTCGCCGAGCTCGACCGCGCGAAGACCGCGTTCTTCAGCAACGTCAGCCACGAGTTCCGCACGCCCCTGACGCTGCTGCTCGGCCCGCTCCAGCACGCGCTCGCCTCGGGCCAGCCGCTCGCCGGCGAGGACCTCGCGACGACGCATCGCAACGCGCAGCGCCTCCTCAAGCTCGTCAACACGCTGCTCGACTTCTCGCGCGTCGAGGCCGGCCGCGCGCAGGCGCGCTTCGAGCCGGTCGATCTCGCGGCGGTCACCGCCGAGATCGCGAGCTCGTTCCGGTCGGCTGTCGAGGGCGCCGGCATGCGGTTCGTGATCACCGAGGAGCCGCTCGGCGAGCCGGTCTTCATCGATCGCGCGCTGTGGGAGAAGGTCGTCCTCAACCTCGTCTCCAACGCGTACAAGTTCACGTTCGAGGGCGGGATCACCGTCAAGGTGCGGCGCGATCGCGACCGCGCGCTCGTCGAGGTCATCGACACCGGCACCGGCGTCGCCGCCGATCAGCTGCCGCGGATCTTCGAGCGTTTCCACCGGATCGAGGGTGCACGCGCGCGCACGCACGAGGGCTCGGGCATCGGTCTCGCGCTCGTGCAGGAGCTCGTCAAGCTGCACGGCGGCGATGTCTCGGTCGCCAGCGAGCTCGGCATGGGCACGACGTTCACGATCCGGCTGCGCTTCGGCTCGAGCCACCTGCCGGCCGAGCACATCGGCGCGCGCGAGGCAGTTCCGTCGGCGGCCGCCGCGTACGTCTCGGAGGCTCTCCGCTGGACACCCGCGATCGGCACCCCGATCGATACGGGCCGCGCGCGCGTGCTGATCGCCGACGACAACGCCGACATGCGCGAGTACCTCGCGCGCATCCTCAACGAGCACTGGGATCTCGTGCTCGCCGGCGACGGCATCGAGGCACTCGATCTGGCGCGCGAGCGCCCGGTCGATCTCGTGCTCGCCGACGTGATGATGCCGCGCCTCGACGGCTTCGGCCTGCTGCGCGAGCTGCGGCGTGATCCGGTGCTGCGCCAGACGCCGGTGATCCTCCTGTCCGCGCGCGCCGGCGAGGAAGCGCGCGCCGACGGCATCGAGGCCGGCGCCGACGACTACCTCGTCAAGCCGTTCTCGACGCGCGAGCTGCTCGCCCGCGTGCGCAACCAGCTCGCGCTGCGCGGCCTGCAGCAGCGGCTCTCCGAGCAGCGGCTCTCGCTCGCGCGGCTGTTCGAGCAAACGCCGGTGCCGATCGCGATCTTCCGCGGCGACGCGCTCGTCTACGAGCTCGCGAACGAGGCGTACTGCGAGGTCGTCGGGCGCGACGTGCGCGGCAAGCCGTTCCGCGTCGCGCTGCCCGAGCTGATCGGGCAGGGCTTCGAGGACGTGCTGCTGCAGGTGATGCACGGCGGCGAGCCGATCGTCGGCCGCGAGACGCTCGTCCGCCTCGAGCGTGACGGCAAGCTCGAGGAGGTCTACTTCACGTTCGTGTACGCGCCGATGCGCGACGAGCTCGGCGACGGCGTGATCGTGATCTGCATGGACGTCACCGAGCAGGTGCGCGCGCGCGCGACGTTCGAGAAGCTCGCCGCCGACGCGAACGCGGCGAACCGCGCGAAGGACGAGTTCCTCGCGATGCTCGGCCACGAGCTACGCAACCCGCTCGCCCCGATGGTCACCGCGCTCGAGCTGATGCGTATGCGCAGCGCTCAGGCCGGCGCGACGCGCGAAGAGCAGGTGCTCACGCGCCAGGTCGGCCACCTGTCACGGCTCGTCGACGATCTGCTCGACGTCTCGCGCATCACGAAGGGCCGCATCGAGCTGCGCCGCCGCCGGATCGAGCTGCACGACGTCGTCGCGCGCGGGCTCGAGGTCGCATCGCCGCTGTTCGAGCAGCGCCAGAACCACGTCGTCGTCGACGTGCCGCACCAGGGCCTCGCGATCGAAGGCGATGTCGATCGGCTCGCGCAGGTCGTCGGGAATCTGTTGACGAACGCGGCGAAGTACAGCGATCCGAAGACGCGGATCACCGTGATCGCGACGCGCGGCCCCGAGACCGTGCGGCTGTCGGTGAAGGACCAGGGCGTCGGCATCGCGCCGGAGATGCTCGACAGCGTGTTCGGCCTGTTCGTGCAGCAGCGCCAGACGCTCGCTCGCTCGCAGGGCGGTCTCGGCCTCGGCCTCGCGATCGCGCGCAGCCTCGTCGAGCTGCACGGCGGGTCGATCACCGCGTACAGCGAGGGCCGCGGCCGCGGCAGCGAGTTCGTGATCGAGCTGCCGAGCGCCGACTCGCAGCATCCGGTGCTCAGCGGCAAGCCGCGCACGCCCGCCGCCGAGAAGCGCGTGCTGATCGTCGACGACAACGCCGACGCGCTCGCGATGCTGCGCGCCGTCCTCGAGGAGCTCGGCTGCTCCGTGGAGACTGCGGTCGACGGCCCGACGGCGCTCGACAAGGCCCGCGTTTTCCGGCCCGACATCGCGCTCCTCGACATCGGCCTGCCCGTCATGGACGGCTACGAGCTCGCCCGCCGCATGCGCGAGCTCGACGACGTCCACCTCATCGCGGTCACCGGCTACGGCCAGGAATCCGACAAGACCCGCGCGATCGACGCTGGCTTCGAGCACCACCTCGTGAAGCCGGTCGACCTGACGAAGCTCATGTCGATCGTCCGCGAGCTATAACCGTCGCGTGTCGGTGGTGACGCTCGCGCGCTGGCTCGGCCCATGGGCCGACGCGACCCGTGCGCCCGACGTGCCGGTCGAGGAGCGCACCGTCGCGGGCGTGCGCGTCCGCGTCTACGGCACGCACGGCACGCCGTACTACATCGCGCCCGGCCTGCACTACGCGGGCCCCGACGATCCGCGCATGGACCGGTTCTGCCGGATCCTCGCCGCGGCCGGCCATCACGTCGCCGCGCCGTTCATCCCGAGCTACCTCGCGCTGACGCCGAACGCGCACGCGATCCGCGACTTCATCGCCGTGTTCGACGCGATCGACTTCGCCGCGCCGCCCGTCGTGTTCTCGATCTCGTTCGGGTCACTGCTCGCGTTCGCGCTCGCCGCGGCGCGCCCCGATGCCATCCGCCGCCTCGTCATCTTCGGCGGCTACGCCGACTTCCACGAGACGATGCGCTACTGCCTCACGGCCGAGGGCCGCGACCCGCTGAACCAGTCCGTCGTGCTGATGAACCTGCTGCCGCACCTCGATCACGTCGCGCTCCCACCCCACGACGGCGACGTCGCGACCTGGTGGCGCGCGTTCTGCGAGCGCACGTGGGGCAGCCCCGAGCTGAAGGCGCGCGAGCGCTTCGTGCCGATCGCCGAGGAGCTCGCCGCGCAGGTGCCGGAGCCGGTGCGCGAGCTGTTCCGCATCGGCGTCGGCGCGGCGCCGGGCGCCTGGGAGCTCGCGGAGCCGGCGCTCGCCCGCTTCGACGCGCGCGACCTCGATCCGCGTCCGCACACCGAGCGCGTCACGTGTCGCGTCGACCTCGTGCACGGCGCGGGCGACGACGTCATCCCGGTCCAGCAGGCCCACGCGCTCGCGCAGCGGCTGCCCAACGCCGATGTCCGCGTGCACATCACCGGCATGTACGGCCACACCGGCGCGCACCGGCCGCCGCTCCGCGTGCTCGCGCAGGAGCTCGTCACGATGGTGCGCGTGCTACTCGCGATGAGCTAACGAAGCGCCTGGAGCAGCTTCGCCGGCAGCATCGTCTGCTCGACGCGCGCGGCGGCCGGCGGCGGCGGTGCATCGACGGCGATGCCGAAGATCTCGAGGCACATCTCGTCGGTCGAGCCGCCCTCGCCGAGCGAGATGTCGACCGGCGCGTTGAGGCCCTGGTCCGCGAGCGCGCGCTGCACGAACGGGTTCTCGATCGTGTTGTTCCACGTGCACTGGATGTCGATGATGTCGTCCTTCTCGACCGAGGGAAGCTGGTCGAGCGGCGCGTCGTAGATGTACGTGCGCTGCCAGTCGAAGTTCCAGTTGCCGTTCGCGAGGCACTCCTTCTGCGGGTCGCCGCCGCGCGCGGTCGGGCGCTCGATCGATCCCGAGATGTGCGTGCCGACGAGGTGCATGTGCGGGTTCGCGGAGTACAGGCGCACGTTCGTCAGGTTGCCGAGGTCGGGGACCGTGAAGCGCATGTGCTCGGCGTGATCGGCCTTGTTCGCGGGGATCCGGAACTCGGGCGTCGTCGTGCGGTCGTCGGGATCGGGCAGCAGCTGCGGCGCGGCGGTCGCGTTGCCGAACGCGCCGACGAAGTACATCTTCTTTGGCCACGTCGTCGACGTGCGCAGGTCGACGCTCGTGACATCGGCGGTGTGCACCGAGCCGGCCGGGTGATAGTGGATCTGCATCACGAGCTTGGATCCCGCGAGCAGCGGCACGGCGAGGTCGGCGGGCGTCTCCATCGGCTGGTTGCCGGGCGTCCAGATGTTGACGGTGAGATCGCCGGGCTGCGTGATCGTGCTGCAGTCGAACGGCTGCCCGACCGGGTGCGCGGCGACGAGCTGGTCCTGCGCGGCGCCGGCGAAGATCTCGGTCAGCACGACGTGGTGCACGACCTCGGGGATGCCGGGCCGGATCTGCAGGCCGGTGAGCCACGCGCCGTTCGCCGCGCCGGGGTCGAGCACGTAGCAGACGAACTCGTCGCGGTCGCCCATCGCCGCGAAGCCCGCCGTGGGCGTGAGCGTCTTGGTGATGCCGGAGAGCGCGGTCGACGCGGGCTGCGGCACGGCCGCGACCACGCCCTTCGCGGCGCCCTGGTCGACCCAGTCGTGCAGCAGCTTCTTCTCGCTCGCCGACAGACGCGGGTCATCGACCCAGCCAAAGCGCGGCGTGCAGGCGGGCTCCTCGCGCGCGTCGAACGGCGGCATCGTGCCCTGATCGATCTGCACGAGCATGCGCTGCGCGTTGTCGCGGGCGTCCTCGTAGTCGGTCAGCGAGAACGGCGCGATGCCGCCTGCCTGGTGGCACGACATGCAGTGCTTCGACACGACCGGCGCCACGTCCTGGTACCAGGTCAGCTGGGTGGTCGGCGCGGCATCCGGCGGGAGCGACTGGACGTCGGTGCCGCAGGCCGTCAGCAGGGCAAGGCCGAGGAGGATCTGGCGCATGGGCCCCTGGCTACAGCAAGCCGCATACCCGCGGATCGCGTGGTGAAACCCGGCAGGGTGTTGCGACTCCCTACGCCAGCAGGGGCGGCGCGACGCTCACGCCGTCGTTACTGGCAGGCGCCTGTCTGACATGTACACGCACCGGCGCACTCGTTGACGATCTGGCCGGTCGCGTAGAACTGCTTCATCTGGCGGCGCGTCGCGGGCTGGATGCGCGTGAGGTCGTGCATGCTCGGGTCCTGGCTGGGCGCCGGGATGTTCGTCGTCGGCGCCGGCGGAGCGCCGCCGTCCATGATGACGAGCGCGCTGCCGCTCGCGAGCGGGCTCGGCTGGACGGTGAGGCCCCACGGCGTGGTCGGCGTGGGCTCGAGCACCGGGATGTTCATCGTGCGCGCCTCCCAGTAGCTGCCGATGTTCGGCACCTGCTCGTCGGAGAGCGCGATCTGCGCGAGGATCTGCTTCGGCGGGACGCCCGTCGGCGTGCCGGCGAGCACGGTGTTCGCGATGCCCGAGCCTTCCGTCTTGTCCCAGCGCATCTGCATGAGGCTGATGATCAGCGTGTCGTCGAGCGCGTCGGGGTACGCGCCGTTGACGATGATGCGGTAGTTCGGCCAGTCGGCGGAGCGGTCGAGCAGCATCGAGTAGTTCGCGGCGCCGACGCCGAGCACCGCGCGCGTCACCGTCGGCTCCCACGCCATGAACGGCGTGCCGAAGATCGCGCCCTGCGAGAGCCCGTAGTAGTAGACCTTGTTCGGATCGACGAGGACCTTGTTGCCGTTCGCGGCATCGACGAAGAGCTGCTGCGCCAGCGTCGTGCGCATCGCGTGGACGAGCGCGATGTAGTTGACGAGCCCCTGCTCGAGGACCTCCATCACCTCGTCGGCGTGCGAGCCGTCGTTGAGCGCGCGCGCGACCGCAGGGACATCGTCCTCGCTCATGCCGCGCATGTTCGTGCCGATGATGACCATGCACAGCTCGTTCGCCGTCGCCTGCTGGACGCCGCCGGTGGCCTCGTTCGAGCTGCCCATCAGGCCGTGGCCGTAGATGATCATGCCGACCGGCTGCGCGGAGGTGTACGCGCAGGTCGGGACGATCGCGCTGAATCCGACGCTGTAGAAGCCCTGCACGGCTGGCAGGCCGTCGCTGTCGCGCGCGACGGTGGTGCCCGGCTGCGTGCCGCCGCCGTTCGTCAGGATCAGCGGCGTCTCGAACGTGCCCGTGATCCGGCGCTTGATGATGCTGCCGTCGTTGATCGGCGCGTCGGTCGCGATCGTGAACGCCTGCGGGTGGTTCTGCAGCGCGGCGATCGCGCGGTCGCGGGCCGCCGTCATGTCGCGATGGATGTAGTCATCGCTCGCGACGGTGAAGTCCCACGCGACGACGAGATCGTCGGAGGGAAAGCCTGCCTGATCGAGCGCGTCGAGCACCTCCTGCAGCCGCTCGCGGTTCGCCTCGAGCAGCGCGTGATCCGTGTGGTGGTTGCCGACGAGCGCCTTGAAGCCGGGCGGGATCGGCAGGTCGCTGCCGTCGCGCGCCTTGACGCGATTCGTGATCGCGACCGCGTAGCGATGGCCACCGACGAGCCGCGCGGCCGGGCGCAGGAACAGCGCCTGCGAGTCGGGCGTCGAGTCGGCCTGCATGTCGATCTCGGCGAAGTGCGCGACCGGCTGGCCGGTCGTCATGTCGAGGATGAACGTGGGCGAGTCGGTCTGCGTCGAGACCGTCATGTTGTCGAACGGCGGCAGGCCCTGCGCCGACACGCCGCCCGGGAACGCCATCACCATCGGCGCGGCGGGCGAGAAGCCGTCGGCCTGGTTCCAGCCGGTCGGGTCGACGGAGATCGAGTCGATGTTCGTCGGCAGCGTGCCCTGCGGGATCTGGAGCTTCTTGCCGGTCGGCGTCGACGCGTCGTCGACCTCGAACACACCCGACGGCCACGGCACCATGCAGTTCGCGAACCCGAGCGGGTTGCAGTTCGCCTTCATCGGCAGCGCGGTATCGCTGCTGCACGCAGCGACGAGGGCGAGAAGGCAAACCAGGCGCACGAGCCGACGCTAACCCAATCCCGCGCGCGGTGGCAGCGGAGAATGCGCCGCGCTATCGTCCCGGCGTGTCGCGCCTCTGGCCGTTCCTGCTGCTCGCCGCCTGCGGCCATCCCGCCGATGTGAAGCAGCCCACAGGCGGGGGCACGCAGACCCGCATCGTCTCGACGAGCGGCACGCACACCGGCTCGGCCGCTCCGCTGCCGCCCGTCGCCGACGTCGGCTGCCTCCAGCCGACCTGCGCGTTTCACGCCGGCGCCGCCGCGTACTTCACCTGCCTCGCCGGCGGGGCAGGGGCGTGCTTCCACTTCGGCGGCCCGTGCACGCCCGCCGACAGCTGCATGTACGACCCCGCCGACCGCACGTACAAGACGTGCAGCAAGCCCGTCGAGGGCCAGTGCTCGCAGTGGGGCGCCGCGTGCGCGCCGGCGAGCGCGTGCATGTTCGATCCGGCCGACGGCCTCGCGCATCACTGCGATCAGGTCACCGGCGGCACGTGCGCGCACTACGGTGCGCTCTGCGCGCCCTAGTGCATCGTGATATCCGTCTGCGCGCGCATCGGCGTCGAACTGCCGGCCGCGGTCATCTGCGAGTGCAGATCGAAGTGCAGCTCGCCGGTCGTCACGCCCTTCGCGAGATCGATCGTGCCCTTGCCCGTCGCGCTGCCGCCGACGTCCTTGAGCTCGACGGCGATCCCGCTCTGCGTGACCGTCTGATCGGCGCCCTTGATGTCGCTCGCGAGCGTGAAGCCGATCGCCTGTGCGTCGAGGCTCGTGACGTCGAGCGTCGTCGTGCTCGTCAGCCTCATGCCGCCTTGCTCGATCGTGCGCGTCGTCTTCCACTGCGCGCCGACGCCGATCGGCGCCGTCGGCAGCGGGATCGCGAGCTGCTGGAAGCTCGCGGCGAGCGCGTTCAGCTGCTCGGCGATCGCCGCCGATCCCTCGCCGCTTCCGGATCCGGCGGGCGGCGCCTCGAACGCCGGCGGCGACACGCGCCCGTCCGGCTGCAGCGTCACGCGCAGCGCGTAGTCCTTCAGCGGATCGAGCACCGTCGCGAGCGACGCCGGGTTGATGCCGCTCTCCGCCTTCTCGTGCGCGCTCGCATCGATCACGCGCGCGCGCAGGTGCATGCCGCCGTCCTTGTCGACGTCCTCGCACGTCACGTCGAACGACGTCACGATCGTCGGCAGCACGTTGCCGATGTCGCCCGCCGTGACCTTCCAGTCCGTCGCGAGCTCGACCGTCGTGTGCGCGCCCTTCGCCACCGCGTAGCGCACGGCCTTCTGCGGCGCCGCGCCCGGCTTCACGACGATGACATCGGTCGGCGGCGGTCCCTTCGCGGGCTCGTTCGTCTTGCATGCGACGAGCGCGAGGAGCGCGAGCGGAGCCGCCTTCATGCTCCGGAGTCTAGCGGTTACGAGTGGTTGCGCCAGTTTCGCGTGGGGACTTGACGAACACGGTTTTGAATATCATTATCAATTCACTCGCCATGATCGTCTGCTTCTGTCACCCGACGTCGGACCGCGACGTCGACGCGATCATCGACGACGGCGCGCGCACGGTCGAGGACATCGGCCGTCGCTGCGGCGCGGGCACCGGCTGCGGCTCGTGCCTCGAGGACCTGCGCGACCGCCTCGCCGCCAAGGGCTGCGGCGGCTGCCCGCGCGACGCGGCCGGCCCCGACGAGGCGCGCGACGCGGCGCCGCTCGTGGCGATCCGCCCGCGCTAGGTCAGTGCGTGAGCAGCAGCACGCGGCGCTCGCCGAACGGACCGGCGACCGTCACGTCGACATAGCGCTGCGGCGCGTCCATCCCGACCACGCGCTCGCCGGGCTGCAACCGGACGAGCGCCGCGAGCTGGTCCTGCGCGACGAGCGGCGACACGTCGACGATCGTCGGCGGCAGCGTGCCGTCCCAGGTCGAGACGGCGGGCTTGAGGACGATCGGCGCGCGCACCTCCACTCGCTGCCGCTGCGCGAGCAGCAGGCAGCACGCGCCGAGCAGGCCGATGACGAGCGAGCGAAACACGAGCATGCCGGCTCGTGTTGCAACGGCGCTGCCAGCTCGTGCCGTGTGCTATCGCGGATCTAGCGGCACGCGCGGGCGGTCGCGCTGCCGTTTTGGCATCACTTCTTGATCTGCTGCGCCAGGTAGTTCTGCTCGCCGATCTGCCGCATCAGCTCGAGCTGCGTCTCGATCCAGTCGGTGTGCGCTTCCTCGGAGACGAGGATCCGCTCGAACAGCTCGCGGCTCGCGTTGTCGCCGACCTCGCGGCAGGTCGCGACGCCCTGGTTGAGAAAGCCGATCGCGTTGTACTCGAGCTGGAGGTCGCTCTCGAGCTGCTCCTTCACGGTCTCGCCGACGCGGAGCTTGTTCAGGCGCTGCAGGTTCGGCACGCCTTCGAGGAAGAGGATGCGGCTGATGATCCAGTCCGCATGCTTCATCTCGTCGATCGATTCCTCGCGGATCTTGTGCGCGAGTCGCTCGTAGCCCCAGTTCTCGCACATCTTCGCGTGCACGAAATACTGGTTGATCGCCGTGAGCTCGTTGGTCAGCAGGTCGTTCAACAGCCCGAGGATCTGGTCGTTCCCCTTCATGTGCCCCCGACCTTACGCTACAAGCGCTGCATGCGGAGACTCCTCGTCGCGATCGTGGTGATCTCGGGCTGTCACAAGGATGCGCGCACGGCATCGCCCAAGGACGCCGATGCGCTGTGGGCCCTGACTCCGGAGGGCACGCAGGTCGGCATCGTCGCGACGCCGCGCGCACTCGCGATGCTGGAGCACGGCTGGGCAGACCTGCACGCGTTCGTCGACAAGGCGCCCGACCTCGCGCCGATCGCGCAGGCGATGGATGCGCAGCTCGCGCAGCTGACCGGCGCGCCCGACTTCAAGCTCGCGGACTACGGCCTGACCTCGGAGAAGGGCGGCGCGGTGTTCGTGGTGGGGCCGCAGCAGGTCGTCGTGATCGTGCCGGTCGCCGACCGCGACAAGTTCCTCGCGAAGGCGCACGGCACGAAGGGCACCGACGCCGACACGATCAAGCAGGCGACCTGCAAGACGGTGCAGGCCGTGTACGCGTGCGCGTCGAGCCCGGCGCTGTTCGACAAGCTCGGCAAGGGCAAGCTGCGCGACAAGCTCGACGCGCGCGGCGACCTCGAGATCGTCGCGGAGGGCATCCCGGGGATGCCGATGAAGAGCGCGGCCGGCGTCGTGCAGCTCGAGCGCGGTGCGGCCGTCGTGCGCGGCACGCTCGCGGGCATGCCGGCGACGGCGCTGAAGGACCTCGGCGCTCCGATCAAGCCGGTGGTCGATCGCGATCATGCGGCGGGATTCGGCGTCGTCAACCTCGGCGCGCTGCTCTCGACGGTGCCCGACGCGCCGCTCGGCGCCGGCGTCACGACGAGTCAGCTCGCGCGCTCGCTCGCCGGTCCGCTCACGCTGTCGGTCGCGGCGGGCGCGCTCGCGTTCGACGTGCGCATCCCGCTCGCGGATCCGGCGCCCGCCCAGACGCTGCTCGATCACTGCGCGGAGCTCGTGCCGGGCCTGACGTCGTCGGGCGGCGCGTGTCACTTCGCGGTGCCGCAGATGCCGATCACGCTCGACGCGTGGATCGCCGACAAGACGCTCCACCTCGGCATGCAGCACCCGCCCGCCGCGAAGGCCGTCCCGCTGACGCCGTTCGCCTCCGAGCTCGCGGAAGGCAGCTGGAGCTTCGCGTTCTGGGGCCGCGGCAGCCTGTTCGCCGCGCCGCAGCTGCCGCTTCCCGCCGACGCGGGCAAGGATCCGCAGTTCCACCTCGGCATGCGTGTGTTCGCGATGATCAACGAGCTCGGCATCGGCGTCCGCAGCGACGGCGACAAGATCCACGTCGCGGCGGTCGTGCGCACCGCGTGGTCGAATCCCGACGACGTCGTCGCCCGCCTCACCGCATTCGATCCCGCCGACGTGTTCGCCGGCAAGGGCTCGGCCGTCACGGCTGGCCTGCCATCCGGTGCGCCGCTCGCGCGTGACGTCGAGGCCGGCTACGGCGGACTGTTCCTGCCGGTGTCGCTCGTCGGTGTCGCGTCGGCGGTGGCGATCCCGGCGTTCCTCGACTACATGCACAAGTCGAAGCGCCCGGTCGTCGTCGACGATCTGGAGCACCTCGAGGCGGCGCTGAAGAGCACGTGGACCGCGATGCACGCGTTCCCCGTCGGCGACGTGCCGCTCACGCCCGGCGAGGGCTGCATGTGCAAGCCGCCGACGATGCACTGCACCGGCGAGCCGAAGGACTGGGCGAAGGGCCCGTGGCAGGCGCTGCAGTTCCATCCGAGCGAGCCGGCGCTGTTCCGGTTCTCGTATCACTCCGACGGCAAGACCGCCGAGGTCGACGCGGTCGGCGACATGGACTGCGACGGCACGGAGATCACGTATCGCCTGAAGGTCGATGCGACGAGCGGCACGCCCGAGGCGCGCATCGAGGCGCCGCCGCCCAACACCGACTGATCGGCCGGGGGCCGGCCGAGGCGCTCGCTCAGGTGATGCGCTGACGGATCGCGCTTCCCGGCCTACGTGATGGCGGGCGCGGGGTTCACGGCGTCAGCTGGATGCCGGCGCCGTCGCAGCGCGACGTCAGCCGTGACCGGAGCTTCGGATACTTCCGGAGGGCGCGGGCATCGGCGTTCGCCTCGCCGAGCGCGTTGTGCGCGACGCACGCGACGATGCCGTGGATCACGTGCGCCTTCGCCTTCTGGATCGGGCCCGAGCTCTCGCCGTTGATCACCGCGTTCGCGAAGCGCTCGGCCTTCGCGTAGTCCTGGCCGTCGAGCGCGGCCTGCGCGTCGCGCAGCTTCGCGGCGGACGTGTCGTCCTCGCCGGGGGCGCTCGTGTCGTCGGCGTCGGCGGTCTTCGTGTCCTTCGTCTCGGCCGGCGTGGTCTCGCGGGCCTTGGTGTCGGCGGGCTTGGCCTCGACGGGCTTCGTGGGCTCGACCTTCGCGACCTGCTTCGCGGCCGTCGTCTCGGGCTTGGCGGCGGGCACCTGCGCGACGGCGGTCTTGTCGGCGGGCAGGGCGGGCGGCACGGT
>CAYUNM010000056.1:34306-56023 GCA_964446175.1 uncultured Kofleriaceae bacterium
CGGCGGGCACCTGCGCGACGGCGGTCTTGTCGGCGGGCAGGGCGGGCGGCACGGTGGGTGGGGCGGGCGGCACGGGGGGCGCCGCCACGGGCACCGGCTCGGGCGCGAGCGCCTCGCGCGCGGGCGGCGGCGCGTTCGCCACGGTCGCGGTGGCGACGGTCGCTTGCTTGTCGCCCGAGCCGCGCGTCAGCCCGAACACGACGCCTCCGCCGACGAGCACGATGCTCGCGAGCACCCACACGAACGGGAATGGCTTCTTCGCAGCGCGCGTCTTCGCCGCCGGCGTGACGGGTGGCGGCGCGGCGGCGGGCGCGAGGGCAGCGGCGTGGTTGCCGGAATCAACGGTCGGGGCACTGCCGCGGACCGAAGGCGACGCTGCCGGGGGTGGCTGCGACGAGGACGCGGCCGGCGGTTGCGACGACGCGGCGGCGGGCGGTGCCGACGTGGGCGCGAGCGCCTGCGCGTGATCGCCCGAGCCGACCGTCGCGTCGAACGCCTCGTTGCCGTGGCTGCGCGCGCCGCTCGCGCCACCCGATGAGCCCGCGCTGCGCGGGTTCGAGCCGGGGCCGCCGTCGGGCGGCGGGATCGACAGGCTCGGGCGCACGACCGCGAGCGGTTGGCCGGTGAGCGCCTCGACGAAGTCGGCGACGGTCGGGAACCGATCCTCGGCCTTCTTCTCCATCGCGCGCTTGACCGCGGCGAGCACGGCGGGCGGCGTCTGTGGCGCGAGCGTCGCGAGGTCGGCGGGCTGCTCGTAGACGACCTTGAAGACGACCTCGGGGATGTTGGCGCCGGAGAAGGCGGGCTGGCCGGCGAGCATCTCGTGGACGATGGCGCCGAGCGCGAAGACGTCGGTGCGCTCGTCGACCTTGTCGTGCTGGCCGGTCGCCTGCTCGGGCGCCATGTACTGCGGCGTGCCGAGCAGCGAGGCCTCCTGCGTCTTGACGGTCTGCGAGCCGCGGATCTTGGAGATGCCGAAGTCGAGGACCTTCGCGACATCGACGACGCGGTTCTCGACCTCCTGCGGCACGAGGAAGATGTTCTGCGGCTTGAGGTCGCGGTGGACGATGCCTTCGCGGTGCGCGGCGGCGAGCGCGCTGCCGACCTGGCGGAGGATCGACATCACGCGGTCGAGCGGGAGCGGGCCGGCCTGGAGGTGCTGCGCGAGCGACGCGCCCTCGAGGTACTCGAGCACGAGGTAGGGCGTGCCGTCGGCCATCACGTTGTAGTCGGTGACGCCGACGATGTTCGGATGGCCGAGCCTGGAGGCGATCTGGGCCTCGCGCTCGAAGCGGCGCAGGACCTCTTCGCCGGCGAGGTCGGCGTGCAGGAACTTGATCGCGACCTTCTTGCCGGGCAGCCGGCGATGCGACGCCAGGAAGACCGCGCCCATGCCGCCACGGCCGATCAGGGCTTCGATCGTGTAGGTCTCGGCGATCACCGTCCCCACATCGATGCCCGACCGCGCCGGTGAATCTTGCATCCCTGCCGAGCGTATAATGAGTCTCCGATGCGTGCACGGACTTGCTGGGTGGCGGCGATGCTCGTGGTGCCGCTGATCGCGGCCGCGGATCCGAAGCCGAAGCCCGTCGACATCAAGGCATTTCGGGACAAGCTGATCGTGCTCGTCGATGCGAGCGGCGGCACGTACGTCGCGAAGCCGGGCGAGGATCCGCGGCTGTTCTTCGGCACCGGCAAGCAGCTGTACGAGCAGACGATCACGAGCCGCGGCGCGAACGGCGACGGCTGGAACATCGACGTGTTCGCACCGCGCGTGCCCGGCTTTCAGCCCGGCACCGTGCAGCGCAGCGCCGAGGACGGCAGCTACGCGAAGTTCTGCGGCGGCGAGAACAAGACCGGCTTGACGCTCGTGACCGGCGACAAGGCGAAGGCCGTGCTCGACAAGTCGCAGTTCCTGTCGACGGCGGTGCTGCGGCTGCCGCACGCGTTCTTCCGCGACGATGCCGGCACGTACTACTACATCGACGCGCTGCGCGAGCAGTACGGCGGCAAGGGCTATCGCGTGTTCGTCGGCAAGAAGGGCGCGATGAAGCAGTTGCCGCTCGCGGATATCGCGAGCGACTCGGCGGGCGAGGTGTTCTCGACCAAGACTGGCGACCTGCGCCTCGTGATGAGCGGGAGCCAACCGAAGAGCGGGGTGTGGATCAAGGGCGGCAAGAAGACGGAGCTGATCGTGCTCGACACCGACGGCGACTCGCCGGTCATCTTCAAGGAGCTCGGGATCTACGGCTTCATGGGCACGATATGCGACGACATCTAGCGCTGCTGCTCCTCGCGCCGTCGCTCGCGCTCGCCGCGCCGAAGAAGCCGGATCCTCCGCACGTCGCCGCGCCACCGCCGGAGAAGCGGCTCGCGAGCGAGAAGGCCAGGCCGATCGACATCAAGCCGGTGGCCGACAAGCTCGACGTCTTCAAGGACGACGACGGCAACTACTACGTCTCGCCGCGCGCCGGTGCGATGACCTCGAACGACGCGAGCTCGTGGGTGTTCTTCGGCGACGGCAAGACGTTCTGGCAGCAGCGGATCATCGGCTCGAGCGAGCAGGGCCCGCACCTCGAGTGGTACCTGTGGTCGCCGCGCGCGAAGGGCCTGCAGGCCGCGGATCTGACGCTCGATCCGGCCAGCGCCGTCATCCAGTGCCGCGCGAAGGACGACGGCAAGCGCAAGCTGACCCAGCTCACCGCCGACGAGGCGAAGACCGTGCTCGGCCGCGCGACGTTCTATCCGCCGCGGTGGGAGCGCCAGAGCCACGTGCTGCTGCGCGATGACGACGGCGTCTACTACTTCGTCGACGAGCTGCGCGAGGAGCTCGGCGGCAATGGCTATCGCGTGTTCGTCGGCGCGAAGGGCGCGCTCAAGGAGCTGCCGATGACCAACGTCGCATCGGACTCGGCGGGCGAGGTGTTCGCGACGAAGTCCGGCTCGATCAAGCTCGTCACCGACGGCAACAAGGCCTACTGGGTGAAGGGCGCGAAGAAGACCGAGCTCGTGCGGCTCGACCCGCAGCTGAATCGCTACCTGATCTACCGGGAGCTCGGCATCTACGGCCAGCTCGGCACCGTCTGCGACGACCAGTAGTAGAGTCGCCGCATGAAGCTTCAAGGTTCGGTAGCACTGGTCACCGGTGGTGCGTCGGGGCTCGGCGCGGCGACGGCGCGGCGGCTCGCGAGCGGCGGCGCGAAGGTCGTGATCGTCGATCGTGACGAGGCGCGCGGCGCGGAGCTCGCGAAGGAGCTCGGCGGTGCGTTCGCGAAGACCGACGTCACCGATCCGGCGCAGGTCGAGGCCGCGATCGAGGCGGCGGGCAAGCTCGGCACGCTGCGCATCAGCGTCTCGTGCGCGGGCGTCGGCTGGGCGGCGCGCACGCTCGACAAGACCGGCAAGCCGCACGACCTCGAGCTGTTCCGCACGGTGATCGGGGTCAACCTCGTCGGCACGTTCAACGTGCTGCGCCTCGCGGCGAGCGCGATGTCGAAGACCGACCCGGTCGACGGCGAGCGCGGTGTGATCGTCAACACCGCGTCGGTCGCCGCGTTCGACGGCCAGATCGGCCAGATCGCGTACGCGTCGTCGAAGGCCGGCGTCGTCGGCATGACGCTGCCCGCGGCGCGCGACCTCGCGCCCGTCGGCATCCGCGTCGTCACGATCGCGCCCGGCATCTTCGACACGCCGATGCTCGGAGCGCTGCCCGAGGACAAGCGCGCGGCGCTCGCCGCCGACGTCGTGTTCCCCAAGCGCCTCGGCTCGCCCGCCGAGTACGGTGCGATGGTCGCGTCGATCGTCGAGAACGGCTATCTCAACGGCGAGACGATCCGGCTCGACGGCGCGCTGCGCATGCCGCCGAAGTAAGCACGCGCGGTTGGGCCCCGCGTACGGCCGGGCTACTTCGCCTTCGGCAGCAGGTCGGGCGGGATCTGGATCGGCACCTCGGGGACCTTCTGCTCGTACAGCCAGCTGTACGTGAAGAACGCGCCGAGCACGCGCTTGGTGTAGTTGCGCGCCTGGTCGTCGACGATGCCCTCGACGAACTCGTCCGCGTCCCACGTGCCGCGAACGCGCAGCATGCGGCGCACGGCGGCCGGCCCGGCGTTGTAGCTCGTCGGGACGAGCAGCACGTAGTCGTGCCACGCCTTGAACAGCGAGCCGAGGAAGCGCGAGCCGATCGTGACGTTCTTCTCGGGGTCGCGCAGGTTCTCGCGGGTCGGATCGATGCCGGTGCCCTTGGAGAAGTCCTTCGCGGTCGGCGGGATCATCTGCGTCAGGCCGACCGCGTTCGCGTAGCTCTCGTCGAGCGGATCGAAGCCGCTCTCCTCGCGCACGATGCCGATCTGCATCGCGAACGGGACGTTGTTGAGCTTGGCGTGGCGCGCGAGGATCTCCTGGTAGCCGAGCGGGTAGGCGATCTTCCAGCGCGCGCGGTTGCCGCCGACCGGCCAGCCCTGGCGGTAGTCGAGCACGTGCCAGCGCGTGATCCACACGCTCGACGAGAACCGGCCTGCCTTGTCGTAGAGCCACGCGATCGCCCAGAGCTTGTCGAGCTCGTCGGGGTCGGTCGCCTGCTTCTTGTCGTTGCCGCCGCTCAGGCCCAGCTTCTTGAGCTCCTGCTGCGCGGGCTCGCCGAGCCCGAGGCGGAGCAGCTCGAGCGCACGCTGAAAGCCCGGCGTCTGGTACTCGGGGCGCGCCTTGAACGAGAATACCGGCGCCTTCGGATCGTAGCCGGCCGGGTCCTTGGCGAGCTCGGCGACGACCTGCTCGTACATCTTCGGCGCGTTCTCGCGCAGCCGGTTCAGCGACTGCAGCGCGTAGTACTCGGACGGGTACGTGCGCGCCGTGTCGGCCCACTGCGCCACGGCCTGGTCGTCGAGCTTCTTCGCCTTGTAGGCGCGGCCGAGCCAGTAGCCGGCCTCCGCGCGCTCGTCGTCGCCGAACACGCCGTTGTAGCTCGCGCCCGGCTTCGCGAGCTCGATCTGCTTCTTCCACCACGTGATCGCGTCGTCGTAGCGCTGCTCGCGCCACGCGCGCCAGCCGAGCCGCCACATCGCCTCGGTCTTCATGTCGCCGTCGGGATACTTCGTCGGGATCGCGGAGAGGACCTCCTCGACCTTCGCGCCGTTGTTGAGATCGGTCCACTCCTCGGCCTCGCGCAGCATGCCGTCGTCGGCGTAGCTGTGCTTCGGGTCGATCGTCTGGGTCGCCTTGTAGCGCTCGATCGCGGTGTCGTGCTGGCCGATGAACGAGTAGCTCTGGCCGGCGTTGTACGCGGCCTTGATCGCGAGGTCCGTGTTCTTCGCGGCCTCGCACGCCGCCTGCGCCTCGTCGAACATCGGCGCCGAATTCTTGCGGTCGCGCGCCTTCGAGCGGCTCTTCGCCTTGTGATAGGCGGCGATGCACTTCTGCTCGGGCGTGATCTTCGGATCGGCGAGCGCGGCCGTGAACTCGGCCTCGCCCTCGGGGTTGCGCATGTTGTCGAACAGCACCATGCCCTTGGTGATGTGCTCGGCCGTCGAGAGCGACTCGTCGGCCTTGAGCGCGACCATGCGATCGTGCGCCTTCGCCGCCCACGACGACAGCGGATCCTCGACCTCGATCTGCTTGTAGAGCTTCGCGGCCTCGTCGCCCGGCTTCTTCTGCTGCTCGAGCGCCTCCGCGATCTCGAAGCGCACCTCGCTGAGGAACGGCCCGTGCGCGTGCCGCGACAGGTAGTCGCGCAGCGCGGCCTCCGCCTCCGGCCACTTGGACTGCCCGCGCAGCAGATCGATGCCGAGGATCTCCGCATCCGGTCCGACGATCGAGTCGCGCGCGATCTTGCCGGCGAGCTCGGTCGCCTCGCTCGTCATGTGCGCGAGCCACATCTCGCGCGCCGCGTGATAGCCGACGTAGTCGGCGAGCGACGGCAGCCCGGTGTACGCGGCCGCGAGGTGCGCGGCGGCATTCGCGTGATCCTCGAGGTGCGCCTCGCACAGCCCGAGCATCAGATCGAGCCGCGCCTGCTGCTCGGGATCCTTCGCGGCCTGGCGCGCGAGCGCGAACGCGTCGTGCGCGGGCTTCCACTTCTCGAGCGAGAACTGCGTCGCTGCATCGAGCTCGTCGCCGGTCTTCCAGTACGACGCGACCATCGCCTCGTCGAGCGCGCCGGCCTGCGCGGGTGGCGCAGCAGAGCCCTTCGCGACGGACGGCGGCGTGGTCGCGACGTGCCGGTGGGTGTCGTCCCCCGAGCATGCACAGACGAGGAGGACGAACGGCACGAGGCGGCGCATGCGTCGACGGTAGCAACGCGGATCCCCCGCGCAAGTATTCCTACCGCCTAACGGCTGATGCGGTTGCGACCGGCATTCTTCGCACGATAGAGCGCCTTGTCGGCGGCATCGATCAGCTCGGTGACCGTCTTGGCGGGGGTCGACGGGAACCCGGCCACGCCGACCGACACCGTCGCCTTGAGCTTCTTGCCGCCGGTATCGATCACCGTGTTCTCGACGAGCTTGCGCAGGCGCTCGGCCATCTGCAGCGCGCCGTCGATGTTGATCGCGCGCAGGATCACCGCGATCTCCTCGCCGCCGAACCGCGCGACGACATCCTCGTTGCGCACCGCCTTCGACAGCACACCCGACAAGGCCGCGAGCACCGCATCCCCGGCGAGGTGCCCGAACGTGTCGTTGCACTGCTTGAAGTGATCGAGATCGAGCAGCAGCAGCGAGAGCGCGGTCTCGTGGCGCTGCGCGAACTTCAGCTCGCTGTCGAGCCGATCCATCAGGTAGCGCTTGTTGAACAGCTTGGTCAGGCCGTCGCGCAGCGCGCTCGACACGAGGTTCTCGTGGAACGACTCGTCGAGGTGGTCGGCGAAGCCGAAGCGCAGCACGGTGCCGCGGCCGACCTGGATCTTGTCGCCATCGCCGATCTTGACCGGCTGCACGATCTTCTCGCCGTTGACGAACGTGCCGTTGCGGCTCGCGAGGTCCTCGATCCAGGTCGTGTCCTTGTCGCAGCGCACGCGCGCGTGGTTGCGCGAGATGCCGTCATCCTCGAGCCGGATCTCGCAGACCGGAGCGCGGCCGATCGTCATCGCGCCGTCGAGCTTGAACATCCGGCCGGTCGCCGTGCCCGTGATCACCGTGAGCGTCGCGCGATTGCGCTCCCCCGTCAGCTTCGACTGGATCTGCTCCACGTCGGTCGCATGAGTATCCTCGTCCCACTCGTCGGACATGCGCCCGAGTACGATATCACGCTCGCGACGAGATCCAGCTGGCAAGCTCGTCGAGGATGCCGGCGCTAAGTCCGCGCAGCTCGTGCCGTGCCTGACCACACAATTCTTTCATTCGCGCGGTCGCCGCGGTGGCATGCTCGAGGAGCTCGGCATCGTCGCGATCGTCGGCGTGCTGGAACGCGATGCCGATCGCCATGCCGTACCGTCCGAGCGCGGCGCAGGTTTCGCGCGGCGCACCGGCCGCGATCGCGCCGAGCTCCGCCGACGCTGCGAACAGCGCACCGGTCTTCGCCGCGTGCATCCGCTCGATCGCGGCGAGGTCCTTCGGTGGCGACGTCAGATCGATGGCCTGCCCGGCGAGCAGCTCTTGGACGCCCGCGCGCTGCGAAAGGATACGCACCGCATCGGCCGCCCGCGGGCCGAGCTCGGCGAGCGTGGCGAACGCCTGCGTCAAGAGGCCATCGCCGGCGAGGATCGCGATCGCCTCGCCGAACACGACGTGCACGGTCGGCCGGCCGCGCCGCTCGTCATCGTCGTCCATCGCGGGCAGGTCGTCGTGCACCAGCGTGTACGCGTGCAGCATCTCGACGGCGCTCGCCGCCGGCAGCGCCTGATCGCGCGAGCCACCGCATGCCTCGGCCGCCGCGAGCACGATCGCGGGACGCAGTCGCTTGCCGGGACCGGTCGCGGCGTAGCACATCGCCTCCGCGAGCCGCCCCGGATCGTCCTTCGGTGGTGCGAGCCGGCGTGCGAGATCCGCATCGACGATGCGACGTGCCTCGTCGAGAAATCCCGCCAGCCGCGCGGGCGCGCTCGCCGGATCGAGCGTCGTCACGACTTGTCCTCGAACGGCGCGGCCTCGACGCCCCCCGACGCGCTCACCAGGATCTCGACCCGCTTCTCGGCGGTCGCGAGCAGCTGCTGGCCCTTGCGCGCGAGCTGCACGCCTTCCTCGTAGATCGCGAGCGCCTGCTCGAGCGACAGCTCGCCCGATTCCAGCTGGCCCACGACCTCGCGCAGGCGCACGAGGATCGCGTCGAATCCCTGATCGGCGTCAGGCACGGCGCGACCATACCGGGTGAAAACTGAAAAGTCACCCCGCGAAGATCGGTTGACGAACCGCTGAGTTGCAGGGAAGCTGACCGTGCATGGGGGAGCGCTCCGACTTCCGGCCGAACGATACGGGCGAGCTCAAGGAGCGATGGCGGACGTACATCCAGGACCGCCGCCTCAACACCACCGCCCAGCGCGAAGCGATCGTCGAGCAATTCCTGCGCACGCGCGATCACGTCTCGATCGACGAGCTGCTCACGAAGGTCCGCAAGCGCCACCCCAAGGTCGGCTACGCGACGGTCTATCGCACGCTCAAGCTGCTCGTCGACTCGGGCCTCGCCGTCGAGCGCCAGTTCGGCGACGGCCAGGCCCGCTACGAGGTCGTCGGCGATCACCACGATCACCTGATCTGCGTGAAGTGCGGCCTGATCCTCGAGTTCGAGGACGACGAGATCGAGCGCCTGCAGGAGCGCATCGCCGAGCGGCTCGGCGGCTTCACGGTCCTCCGCCACCGCCACGAGCTGTACGGCCTGTGCCCGAAAGCGGCCGGCGACGCCGCGGGTAACTGCCCGAACGAGCAGCGGAAGAAGTAGCTCTGAACTTTGTTCTTGGTCGGCGCGGGGCATCTTGGGCATAGTCCGCGACCGCATGAAGTACCTCGTGCTCGTCGCTGTGCTCGCCCTGGCCGCCTGCGGTTCGAATCACCCCGCAGACACGGCCGACGCGCCGCCCGACATCCCGGACGGCACCGGCTGCACGCCGACCACGCCGCGCACGCAGATGCCCGACACGTTCGTCGGCCCGACCGGCCTGCAGGATCGCCTCGGCACGCTGATCGATTCGGCGCAGCACTCGCTCGACGTCCAGATGTACCTGTTCACCGTGCGCGCGCTCGCCGACAAGATCGTCGCGGCGCAGCAGCGCGGCGTCACGGTGCGCGTGATCCTCGATCCGGACGAGGCCGGCAACGTGCAGGTCACGCCGACGTTCAACACGGCCGGCATCAACTGGAAGAACGCGTCGACCGTCTACCAGTACTCGCACGCGAAGTACCTGATCATCGATCGCGCGAGCGCCGTGATCATGTCGATGAACTTCAACCTCGACGCGATGAACAACGAGCGCAACTACGGCATGGTCGACAAGGACCCCGAGGACGTCGCCGATCTCCAGCTCGTGTTCGATCAGGACTGGGCGCTCGCGAACGGCCAGACGCCGCCCGCGCCTGACCTCTCGTGCACGCGCCTCATCGTCTCGCCGACGAACGCGCAGCAGCGGATCTACTCGCTGATCCAGGGCTCGCAGCACACGCTCGACATCGAGTCGCTCTACATCACGGACTCGTCGCTGCGCAGCGCGATCGTCTCCGCCGCGAACCGCGGCGTCACCGTGCGCGTGATCCTCGAGGACCCGAGCGACCAGGCGTCGAACACCGACGCGACGACGACGTTCAAGAACGCCGGTATCCCCGTGAAGTACGCGACGACGCAGTTCTACCTGCACGCGAAGCTGATCATCTCCGACGGCGTCGCGTTCGTCGGCTCGGAGAACCTGTCGCCGACGGCGCTGCAGAAGAACCGCGAGGTCGGCGCGCTCGCGTTCGAGCCGCCCGCCGTGCAGCCGATCCAGGCGCAGTTCGACGCCGACTGGACCGCGACGACGCCCGCGCCTTAGGTGCGAACCGCGAGCTCTCCGCGGTGCGTCTGCACGCGGATGCCCGAGGCGGCGAGCAGGTCGGTCGGCAGGTCGTTGCCGATCAGCACGAACACGCGGTCGGCGTCGATCGTGCGCGCGCCCTCGGGCGCCGCGATCTGCACCGCCGGCGTGCCGATCGACTCGATCTCCGCGCGCCGCAGCACGTGGACCGCGCCGGCGCCCTCGGCCTCGGCGAGCCGCTGCTGATTCGCCGGCTTGGCGCGATCGAACACGGCGCCGCGATGGCAGAGCGTCACGCGCGTGCCCGGGCGCTCGGCGAGCGCGAGCGCGGCCTCGACGGCGACATCGCCGCCACCGACGACGACGATCCGCTCGCGGTCGTGCTCGACCGGATCCTCGAGGTGATGGCACACGTGCGAGAGCTCCTCGCCGGGGACGCCGAGCCGGCGAGGGCGGCCGCGCCGGCCGGTCGCGAGCAGCACGCGCCGCGCACGGATCGGGCCCGCGGTCGTCGACACGATCAGCGCGTCGCCATCGGGCGAGACGCCGTTGACGACGATGCCGTACTCCGGCGCGATGTCGCCGCGCGCGAGCACGTCCTGCCACAGCTCGATCAGCGCGTTCTTCGACGTGCGCCGCAGGTGGATCTTGCCGTAGATCGGCAGCTCGACGGGTGTCGTCATCACGACCTTGCCGCGCGGATACGCGCGCACCGCGCCGCCGAGCGAGGTCTCCTTCTCGATCCAGCGCACGCGCATGTTCAGGCGGTGCGCCTCGAGCATCGCGGCGATGCCGGCCGGGCCGGCGCCGACGACGACGAGCTCGAGCGTGTCATCTTTCGGGGCGCTCGCGAGGCTCTCGTGGATCGCGTTGATCGCCTTCACGCCCTGGCGCACCGCGGTGGCGATCAGCCCCATGCCGCCGAGCTCGCCGGCGATGAACAGGCCGTGCTGCGACGACTCGAACGTGGCATCGACCTCGGGCAGATCGACCCCGCGCTTCGCGCTCCCGAACACGAGCGCGATCGCGTCGACCGGGCAGGCGCGCTGGCACTCGCCGTGGCCGACGCACCCCGACGCCTGGGCGAGGTGAGCCTTACCGCTGACGAGCACCAGCGCACGGTCCTCCGGGCACGCGCGCACGCATGCGCCGGACCCGATGCACACGTCGGGATCGATCACGGGGTGCAGCGTCGGCGGCCCCTCGACCGAGCCGTGTAGCCGAAGGTACTCGGCGGCGCGTTTTTCGCGGCGATGACCGCGAATTGCCGCCTGGATCATCCACACGATCGCGAAGAACGCCGCGATGCCGTGCACGAGCAGGATCCATTTCACGTCATTACTGTAGTGGCGCGGAGCGTGCAGCGCGAGCTACGAAAGCTTCTGCCGATGTCAGACTCGCCTGGCTTTCGCGCAATCACTTCGCGTTCGGGCAGCTCGTGGCCGCTCTTCGCGGCCTTTGTTGTCACAACGTTGGCCTTTGCTGTGCTGCTTTCGTACAGCTGGCACTACTACGACCTGCCGTGGGATGCGCGCTTCGATAGCGACCTGCATCGCCGGCTGCGCTCCTCCGGGAGCGTCGGGCACCTGTACGGCAACGTCGGGCTGATCCTGATCGTCGGCAACATGCTGTACCTGCTGCGCCGGCGGCTCGTGAACATCACGTGGCTCGGCTCGATGAAGGCGTGGATGGACTGGCACGTGTTCTCGGGGATCGTCGGCCCGGCGTTCATCGTGCTGCACTCCGCGTTCACGCTGCGGACGTGGCCGGCGATCGTGTCCTCGGCGTCGCTGGCGATCGTCGTCGGCACGGGGCTCTTCGGCCGCTATCTCTACCGCCTCGTCCCACGCGTCGCCGACGGCCGCGTCGAGCCGCAGGAAGAGCTCGCCGGCGATGTCGACCACGCCCTGATGGCGCTGCACGGCATGGTCCCGGGCGGCCCGCAGGCGGCGGCGCTCGTCGAGGACGAGGTCGAGGCGGTCGTCGCGAAAGTCGGCAAAGCGCGCACCGGTCTGGGCGCGATCGCGTCGTCGTTGCGCGCGCTGTGGCAGCTGCGTGAATTGCGCCCCGAGGCAAAGGCTGCGGCGCTCGCGGCGGGCGCGACGGGGGAGGCGGCGGCGGAGATCGCGAGCGCGGCGGCGCGCATCGGCCGGCTGATCGCGCGCTTCGATCTGCTCGATCAGCTCGCGCGCGCGGCGTCGTTCTGGCGCGGCCTGCATCGCAACCTCGTCATCGTCATGCTGATCGCGGCGTCGCTGCACGTCTCGGTCGCGATCTACCTGGGGTTCGGCATATGAGGGCGCTCGTCGTCGCGCTGCTGCTGCTGAGCGCGCTCGCGCGTGCGCAGGGCGTCTCGCCGGGGCCGCTCAGCGTCGATCACAAGGCGGTCGACAACGTCGACGGCTGCATCAAGTGCCATCGCGGCGGCGGCGCCGCCGTGTCGTCCGAGGGCTGCCTCGAGTGCCACAAGTCGCTCGCGGCGCGCATCAACGCGAAGCAGGGCTATCACGCGACCGTCGGCAACGACTGCGGCAGCTGCCACCCCGATCACCGCGGCGCGAAGGCGGCGCTGATCCGCTGGCCGGGCGGCGCGATGGAGAAGCTCGATCACGGCAAGACCGGCTACGCGCTGACCGGCAAGCACGCGACGACGAAGTGCCGCGACTGCCACAAGCCGGCATTCATCACCGGGCCGGTCACGGCCGAGGAGAAGCCGCGCACGTTCCTCGGCGTGTCGCGCCAGTGCTCGACGTGTCACGAGGACATCCACAAGCCGTCGCTCGGCAAGGACTGCGAGCGCTGCCACGACACGAGCGACTTCAAGACCGCGAACACGAAGCTCGACCACAACAAGACGAAGTTCCCGCTGCTCGGCGCGCACGCGAAGGTCGACTGCACGAAGTGCCACGGCGGCACGACGCAGAAGCTCGACAACCTGCATCCCAAGTTCGACACGTGCGTCGCGTGCCACCCCGATCCGCACGCGAAGGCGATGGGCGACGACAAGTCGTGCACGAATTGCCACCGCGAATCGGCGTGGAAGGACAGCAAGTACGACAAGCGCACGCACCCCAAGACGCTGCCGCTCACGGCCGCCCACGACATCGCGTGCACGCAGTGCCACGACGCGAAGCTGACGAAGAAGCCGGCCGCGCAGTGCCTCGCGTGTCACGCCGATCCGCACAAGCCGTCGCTGGGCACGAAGTGCGAGCAGTGCCACAACGCGACCTCGTGGACGAAGGCGGCACCGCCGAAGAAGGCCGACTTTCACGATCGCACCGCGTATCCGCTGCGCGGCATGCACGTCACCGTGAAGTGCGAGCAGTGCCACGATCCGAGGAAGCCGGCCGCGAAACGCTACCGGCCCGTCGCGCACGCCAAGTGTCTCGACTGCCACAAGGACCCGCACAACGGCGAGGCCGACAAGCCGTGCGAGAGCTGTCACGACGTCGAGGGCTGGCAGCCGGCGCACTTCGAGATCGCCGATCACCAGAAGACGAAGTTTCAGCTCGAGGGCGCGCACGTCGCGGTGTCGTGCGCGAAGTGCCACCCCGCGTCGCCGAAGCCGCCCGGCTTCAACCGCGGCAACCCCGCGTGCGAGACGTGCCACGCCGATCCGCACAAGGGCCAGTTCCAGGGCCAGGCGTGCGCCACGTGCCACAACGTCACGGCGTGGTCGCCGTCGACGTTCACGAAGGAAGCGCACGCGAAGGCCGGCCTCGCGCTGGTCGGCAAGCACGACGTCGCGTGCGGCCGCTGCCACGCGGGCACGTTCAAGGGCCTCTCCAACGAGTGCAGCACGTGCCACGACGACCGCCACGCCGGGCAGTTCGCGCCGAAGAAGTGCACCGAGTGCCACGCGGGCGCGGTGTGGAAGCCGGCGCCCGGGTTCGATCACAGCAAGTCGTTCGCGCTGAAGGGCCGCCACGCCACCGCGCAGTGCTCGGCGTGCCATCCGAAGGTGAAGGTGCAGGTCACGCCCGCGATCGCCGTCGAGAGCGAGGTCTACGCGCTCGGCCCCAGGCTCCGCGAGTGCGTCGGCTGCCACCGCGCGCAGCACGGCGAGGCCGGCACGCCGCTCGCCCAGGCGACGCGCGGCTGCACGACGTGCCACAGCGAGGCGAGCTGGCGCGACATCAAGGTCGCCGTGCTGTTCGATCACGCGACGACGGGCGCGCCGCTCGTCGGCGGCCACCAGAACGCGGCGTGCAGCGGCTGCCACAACCCATCGCATCGCAAGGTGCCGCCGATGCAGGCGTGCGCGACCTGCCACCAGGACCGCCACATGGGCAAGCTCGGCGATCACTGCGAGTCGTGCCACTCGCCCTCGACGTGGAAGCAGGACCAGCTGCTCCTCGCGCACAACCGCACGCGGCTGCCGCTCGTCGGCTCGCACGCGGTGCAGGCGTGCAGCGCGTGTCACAAGAACCGCGACGCCGGCGACTACCGCGGCCTCGATCCGACCTGCCGCGGCTGCCACCTCCACACCGTCGAGGATCGCCGCCCACACCCCGATCACACGAAGGACGCCGCGTTCCTCGTCTGCGAGAACTGCCACAGCGTGCTCGGCTGGCGCCCCGCGCACATCGATCACGACAAGTTCTGGCCGCTCACCGGCAAGCACCAGTCGACCGCGTGCTCGCTCTGCCATCCCGCCGGCCAGCCGTTCTCGACGGCGCCGCGCGACTGCGTCAGCTGCCACCAGAAGGACCTGACGATGGGCAACGCCAACGTCACCGGCCACAGCACGTTCGGCACGAAGTGCGAGCAGTGCCACAACACGACGAGCTGGCAGGGCGCGACGTTCAATCACACCTGGTTCCGCCTGCCGCACCGCAACGCGACCTGCGCGCAGTGCCACACGACGCCGAACGACCCGTCGATGTTCTCGTGCATCACGGGCGGCTGCCACACGAAGAGCAACACCGACGGCCATCACCAGGAGGTCGGTGGCTACATGTACGAGTCCAACGCATGCTACCGCTGCCACCGCGGCGGAGGAGGCGGCTGATGCGCTGGCTATTGCTCCTCGCGCTCGTCGGGTGCACGTCGCACACCGCGCCGCTGAAGGATCGCACCGGCTGCAATGACTGCCACGCGACCGAGTACGACATGGCCGGCTCGGCGCAGACGGGCGCGTGCAAGCTCACCGATCACGTCGCGCTCGGTTATCCGCGCACCTGCTACCAGTGCCACGGCACGACGTCGTGGTGCCCCGCCGACGCGATGCACACGAAGTTCGACATCACGTCGCAGTCGCACGCCGGCTGGGACTGCGCGGACTGCCACACGTCGATCACGTACGACCCGCCGCACATCGACGAGAAGCCGATCAACTGCATCGACTGCCACTTCCACGACAAGGCGCGCACCGACGCGATCCACCTCGGCAAGGGCGGCTACACGTGGACCGGCGACTCGTGCCTGATGTGTCACCTCGAGGGGCGGCAATGAGGAGGGCACTGCTCCTGCTGCTGTTCGCGAGCACCGCGCACGCGGCGAAGGTCACCGCGGTCACGCCGACGACCGTGTACATCGATGCCGGCACCGCCGATGGCCTGCATGCGGGCGCCTCGTGGCAGGCGACGATCGCGGGCAAGCCGGCGACCGTGAAGGTGCTCGCCGTCGCGTCGCACGACGCGGTGCTCGAGGTCACCGGCGTCTCGCTCGCCGTCGGAGCCGTGATCGACGTCCCGGCCGGCGCCGCGCCGCCTCCCGCGCCGGTCACGCCGAAGCCGCCGCCGATGGCGATGCCTCCGTGGCGCCCGCAGCCCGAGGCGCAGCGCGAGGTCCAGCTCGCCGCGCAGCACGAGCAGCCGGGGGTCGCGCCCGAGGCGGAGCACCTGCGCATCTCCGGCGAGCTCGCCCTGACCGCCTTCCTCGCCGGCGATACCGACAAGAGCGGCTCGACGAGCTACCAGGACATCGGCCTGTCGTCGCAGCTCACCGTCACCGATGGCCCGTGGCGCTACGACCACGTGCTCGAGGCGCACCTCGCCGCGACGCCCGAGCTGTTCAACGCGCCGCTGCAGCACGCGCAGGCGCGCTTCGACGTCTACCTGATGCGCCTCGCGTACACCGACGGCCGCTACGCCGCGTCGCTCGGCCGCCAGCCCTCCGCGCCGCTCGGCGAATTCGGCGTGCTCGACGGCGCGCGCGCGACCTTCCGCGTCACGAACAACGCCGACATCACCGGCTTCGCGGGCCTGCGCCCCTCGACGAACCTCGGCCTCGAGATCGTGCCGCACGCGGGCGCCGACATCGGCTACCAGACCGAGACCGTCGGCGGGGCGCGCGCGCGCCTCGATGCGGGCATCGCGATCGACGAGTACAAGGGCTCGCTCGACCGCGCGGCCGCCGCCGCGAGCGCCTCCGTCTCGACGAAGACCCTCGTGCTGCACGGCGACGCCGTCGTCGATCTCGCGAGCGACGCGGCCGGGAAGGGCGCCCGCGTCACGCGCGCTGCCGGCTTCATCCGCGACAAGCGCGGCAAGCTCACGCTCGGCGCCTCCGCCGGCTACGACCGCGTGTTCATCGATCGCGTGTACGCGGACGAGCTGCCGTCGACGCTGATCTTCGGCCCGCGCACGTTCGGCGAGGCCGACGCGACCTACGCGTACCGCCGCGACCTCGATCTCGGCACGTCGGCGAGCGTGTCGACCGGCGACGGCTTCACGAGCGGCTACTACGACGTGTCGGCGAGCTGGTACCGGCCGTCGCTGCGCCTGACGCTCGCGCCGCACGCGATCCTCGGCAGCCTCGTCGACGAGCTCGGCGTGCGCGCCTCGATGGGCCGCCCGCTGTGGCGCGGCGATCTCGAGCTCGGCGGCTCGGTCGACCAGGTGTGGGCGACCGGCGAGGCGGCGATCGCGGGGCTCGGCCGCGTCGGCTACTCGTTCTCGTTCTGGAAGCGCTGGCGCACCGCGGAGTCGCTCGAGGTCGCGGCCGGCGACGGCCCCGTGCGCCTGTTCGTGTTCGCGCTGCTCGGCTACCGGCTCTAGCCCTTGGGCGTGAGCTTGAGCCGCTCGATCTCGGAGTTCTCCGAGAGCGGCAGGAAGTGAATGATGCAGCGGCCGGGCTCGCTCGGCAGCCACGCGCCGGCCCACATCGTCGAGGTCTTCCAGAACTCGGCCGGGCCCTTCGTCTCGATCGGCGCGCCGAACCGCTGGCGCATCCACTGGTCGGCCTCGTTCTCGACGCAGCCGCGGATCTTGAGCTGTAGCTCAATCAGCGGCGCGCTGTCGGCCGTGCCGAGGAAGTACGCGTCGACCTCGGCGGTGCGCGCGCCGACCTTGAACGGCGGGAGCGCGAAGCACCACGTCGCCTTGCGGCCGTCGTTGAGATCGGTCGGCTGGCAGATGCCGTCGTGGACCTTGCCGCGCGTCGTATGGCCGAAGACGTAGCGGTCGAGGCCGCTCGGTCCCGAGTGCTTCGTCTCGCAGGCGACGAGCGCCAGGAGGACGAGCCACCTCGGACCGGGTCCTCGCTTCGCTCGGCCCGCCCCGCAAGCCCACCCAACCCCCAACACCCCGCTGCCTTCGGCAGCTCTCCTCACGCCTGCACGGCTCCGCGCACGCTGACCTCGACCATCACCTCGTCCTCCATCTTGAACATGAAGAACTTCGGCGCCGCGAGCCCGAGCCGCTTGATGTCGAGCGTGAACGTTGCGCGCGCGTCGAGGCGGTCACGATCGAGCGTACCCTGGCCCGCGAGCTCGAGCACGAGCTCTTTCCCGCGCCAGCGCAGGGTGCCATGGGCCTTCGCCGTGAACTTGTTGCCGTCACGCTGAACATCGGACACGCGGTCGAGCTGGAACGTTGCGGTCGGGTGCTCGTCCATCGCGAAGTCCTTGCGGAGCTTCCGGTTCTTGAGCCAGTCGCCGGCGTCGAAGCTCGTCATGTCGACGGTGAACGTCGCCTTCGCCTGCTCGATCGCCTCCGGATCGGCCTCGACCGAGCCCGAGACCTTGTCCCAGGCCGTCGTCGTGTCGTGGACGCTCGACCGCGCCTTGACGGTCAACTTCCCGGCGTTGACCGCGTACTTCATGGGGCTCAGGCCGCCAGACACTGCAGCAGCAGCGTCGTGACGTTATCGGTGCCGCCGTTGCGGTTGGCGGCATCGACGAGCTCGGCGACGGCGCGCTCGAGGCTCTTCGCGTTCGACGCGATCTGCGCGATGTTGTCGTCGGTGACCATGCCCGACAGGCCGTCGGAGCACAGGATGTAGACGTCACCGCTCTTGATCTGGTGGCTGCGGATATCGACCTGGACGGTCTCGCGCATGCCGAGCGCGCGGGTGATGACGTTCTTGTGAGGGAAGTTGCGCTCCTCCTCTTCCGTCATGTCCGGCTTCGCTTCCTTGTAGTCCTCGAGCAGCGAGTGGTCGCGCGTCAGCTGGTTGATCGCGCCGTCGCGCACCCGATAGACGCGCGAATCGCCGACGTGGCCGACGTAGATCTTGTCGCCCGAGACGAGCGTCGACACGATGGTCGTGCCCATGCCCTTGTAGCGAAGGTCGCGATTGCTGGTCTCGAAGATCCGCAGGTTCGCGAGCTTGATCGCGCAGACCAGCCGGTTCTCGATGTACGAGAGCGAGCGGTCCATCTTGTAGGGCCAGGTCGCGTCCTCGTCCTCGCGCGTGCGCTGGTAGAACTCGCCGATCGTCTCGGCGGCCATCTTCGACGCAACCTCGCCAGAGGCGTGACCGCCCATGCCGTCGGCAACCAGAAACAGCTGCTCGTCCTCGATCAACGAGAAGTAATCCTCGTTGTGCGTCCGCTTCATCCCGACGTCAGTCTTTGCCGCGTAGCGGATCTTCATGGTCCCCGCAGTCCATCGAAATCATAGGGGCTACCGCACTGTGGCGTCAACCGCACGGCCCCGCTTCCGGGTAGAGTCGCGCCCGCCATGCGCGCGGAGATCTTGACCATCGGGGACGAGCTGTGCCGGGGCGAGATCGTCGATACGAACTCGTCGTGGCTCGCTGCCAAGCTGTGGGACCTGTCGATCACGACACGGTGGATGACGAGCTGCCTCGACGACGCCGCCGACATGACGGCCGCGGTCAACCAGGCGGTCTCGCGCGCCGACATCGTGCTGTGCTCGGGCGGCCTGGGACCCACCGAAGACGATCTTACCGTGGACGTGCTCGCCGCGCTCGTCGGCAGCGCCCCGGTGATCGACGAGCCGCACCGGCAGAAGATGGAAGCCTGGCTCACCAAGCGCTTCGTCGACTCGCCGCGGCCCGACATCATGCAGATCCAGCTCCGCCAGGTCCGCGTCCCGGGCGGTGCACGCGTGCACCCCAACCCGATGGGCCTCGCGCCGGGCTTCGAGGTGGCCGTCCGCGGAATCCCCGTCATCTGCATGCCGGGCGTGCCGCGCGAGCTGCACTCGATCTGGGACGCCGGCCTCGAGGCGCGCCTGCGCGAGCTCCGCGGCGACACCAACGAGCAGATCGCGCGCCGCATCTACCGCGTGTTCGGCCGCGGCGAGTCGCAGATCTCGCAAGCCTGCCGCGGCGTCGTCGACGACGTCCCCGGCGCGTCGATCCATTATCAGGTGAAGTTCCCCGAGACGCTGGTCAAGATCGTGATCCGCGATCGCGATCTCGCGGCCGCCGAGGCGCGCCTCGCGCAGGTCGACGCCGAGATCCGCCGCCGCCTCGCCGGCCACCTCTACGGCGACGGCGACGAGAACCTCGTCGGCAAGACCGTGCGCCGCCTGATCGAGAACCAGCAGACCCTCGCGACCGCCGAGTCCTGCACCGGCGGCATGATCGGCGAGCTGCTGACCTCGATCGCCGGCTCGTCGCGCGCGTACCTCGGCGGCGCGATCACGTACTCGAACGCCGAGAAGGTCCGCCAGCTCGGCGTCTCGCAGGCGACACTCGACGCGCACGGCGCGGTCAGCGAACAGACCGTGCGCGAGATGGCGGCCGGCGCGCGCGAGCGGTTCGGCAGCTCGCTCGCCGTCAGCGTGTCGGGTGTCGCGGGCCCCGACGGCGGCACGCCCGACAAGCCGGTCGGCACGGTGTGGCTCGCGGTCGCGAGCGCGAGCGGCGTGACGACGAAGAAGATCGCGTGGCCGGGCGCGCGCGATCAGGTGCGCACGCTCGCATCGTGGTGGGCGCTGCGCATGATCGACGAGGCGAACGCATGAGGCTCGCGGTCCTCGTCCTGCTCGTCGTCGCGTGCTCGAAGCAAGCTCCGGCGCCGCCGCCCGTGCGGTCGCAGGCCGAGCTGACGCGTCAGGTGACCGCGTTTGCCGCACTCGTGCATGGCGGCACGCTGCCCGCGCTCGGCGACGCGCGGTTCGTCCGTCCGCCGTCGGAGGCCGAGCTCGCGTGGATCGTCGATCGCACGCAGCCGCTGGCGCCGCGGATGAACGGCGCGCTCGCCCTGTTCGATCAGGTGCGCACGGTGATCCATGCGTACGCCGACCGCGACGTCGCTGCCGGCAAGGACAGCCCCGAGTCGGTCGCGTGGTTCTTGGCGAACGCTGTCGGCTACGCCGATCTGATCGACGTGATGATCGACGAATTTCTTCCGACGGTCGCCCACGACAGCAAGTACCAGAAACGGATCGACGGCCTGAAGCAGGTCGAGCAGGGCGCGGTCGGCTCGCTCCAGGGCATGCTGATCACCGTCGGGGCGCGCCGCGTCGACGTCGCGACGCGCGTTCACATCCTCGACGTGTGGCACGCGCACGCGGCGAGCTATCGCAAGGTCTGGTCCGCCGACGACTGCACCAAGCTCGCCGGCATGGTCGCGATGATCCAGCTCGGCGAGAAGAACGCCTCGATCAATGAAGGTCTCGCCCGGCTCGCGAAGGACCTCGAGAACTGCCACGGAGGAGTGCCATGAGCGGCAAGCGATTGTTCGTCGGTGTGCGCGTCTCGACCCAGACGGCGAACGCGCTCGCCGCCGCCGCCGAGATGCTGCAGCGCCGCGCCCGCGACGCCGGCCTCGATCTGAAGTTCGTCGCCCCGACGAACTACCACGTCACGCTGAAGTTCCTCGGCTGGACGCGCGACGAGGCCGTGCCCGCGCTCGTCGACGCGCTCGACGCGGCGGTCGCCGGTGTTCAGCCGTTCAGGTTCCGCACGGCGCGCCTGGGCGCGTTCGCGTCGCTCGACAAGGCGAACGTGCTGTGGGCCGGCATCGAGGATGCCGCCGCGATCAACGACGTCGCGGCGCGCGTCGAGGCGGCGTGCGAGCGGCTGGGCTTTGCGCGCGAGAAGCGGCCGTTCCACGCGCACGTGACGCTCGCGCGGCTGTCCGAAACTCGCGCGGTCAAAGACGTCGTGTTACCCCTGTCTGAGCAGATGTTCAGCGAGTCCCGTGTGGATGGGGTGACCCTGTTCGAAAGCGAAACGAAACCGAGCGGTTCCGTGTATCGCGAAATTTCGAGAATCGCGTTCAAACAGGCCGAAAACGCGCCGAAACGTCAGACGGGAGCGCTAGAGCTGGGGGACGAAACCGATGACGGCTGGCCACGTGGACACGGCCAGTAGGGAGATACAGATGGCCAGCAAAGAGACCGCACACTCGTCAACTCTCGTTCCGCGCGCCGACAATACGACGAGCCAGGCGCGCGACAAGGCGATCGATCTGGCGCTCGCGTCGATCGACAAGCAGTTTGGCAAGGGCGCGATCATGCGCCTGGGCAAGGATCCGATCGATCGCGAGGTCCAGGTGATCCCGACGGGGTCGCTCGGCCTCGACATCGCGCTCGGCATCGGCGGCCTGCCGCGCGGGCGCATCGTCGAGATCTACGGCCCGGAGT
>CAYUNM010000057.1:0-54557 GCA_964446175.1 uncultured Kofleriaceae bacterium
CCGTTCCCGTTCCCGCTGCCCGTTCCCGTTCCCGCTGCCCGTTCCCGTTCCCGCTGCCGTTCCCGCCGCGGTCGCGCGAAGCGCGCTGCTGCGACCGGGTCGCTTGCCGGCCTAGTTCCCGCCGGCCTTCGACAGCTTCTGTCCGATCGCCTTGAGGCGCTGGTACAGCGAGTGCGCCTGCTGCGACAGCTCCTCGAACTGCGCGTCGTGTGCGGCCGCGCCGAGCTGCTGCGCGCGCTCCGCGATGCCGAGCACGGCCGTCGAGACGTCCGCGGCTTCGGGCGAGGCGTCGCCTTCGGGCGAGAGGACGCGCGCGTTGATCGCGGCGGCGTCGGTGGCGAGCGTGCCCATCTGCATCATGAGCTCGCGGAGCTGCGTGTTGCGGGCCTGGACCCTGGGGGCGTGGGCGACCACGTCGGCGGAGAGGCCTTCCTGGCGGGCGCGTGCCGCGGTGAGCGCGGTGATGAGGGACTTGCCCGCATCCTGGAGACGTTGCTCGCAGTCGGCGATCTCGCCCAGGAGCTGGTTCGCGCGCTCGAGTTGCTTGAGGGACGTGAGCGGGGTCTTGAGGAAGAGCTCGCCCAGGCGTGCGTAGACGGCGAGCTCGGCGTCGAACGCGGTGGCGGCTTCGGTGAGCGGCGAGCTGTCCTTGGGCATGGGTCGGCAATCCTCTATCGGTGTCGGCCGCGACGCCAGCGGTCGCAGAGCCAGATGCGCATCGGCTCGGGAGAGGCGGTGAGGACGCTGCGCGGTTGCCAGCCGGAGATGCCGAGCATCGCGTGCATCGCCTCTGTGCCGTGCTGGTAGCGATGGTCGATCGTGAGTGTGTCGCCGACCGCGAGGTCGAACGATTCGGGCGCGAGCGCGAGCGAGAGCGTGCGGCGGGCGGTGAGGACGAGGTCGAGGCGGGTGGTGGCCGGGTGCCAGAGCGTGCGGAAGGCGAACGCGTCGGGGTCGGCGGGCAGGGTCGCGAGCGCGTGGTGGGCCCAGCGCGCGTGGGCGGGGCTCTCGTAGGCGGCGGCGAGGGCGGTGGGGTCGGAGGTGGCGTCGGCGCCGACGAGGAGCGCGCCGTCGTCTCCGACCAGCGCGGCGAACAGCGTGAGCAGGCGGACGGCGGCGGAGGGCTCGAGGCTCGAGAGCGCGGTGCCGGGGAGGAGCGCGAGCGTGCGCGCGAACGGCTTGGTGCGCGGGAGGACCTCGTCGAGGGTGACGGCGGGCTGGACGTCGAGCGTGGGCAGCGCGGCGCGCAGGGTGGCGGCGTGGGCGGCGAGGCGGGCGGCGTTGCCGTCGATCGGAACGTAGATCGCGGGGCGGAGCGCGGCGAGGATCTCCGTCGTGCGCGCGAGGTCGCCGTGCCACGGCTCGATGACGCGGACGTCGGCGCCGATCGCGCGCGCGAGATCGGGCAGGTGCGTGGCGAGCAGGTCGCGCTCGCGGCGCGCGGGGTAGAAGGTCGGATCTTGCCAGGAGCGCTCGAGCAGCTCGAAGCCGGTCGCGTCGTAGAGCAGGCGCGACGGGAGACGGCGCGCCCTGAGCCCGTGCAGCACGTCCTCGTGCGCGGCGGCGCCCACCGAGCGCAAACGCTCGTTCCGCAGTCCGGGAACGATTGCGAGATCAGGTGGGTAGCTCAAGCCCTGTGCGCTAGTGCACCGGACGTACCAGCGGCGCACACCACCACAGGCGCATCGGCTGCTCGGCGCCGGTGAGGACCTGGCGCGGCTCCCAGCCAGCGGCGTGGAGCATCGAGCGGAGCGCGGGCAGCGAGTGCTTGTAGCAGTGCTCGGTGACGATCGGCTCGCCCTTCTCGAGGTGGATGATCGCGCCGCCGATGTGGACCGTTTGCTCGCACTGCGAGACGAGGTGCATCTCGACGCGCGAGTGGCGCGCGTTCCAGACGGCGCGGTGGCGGAAGTGCGCGAGGTCGAAGGAGGCGCCGCGCGTGCGGTTGAGGTGATCGAGGACGTTGAGGTTGAACTGCGCGGTGACGCCGTCGAGATCGTCGTACGCGCGCACGAGGGCGGCCGGGTCCTGGGTGCCGTCGGCGCCGAGGAGGAGGCGGCCGTCGGGGCCGGCGAGGCGCGCGAGGCCCGAGAGGAAGACGATCGCGTCGAACGGCTCGAAGTTGCCGATCGTCGAGCCGGGGAAGAAGACGAGCGTCTTGCCGATCGGGCGGCGCGGCGCGGGCAGCGTGTACGGGCGCGTGAAGTCGGCGCAGACCGTCTGGACGTCGACCGTGGGCAGCTCGCGCGCGAGCGTGCGCTGCGTCTGCTCGAGGATCTCGCGGCTGACATCGATGCCGACGTACGCGGCCGGCGCGTAGAGCGCGTGCAGCAGGCGGCGCGTCTTGCAGCCCGCGCCCGCACCGGGCTCGATCACGCGCGCGGCGGCGCCCATGTCCTCCGCGATCGACGGCAGGACCTCGTCGAGGAGGCGGTACTCGACGCGCGTCGGATAGTAGTCGTCGACGCCCGTGATCTGCTCGAACAGCTCCGCGCCGGTCGCGTCGTAGAGCAGGCGGCACGGCAGACGTTTCGGCGACTCGCCGAGGCCGGCGAGGACGTCATCTTCGGGAACTAGCGCACGGGCAACAGCACTCATGAGGATTCTCCGTCCGAGCACAGCCGCACGCCGGTCATTTGCCAGCGAGCAGCAGGTGCAAAGAAGTTGCGATAACTGGCGCGGATGTGGTCGCGCGGTGTGAAGCAGGAGCCGCCGCGCAGGACGAGCTGCCCGCACATGAACTTGCCGTTGTACTCGCCAAGGGCACCGGCGGCGGCGCGAAAGCCCGGGTACGGCGCGAACGCGCTCTGCGTCCACTCCCAGACGTCGCCGAAGAGCTGGCGCAGGCCATCGCCGGTGGCGGCGGTCGGGTGGAGGCGGTCGTCGTCGGCGAAGTTGCCGGCGATGGCGCGCGAGGAGGCGGCGTGCTCCCACTCGAATTCCGTCGGCAGGCGCGCGCCGGCCCAGCGCGCGATCGCGTCGGCCTCGAAGTACGAGAGGTGGCACGCGGTCTCCGCCGGATCCACCTCGCGCATGCCGCCGAGCGTGTAGTGCAGCCAGGCGCCGTCGCGCGCGTGCCAGTACAGCGGCGCGGCCCACGCTTCGCGCTGGACCGTTGCGAAGCCGTCGGAGAGCCAGAGGCGCGGCTCGCGATAGCCGCCGTCGGCGATGAACGCGAGCACCTCGGCGTTGCAGACCGGCCGCGTCGCGAGACGGAACGGCGGAACGAGCACGCGATGCCGCGGCCGCTCGCAGTCGAACGCGAAGCCGCCCTGCGCGCCGATCTCGATCGGGCCGCCCTCGAAGTCGAGCCAGCTCGCCGGCGCCACCGACGCCGCTGGCGCGCGCACGAGATCCTCGCGATACGCCGGGAGCAGCGGCTGCGTGCCGAACGCGTGCTTGATGTCGGTCAGCAGCAGCTCCTGGTGCTGCTGCTCGTGGTGGAGGCCGAGCTCGACGATCGCGGCGTCGCACGCGCCTTCGCTCAGCGCGCGGTGCATGCGGTCGTCGATGCGCGCGCGATACGCGAGCACCTCCGCGAGCGAGGGGCGCGTCATCAGGCCACGCCGCGCGCGCTCGACGCGTGCGCCCACCGCCTCGTAGTAGCTGTTGAACAGGTACGCCCAGTCGCCGTGCTCGCGCAGCACGAACGTCTCGAAGAACCAGCTCGTGTGCGCGAGGTGCCATTTCGCAGGAGACGCGTCTGGCATCGACTGGATCTGCGCGTCTTCGCTCGACAGCGGCGCGCACACGCTCAGCGAGCGTTCTCGCACACGGCGATAACGTTCGAGAACAGGCGCATCCGACATCGCCGTAGACACGAATGCAACGCGTGGACCGTCGCGTGCAGCGCACCGTCACATGACCGTGCTCGTGACGATCGAAACTCCCGCGGGCTCGCGCACGAAGTACGCCTGGGATCCGAAGCGCAAGGCGTACGTCGCGAAGAAGGTGCTGCCGCTCGGGATGGCGTTCCCGTTCGACTTCGGCTTCATCCCCGACACGAAGGCCGACGACGGCGACCCTCTCGACGCGCTCGTGATCGCCGATGCACCGCTCGTCGTCGGGTGCATGGTCGAGTGCCGCATCCTCGGTGCGGTCAAGATCAAGACCGACGGCGAGGAGAACGATCGCTTGATCTGCGTCCCCGACGATTCGCTGCGCGGCGCCGAGTGGAAGAAGCTCGACGACATCGGCAAGCCGCTCGCGGACGAGATCGCGAGCTTCTTCGAGGACTACGTCGCCCGCGAAGGCCGCGAGGTCGAGATCATCGGCCAGGTCGGCCCGCAGGCGGCGCAGAAGCTGCTCGACAAGGCAGCGCGCTAGACGTTCATCATCTCGAGCGGAGCGGCCTCGCGCGTCTGCGACGGGACCTCCATGCGCGGGTCCTGCTCCATCAGCTCCTCGAACATCGCCATCAGCTCGTTGCCGAGCGCGGCGCGCTCGTCGCTGTCGAACATCCGGCGCACCTTCGGGAACAGCTTGCCCTCCTCCTCGTCACGCGCGTGGTGACGGATCTCCTCCTTGAGGACGGAGAGCTTGGCGTCGAAGCGATCGTCGGTCGCTTCCATCGCGAGCATGTCGGCGAGGACGCGCTTGACCGCGAGGTGCTCCTCCGTCGACTCGAGCAGCTGCTCCTCGGTGTCATCGGTCATCACCGACGGGTAGAACAGCTTCTCTTCGATCGTCGAGTGCGCGGCGATCTTGTCCGCGAGCTCCTGGAAGAGCTCCATTTTCTCCTCGCCGTCGTCCGAGTCCTCGATCTGCTCGATCAGGTCCTCGACCTCATCGTGCTGCATCGTCAGAAGTTCCAGGGCGTCGATGGTGTCTTTCATGCCAAGTTGGCAGTGCAGTGCCCATGCCTGGCGGTTTCTTGCGCCGGGATCGAAACCGAGCCAACACTTTGGTCCATGCGTGCTGTCGCCGCATCCGCCTTCCTCGTAGTGGCCACCGGCTCGGCCTTCGCCGACGGCGATTCCCTCGTCGACATGCTCGGCCCGCGCGAGATCGCGGTCGGTGAAGCACTGCGCGGTGGCGCCACGGGCGCGAGCTCGATCGCGCTCAATCCGGCCGGCGTCGCGCTCAACCGCGAGCTCGTGTTCGAGGGCGGCTATGGCTATCGGCAATCCGACGGTGCGTCGCTCGTGCACACCTCGGCGTGCGATTCGACGTCCGCGATCCCCGGCTGCTTCTACTACGACTACGCGGGCTCGAACCCGACGCTCGAGGGCATGTCGCTCCACCGCACGACGCACGTGCTCGGCGCGGCACTCGCGTATCCGCTCTCTCCGCGGTTCGCGCTCGGCTCGACGATGAAGTACTTCCGCTTCGACTCCGACGTCATGAACGAGCCGAAGTCGAGCGGCTTCACGTGGGACGTCGGCGCCACCGCGCGCGTGACCGACATCCTCAACTTCGGTGTCGCCGGCTACAACCTCATCGGCGCCGACTCGGTCGACTTCCCGCGCGCCGTCGGTGGCGGCATCCTCGCGCGCCCGATCCCGTCGCTGACGGCGAGCTTCGATGCGCGCTGGCGTCTCGAGGACAACGACCACACCGCGCGCTACGGCGGAGGTCTCGAGTACTTCCTGTCGACGCAGAACGGCCAGACCGGCTTCCCGATCCGCGCCGGCGTGCTGCACGACAACGGCCTCGCGGCCACGTACGTCTCGGGCGGCCTCGGCTTCGCGACGATGCGTTACAGCGTCGACGTGACGGGCCGCTTTGCGGCCAGCGGTCCGAGCGACAAGCTCGTCATCGCGAGTATGCGCTTCTACGGACCGCGACTTCAGACGCCGAGTCCCGACGCCCCGCAGTAAGCAGGCGCCGGAGCCCGGCGAGCATGCGTTGGATCAGCATCCACATGAGTGGATGCGGTGCAACTTGCTGCCCAGCGACTTACCAGCGGTCGCCGCCGCCGCCGCCGCGACCACGGCCGCGACCACCACGGCCACCGCCGCGATCGTCACCGCCGCCGCCGCCGCCCCAGTCGCCACCGCCGCCGCCGCCACCGCCGTAGTCACCGCCACCACCGCCGTAGCCGCCGCGGCCACCGCCGCCGCCACCACCGCGGTAGCCACCGCCGCCACCGCCGCCGCCGCGCGCCTGGCGCTGCTCGGCCTCGTTGACGCGGAGGGGGCGACCGTCGAGGGTCTTGCCGTCCATGCCCTGGATCGCCTTGGAGGCTTCCTCGGGCGTGCCCATCGTGACGAACGCGAAGCCGCGCGAGCGGCCCGTTTCGCGATCGGTCACGAGGTGGACGTCGCTGACGGTTCCGAATTCCTGGAACGCGCTGCGGACGCCTTCGGCGTTCGTGTTGAACGAGAGATTTCCAACGTACAGACGAGTGTTCATCGTGCTTGCTCGAACTGGCCCTGAAAGTAGCTAGACCCGCCCCACGAGGGGCCTTCTGTGCTCGAAAGCGGGTTTCAGACCTGAGATCCCACTGAGCACCGATCTAGCGATGGCCGTACCAAGCAGCAGCAAAACGCAAACCGTGACCGTGGCGAAGGAGAAGGCTACCTGTGGTTTTCCCGAAAAGCCACCAAAGAACGCGCTTCGCCTCCGGAGTGAAACCCGAACGGGCCCTTGGGTGTCTTCAGGGGGCGCCCTGTATGCTCGCCCCGGGACATGTCTGAGCTCGAGCATTCGCTCCTGCGCCGGCTACGCAACCGCGAGGAGCGGGCGTTCCGCGAGCTCATCGAGGCCCACCGGGACCGGGTCTACAACATCTGCTACCGGATGCTCGGAAACCGCCACGAATCCGAGGATGTGGCGCAGGAAGTGTTCATCACCGTCTTCAAGACGATCGACACCTTCCGCGAGGAATCCAAGTTCTCGACCTGGCTCTACCGGGTCGCCGTCAACCACTGCAAGAACCGCATAAAGTACCTGGCCCGCCGGTTCGACAAGCAGAAGGACGAGCTGGACGACCAGGCCAGCGGCGCGAACGGCACCCCGATCGGGGCGCCCCTCCCCAGCGCGCCGGACCGGGCGCTCGCCGGGGCCCAGATGGAGAAGCTGCTGCAGGACGCGATCGCCTCGCTCGACGAGGAGCAGCGCATGGTGGTCGTCCTGCGCGACGTCGAGGACCTCTCGATCGAGGAGATCTGCGAGATCACCGGGCTGCCCGACGGCACGGTGAAGTCGCGCCTGCACCGCGCACGGCTCGTGCTCCGCAAGAAGCTCGCGAAGCACGTCGAGGAGCATCATGAGTGACGAAGACGAGATGATCGAGAAGGTCGGCGACTACCTCGACGGCCTGCTCTCCGACTCCGACAAGGAAGCCGTCGCGAAGAAGATCGAGAGTGACCCGGCGTGGAAGGAGACCCACGACGAGATGCTCGAGACACGCAAGGCGCTCTCCGGCTTGCAGAAGGCGCGCGCACCCGGTCACTTCGCGAAGGACGTCACCGAGACGATCCACAAGCGCTCGCGCGGGCGGTTCTTCGGGAGCCGCGATCGCGTGCTGCTGCCGGTGATGATCCTCGCGATGGTCGCGCTGTGCGTGATCGCGTACGTGATGTGGTCGTCGCAGACCGGCTCGCTCAAGCCGTAGTCTGCAGCGAGTCGCAGAAGCGCTGCAGCGGCTCGCGGCGCTCGGGCGGCACGTACTCGAGGTTGAGCTGGCGGTCGGTGACCTCGAAGAACGACTGGTTCGCGCTGAGCAGCTCCTGCTCCGCGCGCTCGATGTGGGTCGCGTCGACGTCGCGCAGGTTCTTGCGGACGAGCTCGGCCTCGGCCTCGAGCTTCTGCTCGACGAAGAACCCGCCGAGGATCAGCTTCGCCTTGACGGCCATCGTGTGGAGATCCGTGCCCGTGCGGTGCGGCATCGCCAGGAACGTTCGCAGCAGGTCGCCGGCGGCCGGCGATGCGCGCAGGTACGCGCGCCGCGTGACGTAGCCGAGGTCGAACAGCACGAGCTGCGGCGCGAACAGCATCCCGTACGTGCGCGCCATCTGCGCGTAGTAAGCGAAGTGCGAGCCGATCTCGCGCAGCAGCTCCGGGCGATCGACGAGGTCGCGCGCGAGCCGGCGGTACTGGTGGAACACGTCGTAGACCGCGCGCAGGTTGCGCGCCTTGACGGCCTCGCGCAGGTAGTTGTTGAAGAACCGCACGCACAGCCGCAGCGCGTGCTCGTCGTGGTGGCCGTCGGCCTTGCAGGCGATGACGCGCGTCGCATCGCTGAACGTCGAGACGGTGTCGTTCGCGCCGTGCAGCGCGCGCAGAAAGCCGTGCTCGATCTGCTGCAGGCACTTCATCTCGAACCAGGTCTTCGTCTCGGTCAGCATCTCGAGCGCCTCGTCGGAGAGGCCGACGAAGTCCGCGCGATCGACGACGAACCACTCCTTCGGCATCCGGCGCTTGTACTGGTCGTACTCGTCGAGCAGCGTCTTGATCGCCCACGTGCCCTCGGCGGCGACGTCGCGGTCGTTCCGGTCGAGCGACTTGATGATGATCGTGCCGAGCTGGTTGACGCGCGTCGAGATGATCGTCTGCGCGTGCTGCGCGTCGCTCTTGCGAGCGGCGACACTGGAGACGACGCGCAGCGTGTGCTCCTTGAGCCGCACGAGCAGCCGCGACGGATCGACGAATCGCACGACGTAGAAGAAGTACGGCAGCAGCAGCGCCCAGCCCGCCATCGCGAAGAACACGGCGAGCCGAATCGCCCACGTCGGGGCGAACTTCGGGCCGATGATGTAGTCGACCCAGAGGACGTGCGCGGCGCCGAGCGCCACGAACGACAGCACGTAGCGGTTGATGCGGTCGCTGAGGAAGATCTCGATCAGCTTCGGCGTGTGCATGTTCGCCGTCAGCGGGATCGCGAGGCCGATCGTGCCGATCAGCATCGCCAGCACGTTGTTGTACGCGCGCGCCATCGGCGACAGCACGTCGACGAGCTTGGTGTTGTTGATGCCGGCCCAGCTGACGGCATCCCAGCCCGGGCGCCCCGCCCGGTCCCACTCGAAGTAGAACTCCGACCCGAACAGCAGCGCGAAGGCCACGAATGCGATCACGAGCGATCGCACGAACAGCTTGCGCATGAAGCAATCGTATCAGGTTACGTTCCGGCGGTCGTGAATGAGCCCTCGCGGCGGCCTCCCCCGCCGTTCCTCTATTTCATCCTGTTCCTGCCGTTCGGCGCGACGACCGCGTTCGTCAGCCTGACGGTCGTCAACATCTGGTCGCACGACAAGACGATCGGCGAGGCCGCGCTCGGGGCGATGGTCGCGATGAACATCCTGCCCCACACGTTCAAGGTGCTGTGGGCGCCGATCGTCGACACGGTCTGGAACGGCCGCGCCTGGTACATCGTCGGCAACCTCGTCAGCTCGGCGGCGATCCTCGCGACGGGGTTCGTGCCGGTCTCGAACGACAACATGGGCCTGCTCACCGGGCTCGTGCTGCTCAACGGGTTCGCGACGACGTTCGTCGGCATGACGACCGAAGCGCTGATGGCGCACGTGTGCCCGCCCGAGCAGCGAGGCATGGCGGCGGGCTGGTCGCAGGCCGGCAACGTCGGCGGCGGCATCGTCGGCGCGCTCGCGCTCTCGCTGTTCGACTGGACCGGCATCGCGTCGCTGCCGGCGATCGTGGTGTCCGTCGTGCTCGCGATGTGCTCGGTCGTGCTCGTCATGCTGCCGCCGATCCATCCCGTCGATCGGCCGACGTTCGTCGAGGCCGCGAAGGAGCTCGGGCGCGACATCAAGGGCATCTTCTGGTCGCGGCTCGGCATCATCGCGGCCGCGCTCTCGCTGCTGCCGATCGGCTCGGGGGCGGCGCAGAACCTGTTCGGCGCGGAGAAGTTCGTCGCCGAGTGGGGCGTGCCTCAGAAGTACGTCGGGCCGCTCAACGGCATCGTCGGGAGCGTCGCGGCGATCCTCGGCAGCCTCGTCGGTGGCGTGCTGTCGAACCGGATCGAGAAGAAGAGGGCGTACGCGGTCAGCGGCGTCGCGCTGGCCGTGACCGCATTCGCGATGGCGCTGATGCCGCGCACGACGTGGAGCTACGTGCTGTGGGTGTTCGGCTACCAGTTCGCGCTCGGCATGTGCTACGCGGCGTTCACCGCGTTCGTGCTCGACATCATCGGCAAGGGCGCCGCCGCGACGAAGTACAACCTGCTCGCGTCGCTCGCGAACATCCCGATCACGCTGATGGGCCGGTGGGACGGCCAGGTCGCGGAGGCGCACGGCCATGGCGCCATGCTGTGGTTCGACGGCGCGATGGGCGTCGCCGGCTCGGTCGTGCTGCTGGTCATCGCGGCGCTCGCGCTGCCGCGCAGACGTCAATCGACGTCGTCCTGAAGGAACGCGAAGTAGCGCTCCGGCAGGTCGTCGAACTCGAGCGCGCCGCCGCAGTTCGGGCACTTGAAGACCGGCGGCTCGAGCGCGGCCGCGAGGATCGCCGCGCTCTGCAGCAGGCGCTCCTCCTGGTGATCGCACGCGATGCAGTGGAACGGCGCGAAGAACGACGTCACGGTGCCGCGGCCGATCACGTCGCGCACCATCGAGGCCTGCAGGATGAACGGCACCGAGCACGCGTGGAACTCGTAGCCCTGGATGCGGGCCTGGCGCAGGAACTCGCACCACGCGCGCACGCCGAGCGAGTTCATGTACGTGACCTGCGCCATGTCGAAGACGATGCGGCCGACCATCGCGGGCAGCAGCTCGTCGAAGCGCGTGGCCTCGGTGAAGTCGCCGCGCAGCACGACGCGCGTGCGCTCGCCGTCCTTGACGACCTGCCACTGCGTGAGCTTCGCGAGCACGTTGCGCGCGGCGTCGTCGGGCGCGGTGAACGCGATGCCGAGCACCGTGCGGCCGTCGCGCGGCTGCGCCCACACGACCGTGCCCTTGATCGCGACCGCGCTCTCGCCGTCGGGCGTGACCGTGACGTCGACGCCCTGCCCCTCGGTCACCGGCTCGGGGACGACGCAGCGCACGCCGTCGATCGACAGGTTCGAGACCGTCGCCTCGACCGGGCGCCCGCTGATGCTGAGCGCGACCTGGAACGCCTCGGTGCCGGGGCGCGGCTCGCCGAGCTGGATCGCGATGACGTCGTGCAGCTCGTCGGCCGTCATCGGCGCGATCAAGAGCTCGTCGCAGCCGCAGGCCTGGACCTCGCGCATCTGATCGCCGGAGAGGCGCTTGCCGGCGACGAGGATCACGCGGGTGCCGGCGTTCTTCTCCTTCACGGCCTTGGCGGTCGCGAAGCCGTCGGTCTCGGCATCGAGCACGACGAGCGGCGGCTCCTGCTTCTCGAACAACGACCGCGCCTCGTCGCCGCTGTTCGCGACGAGGAGCTCGAGCCCTAGCCGCTGGAACGGCGGCGCCGTGAAGTGGCGCAGGAGCTCACTGTTGTTAGAAACGAGGACCTTAGGCACCAGGATCCGTAGGTTACTACAGGATGGCCAGGAGGATGACGATCAGCAGGATCAGCAGCATCAAGGCGCCGCCGATCGTCGCCACGCCGCGCCAGAACGTCCCCTTGTCTTTCGCCTCGCGCTCTGCTGTGAGCTTCTCGATCTCGGTCGTGCGGGCCGTGATCGCGCCGCGCAGGCGGTCGATGCGCTGGTAGAGCTCGCCGAACTGCGGATCCTCGATGCGGTTGAGGTTGACGAGCGTGCCGAGCGTCACGAGGCGGCGCGCGATCTCGGCCTCCGCGAGAGCGATCTCTCGGTTCTTGCGCTTCTCCTCGGCATCGAGCTCGGCGAGCCGGTGCGTATGGCCCTCGCGCGCGTCGTTGAGGCTGCGCTTGGCGCCGTCGAGCTCGGCCTTCGCGGCGTCGAGCTTCGCGGTCGCCTCGGCGATCGGGCGCTCCAGCGAGGCGAGCCGGCGGTCGATCTCCTGGCGATCCGGCTCGAGCGCGGCGGCCTCCTTGCGGTGCTGCTCGGCGCTCCGCCGCAGCTCGGAACGCTGGTCGCCCATCGCCGCGCTCCCGGCCTGCCGGTCCTGATCCTCGGCGGCCTTGAGGTACGCCTTCTGGCGCCGCTCGAGCTCCTTGCGCTTGTCGCGCAGGCTCCTGCGCTGCGCCTCGAGGTGCGCGAGCTCGCGCTGGCCCTCGTCGACCATGCGCTCTGCCTCGGTGAGCTTCTCGTTGCGCTCGCGCTCGATGTCGACGAACTTGCTGTTCTCCTCGGCCTTGCGCGCCTCGACCTCGGCGCCTTCCTTCTGCAGCGAGGCCACGCGCTCCTCGGCCGCGCTGATGCCGGCGTTCTCGACGGAGAACACGCGCCCCTCGACGCGCGCCGTTCGCGCGACGCGGCCGAGCGAGCCGAGCACCTGGTCGAGCGCCTCGGTGTCCTGCTTGATCTCGATGCCGAGCTGCTTGATCGCGCCGCGCCGCTGCCACCACGCGATCGCGAACTGGTACGTGTAGCGCGCGCTGTTGACGAGCCCCGGCTCGGGGATCTCCGGCACCGGCTGCACCTTCGGCGGCGTGAACGGCCGGTCGGTCGCATCCGCGCGATGGATCCGCGTCGGCGGCGGCTCGGGCATCGTCGTGACGCTGCTCTGCTCGACGCGGAACGTCGACGACGTCGAGGCGGGCAGCGTCGGCGGCGCCGGCGGCGGTGTGGGGATCGGCGGCGGCACGCTCGCGGTCTTCGGGCGCGCGGACGGGCTCGCCGGCGGTGGCGCGAACGCCGGTGGCACGCTCGCCGTCTTCGGGCGCGAGAACGCACCGGGCGAGAGCGGCGGCGGCTTGCTGTCGTTGCGGCCGCGACGGTCGCCGATGATCGGCGAGTCGTTGACCGGCGCCTCGCGGCGCGCGGCCGCCGGCGACGGGTTGAGCGCGTTGAGCAGCTCGTCGCGCGAGGTGTCGCTCATCGGCGGGCCCATCGGCGGCGGCTGCGTCGGGGGCGGCGGCGGCAGCGCGGGCGCACTCTCGCGGCTGATCGTGCCGGGGCGCGAGAGGCCGGTCGCGGGCGTCGGCGCGAACGACAGGCCGGGCGTCGTCGCGTCGTGGTTCGGCTGGTAGCCGAGCTGCGTCGAGTTGGGGCCGCCGCCGGTGACCTGGCGGGCCGGCGGAGAGGCATCGGGGCCGACCGGGGCGGTGGCAACGGGAGGCGGGTTCGCGGGCAGCGTCGTGCGCGGCGAGTCGACGACCGTGCGCGGCGGATCGATCCGCGTCGGATCGATCTGCGGGGCCGTGCCGACGGTGATCTGCGGCCCGGCGGGCGGCACGCTCGGCGGCTTGCGCGGCATCGGCGGCGGAACGCTCGGGTTCGCGGGGCGCGGCGGCAGCTGGATGCCCGTCGGCGGCGCGTTGCGCGCGCGGCGCGGCGGCAGCGGAGGCAGGCGACGCCCGCACGCCTGGCACACGGCCAGCTCGTCGGCGTTCTCCGCGCTGCAGAACGGGCAGAACCTCATGGCTGGACGACCGTACCCTGAGGTGGTCGCCGGTACACGATTTTGCCGCCGACGATCGTCAGCATCACGGTCTCGTGCAGCAGCGACGTGTCGGGCGCGAGCGCGTGCGCGAACATCGTGAGGTCCGCGTCGTGGCCGACCGCGATCGTGCCTCGCTGGGCCTCCGCGAACTCCGCGTACGCGGCGCCCCGGGTGAACGCGGCGAGCGCCTCGTCGAGCGACATCTTTTGCTGAGGATACCAGCCGCCAGGCGGATTGCCCTTCGCGTCCTGGCGCGTGACGGCGGCGTAGATGCCGAGCAGCGGGTTCACCTGCTCGACCGGGAAGTCCGAGCCGAACGCGAGCGGCACGCCGGCGTCGAGCACGGTGCGCCATGCGTACGCGCCGAGGATCCGCTTGGGGCCGATGCGCTGCTCCGCCCACGGCATGTCGGAGGTCGCGTGCGTCGGCTGCATCGATGCGATCGCGTGCGACTTGACGAGCCGCGGGAGATCGTCGGGCGCGAGGATCTGCAGGTGCTCGACGCGCAGCCGGCGCTCGCCGGGATGCTTCGCCTCGGCCGCGAGGTAGGCGTCGAGGACCGAGCCGACGCCGGCGTCGCCGATCGCGTGGATCGCGACCTGCCAGTCGTGCGCGACCGCGACCTCGACGGAGCGCGCGAGCACGTCCGGATCGGTGACCCACAGGCCGCGCGTGCCGGGCGCGTCGTCGTAGTCGGCGTAGAGCCGTGCACCGCGCGAGCCGAGCGCGCCGTCGGCGAAGAACTTCACGCCGCGCATCTGGAAGTTGCCGTGGCGCGGGCCGGGATGCGTCGAGAGGCGCTCGAGGTGCGCGGGATCGCCGAGCAGGAACGCGTAGACGCGCAGCGGCAGCCGGCCGCTGTCGGCGAGGCGCATGTAGACGTCGGCGGTCGCGTCCTCGATACCCATCTCGTGGATGCCGGTGAGGCCGCTCGCGACCGCGAGATCGGCGGCGGCGCGGATGCGGCGCTCGCGCTCCTCGGGCGTCGCCTTCGGGAGCTTGTCGTAGACGAGCGCGGTCGCGTTGTCGACGAGCACGCCGGTCGGCGCGCCCTTGTCGTCGCGCACGATGCGGCCGCCCGCCGGATCCGGCGTCTTGTCGGTGATGCCGGCGAGCTGCAAGGCGCGCGTGTTGACCCAGATCGCGTGGCCATCGACGCGCTCGAGCAGCACGGGATGGGCGATCGCATCGAGCGTCGCCGCGACGGGGAACTGCTGCCCCGGCCACTTGTTCTGATCCCAGCCGCGGCCGAGCACCCACGCGTTCGCCGGCCGCGTCTTCGCGGCGTCCGCGACGATCCGCGCGGCATCGTCGGCGCTCGCGGCCTCGCGCACCGAGACCTGCTCGAGGTCCTGGCCGAGCTCGTAGAGGTGACAGTGCGCGTCGACGAGGCCGGGCGTCAGCGTGCGGCCGGCGAGCTGGACGATCTGCGTCTGCTTGCCGATCCACGGCTGGATGTCGCCGTCGCTGCCGACGGCCGCGATCGTGTCGCCGGAGACCGCGACGGCCGTCGCGTGGGGGTGCGCGAGGTCCATCGTGCGGACGTCACCGCCGAGGAACACGAGATCGGCCTCGCGATGCGGCGCGCCCGGCTGGGCGCCTCCGCATCCTACGAGGCACAAGAGGAAGGCGGATCGTCTAATCCGTAAGGCCGATCGCCAGATAGACCTGCACGTCACGGGCTTCGAGACCATACCCCACATCGAGCCCGAGGAGCGGCAGCACGATCTGCCGCAGATAGAGGCGCGTGCCGAGGCCGACCGAGTTCTTGAACGGCGCGAGCCCCTTCGTGCCGCTGTTCGGCAGGTAGTTGCGCTCGGGGTTGTCGGTCGAGAGGAACGTCGTGTAGCCCGAGTCCCAGAACGCGAGGCCGCGGACTGACAGGCCCATCACGGTGAACAGCGGCGCCGAGTACTCGAGGTTGCCGAGGACCTGGAAGTCGCCGCGGAACTGGTTGTTCACGTAGCCGCGCATCGTCGTGCCGCCCATCTGGAACTCTTGCTGGAACGGCATCATGTGGCCGTACATGCCGCGGCCCTTGAGGACGAGGTTGTGGCGCTCGAGGATCTGGATCGCCTCGACGAACGACGCGTTGATCTCCCAGTAGTGGAAGTCCGAGCCGAGCGACGGCATCGCCGTCTCGTAGCTCACGTGATAGAGGTGGCCGCTCTGCACGCCGTACCAGTTCGCGCGGCGATCGAGCGTCAGCGACACCTCCTGCGAGACGTCCCAGCCTTCCTTGCCGGGCTTCGGCGGCTTCGTCGCCGTCGGGTCGTTCGTCACGTCGGCGATCGTCTCGTCGGCGCGCCCGAACTGGACGTGCGAGTAGCCGACGTGCGCGCCGCGCAGGCGCGTGTCGAGCTTGACGCCGCGCCACGGCTCGACGCCGAGCCGCACGCCGCCGTTGATGTAGTTGAGGTAGCTGCGGCGCACCGCATCGGGGTTCGACAGGTAGCTCGTCGGGATCGCGTACTCGATCACGCGCGAGTGCGCGTCGTAGGTGTCGAAGTTGACGTAGAAGTGCGAGCCCGCGATCGACGGGATCTGCCACGCGCCGACGAAGAACGAGTCGCCCGTCGCGATCTGCGCGTACAGCAGCAGCTTCTGGTTGAGGCCGAACAGGTTGTTCTCGCCGAAGCCGATGCCGCCGCCGGTGTTCGTCGGCTGGTTGTAGAACGCGGGCGCGATGATCCAGCTGTGCTTGTCGTGCACCGTGATGAAGACGCGGATGCCCCCATCCTTCGGCTCGTAGAACACCTCGACATCGGAGAACAGGCCGCTCGAGACGAGGCGCGTCTTGACGAGCTCGACCATGTCGGGCTGCCAGTCGTCGCCGGTATCGATGTTGGCGATCAGCTCGACCGTATCGGTCGTCGTCTTGGTGTTGCCCTCAACGACGATCTCCTTGATTTCCTCGGCATACAGATTCGAGGCGAAACCACCGATCAGAGCCAAGGCTAGGACGACCCGACGCACTCGCGGAGTATATGTTAACAACGACCCATGAATCCCGCCGAAGTGGCCACCGCGCTCCTCATCGAGAAGACGCTCGAGAACAGCCCCGCCTATCGCAAGATCGACGACACGCTGTACGTCATCAAGCAGGGTTCGGCCTACGTGATGATCAGCGTGGTGCCGTGGGGGGACAACCGGGCGATGGTGCGGTGTACCGCACAGCTCGTGAAGGGCGTCGATGTCGACGGCCCGCTCGCGAAGCAGCTGCTCGAGCTCAACGGCCACCTGCGTTTCGGCGCGTTTGCGTGGGATCCCGGCGAGCACACGGTGCTGTTCACGCACACGATCCTCGGCGGGACGACCCTCGATCCCGAGGAGCTGATGGCGACGCTGCGCGATGTGGCGCTCGTCGCCGACGAGTACGACGACAAGCTGATGAAGAAGTACGGCGGCCAGCGGATGATCGATCTGCTCGAAGAGGCCGCCATGGAACGGATCATGGAAAAGGATCCGAAGGGGTTCCGCTTTGAGTGATGTAACGCACAAGGGATTCGGTACGCGTGCGATCCACGCCGGCCAGGAGCCCGATCCCGTGACCGGCGCCGTGATGACGCCGATCTATTACACGTCGACCTACGCGCAGACCGCGCCCGGCGAGCACAAGGGCTACGAGTACTCGCGCACGCACAACAAGACGCGCTACGCGCTCGAGGACAACCTCGCGTCGCTCGAGGGTGGTGCCGGCGGCCTGTGCTTCGCGTCGGGGCTCGCCGCGACGACGACGCTGCTGTCGCTGTTCGACGCCGGCACGCACGTGATCGCGTGCGACGACCTCTACGGCGGCACGTTCCGGCTGTTCGACAAGGTCTTCCGCCGGCTCGGCTTCGAGTTCAGCTACGCCGATCCGCTCGGCGGCGCCGCCGCGGTCGAGGCCGCGATCAAGCCGAACACGAAGCTCGTCTGGATCGAGACGCCGACGAACCCGATGCTCAAGCTCACGGACATCGCCGCGGTGTCCGCCGTGTGCAAGGCGAAGGGGCTGACGCTCGCCGTCGACAACACGTTCATGACGCCGTACTTCCAGCGCCCGCTGGAGCTCGGCGCGGACGTCGTCGCGCACTCGATGACGAAGTATCTCAACGGTCACAGCGACGTCGTCGGCGGCGCGCTGATCTTCAAGACCAAGGAGCTGCGCGACAGGGTCGCGTTCCTGCAGAACGCGATGGGTGCCGTGATCTCGCCGATGGACAGCTTCCTCGTGCTGCGTGGCACGAAGACGCTGCACGTCCGCATGGATCGCCACGAGCAGAACGCGCGGACGATCGCGACGTGGCTGTCGAGCCATCCGCAGGTCGAGCGCGTGATCTATCCGGGCCTCGAGAGCCACCCGCAGCACGCGCTCGCGAAGAAGCAGTGCCGCGGCTTCGGCGGGATGATCAGCTTCGTGCTCAAGGGCGGCCTGCCCGAGGCGCGCAAGTTCCTCTCGACGTGCAAGCTGTTCACGCTCGCCGAGTCGCTCGGCGGCGTCGAGTCGCTGATCGAGCACCCGGCGATCATGACGCACGCGAGCGTGCCCGCCGAGACGCGCGCCAAGCTCGGTATCGCCGACGGCTTCATCCGCCTCTCGTGCGGCATCGAGGATGTCGCCGACCTGCAGGCCGACCTCGACGCCTCGTTCGCGGCCGCACGCCGCTAGGCTAGAAGCCGACGCCGAGCTCGGGGCCGTAGAGCGCCGGGCCGACGTCGAGATCGAGGACGCGCAGCGCGGCCTCGACGTGGTGGAACCGCACGCCGACGCGGCCCGCGACGCCGTGCACGCCGTCCTGCAGGTACGCCGCCTCGACGGTGCCGGCGAACGTCAGGTCGGGCGACGCGCGGTGCTCGATGCGCGCGCCGATCGTCGGGCCTGCATTCGACGCGCTGCCCGCCGGATCGCTCGTCGACAGGTACATCACGCCGGTCTGCAGCCACACGCGCGTCGGCGCGTCGGCACCGAGATGCACGCCGGCGCTGATCTCGGGCGCCATCATCGTGACGCGCGCGCCGCTCATCTCGTTCTCGTAGTACTGGGTCAGCGAGCCGTCGAGCCGGAACCGCTGATCGACGACGGCGAGCGCGAGCGAGAACGAACCATCGGAGCCGATGACCTTCTGCGCGCCCGCGAAGCCGGTGACCGTCGCGCCCGGCGCGTTGCTGGCCGCGGCGGCCTCGGCGTCGAGCCGCACGCGCACCTCCGGATCCCAGTACGCGCGGCAGTCGTGCTCGAGGTTCGTCTGGCGATAGGCCGGGTCGCGCTCGCGAATCACGCTGTAGCGCGCGCACTGATCGTAGCCGTCGTAGCCGCCGTAGCCGACGGTGCCGCCCGAGCCGTGCTGCGTGCCCGAGCTGGCCGCGGCCGTCGCGAGGCCCGCGCTGACCTGGCCGAGCGGACCGGAGCCGCCGCCGTGTCCTCCGGACGTGGGGTTCGCGAACGCCGGAGATGACAGGCCGATGACGGCGAGGATCAGGGTACGCATGCGGCAATGCCCGAGCACGTCGCGTGCCTTCGCGCACGCGGCCGCCGCCTCGGGATTTCCGCGCAGATCCGCGGCCGCACGCTCGCGTGGTGTCGCGCGCGAGCCACACGCGGTGTTGCGCCGCGGATGCGCGACACCAGGTGATGCCCGGCGCCTGCACTTCGCGTGCATCCGCTCGCAATCGCTTCTTAACGGGAGGTCCGGCTACCCGGAGAGCTGATCGATCAGGCGCGCGCCCAGATCCGGCGGCGGATCCGGCTCGGGCAGGCCGCCGTAGATCGCGCCGATGTCGCGGAGCGGTGCGTCGTCATTACCCTCGCCCGTGCCATAGCGGCCGTACGGGACGGCCGGCTTGCGCAGCGAGACCTCGCCCGCGGGAGGCGGCGTGGTCTGCTTGATGAAGCCGCGCGCGAGCGCCGTGCCGACGCGCGCCGGGCAGCGGCACGGGTTCATCGGGTTGACGTGCTCGCAGCGCGGCGCGAGGTAGTCGCCGACCTTCTTGCGCGCGCGCGACAGGCGCACCTTGTAGGCGCTCTCGGTGATGCCGAGGCTCTTCGCGGCGGCCTCGTCCGACAGCTTGAGCACGTGGCACACGACGAACGCGGCGCGCTCGCCCGGCGGCAAGCAGTTGACGACCGCGGTCATGCAGCCCTGCTTGAGCTCCCACAAGAGGAAGTCGCGCTGCGGATCGTTGAGCGATCGCACGACATCGGTGCGCGTCGCTTCGCTGCGCAGCGTCTCGTCGAGGGTGTCGAAGTTGATCTCGGGCTGCCGCGGCAGGCGCTCCTCGGCGATCTGGTTCGCGATGCCGAGCAGCCACACTTCCTGATCGGCAGGAGTTGCAGGGATATCCTGCGTGGCGGCCTTCGCGAAGACGTCGGCGATGTAGCGCTCGGCGCGGTCGCGATCGAGCGTGAGGCGGAACATGAAGTTATAGACGCGACGCCAGTGGGGCTCGACGAGCCCGCGCACCCGTTCGCGGTCCAGCTTGGCAGCCATCTGGTTCCGCCATGGTACACCGTGTTACCGTTGCAGACGATGCTACGGGGGATTCTCGGTGCAGGGCTTTGTGTTGCCCTCGCCGGCTGCTACAGCCCGCCCGAGCCGGACTGCGGGTTCACGTGTGGGCCCGGCGGGACGTGCCCTGCGGATTACTCGTGCGCGGCGGATCACATCTGCCACCGCACCGGCTTCTCGGGGACGTGCCCCGGCCGCACCGCCGATGCCGGGATCGACGCCCCGGCGTTCGCGATCGGCGCGACGACGCCCGCCGACGGCGCCAGCGGGGTGCCGGTCGACCAGGTGATCACGGCCAATGTCGACCGCGACGTCGACGGCGTCGACAGCTCGACGTTCTATCTGCTCCAGCAGGGCACGGCCCACGTGACGGCCACCGCGAGCTACAGCCTCGGCTCGTTCCACCTGCGGCTCGCGCCCGCGCTCCAGCTCGCGCCGAGCACCTCCTACACGGCCGTCGTTGCGGCCGGGATCACCGCGCACGACGGCGGCGGCAGCCTGACCGCCGCGATGTGGTCGTTCACGACCGGCGCCGATGCGGTCGCGCCGCACCTGACGAGCTCGATGCCGTTCGACAGCGAGGCGAACGTGCCCACGACGACGACCGTGACGCTCGTGTTCGACGAGCCGGTGACCGGCGTCGACACGACGAGCGTGACCGTGACCGACGGCGTGACGCCGGTCGTCGGAGCGATCGCCGCGACCGACTCGCACACGTACGTCTTCACGCCGACCGCGGCGCTCGCGGCCGCGACGACCTACACGGTCTCGCTGAGCAACGCGATCCAGGACGCCTACGCCAACGCGCTGGCGCCGGTGAGCTTCACGTTCACGACACAGTGAGCTTGGGCTTGCCCCAGCTCGCGACGTCGTAGCCGGCGAGCTCGCGGCTGATCTCGGCGACGAGATCCGCCTTCTCGCGATACGGCATGAACGCGCTCTTGAAGCCGGCGATGATGATCTCCTTGAGCGTGTCGAGGTTCCAGCCGTAGTGCGTGTGGCACAGGTGGAGCTCCTTGCTCGCCGTCGTATCCGACATCAGCCGGTTGTCGGTGTTGATCGTCACGCGCAGGCCGTAGTCGACGTAGAACGCGACCGGGTGCGTCTCCCAGCTCGTGGCGGCGCGCGTCTGTAGATTTGACGACGGGCAGACCTCGAGCGGGATCCGGTGATCGTTGACGTAGTTGAGGAGGTCGCCCGACTCGACGAGCCGCGTGCCGTGGCCGATGCGATGCGCGCCGCACTTGTGGATCGCCTGGTGGACCGAGTCGGGACCGAATGACTCGCCGGCGTGCGCGGTGCAGTTGATGTTGTTGTCGATGACGAGCTGGAACGCGGCGCGGTGCAGCTTCGCCGGGTTGCCGATCTCGGAGCCGGCGAGATCGAAGCCGACGACACCGCGGTTCTTGAACGCGACGCACAGCTCCGCGATCTTGAGCGAGGACTCCGGGCCCACCGAGCGGATCGCGCACAGGATCACGCCGTAGCGGATGCCGAGCTCGCGCTTCGCCGTGCGAAGACCTCGCAGCACCGCCTCGACGACCTTCGCCGGCGACAGCCCGTTGCGGATGTGCAACAGCGGGCAGTAGCGCACCTCGAGGTAGCGCACGTTCTCGTGCCACGCGTCGACGGCGAGCTCGTACGCGACGCGCTCGAGCGCCTCTTCTTCCTGCAGCACGGACAGCGTGATGTCGAACGCGCGCAAGTAGTCGTCGAGAGATGTGACGTGCTCGCCGGCGTAGAGCATCCGGAACAGCGCGTCGCGGTCGAAGGTCGGCAGCTTGACGTTCTGCTTCTTCGCGAGATCGAGGACCGTGTCGAGCCGCAGCGAACCGTCGAGGTGGCAGTGCAGATCGGTCTTCGGCAGACGCTGGATGAGATCGAACGGGATCTCCATTTCGGCAACATAGGCCCGGGGGCACGGCCCATGCAATACGTCCGAATTGCCATGAAATCCTCCGCAGTTTTCACGCTCATCCTCGTCGGCGCCGTCGCGACTGCGTCGGCGCAGCCCGAGCCCGCGGAGCCCAGCGGGCGCGTCAGCTACACGGACCAGGCCGAGGCGGCGCGGCCCGCCGCGGCGCAGCAGAACGCCCCCGGTGGTGAAGTGCAGCTCGCCGACCCGACGCCGGCGAGCCACGGCACCGAGTTCATCGTGGTCGGCAAGGATGCCGGCGCGTTCTCGCAGCTGCGACTCGCCGCGACGACCGGCAAGGTGAACGTTCGCAGCGTCCGCATCTTCTTCGCGGACGGCACGCAGCGCGCGATCGATGTCGACAGCGTGCTCGCCGGCAGCCGCGACGCCCGCCTGAACCTCAAGACGCCGCGCGAGATCGATCACATCACCGTCTCGACCGAGCCGGGGCGCGGCACGTACGCGCTCTACGGCGTCGCCGGTGCGGGCAACCTGACCGCCGCCAGCGGCGCGGAGTGATAGCCTCGCGGCGTGGGCCGCTGGCAGCGTTACTGGTTCGCGGAAGGCGGACGGACGTCGGCGGCGGTGCTCCGCATCGCGCTCGCGCTGGCGCTGATGTTCACGCTCGACCGGCTGCGGTTCACGTGGCCGGCGAACGCGCCCGGCGCTCCGGCGTACGCGGGCGTGTACCGGCCGGTCGGCGTGTGGATGCTGTTCGGCCATCACGTGCCGCCGATCGGCGTGATCGATGCGCTGTGGGCCACCGCGTGGATGGGCGCGCTCGCGATGCTCGTCGGGGCGTACACGCGCGCCGCCAGCGCGGTCGCGTTCGTCGCGGGCGTGTCGCTCGCGGCGCTGTCGTACGCGGGCACGAAGGCGTGGTCGCACCAGTACAACGTCGTGTTCGTCGCGCTGCTCGCGTTCCAGGGCGCGCGCGGCGGCGACGTGTGGAGCTGGGACGCGTACTGGCGGCGCTCGCGCGGACTGCCGGAGATCGACCTCGCGCGCGGCTATCAGTGGAGCGTGCGCCTCGTGCAGCTCGCGGTCGCGCTGATGTTCGCGTCGGGGATGTTCCACAAGGTCCTGCACGGCCACATGACGCTGCGCTGGGCGTTCTCCGACAACCTGCGCCACCACCTGCTCGTCCGCTACGATCTCGCCGGGCTGTCGCGGCCCGCGATCGTCGACTGGATGATCGATCGCGCGTGGGCGTGGCAGATGATGGCCGCGCTGAACCTGCTGACGCAGACGATCCCGCTGACGGCGGTGTTCCTCGTGCGCCATCCGGTGCTGCGCGCGTGCGCCGGCTGCTTCTTCGTGCTCGAGACGGTCGCGCTCGGCGTCGTGATGGAGCTGTGGAACCTGCACTGGCTGCCGCTCGCGGCCGCGTTCGTCGACTGGGACGCGCTGCTGCGCCGCCGCGACGCCGCCGAGACTCCGGCGGGCTGGAAGCCGCCGCGCGGCCCGACGATCTTCGTGATCGCGTTCGTCGTGTACGACGTCGTCGTCGCGTTCACGCCGAGCATCGACCAGCGGCTCAACACGTATCCGATCTCGGCGTTCCCGATGTTCGCGCAGATCCGCGCGCGCGAGCCGCTGACGCAGCACCTGCCCTACAGCGTGCCCGGCGTGCACTTCGAGCTCGACGCGCAGGGCCCGACGCCGGGCGCCGCCGAGTGGCTCGACTACAGCTACCGCACGATCATCCAGGTCCACGACGCGCGCGAGCTGCAGAAGCGGCTCACCGGGATCCTCGCCGACGCGCAGGCCCGCTATCCGAGCGCCGGCGTGACGCGCGTGCGCGTGTGGCTGACGATCTTCGAGACGCCCGCGTATCCGGCCCCCGCGCGCTTCGAGGCGCACCCGATCGCGATCATGGGCGAGTACGACGGGCAGTTCCGCTCGCAGCTGCAGGGCAAGCCGCCCGCCGGCCCGGTCGACTACTACGCGAGCGACATCCCCGAGAAGCACAACGGCACGCCGCCGGCGACTGGCGCGCTCGCGATCATCACGACGCTCGACGGCAAGCCGTGGCTCGTCTACATGCGCGGTCAGCGCTTGCAGTGATAGCGCTCGGACGTCCGGGCGCGATCGTCAACGATTCGAACACGTCCCCGCTCTTCTTGGGTTCCCAGCACACGTATGTAGCGATCCCCGACGACCGCCGGCTGTCGCTCACGCAGGCGTGGGACAACTTCAATCGCGGCGGCAGCCCTTGCACCCTCGGATCGACGTGGGGAACGAGCGCCGGCGGGGACGCGTGGTCCGCTCAGGTCACGTCCGGCAACAACCTCTGCACGGACGGCAACCTCGCGGAGATCGTGCCCTACGGTACGCGCGGCACGTGGCAGCAGGGAATCAACTTGTCGCAGCTCGATGGAGACATGCAGGTGCGCGCATCATGGTCCGCCCATGCGGCCGGCGGTCCGCTGCAGCCGGTCGCCCTCGTCGCGCGCCGGATCGATAACTCGAACTTCGTGAAAGCGGAGCTCCAGGAATCGGCCACCGGCCAGCTGACGCTTTACATCGTCAAGTACAGCGGTGGGACGAGCACGGTGCTCGGATCCGTGAACGTCGGCACCTACGCGCTCGGCGCGTATTGGTACGTCCGCTTCCAGTTCCATGGATCGACGCTGCAGGCGAAGGCGTGGCCGATGGACATGTACCACTTCAGCGATCCGCCAAACTGCAAGAAGGCCGACGGCACGTATGACTGCAAGATCTCGTACGAGCCCGGATACTGGCAGGTCACGGCGACGGACTCGAGTCCTGCGGCAGGTGGTGTCGCAATTCGGTCTGCGAACTCGATGGGCACCGCGCGGCCCAACATCATGTTCGAGAGCTTCTGGGTGCAGACGCTCGGCTTCAGCATTCACGCGTTCTGGCGGCCGAGCATGGTGACGTTCTCGACCTGGGACGGGGCGCGAGCTGACGGCACGGCGCAAGTCCTCGGCAAGGGCACGACGAACGGCACGAGTGACCATCAGCTCGAGTACGAGATGAGGTTCATGTCGAGCGATGCGGCGACCGACCCGGGCAAGTTCAAGGTCTACATGCTCAACAGCGACGGCGATCTTGGCGCTGGCACCAACTTCCCCGGTGAGGGCGAGCCACCGATCGCCGCCAACCAATGGTACGACATCGTCGCCGAATTCGACTCCGGCGGGCCCACCCCCGGTCACGGCGACGTTTACTCCGGCCTGAACCCCGACTATCCGCTGACCGACGCCGAGTGGCAGATCGTGCCCGCGAGCGGGACGAATCCGCTCCGGTTCGGAACCCAGGACACGTCCAGCTTCTTCACGGGACAGCTCGACGAGATCGCGATCTGGGATCACAAGCTCTCCGCCGATGACATCGCGAAGATCTACAGCGACGCGATCCGGCAAGACACCATCTGCTACGCCTGTGGCATCGGTCTTTGAGCCGCGACGAGCCTACGGAGCGACCGCCCCTAGCTCGACGCCCGCGAGATGAAACCCCATCGCGACACTCTGCCTCCGTAGCGGCTCCTCGAGGTCGTCGCGCAGCGACCAGTGCGTCCGCCCCGGCGAGAGATGGGGCACCGTGACCACCGTGCCGGGAGCCGCGTGCTCGAGGAGCGCCATGCGCTGCGAGCCTTCTTGTCCCAGCACGCGATAGATGCGGAGCGACTGCCACGCACAGGCGGCGAGCACGACCGCGGCGGCGGCGCCCGCACCGATGCGAGCTCGCGCGGCGACGAGCTGGTCGCGGAGCGACACCGCGGCGACCGCGCACAGCGTCGCGAGCGGGGCGAGCCACAGGCGCGGGCCCTGCTTCGGCGAGGCGAGCAGGGTCACGAGGATCGCGGCCGCCGCGACGAGCGCGACGACGAGCGGCCGCCCGAGCCGCCGCCTGCCGAGCGCGACCGCGATCACGCCGACCACGAGCACCGGCCACATGTTGACCAGCGGCAACCACACCACGCGCAGGTTGCCGGCGAGGCCGCGCGAGGCGACGAGGTCGACCATCGACTGCTTCGCGGCGAGGCCACCGTACTTGACGTGCTGGCTCGGCGCGAAGAACAGCACGGCCCAGCCCGCGGCACACGCGAGCGCGCCGGCGAGCATCCACGGCCGCGCCGCCCGGCGCTGCACCATCGCGACGATCGCGATCCCGACGAGCGCGAGCCCCGTGTGCTCCGCGCCGAGCCCCGCGACAAGCCCGAGCAGGACCATCCCGGGTATCCACCACCAGCGCTCGTCGTCGCCGGCGACGCGGTACGGCACGACGAACGCGGCCGCGAGCAGCAGCGCGAGCACGAAGTTCCACACGAACGGCCGGTAGAACAGCACCGTGCCGACCTCCGGCACGCACACGAGCACGAGCGCGAGCGTCATCGCGTACATCAGCAGGTCGGGGCGACGCCCCGCGACCGCGACGCACAGCACGTAGAACGCCGCGAGCTCCATCAGCGGGGTGAGCAGCACGTGCCAAGGCCCCGGTGTGAACGACAGCAGCGCGGCGAGCTCGCCGATGCGCGGGTTCCAGTGGGTGTACTCGGTCGCGATGAAGTCGCCGATGTTGCCGAGCGTCATCGCGTACTCGTGGTGCCAGAAGTAGTGGCCCCAGCTATCGAAGACGATCGGCTCCCAGTGCGCGCACAGCGCGAACCACGCCCACAGCGCGACGCCGGCGACGAGCCAGCGCGTCATCCGCCTTGCTTCGCGGCGGCCACGACGAAGCAATCGTGTGCGTCGCATGCGAGCGCCCAGTAGACGCCCGACCGCCAGGGCACGTACGCGAGGTGCGCATCGCCCGCCATGCCGAGGCGCTTCAGATCGCCGCCGACTTGATAGATGAAGATCTCGCGCCCCGACGACGCCAGCGCCTTGTCGAGGACGACCTCGCGCTCGCGCGCCAGGCCCTTGCGCCGGATCATCGCGAGCGGTGCCTCGAGGCCGGCCGGCGTCCAGCGCGCGGCGAGCAGCCGCTGCGGCACGTGCGCCGCCGGATCGTCGAGCTCGACCTCGAGATCGATCCGCTGCACCTCGGGCGCGCGGTCGCGGAAGATCGACATCGCGAGGTCGATCTCCTTGTGGAGCGCCTCGAGATCGAAGCCGCGCGTCGTCGTCACGCCGAAGCCGCCGAAGTCATCGGCGCAGCCGCGATCGAGCTTCGCGACGAGCCGCACGCCGTTGACGCCGAGCGGGCTGTTCGGATCGGGGAACCGGAACTTCACCGCGCGCAGCGCGAAGTACTTCGCGACCATCTCGCGCTTCTTCAGATCGCGGAAGTCGTCGCCGAGGAACCACCACGTCTCGTCGACCTGCTCGAACGCGCTCGCGATGAACACCGAGCCCGGTTGCGAGGCCTCGAGCGCCGCCATCCGTAGGTCGCTCTGCCGCTTCAGCCGCCCGTACAGCGGCACCGTGCGCGCACCCGCGTACACCGACGACGCGACGGCGAGCACGACGAGCGGCACGAGCCGGCGCTGCGTGGTCATCACGACGTCGGCGATCGCGATGTAGCCCGCGAGGAGCAGCAGCATCCCCGCATAGAAGAAGCGCGGGCCGAGCTTCGGCGACGGGAAGATCGTCAGCGTCATCAGCACCGCCGCGACCGCCGCCGCGAGCGCGAGCCGCTGCGGCACGCGCAGGTCGTCGTCCTCGCGGCGCAGCATCGCCGTCACGAGGTACAGCGCGGCGAGCGGCGCGGCCGCGAGCACGAGATCCTGGATGATATCGAGGTTGCCGACGAAGCCGCGCTGCAGCACGCGCCCGACGAGCGTCACCTTCTGCGCGAGCCCCTCGTAGCGCTCGCCCTGCCCCGGCGCGAAGAACAGCGCGCCGAACCCGACGATCACGCCCGCCGCGCCCGCCCACACGAGCCGTGGCTCGTCACGTCGACGCCACCACGCGACCACGAGCATGAACAGGATCAGCGTCGGTCCGGTGTGCTCGTTCGCGAGCCCGGCGACGACGCCAAAGATTCCGTATGCCGCGAGCGCGAGCGGGCTGCGCTTGCTCGCGTGCCCGAGGCGCAGCGGCACGAGGAACCACAGCACGATCGCCGCGCCGTAGATGTAGTTCGCGCAGTACGCGCGGCAGAACAGCATCTTCCCGATCTGCGGCAGCGCGAACCACGGAAACCCGATCGCGAGCGCCCACAGCGCGAGGTCACGGCCGCGCCGCGGCCAGCGCCCGAGGCCGAGCACGGTCACCGCGAGCGAGATCGCGAGGTACGCGAGCGGCGTCGCGATCACCGCGAAGTCGTCGAGCTTGTACGCGAGATACGTCAGCGCCTGGCCGATGCGCGGGTTCGAGTGCGTGTACTCGAAGCGCCAGTAGCTGAAGAAGTGATGAACGCTGAACGGGCGCGCGCCGGTATCGACCGCGACGTTCCAGGCGTCGAACCCGAACGGCTCGTGCGCGACGATCCAGCCGATGTGGACGGCGGTCGCCGCGACATAGAGCACGAACAGTGCGCGCAGGACTCGCGACCACACCAACGGCGCGATATCACGCACGGATCGCAGCCGCAAGGCGCGCTTCCGTGAACGTCGGAGACGCAGGGCACGGCCGATGCAGCACCTCCGCACACGGGAGGTTCTTATGAAGACGTTTGGCCTGGTTATGGCAGCCCTGCTCGCGACGGCACCGCTCGGCGCACGCCTCGCGCACGCCGACGACCGTGACGACGCGCGGCACGAGCGCGCCGGCTTCCGCGACGCCCAGCGTCGCAACTACGTCACGCTCGCCGCGATGGACATCACGCGCAAGGACACCGTCGATATCGACCGCAACCTCGGTCGCTTCCGCACGCTGCGCGTGATGGCGATCCGCGGCGCCGGCTACGTCGACTTCATCGAGGTCCGCTACGGCAACGGCGAGCAGCAGCACATCGACGTCCGTCGCCGCCTCGGCCGCGGCGAGTTCGCCGACATCGACCTCAACGGCGCACGCCGCCTCGAGGCGATCACGGTGCACGGCGCGCCGGACGGCCGCTCCGCGATCCAGGTGATCGGCCTGCGCTAGCTTCGCGGGATCGCCGGCGGCTTCGTCGGCTTGGGCAGCTCGCGGCGTGCCGCGGGCTTCGGCGCGTCGACCTCGGTCGGCGTCGGCTCGGCGGCCACGGCCGGCTGGTCGAAGCCAAACGTCTGGCCGACGACGAACAGCGGGCGGCCCTTCACTTCCTCGAAGATGCGCGCGATGTACTCGCCCTGGATGCCGTTGCTGATCAGCAGCAGGCCGTTGAAGAACAGCACGACGATCAGCAGCGAGGCGTAGCCGGGGACCGCGATGCCGAAGAACAGCTTCTGGATCAGCGTGATCACGAGGTAGACGAACGAACCGGCGGCGGCGAGCGCGCCGATGTACGTCCAGAGCTTGAGCGGCGCGGTCGAGAACGAGAACAGGCCGTCGAGCGCGAACCGCCAGAGCTTGAAGAACGACCAGGTGCTGCGCGTCTCGTTCGCGCGCTGGTTCGCCTGGAACTCGATCGAGGCGACCTTGAAGCCGGGCCACGCGAAGATGCCCTTCATGAAGCGATGGCGCTCCGGCATCTTGTTGATCACGTCGAGGATCTTGCGGTCGAGGAGGCGGAAGTCGCCCGCGTTCGGCGGGATCTCGACGCTCGTCATGAACCGCATGACCTTGTAGTAGGTCTGCGAGAGGTTGCGGCGCAGCCAGCCTTCCTCGTCGCGCTTGCTGCGGACGCCGATGACCATGTCGAAGCCCTCGCGCCACTTCGCGACGAACTGCGGGATCAGCTCCGGCGGGTGCTGGAGGTCGCAGTCGATCGGGATGACCGCCTGGCCGGTCGCGTACGCGAGGCCCGCGGAGAGCGCGATGTCCTTGCCGAAGTTGCGCGCGAGCGAGATCGCCTTGATGCGCGGATCCTGCGAGGCGGCGGCGGCGAGCATGCCGAGCGTGCCGTCGCGGCTGCCGTCGTTGACGAAGATGATCTCGAACGTCTCGCCGATCGACTCGAGCACGGGGATCATCGCCGCGAGGAACGCGGGCAGGTTGCGCTCCTCGTTGTACGCGGGGGCGACGATCGACAGCGTCGGAGCGGCCATATCCAGGGTTCAATATCACGTTGCGCGCGCCCGGGCCGCAATCACGGAAATCGCCGCTGGCTATGACGTCCGTGTCCCGGTCTTCGCCTCGACGCGCTCCAGCTTCTCCTGAATGATCGCGAGCTCCTGCGTGAGCGCGACCGAGCGCAGCTGGACGCGCGACAGAGTGACGAGCGCTCGCAGGTGGAGGATCGCGAGCGCCGCGATGCACGTGCAGAAGAAGAAGTTCGCCAGCGTCGAGAAGCCGAGCAGGTGCGCGACGCGGCCGGCCGCATCGGGGAACACCGTCATCGCGCCGATGACGACGACGAACGCGAGGTACGACATGCTGCCCTGCAGCGTGATCCGCTCGCGCAGGATCAGCCGGAAGAGGACGATCGCGATGACGAGGCAGACTCCGGCAAACACGAGGTTGCCGGCGCCGTCGTGGAATCGGTAGTACTCCTCAGTCTGCATCGGGTTGCTCCTTCGGGACGCGGCCGACCGCGCGCGCGTACGCGAGCAGCACGGCGACCGTCACCTTGACCATGTAGTAGATCGAATCGAACGCGGCGATGCTCGACTTGCCGCCGAGCCGCTCGCGCATCGTCACGGGGACCTCGTCGAGCGTCAGCCCGGCCGCGCGCGCGACGGCCAGCGACTCGGGCTCGGGGAAGTCGTACGGGTACGTGTGATCGAACAGCCGCAGCGCGCGGCGGCTGTAGACGCGATAGCCGGACGTCGGGTCGGAGACGCGCACGCCGACGATGCGCAGCACGACGCGCAGCCACCAGCTGCCGAGGCGGCGCAGCAGCGTCGAGCGGAAGCCGTGGCGTTCGCGATACCGCGAGCCGATCACGATATCGGCCGGGCGGCGCAACAGGTGCGCGAGCTCCGCGGGCGGGTGCTGACCATCGCCGTCGATCTGGACCGCGGCGTCGTAGCTCTCGCGGTGCGCGAGCCGCAAGCCGGCCTGCACGGCGCCGCCGATGCCGAGGTTGCGGCACAGGCGCAGCACTCGCGCGCCGCCCGCCTGCGCGACCTCGCTCGTGCGGTCGGTCGAGCCGTCGTCGACGACGACGGTGTCGAGCTCGAAGCCGTCGCGCGGCAGGTCGCGCAGCTCTTCGAGCAAGCCACCGAGCGCCGCCTGCTCGTTGTACGCCGGGATGATCACCAGGAACCGCACCGCTACTCGCTCGCGCGAGTCATATCACCGGCGCGAGCTCTTCGCGTGACGACGATGACGAGCGAGACGCACGTGCACACGACGAGCCAGTGCGAGTACCGGTAGTCGGGCGTCTGGCCGAACGGAAGGTACGTCAGCTCGTAAAGGATGCCCGACACGAGCAGCGCGAGCACCTCGCGCTGGTGCAGCGCGAAGCCGAGCAGGAACAGCGCGATCACCGCGTAGACCCACGGCCGGAACAGCGGCGAGTGCTTCGCGAGCTGCAGCAGCCAGCGCTCCGCCTTGTCCTGCCACACCGGCTGGTGCCGCGAGATCCCGAACGCGTCGAGGCGCTCCGGCGTCTGGTACTTGTGGCGAATCACCGTCGTGCCCGCGAATTTCTCGTACACGCCGAGCACCTCGCCGAACGTCGCGAGCCGGTAGCGCGCGAACGCGCCGGGATGCGCGGTGACCAGCTCGTGCCACGCGCGCTCGATCGCCTCGCGCTGCGGCGCCGGCGCCGGCGTCGTGCCCGCGACGGGCATCGTCCACAGCGCGCCGTCACCGACGAGCAGCTGCGTGAACTCGCCCCGCTTGTAGCGGGCACGCGCCGCGCGCTGGAAGTCGTGGTCGACGTGGATGCCCGTCGGCACGAGCAGCGGTGCGAGCTCGCTGTCGGGGAGGTCCTCATCGGTGTTCGCGAGCACGCCGACGATGTCCTGGATGCCGAGCGACGACGCCCAGTAGTGCATCGGCCGGTCGGTCAGCCACGCGTTGAGGCCGAATGCCACGACGGTGATCGCGACCCACGCGCCCGCCGCGATCGCGTAGCGGACGAGCCAGCGCATGCCCGGCCGCCACTCGAACAGCAGCACGACGAGCGGCAGCGTCGCCGCCGGCGCGTTGTAGCGCATCGCCATGCCGAGGCAGAGCAGCGCCAGCCCGCCGAGCCGGATCCCGCGGCGCGTCTCGAGCAGCATCGCGGTGCCGAGCACGAAGCAGCCCGCCATCACGCAGTCCTTCCAGATGACGACCATCGGCGCGAGCACGGGCGGGAACAGCAGCAGCACGACCGCCGCAACGGCCGCCCCGGTCGGCGCGAGCGCGCGGCGCAGCAGCAGGAACAGGCCGCCGAGGAACATCCCGCTCTGCAGCACGAGCATGCCGGTCGGGCCGCGCACGACGTGATCGATGACCGCCCACAGCGCGGCCATCGCGGGCGGGTGGCTATCGGTGAAGAACCACGCCCGCGCCTCGCCGAGCTGGTCGAACGAGTCCATCGTCATCAGCCCGGGCCAGCCGTAGGCCATGAAGATTACCCAGCCGATCGCGAGGATGATGATCGGCCGCGCCCCGCGCACGCCGAGACTATATAGTGCGCCCGAAACCATGTGCGGCATCTTCGGTGTCATCTGCACGAACGACGGCGCCGTCGATCGCGAGCTGGCACGTTCCCTCGCGATCTCGCTGCTGCGCCACTCGGAGACCCGCGGCCGCGAGGCGGCCGGAATTGCCGTTCACGACGGCACGCAGATCCAGGTCCTCAAGCAGAGCGGCTCGGTCAAGGACTTCCTCGCGAACCCCAAGCTCCACGCGCTGCTCGACCGCGGGCTCGCGGCATTCGGCCCCGGCAAGACGATCGCGATCACCGGGCACTCGCGCCTCGCGACGAACGGCACGCAGTCCGACATCCACAACAATCAGCCCGTCGTCACCGGAGGCGCGGTCGCGCTGCACAACGGCATCGTCGTCAACGACCGCGCGCTGCTCGAGCGCTACACGATCGCACCGCAGGGCGAGCTCGACAGCGAGGTGCTCGCGGCGCTGCTGCTCAAGAAGCTCGGCGAGTCGAAGGACCTCGTCGCGGCGACGCGCGCGACGTTCCTCGAGATCGAGGGCTCGGCGTCGCTCGCGATGCTGTTCGACAACTTCGCGTACATGCTGCTCGCGACGAACACCGGCTCGCTGTTCCAGCTGACGAGCGAGAGCGGCAGCGTGATCGCGTTCGCATCGGAGCGGTTCATCCTGCAGCGCGTGCTCGAGGATCGGTCGCTCGGCGGCAAGCTCGGCGACTGCCGCGTCGAGCAGGTGCGCGCCGGCCACGCACTCGCGATCGATCTCGCCACGCTCCGGCGCCGTTCGTTCTCGCTCGCACCCGAGCACGAGGAGCCGCCGCTCGGCAGCTCGCCGAACGGTCACCACGTGTCGATCGTCGACTACAGCTCGCGCACGGATCGGCTGCGCCGCTGCACGAAGTGCATCCTTCCCGAGACGTATCCGTTCGTCGACTTCGACGAGCACGGCGTCTGCTACTACTGCCGCACCTGGAAGCCGATCCAGGTCCACGGCTCCGAGGCACTGCTGAAGGCGGTCGAGCCGTATCGCAGCAAGGACGGCAGCCCCGACGTGATCGTCGCCTTCAGCGGCGGGCGCGACTCGTCCTACGGCCTGCACTACGTCAAGAAGGTCCTCGGCATGAACCCGGTCGCGTTCACGTACGACTGGGGCATGGTCACCGACCTCGCCCGCCGCAACTGCGCGCGTGTGTGCGGCAAGCTCGGCGTCGAGCACATCATCCGGTCCGCGGACATCTCGGCGAAGCGCCGCTACGTGCGCAAGAACATCGAGGCGTGGCTCAAGAAGCCCGAGCTCGGCATGGTCACGCTGTTCATGGCCGGCGACAAGGAGTTCTATCGGGTCGCCCGCCAGCTCCGCCAGGAGACCGGCATCAAGCTCGTCATCTTCTGCACGGGCAACAAGATCGAGGAGGCGCCGTACAAGACCGGCCTCATGGGCGTCCCGCAGGACGACCACAACATGAAGCTGACCGACATGGCGCTCGGCACGAAGCTGCCGATGCTGTGGTACTTCGCGAAGAACTACCTGAAGAACCCGGCGTACATCAACGAATCGCTGCTCGACACGATGAATGCGTTCGTCCAGACGTTCGTGATCAAGGACGACTTTCTGTACCTCTATCACTACCTGCCCTGGCACGAGGACGAGATCGTCGGCACGATCCGGCGCGAGTACGACTGGGAGATCGCGACCGACACGCAGACGACGTGGCGCATCGGCGACGGCACCGCCGCGTTCTACAACTACATCTACGGCACGATGGCGGGCTTCACCGAGGACGAATCGATGCTGTCGAACATGGTGCGCGAAGGCCACCTGACGCGCGACGAGGCCCTCGAGCGCGGCCGCGAGTACAGCAAGCCGCGGTGGGCGTCGCTGCGCGAGTACGCGCAGCTGATCGGGTTCTCGTTCGAGGAAGCGCTGCAGATCATCAACGCGGCGCCGAAGCTGTACTGATGGACAAACGGCTCCGACGCGACGTCCTGTGGAACCTCGTTCCGGTTGCGCTGCTCGGCGCGATCGGACTCGGGCTCAACTTCGCCATTGCCGCGTGGTGGGGCGCGGCCGCGCTCGGCGTGTTCAACCTCGTCGCGATCGCGTACTTCGTTCTCGCGGATGTCGGCGCGTTCGGCATCCAGTACGGCGTGCTGCGCGCGGTCGCCGAGCGGCCGGGCGATCGCGAGCGTGTCGCGGCCGTCGTCGTCGGTGCGCTCGTGCCGGGTGTCGCGCTCGCCGCGTTCGCGGCCGGGCTGTTCGTGCTGTCGCGCGGCCTGCTCGCGGATCTGCACGGCAGCCACGCGGTCGAGGTCGGCGTGACGTGGGCGGCGCCGGGCCTGTTCTGCTTCGCGATCAACAAGCTCCTGTTCGGCGTCGTCAACGGACTGCGTCGCATGCGGGCGTTCGCGGTGTACACGTCGCTGCGCTACATCCTGATCGCGATCGCCGTCGTCGTGCTGCGCGTCGTCGGTGCGCCCGCCGATCGCCTCCCCGTGATCTGGACGATCACGGAGGGCACGCTGCTGCTCGTGCTCGCGTGCGAGCTGCTCGCGACGGTGTCGCTCGCGCGGTGCGCGGGCTGGATGCGGTTCGCGAAGGAGCACCTGTCGTACGGCGCGCGCGGCGTGACGGCCACGCTGGCATACGAGATCAACCTCAAGCTCGACGTGTGGATGCTCGGCGCGCTCGGGGTGGCGAAGGCCAGCGTCGGCATCTACAGCCTCGCGGCCGCGCTCAACGAGGGCGCGATGCAGCTCGCGGTCGTCGTGCAGAACAACGTCAACCCGATGATCGCGGGGCAGCTCGCCGCGCACAACCCGGGCGAGATCCAGGGCCTGATCCGCCGCACGCGCCGCTGGTTCGTGCCGGTGATCGCCGCCGCGGGCATCGGCGGCGCCGCGCTGTACTCGCACGTGATCCCGATCGTGATCGGCAAGGCCGAGTTCGCGCAGGGTGCGGTCCCGTTCGCCGTGCTGATGGCCGGGCTCGTGCTGACGTCGCCGTTCCTGCCGTTCACGAACGTGCTGCTCATGGCCAATCGCCCCGGGTGGCACACTGCCCTGATGATCGCGACGGTCAGCGTCAACTTCGCGTGCGACTTCGTGTTCATCCCGCGGTTCGGCATGCTCGGCGCGGCGATGGCGACCGCGAGCGCGCTCGTGACGCTCGTGTTGCTGCTACGCGTCGCCGTGCGCGCGAAGACGCCCTTGCGCCTCTGATGCGGCGGCACGGCCGGATGCGCGCGGCGCCGCGTAGCTGAGGTACGCGAGCAGCTTGGCCTCGCGGCGCACGTGCGCGACGAGATCGAGGATGAAGCCGGTCGCGACGTTGACGACCGCGATGATGCCGAGGCCCATCGACAGGATCGCGGTCGGGAACCGCCGCACGAGCCCGGTGTCGAGGTACTCGAGGAACACCGGCAGGCCGAGGAAGAACCCGACGAGGAAGCACACGAGCCCGATCAGCGAGAAGAACAGGAGCGGGCGCTCGTTGCGCATCAGGTTGATGATCGTGACGAGGATGCGCCAGCCGTCGCGGAACGTGCGCAGCTTGCTCGTCGAGCCGGGCGGACGCTCCTTGTAGTTCGTCTCGACCTCGGCGATCGACATGCGCATCTGCAGCGCGTGCACGGTCAGCTCGGTCTCGATCTCGAACTCGCGCGACGATGACGGGAAGCTCTTGACGAACCGCCGCGAGAACACGCGGTAGCCCGACAGCATGTCGTCGATCGGCGAGCCGAACAGCCAGCCGACGAGGCCGGTCAGCACCGCATTGCCGAGGCGGTGACCGGCGCGATACGCGGCCTCGTGCGTCTCGACGCGGCGGCCGACGAGCATGTCGAGGTTCTCGTTGACGAGGCGGTCGACGAGCTCCGGCGCGCGGGACGCATCGTACGTGTCGTCGCCGTCGACCATGATGTAGACGTCCGCCTCGATGTCCTGGAACATCCGACGCACGACGTTGCCCTTGCCCTTGCGCAGCTCGCGGCGCACCTCGGCACCGGCCCGCGCCGCGACCTCGGCCGTCTTGTCGGTCGAGTTGTTGTCGTAGACGTAGACCGTCGCGGTCGGGAGGCTGGTTCGAAAGTCCGCCACCACCTTCTCGATCGCGGCTTCCTCGTTGTAGCAGGGCACGAGGACAGCGAGACGGAGCCCAGAAACCGACATCGCTCGCAGACTTACACAGATGCCACCGGCTGTGCTACCCACGGGCGGTGCGTCCCGCACCCCGCCTCACGTATGCAATCCCGTTCTACAGCGGGCGTGCCCTGCTCGAGCGGACGATTGCCAGCGTGCTCGCTCAGCCCGGTGACGCGTGGACGGCGTTTGTCTGCGACAACGCGAGCCCCGAGCCGGGCATCGAGGAGCTCGTCAAGACGGTCGGCAAGGGCCGCATCGGCTACGTCCGCAATCCCGAGAACGTCGGGATGGCCGGCAACTTCAACCGCTGCATCGACCTCGCGGAGACCGACCTGGTCACGCTCGTCCACAGCGATGACGAGCTCGAGCCGAGCTACACGGACGCGATCATCGCGGCCGCCGATCGCCACCCGGCGGCGGTTGCCGTTTATTGCCGGGTCACGATCATCGATGCCGATTCGCGCGCGGTGTTCTCGCTCGCGGACACGGTGAAGGACTTCGTCAACCCGGGCAGCAAGCGCGAGATCGAGCTCGCCGGGGAAGCCGGCATGCGCTCGCTGATGCGCGGCAACTTCATCATCGCGCCCACGCTGTGCTTCCGGAAGAGCGTGCTCGGCGCGCGCCGGTTCTCCGGCGTCTCGGCGTTCGTGCTCGACTGGGACCTCACGACGTCGCTGCTGCTCGACGGCGACGTGATCGTCGGCATCCCGGAGCGCGCGTATCGCTATCGCAAGCACCCCGGCTCGACGACCGACGCGCTGACGAAGAACAGCGCGCGCTACTTCGAGGAGAGCGCGTTCTACGACCGCATGGCGAAGGTCGCGCACGAGCGCGGCTGGGCCCACTGCGCCCAGATCGCGGGGGCCAAGCGGCTGTTGAAGCTCAATTTGATCCACGGCGCGCTGAAGAGCGTTGCCACGCTCCACTTCCGCGATGCGCGTCGCGGCTATGAGATTCTCCGCCAGCTATGAAAGTCGTGCTCCTCGCCGGTGGTCTCGGCACGCGTCTCTCCGAAGAGACGACGATCCGTCCCAAGCCGATGGTCGAGATCGGAGGCCGTCCGATCCTCTGGCACATCATGAAGATCTACGCCCAGCACGGGTTCACCGACTTCGTCGTGTGCCTCGGCTACAAGGGCTACCTGATCAAGGAGTACTTCGCGAACTACTTCCTGCACATGTGCGACGTCACGTTCGACCTCGCGCGCAACAACATGACCGTCCACCACTCGCAGGCCGAGCCGTGGAAGGTCACGCTCGTCGATACGGGCGACGCGACGCAGACCGGCGGCCGCGTCCGCCGCATCGCGCGCTACCTCGACGACGACTTCATGCTGACGTACGGCGACGGCGTCGCGGACATCGACATCGCGAAGCTCGTCGCGTTCCACAAGGAGCGCGGCCTGCTCGCGACGGTCACCGGCGTGCAGCCGCCCGGCCGCTTCGGCTCGCTCGAGATCGAGGGCGACAAGGCGATGGGCTTCCGCGAGAAGCCGATCGGCGACGGCGGCTGGATCAACGGCGGCTTCTTCGTGCTCTCGAAGAAGACGATCGACTACATCGCCGGCGATACGACCGTCTGGGAGAAGGAGCCGATGGAACGGCTCGCGCGCGAGGGCCAGCTCGGCGTGTACCTGCATCACGGCTTCTGGCAGCCGATGGATACGCTGCGCGATCGTTCGCAGCTCGAAGCGATGTGGAGCGCAGGTCGCGCTCCGTGGAAGACGTGGCCATGACCGACCTCGGTACCTGCCGGTTCTGTGCGACCCCGCTGCGCGAGTCGTTCTGCGACCTCGGGATGTCGCCGCTGTCGAACGCCTACCCGCCCGCGAGCGACATCCTCAAGCCCGAGGTGTTCTATCCGCTGCACGCGTTCGTGTGCACCAATTGCTGGCTCGTCCAGCTGCACGAGATGCAGAAGCCGGCGGAGATCTTCACCGAGTACGCCTACTTCTCGTCGTTCTCCGACTCGTGGCTCGCCCACTGCAAGCAGTTCGCGGGCGACTTCACGAAGCGATTCGGCCTCGGAAAGGGCTCGCGCGTCGTCGAGATCGCGTCGAACGACGGCTACCTGCTCCAGTACTTCAAGCAGCTCGGCATCGAGGTGCTCGGCGTCGAGCCGGCGAAGAACGTCGCCGAGAAGGCGATCGCGGCGGGCATCCCCTCGATCACCGAGTTCTTCGGCGTCGCGCAGGCCAAGAAGATGGTCGCGGCGGGCCAGCAGGCCGACCTGCTCGTCGGCAACAACGTGCTCGCGCACGTGCCCGACCTCAACGACTTCGTCGGCGGCCTCGCGCTGCTGCTCAAGCCCGAGGGCGTGCTGTCGATGGAGTTCCCGCACCTCGCCAAGCTCGTCGAGGGCAACCAGTTCGACACGATCTATCACGAGCACTTCTCGTACCTGTCGTGCCTCACCGTCGAGCGCGTGTTCGCGCACCACGGCCTGCGCATGTTCGACGTCGAGGAGCACGGCACGCACGGCGGCTCGCTGCGCGTGATCGCCTGCCGCAAGGATGCCGCCCACGCACAGACCGGCCGCGTCGAGGCGCTGCGGGAGCGCGAGATCGCCCAGGGCTACACGAACGTCGCGACGTACCGCGCGTTCCACCAGAAGGTGATCGACACCAAGTGCGCGCTCCTCGAGTTCCTGATCGACGCGCGCCGCCGCGGCAAGACCGTCGTCGGCTACGGCGCGCCCGCGAAGGGAAACACGCTGCTCAACTTCTGCGGTGTGCGCACCGACCTCATCCAGTACACGGTGGATCGCAACCCGTACAAGCAGAGCCGCCTGCTGCCCGGCACGCGCATCCCGATCCGCGCGCCCGAGGCGATCGCGCAGACGAAGCCGGACTACGTGCTGATCCTGCCGTGGAACCTGCGCGCCGAGATCACGTCGTCGATGGCGCACATCAAGGACTGGGGCGGCCGCTTCGTCGTCCCGATCCCCAAGGTCGAAGTGCTGTGAAGCGCGAGGGCTCGCGATGAAGTTCACCGCGACCGCCATCCCCGGCGCGTTCGTGGTCGACATCGAGCCGGCCCGCGACGACCGCGGCTTCTTCGCGCGCCAGTGGTGCTCGCGCGAGCTCGAGGGCGCCGGCCTCGTCGGGCAGCTCGCGCAGACCAGCCTGTCGCACAACGCCAGGAAGCACACGCTGCGCGGCATGCACTACGCCGCCGGCGAGACGAAGCTCGTCCACTGCACGCGCGGCGCGATCTACGACGTGCTCGTCGACGTGCGCGGCGCCACGCCGGTGTGGGAAGGCTTCGAGCTCACCGCCGACAACCACCGCATGCTGTACGTCCCCGAGGGCGTCGCGCACGGCTTCCTGACGCTCGAGGATGCGAGCGAGGTCCAGTACTTCATCTCCGCGTTCTTCGATCCGAAGGCGGCGCGCGGCGTGCGCTGGGATGACCCGGCGTTCGGCATCCGCTGGCCGGCGCCGCCCGCCGTGATCGCGCAGCGCGACGCGAGCTACCCGGACTGGACGCCATGAACAGGCAGCGGATGAGGTTGCAGGAGCCGACCGCACCGTGTGGAGCCATCGCGTGAAGCGCGTGCTCGTGACCGGCGCGACGGGCTTCGTCGGTCGCATGGCGCTCGCCCCGCTCCTCGCGCGCGGCTACGACGTGCACGCGGTGCTGCATGGCCCGCGCGTCGACATGCCCGGCGTCACCTGGCACGAGGTCGACCTGCTCGCGGGCCTTGACTTCGTGCGCGACCTCGCGCCCACCCACCTGCTCCACCTCGCGTGGTACGCGGTGCCCGGCAAGTACTGGACGTCGCGCGAGAACGCGCGCTGGGTGCGGGCGAGCCTCGCGCTGTTCGACGCGTTCGTCGCGGCCGGCGGGAAGCGCTGCGTGATGGCCGGCAGCTCGGCCGAGTACGACTGGAGCGGCGGCACGTGTCGCGAGGGCGAGACGCCGATCGCGCCCGGCACGTACTACGGAAACGCGAAGGCGGCGCTGTGGAACGTCGTCCGCGAGGACGCGAAGGCGGCGGGCGTGAGCGCGGCGTGGGCGCGCTTCTTCTTCCTGTACGGGCCGCACGAGTATCCCGAGCGGCTCGTGTCGAGCGTGATCCGGTCGCTGCTGCGCGGCGAGCGCGCGCGGACGAGCCCCGGCACTCAGCGTCGCGACTTCCTGCACACCGCGGATGCGGCGGAGGCGACCGTCGCGCTGCTCGACAGCGCCGTCGACGGTCCTGTCAACATCGCGTCGGGGCGGGCGCTGCCGGTGCGCGAGCTGATCGAGCTGATCCGCGCGGAGACCGGCGGCGAGGTCGATTACGGCGCGCTGCCGGCGGATCCGGTGCCGCTGATCGCCGCCGATACGCGGCGCCTGAACGACGAGGTCGGCTGGCACCTCGGGCATGATCACGAAGCGCGGCTGCGCGAGACGATCGCGTGGTGGCGGGAGAACCTGCGATGACGTTCTGGAATGGCAAGCGCGTGCTCGTCACCGGGCACACCGGCTTCAAGGGCGCGTGGCTCAGCCTGTGGCTGCAGCAGATGGGCGCGAAGGTCACCGGCTACGCGCTCACCCCGCCGACGGATCCGAGCCTGTTCGAGCAGGCGCGCGTCGCCGACGGCATGACCTCCGTGATCGCCGACGTGCGCGACCTGGCGCGCCTCACCGAGGTGGTGAAGCAGGCGCAGCCCGACGCGATCTTCCACCTCGCGGCGCAGTCGCTCGTGCGCGCGAGCTACGACGATCCGGTCGGCACGTACGGTACGAACGTGATGGGCACGGTGCACGTGCTCGAGGCGGCGCGCGCCGTGAAGTCGGTGAAGGCGATCGTGATCGTCACGACCGACAAGTGCTACGAGAACCGCGAGTGGATCTGGGGCTACCGCGAGGTCGATGCGCTCGGCGGCCGCGATCCGTACTCGAACAGCAAGGCGTGCGCGGAGCTGGTGACGCAGGCGTACCGGATGTCGTTCGACGGCGCCGCGATCGCGTCGGCGCGCGCCGGCAACGTGATCGGCGGCGGCGACTGGGCGAGAGACCGCATCGTCCCCGACGCGATGCGCGCGTTCCTCGGCAAGCAGCCGCTCGTGATCCGCAACCCGGCGTCGACGCGTCCGTGGCAGCACGTGCTCGAGCCGCTCTCCGGCTACCTGCGGCTCGCCGAGCGCCTCGTCACCCACCGCGACGAGTTCGCGCAGGCCTGGAACTTCGGGCCGCCCGATGACCTCGTGCTGCCGGTCCGCGACCTCGCCGACAAGCTCGTCGCCGCGTGGGGCGAAGGCGCGGCGTGGCAGACGCCGGGCGCGCCGAGCGGGCCTCACGAGGCCACGCTGCTCAAGCTCGACGCGAGCAAGGCGCGCGAGAAGCTCGGCTGGAAGCCGCTCTTGACGATCGATCAGTCGCTCGCGTGGATCGTCGAGTGGCACCAGCACGTCGGGCGCGGCGGCGACGCGCGCGCCATCACCTCGGAGCAGCTCGCGCGCTACGCGCAGCTGGTAGGGTAGCCGCGATGTTCGAATGTCGTAACTGCAAGGGCCACGAGGCGCGCACGGTGTTCGACCGCGTGCCCGACCGCTTTCACGGCCACGAGGGCACGTTCACGTACGTCGAGTGCGCGAAGTGCGGGCTCGTCCAGCTCGAGGACATCCCGAAGAACCTCGGCGACTACTACAAGGGCTACCGCGTCCACGGCAGCGACACGCGCGTCTATCACGCGCTCCGCAAGCTGACGATCGGCCACTGCTACCTCGAGGAGCCGGGCCACGGCCGCACGATGCTCGATTTCGGCTGCGGCAACGGCTGGTACATCAAGGAGATGGCGGAGAACGGCTGGAAGCCGACCGGCTACGAGCCGGATCCGCAGTACGCGAAGGAGCTCTCCGAGCGCATCGGCTTGCCCGTGATCTCGGGCCCGGCCTCGCTCGCGCAGCACCACGACTTCTTCGATCTGATCACGCTGAACTTCGCGTTCGAGCACCTCGACAACCCGCGCGAGACGCTCGAGATGCTGACGAAGTGCCTGCGCCCGGGCGGTCAGATCTACATGACGGTGCCGAACATCGCGGGCCGCGAGGCGCACATGTTCAAGGATCGGTGGTTCCACCTCGATCCGCCGCGCCACGTATCGTTCTTCACGAAGGACCTGCTGACGAAGGTCCTCGAGCAGAACGGCTTCTCCGAGATCACGACGAAGGACCTGCCGATGGCGGTCGGCCTCGCCGGCAGCGTGTCGTACCGGCTGTGGAATCGCTTCCACGTGCCGACGTGGTACGCGCTGATCGTCCCTGGCCTGCTGTTCAGCTCGGTCGTGCGCGACGGCAACTTCGCGATCACCGCGCGCCGGACCGCCTGATGGCCGATCGCGCCGCGCTCCGCAGGCTCGCCATGTGGCTGGTCGGCGCCGCGATCGTCGCCGTCGTCGTCGTGCGCATCCCGTTCGCCGCGTTCCGCGACGCGATCACGCACGGCCCGCACCTCACGCTCGCCGCCGTCGACTTCGTCGTCACGTTCGCCGTGCTGTGCACCGACGCGTTCGCGACACAGTGGGGCCTGCGCGCCGAGGGCGTGCGCTGGGGCTACGTGCACGCGATGCTCGTGCGCGGCTCGACGTACGCGCTCGCCGTCCTCAACTATGCCGTCGGGCAGGCCGGCCTCGGCTACTACTTGCACCGCTCGGGCATCGCGACGGCGCGCGCCGTCGGCATCACGCTGTTCCTCACCGGCACCACGTTCGCCGCGCTCCTCGCGCTGACGACCGGCTCGTGGGCGAGCTACCAGCCGAGCGGCACGATGTGGTGGACGCTCGTCGGCGGATGCGGCGCGTTCGTCATCTACCTCGTCATCATCGCGCTGCGGCCGCGCGTGCTGGCCGACAACGGGACGCTCGGGCCGCTGTTCGACGCGCGGCTCTCCGGTCACGCGCTCGCGCTCGCCACGCGCCTGCCGCACGTCGCGATGCTGACGATGTCGTTCTGGTTCGCGATGCGCGCGTGGGGCCTCGCGATGCCGGTGTCCGTCGCGGCGTCGGTGTTGCCGGGCGTCGTGATCGCGACGGTGATCCCGATCTCGCCGGCCGGGCTCGGCACCGCGCAGGCTGCACTCGTCTTTCTGTGCTCCGACTACGCGCCCGGTGCCACCCTCGAAGCGCGCCAGGCGAACATCCTCGCGTTCTCGCTCGTCCACTTCGTCTACGGCGTGCTCGGCCAGCTCCTGCTCGGCCTGTTCTGCACCGCCGTGCTGCGCAAGCGCGACCGCGCTACGGGAACACCATGAGATCGGCGAGGCGGAGCGCGTAGCCTCCGTCGACCGCGCCGAGCTTCGTGACGCGGATCCGCATCACGGAGGCGACGTCCGTCTGGCCGAGCGGCAGCTCGAGCGGACCGCTCGGCTTCGTATCGCCGGTGCGCGTGACCCGCGTGTACCAGCGGAATCCGTCGGAGACCTCGATCGTGTAGTCGACCGGCCAGCCCTCGGGCGCGGGTACGAGCACCACCTTCGAGAACGTGCGCGTCACCGGGAAGTGGATCTCGACCGTCTCGGTCTCGTCGGCGCTGCCGTGGATGTCGCTCGAGAACACCGTCTGCGGCTTGTTATCGACGAGGTACCTCGGCGAGTACGACGGATCGTCGGGGACGCTCGTCGGATGAACCGTCGCGTGCCACGTCTGGTTGCGGCCGACGCCCGGCGTGTTGAGCGCGATCCAGGCGAGGTGCCCGTAGCTGTCGGGGGCCTCGCGCGCCATGTACTTGTCGGTGATCGCGCTGCCGGCCTGGCCGTACAGGAACAGCAGGCCGCACGCGACGCCGATCACCGCCGCCGGCTGCCCGACGAGCTTCCTGCGCTCGACAGCGTAGTAGATCGCGAGGCCCGCGAGCGCCAGGAGGCAATAGAGCAGCTGCGCGGTCGTGCGCGGATAGAGCTGCACGAGGCCGGTGTCGTACATGCTGTGCGCGAACCAGAAGCGCATGAGCCACGCGCCGACCATGATCGAAGACACGACGATCACCGCGGTCGTCTTGCGCCCCAGCGCCACCGCGGCGCCGAACCCGACCGCGAGCAGCACCGTGAACAGCCCGACCCCGCCGAGCTCGCCGAGCGGCGGCCACATGTTCTCGTACGGCCACGGAGCATTGCCGCGCCACATCGCGATGTAGGCCGGGTCCTGCTGCGAGTCGAAGTACATGAAGTTGTCCTTGATCGCGGGCCCGTGAAGGATCGCGTTCAAGTAGTTCCAGGTGACGACGATGAACACGATGCCGGCGAGCGCGCAGAACAGCGCGCCGAGCTTCGGCGCCGTCTTCCACGGGAACACGACGAGCAGCGCGACGAGCACGCCGGGCGCGCACCACTCGTACCAGCCCGAGTACATGAGGAACAGCAGCCCGAAGCCGAGGCCGAACAGCGCACCGCGCTTGGCGACCCACAGCGGATCGTGCGCGGCCGCGTTCCTCAGGATGTCGAGGAACCGGATGATCATCGGCAGGAACGCGAGCATCACGATGAACGGGTAGAGGCGATACGCCTCGATGAACGGCAGCGCGAGCGTCACGCCGATCGCGAGCGCCCAGACGGGCCGCAGCAGCAGGCGCCACGCGCTGTACGCGATCGGCGTCACGATCAGCAGCGCGAGCAGCTGGAAGTGTTTCATCGCGTAGAGCGTCGGGATGCCGAACAGCTTCGACAGCCACGCGATGCCGTAGATGTGCCCCGGCGGGTAGATCGCGGGGATGGCCTTGCCGAGCTGGAGGTCGTGCGCCCAGATCGAGAGCACGAGCGTGTCGCCGGTATCGGCCGCGAGGCCGTAGGGCGTGCCGCGCAGCGCGATCAGGATGCCGCCCGCGACCATGCCGCTGACCAGGCCCGCCGCGGACGCGCACACGAGCGCGGAGACGCGGTCGAAGTGAGCTCCGCCGCGCCAGCGCGTCGCCGCGATCAGCGCGAGCACGAGGACGACGGCTCCGACGGTGAATCGGAATCCGAGGCTCGCGAGCCCGCTGACCTGGCCCACGCGATCGAGGGCCTTGATCCGGATCGTGAAGCAGGTCGCGAAAAATACGGCAGACGTGATGAACGCCACCGCCACCTCGAGCGCGAGCCACCGTCCCGCCGCGCGTGCACCAACCTCTGACATCTCGGGTTTGTATGATACGACGAACCGGTTCATGAGTCACAGGGCTGCACGGGTGCTGACGGTGTTGTTCGCGGCGTACGTGGTCGCGACCGTCGTGCACATCGCGTACGTCGTCTATCACGAGCCGTTCGCGTTCGACGCCTGGAACGTCGCGATCGACACCGGCGCGAAGCCGTTCAGCGTGCACGGCTTCTTCGCGTTCTGGCACAAGATGTACACGTCGAGCAATCCGCGGATCGGCCAGCCCATGGCCTACCTCGCGTACAAGCTCGTCGGCTTCGCGGAGGTCATGACGCCGCTGGCGTTCCTCTCGATCGTGCTGTCGAGCTTCGCGCTCGGCATGGGCCGCCTGCCCTCGCGCCGCGACGGCCGCGATCTCGCCACGCTCGCGATCGGTATCGGCCTCTTGTGGATCGCGGCGCCGAACCTGCCCGCGTACATGTTCTGCCGCGCCTACGCGACGAACTACATCTACGCGGCCGCGATCCAGCTGTGGTTCCTCGCGGTCCTGCGGCTCGCAAGCGACGACGCGCGGCCCTGGCAGCTCGCCGGCTACGCGCTGCTCGGCGTGGTCGCCGGCATGGGCAACGAGCACGTCGGCCCGACGCTGTGCCTGCTGATGGTCATCTATACGTTCGTGCGCTACCGGCGCGAGCGCCGCTGGTCGCCGCTGGCGATCGCGGGCACGATCGGCGTGATCGTCGGCTTCGCGCTGATCTTCTTCGCGCCCGGCCAGGGCCAGCGCTACGACAACATGGCCGAGCACTACTCGGCGCTGCAGCAGATCCGGACGCACGGCATCAGCGGCAACCTCGAGATCTTCCTCGACGACCTCGAAGCGGCGGCGCCGTTCCTCGTGCTGCTCGTGCTCGCGGTCGCGACGGGCCTGCTCAACGAGGACCGCGTCACCGGCGATCTCGAGACCGCGCGCGAGCGGCAGCGCCGGGCCCTCGCGTTCGCGGGCGGCACGCTCGCGGCCGGCATGCTGATCACGATCACGGTGTTCGCGTCGCCGAAGCTCGGCCCGCGCTTCTACATCCACCCGATGCTGCTGCTGCTCGCGGGCGTGATGGCCGTGATGCGGTCGTTCCTGCATCGCCCGCGCGCGTTCGCGCCGTTCGTCGGGTTCGCGGTCGTGATCAGCATCTACGCGGCCGCGCGCACGGTCCCGCTCTACACGCGTCTCGCGGTCGATTCCGATCGCCGCCTCGCCGAGCTCGCCGCCACCCCTGTCGGCCACACGTACACCGCCGAGGCGTGGGAGCAGATCCCCGAGGAGTGGTGGTTCCTCGGCGACGACTGCCGCGACCAGAAGAAGCAGGAGCTCGTCGCGAAGTACTTCGGCCTCGATCGCGTGCTGTTCCGCGGCAATGACATGTGGGCGACGCTCGGCGTCACCGACGTCAAGCTGACGATGCACTACGACATCGACCCGCCGGTCTGCCTCGACGAGCTCGATCAGCTCGACCTGGCGCCGTACATCGGCCGCGACGTCGAGGGGCTGCAGCACGCGTTCCTCGACAAGATCGCGCGCATCCGCAACTTCGGCGCGGGCACGCTGAAGAAGATCGACCTGACCGCCGTGTTCCTCGGCGTGTCGCCGCCGCTGCCGCCCGGCACGATGTACGTCGCGCGCTGGGATGCCGGCAAGCTCGAGAGCTACGTCGCGAAGGTGCGGCGCGTGCCGCACTCGACGAAGCGCGAGGTCCTCGTCCCCCCCTCCCTCGCGAAGTCCGCGTGGGACATCTACATCATCCGGATCGGCGATCCGCCGCGGCTGATGGGCACGAGCGCGTCGCCGTCGCTGACGTACGAGCCGTGGGCGACGGGCGCGTACTGGGTCACCGCGTGCAAGCCCGACCACTGCTTCGTCATCGCGGCGGTGAGCCACCGCCTATGAAGGCGCCGCGCCCGCGCACGATCCTGCTTGCCGGGTGGATCCTGTTCGCGCTCGGCTGCTATCCGGGCTACCTCAGCTTCGACTCGACGATGCGGTTCTACGCCGTGCGCACGGGCGTCTACACCGACGACGCGCCCGTGATGACCGGTATCTGGAGCGCCCTCGAGTACGTGATGGCCGGCCCGTTCCCGATGCTCGCGCTGCAGAGCGGGCTGTTCCTGTTCGGCCTCTACGGCGTGCTGCGCCGGTTCATCGCACCGCAGGCCGCGGCGGTCACGGCCGCGCTCGTGCTCCTGTTCCCGCCGGTGTTCTCGCCGATGTCGTGCATCTGGGCCGACTCGCTGATGGCAGGCGCGCTGCTCGCGGCCGCTGCCGTGATCGGCGAGCCCTCGTGGCGGTGGAAGGCCGTCGCGGGCGTGCTGCTCGTGGTCGCGTGCGCGTGCCGCATGCAGGTCGTGCTCGCGCTCGCACCGATCGTGTTCCTCGGCTTGCCGCCGCTGCCGCGGTGGAAGCGCGCGGGTGCGGCGATCGCGGCGACGCTCGGCATCGCGCTGCTCGCGGCTGCCGCGAGCTGGGCGCTCGTCGACGAGGATCACCACAGCTGGCGCCAGGACCTGATGGTCACCGACATCGTCGGCACGATGCGGCGGGCGCACGTCGCGAATTCCTCCGCGCTCGCCGGGCTCACCGTGCTGCCCGGCGCGCACGCGCGGATCGCGTCGCAGCACGAGGCGTACGATCCGTGGCCGCTCGTGCACGGCGACACGCGGATCGTCGAGCCGCTCGCCGATGACGCCCAGGCGGCCGCGCTGTTCGCGGACTGGCGCCACGTCGTCGCCGCGCATCCCGGCCCGTATCTCGTGCATCGCTGGGCGATGGCGCGCCGCCTGCTCGGCTTCTCCGGCCATCCGCCGCCGGTCTTCGACGACTTCGGCGCGCGCGAGCTGATCGGCCCGCTGCACCACCGCGCGAGCGCGTCGGACTGGGAGGTCGGCATGCAGGCGATCGTCGACCTGTTCGCGGCGACGCCGCTGTTCCGCGCGTGGTTCTACGTGCCGCTCGCCGTGCTCGCGCTGCTCCTCGCGCGCCGTCACAAGCTGCTGCGCAACCTCGCGATCTCGGGCATCACCTACGAGGTCGTGCAGTTCTTCGTCGCGCCGGAGACCGACTTCCGGTTCTCGCACTGGTTCGTCGCGGTAACCACGATCGCGCTCGCGGGCGCGCTGGTCGCACGCCGGTGGCCGGCATCGGAGACGGCGAACGATCCCAAGCGCGTCTCGAGCCCAGCCTAGGGCGTCTCGAGCTCGGCGAGCTGGAGCACGTAGCCATCGCTCGCGACCTCGCGCAGGTGCGTCGCGTAGAGGCGCACGCGGTCAGTCGGCTCGGAATGCTCCCAGCACAGGCGCAGCGGGCCGGCCGGAGTCGGCTCGTCGCTGCGCACGACGCGATCGACCCACGCGCCGCCGTTCCAGGTCTGGATCGCGAACGCGGTCGGGAAGCCGACGCCGGGCGGCCCATCGTCACGCGGGTGCAGCACGACGCACGAGAGCGGGCGCGTCGTCGGCAGCGTGACCTCGAGCCACTCGACGTGATCGGTGTGGTTGCCAAGCCCCGACGAGAAGCCGCGCGAGGCGGGCGTCGTGTGGATGTCGTCGTCGACGGCGTTGTCGACGGCCCAGCCTGCCTGCTCGTACGCGCTCGACGCCTTCGCGAAGCGCGTGCGCGAGGCGGCTCCGCAGAACTTCCGCTCGGCCTCGATCGGATCGGCGGGGATCACGAGCCGCGTGCGCCGGACCGCGCCGGTGAGGTTCGCCCAGAAGCGCGAGGCGGTCAGCGGATCGCGGACGGAGTGCAGCAGCTCCGCGAGCTCGCCGCACTGCATCGCGTGGCGCGCCGCACGCACGTCGATTCGCGGCACGCCGAGGGTGCCCGGATCGATCGCGGGATCGACAAAGTCGGCGACCACCCACGCCATCGGCAGCAGCTTCTCGTGGCCCGTGGCGCCCGGCAGCGTCGCCGTGATGCGTGCGCCGAGCGGGTTCGAGAGGCCGAGCGTATCGATGACGATCCCGTCGAGCGGCGTGGCCATGCCGCCGCAGCCGAGGCGTCCCGCGAGGAACTCGAGCGGCACGGCGTGCGCGGGATTCGCGGCGGTCTGAAAGCCGCTCTCGAAGACGAGCGCTTGACGATGCTCGCGCAGGGCTGCGCGCGCGACGGCGGCGCCCGGGATCACCGGATCGAACGCGGCGTCATCGATCGGGTGCGCGACGCCGGTGAAGTAGACGTAGCCGGCGCGCTCGTCCTCGACGTTCTTCGCGTGCCAGTGCTGCATCCGATCCATCTGCGCGCCGATCACGCTCCACACCGCGAGCACGACGACCGCGGCCGCGACGCGCCGATCGATCGCGACGACGGCGACGGGCAGCGAGACGAGCAGCGTCGGCGCGAGCAGCATCCGCGCGTGCATGAAGTCACCGCCAACGCGCAGCACGTACAGCGTCATCAGCGCGCTCGCGACGACCGGCGCCGCGGTCACGATGCGCTCGCGCCGCGCGGCCTTCTTCAGCTGCATCACGGCGAGCGCGAGGATCGCGAGCACCGCCACCCACACGACGTACGCGCGCGAGAAGTCGAGCATGTAGTGGTAGCCGCGCCGCCATGCTGACGACGACGCGCTCTTCGCGAGCGCCGGCAGCGGGACGAGCGTGCCGTAGTAGCCGGCGCGGAAGATCTCGTACGCGACAGGCAGCGCGCCCGCCGCCGCGATCAGCCCGAGCGTCGCGCGCCAGCTGGGCCGCACGATCAGCCAGCCGGCGACGAGGAACGATGCGCTGACGAGCGCGAGGTCCGGGCGGGCGAGCGGCCCGAGCCCGAGGACGACCGCGGCCACGATCACCCGGCGCCGGCTCGCATCCGCGCGCAGCGAGACGAGGATCCACCACGCGATGCCGAGCCACAGCGTGCACAGGCCGTTCTCCAGGCCCGACGTCGCGTAGTCGGCGAACGGCGGCGCGCCGATCACGACGAACAGCCCGGCCGGCACGAGCACGCCGGTCGCCCCCATCGCGCGCTGCAGCCGGCGCGTCGCATCCGCGGCGAGCGCGAGGCCGCCGACCGTACACAGCCAGCCGAGCACGACGGCGAGGTGGTTGAGGTTCGCGCGCGACACGAACGCGACACCCGCGAGCAGCCAGGGCCACAACGTGCTCGTGTTGCTCTCCGCGCGCTCGAAGTGGTTGAACACCGGGCCGTTGCCGGCGAGGATCTCGCGCACGGTCCGCAGGAAGATCAGGCCGTCGTCGGCCAGCCAGCGGCGGTGCCAGGCGATCACCCCAAACGCGACGAGCACGACGGCGATCGCGGCACCGGTGATCCACGCCGTGCGCTTCATCGCCGCCTCGCCCGCTCCGCGACGATCACGACGAGGCCGAGCAGCGTGCCGAGGATCAGCCAGAACGAGTACCGCTGGTCGGTGGTCGGCGCCGCGAAGTACAGCCCGAGCTCGCCGCACAGCGCGGACACGAACAGAGTGAACGCGATCCGATGGCCCCAGCAGAACGCGAGCAGCACGATCGAGAGGAAGAAGTAGACGTACGGCGTGAACAGCAGCGTGCCGCCGAGCCAGTCCATCGCGATGTGCGCTTCCTTCTGGAAGCCGCTGATCGACGCGTCGTGGTCGATCTTGTCGGCGCTCGCGAACAGATCCTGGACGTCGTTGAACCAGAAGTACACCGGGCTGCCGATCGGCCCGTCGGTGAGCTGCAGCAGCTCGCGGAAGAACTGCATGCGATAGGTCAGGTACGCGGCAGGGTGGCCGAGCACGATCTTCTTCCAGGCGCGCCCGACCGCGGCGCGCTCGGCGTCGGTGCGCGGCGTCTTGAAGAACGAGTTCGTCGCGTTCCAGATCTGGTAGATGATGTTCGTCGTCGGGTCGGGCGTCGCGCGCGCCGCATCCTGCAGGTGATCGCGCGGCACGATCTGCAGCCCGTCGAGATCGGCGCGCAGCTCGGCGTCGGAGATGTCGGGCGCGTAGCGCAGCGTGCCCGTCATGTCGAGCAGCGCCATGCTGTCGGTCCACAGGTGATAGTCCTTCTGTGTGAGCGCCTTCGTGATCAGCTGCGCGCTGAGCGTGACGCACAGCCACGCGACAAACGCGATCGCGTAGCGCTTCCACCACCGCATCCCGGCCTTCCACTCGAACAAGAAGAACACGAGCGGCCCGGTCATCGCGAGCGCGTTGTGGCGCATGCCCGTGCCGAGCACGAAGCACGCGAGCCCCGCGATCCGGACCTTGCGGCGCTCGTCGAGCAAGAGCGGGATGCCGAGCAGCAGCCAGGCGGCCATCTGGGCGTCCTTCCAGATCACGCTCATCGTGTTGAGCACCGGCGGAAACAGCAGCAGCGCGATCGCGCAGATCGCCGCGTTGCGGTCGCGCATCACGCGCTTCAGCAGCAGGTACACGCCGGCGAGGAAGCACGTGAGCTGGATCGCGAGCATGCCGAACGGCCCGGTGACGAACAGCTCGACGATCCTCCACAGCTGCGCCATCACCGGCGGGTGCCAGTTGCCGTAGACGCCGGTGCGCGACTCCGCGAGCTGCCACACCGAGTCGAAGCTCATGTAGCCCGGGTACGCGTACAGCATGGCGACGATCCAGCCGATGCCGAGGATCGTGCGCGGCTTCATTTCGGATCGCGCCTGGCCTGCTCGAGCTCGGTGCGCAGGATCGCGACCTCGCGGGTCATGTCGGTCAGCTTGCGCTGCAGCTCGACGAACTTCGTGTAGTAGTGCAGCAGCACGAACATGATCACGACGATCGCCAGATAGAAGACGAGATCCGCGCCGCGGCCGACGCCGACGAGGTTCGCCGCATCCTGCGTCAGGTTCGGGAACACGACGGCCGCCGCCGCCGCCGCGAGCAGCGCGAACACGAGGATGATGTGAAACGGCAGCCGGTTCCGCCGCAGGAACACGAGCCACCCGGTCGCGGCGAGCCCGAGCAGGAGGACGAGGCGGATGATCATGCGCGGAAGAAGTAGTCGAAGAGGATGCGGACGGCCTGCAGACCGTGCTGGCCCTTGGCGATCGAGTGCTGGGTGTACCGGATCGTGACGGGAACCTCCACCACACGCAGGCCGCTGGTGCCGATCTTGCGCAGCAGCTCGGAGGCGTGCGCCATCCGGTCCTGCGTGATTCGCAGCTTCGGCGCGACCTCGGCGCGGAACGCGCGCAGCCCGCAGTGCGCATCGGTGAGCTTGATGCCGGAGAGCCCGTTCGAGACCGCCGTCGCCGTGCGCAGCAGCGCCTTGCGCGCGCCGCTCGCCCCTTCGACGCGGCCCAGCGCCCGCGAACCGAGCGCCACATCGGCGTGCTCGAGCGCGGCGACCAGCGCGGGGATGTCCTCGGCGCACATCTGGCCGTCGGCATCGAACGTGACGATCGCCGTCGCGCCGCGCCGGAGCGCGTAGTCGATGCCGGTCTGCAGCGCCGCGCCCTGGCCGAGGTTGATGCCGTGCCGCACGACGTGCGCACCGGCGGCGCGCGCCTCGTCCGACGTCGTATCCGCCGAGCCATCGTCGACGACGACGACCGACCAGCCGCCCGCGAGCACCCCCGCGACCACCTCCCGGATCACGCGGGCCTCGTTGAAGGCGGCGATCACGACCCACACCATCGGGGCACTCTATAACATGTGGCATGCTGCGCGCCGATGTCGCGATCGGCCTGGCAGCGCTGGAGCCCACTGCTGCGGTGGGGTGGCACTGCGATCGGGATCACGTACATCGCGCTCAAGATCGACTTTCACAAGGCGGGCACGGCGTTCGCGAAGATCTCGCCGGGCGCGTGGGCTGCCGCGATCCTGTTCGTGGCGATGAATGTCGTCGCCGGCGCCGAGCGGTGGCGCGTCTTGCTGCACGCCTACGGCGCCGAGATGCGGCCGTCGCTGCTGCGCGCGACCCGCATGTACTTCATCTCGTTCTTCTACAACAATTACCTACCCGGGGCGGTCGCCGGCGATGTCGTGCGCGGCGTCGTGACGCGCGATGTCTTCGGCGAGCGCGGCGCGACCGCGGGCCTTGCCGTCGTGCTCGTCGAGCGAGCGCTCGGCCTGTTCGGCGTGTTCCTGCTGCTCGCCGTCGGCCTCGCGGCTGCCGGCAGCGCGCTCGACACCGGCTCGCTGTGGCTGTGGAGCGGGCTCGGCATCGCCGGCTCGCTCGTGCTCGTGCTCGCGCTGCCGTTCGCGCGCCGGCTGGCACCGCGGCTGCCCGGGAAGCTGCGCGCCGTCGCGGAGAAGGTCCCGGCGCTGAGCTCGGCCTCGTCGTTCGTGCTCGCGGCCGTGTACTCGGTCGCGACCCAGGTGCTCGTCGCGCTCGCCGGCTGGATCCTGCTGCGCGCGATCGATCCGGCCGTCTCGCTCGGCTCGTCGCTGCTGATCGTGCCGCTGGCAGCCGCCACCGCATTCTTGCCTCTGACCGTGGGCGGCGCCGGGGCGCGCGAAGCGGTGTACGTCACACTCGGTGCCAGCCTCTTCCACATGCCCGAAGCGGACGCGCTGGCGGCCTCCCTGGCGCTCTGGCTGGCGCACCTGGTGAATGGCGCTCTTGGAGGGATTCTACAGATCTCCGAGCGCTGACCATTTTGTGTTATGCGTCCGGGTCGATGTCGGACGTCGAGCTTACGATCGTGATGCCCTGCCTCAACGAGGCGGAGACGCTGGAGAAGTGCATCGTCAAGGCGAAGGCCTATCTCGAGCGTGCCGGGATCAACGGCGAGGTCGTCATCGGCGACAACGGCTCGACCGATGGGTCGCAGGAGATCGCCCGGAAGGCCGGCGCGCGCGTCGTCGACGTGCCCCGCCGCGGCTACGGCGCCGCCATCATGGGCGCCGTCGAGGCTGCGAAGGGCAAGTACGTCATCATGGGCGACTCCGACGACAGCTACGACTTCTCGAACCTCGACCTGTACGTCCAGAAGCTGCGCGAGGGCAACGACCTCGTCATGGGCAACCGCTTCAAGGGCGGCGTGCAGCCCGGCGCGATGCCGTTCCTGCACAAGTACCTCGGCAACCCGGTGCTCTCGTTCATCGGCC
>CAYUNM010000058.1:0-25267 GCA_964446175.1 uncultured Kofleriaceae bacterium
CAGCGCCGGCACGCAGGACCTGATCGTCAACATCCTCGCGCCGAACCAGCGCTTCCAGGTCGCGAACTACCCCAACGTCACGATCCCGACGAACCTCGACGTGCGCGCGGACGTGAAGGATCACTTCGGCGCGTTCTACGCGGCGCTGTTCGATCGCACGCTCGAGAAGCATCCCGGCGCGGTCGTCACCGAGTATGCGTGGCAGGCGTCGTCGTGCGACCCGTGCCCGGGGCCGACGCTCGATCCGAGCGAGATGATGACGCTCGGCGGCGACGTGCTCGCGGGCACGGCCGATCACCCGGAGCCGTATCAGGGCGCCTACGTGCTGACGCGCCTGCACGCGCGCTACGGCAAGGATCTGAAGGACGACCTCGTGTTCACGCAGGCCCCGCCGATCGAGGGCGGGCGCGAGTACGTGCAGAGAGGCGGCCAGCTCGAGCAGGGCGCCGAGCCGGCGCAGACGAACAACTTCCAGGCCCGCTACGCGATCCGCCACCCGTGGAGGGGGCCGCTGCGCTGCGAGCACCCACGGCGCGGCATCTGGGGCGGTCCGCCGCCGGAGCTCGCCGTGCAGGATCCCGGCGTCAAACCCGCGCTGAACCTCGCGTTCGCGCCGCGCGGCGACGTGAAGCTCGCGACCGCGCTCGTCCACGACGAGCCGGATCTGGGCGTCCGCACGGAATCGATCGGTGGTGCGAAACCGAAATCCGGATGCGGTTGTCAGACGAACGAACCCCAGGACGCGCTGGCACTTGGACTCGGCGGAGCAATCCTGCTCGTCCGTAGACCGCGGCGGAGGCGCGTGCGTTCGTAGGAGACAGCCCATGAGGATGGTGTTGACGGCGCTCGCCGTGGCGGCAACCGCGCACACGGCCCACGCATTTTGCGGCTTCTATGTCAGCGGCTCGGGCGAGAAGCTCGTCAACAACGCGACGCAGGTCGTGCTCATGCGCGATGGCACGCGCACCGTGCTCGCGATGCAGAACGACTACAAGGGCCCGCTCGCGGACTTCGCGATGGTCGTGCCGGTGCCGGTCGTGCTGCACGACGGCGACGTCAAGACGCTGAAGCCCGAGGTGTTCGCGCACGTCGAGTCGCTCGGGTCGCCGCGGCTCGTCGAGTACTGGGAGCAGGATCCGTGTCCCGTGCCGATGGCGATGGGCGAGGGCGTCGGCTACGGCTCGCTCGGCGGCGTCGCGTACGGCGCCGGCGGCGGCTACGGCACGATCGGCATGGGGCGCGGCTCGGTGAAGATCGAGGCGAAGTTCGACGTCGCCGAGTACAAGATCCTGATCCTCAGCGCGACGGATTCGGCCGGGCTCGAGACGTGGCTGCACGACAACGACTACAAGATCCCGGCCGGCGCGGAGCCGCTGCTGCGGCCGTACATCGAGGGCGGGTCGAAGTTCTTCGTCGCGAAGGTGGATCCCGAAAAGGTCAAGATGGTCGACGGCCACGCCGCGCTGTCGCCGCTGCGCTTCCACTACGATAGCGACGACTTCTCGCTGCCGATCCGCCTCGGCATGGCGAACGCCGACGGCAAGCAGGACCTGATCGTCAACATCATCTCCCGCGACACGCGCTACGAGGTCGCGAACTACAAGAACGTGTTCATTCCGACGAACTTCGACGTCAAGAGCGGCGTGAAGAGCCGGTTCGCCGAGTTCTACGCGGCGCTGTTCGACAAGACGATCGAGGCGAACCCGGGCGCCGTCGTCACCGAGTACGCGTGGCAGGCGACGCGCGGCTACCACTGCGATCCGTGCCCGGAGCTCGACGTGACGAACAGCGACATCGCGCAGCTCGGCGGCGACGTCATCGGCGGCGACATCGCGAACCACTTCGTGCTGACGCGCCTGCACGCGCGCTACGGCAAGCGCGACATGAAGGACGACCTCAGCTTCCGCGAGGCGAAGCCGGTCGTCGGCGGGCGCGAGCAGTACAGCAAGGACGGCATCGAGTACGGCGCGAAGCCTGCCACCGAGAACCACTTCCAGGCCCGCTACGCGGTGCGCCACTACTGGACGGGCCCGATCACGTGCGCGCATCCGCAACGCTACGTGTGGGGCGGTCCGCCGGACGGCAGCGACGCGCCGGCGATCGGCGCGCAGAAGCTCGCGTTCGCGCCGCGAGGCAAGCTCGCGCTCGGCAGCGTGATCGGCCGCGACCTGTGGGAGATCGGGTTCAAGAAGGACCGCCCCGCCGCGAAGGCGCCCGCGCCCAGGCCGATGGGCATGGGGCTCGTGCTGTTCGCGCTCGGGCTCGCCGGCCTGTTCTGGCGGAGGCGGCGCTCGTGAAGATCGCCGCGATCGTGCTCGGGGCCGCGCTGGTCGTCGCGTGCGGGGCCGCGCACGACGCGCCGGCGCCCAGGCCGCCCGCGCCCGCAGCTCCGATCGCGGCCCGCCTGCCGATGACGCCCGGCACGTTCGGCCCGAGCCTCGTCGCGATGGCCGGCAAGCCGGGCGACCTCACCGACGGCAACCAGCTCTCCGACGTCGACACGTGCGCGACCTGCCACCCCGACGCCGCCGCGCAGTGGAACCAGTCGCCGCACTCGTTCGCGTCGTTCGGCAACCCGATCTATCGCTTCGACATCGAGCTCGCGCGCGACGAGCTCGGCAAGCACGACTCGCAGATGTGCGGCGGCTGTCACGACATGCCGCTGATGCTCGACGGCCTCATGGCGGGCACGGTGCCGAGCGATGATCTGCGCGCGCACTCCGGCGTCACGTGTCGGCTCTGCCACGGCATCCAGAGCGTCACGAAGGACGGCAACGGCAGCTACGTGTGGTCGCGCGTGCCGATCGAGGCGCCCGACATGAAGGACAAGGCATCGATCGAGCGGCACAAGGCGCAGGTCGGTGTGAAGAAGCTCGGCACGGAGCTGTGCGTCGGCTGCCACCGCGGCTTCCTCTCGCCCGACATGGACATGCCCGTTCACCTCACCGGCCTCGACGAGCCCGGCATGTGGCGCAACAGCGCGTGGACCGGCAACGGCATCGGCCGCGTCGACAAGGTCGACAAGAAGACGTGCATCGACTGCCACATGGATCGCGAGGCCGCGACGCCCGACGAGGTCGCCGCCCACGACGGCAAGATCGCCTCGCACCGCTTCCTCGGCGGCCACACGTGGATGGCGGCGATGCGCGGCGATGACGACGAGGTCCACCGCCTGCAGGCCAAGCTCGAGGGCGTCGCGTCGATCGACGTCCAGCCCGCGCCGGTCGCCGGCAACGCCCCCGCGAGCGCCGCAGGCGCGAGCACCAGGATGACCGGCGAACGCGAAGCGTTCGACGTGACGATTCGCAACCTGCTCGTCGGGCATCGCTTCCCCGGCGGCGTGCTCGACATCCAGGACACGTGGATCGAGGTCGAGCTCGCCGACGCGACCGGCAAGCGGCTCGCCGCCTCCGGCCTCGCGCACGCGACCGACCCCAAGGACGAGGACGCCCACGTGCTGCGCACGCTCGTCGTCGACGAGGACGGCCACGTGCTCGAGCACCACGAGATGCCGAAGATGCGCACGCAGATCGCGACGCAGACGCTCGCCCCGCGCGAGGCCCAGACGATCCGCTACGCGTTCGACCTCCCGAAGGACGCCGCCCTGCCACTCACCGTCACCGCGCGCCTGCGCCACCGCAGCCGCACGCTCGCGATGCAGGACGAGGTCTGCCGCGCGTCGCGCAGCGAGACCGGCCGCGCGTTCCTCGACGGCGCGAAGGGCACGCGCCAGGTCCACCTCGATCCGTGCAAGCCGCAGCCGATCACCCTGATCGCCGAGACCCACGCCACCCTCGGCGCGATCCCGCGCGACTGGGAGCGCGAGTACGAGCACGGCATGGCGCTGACGAACACCGTCAGCGAGCGCCTCGAGGAGGCCCGCACCGTGCTCGAAGGCGCGCTCGCGATCGCGCCCGCCGGCCGCCCGCACGCGATGATCCTCGTCCAGCTCGCGGAGGTCGCCTCCAAGCAAGGCCGCGCCGACGACGCGCTCGCGCTCGCCGCGCAGGCCCGTGCACTCCTCCCCGCGCCCGGCCCCGCCGTGCTCGACATGGTCGAGGCCGACGCCCTGATGCGCGTCTGGCGCTGGCAGGACGCGACGGGCCCGGCCGCCGCCCTCGCGACAAAGGCCCCGCAGAACGCCGCGGTGTGGGTGATGGCCGCGCGCTGCTACGGCTCCGTCGGCGACGACACCCGCGCGCTCGCCGCCGCGACGGCCGGCCTCGAGCTCGCGCCGCGCGACCCCGACCTGCTGCGCTCGCAGGCCACCGCGCTCGCCGCGCTGCACCGCCCCGAGGCCGACGCCGCGCTCGCCGCGTACGATCGCTTCCGCTCGCCCGACAAGGCCGCCGAGCTGCGGATCTCGTGCGCCGCCGATTCGCCGCGCTGCGCGCGCGAGCGCGAGTACGGCCACACGCACCGACTGCTGCCGGTTCGCTAGACGGCGAGCGCGGCGGCCAGCGCCGGTAGCGCGATCGACACCGCGATCATCAGGTACGCGAGCGCGGGGCGCCACAGCACGAACGCGAGGTCGGCGTCGCCGAAGTGCGTGCGGTCGGCGTGGGCGACGGCGAGGCCGCGGTCGCCGGGCAGCGACGAGAGCGAGCCGCGGAACGGGTGGGCCGGGTCGGCGTCGACGAAGCCGCCGACGAGGACCGGATCGCCGGTGCGGAGCAGCGGCAGCGCCTCGCCGATGTGCAGCTGCGTCGTCTCGGGCGGCATCGGTGCGAGGATCTCGATGCCGGCGGGGACGAGCAGCTCCTCGCGCGGCGTCTGGACCGTGAACGCCTGTGTGACGTAGCGCGGGCCGCGCAGCCACGAGGTCAGCTCGAGCGCGAGCGGCAGGCCGTCGCAGTGGATGGTGCCTCGGCGGGCGGAGCTGAGCATCGCCTTGGCGCGGCGCGCGCGGGCGAGCAGGCCAAGCGCGAGCACGGCGAACATCGTGATGACGGCGATCGTCTGCGCGAGCAGGACGTGGATGAAGCTGCCGTACATCTCGAACGCGAGGCGCGGGGGCTCGAGGCGCGAGGCGAGCGCGACGACGAACAGGATCGGCAGCGCGACCGACAGCGGCCAGCGCAGCATGCGCGCGGCTTCCGGGGCGCGCATGACGAGCAGCGTGTAGCCGATCGCGGCCGCGACTGGCGGGATGACCACGAAGCCCGCGATGCGGTACGGGTGCTGCGCGGCGAGCGCGTGCCACGTCGGCCAGTCGAGGCCGCGGCAGTACCAGGAGGCCGCGATCGGCAGCCAGAGGCCGAGCGCGAGCAGGGCGGAGAGCGCGAAGACGGTCGTGCCGTGGTGCCAGTCGCGGCGGCGCGAGGTGACGCGCCCGACGACGAGCGCGAGCGCGAGCGCGCCGAGCGTGGTCAGGCCCATCGGCAGGGCGCGCAGGATCGAGCTGGCCTCCGCGAGGTCCTCGACATGGGGCGCGAGCGCATTGTAGGCGGCCCATGTCGTCACGATCGCGGCGAGGTGCGCGAGCGGGAGGGCGAGGGCGAGGCGCAGGTGGAGCGAGGCGCCGCGCAGGAACAGCGCAGATCCGAGGATCGCGCAGGTCATCAGGACCAGCGTGTTGTCGATCCAGAACGCCGAGAAGTGCCGCGCCCCGAAGCTCTGCCAGCCGTAGCTGTGCCAGAGCCAGCGCGGCCCGATCGCGGTGACGAGCAGCGTGATCGCGCAGCCGAGCATGACGAGGCCACGCAACGGGCGTTCGAGCTGACCGGGGTCCGTCGCCATCACGCGCATGTGTGTAAAGACACCGGAGCGGGCGGTTTCGTTGCGGTAGAGTGCGCCATGCTCTTCGAGCAGATCCGTTCTGGCGGATGCCTGTCTTATCTTATCGGCTGCGACGACTCGTGCGCGGCCATGATCGTCGACCCGCACCTCGACCAGCTCGACCGGTACGTCGCGCTCGCGGCGGAACGAGGTATGCGGATCCACTACATCGCCGAGACGCACACCCACGCCGATCACTTCTCGGCGGCGCGCGAGCTCGGCAAGCAGCTCAAGGCGCCGGTCGTGATGCACCGGCTCAGCGCGGCGCCGTTCGCCGACGTGCGCGTCGATGACGGCGAGACGCTGATCGTCGGCAAGCTGCGCGTGCGCGTGATGCACACGCCCGGGCACACCGAGGACTCGACGTGCCTCGTGTTCGACGACCGCGTGCTCACCGGCGACACGCTGCTGATCGGCGGCACCGGCCGCACCGATCTGCCGACCGGCGATCCGGACCGGCTGTACGACTCGCTGTTCGGCAAGCTGCTCAAGCTGCCGGCGAACCTGCGCGTGTACCCGTCGCACGACTACAAGGATCGCAGCTCGTCGACGATCGGCGCCGAGATCGCCGGCAACCCGCGCCTGCAGAAGACGAAGCGCGAGGACTTCGTCGCGCTGATGAAGGGCCTCGACATCAAGATGCCCGATCACCTGACCGAGGCGCTGCGCACGAACCGCACCGGCGGCAAGACCGTCGCGCAGCTGCTCGCGGAGGCGGCGCGCCAGGTCGCGTTCGTCGAGATGGACGAGGTCGCGTCGCGGCTCGGCAACTCCGACTTCGTGCTGCTCGACGTGCGCGAGAAGGACGCGTTCGATGCCGGCCACCTGCCGGGCGCGAAGCACCTGCCACGCGGGCAGCTCGAGCTCCGCGTCGACAAGGAATTGCCAGATCCTACCGCCCGCATCCTGACGTACTGCCAGCTCGGCCGGATCTCGACGCTCGCCGCCGCGACGCTCCGCACGATGGGCTACACGCGCGCGGTCGCGCTCGACGGCGGCTTCGACGCGTGGGTGAAGGCCGGTTACCCGACCGAGACGCGCTGACTTTCTGACGGTCTCACGCCCGATTTGCGGCAGCGATGTCGCACCGGCCGACACTCGCGGTCGCTAAGCGCGCGTCTCGGCGTGTGGTCCGCCGGCTGCAACGCCCGCGCGCATGCGCTGCCTCCTGCTCGTCGCGCTCCTGCCTGCCTGCAGCCTCTATTTTCCCGACGGTTCATCGACGGCGCCCGCACCCGATGGCGGATCGGCCACGCAGCCGGCGCCGAGCGGCACGTTCGAGCTGGTCCTCACGAAGGCGATCGCCGGCGAGCACACCACGGCGGGCGTCGACAGCGACGGCGCCGGAGGCATCTGGATCGCGTACTGCGACGATGCCGACTACTACACGCTGAAAGACGTGTGGGTCACGCACCTCGACGCGACGGGCGCGAAGGTGTCGGAGTGGATGCTGAAGGATCACTACGAGCCGATTCGCGGCATCGCGTTCACCGGCGATCGCGTGTGGCTCAACTACGCGGTGAGCGGCACCGGCAATAACTTCCTGCGCGCGCTCGACGCCACCACGGGCGCGACGGTCGGCACGTTCGCGACGGAGGACGGCATCGTCGATATCTCGTACGACGCCGAGAAGGATCAGCTGCTGCTCTCGAACCTCTGGAACTCGGTGATCGCGCTCGATCCGAACACCGGCTCGATCCTGTGGCGGACGGCGATCTCGGCGACGGACTACAGCACGCAGCGCGGTATCGCCTACGATCACGGCGCGATCTGGCTCGACCAGGCCTTCGACGAGAAGTTCTTCATCGTCAACGCCGACGGCGCGCTCCTCGGGACGGGGACCGCGCCCGCCTTCCAATCGAGCACGCCGTCGCCCGAGCAGCTCGAGCTCGCCTTCGACGGCTCGCAGCTGTTGATGGTCTACAACAACCAGATCAACTGGTTCACGAAGAAGAAGCTGTAGCTATTGCGCGGCGACGTGCTGCGTGTACGCGGCGGTGTCGAGCAGCTCGTCGATCTCGGACTTGTCGTTCGGCTCGATGTCGATCATCCAGCCCTTGCCGTACGGCTCGCTGTTGACCGACTCGGGCGCGTCCTTGAGTGCGGCGTTGACGGCGACGACGCGGCCGGAGACCGGCGCGTACAGGTCGCTGACGCTCTTGACGCTCTCGACGGTGCCGAAGCGCTGGCCCTTCGTCACCTGGTCGCCTTCCTTGGGGAGGTCGATCAGCGTGATGTCGCCGAGCGCGTCGACGGCAAACTGCGTGATACCGACGCGCCAGGCCGTGCCCTGCGCGCGGAGCCACTCGTGGTCGTGGGTGTAGCGAAGATCAGCTGGAAACGTACTCATCATCAGCCTCGCTTGTAGAACTTGCCCGAAACGACGGTCGCGGTCGCGTCCTTGCCGCGACAATCGATCGTCAGCTTGCTGCCGGCCGCCGCCAGCGCGGTCGGCACGTAGGCCAGGCCCACGGCGCCTCCGACGAACGGGGCAGGGCCGCCGCTCGTGACGACGCCGATCGCGGCGCGCTCACCTGCACCGCGCGAGCGGTCGACGACCTCGTAGCCGTGACGCGCGATCGCGCGGTCGTCCATCTTGAAGCCGACGAGCTGGCGCGTCAGGCCGTTCGCCTTCTGCTCGAGCAGCGCGGCGCGGCCGATGAAGTCGCCCTTGTCGAGCTTGACGGCCCAGCCGAGGCCGGCCTCGAGCGGCGTGTGATCGTCGTCGAGGTCGTTGCCGTAGAGCGGCAGCTTCGCCTCGAGGCGCAGCGTGTCGCGCGCGCCAAGGCCGATCGGCAGGCCGCCGATGGGCGTCGCGGCCTCCATGAGCGCGTTCCACAGGCGGACCGCGTCTTCGTTGCGGCACGCGAGCTCGACGCCGTCCTCGCCGGTGTAGCCGGTGCGCGCGATCGTGCACTTCACACCCGCGACCTCGCCCTCGGTCCACGTGAAGCTCGGCATGCCGGCGACGTTGCCGGTCGCGAGCTTGTCGACCATCGCGACGGCCTTCGGGCCCTGCACGGCGATCAGCGCGGTCTCGTCGGAGATATCGACGACATCGCACTCCGTCGACGCGTGCGAGCGGAACCACTCGAGGTCCTTCTCGGTGTTCGACGCGTTGACGATCACCATGAAGTCATCGTCGGCCTTCTTGTAGAAGATGCAGTCGTCGACGACGCCGCCGCTCGGATGGCAGAGCAGCGTGTACACGGCCTTGCCGTTCGGCGCCGATTCGCACGTGTTCGTCGTCAGCTTGGCGACGGTCTCGCGCGCCTTCGGGCCGCGCAGGAAGCACTCGCCCATGTGCGAGACGTCGAACAGGCCGACCGCCTCGCGCACGGCCTTGTGCTCCTTGATCGTGCCCGCCGGGTAGGAGACCGGCATGTCCCAGCCGCCGAAGTCGATCAGCTTGGCGCCGAGCTGCTTGTGGACGTCCCAGAGCGGGGTCTTCTTTGCGTGGCCTGCCATCGCGCGGACACTAGCTCATTCGACAAGCACGTGCTCGCGCGTGATCGCAGGATCGCGCGTGCGTCCGCCGAGCTCGAAGTGCGCGCGCCGCTTGCCGACGAGCACGCGGTGCTCCCTCCAGGCGAGGCCGGCGCGCTTGAAGACACGGACGAGCGCGTCGCCGATCTCGGTGTTCGAGCAGAAGACCTCCTCGCCGTCGGGGTCGAGGTACGGCGCGACGACCATATCCTCGGGCAGGCACGTCATCTGGACCTCGACCTTCGTCGTCAGGTTCTGCGCGGTCAGCTCGACGCCGCAGCCGCGCCAGGTCGCGTGGTTGCGCACGACGTGCCGCAGCTGCGTGAACCGGTGGTGCTGGCCGTCGAGATCGAGCGCGAGCCACGCCATCTTCGGCAGCTGGACGCCGCGCTTCTGGTGCACGCCGATCAGCTCGAGCACCGCATCCGGAGCGGCCGCGAAATCTGCGCACCGGCCCCAGGTCCACGACGTCGCGTGCTTCTTCCCCCACACGTGCGTCTGCCCGGCGACCGCGCGGTCGAACGTCAGCGTCTCGCCGTCGATCGTGACGGTGCCCGATAGCGGCACGCGCGGGTTCGGCGACTGCACGCTGGTGACGCCGAGGTTGCCGCGCGAGTACACGAAGTCGGGCAGGTGGCGCAGGACTTGCCGGGCCGGCTTCCAGTGGAGGTTCCAGCGCACGTGGTGGCCGCCGCCCGCGAATTCACCGACGGCGTGATCGTGGGCGAGCTTCGCATCGCCGATCGTCAGCGCGAACGGGTGCTCGCTGTCGGCCGGCGCCGCGAACTGCTTGTGGATGCCGAACGTGCGCCGCGAGTCACGCGGATCGAAGCGCGCGAACCACAGCTCGCCGCGCGCGGGCCCCTCGACGGGTGCCTCGCTCAGGTAGCGCAGCCAGAAGCCCTGGTCGGTCGCCGGATCGTTCCACGTGAGGTACCAGACCTCGTAGGTGCCGGGCTCGTGCCAGCGCCGGACGTTGTATTGCTCGGTGCTCATGCAGCCACCCTCGGAGGCAGCGCGCCGGGGCGTGGCTTGCCGAGCACGCGACGCGCCATCCACGACGCGAACGCACGCGGCACGAGCCGCACACCCCAGCACGACAGCTTGTTCATCAGACCCGGGATCACGGTGCGCTTTCCCGCGAGCATCGCACGCACGCTGATCCGCGCGACCTCCTCGGCCGTCATCATCGACGCGTTCGCGATCCAGCTGTAGTTGCCGGCGCCCGCCATCGCGTGGAACTCGGTCTTCGTGCCGCCCGGGCAGATGCACGTGACCCCGGTCGTGCCGCGCAGCTCGTCATGCAGACCCTCGCTGAAGTTGCGCACGAACGCCTTGCTCGCCGCGTAGAGCGCCATGTTCGGCACGCTCTGGTACGCGCCGATCGACGCGATGTTGATGATGTGCTTCGCGCGCGCCGCGACGGCGAGCTTCGTCAGCTCGACGAGCGACGTCATGTTGAGCTGCACGAGCTCGGCATCGCGCGCCCAGTCGATCTCGGCGAACGGCCGGAAGTAGCCGAAGCCCGCGTTGTTGACGAGCACGTCGATCGTGCCGGCGGCGGCCCACACGGCGGCGGCGCCACCAGGCTGGCCGAGATCGCCGCCGACGACCTCCGCACCACCGAGCTCCTTCGCGAGCGCATCGAGCTTGTCGCGCCGGCGCGCGGTCAGCACGAGCTTCGCGCCGCGCGCGTGCAGCTCCCGCGCGATCGCCGCGCCGATCCCGCTCGATGCACCGGTCACGAGTGCGCGCAGGCCGGCGAGATCGTTCGTAGCCACGCGCCGACGCTACCACCGGGCCGCGGGGCATGTCGCCTCATAGCTCTGGACCGGCGATCGCGTGCCGGTGTACGACTCGCGCCATGCGCAAAGCCATCCTCGTGCTGCTGCTCTCGCTGCTCGCCTTCGCGTGCGGCCCGTCTTCCGGCGAGCTCAAGGCCGCCAAGACGGCGCACTACAAGGGCGACAAGGTCGCGATGTTCAACGCGACGAAGGATGCCGTCTCGGCGAAGTACACGCTGCAGAAGTCCGACGAGAACTCGCTCGGCATGCAGACGAACGGTCGCTGGTACACGCCCGAGGGCCTCGCGGCTGCCGAGAGCGGCGGCGACATGCGCGTCGTCCCCGACAACAGCCTGAACATCGCGCTCGTCGTGACGCTCGTCCCCGACGGCGACTCGTATGTCGTCAACGTCAAGCCGCTCTACCTGCGCTACCACGCGGGCAGCCCGAAGCCGGAGCCGCTCAAGGACGACGACATCAGCATCCCGGGCTGGGCGCAGGGCAAGGTCGACCAGCTCGCGCTCGACATCCACAACGCGCTCAAGCAGTACGAGGTGAAGTCGATGGGCGGCGTCACGCCGGCCGGCCCGGCTGCGCCCGCGGCCCCGGCCGCGCCCGCGGAAGGCTCTGCCGCCGCCGGCTCTGGCGCGCAGTCGATGAACGACACGATGGGCGCGAAGGCTCCGTGCGACAACCCGCCGAGCTGCACGAACACCCCGACCAAGTGAGCGACGTCGAGTCGCTCGTCGTCGATTCCGACGAGCGCGCCGGCGAAGGCGGCTTCCTCGCGATCCGCCGGCTGCGCCTGCGCAACCGCCACCCCGACGGCTCGCTGTCGCGCGGCTACATCTGCGACTTCATCGCGCGGCCGTACGGCCAGGACGCGGTGGTCGTCGCGCTGTTCACGCGCACGCAGACCGGTGGCAGCGCGGCCGCGAAGACGACCGTGCGCGTGCTGGTGCGCGAGTGCCTGCGCCCGGCGATCGCGATGGGCCGCGACCCGGCGCGCGCGCCGCTGCCGGAGCCGCCGCCGGCGCTGACGCTGACCGAGCTCGTCGCGGGCATCGTCGAGCAGGGCGACCACGGCGAGGCGGGGCTGCGCACACGCGCGGCCGCCGAGGCGCACGAGGAGGCCGGCTTCGCCGTCGATCCGGCGCGCGTGATCCTGCTCGGGGCCGGCATGCTGCCGTCGCCGGGCAGCATGGTCGAGAAGTTCTACTTCACGGCCGTCGAGGTGGATCCGGCGGCGCAGGAGGCGCTCGCGGGTGACGGCTCGCCGATGGAGGAGGGCGCCTCGACGCGCTGGCTCTCGCTCGACGACGCGATCGACGCCTGCGTGCGCGGCGAGATCACCGATCTCAAGACCGAGCTCGGCCTGCGCCGGCTGCGCGATCACCTCGCGCAGGGCTAGTCATCGGCTTCGCCGGGGCCCGGCGACGAGTCGCGCGGCTTGCCGTTGCCGTCGGCCTTCGCGTACTCGTCGAGCTTGCGATACAGCGTCTTGCGATCGAGGCCGAGGCGCTGCGCGGCGCGCGTCTTGTTGCCGCCTTCGTCTTCGAGCACGCGCTCGATGAACTCGCGCTCGAGCTCGGCGAGCGACATCCGCCGCGCCACGGCCGCACCGAGGAAGTCCGCCGGGCGGCGCTCGCGCACGTGCGGAGGCAGGTCGTCGTCGGCGATCAGCTCGCCCTGACACAGCGCCATGCAGCGCTCGAGCACGTTCATCAGCTCGCGGACGTTGCCGGGCCAGTGATACGAGAGCAGCACGTGCTGGGCCTCCGGCGAGAGGCGCAGCTTGCGCGGCGGGTTCTGCTTCGCGCCGAGCTCGCGCAGCACGTGCTCGGCGAGCGGCACGATGTCCTCGGGGCGCGAGCGCAGCGGCGGCAGGTCGAGGTGGATGACGTTGAGGCGGTAGTAGAGGTCCTCGCGGAAGCTGCCGTCCGCGAGCATCGCCTCGAGGTTCTTGTTCGTCGCGGCGACGACGCGAACATCCACGCGCTGGTTCTTCGTCGCGCCGAGCGGACGCACCTCGTGCTCCTGCAGCACGCGCAACAGCTTCGCCTGCAGCGGCAGCGCGAGCTCGCCGATCTCGTCGAGGAAGATCGTGCCGCCGTCGGCCTCGACGAACAGGCCGGGCTTGTCGGCGCGCGCGTCGGTGAACGCGCCCTTCTTGTGGCCGAACAGCTCGCTCTCGATCAGCCCCTCGGGCACGGCCGCGAGGTTCACGCCGACGAACGGCCCCGCCGCGCGGCTCGAGTTGTAGTGGATCGCGCGCGCGATCAGCTCCTTGCCGGTGCCGCTCTCGCCGGTGACGAGCACGCTCGCCGTCGAGCCGGCGATCCGCTGCACGAGCGACACGACATCGCGCATCGCCTGGCTCTTCGCGATGATGTTGCCCAGGCCGTACGTCGCCTCGACCTCGCGCTGCAGCCGCGCGACCTTCGCGCGCAGCCCGCGCTCGCCGAGCGCCTTGTCGGCGACGAGCAGCAGCTCCTCGATCTCGAACGGCTTGGTGATGTAGTCGTACGCCCCGAGCTTCACGGCGCGGATCGCGGTCTCGATCGACCCGAACGCCGTGATCATCACGACGTGCGGCGGCTCCGGCAGCGCCATCACGCCACGGATCAGATCGAAGCCGTCCATCTCGGGCATGCGCAGGTCGGTCACGACCAGGTCGAACCGCTCCGCGCGCGCGATCTCGAGGCCCGCCGCCGCGCCCGCCGCCGCCTTGACCTCGTAACCGGCGTCGCCGAGCTCCTCGGTCAACAGGTCGCGCATCGCCGCGTCGTCTTCGACGACCAGGATGGACGCGCCTTGTGCCACGCGCCTACCGTAGCGGCGCGGCTACGTCAGGGCAAGCAGCGACCGGTCGCGACGTCACACGAAAGGCGTGCCCACGGCTGCCCCGAGCCGGGCATCGTGCTGATCGCGGTCGGGCACTGCGCATCCTGGGTACATTTCTGGACGCAGAAGTTCGCCTGCAGGTACGTCGTGCACACGTAGTCCGTGCCGAGCGGCGCGCAGTCGCTATCGGCCGAGCAATCGCGCGCGCACACGTCGCGCGTGTTCGCGTCCGCGACGAAGAAGAAGCTCGCGCACGACAGCCGGCTCGCACAGTCCGACAGGCTGTCGCACGCGCCGCCCTCGCCGACAGACCCGTTCCCCACGATCGCGACGCACGCGCCCGCGCTGCACTCCCCGCGATAGATCTGGTTCCGGTACTCGCCCGCGCAGTCCGCCGCGGTCGTGCACGGCGAGCCCGCGGTCCGCTGCACGCCGAGCGAGTACGGCACCGCCGTCGCGTCGGTCGTCTGCGAGAACTTCGTCACGCGCGCGTAGTACCGGCCGACCGCCAGGTACGTCAGGCGCACGTGCTCGGGCTGCTCCCAGAACGACATGCCGAGGCGCGTCCCACTCGCGTCGTACAGCTCGAGATCGAGATCCGCCGTGCCGTTCCACGCGAGCGTGACATCCCAGGTATCGCCGAGCGTCGTCACGTCGAACGCGACGAAGTCCGCCTCCGTCCGCGGCATCGCGCAGATCTGCCCGTCGAACGAGCCGCCCGACGCGACGACCGCCGCACCCGCAGGTCCGTCGTTGCCGGGCTCGCCGCTGTCATCGGTCGTGCACGCATCGGTGCCGGGCGAGCAGGTGTACGTCGACGTATCGCAGCGCGGCGCCGCCACATCCTTGCAGTCGAAGCTCGTCGCGCACTGCACGCACTGGCCGTCATGGCACACCGGCGTCGCCGCATCGCACTGCGCGTCCGACGTGCACGCCTCCGGATACACATCGAGCGTCCACGACGCATCGCTCGGCGCGTGCGACTGGAAGTAGTCGACGACCACGTACGCCTGGCTCCCGCTCGCGACGAACCGCCCGACCTCCTCGCCGCTCGCGGTCGCATCGACGAACAGCTTGCACTCGCTCGCCGAAGGCCCGCTCATCGTCGAGCACCCGCTGACGACGTAGAACGACAGATCCGCCGGCGCGACGAGCCGCACGATGTACGCAGTACCCGGCACCAGCCCATCGACGCGCACGACGCTATCGGGCCCGGCCGACTCCATCCCGTACGGCGCGTTGACCGCGTCGCACATGCTCGGCGCCATCAGGTCCGCACCGCTGAGCGTGCCCGTCGCGTGCACCGGCACCGCCATGCCCGGCGCCGTCGCGAGCTCGTGGCAGGCCGCGAAGGCGGGCGGCGCATCGGCCGCCGTGTCGACCGCCGCGTCCGCCGGATGCGACTTCCCGCCGCCGCCACAGGCGGCCGCGACCAGAAGCACGAGGACAGCGCGCACCGGCCCGTTTCTACACGGTCCTGGCCCGAGCGGGAGCGGGAAACGTCACAGGATCCCGCTGTCACCGGCGCTGCGCGCGAGCAGCACCTCGTCCGAAGTTACTGAATCACGACCTGGTGCAGGTCGAGCCCGCCCGGATACCAGTAGCTCGTGTCCATTCCATAGCCGTAGACCGAGATCCCGAACCCCATATCGCCGGTGATCGAATGCTCGCCGTCGCCCGTGGGGCCGGCGGTCAGTCCCACAACACGGGCCAGCTGCCATCCACTCGTGCCGATCGCGGTCCAGTTCGTGAGTGGCGTGCCGTCGAGCGTGATGTTCGCGCCCACTGGCGCGGTCACGTCGACGTAGTTGGTCTCGTACGTCGTCGGCGCGAGGAACAGGTACTGCGTGCGGAACTGCTCGATCGGCACGGCGAGCGCCATCGACGGGTCACCGGTCCCGCCGGCGACGGTCGATCCCTCCATGAACTGGGCGACGAGGATCTTGTGGTTGGCGGAGACCTTGAAGCTCTGCGCGTTCTCCATGATCGAGATGAAGTCGCCCGGGTTCGCGATCGTCGTCGGCGCGCCGGTCTGCGGTGGGTCATAGGTCAGCGACGTGTTCGCCTCCGTGGCGACGATCCGGATCTCCTCGACCTTCCCGTTCGGAATCGTCGTGACAGCGGGCGCGTTGACGACGTAGTTCGCGCCCATCGCATCGAGCGGCAGCATCACCTCCTCGAGGTGATCGCAGTAGCCTGCGCCGTCGGGAACGTCGGCGCAGTAGTGCGCGCCGATGACCTGCACGGGCTTGTCACTCTGCACGCGGGATCCCGTCAGGTCGCCAGCCGCGGTGCCGATCTGGATCACGTCTCCAGCGTTGAGCATGACGGGCGTCGGCGTGTTCGCGGGGAACGCTGGGGCGCCCATGTCGGCCATCGTCGCGGACTTCGCATTGATCGTGACCGTCGTGCCGTCGTACATGGCGGTGACGGCGAGCAAGCTCGGATGGACGTTGCCCGTGTTGTTCCAGGTGGCCACGTAGTGGTCGGTACGCCAGGCCGTCGTCGGGAACAGTAGCGATGCGTCGTTCGAGTACGAGTTCCCGTTCGCACCCGACTTCGTGTACTCGATGGGATTGAACTGGTACACGGTGACGGGCTGGGTCGAGCGAAGGTGGTACGCACCTTTGGGCGCCATCACGTCACCTTGATGCGCGCTCGCGGTGCACAGGCCGACGTCCGTGTTGAGGCAGAGCTTGAGCGAGGGCACCCACGGGAGGTTGTGCTGGATCGCCTTCCCCGCGGGCGCCGTGAACGTGTCCGGCGCCATCAGCGCGCCACCGTCGATCGTGATCGTCGCGTCGGTGCTGGTCGTGTTCGACACGACGACGGCGAAGTCGTAGCTCTGCTCGACGGGATTGCCGGTGACGGTCGGGTAGTAGTCACAGCCGAGGTACGTCTGCCCGAGCGCCTGCGGAGAGCACGCGCCTTCACACACGCCCGCGCTGCCACACGTCTCGCCCTCCAGCGGATCGCACGTGATATCGGTGTAGCCTTGGCCGTCGTCGTTGCACGCGTGCGAGACCTCGCCCATGCACGTGCCGGTGCCCGGCTTGCACAGCACGCAGCCGAGGTGGTCGTCGCACGCGCTCGGGCAGCTCTGCGAGTTGGTGAACTTGCCGTTCGTGCAGACCTGCAGCTCGTTTCCCATGCACTGCTGAGCGCCGTCAGTGCATGGAATCGGCGGTCGTTCCGAACCTGGACCACAAGCGCCGATGATCAGCGCGAACGCAATCGCATGAAGCCGCATGGCTCCTCCCTCGCTCGCGACTATAGGCAGGTCGGCGAGCGCGGGGAAAGCACAGCTTTGTTACCCCATGCCCTGGCGGCGGCGACGATGGCGATGCTCGTGCTCCTCGTCGACGAGGCGGACGTAGTCGAGCGGCTCGATCTCCTCGGCCTCGGCCTCGTGCGACCCGCCAAGCTCGCGGACTCGCTCGCGAAACGCCTCGGCGATCTGGTCGAACGGGGGCAGATCGCGGCGGCCGGAGAGCGCGCCGGACTTTGCCGCCTCGTTGGCGTCGGAGGCGAGCTGGAGCGCGGTCTCGCGCGTGATGCGGCCGCGGCGGATGACGTCCTGGACGCTGGTGGCGAGGTGGCCGAGCTCGTACTGGCCGGAGTCGAGCATCTCGAGGGCGACGAAGATCACCTGGCGCGCGGTGAGCACGTGGTCCTGATAGAGGACGAGCGCGGCCTGGAAGTAGTTGTAGACGGGGACGAGGCGCGGGCCGAAGCGGCGGAAGCCCATCGGCGGCGAGCGGCGGTCGAGGTGGATGAAGAGGCGGCGCACGGCCTCGCCCTTGGGGACGTCGCGGGCGAGCGCGAGGCAGCGCTCGGCGTCGTCGTCGTACGCGCGCGACGCGATCAGCACGCGCTCGAGATCGGCGAGCGAGACCCGGCCGGCGATCAGGTCGGCGTAGAGGCAGTAGATGATGGCGTCGGCCTCGGCGTCGTCGCCGAACAGCGTCTCGTGCTCGGCGGCGGCCGCGATCCGCGAGCGCAGCATCGCGGGCAGCTTGTACGGGATCTGGGCGCGCAGGCTGCGGAAGCGGCCGCGCAGGATGTTCTTGAGGTTGTTCTTGAGGACGAACTCGTCGTACTCGACGCCGTCGAGCGCGAGCTTGGCAGCGAGCACCTGGCGCATCTGCGTCGGGGAGCCGGAGACGATGCAGATGCGATGGCTGTCCTGGCGCAGCGCGCGGAGCAGTGCGGTCGCGCCCGGGTAGGCCTGCTTGTCGGCTGCGGTCTCGATCGCGCTCTTCGCGAGGTCCTTGAGCGAGTCGAACTCGGTGCGCAGGTACGTCTTGTCGAGGTCCCAGCGGAACGTGTGCCGCGGCGGGCGTGCGCCGGGCGGCAGAGCAGGGACATCCGGCTCGAGCAGGCCGATCTTCTCGCCGACGCGGAGCGGCAGCGTCGTGAGCTTGCCGAGCAGCCCCACTACGCCTCCACGCGTCGCTGCGACCGCTCGTCGAGCTCGGCCATCGTGCGCGCGATGTTGCCGGTCAGGTTCCCGGCGAGTGCCTTGTGCGCGACCTTGACCGCGTTGTGGATCGCGCGCGCGTTGCTGCGCCCGTGCGCCTTGATGAACGGGTGCGTGAAGCCGAGCAGCGGCGCGCCGCCGTACTGCTGCCAGTCGGTGACTTCCTTGAGCTGGTCGATCGCCGACGAGAGCGCGACGAGGCCGAGGCGCCAGGCGAGGCGTTCCTTGTGGGCGTAGCGCGCGAGGCGAACGACTGTCTCGGAGACGCCCTCGAGCATCTTGAGCACGACGTTGCCGACGAACCCGCTCGTGACGACCACGTCGGCGACGCCGCGCGGGATATCGAGCCCCTCGATGTTGCCGATGAAGTTGAGCTCGGTCGTCTCGACCAGGCGCGCGTGCGCCTCGATCACCTCGGCGGGGCCCTTGCCGGCCTCGGTGCCATTCGACAGCAGCGCGACGCGCGGCCGGCGGTTCTGCGACACGAGCTTCGCGTACGCCGAGCCCATCACCGCGAAGCCGACGAGGTCCTCGGCGGTCGCATCGATCGTCGCGCCGACGTCGAGGATCAGCGAGAACGGATCGTCTTTCTCGCCGCGGCGCAGCTCGGTCGGATAGACCGCCGCGAGCGCCGCGCGACGCACTCCTTGCAGCAGCGGCCAGCGGCGAGCGCACGCGAGCACGGAGGCGCCGGTATTGCCCGCGGAGACGAGCGCATCGCCTTCCCCGCGCGCGACGAGATCGGCCGCGACCGCGATCGATGCCTCGGGCTTGGCGGCGAGCGCCTCGGCCGGCTTCTCGTCCATCTCGACGAACGTCGGCGCGTGGTGCACGCGGACGCGCGCGCCGTCGTGACGCATGCGTGGGAGGAGGCGGCCGAGCACCTGCGCATCGCCGACGAGGATGATCTCGGCGTTCGAGAGTGACAGCGATGCTTCGGCCGCGCCGCGCACGACCTCGTCGGGTGCGTGGTCGCCACCCATCGCGTCGACGACGATCCGGTGCATGCAGCGCATCTTAGCCCGAACGCTATACTGGCGGCGTGGACGCGCTCGCGTTCTTCGACACGATTGCCGGCGACCAGATCGCATGCGCGATGGCGCCCGATCTGCGAATCATCGCCGTCAGCCCGGCGTGGCGGCACTTCGCGCGTGCCAACGGCTCCCCGCGCGACGTCATCGGCACCGAGTACCATTCGGTGATTGCCGAGCCGCTGCGCACGTTCTTCGTCGATGCGTTCGCCAACGTCGCGGCGCGCGGCGAGCCCTGGGATCACGATTACGAGTGCAGCAGCCCCGAGGTGCGGCGGCTGTTCCGGATGCGCGTCTATCCGCTCGACCACGGCACCGGCATCGTGCACGCGGTCCGGCTCGAGGAACCCTATCCGGGCGCGGCGAGCTCGCCGAGCGATGCGTACGAGCACCAGGGGTTGATCGTGATGTGCGCGGAGTGTCGGAAGGTGAGGAACGTCCGCGCGTACCGCTGGGACTGGGTGCCCGCCTACGTACGCGCGCGACCCGCGAACATCAGCCACGGCCTGTGTCCGTCGTGCGCAGCGCACTACTTCCCGGAGTGAACGCTCGCGTCGTAGGCGCGTGCTAGCTTGCGCCGGTGGCGGAGCGCCTCTACATCGTCGACGGGCACGGCTACGTGTTCCGGGCCCACTACGGCCTGATGAACGTCTCGCGCGGCGAGCGCAAGGAAGTCCGCCTGTCGACGAGCGAGGGCATGCCGACGGGCGCGCTCTACGTGTTCTCCCGAATGCTGCTGCGGCTCGAGGAAGACAACGCGCCCAAGCGCATGGCCGTCGTCTTCGACGACAAGAGCGGAAAGAAGACGTTCCGCGCCGAAATGTTTGCGGACTACAAGGCCCACCGCAAGGACATGCCCGAGGAGCTGTCCGTGCAGATGGACTACTTCCCGAAGATCGTTCGCGGCCTCGGCTGGCCGTGCATTGCCGTGCCGGGTGTCGAGGCCGACGACGTGATCGCCACGCTGGTGGAGCAGGCCAAGGAGCGCGGCTGGGAGGTCGTCATCTACAGCGCCGACAAAGACATCATGCAGATGATCGGCGACGGCGTGACGATGATCGACGCGCTCCACCAGAAGACGTACACGCGCGAAGAGGTCATCAAGAAGATGGGCGTGCCGCCGGAGCAGATTCCGGACTTCCTCGCGCTCGTCGGCGACACCTCGGACAACATCCCCGGCCTGAAGGGCTGCGGCGACAAGACCGCCGCCCAGCTGCTCGCCCAGTACGGCACCGTCGAGAAGCTGATCGAGGCGAACCCGGTCATCCCGCGCCTCAAGCAGCCGTTCAGCGACCCCGCGCAGCTCGAGCGCGTCACGATCTCGCGCAAGCTGGTCGAGCTGAAGCGCGATGTCCCGCTGCCGATGAAGCTCGAGGACCTGGTCGTCGGCGAGTGGGACCTGCCGGGCCTCTTGCAGCTGTTCACCGAGCTCGAGTTCGGCCTGCTCGTCGAGAAGGTGAAGATGAAGATGCCGCCGTCGGAGGACCACACGGTCGTGCCGGCGCCGGAGGCCACGCCGCTCGCGCAGGTCGAGCAGCGCACCGACACGCGCGTCATCGTGCGGCGCGAGGCGATCGAGGAGCTCGCGGCGGCGGCGCGCCGCGCCGGCCGGATGGCGATCACGGTCGAGCTGTCGCCGGAGCGCATCGATCGCGCGAAGCTGGTCGCGGTCGTCGTCGCGGTGCCGGGCGAGGCGCCCGCGTACCTCCCGCTCGGTCACCGGTACATCGGCGCGCCCGCACCGCCGCCGGCCGCTGACCTCGCGCCGCTGCACGCCGTGCTCGGCGATGCCTCCGTCGCGAAGATCTGCCACGACGCGAAGGCCGTCGTGCGCGCGTTCGCCGATCTAGGGGTCGCGGTCGCCGGCGTCGCCGAGGACACGATGCTCGCGGCCTTCTTGCTGGATCCGACGGCCGAGGCCGAGCCTGGCGAGGCGGTCGTGCAGCGCCTCGGCGGCGTGCTCGTCCCCGCGCGCACCACGATCGCCGGCAAGGGCAAGCACAGCCTCGAGCCGGTCGAGGTCGAGCGCGCGGCGCCGTGGGCGGGCGCGATCACGTCTGCGCTGCTGCCGATCGCCGAGGGGCTACCGGCGCGCCTGACCGCCTCGAACCTCGACACGCTCTACCGCGACATCGAGCTTCCGGTCGCGCTCCTGCTGGCGGAGGTCGAGCGGACCGGCATCCACATCGACACCGCGCACTTCAAGGCGCTCTCGGCCGAGGTCGATACGCGCGTCGCTGGTCTGGAGCGGCAGATCTACGAGATCGCCGGTGAAGAGTTCAACATCGGCTCGCCCAAGCAGCTCGAGAAGATCCTCTACGAGAAGCTGGCCCTCGACACGAAGGGCGTGCGCCGCACGAAGACCGGCCTGTCGACCGACGCGGATACGCTCGAGCAGCTCGACCACGCGATCATCAAGCCGATCCTCGAGCACCGCGAGGTCACCAAGCTCAAGGGCACGTACCTCGACGCGCTGCCGCCGCTGATCTCGCCGCGCACGGGCCGCATCCACACCACGTTCAACCAGGTGGTCGCCGAGACCGGCCGCATCTCGTCGCAGGATCCGAACCTCCAGAACATCCCGATCCGCTCCGAGCTCGGCATGAAGATCCGCCGCGGCTTCGTCGCGGCCCCCGGTCACGTCCTCATCGCGGCCGACTACTCGCAGATCGAGCTGCGCATCCTCGCGCACCTCTCGGCGGACCCGCTGCTCACGGCCGCGTTCCGCGATCACATCGATGTCCACACGCAGACGGCCGCCGAGGTCTTCTCGGTCGCGCGCGAAGCGGTCACCGCCGAGCAGCGGCGCATCGCGAAGGCCGTCAACTACGGCCTCTCCTACGGTCAGTCCGACTTCGGCCTCGCACGCGCGCTCGACATCTCGCGCACGCAAGCCGCCGAGTACTCGCGCCGCTACTTCCAGCGCTTCCCGACGATCCACAAGTTCATGGACGAGATCGTCGCGGTCGCGCGCGCGCAGGGCGGCGCCCGCACGCTCCTCGGCCGCTGGCGCCCGATTCCGAACCTCATGTCGAAGTCGCCCGCGGCGAGGCACGCCGCCGAGCGCGTCGCCCAGAACACGCCGATGCAAGGCGCCGGCGCCGACATCATCAAGCTCGCGATGCTCCGGACGATGGAGCGCATCGCGAAGGAGAAGTGGCCGGTCAAGCTCCTGCTGACAGTCCACGACGAGCTGGTGTTCGAAGCGCCGCCCGCGCTCGCCGACAAGCTCGGCGCCGCGCTGCGCGAGGAGATGGAGAGCGTGTACAAGCTGTCGGTGCCGCTCGAGGTCGACATCGGCGTCGGCGAGAACTGGGCGGACGCCTGAGGCGCGACCCCGGTCGCGCCGTCGCGTGACCGCGGAGCGCGCGCGGTTCGCGGCTGCTCGGCGCGTGACACGAACCCGCGCGCTTCGCGAGCAGCTGCCAGGGCCTCGGTCGGGGGCTCGTCCTCGCACGCCGCTTGCGCACGCGCCGCGCCACGCGCACGGCTTCATTCGCGTCCGCGATCGCACGTCGCACGCGCGCGTGTCACGGCACCTGCGCGCGTCGCGCGTCGGCCGAGAGCCCCCGACCTCGGCAGCCCCGAAGCACAAGGGGACCACCACACACGGGCACAAGCGCACGGGCACTGGCGGGTGCGGTTCGCGCGTACGGACAGGGCGGCGCGAGCGCAGGATTCCCCCACGTGGGGGACCACGGACCGATCAGCCGGTCCGCCACGTGGGGGACCACGAACCGATCAGCCGGTCCGCCACGTGGGGACCACGAACCGATCGAACCGGTCCCCCACGTGGGGACCACGAAACAACCAAACGCGTCCCCCACGTGGGGGACCCACCAGCCGTTCGCGGTTGCCAGACAGCGAGGCACCGCGAGAGACCACAACGAGCCGGATGAGCGTCTCCGCTCTTCTTCTCCGGAATGTTTTTTCTCTTCAACGGAGCGCTCGCTCGAGGGTCGGGCGCGGTGGGCCCTGTGAGCGGCCGCGTTACGTGGCGATCGCAGATGCGCGCGGCCGGTCACAAGTCCACCGCGCCGCCGTTTGTTCTGCAGAACGCTCGGTCGAGCACGAGGGTAGTGGTGCGCGTTCGTCCGGTCGCCGGACAATCACACCATCACGCGCCTGCAGTGATGTGCAAGCCGAGACATCGATGTGTGATTCTTCGCGCCGATACACGAATCTGCTTGACAGGTCTGCGCGCGCGATTCGACCGCGCATCGCGATGCACGCCGATTTCTCGTCGAGGAATCGTTCTGCTTTGCGCTCGCGCACGTTCGCGATGGCCGTGACTCGCGCGACCTTGCGCGTCTCGATCGTCGCGCAGAGCGCGAATCAGAGCGTCGAAAACTCGCGTGGTACAGAGGGTCTTTCAGCCAAGGAGTGGGTCGTGGTCGCGTACAGAATTCCGCAGGTCGTCGCGTGGAAGGCGTGTGAGGCCGAGGAGCCGTGGATGGAGCTGCATCGCCAGCTGATGTCGGTGGCGAGGAGGCGGGCCGCACTCGATAGCGAAGAGCTCGCGCTGATCCGCGAGGCGATTCGCGTGACATTGTGGCGGCGGCTCGGGATGGTGTCGATGCGCGAGTACCTGGAACACGCGATGGGGTATGGGCCGCAGGTCGCATCGGAGCGGTTGCGTGTGGCGGAGGCGCTGGATGCGCTGCCGGCGATCGAAGATGCGCTCGCTACCGGTGAGCTGAGCTACAGCGCGGTGCGGGAGCTGACGCGCATCGCGACGCCGAAGACCGAGCGCGCGTGGCTCGAGGCATGCGAGGGGAAGAACCTGCGCCAGATCGAGGAGCTGGTCGCGGAGCGCGAGCACGGCGATGCGCCGACGGATGATCCGAAGCCGGACGTACGACCGCAGCGGGTGGCGATGATGTTGCGGCCGGCCGCGCGGGCGGCGCTGCGCAGCGTGCGGCAGGCGATCGAGGCGATGCGCGGCGAGCGCGTCGATGACAGCGAGCTGATCGAGGAGCTGTGCCGCGGCTACGGCGCCGGCACCGGCGAAGCGCCGCGCGCCCAGATCTCGTTCACGCGGTGCGAGAGCTGCAAGCAGGCGCGGCAGCACGCGTCCGGAAGGGCGATTGCGATCAGCGACGCAGAGTATGAGGAGGTGGCGTGCGACGCGCGCGTCATCGGCTCGACCGGGGCACCCGAGCGCGCGAAGAGCGCGGTGCCACCCGCGACCGAACGTGCGGTGAAGCAGCGCGATGGACAGCGCTGCACGGTGCCGGGCTGTCGCTCGGCACGATTTCTTCACGTGCACCACATCGTGTGGCGGTCGCGAGGCGGCGGACACGAGATGGAGAACCTGACCACGCTGTGCGGAGGTCACCACGGCGCGGTCCATCGCGGCGAGCTGATGATCGCGGGGAGGGCACCGCGGCTCGTGGTGACGAGGAGGTTCGAGGTCCCCCACGTGGGGGAATCAGCTGCACCAGAGCTCGCGACGGTCCCCCACGTGGGGGAATCAGCTGCACCAGAGCTCGCGGCGGTCCCCCACGTGGGGGAATCAGCTGCAGCAGAGCTCGCGACGGTCCCCCACGTGGGGGAATCGCGATCCGACGAGCATGCGCTCGAGCCCGCCGAGTACATCGCGCGCGACGCGGTGAGCGCATTGACCACGCTCGGCGCGAAGCCGCGCGAGGCCGAGCGAGCCGTGACTGCCGCACGCCGGCGTGTGGGGTCGGGCGCGGCCCTCGAGCAGATAGTCCGCGCGGCGCTTCGCGAATGCAGGTGGTGACGACCCGCTAGCGCTTCTTCGGTGCGCGCCGGCCGCTTGCCTTCGTCGCGGTCTTCTTCGCGACGGTCTTCTTGGCGGCGGTCTTCTTGGCGGCGGTCTTCTTGGCGGCGGTCTTCTT
>CAYUNM010000058.1:25367-32237 GCA_964446175.1 uncultured Kofleriaceae bacterium
CGGTCTTCTTGGCGGCGGTCTTCTTGGCGGCGGTCTTCTTGGCGGCGGTCTTCTTCGCGGCGGTCTTCTTCGCAGCCGCCTTCGCCGCGCGCCTCTTCGTTGGCGCCTTCTTCGCCGCCGGCTTCTTCATCGCCGTCGTGCGCTTCGCGGCGGAGCTGGTCGCGCGTGCGGCGGTGGCGGCCGGCGTCTCGGCGACCGTCTGAGCGCGCGGCGGCGCGAGGGTCGGGCCGCTGCGCGCCGGCAGCTGCGTGTGCATCGGCATCGCCTTGGCCTGGTCGAGCAGGTCGCGGAGGGTGGCGTACTCGCCCCAGGACGGATCCTCGTCGTCGTAGAAGCCGAGCGCGGCGTCGAACGGGGAGAGGCGGGCGACGACGGCTTGCGGGTCGGTCGCGCCGTACATGTAGAGGAAGAACGAGCCTTCCTCGATCTTGAGGCCGACGAGCTCGTAGCCGGTCGCGGCGCAGGTCGGGACGATCCACTGCTCTTCGAACTGGGCGAGGCGGCGGTAGGCGGCCGCGTTCGGCAGGTTCGACATCTCGGTGATCGGGTACGGCATCTCGACGACGAAGATGCGCGGGAGCTCGGGGCGCGGCGCGAGCTCGCGGATTCGGAAGATCGCGGGGGCGCCGTCGTCCCGCCGGCCCTCCACCAGGTGCCAGACGTCTCCGTCCATTTGGTCTTACGGTACTAGTGATGTCGGACGCTTGCACGGGTTTCGCGTTCGAGGTGTGGGCGGGCTATGCTTGCGGCCATGCGCTGGGTGGCCGTTCTCGCCGTGCTTGCTGGTTGTCGCAGCGCGGCGCCGAGCCAGAGCGGGAAGGGGTCGGCGTCGGGGCCGACGGCGGCGGCGGCGACGGCCGTGCAGCAGCCGGGCAAGGGGATCATCGAGGGTGGAGTGCGGCCGCACCATGAAGAGGCGGTCGTCGAGTGCGGGGCGAAGGTGCCGGACTCGGCGGATGACGACACGCGGGTGAGCGCGCTGCTCGACGAGGCGAACAAGGATCTGGAGCAGGGGCTGTACGGCGCGGCGTGGACGTGCGCGGATCGCGCGGCGGATCTGGCGCCGACGAGCGTCGAGGCGAATCACCTGCGCGGGGCGGCGCTGGCGGCGCTAGGGCGGGATAACGAGGCGCAGGTCGCGTACTCGCTGGCGCTGTCGCTGGATCCCGATGATCCGGAGACGCTGCGCGCGGTCGCGGATTTCTACATCAATGGCAAGGGCGAGCGCGGGCGGGATGCGCTGCGGCTCGGGCTCGAGCTCGCGCAGCGCGGGAGCCGGCGGGCGATCGCACGGCGGCGGCGGAACGCGCCGCTCGCGGCGGACCTCGCGGTGCTCGAGGCGCAGGCGCTCAACGATCTCGGTCGGAGTGACGAGGCGCTCGAGCGGGTCGATGCGGCGCTGCGGATCGCGCCGGGGCGCGGGGATGCGCTGCACGAGAAGGGCGTCGCGCTGTTCGACCTGAGCAGGTTCGCCGATGCGAAGACGGTGCTCGAGAAGGCGCTGACGATCCAGCCGGATGATGCGTACACGCACCAGATGCTCGGGCTGACGCTCGAGGAGCTCGGCGAGACGGCGGCGGCGGACGCGGAGCTCGCGAAGGCGGTCACGCTGGCGCCCGGCGAGCTGACGCCGCCGGTGCTGATCTCGACCGCGGACTTCCAGAAGGAGATCGATGCGGTGATCGCGACGCTGCCGCCCGACCGCAAGGCGCGCGTGCAGTCGATCAAGGTCGAGATCGAGGACCTGCCGGAGGCGGCGGACCTCAAGGCGGTCCAGCCACCGTTCCCGCCGACGATCCTCGGGCTATATCGCGGGCCGGTCGGGCGCACGCCCGCGCCCGGCGACGAGTCGCCTTCGATCGTGCTGTATCGCAAGAACCTGGCTCGCGCGGTGAAGACGCGTACCGAGCTCACCGAACAGATCCGCGACACGCTGCTGCACGAGATCGGTCACCTCGAAGGCCTCGACGAGGACGACCTGCGCCGCCGCGGCATGGAGTGATCCGGCGCCGCGGCTGGCAGTGATACGATGACCGCCTGATGGCGGACGGTAAGGGCCTGGCGACCACCGCCCCGGATTTCGGGGAGCTGGAGTCCGCGCTGCGCCGCGAGCAGAAGAAGGTCTCGCTCGTCCAGGAGGTGAGTCGCGCGCTGTCGACGGTCGGCGATCTCGACGCGCTGCTGCGACTCATCATGGAGAAGGTCACCGTCCTGATGGAGGCGGACCGCTCGACGCTGTTCCTCGTCACCGAGGACGGGCGGCAGCTGTGGAGCAAGGTCGTGCAGGGCGGTGCAGTGGTCGAGATCCGGCTCGACGTCGGCGAGGGCATCGCGGGGTGGGTCGCGCAGACGCGCGAGATCGTCAACATCCCGGAGGCGTACGCGGATCAGCGCTTCCAGCCGGCGGTCGACGTCAAGAGCGGGTATCGCACGCGGTCGATCCTGAGCGTGCCGATGGTCGGGGCGCTCGGTGGGCTCGTTGGCGTGCTGCAGGTGCTCAACAAGACGGGCGGGCCGTTCACGACGGCGGATGAAGAGCTGCTCGGTGCGCTCGCGAGTCAGGCGGCGATCGCGATCGAGAACGCTCGGCTGTATCACTCGCTCGTCACGCAGAACCAGCAGCTGCTCGATGCGCGTCGCGATCTCGAGCGGCGGCAGCGCGAGCTCAACGCGCTCTATGAAGTCGAGAAGGAGCTGTCGGGCGCGCTCGATCTCGATGACCTGCTGTCGCGCATCCTCGCGCAGGCGATCACGGTGCTCGGCGGTGGTGCGGGATCGATCGCGCTCGTCGATACGGATGGCTCGCTGCGGTTCCGCACGGTGCAAGGGCCGGCGGCGCCGCGGCTGATCGAGCGCACGCTGCCGCACGGCACGGGGCTGATCGGATGGTCGATCTCGCACAAGATGCCGCTGATCGTCGACGATCCGGCGCACGACCCGCGCCACGCGGTCGACATCGCGCGCGAGACCGGCGTGACGCCGCAGCACATCATGATCGCGCCGCTCGTCGACGGCGAGGACGTGATCGGCGGCATCGAGATCATCGACCAGCGCAAGACGAAGCGCGACGGCACGCCGTGGACGGAGGCCGATCTCAAGCTGCTCGTGCTGATCGCGGGGCAGGCGGCGAGCGCGATCGGGCTGGCGCGGCGGCGCAGCGAGCAGAGCAAGAGCGATCGGCTGGCGTCGATCGGGCGGATGCTCGCGGGCCTGCTGCACGATCTCAAGACGCCGATGACGATCATCTCGGGCTACGCGCAGCTGATGGCGGCCTCCGACGAGAGCCAGCAGCGCGAGCAGTACGTCGAGCAGATCCAGCGCCAGTTCGACCTGATGGCCGGCATGACGCGCGAGGTGCTCGCGTTCGCGCGCGGCGAGACGGATCTCGTCGTGCGCAAGGTCTACGTCAATCGCTTCACGGAGGACCTGACGACGCAGCTCGGCGCCGCGACCGCGGGCCGAGGCATCGACTTCCGGGTCGAGGCGACCTACGACGGGATCGCGTACTTCGACGAGCAGAAGCTGCTGCGCGTGTTCCATAACCTCGCGCGCAACGCGATCGAGGCGATGCCCGACGGCGGCAAGCTTCGCGTCACGTGCTCGCGCGACGGCGACTGGCTGAAGTTCACGGTCAGCGACACCGGCTCCGGTATCCCGCCCGAGCTGCGCGGCCGCCTGTTCGAGCTGTTCGCGACGAACAAGAAGGGCGGCACCGGCCTCGGCCTCGCGATCGTGAAGAGGATCGTCGACGACCACCGCGGCACGATCACGTGCGACTCCGGCAGCAGCGGCACGACGTTCACGATCGAGCTCCCGATCCGCCGCACGACCGACGCCGACTCAGCCGGCGCGCTATGCTGCAGGCGTGCTGCGGCTCGACGGCATTCGCAAGGCCTACGGCACGCGCACCGCGCTCGCGGGCGTGACGCTCGAGGTCGCGGCCGGCGAGGCCGTGCTGCTCGTCGGCCGCAACGGCGCCGGCAAGACGACGCTCTTGCGGATCGCGACCGGCTTCCTCGACGCCGATGCTGGCACCGCGTCGATCGACGGCCTCTCGATCGCCTCGGCCCGCACGCGCGCGCAGGCCAGGCTCGGCTACCTGCTCGAGCACGCGCCGGCGCCCGCCGAGCTGACGGTGCGGGAGCACCTGACGACGCGCGCGCGCCTCAAGGGCTGCGCCGCCGAGGCCGTCGCGAAGGCGATGCAGGCAGCGGCCGTCGAGGAGCGCGCCGATCAGCGCATCGGCACGCTGTCGAAGGGCTTTCGCCAGCGCGTCGGGCTCGCGGATGCGCTGCTCGGCGATCCACCGCTGCTCGTGCTCGACGAGCCGACGAGCGGCATGGACCCGATCCAGACGCGCGAGCTGCGCGAGCAGCTGATCGAGGCCGCGAAGCAGCGCGCCGTGCTCGTGTCGAGCCATGCGGTCGCGGATCTCGAGGCGATCGCGGCGCGGGTCGCGGTCCTGCGCGAGGGCGCGCTCGTCGCGTGTGATACGCCGCGTGCGTTGTGCGAGCAGACGAAGACAGAGCGCCTCGACGACGCCGTGATGAAGCTGCTGGAGGCGACGTGAGGCAGCTGTACTGGGTCTGGCGCCGCGAGCTGCAGGTGACGCTGCGCGCGCCGATCGTGTACGTCGTCGGCGGGCTGTTCCTGGCGGTGCAGGGCATCGCGTTCGCGGGGCTCGTCGGCGCGCTCTCGGACCCGCGCAAGCCGGCGCCGCTCGGCGCGCTGCTCGAAGGCCAGCTCGCGGGCACGCTCTTGACGTGGGTGCTGCAGCTCGTCGTGGTGACGCTGCTCGGCATGCGCACGATCGCCGACGACAAGCGCGGCGGCGGCTGGGAGCTGCTGCTCACCGCGCAGGTAGGCGAGGGCGCCGCGGTCGTCGGCAAGTGGCTCGCGGCCGTGACCGTGTACGCGCTGCTGTGGCTGCCGACGCTCGCGTACCTCGGCGTCGTCGCGCTGTTCCGCGCGGATGGCGGCGGCTGGGACGTCCCGTCGATCGTCTGCGGCTACGCGGGCGCGATCGCGATGGGGGCGGCGCTGCTCGCGTGGGCGGTGGCGGCGAGCGCCGCGACGACGACCTCGCTCGCGGCCGGCGCGCTCGGCTTCGGCCTGTTGATCCTGCTGTTCCTCGTCGGCGAGCTGCCGAGCGTCTGGCCGGAGCTGCACGTGCCCGCGGCGCTGAGCATCCGTGCCCAGCTCGTCACGCTCGCACGCGGCGAGCTCGCGCTGCCCGCGGTCGTGCTCGTCCTCGCGCTGGCCGCGACGGGACTCTCGCTCGCGATCGCGCTCGCGTGCGCGGGTCGCCGCCGCGATACGGGCCGGCGCATCCTCGCGACCGGGCTCGTCGCCGCGATCGGTGCGCTCGGGCTCGTGCTCGCCGCGCGTCATCCCGCGAGCTGGGACGTCAGCGCCGCGCGCCGCAACTCGCTCGATCCGGAGACGCGCGCGCTCGTCGCCGCGCTGCCCGCACCCGCGACGATCACGATCGTCGAGCCGACGCTCGGTGCGCTCGCACCGATCTACGACGAGGTCGCGCGCGTCGCCGACCGCATGGCGAACGCGGGCCCCGTGCGCGTCGCGCGCGTCGATCCGGCCGCGCTGCCCGGCGGCATTCCGGCCGCGGCGCGGCTCGCCGGCGTGCTGCCGCGCGACCTCGCGTCGAACGGCGCGGTGATCGTCGAGGTCGCCGGCAAGCGCCGCGCCGTCGATCTGCTCCAGCTCGCCGATATCGATGCGACCGGCGCGATCGCCCAGGTCGCGATCGAGCGGGCGCTCACGGGCTCGCTCGCCGAGCTCACGCAGGCCGCGCCGGTGACCGCGTGCTTCACGACCGGCCACGGCGAGCTGCCAGTCGAGCACGCCGCGAAGGACGCCGACTGGTCCGCGGTCGCCGATCGCCTGCGCGGGACGGGCGTCACCGTCGAGGCGGTCGAAGGCCCGCTGCCCGCGCGCTGCGACGTCGCGATCGTGGCCGGTCCGGCGTCGCCGCTCCCCGCCGACGAGGCGCTCGCGCTGCAGGCGCTGGTCGCGCGCGGCGGTGGCCTGCTCGTCGCCGCCGCCTCGCGCCCGATCGACAACGCGCTCGCCCCGACCGGCCTCGAAGGCCTGCTCGGCAACGAGGGCATCGGCATCACCGACGCGATCGCGGTCGATCCGACACTCGCGATGCGCGAGCTGCCCGGCGCGCTGCTCGTGTTCGACGGCTACGCCTCGCACCCGGTCAACGCCGGCTTCCAGCGCGCGCGACCGACGCTGTGGTACGAGCCGCGCGCGCTCACCGTCTCCGGCCACGCCGCGCCACTGATCAGCGCGTCGCCCGCGTCGTGGGGCGAGCGCGACCGCACGCACCGGCCGCAGCAGGACCCCGACGACCTCGCCGGGCCCGTCGCGCTCGCGGCCGCCGGCACGCATCACGTGATCGCGCTCGGCAGCGCGGAGTCGTTCGCGACGTCGCTGCTCGCGGGCGGCGCCTCGGCCGGCGACCTGTGGATCGCGCACGCCGTGCGGTGGCTCGCCGGCAAGCCGGCTCCGGCGGTCGCGGTCGCGGCGCGCGCGCCGGATCAGGTGAAGCTCGTCATGACGGCGGGGCAGCGCCGCGCGGTCATCGCGCTGTGCACGGCCGGCATCCCGCTCGCGTGGCTGCTCGTCGGCGGCGCGCTGCTGCTCGCGCGGCGGAGGCGCTCGTGAAGGCGCGCGCGGGACTCGCACGGCGGAGGCGCAGGTGATTGCATCCTGGCGCGGTATTGGCGTGCTCGCGGCCATCGCCGTGCTGCTCGCGGGCGTGCTCGTCATCGACGCCACGAGGACCCGGGCGCCGACCGACCGGCGCCTCGTGCATATGGACTTCGATAAGGTCCAGCGCCTCGC